>JBPCLP010000015.1:0-57788 GCA_051003195.1 Candidatus Sumerlaeaceae bacterium | reverse complement strand
ACAGAACCGGATGCGAATTAATGGTAGACCACACTAGACCCCGCAAATGGTGGATTCACGGCTGCCAGGAGGGGATAGCACGGCTGCCCCATGCGAATAACCCACCCGCTCGATTCGCTATCCGTACCTGACAAATACGCTTAACCGAAATCATCAGAATGCACTGCGAGCCGCAGCACCACGCCGTTTCCCCGGTCACGGCAGTGGAACATTGCTTGCCGAAAGGGCGTTCCGCTGGAGCGGGAGCACCGGTTTCTTGTTGCCAGCTGTTCCATGGGTCCCGGTGCGCCTCCCCGTTTCCTACTATGAAAACAGGAGCAGGCAATGTTCGAAACACGTGAGCCGCGTTTGGGGCTGGCTGTACTTACGATTTGCGGATTTGCGATCATCAGCAATGCGTCGGCGTCAGAGGAAACCTCCGATACCGAACCGGCGGAGCGCGCGCCGTCCATCAACTCCACGAAGCCCGGCCATATCTCCATTGTTTCCATGGGGTTTACAATCGAGCGCGTGCTCGGGCAATTTGCCGAGCAGGGAATGAAAGTTAGAGCCCGCGGCAAAGTTGCGGGAACAAAGCTCGGCCCGTTTGTGGTGAGAAATGTTCCCCTGCGCGATGCACTCGACGAGCTTGTTCGCCAGGGCAGCGACTGGATGCTTTACCAGCCGACCGACGATCCAGGCACCTTCGAGATTTGGGACCAAAACAGCTATAATGACCAGGTGCTTCCCACCCAGGTGAAGTTCAAAATTTTCCAGCCTAAGCACATGAACGCGGACGACGCGACGAAATCGATCTGGCCCGCCCTGACGCCAAAGATCAGCAGGGCGACCTACGATCCGCGTTCAAACAAGCTTTTCGTGACCGATCTGCCCGATGCCCTCGCGCGCATCGAACGCTTGCTTGCAGAAATGGACGTTCCGCTTCCGACCCGCGTTTTCACCATCGCCCATGCGGATGTGAACTCCGTCGGCGAGAAGCTTGAGCGCATGAGAAGCCCCGCTGCGCCTCACCCGGAAATTGATGAGCGCACACGACAAGTCATCGTCCGCGACCGTCAGGAGAAGATTCGCGAGATGGAGCTGCTGGTCGAAACACTCGACATCGAAGCAAAGACGATTAGCAAAGACACGCCACTGCAAAGCTGGAAATTAACCGCAATTCGGGACGAAGCCGCTGTCGTAGAGGATTACAGTGACAGGAGCGGGCGAGGCAAACCCGTGTCGCGCACCTTGCGCAAAGGTCGACCAGAGCATCTCACCTTGGCCGGCGTCGAGACCACCGTGACCTTGACCGAATTACCCGACTTTCACACCAGTGGAACCGGCGCCATTGCGCTTTTTCGCGTCGACCGCGCACCGGTCGACGTCGGCCTGAAACTTAAATAATGTCGCCGGGGGAGAGGGAGTCGAGGAGTCGAGGAATAGAAACCTGGGGTGGAGCTCCATTAATTCGTTTACCTAAACCCCAGCCCGGGACCAAAGTAATAGATGTCGCCACTGCTGGAGGTACCGTTCGTGGCATCATACGTCCGGGCGGACGCATCGTCATCCGGGTTATCATGATCGACATCCGGGCCATGGCTCACCATGCAATACAGGGCGGACGCAGTTGTGTAGAATGCCGGCGGGGTGTCGTTGGAGACCGCGACAATCGTAAACAATGCCGCAACGGGATACTGGTCCAGGCCCGGCGTGGCAGCCGGGTCCGAAATGAAGTCCTGGTCGTTTGCATAATGGTAGGGATGTCCGCCCTTGCCCTCCTCCCCCTTCAAGTTTGGGAAGGGATCGTTCAACAGGCTCGACATATACGCGATCGGTGTCGTGAGGTTCACCGGCACGCGACGCTCGAACCTGCCTTCCTTCATTGATCCCGGGGCCGAGCGGTCGTAGTTGGGGAAATCCTCATCCACGGGGCTGTTATGAAACGGGTATTTGTTCGCATCCACCGCGTACGACTCAATGGCCGTGGAAAGTGAACGCATGTCCGCTTTCACGCGGCTTACTTTCGCGCGGGTCTGTGCTTCCAGGAAGTTGGGGACTGCAATCGCTGCGAGAATCGCGATAATGGCTACCACGATGAGCAGCTCGATTAACGTAAAAGCGCGTTTGCGCATGGTAATTTCTCCAAAAAACTAAACGGGGTGCCGGGCCGCCCATACGGGCAGCACGCATTACGGCAGCTGGAAGTAACGACGTTGCGGCTGTGCGCGCGATGGAACGGAAGTCTTAATGCGTAGGCACGCAGGCGAAGCCGCAGGTCGGGTTAGTGGAAAGACTAAGCCAGCCGGGAAGGCGGCGCGCGGGGGGAAAGACGGAAATGCCGCATGAACGCGGGCGTGGTGCAGATCGTCGGGGCGTTGAGCTGGACACTGGTCCACGTTGCAACAAATTGAATCGTCGGCGTTGCGAGCAGAGGCGTGACCAGAAGTTTTGCGAAGTCGCACGTCTTCTCCGCATCGGCATGGCCATGACTACAGCCCTCGTGCAGGAGATCGTGGATGGCCCGACCGCTCGTGAGACCGCCGAGCAGAAGCAGGCAAAGCACCGCCCCGATTTTTAACAGCGATCTCATTTCACCAGCGCAATGCGGCTGCCCATGCGGACAATTCAATTCAAAACAAACGATAACGGCTCCGATCGGAAGCCACATCGCTGTTTACATGCACAACGCGAGCGGAGGAAGACTCAGCTCATGCGCCCGAAACTGAATCGCCGACGGTGGATCGGCATCGCGCTGCTGCTGGGATGCTTCGGCATGCTGTGCGTTGCGGCGCAATTGCTGAGGGGCATCAAGCCCGCAGAGCACTTACGCGGATTATTGCTGATGACCTGGATGCTGGTCGGCATCAGCGGCATGATCACCGGCATGGTGCTCGTCCTTGCCGGCAAAAACCCTCGCTGGTCAATACAGGACTCGGAAGTTAACGACAAAGCGCTTTCCACGAATACTGAAAAATAAAATGCCGGAGGCGATGGCCCCCGGCCGGATTCCTATCGTTAGTGACTACTTATTCGCGATCGTAGCCTGCGAGAAAAGTTCCCCTGCAAAACCACTCCGTGACAGCGCGCCCTGGTTGACGCGGTAAATGTCCCCGTACGACACCGTTCCGTTCGTGGCATCGTACATCTGCGCGCAAACTACGGAGGCAGGTACATTAACACTGGCAAGCGCGCCCATGCCAGGATAGTTACGGTCTGGCCCTCCTACATATAGAATCCAGGCTTTCGGAACTTCCAGCAGCGGATCATTGGCAAAGCCAAATGTTTGGGCTGTATTCGGATCCATGGACCCGTATTTGACGATCCAATGCACATTATAGTCAGAAGTAAACCCGATCCCCGTCGCGGAGATAGCCTCATTGTTGCCCTGTTCACTGCCCGCAGCATGTTGTCTCGACCGAAATTCCGGCTTAAAAATATCAGCGACAAAGGCATTTGTCACATACGCGACCGGGGTAGAAATGCGCTCCAGAATCGGGAGCGGAACTTCGGTGGCTGGTATTGTACCGGATGCATCCGGTCGTCTTCCACCTGTGATGTTATTGTTGCAGTACGGATACTTATTCCAATCCACCGCGTACGACTCAAGCCCTGTCGCCAGGGAGCGCATATCGTTCTTCGAACGCGCTATTTTTGCCCGCATCTGAGCTTCCAGAAAGTTAGGAACTGCGATCGCGGCGAGGATGGCGATGATAGCCACCACGATCAACAGCTCGATAAGGGTAAATGCCTTTTTCACGAGACACCTCTAAAGTATGAATTACGGCAGCGCCGGGGAAGCCGGACATCTGCTTTTGTTGTTCTCTGAAACAAATGTACCTCAGCCTGCAAGGAAAAATTTACAGCGGTCTAAAGGAATATGCCGGCAGACCCGTCAGGGAAGGGCGTCAACCAACACTGGAAGCTCAGCGAACCGTCCACTACGCACCCAGACGGCAATCCCATTCAGTAGTGTTCGGGATGTCGCACGATACGCCATTCCGCCAGGAAGGTCTGCCGCTGCTCTTTCATGATGGCGCCAAGCGGGCTCATTCGGTGTATTTCTTCAGCCCACTTGATCACACCCGCCCAGTAACCCCATTCCATATGCGAGGCGTCCTTGTCGCTCAGCCATGCCTTGGCACGAGTACAGATTTTCAACACGTCATCTACGGATCTGCGATCCAATGCAGTTTCCAGCGCGAGCGACATGCTCTGAAGTTCCTCGTTTAAAGGCAGCCCGTGCAGGTCCGAGTTCAACTAGATCCTCAACGGCATCAAAATTGGCCCGGCAGCAATTCTACGGAAATTTTTTGGCGCTCTGCTGCGCGAGGCCTGAACCGCACGTCCATTGGGATAATTCTGTCAAGCGACTAAAAACGTCGCTGTCGCTGGCGGGGTTTGCGTCTCCTCGTGCGACGGGCGTGAAATCGAAGGTCTGTAACCTGGTCTCACTGCCAAATCCGATCTATAAAACAACAAATCCTTTGCACCTGGAAGAAACCCCGCTCAGACTCTCCACTCATGGACGTCCTGCTTATCTACTGCGACACCGGTTCACCGGCGCGTTACCTGCGCTGTCTCGAAGCCGGACAGTATCACCAGGTTCTCGCGGACGCAGGGCTAAAGGTATCAAGCACGCTTCTGCATGCAGACCGCCGCCCTGAGGAAATCGTCGACGCGTTTCGTCAGGCCCCGGCGCGGCTGGTTGTTTTTTATTTTGATGAGTTCAATGGTGCTGCCAGTCTTCGACTCGCTCGTCAGCTCAGGACGCAATTTCCCGACACCCCGCTTGCAGGCGTGGGAATTCTGCCAATCCTTGCACCTGACACAATCATGCGCGAAGGCCTGATCGACTACCTGCTTGCGGGCGAAGCCGAAATCGCGCTGTATGAGCTCATCACCGCCACCATGTCTTCCGCGGACGTGGGCACCATCAAGAACCTGTGGTGGCGCAACAACGGACAGATTCAGAGGAATCCGCTTCGCCCGCTGCAGGAGAATCTCGACACAATTCCGTATGCGAACCGCGCCCTGCTGGACCAGGCGCCGCTGGCCAGTCCGGGATCGGAGCGAGTTCTTTTTGCCTGTGCCACGCGCGGTTGTATCTACGACTGCCAGTTCTGTTACATCCCGCCGCTCAAGCAGGCGTATTCGGGAAAAGGCGCTTTCTATCGCATGCGTTCACCACAGCACCTCGCGGGCGAAATCCTCGGCGAGCTGCGGCGTCGCGATTATGGGTGCATCAACTTTGTCGATGAGCAGTTTCCGACGGACAAAAACTGGCTGCGCTCTCTTGCACAACGACTGGGGCCTGCCGGGGTGTTGCCCTTCCAGGCGGTGGTTTCGCTGGAACGCTGCGACACGGAGGTGCTCGACCTGCTGAAGGCAGCCGGGTGCGAGCGCCTCGTCATTGGCATCGAGACAGGAAATGAAGGTTTTCGCAGGCGTGTCGCCAGCCGCAACCTTGGCAACGACCGTCTGCGTTCTTGGGTTGCCGCGGTGCGTGAACGCGGCATCGGCATCGTCACCACGAACATGATTGGGCTACCGCTGGAAAGTGAGCCACTCTCGCAGGAAACTTATGCGCTGAACCAGGAAATCGCGCCGGACGAGGTGCGCAGCTGCGTGTTCCAGCCGATCGAAGGGACACCGCTGCATCAATACGCCACCGACAAGCAGTACCTGGACACAAGCCCCGAGTCGCAGGATCCCGATTTCACCCGACTGACAATGCGCCTGCCCGAGCTATCGCCCGATAATGTGCGAAGCACCATGTACCGCATGCATTTCCTGAACCTGGTGCAACGTCTGCGAGCGCTGCCGCCGAATGACGGGTACTTCGACTTCCTGCGCGAACTGCCCCGCGCAAAGTTTAAAATGAGTCACAGCGCGGCAATTGATGTCGGCGTGGTAAGGCGCGGCACACCGCAGCCATTCGGTTACCTGGCGGTTGAGACCGCGTCCGAAGTTCGCTACGCCCTAAACATTGCCGCCAAATCCATGATCCGTTTCCGGCTGCACGTTCCGGAAGCGAGCCTGCAACGGCTGCAGCATGCACGCAGCCGACTGGTGGCGGAAGTCGTCTGGTCGGCTGGCGGCGAAGAACATACTTTGTTTGGACGGCTGATTGGCCCGCGGGAAGCCGCGCTGGCGCGTAGTTGGTTTGAATGCGCCGCCAATGGACCCGAACAGGCAGGCACCGGTGATTTAATTTTCCGTGTCGGCTCCTGGCCTGAATCCGATCTTAAGGCGTTTGTCTTTTTTGGAGGACCACAGATCTTCGATCAAAGCGCGTTGCGCCGGCGCGACGCCGACAGTGGCGGCGTTTTGCCGAGTGTTGAGCCAGAGGCGCCGCAGCAGCAGGACGAAGTCGCCGAACTGCGCGAACAGCTCGAGCAGTCACTCCTGGCGCGCGCTGCGGCTGAAGCTGAGTGCAACCAGAAGATCAAACGGGTTGCTGAACTCCAGATGCGAATTCTCGAGCTGGAAAAAGAACTCCAGTCACGCCCACAGGAGCCAGCTCCGGAGGCGGGCATCGGCGATCGCCTCAAAGGCATGTTCCGAAAATAGCCTGCGATGCTCCCAGTTCACCGCTCAGGTCGTCACGCGGTTGCGCGAAACACGTGCTGAAGTGCTACATGTCATAGTATTTGGGCAAAGTTGTAGTACCACTTCGATTATGCGCAAAACACTCCAAGTTTTGAACGATCTGGAACGGGCAGGCTTTTTCAGGCGCTATGCCATTGGCGGCGCCGTTGCCGCTATTTTCTATATGGAAGCGGTGCCAACAGAGGACCTGGATATATTGGTGCTCATAAACGAGCCTCCCGCACATCCGCTCATGCCACTGGATCCACTAAACCATGAATTGATACGGCGTGGTTATACAAAAGATGGCCCGTATGATCTGATCGAGGGAATGCCAGTTCAGTTCATAGTCGCTCCAACACCACTTGTTGCCGAAGCTATTGAAGTCGCTCGCGAGCAAGACCTGGATGGTGTTTTAACCAGAGTTCCCGCCGCGGAATACCTTGCTGCGATCATGATTGAAACAAAACGCCCTAAGGACCGCGTGCGGTTTTCGCAGTTCGTGGAACAGGCAGGCCTTGACCAGGTCAAACTGACTGAAATCATGGAACGCTACAACCTGCTGGAAACGTACAACCAATGGACACTAAGCAGCTAACGGAAGATATAGCGAAAGCCAAGGCGGAAGAGCGCCTCCGGCGCGCAAAGCTGCCCTTCATGGAAAAGTTTCATGCTATTATCAGAATGCAGCTTCGACAAGACGCAATTTATCGCACGCGCGGTAAGCGCTATCGGGTCTGGAATATCGAATACTAAGCCGCCGAAATGCCGGCGGGGTGTTTTTCAGATTTAGGGTAGATTTAGGGTCAGCTCCCGATCAGTTTCTTTTTATGATCTGCGGCTGCCCGGGGACTGGTGCCGAAACCCCTGCACTTTAAGGTGCTCTAAGGGTCTCTAAGGGGTCCTGCGGGAATTACATTAGCCAAAAGCCTGTGCTACACAGGTCCTCATGATGATAAAACAAACGCGGTTTCCCGACCCCAAAAGCAGCCCGAGCGACGCGGCACTCGTCGCAGAGAACTCCGATTCAGATTCCGCAGTCCGCGCCCAGTCCGAACTGTCCGACGATCACCCACTCGCCGACGACGACTTCGATTCGCATCTGTATTCCGAAATCCGCAATCCGCAATCCGCACTCGAAAATCTGCCCGAAGATTTGCCCGGGTTTCCGGTCTGCGTACTCGAGCCGCCGCTACCCCGGCCCAAGCCCAGGCCCCGCCCCGGCGAGGACCCCAGCCTCTTTACCGACACGCGACCCACCCGGCCCAACGACACCCCCTTCGCACCGCCCGCCATCCGCGACACCTACGATCTGCCCAACCTCTACACTTCCGAGGAGTACTACGCGCTCGTCGGGCAGCACCACACCCAGAACGACAGCAGCGACCACGGACGCCCCAACTCCTCACCCGGCATTGCGAGCACCTATGACCAGATCTGCCCCGACATCGACACCCCCGAGTACAACGCCCGCCCCGATCAACTGCGCCTAGCGTTCCAGCGCAACCTCCACGACATGCCGCAGGTCCCCGTCCTTCGCACCCTCGAAGAATTCGAACAACAGGCCATCACCATCTGCCGCTTCTTCCAGGCCTATCCCGAACTCGCGCTGCTCATGGGCGACGTCCGCGCCTTTTGCTGTCCCGGCCAGCCCGACTACCTCCAGACTTACCTCCTTCCCCACGAGCGCGCCGGGAACTTCATCACCCCCGACCCCATGGAAGAAGACCCCGCATCCATTAACCTCTACCTGCAGCGCGCCCGCAAAAAAACCGCCATCAACATGAACCGCCTGCTCGACCGCGAACTCGCCGGACGCGAAGCCGATCCCGACCGCGTGCGCAATCTCGTCGCGTTCGCCGCCATCGGCAAATACGTCAAACAAAGCGACCCGCTCACCCGCAACGGGCCCGGTCGGTTTCTTGAAATCGACGGCAAAACAATCCAGCGCGCCCACACCTCCCCCTCCAACTGGGGCGGACCCCGCGTCGGCTCCGGGCCCAAGCGGAAAAGAGCGGGGCAAGACGAACTCGAACAGGAGTAAAACATTACAGAAAGATTACCGCTATTCAAGTGGCGAAATTACCAACTTGAACTTGAAAGCAGAAACGGCCGATCTCCGCAAAAAACTGTAGCAATGTGACTCACATGGGTGGATCAATTTAGCCCATGAAGCGATCCATTTTAATTGCCGACGATGAGAAGAACACCCGCGAGGGCCTGAGATGGGCGCTCGAGCGGAAGGATTTGTCGATCAGCCTTGCCGCGGATGGCGAGCAGGCGCTCGACGCGATGCGCAGCCATTCGATCGATATATTAATCACCGACCTCAAGATGCCCAGGCTCGACGGAATGCAGTTGCTCGAAAAGGTAAAGGTGGAGTCGCCATCCACGGCAGTCGTGATGTTAACCGGACACGGCACCGTCGAAAGTGCCGTCGATGCGATGAAGCATGGTGCGACCGATTACCTGATCAAGCCGATCAACATCGACGAGCTCAATATGCTGGTCGACCGCATTCTCAAAGCGCGCGAGATGCAGGAGGAAAACCAGCAGTTGCGCGAAAACGTGGAGCAGCGGTTCGCGTTTGAAAATATTGTCGGACGCAGCGAGGTGATGGCCAGGGTGTTTGCGAAAGTGCGGACAGTTGCACCCACGCGTGCGAACGTGCTGCTGTATGGCGAGAGCGGAACGGGTAAGGAAATGATCGCAAACGCGATTCACCTGCATTCGCCGCGTCGGCACCGGCCGTTCGTGAAGGTCAATTGCGGTGCGCTGCCGCTCACACTACTGGAGAGTGAATTGTTCGGTCATGAGAAGGGCGCGTTCACCGGGGCTGTCAAAAGCAAACCCGGCCGCTTCGAACTCGCGGACGGGGGCACATTGCTTCTGGATGAAATCGGTGAGACGGGCCCTGAGTTCCAGGTTCGTCTGCTGCGCGTGTTGCAGGAGGGGACCTTCGAACGGGTGGGCGGCACCGAAACGATGAAAGTGGACGTGCGCGTGATTGCCGCAACGAACAAACGGCTGGACGATCTTGTGAAGTCGGCTGAATTCCGGGAGGATCTCTACTACCGGCTGAAAGTTGTCGAAATCGATCTGCCGCCGCTGCGCGATCGCCGCGAGGATATTCCTCTGCTCATCGACCATTTCCTTGAAGAGTTTTCCAGTTATTATGGCAAGTCGAAGCCGCCGCTGCATTCCCGGGCGATGACCCTGCTGCAAAATGCGCCATGGCCGGGGAATGTGCGGCAGTTGAAGAACGTGATCGAGGGCGCGCTGGTGATGACGGAGGGTGAGATCACTGTGCAGAGCCTGCCCGAGGAACTTCGCAGCGGGGAAGAAGCAACGCATATGGTGAAAATCCCCGCGGGGACGCCAATCCGGGATGCGGAGAAGGAACTGATCCAGGCGGCGCTGATCCATTTCGGCGGCAACCGGGCAAAGACCGCGCGGTCGCTGGGACTCGGGAGAAAGACGCTGTACCGCAAGCTGGAGGAGTACGAGCTGGAGTAATCGAATAAAGTAACCACAGAGGCACAGAGACACAGAGCGATCACAGAGAGGCGCATCTGCTTTGAGCCGTGCTGTAAGCGCTTTGAATTTCGTCTCTCCTCCCTCTGTGCAAACTCTGTGCCTCTGTGGTAAACATGGCCGACATGAAAACAGAACTACTCTCCCGAGCTCGCGCTGCGGGTTTTTCCGACGCGCGTATTACACGTGCCGAACTGCCGGCGCATTACGGCGACCGCTTGCGCGAGTGGGTGGCCGCTGGCATGCACGGCGAGATGGAGTACATGGAGCGCACTGCCGAAATGCGCGCCCAAGGGGCCGATGCCGTACTTCCCGGCGCGCAGTCGGTCATCGTCTTTGCCGCATCTTACTATCCGGGTAATAGTCGCGCGGACACAGATCTCAGTGATATCGATTCGTCCACTATATCAGATCCCACTCTCCGTATCGCCAAATACGCACTCGGCGAGGACTACCACCTGGTGTTCCGCGAAAGGCTGCAGCCGGTTGTCGAGTGGTTGAATGAGACGGTGCCAGGACACACGTGGCGCATCTGCGTCGATTCCGCCCCGCTAAATGAACGCGCGTACGCAATCGAGAGCGGCATCGGTTTTATGGGGCGCAACACGATGATCATCGCGCCAGACGCCGGCTCCTATCTCCTCCTCGCAGAAATCGTCACGACTGCGCAGCTTCCTACCGACGCGCCGATCTCCGGCACCTGCGGCACGTGTACGCGTTGCATCGATGCATGTCCCACAGGTGCAATCACAGAACCGCTGCGCGTCGACGCGACACGGTGCATCTCTTATCTCACCATTGAAAAGAAAACCGAGCTGTCTGCCGCGGAACATGACGCCTGTGGGGAATGGGCCTTTGGCTGCGACATCTGCCAGGACGTCTGCCCCTACAACAAGTCGCCGGAACCCGTCGCAATCCCGGAACTCGCTGAAGGCGTGCGTGTACACCGCAACGAACCTGCATCCACATTCCTTCAGTTGCTCTCCAACCGCCAGTTCGAACGCCGCCTAAATCGCAGCCCGCTCCTGCGTGCCGGCAAGCGCCGCCTCCAAAAACGCGTCGCTGCGATCGAAAATTTTACCACAGAGGCACAGAGACACAGAGCAGGCACCGAGGGGAAATGTCTAAATGAGCAAACCACGGACGTTGAGCTGGCAAAGCCAGTCGAATCTCCGTCTCTATAAATCCTCTGCGCCTCTGCTCTGTGGTGAAAATTACTGCAGGTTCGGCGCGAGCCAGCGTTCCATTTCTTCGAGCGGCATGCCTTTGCGCAGCGCGTAGTCCTCCAGCTGGTCGCGGTCGATTTTCCCCACGGCGAAATAATGCGCCTGCGGGTGCGCCATGTAGAGCCCGCTGACCGATGCACCGGGGAACATGGCGCAGTTTTCGGTGAGCTGGATGCCGCCGTAATCCGGCACATTGAGCAAATCAAAGAGCGTGCGCTTCTCGGTGTGATCCGGACAGGCCGGATAACCTGCCGCGGGGCGAATACCGCGATACTTCTCGCGGATCAGGTCTTCCGCGCTGAGGTTCTCTCCGCGACCGAACCCCCACTCCTCGCGTACACGCTTATGCAAATACTCCGCCAGTCCCTCGGCGAACCTGTCGGCCAGCGCCTTCAGCAGGATCGAACTGTGGTCGTCGCCCTGCCTCTTATACTCGTCCGCTGCTTCTTCCACGCCGTGGCCGGCCGTGACGGCAAACCCGCCAATGTGATCAGGAATACCGGTTGCCCTGGGTGCGATGAAATCGGCCAGCGACTGGTTTGGCTTTCCTGGCGGCATCTCGCCCTGCTGGCGCAGGTTGTGAAACCGGGTAAGCGTCTGCTGGCGTGTCGTATCTGAGTAGAGCTCGATGTCGTCGCCGACGGCGTTCGCTGGAAATAATCCGTACACGGCTTTCGCGGTGATAATCTTTTCATCGAGCACACGCTTCAGCATCAACTGCGCGTCGTTCCAGAGTTCGGTGGCGGCCTCACCGACGATGGGATCTTCCAGTATCTGCGGGTAGCGTCCGCGCAGCTCCCATGCATGGAAGAACGGCGACCAGTCAATGAACGGCAGAATCTCATCGAGTGGCACATCGTCCAGCACGCGTACGCCTGTGAAATCCGGCTGCGGGCAGACGGCGCGATAAACTTCCCAGTCGATTTTCGTGCGATTAGACCGGGCCTTTTGCAGCGGCAACAATGTGCGCTTCGTCTGCTTTGCCGCGTAATCCTCACGCAGCGCGTTGTATTCGACGGCAACTTTCTGCTGATAGTCTGCGCGCTGTTCGTCGCTGATAAGCGCGCTTGCGACATTCACCACACGGCTTGCATCGAGCACATGGACAGTGGGACCGCCTGTGTAGGACGGAGCCACTTTAATGGCAGTGTGCAATTTGCTCGTCGTTGCGCCACCAATGAGCAGGGGAGTGGTAAACCCCTCACGCTGCATCTCTTTCGCCACGTGCACCATCTCGTCGAGACTTGGGGTAATCAGCCCGGATAACCCGATAAGGTCCGCATTGTACTCGCGCGCCGCCGCGAGAATTTTATCGCTCGGCACCATCACACCCAGGTCGATTACGCGGTAGTTGTTACAGCCGAGAACCACGCCTACGATGTTCTTTCCGATGTCGTGTACGTCGCCCTTTACCGTAGCGATCACCATGGTGCCCTGCGGCTTCTGCGCCTGCCCGGCAGCTTCTTTCTCCGCCTCCATAAATGGCAGAAGGACTGCGACGCCTTTCTTCATGACGCGAGCGGATTTAACAACCTGCGGCAGAAACATTTTCCCCGCCCCGAACAGGTCGCCGACGACGTTCATTCCATCCATCAGCGGCCCTTCAATTACATCAAGCGGACGCGCGTACTTTTGGCGCGCTTCCTCGACATCGGCTTCGACATAATCGACAATGCCTTTGACCAGGGCGTGGGACAGGCGGCTCTCAACAGTCCCCTGCCGCCAGGCTTCGTCCTTTTTTTCGGCTTTTGCTTCGCCGCCGACAGACTTGAGTTGCTCCGCGTAATTCACCAGCCGCTCGGTTGCGTCGGCGCGGCGGTTGAGCAGCACGTCCTCCACCAGCTCCAGCATTTCTTTCGGCAGTTCATCATACACTGCCAGCATGCCGGCGTTGACGATTCCCATGTCGAGGCCTTCGCCAATCGCATGGTACAGGAAGGCAGAGTGCATGGCTTCGCGCACACGATTATTGCCGCGGAACGAAAACGAGATATTGGAAATGCCGCCGCTGACCTTTGCGAGCGGAAGGTTATCTTTAATCCAGCGCGTGCTCTCGAAAAATGAGCGGGCGTAATCGTTATGCTCTTCAATGCCGGTCGCCACGGTCAGCACGTTCGGGTCGAAGATGATGTCCTCCGGCGGAAACCCGATTTCCTCGACAAGAATGCGGTAGGCGCGCGTGCAGATTTCCCTGCGGCGTTCGGTGCTGTCGGCCTGCCCCTTTTCATCGAACGCCATTACGACAACTGCTGCGCCGTACTTCCTGATCTGTTTTGCCTGTCGGCGGAAACTGTCCTCGCCTTCTTTCAGGCTGATGGAGTTTACCACTCCTTTGCCCTGCAGGCAGCGCAGACCAATCTCGATGACCGACCATTTGGAACTGTCTACCATGATGGGCACTTTGGAGATCTCAGGCTCCGCTCCAATCATGTTGAGAAACTTGCGCATGGCGGCCTCACCATCGAGCATGCCCTCGTCCATGTTAATGTCGATGATCGCGGCACCGTTCTCGACCTGCTGGCGAGCCACTGCCACGGCTTCCTCATATTTACCCGCGAGGATGAGCTTTGAAAACTTCGGTGAACCGGTGATGTTGGTACGTTCGCCGATATTGATGAAATTTGAATCGGGCAGAATTGTCAGCGGGTCCATGCCGCTGAGACGCAGATGGGGTTCTTGCGCCGCCGGCATATGGTGAGGCAGACCTCGAACTGCTTCAGCTATTGCATGGATGTGTTCGGGCGTGGTGCCGCAGCAGCCGCCGACAATGTTCAGCCAGCCCTGCTGCGCGAAATCGCGAATGGTTGCTGCGAGCATTTCGGGCGTCTCGTCAAAACCACCCATCGCGTTCGGAAGGCCCGCATTGGGATAACACGAAACGTAGCATGATGCGACGTTCGCCATCTCTTCGATGTACGGCCGCATCTCACCTGCTCCCAAGGCGCAGTTAATCCCGACCGATAACATGGGGAAGTGGCTGACGGAGTTCCAGAATGCTTCGGGCCCCTGGCCCGATAAGTTGCGACCGCTCTTGTCGATGATGGTGAGAGAAACCATGACCGGCACCCGCCAGCCGCTCTCCTCAAAGAATTCACTAATGGCAAAGAGTGCGGCTTTGCAAACGAGCGTATCGAACACAGTTTCGACGAGCAGCAGGTCCACGACGCCTTCTTTCAGGCCGCAGAGCTGTTCTTTGTATGCATCCACAAAATCCTGGAACGGGCGCGGGCGAAAAGAGGGGTCATTCACATCCACGGCGACAGAGAGCTGGCTGTTAGTTGGACCTACAGCACCGGCAACGTAGCAAGTGCGTGCCGGGTCCTTCTGCATGGTGCCATCCGCTGCTTCGCGCGCCAGACGCGCCGCCGTGACATTCAGTTCATGGACAAGGTCATGCATGCCGTAGTCGGACATCGAGATCGCCTGGGCATTGAACGTGTTCGTTTCTACAATATCGGCGCCCGACTCGAAATACTGTGCGTGGATGTCCCGGATGATATCTGGCTGGGTGAGCACCAGGAGTTCATTGTTACCACGCACGTCTTTGTGAAAATCCCGGAACCGCTTGCCGCGATAGTCTGCCTCTTCGAGTTTGTGACGCTGAATCATTGTGCCCATGGCGCCATCCAGGATCACAATGCGTTGATTCAGCAGGTCTTCTATAGAGGTTTTTTCCGGCGGGGTCATTGCAGCGGGCATTAAATCCTTGTGGCCATCAGTTACGCTAACGTGGGCTACACAGCAGCGCAACCGCTATTTATTACAATATCCGGATATTGTAATTTAGCGGTCAGTACTCGTCGCTGCTACGGAGATAGCGGAACTGGACCATGGCAAACAGAATGGTGATAATTAACAGGATAACCGCCTCGGCACTGGCCAGTCCAAATTCGCCCGCATCGAATGCGTTCTGGTAGATTTCGAACACCAGCGAAGTCGACTGATTTGCCGGGCGCCCGCGCGTCATTACGTAAACAGGTGTAAAAATCTTAAAACTCTCGATGGTGCTAATGACGACAAGGTAGAGCGTCGTTGGTTTGAGTAGGGGGAAGATCACGTGGCGCCAGCGTTGCAGCGGGCTGGCCCCATCGATCTCGGCAGACTCATTAAGCTCGGGCGGGATGCGCCCCAATGCAGCCAGGTACAGGATGATACCGGCGCCTGGCGCGTAGGGGATCGAACTGAGGATGACAGTGCTTACAGCCGTCCAGCGCTGGCTGAACCATGGTACGCCATCCATGCCAATGGAGCGTAACGCGAGGTTGATCAGGCCGTTATGCTCGGTGAACATCCACTGCCATACGATGGCCAGAACCACGGCGCTTACGACGCCGGGCAGGTAAAAGGCGGCTTTATAGAATGCCTGCGCCTTGCCGCCCAGCGGGAAAATCAATGCGGCGAGGACAAGGGCCATCGCGATGTTTATGGGAACCAGGAAAACCGTAATGACCACGGTGTTCTGCAGGGCCACGTAAAAGTCCTGCGAAAACACCGGATTGAAAAACAGGTCGTCGAAATTTGCGAGACCCACCCAGGGACTGTGCAGCAATCCCTTGCCTACCTGGTAGTCCTGGAAGGCGAGCAACAGTCCGCCGACCATCGGCAGCAGAACGAAGGCGGCAAACAGGACCAGATTCGGGGCGGCAAATGCAATGCCCCACAGCTGCCGCTGCTTCTCAGACTTCATTGGCGGGGCTGACAAAACTGCCGTAGTTCAGTTGGGGAGCCATCTTCCCTTCGGGGGCGCGGGCCGCGCCATGCGTTCTAAACACGCCGGCTACGACTCCGCGAATTCGCCATTGCGAACCCCCCTGCTACTTGCGCTGATGGCGCATCTTCTTGCGCAACTTCTTGTACTTGTGCTTGCGAATTTTTTTACGCCGCTTCTTAACTACGCTTCCCATTCAGCCCTCCTTTCCATAGGCATACGCATCCCACCAGGTTTTTCACCTTCGGATGCAGAGCGGCTTGGGTGACACATGGCAATGGGCCGGTGCAACAAGAAATGACGTTGCGCAGGCATTCGTGCAATTCAGTGGGCAATGGTCAACTGAATGCAGAGTTCGTCCGTCGTAAGCATTGGGAATATCGCTTCTTGCATTCGATAGGCTTACAATGCACAATTCTCTTAATAGATCAGCCCAGCAGGAGTGTCCGCGCAAATGGGACGTTTTTCCAAGCTTGAGACCGGCACGGGACTGGAACCGGTGCGCGAGCCAGCCGTGGAAGAGGCCCTGCCTCGCGTTCGCCGCCGCGCGGAAGAAGTTCCCCCACCGCATGATTACGACCAGGGACATTATTTAGCAGAGGCCGATAAGCTTTACTACGCCGGGGAATACCAGAAGGCATTGCGGCAGTACTCGCGCGCAATGCAGGTCGATCAGTCGGCAGTGGATCCGTGGCTGGGCCAGGTTATGTGTCTCGTCGAGCTAAAGCAATACCGAGAGGCATCGATGTGGGCATTGCGAAGCCTGGAACTTTTTCCGGAAGAGCCGCGGCTGGTATCAGTCCAAGGCCTCACGTATGCGCTGGGTGGTACGATCAAACGCGCACTGGCCTGCAGCGATTATGCGATCAGCCGGCCGGTGCCCGGGAGCGCGTTTGTGTGGGCTTTGCGTGGGCACATTCTCAGTATCGCGGACAACAGCAATGCCTCCTTCTGTTTCGACAAGGCGATGGAAGTGCGTGAGAAAGACGACTGGCGCACGCCGATGCGAATCGGTCTCCTCCTGCTGCAGGAAAAGAAATGGAGCCGCGCCGCCGAATTTCTGCAGCTGGCGGTGCAATCGAACCCGCGCAACGGTTTCCTATGGAAGAAACTCGGGCTCTCGAATGAAAAGATGGGGCTGTCGCAGCCCGCGCTGGAAGCCTACCAGGCGGCAATGCACCTGAACGTAGATGACCGAGAGGCGAGTGCATGCATCGACCGGCTGACGAGTACCGGTCTTCCGGCGCGTGTGTGGCGGCGGTTGTTCAGCGGCTAGTATCCGTTATTGAGTATTTCAGGCCCGTCGGTTTTTGTCTATTATTCCGACCAGTATCATACCGTAAGCAACGCAACGCAGCAGATACAACTGGGGATCGCCTTCCCTGGGATCTGCGCCCAGAGCGAGTACCGCACGGCTTACCGCTTCCATCAGGAATGCCGCCGCGAAAAATACGAAAAGCCGGTCGGCAGTATCACGCCAGAAGCGCAGAAAAAATAGACCGGCAATAACGGAGCCCATGCACATGGCGCCCTGCAGGAATTCAGCGAGTTGCAGGCTCATGAGCGCGGCTCCCAGATCAGGCCATACAGCAACACACCAATAGAGACAAGTCCCAACCCAATCCTGAGGGCAAACAGGTCAACTTCCGGGAATACAAGCAGGTCCAGAAACAGAACAGCGTTGCTTGCAGTAAGACCGAAAAAGCAGAGGCTGCTCCAGAACAATAGCGGCGCGCGGGATCGCAGGTAGCCGCGCAGAAGCAGAATTGCGCTTATGAGCGCGGTGAGCATACACAGGCTGTAGACCAGGGGGGCCATGATTACTTTTTCTCCCGGAATCGAAATGCGTCGGCGAAATGATGCGCGGCGGTACTTGGCTTTGAATGCAGCAACTGGGTGAGCGGGATCAGGTACTGAGAATAGGCGGCCTCGGTGGCGACGACGAGCTGTTCAAGCTCCTGCGCTGCGGGTGCATACTTATAGGTGGGCGTACCGGACTGCTCCCGAGTGAACGTTACCAGTTGACGCTTTTGCAGTATCTCAAGTATACCAGTCGCGCCAGCCTGGTCAATATAGAGCCGCTTTGCGAGTTCGGGTACCGTCCATGTCACGGCTGGCTCGCGGCGCATGAGCAGCAACGCCTCCAGCTGTGCGACGGAATCGAGGTACCGCAACGCAAACTCGCGGACCTCGGGTGGCAGGACCTCGTACAAACGAACCTTTCCAGAATGGTATTAAATCGAAATGTGCTAAGGCAGTTGCAGACGCATCAATGCAAGCCGCAAGTGGTGCGCTACTCGAGAGCGCTGCCTGTGCCACTGGTCTGGCGTTCGGCGGCGCGGGCGCGCATTTTTTGGAGTTGTTGTGCGCGGATGCCTGCTCGAGCGGACAGCGGGCGCCGACTGCGGTCGTAAATCATTCGGGCGCGCAACGCGACCACCGCACTGCTGGGAACATCGTACACCATGAGCGCGGGGCTGGGCCGCTTCACCGGCTCGAAGCCTTCGCGCAGCCATTTATTTGCGCGGGTGGCCTGGGGTGTCATGCCTACGCAGTCCACGGCGCGTATTAGCAATATTCCGGGAGTCGGTGCGGTTGGATTAATGGTCACGCGGCCCCTGTTTTTCTTAACCCACTTGCGCAAAACGTACTCCTCCTGGCCAAAGTCGATGTTTGAATCCGCCAGCCATTTCCACCCCTCTTCGGGGCCGCGGGCAAACATATTGAAGAACTGCTCGTAATGAGGAAACGCCATCACCGATTGCCAGACGAGGGCGCTGGTGCACAGCGCATAGACGCTTCCTTTCCACTCGCGCGCCAGTTCCGCGATTCGCCACAGGGCGAACCCCGCAAGTCCCAGCAGGGCTGGCACTACGGGGAGCACCTGCCGCACGCCTGTATTGATATGCACGTAGAGGCAATAAAACGCGAGATATATTGCCGCTGGAATGACCAGTAGTGAGAGCGCGCGGGCGCGGGCACTCACTGCCATCCATACCAATCCGGCAAGAGCCAGTGCCAGGACGAGGAGTGGCAGCTTGAGGCCAAGTGCGACCGGGAAGTAGTACCACCATCCATGCATACTGAAATGACCATGTAAGTAGGCCCAATGACCGGCAGCGTTTTGCTGTACTGCCTTTGCGACGCTCCATGTGTAGCCGAGCGGAATGACAGGTTGCAGGCGCGACAAAATCGGTGCATGCCGCGTTATCAGCTCGGCCGAGGGTGTGTTTCGAATGGCGTCCAACACCTTCGCGTCAGGGATTTTCCAGTAGGCCAGGTTCAACACCAGGACAAAGGCCGTCGCCAGGACGAAAGCTGCACCAAAACCGTGGATGCTGATATCGCGCCACCTGTGGATTGACCCCGGCGAAGATGCGGTGCGTTCATCGCGAAGTTCCCGCAGAAGAATGACGACTGCCACAATAAGATAGAGGAGCAGGTTGGAGAGACCGGTAAGTTGTGCGGCCGCAATTACGACTGCGGAACTAATAAGATGTCCGACGGTTGGCTTTCGCCAGTAGAAGTGCATGGCTACGCACCCGGCAAGAAATCCCGCCATTCGCGCCGCGTCTAACGTCGCAAAATGGGATAAGCCCAGCAGGTTCGGTTCAAATGTCGCCACCAGCAGGGTGGCGGCCGCGGCGCCTGGGCTGACCGCGCGCCGCATGAACCACCATAGCAACCCGAGAGCGACCAGCGTGAGCAGCAGCGATGGCAAGGCAACCCAATGCACGTCCGGGAGGGTGTAAGGCAGAAACTCATAAGGCTTGGGATCACCAAGCCATTTTGAAAGGTGGGTGCGCCAGTCGGCGAATATGGTAAACAACGCAGCCGCGGGGACAGAGCCCTCGCGAGCGAATTCCGTCCAGTTTTGCGTGTCGCCGGTAAGCAGAATACGTCCGTATCCGTAATTTGAAAAGGTCTCGGCGGCTGGGCTTTTGCCGTCCGCGGCGCGAAGGGACTGGTAAGCAAAAAGGGCCAGCAGTGCGGCCATGAAAAGGTAGTCGCGCCAGGACGCGTGTGGAGTGGATGTTCCGCCTGGCGCACCAGCCTGCGGAGTCGAGGGCGCATGCATGTCGTCGCTGGTTCGGTCGGGACTGGAATGGCGCGTCCGACCGAGAGGGGAGTTGGGATCGGGTTCACCTTGAGATTCCACTGCCATAGCTTGTGAGGATTTGCGTGAGGCTGTGGGTCAAAGCGCAACGGAGAAGTTCGACGCGGGATTTGTCGCGGACAGAGTTAACTATTTATCGGGTGTCCCAGTGCGCCTCTTCAAGACTCAAATTTAGGTGCTGAGGAACGATAAAGCGAAGATTCGCCTGCTGGGCACCACTATTGCATGCCATTCACGTTATCTAACCTGGAGGTGTGGTGATGGCTATGGCTGGGAAAAATCCTGCTGTACGAGACTTGATGACTTCGGACGTGGTGACCTGCTCGCCCGCAGACAGCATCCAGGATGCTGCGACTTTAATGTCGGAAAAAAACGTGGGCGTTTTACCTGTGACCGCAAATAGCGGATCCGCAAACTTGATCGGGGTGGTAACGGATCGAGACATCGCCTGCCGGGGCGTTGCCAAAGGTCTGCCGCCCAACACACCGGTGGAGCAGGTAATGTCGGCACCGATGGTGACGATCGGTCCGGAGGCAACCGCCAACGATTGCCAGAAGCTGATGGAAGAAAACCAGGTGCGCCGGGTGCTGGTGGCTGACAAGGACGGTAAGTGTATCGGGGTTGTTGCGCAGGCCGATATTGCCCGAGCCCTTTCCCCATCCGATGCTGGTGCAACGGTGCAGGAAATTAGCCGACCAACCCGCGGCTAGCGCGGCACCATCTGCCGTCTACCTGGGCGGCAGGTACTTTTTGATACACGCACCCGCAACGGTGTCGCAGGCGGCGTGAGCGTCGTCAATGTTGGTCGCAATCACAACTGCAAAGCGTCGCGCAGGCGCCACCCACACCACGGCATAGTTCATCGTGTTGCTGCCGGCATGAGTGAGTACGCGCCCGCCACCCCATGGTCGATTCACGACTGCCCAGCCGCCAACATAGTCCTGATCCTGCGCAGGAGTGTGCAGGCGCTTATAGGTTTCGGGCTTCAGCAATCCGCCCATGGTTTCGCCGCATGCATGGGCCGCTGCAAACTTGGCCCAGTCTCCTATGGAGCAGTGCACCCGGCCTGCCGGCGTAATAGCGGCAGGGTTGTCGCTGCGCGGGCCGGGTTCGACCGGCACTCGCATCCCGAATTGATGGATGTGCGGCCAGGGCTGGTCGACCTTGCCAACAGTTCCCATTGCACCGAACCCTGCTGAATTGATTCCAAGCGGACGAAAAACGCGCGTCTCGACAAGCTCGGCGTATGGTGTACCAGCCACTTTCTCTGCGATGGCACCGGCGACCGTATAGCCCGCATTAGAGTAGATGTACCTGGTGCCCGGCGGCGCTTCCGGCCTGGCCTTCCACATCATCCGGATGTACGCCATCCGCTGCTCGCATTCTGTGCCCGGTAGCGCATGAATATCCCTCAGTGACTTTCCAGGTGGGGCAGTCTCTCCGGGGAAACCGCCGCGGTGGTTCAGCAGTTGTTCCACGGTGACACTGGTGTATGCTTCGTTTATTTCGCCACGATGCTCAGGAAACACGTCGCCAAGCGTAGAATCCCAGCGCAGCTTTCCCTCATCGATCAGTGTGCCCAACAGTGTCGCGGTCATGGCTTTGGTGCAGGAACCCAGATGAAACTTGTCGCTGATGGTGGCGATCTCCGGCGAGTCAAGCTTTCGCACTCCAACAACTCCCTGTGCCGCCACTTCGCCGTCGATTACCACGGCTGCGGCGAGTGCAGGTAGCTTGTGTTTTTCGCGTATTGGCTCCAACAGGGAGGTCATGTCAGTTGCGAGGGAAGCGGCTGCAGAAGTCTCCGCTGCCAGGCTACCCGCGCAGCAAAGCTGCAGCACCGCTCCTGCGGATAGCCAGATGCGTCTGCGCGCCCTCACGATTCCAGCTCCGCCAGCAGTTTCTTAAGTTGTGAGGCCCGAGGCTCCAGGTCTTTGCGAACTACGTACTGGTTCAGCCACCAGATGCCGGCAAAAACCGCGTACACGACTGCCAGCCCAAGCAATGAGCCGACCACGCGAGCGGAATCGAGTTGGGTGCGTGCCCACAGGCCAGGAATGGTATCGATAGTAAACGCAAGAGCGATGGGCATCAGGTACCACCAGGCAACATTGCGAAGCAGCCAGACCTGATGCCGTACTTCCGCAAGAGAGCTTATTACGAAGGCTCGAAAGTCGGCGCCGGGCTGCGCCCGTTTGCCTTTTCGCAGGAATCGATCCACCAGCATGAAACTCGCAATCCACAGCACCGCCGGTATCACAAGGTACCAGGTCCACGGCTTATGCAGCCGCTGCCCCATGTACCAGAAAATCGGGACGATCAGCAAGGCTATGATGATCTCGCGCGCGTCGCGCCAGAAGATCGTCGCGCGAAACTGCGCATCGTTTTGCCGTACTTCATTCACCAATATGTCCATATCAATGGTGATGCGACCGTGCGGTTGAGTGTTCCATGCTGCCTCGAAGGTTGTAATGTTCATTGTTCGTAATCTCCAATGATTTGTGCGAGTTGTTTGCGCGCGCGAGAGAGCTTTGCGCCCACGTTTGTTTCCGAGAGTCCCAGCACCTCGCCAATGTCTCGATAGGCGAGGCCATCGAGATGCATAATGATAAGCGATGCATCCGCATGTTGCAATTGACGAATGCCGGCGTATAATTGCTCCAATTGGGCACGTGCCATGACCAGCTGTTGCGGGTCGACGGATGCGGCTTCTGTCTCCGCGAATGCAGCAACGCGCTCATGGCGTGCGCGCCGCCGCCTTGCATTGCGAACCCAGCAGCATGCGGTGTTCAGGGCCACGCGATAGATCCACGTGGTCTCCTTGCACTGCCCGCTATACGAAGCCGCCGATTGCCAAAGCTGCACCAGGATTTGCTGAAGGAGGTCCTGTTGATTATCGGGGTCGGCTTCGTGACTGCGGATAACCTTAAACAGCAGGCCCTGGTGCTGATCCATCCAGCGCCTGAAGGTCTGTTCTTGTGCCGCGGCGGTTTCCAGACTGTGCATTTGCTAAACTAGTAACCGGATTTAGCGAAACCTTACAGCGAGATGCTTCGGCAGGTAAATATCTATCGGTCTTTGAGGGCTTATAGGACCTATATTATGCCGCGGCGTGGGAATGCTTTGTTTTTACAACTCCGGTCGCTTCTGGTGCCAACGCGTCGCCTGCTCGTATGCGTGCGCTGCGGTGAAGAGACGGCCCTCTTCAAAGGCGGGGCAGATGAGCTGCAGACCGATGGGCAGATTTGATTTTGTGAAGCCGCAGGGCTGGCTGATTGCGCCGATGCCGGCGAGGTTCACGCTGATTGTGTAAATATCACTAAGATACATTGCCAGCGGATCGTCGGTCTTTTCTCCGGCCCGGAAGGCAGCAGTCGGCGTTGTGGGCCCGGCGATAATATCACACCTCTTGAATGCCGCTTCAAAGTCGCGCTGGATCAAGGTGCGAACTTTCAGCGATTTCAGGTAGAAATCGTCGTAGAGCCCGGCGCTTAGGCCGTAGGTGCCAAGCATGATCCGGCGTTTCACTTCAGCGCCGAAGCCCTGGCTGCGCGTGCGGCTGTACATGTCGATCACATTGTCGACGTCGCGTGCGCGCAGGCCATATTGTGCGCCATCGTAGCGGGCGAGATTGCTGCTGGCTTCGGCTGTCGCGCAGATATAGTAGGTCGCAACTGCGTAGGGTGAATGCTGCAATTCGACTTCGATCATTTCTGCGCCGAGTTCCTGAAGCTTGGCAACTGCAGCGTCGATCGCCGCGCGCACTTCGATATCCATGCCTTCGCCAAAGAACTCCTTCGGCAGGCCGACACGCATGCCTTTGATCGGCTTGTTCAGAAAGCTTGTGTAATCCGGCGCGTGGACGTTTGCGCTGGTGGAATCCATGGAGTCATGCCCCACAATAGCATTCATCATCAGCGCAGCGTCTTCAACATCTTTTGTGAGCGGGCCAATCTGGTCGAGGCTGCTGGCAAACGCCACAAGACCAAACCGCGAAACAAGACCATAGGTCGGCTTCACGCCCACGCAGCCGCAAAGCGCTGCAGGCTGCCGGATGGAACCGCCTGTGTCGCTGCCCAGTGCCGCGATACACATGTCGCTGGCCACCGACGCCGCGCTGCCGCCGCTGGACCCCCCCGGAATGCGCTCAAGATCCCATGGATTGTAGGTTTTCTTAATGCCGGAATTTTCCGTCGAGGAGCCCATCGCGAACTCGTCCATGTTGGTCTTGCCGGTGAAGACGGCGAATTCACCACGAAGGCGGTCGACGACCGTGGCGTCGTAGGGCGGTACAAAGTTCGAAAGAATTTTTGAGGAGCAGGTGGTGAGTGTGCCCCGCGTGCACATGTTATCTTTCAGCGCGACAGGAATGCCAGCCAGCGCGGCTTGCGCGTCACCCGACGCGAGCGCCTTGTCCGCGTCGCTGGCCATATGCATGGCCTGCTCAGCCATAACAGTTACATAGCCATGGATGCGCTGCTCGACTTGATTGATACGGTCCATGACTGAGCGCGTGATCTCCACGCTGGAAGTTTCTCGGCGGCGGAGGAGATCGCGTAGTTCGTGTACAGTTCTGGCGTAAAGCTGTGTCACTGAGAGCAAGGTTTTTGCGATTCGAATCGGGCGTCGCAAGGGATTTGCGCCCGGCTGCGGGAACATGAAAGCTGGACAGGGCGGAACGTCCGAACAATGTTTTCAAAATGAGTACCAGCAGCGGTAACCGGGAAAACGAGAACGGGCGAGAGAGCGATGGGCATCGTGCACACCACCATGGCGCTGCAATGTGGATGCTGGTTGTCGCGGCAGCCGTTGTGCTGGTTGCAGGATTTGCGGCGGTTGATATGATCCCGGTGATCACGCGCGAAGGCCGTGTTAAAAAGTTTGAGGAGTTGGCCAAACCTGGGGACCCGTGGGCCGAGGTGCGCCTGAAGCTGGAAAGTTCGAACTACATTTTGCCCGCACCCCCGGAAAACCCCGTACAAATAGTGCGCATGGATTCGCGGACACCCACCCTTCTCAAGGGCGCTTATATGTTCGTGCCATCCAGGTTCCGCAAATTCCTGCCTGCGGCATACAGGGACGCGTGGGTAAGCGTCAATGCGCTGGGAGAAATCCACAACGTGCGGGTGCTTCGACCCGGCTACACGATGTCAATGCCGCTCTCCTACACAGCGTTGACAACCAGTCCACTTTGGAGGCGTATGGCTGCCGGTAACGCACAGGGCACCACGTTGACAAAAATCACAACTCCTCCTCTGTAGTTCAGTTCTTGCGCTGAGCCAGGAGCTCATGCGTGACGATGGATGGCAAAACTTCCAACAGCCGAACTTCTCCACTATAGCTCTCCACGATTTCGTGACCCTCGACCTGGTCCATGCTATAATTACTACCTTTGACCAGCAGGTGCGGACGTAAGGCGGCAAGTAAAGCATGTGGTGTCTCATCTGGAAACGGCACCAGGTAATCGACTGCCTCGATGGAGGCGAGCATGGAGAGCCGTTGTTCTTCTGCAATTACAGGGCGGCCTTCGCCTTTAAGTCGATGGATCATTGTATCAGTATTTGTCGCAAGCACAAGCACGTCGCCAAGTGCACGTGCGTCCTGCAGAAAGGCGACGTGCCCCGCGTGGAGAAAATCGAAGCAGCCATTTGTGAACACGATTCGTTTGCCCTCAGAGCGCAGATCGTTGCCAAGTTTTTCCAGGTCCGATACCTGTCGCAGCTTTCGCCCGACCCGACCTGGCATAAGAGCCCCCCGAACTTCAGGCAGTGTGGCGACTGCCGCACCGCTCTTACTGACGACAACTCCTGCGGCAGCGTTTGCGATACTCGCGCAAATTTCCGCCGCGAGTCCACCCGCACATCCCATTGCCAGCCACCCGACAAAGGTGTCACCTGCACCGGTCACATCGAAAACCTCGCGCGCGGTGGTGGGCAAAAATAAAGGCGCTTGCCCGCGCTGGAATACTGCAACTCCGTGCGCTCCGCGCGTGATGGCGAGCAACTGGCAGTCGGTCATTTCGAAAATGACCCGGGACGCCTGCGTGAGACCTTCGGGATCTGCCGTGGAAACTCCGGTAGCTTCATGGGCTTCACGCGCATTCGGCGTTAATGCATAAGCCCCTCGATAGCGCGCATAGTCGCGCCCTTTCGGATCCACAATTACGGGAACGCCTGCTTTTGCGCCCGCAGCAAAAGCCGCTCGAATAATCGAGTCCGTCAAAACACCTTTGGCATAGTCCGAAAGCAGAATCGCGCCCGCTGCCGATTGCGAGCCGATCAGGCGAAGAATCTGGGATTCAGCATTGCCGGAAAGCTTGTGACTTCCTTCGCGATCCAGCCGCACGACTTGTTGTCCCTGCGACACGACCCGGGTCTTTGTTGTAGTACGCTCGCCCTGGCTGGAGATGATGCCGTCAACTGCCACGTTAGCTTCAAGCAGTGATGCTTTCAGCAACTCGCCCTCCGAGTCGTCGCCGATAACGCCCAGGCATGAAACCCTCGCACCGGCAGCGGCAATGTTCCGCGCGACGTTTGCGGCGCCCCCGGGTATAGATTGCTCACTTTCGAATACGACCACCGGCACAGGGGCCTCCGGAGAAGTACGCTCGGTGTATCCGCGGACATAATGGTCTAGGATCATATCACCAACTACCATCACGTTAACGGCGCTGAGGGCCTCGAGCTGGTCTATTTTGATGCCTGGCATATATAACATGGAACTTTCCCGACGATGCTTTGTCCAACAGAACCAGTAGGGCAGCCGCGAAAAGTTGCACCGAGCGGCCACCGTGCGGAACTGCGCGCTTTTTTGCGCGAGGATTCTGCATTTTCCTCTTGCTTTGCCCAGCAGCAGTCATTGTGATCCCGCCCAGATTCGCTCGAATAGCAATCTAACTTGAGGAAAGGAGAAGTAGAATGGCTACTTTCTCGAAGGCGTTGGCTTCGCTTGCTGCAGCGGCTGCGCTAACCCTTACCGCCGTGCCCGCAATGGCCGGTGGTGAGATGCCCGGCCGCCCTATGGCTCCGCCGCCCGCATGTGGGCCGGCGCCGTGTGCGACCGCGCAACCGTATAATGGTCAGTCCACTGGTAGCAGTCTTGTGGACCTGGTCCTGTATTATGCACCCAATCGCGTGCTGGACGCGATTGACATCTTCCGTGCGAGCATCGGCATCGGCTGTGGTTTCGGATTTAACGTCCGTGCAACAGAGCTGGCTGAAATCGGCATGGGGAACTACTGCACAACCCGTTTCGGGTTTAAGGGCCGCGTAATGCCGGTCTATGACGAAAAGATTGATGAGGCCGGTATCGGCTTCCTCGGTTGCGTCAATGGCTGCCTGCAGCGCGATCCGTCTGAAGTGGGTGTAGATTTGCACCTGGGCATCATCGGCGCACAAGCCGCTGTCTCTCTCGTAGAGGCTGTGGACTTCGTTGCCGGTTTCGTCCTGATCGACTTACAGTGCGACGACCTCGGCCCCAATCCCTGGGACTAACAGTCGTTTAAACGCGGAGCGTTACCAGAGCGCGCCGCTTTCCGGAAAACGGCACGATAAAGGCGGGAGCTCTAAGCTCCCGCCTTTTCTTTATTTTGTCCAGCCGCCTGGTAGCAAGGTTCGCCTCAGATTCATGGCTGCTGGCTATCTCTCCCGGTATGCCTTTGCCAGTTTCGCAATGTCGTCGTTAAATAACTGCCGGTTATTTGGCTGGTGCAGGACTGCGCTGGGGTGCAGACACACAAACATGGGTAGCCCCTGGTAGGTCGACCAGGATCCCCGAATCTTCATGATCTTGATCGCCTCTGCCATCAGTACGCTACACGCATACCGTCCCAGTCCACAAAGCATTTTTGGCCGGATGAGTTCGATCTGCTCATGCAGGTACGGAACGCACGCCTCAATTTCATCCGGTAGAGGGTCACGATTATCAGGTGGCCGGCACTTGATGATGTTACAGATAAACACCTCGTCTCGCGTGATGCCGTTCTTTTCCAGTTCAGCATTGAGCACCTTGCCAGCCTGGCCGACAAAGGGCAAACCGGTCTTGTCCTCGTTGGCACCGGGTGCCTCGCCGATAAACATGAGGTCGGCCGTGCGGCTGCCGCTTCCAAACACTGCCTGCGTGCGCGAATAACCCAGCCGGCACTTGCGGCATGCCTGTACGATGTGATCGAGTCGCTCCAGCCGCTGATCTTTTTCAGGCGGAATTTCGCACGCGGCTCCGCTGGCTACAGCTGTACTGGCAGCTTTCACCACACGGTCTGCTATAGTCGCTTTTTCTGTCATGTCGGACTCCGTCTGGCATTGGACTATGGTTCGAGGTTTTGATATTTCAGTTCCAGGCGCCTGGGTCGCGGAATGAGCTTCCAACTGAATCACCTGTCCGAGGCCTTGAATCCATCGGAGATAAGCCTGTGCATCGCGAAGCGTGGAAATCAGATCTTCCTCTTTCTTCACGAACCACACACCAGAGGAACAAGGCGCTTTGCGCGCGACAGGTCTTTTCGGCAAATGCGCGCGTTTCCACATAGGGCGCATGCGATCTTTTCACCGGCCATTGTAACGTGGAACTTTCCGGAACGTATTCGCCGCAAGCCGTCAGTGATTCGATGTCGTACCAGCTCCATTGACTCTTCGAAGTCCTCCTCGCTCATGCCGCGCTTACCTGCCAGCCCTGCGGCGGCGAGGTACTGCTTTCGAAAAAACTGTCCCTCCACCCTGGCTTTTACAGGCGAAATCGAAATGAACATTCCACCGGCAGGTTGCAACGGACTGCCATGATGAGTCAGAACCTGTTCGATAGCCATCAGGTAGACTGGTAGCTGCACCTTGTAGCCCTGCTGCTGCGCAACAATGGTGGGCGATGCACCGGTTTTGTAATCGACGATCACAAACCTGCCATCACCAACATCGACACGGTCTGACCGGCCGCGCAGCCGGATTTTCTCTTTGTTGTCCAGTGCGAGTTCCACTGGTTGAGGCGAGGAAAAATCGTCGCTCCCGTCTTGATGTCTTTTCGGGAGACCGAAGCCGAGTTCGAAGTAACTCGGGCGTAGAAGCCCATCTCGCGCATTTGCGGCGCGCTCCACCTCCAGGTCCAGGAAAGCTGGAAGCACGCCAGGATAGTCACGCACCCCCCACAGGGGAGCGGATGCAATCGCTTCGGTTGTGCCCTGCAATCCCGCAACGCCCTCCGAGCCAAACAGTCGGAACAGCAATGCATCTCGCTCAAAGGGAGAGAGGCCGGCCGTTGCCAGTTCCGCCTGTGCATGGCTTGCAAGAATGGGTCCCGCCTCTGCGCGTGCGTGCACATCGATTGCGCCTCGGCCCGACCGAACCCACTCACTGTAGAACCTGGCCAGGATCGTATGTACCAGCTCACCCATTCTGCGAGGCGCAGTGCCTTCCTCCTTCTCCTGCAGCTCGCGCACCTCCAGCACATGCTCCACAAAGTATCTGAATGGGCATTGAACCAACACATCCAGTTGCGAAACAGAGTGGATGTGCTGCTCGATCCGTTTCTGGAGATAGGTCAGCAGAACTGGATCATAGATGAACCCATCAAAGTTACCCAGTGCATCGATCCTATGGCGGTCGTCCTGCGCGGTCACGTTATGCGTGATGTTTTCAAGAATGCGACGTTCATCTGGCGACAGGCCCCGGGACAACAATGCAGCGACACTGCTGACCGGATCGAAACATGGGCGGTCGTCCCGAATTGCGACGGCGAAATCATCAAGAGCTTCACCGGCAGAAGCGGATCGCGCTCGCAAAGACGCCAAAAACTGCTCCGCTGGGTTTTTGACAGTCGTGCCGTCACTCTCCAGTTCCAGCTCTTCCACGAACTGCGACTCCAGGAGTTCACTGTTGGAGTCCGCCCGCGGCACGAACAGGATGACACGTTCGCTCGCATTGCGTAACAGTGCGTCGAATTGAAATCGTTGCCGCGCGATGTTCTGCGCCTGGTCGAGACGCCCCGGCGGTTCGTCCTCCAGTCGTGCCTCGCGGTTGAGGTATTTAGGAAAGTCGCCATCGACCAGACCGCCGAGAATCACGACTTTCGGATCACGTCCGCGTGATGGAAGAACACCTCCAACCGTAAAGCCCTGCTGCGTCGGCAGGTCCGGCGGCAGTTTTATGCCACGCAGCAGGACCCGCAACATGCTGAGAAATCGTGGATACTCAATGGATCCAGCATCAAACACGCCGCCGCAGTCGACCAGCCGTTGGGCCGATTGCGAAATTATCAAATGCGCAGAAGTAATCCGGGCGCATTCGCCTGGCGGGAGGCAAATGCATGGACCATGAGTCTCCCCATTGCCAACGCCGATCGTTACAAAGGCCATGCACTGGTCCAGAAGAAGGCTCAGCTGATCACGCCATTCCGACAAACTGCGGCGTTCGTTCATTTGCTGCAGCAGTTGAAGCACCGCGCTTAAGGTGTGCTCCAACAACCGATATGCATCAATCTTGTCGCGCAGCAGCGAACATTTTGGATGCTCGTCTTCCGTATCGACCCCGCTGAATTGCAATGCGCTAAGGTAGTCACCTTCCTTGCTTATGATCCGCCGAATGTCTACAATAAGGTATCTGCCAGCCGAGTTCACACCCTCTTCGCGACGCAGGCGTTCAAGGAGTTGCGCCTGCAACAATGTATCCACTGACGCCAATATCCCGTGCTGTGTTAACACCGCGGCTAACAATCGACATTTCAAAAGATTGCGCAGGCTTACTAAAGACAATCTTTCCACGAGGGCATTGCGGAGTGCTTCCAGCAGGACCGCGATCGGTTGATTCAAAACCGGCTCACTTTGATGAATCGTGCATGGCAATCCGTACTCGGCAAACATCTCGCGCACCAGCGGAGCGTACGTTTGGAGCGCAGGAAAGCAGATTGTGTAATCGTGATAGGCGAACGTCCGGCTTTTATCTCCCGCACTCGCCTCGTCGAGTTGGGACCGTAGAAACTGCGCGATCAACTGTACTTCCGCAGTGCGCGTCGGAACATCGACAATCTGACGGGCAGCCTGACCTGTCGCGGTCGCGGGACTGTCCGCGCCAAGGACTGATTCAAATGCCGATGGATCAAGCACCACGCCATCTGACAAATCATAAAGACGCTCATATGCCGAATTGAGGTGACTGTATCGATCAGCGTCGACTTCGGGATCATAATCCAGCAGCACCAACGTATCCTTCGCTATGTCGCGCAACCGTCGCACGGCGAGAATAGAAACATCGTCGATGGCATCGAACGCATCCAGCACAATCCGCTTATGTCCCGGCAGCAGTTGCTCGAGTGACTCGATTGTAAGCATGGTCCAGCTTTGCCGAAGGGCGGTGCGCGATTCAATCGCACCAGCACTCTCCAATCGTTGCTCGTACAATCGGGAAAGATCGCGCAGCTGACGCAACCGTGCGCTTTCACGTTGTGTTTCGCTGTGACCTGCTTCGTCCATTGCGTTGTCACGATCCACCACCCGAGCTACTGCGTCTGCGATCCGCTGAAGCACGCCATGTGTGAGGTGTGGGGCAGACTTCTCACCGACCAGCTGGTCGAACTGCGCCGGTGCGCCTAGAATTATCTGCCGCATGATCGCAAGCCGCTCCGCCGGCTCTATAATGCATCTGGCGCAGAACTGCGAATCCAGGGAAAACTCCTGCTCGCCAAACCATTCGCCAGCGTCAGGGCGGTTTACATTTTCGAGGGTGTTCTGAGTATTATTGTTCTGTGCTGATTCCTGTATTCGTTGCGACAATTCCGGCAGACTCACAATTGCACCGGTGTGAAGTGCCCCTGCTTGTGCCGACCAGCACTGGCGCCGCGCCTGCGCGAAATGGTCATCAGGCACAATAAATATGGTACCGTCGCTACCTCGTGACTCCAGGAAGCTCTCCACCAGCAGCCGTCGCATTTCCGGCGCTGCCGGGCCGCAGATCAGTTTTAGCATGGTTTCGGGTGTGGAGCCTGTATAATTCGCACGCGCTTAACAGCCATAGTTTTCGGATGATGTCCAGTACCGATGGACAGTGGGGCGATTAATGATAGCTCTGAGTGAATTAGTCGCCTGCGGTTGGCCGGTCCTTTTCATCCTGCACGCGATCGAGTAATTGTTTAACCCGGCGCTCGATCTCATCACGTACAATGTTAAACTGCTCTCGCTCCATATGTCGAGGGTCTGGCAGTGCCCAGTCTTCGCGATGAACGGCACGAAGAAATGGACACTCATCGCCGCATCCCATGGTAACAACATAGTCCCACTCTATATCCTGCGGTAAATCGTTCAACGCCTTTGATCGGTGCTGGCTGAGGTCATAACTCAACTCTGCCATCGCAGCAACAGCCCTTGGGTTTATCATACCTGACGGCCGGGACCCCGAACTCCATGTTGTGACGTCCGCATCGCCATGCATCCGCGCGAACGCCTCCGCCATCTGGGATCGATTAGAATTTTCCACGCAGACAAATAACACGTTCGATTTCTTTTTTGTCATGGCTTTCACGCAGTCAGAAATGATCTGTTGTCGCTTTTTGTTGAACTGTTCCAATCCGCTTCCACCACTGCGGCAATTATGGCTAACGTAAAGCGGCTTTTACCTGCTGCGAATCTTTTGATTGGATGTCTGATGCTCAATTCTGCAATAACGTCCGGAGCTTCAATGCCGCGGCCCGAGCACCCGCGTCCGGATTTTGTTCGCGATGCCTGGATCAACCTGAATGGCGCATGGGAATTTGAGATTGATGCAGGACTCTCAGGCGAAGACCGTGGGCTGCACAGTGGTGATACAGCATTGTCGCGTAGCATCACGGTACCTTTCTGCCCGGAGAGCGAGCTGTCCGGTATCAATAACAAAGATTTTATGCCGGCCGTCTGGTATCGTCGCATCGTCCGCGTTCCAGAGGAGTGGAATGGAAAACGAGTACTGCTGCACATTGGTGCATGCGATTACGACGCGACCGTGTGGGTAAATGGCAAACGCGCTGGAACCCACCGCGGCGGGTACACCGCATTTAAATTCGATATCACGCCGCAACTGCGGGGTGGGGATAACACGATTGTCGTACGCGCCGTGGACGATACCCGCAGTCCGCTTGTTCCCAAGGGTAAGCAATGCCCACAGTTTAAGTCCTTCGGCTGTTTATATACGCGGACAACTGGCATCTGGCAAACCGTCTGGCTCGAAGCGGTGCCGCAGAGCTATATTGAATCCATCAAATGTTTTCCGAACCCTGAACAGAAGCGCGTAGCATTCCGAGCGAAACTCAATGGCGCAACTGGAGGCGGAAGGATCACGGCAGTCGTGAGCTCTGAGGGTAAGCCCATAGCGACCGCGGAAGCTATGGCACATGCCCAGACAGAATTGCAGGTGCAACTTCCGGAGATCATATTGTGGGAACCGGGTAAGCCATTTCTTTACGATGTGGAGTTCACGCTTTCCAAGGCTGGCAATGGCCAGACGCCCGACAAGGTTCGCAGTTACTTCGGCATGCGAGACATCCGCATAGACGGACATCGGGTACTGATTAACGGGAAATCGGTCTTCCAGCGCCTGGTTCTCGACCAGGGCTTTTACCCCGATGGAATCTACACGGCACCCAGCGACGAGGCGCTAAGGAAGGATGTTGAGCTGGCGCTCGCAATGGGATTTAATGGCGCGCGGCTGCACCAGAAGGTTTTCGAGCCGCGGCTGCTCTACTGGGCTGATAAGCTGGGGTACATGGTGTGGGGGGAATACCCCAGTTGGGGCATTGACCACGCAAACGTGCAGGCGCTTGAGCGTGTGCTGCCCGAGTGGCTGGAAGCAGTCGAACGGGATTTCAACCATCCCGCGATTGTGGGATGGTGTCCATTCAATGAGACGCCTGCCAACCAGATCTCGGAATTGTTGCGAACAGTATTCCGCGTAACCAAGGCCATTGATCCGACACGGCCGGTGATCGACACAAGCGGATATGTGCATGTCGAGACGGACATTTACGACGTACACGATTATGAACAGGATCCCGCGAAACTTGCGTCTAAATACGAGGATTTTAAAACGACCGGAGAACCGTTTCGCAATCAGCCTCAGCATGATATTCCGTACGCTGGCCAGCCATACTTTGTGAGCGAATACGGCGGTATCTGGTGGTCGCTGGACAAGGAAGCAAAGGACTCATGGGGATACGGTGAGCGACCGAAGAGCGCGGAAGAGATGCTGACACGCTATCGCAAGCTTACAGAGTATCTGCTTGGACATCCAAAGATGTTTGCTTTCTGCTATACCCAGTTGACCGACGTGGAGCAGGAGCAGAATGGCCTGTATACATACGACCGAAAACCGAAGTTCGATCCCGCCATTATTAAAGAGATTAACGCACAGCCTGCTGCGATTGAGAAGTAATCAGGGCGCGATCGTTTCGTTGTAGTCCTGGATTTCAACCCGGTTACGACCTTTGGCTTTAGCACGGTAGAGCGCACTATCCGTACGATGCAGCATGCGGATCAGGTCATCGCCTGTCTGTACTTTAGCGCAAGATGTCGGGATGCCGCAACCAGTATTGTAGTCCCTCAGACCATGCCACTATCGCAGACAAGCCGGCTTCTCAACAGCACGCCATGAATAGGTCCCGCGCTGCTCAATAATACCAGCCTGCATGTTGCGGATCGTGCAACATTGCGTGGACGGGCGATTAGCTCAGCTGGTTAGAGTGCCACGTTGACATCGTGGAGGTCACTGGTTCGATCCCAGTATCGCCCACCATTCCTCCGACTTCCGAATGCGCTTGCGTCATGTTTAATGACCGGCAAGCGTATGGCGTCACTAAAACGTAATGCGCAGGAGGAGTCATCATGCCGCACAATCCAAGGGTTGTAGATGTGAGCCCGAAAGTGGGATGCTCGGCGTTTGCAATAATGGTCGGGCTGCTGGCACTTATTATGGTCGCTACGACAAGTTTTCATATCGTTCCGCCGGGCCATCGCGGTGTGAAGGTGACTCTGGGGCGCGTGCATACAGGTCATATGCCGGAAGGCCTTACCTGGAAGCTTCCAATCGTTACAACGGTCAAAGACGTGCCCGTGAAGCAGCTCACTACCAAGAGCAAGGCCGAGGTGTTTTCAAGCGACCTCCAAAGCATCTCCATCGACTATAACGTATTGTATAGAATCCCGGAAGACAAGGTGGTGGATTTAACCACGCAGTACAGCGGAGACCCCTACGATACACTGGTTGAGCCTCGCATCCAGGAACGGCTCAAGCAGATCACCGCGACCTATCGGGCCGAAGACCTCGTAAAAAAACGTGAGGAAGTGAAGAGTAAACTAGTGGCCAGTGTGACGGAGGGCTTGGGGCAATTGATAAACATTGTGGATATCACCATTACAAATCTGGACCTTAGCGACCAGCTCGAAGCGGCGATTGAGCAGAAGGTCATTCGAGAGCAGGAGGCGTTGGCTAAACGTTTCGAGCTCGAAAAGGCGGAGAAGGACGCAGAGATCACCATCGTGAATGCCAAGGCGGAAGCCGAGGGGGTACGGATCAAAGGCGAAGCGATCACGTCGGCACCACAAGTCATCCTGCTCGAGATCGCCAAGAAATGGGATGGCAAGTCACCGCAGTCCGTTGTCGTTGGCGAGGGCGGCGCGAATGTACTATTGCCGCTGAAATAGCCCGAACCCGCAACATTTGAACGTCGGGAGTTTGTTTCCAAAGCTGGGCATGGCGGTATTTGGAACACAGGCGTAACCCGTGATTTGCCGCTTGCGCGGGCGTGGTACTTGCCACACCAAGCCCTTCGTGAGCTTGAGAACCTCAGTTCCCATACTTATAGTGGATGATCTCCCGGCGAACTTGCTCGCGCTTGAAGTAGTACTGGAGCCGTTGGGCGAGGAACTGGTAAGGGCCAGCTCCGGCGAAGAGGCAATTGCACACGTTCAGGAACGTGATTATGCCTGTGTATTACTCGATGTCCACATGCCTGGCCTGGATGGTTGCGAGACAGCACGCCGGATGCGCGGCCGGGGTGGCTGGCAGCGCCAGGTTCCGATCATCTTCGTGACTGCCGGGCGCATGGACGACGAACGGCTCATTGAATGCTACGGCGTGGGCGCCATGGATTTCATACAGAAGCCTATCGTCCCGGCAATTTTGCGCTCCAAGGTTAAGGCATTCGCCGATCTCTATCGATACCAGGAGGAAGTGCGCCGGCTCAACGCGGAGTTGCGGCAACTCCTGGCGGAGAAAACCGAAGCGCTTGGCGAAGCCCAGGAGCGGCTGCGCCTGATGCTGGAAAATGTAAAAGACCATGCAATCTTTACAACCGATGTGGATGGCAACGTGCTGGATTGGAGTACGGGCGCCGAACGTATATTCGGCTATCGGTCAGATGAGATCGTTGGGCAGCCTGTGGATATTTTATTTGTTCCGGAGGACCGCGAACGCGGAATCCCCCAGCAGGAATTACGCAACGCTGTCGCTGCGGGACGGGCCGAAGACGAACGGTGGCACGCTCGCAAGGATGGCTCACGCTTCTACGCTTCCGGCGTCACAACGGCACTGCGGGACGAGTCAGGCAACTTGCGTGGTTTTTCCAAGATCGCCCGCGATCTCACCGAATCCAAACGCGCCCAGGACGCGCTTCGTGAAAGCGAAGAACGGTTCAGGCTGGTTGCGCAGGCGACAAATGATGTCATATGGGACCTGAACATGGAGGAGGCGACGGTCCTGTGGAACGATGCGCTGCGTTCGGTCTTCGGCTATACTGTGGCAGATCTCCATGCTGATGTAAAGTTCTGGCAGGATCAGGTGCATCCCGAAGATCGTGAGCGTGTAAGAGCGGGCGTCCAGGCAGTGGTTGAGAGTGGGGGACGTTCGTGGACCGACGAATACAGGTTCCGGCGTGCAGACGGAACCTACGCGCAGGTGTTTAACCGTGGAAATGTGCTGCGTGACAGCAACGGCAATGCAGTCCGCATGATCGGTTCAATGGTCGATGTGACACAGCGCCACGCGGCCGAGGAGGAAGTTCGGCGCGTAAATATTGAGCTGGAACGCGCGCGCGACGAAGCGGTGGAGGCAAGCCAGGCAAAAACGCAATTTCTTGCGACGATGAGCCACGAGCTGCGATCACCGTTGAACGCCATCATCGGATACGCCGAAATGATTTCCGAGGAGGTACAGGAAGAGGGAGTCGCGCATTTTAAGGCGGATCTGGATAAAATCCTGGCTGCTGGAGACCACCTGCTGGCAGTTATTTCGGACATCCTGGACGTTTCCAAAATCGAAGCGGGCAAACTCGAGCTCGTCTCAGAGGAGTTTACAGTTGATGGGGTCGTGCACGAGGCCGTCTCGACTGTGTTGCCGCAATTGGAAAAAAGCAGAGTCCAGCTTCATGTGAACATAGCCTGTGAAGGAGCGGTCATGCGTGGTGATCAGACACGCGTAAGGCAGGTTTTGATTAACCTGCTATCGAACGCCGCGAAGTTTACCCATGCAGGAGAGATTCGCATCTCATGTTCAGGCGAAAAAGGCGCGGATGGAGCGCAATGGTATTGTTTTGTCATCGAGGACACCGGTATCGGAATCCCCGGGGAGCAGCTCGGAAAGCTATTCCAGAAATTTGAGCAACTGGACGCGAGTTACACTCGAAAATACGGTGGTGCGGGCCTGGGTTTGGCGATCAGCCGTCTGCTTACCGAACGAATGGGCGGAAGCATTGCGGTCGAAAGTGAGCCAGGAAAAGGCAGCAAGTTCTCCGTGCGTCTACCCCGTTGATATTGTCGCGTATCCCTTTACGGCTTTTCTTGACTAAACGCCTCTGGGGCTGGGACTCTTCTTTCCAGTCAGTCTTCGGTTGAGGTTTGCCATGGGTTCCAGGGTGAATGTATTTCCAATTATTTCCAACGTCTCGGGCGGGGGTTCTGTCGTCGTGACGTGGTGGGCAGAAGTACGCGATGACAAGAACCGCCTTGTCGTTGATGAGAACGGACGATTGCAGCGCATCAGGTTAACGCCAACCTACCCGGACCCGGCACGACGCAAAGAAGAGATTGAACAGCATATACAGGACATCTGGGAAACGCACGGCCACATCCTGCAGGCAAACACCGCATTGGGATTTGATGAGGTGGAGCGCCAGCGATAACGTATTACGCAGCTATTCGCGTACAAGGCCCTTTGCGACTAGTTCCTTGTGCGCTTTCTCCAGGTTATCAACAGCGTCCTGCTGGCTGCTCCATTCCACAAGCCACTTAAACCCGTCTTTTAGCTGCGTTTTTGCCTTCCAGCCGAGAGCCGCCAACCGGGAGGGATCGCCATAGCAATGGCGGATGTCTCCGCTGCGGAAGCTCCGCACAATATCAGGCTCCAGGTCGGGTCGCCCATTAAGTTCGGCCAGCAACCGGGCAATGCCGGTAATGGATGTGGGAGTGCCGGTGCAGATATTGTAAGCTTCAAGGTTGGCCTTTGGATTTTCCAGCAGGAATAGCTTGGCTTCCACCAGGTCCCTGACGCTCACAAAGTCGCGCAATTGTTTTCCATCTTCATAAATCAGGGGCCGTTTGGCGTTCTTAATCCGGGATGAAAAAATCGCCGCCGCACCCGTGTAAGGGTTCGAAAGTGACTGGCGTGGTCCATAGACATTGAAGAAACGGCACGCTACAGTGGACATCTTGTGGGCACGACCCACCACCAAACAGTATTCTTCCTGGTCTTTTTTGCTGAGCGCATACACACTCGTGCAATAAAGCGGTTTTGTCTCGGGCGTCGGGACCGGCTCGAGAACTTCGTTTGTTTCGGGATCGCGCATTTCAAAATCGCGCGATTCAAGCTGGTCGTCCGGACGCAGCTGCGGCGCCACCGTTGCGCCATCAGAAGGCCGGCGATACGCCCCTTCTCCATAGATGCTCATTGAGCTGGCAACCAGCAGCCGCTCCACACCAGTGTTTTCGTTCACCAGGATATCCAGCAGCAGCGCGGTACCAGTGGTGTTTACATTTGTATAGCGATGCACCTGGTACTGGCTCTGTCCAACGCCAACCATCGCTGCATCGTGAATGACAGCGTCGACATCCTGAAGCGCTTTCGAGACAGCGTTTCGGTCCAACACATCGCCGCGGATGAACTCAGCGTCACGGCTTAGATATGCAGGCGGTTCATTGATTTCGCCATGCACCTGTGGCTCAAGGTTATCGAATACGCGCACCTTGTACCCGCGCTCAAGCAGCAGGTCTACCATGTGACTGCCAATGAACCCGGCTCCGCCTGTGACTAATACACGTTTGAACATCGTCACCCCATTAATTAAACTCAAGAGCCACGGATACGAGGAACTCAGTTACTCGTGTCATGCTAAAAATGGAGTGGGTCAGCTGCCCGGCTGCGCCTGGACACCTGAAGTTCCCTGGGGCATGGAAGAGGCCGGCTCATCCGCTGGACGTGCATCTGCTGCTGGTTCCAACGCCGGCGATACGGCCATCTTCAGAACACGTTTCCGTCTTAACCGCGGCGGCGCGACTTCGGCAGAGGGATCCAGGGGAATCGCAAAAACGTAATGTATGAAGTAATATGCAACGGGTACACCAAGCAGCATGCCCCAAAGCCCAAAGAAATGGTGGCCCACATAAAGGATGATCAGTACCAGAACAGGATTCAGTTTGAGGTGCTGCCCGTAAATCAGTGGGTTCAGCACATATGCTTCGATCAAATGCACGAGGATTACGAACCCTATAACTTTAATGCCCAATGCATAGCCGCCCACGTTGATAGCGATAAGCACGGCCGGCGTAGTGCTGATGAAGACGCCCAACACCGGGATAAAGCTGAAGAAGAAGACGACAATGGCGAGTAGCGCGACCTTTGGCAGGCCGAGCGCAAAAAAACCGACCGTCGTTAGCAGCGTGTTTGCCAGCGCGATGACTGCCTGGGCCCGGAACGACGAGGCGATCACGCCTGCGAAGCGCACGACGGGCGCGGCAGTCTGCTCATAAAAATCATGCAGTCGCGATCGTTCCAGCTTGCGCACCTGTTCGGTCAGGCGCGTCAGGTCCAGTACAATGAGAAAAGCAAACAGCAGCGACAGCAGAAGCGTGCTGATCGTCGCTACTGCAATGACAAGAGCACTTCGGAATATCCCCTGTGCCTGGCTCTCGAATCGGCTGATCCCCAGCCAGTTTTCCAGCGGCATCTGGTTGATATAACCTTCGAGTGTCTTGAGCTTAGGATTATGGTTTGCAAAATCATGCATCGCCTGCTTGACGTTTCGCCAGCGCAGTTCCGATGCTACCGACGCCGCTTCGTCTACCACCCGAGGCACAACGTATGTTACCACCCCGATCAGTCCAGCAAACATGAGCAGATATACAGACACGATAACCAGCTTGCGCGGGAAGCGCGTATTGCGGACGAGATAGTTGACGAGGGGAAGCGTAAAGCTGACAAGCAGGAACGTTACGAATATCAGCGCGAAGAAATCCCTCAGCACATAAATCAGCCCGAAAAGCGCCAGCCAGATCAGCGCGCGGCGGTTGATACGATAAAAACGATCGAGACTAAATTGCACGGGGGCGATTAGGCGCGCGACTGCAAACCAACGGCAAGCGGAAAACGACCACCTCTTATTTAGCTTTGCCTACCAGTAGGCAAACAATTGGAATGACAACGCTCATTGCACAGCCGGTTTGTAGCCAATGCAGCACGATTGCTTAACAGCACCGAATCCCGGTCGTATAGCATCCATCGACGTCTTCCGCGGCCTCGGCTTACTTCGCTCCGCATTGTTCACTTTTGCAGTACTTGGCATAACAGCACTGCTGACGCGCGCGCGAATTATCCTGAAACTATAACTGACAATCGCCGGTCCCAGTCAGCCGTGTTTGTTAAGCGTCGCCGAATCCTACTCCGATTGCACGCGCAGCGGCAACGAGCGTGTTATCGGCCGGGACCAGCTTCAGGCGGCTCACCGCGTCTTTTATCGGCACGGCAGCAAAAGTTCCACACTGGTATGCGGCCATCTGACCCCATGCCTTTTCGAGCACCAGCTCGGCTGCGAGATGTCCAAAGCCGGTTGCCAGCAGGCGGTCCATGCTGGAGGGGGAACCCCCGCGCTGGATATGCCCGAGCACCGTTGCACGTGTTTCCACTCCCGCCAGATCCTCAATCTCCGTTGCCAGCCGCTGTGCAATTCCCCCCAGCCTGATCGGATCATGGCTGCCCGCTACGCGGTGCGCCACAGTCACCCCGCCGCCGACCGGTTTTGCACCTTCGCTGACGGCTAGAATGCTGAACCGTTTGCCGACAGTGCTTCGGTCGCGGATCACTCGGCACACCGCGTCCACACTATACGGTATTTCGGGGATAAGAATTACATCAGCTCCTCCTGCGACACCGGCGTTAAGCGCCAGCCATCCCGCATAACGGCCCATAATCTCCACGACCATCGCGCGATGATGGCTCATGGCGGTGGAGTGTAGACGATCGATGCACTCCGTCGCAATCTGAACCGCGGTATCGAAACCGAATGTAAGGTCAGTCGCCTGCAGATCGTTATCAATCGTCTTAGGCACGCCGACGCAGCGCACGCCCTTCTCTTCGTGAAGCCGATGTGCGATGGACAGGCTTCCATCACCCCCGATAATGATGAGCCCCTCGATTTCCAGCTTTTCCAGGAGAGCCACGACCTGGTCGGAGCAGTCCGTTTGCGGCTCGCCGGCCGTGAGAGCCTGCGCGGAGCACCACTTAAACGGATTGTCGCGGTTGGATGTACCGAGAATCGTGCCGCCCATGGCCAGGATGCCGGAGAGATCATGCTGAGAAAGCGTGCGGTAACGACTCTCCATAATCCCGAGAAAACCGTCCTCGAAACCGATCACCTCATGTCCGCGCGCAATGAGTATTTTCCCCGCCGCACGAAGCACCGCATTCAGCCCAGGGCAATCGCCTCCGCCAGTCAGAATTCCGTAACGAGCCAAATAACCACCCTCAACATCCACAGTTTGTCAGGCCGGAAAGACACAGCGCCGAAAAGCCCATGGCAACAGCACAATAGCGAGACGAGCGACAGCGCTATTTACCCTGGCTGACTAACACAGCGTCTCATCAATCCGCATTATGAATTCATGAACAGCTGCCGTTGTTTTCACAATTCGTGCATCACGCTGCCGGGATGGCGAAATTGGCAGACGCAAGGGACTTAAAATCCCTCGGCCGAAAGGCCATCCGGGTTCGATTCCCGGTCCCGGCACCACATCCGCACGTTCCGTCCCAGCGACTAGCTCCAATGCATTAGCTCTGTCCTGTCTGGGATTGCTCAGCAGCGTGCTTCAGACGGGGCAGCAGTGCTACAACCCGTTCAGTTAACATTGACCAGCCCGTGAAGCATGATGCCGGTGGGGTGCGATGAGCAATCTGGCGGACATCGTACCAACTTTCTGGCGGGACCTGGTTGAGTACGCTTTCTGGCGTCACGCGGTCGTGGGCGGGCTTGCTACGGCAGCCGTCTGCTCGCTGTTGTCTGTATACGTCGTCCTACGAAGAATGGCATTCATCGGCCAGGGGATCTCCCACAGCGCGCTTGGTGGTTACGCTTTGGGAATTCTGCTGTTCGGCAGCACAGCCGATGCCGCCCTGCGAGTCGACGCGACCGCACTGGTGTTCTGCCTGGGCGTAGCCGTGCTTATCGCCCTTACCACGCGCCATTCCAAAATTTCGGAGGACAGCGCCATTGGCATCTTCTTTGTCGCCTCAATGGCGCTTGGTGCAGTGTTCTTTAAGATGGCGCCAGGGTTCAATCAGGACGTCTATTCGTACCTGTTTGGCAGCATCCTCGCACTTAACAAAGGTCAGCTATGGTTAACGTGTGGCCTGGCAGCCGTGGTGGCCACACCACTGCTCCTTCTACAAAAAGAGCTGCTCTATTACACGTTCGATGAAGAGATGGCGGGAGTGTCCGGCGTGCCTGTCAACGTCCTTCACTTTCTGCTCGTTGCACTGTTGTCGGTCACTGTCATCATCTCGGCGAGGCTGGTCGGTATCCTCCTCGTAAGCGCCTTTCTCATTTTGCCCGGTGCCACCGCGCAATTGCTGACGCAGCGTTTTAATCGTATGGTCGTGCTATCCATTATGGCCGGTGTGCTTACGACGCTCGTTGGTTTGCTGCTGTCGCATGCGACCGACTGGCCCAGCGGCGCAGCCGTCGTGCTGGTACAGTTCGCAGTCTTCCTCGTGGTGTTTGCCATTCGTAAATTCCAGGGGCTGCTGTCTGTTTAGGGGCAGGTTTAACTTACTGTCCCGTTGCGCCAGCTCGCCCAGCATTTCTAGTTGAACTGTTCCACCAGCCTTCGATTCTCGCATCGAGACACAGCTACAGGAACGCAGGACCGCATGCCACGTTTAGTTAAACTTTTTCTTTTTGCCACAATAGGTTGCACCATCTGCGCGACCGCACAGGCGCAGACGACAAGCACTCAGGTCGAAACCACCGCACCGCAATCCGTGGACGACGCGCAAACCTCGGTTTCAACCGCGACCGCACCGCTCGCAGCACCTGCTGTTGAGCAGGCCAGCCCGGTCACCACTGCTCCAGCCGCAGCCACTGCTTCCGCACCCATCGCTCAGGCCTCTGCGGCGGCAGGGACTTCCGTCACACTTACCTCCGGCGTCTCTTACAAAGACCTGGTAATCGGCACGGGCGCCGAACCAACCAGCACGAGCGAACTGGCCGTCCACTACACCCTGCGCCTCCAGAATGGAAAAGTGGCGGATTCCTCCCGCACCCGGCTCATTCCCACGCCGTTCAAGTTCACCCCCGGCGCCGGCAAAACCATTCCTGGCATGGATGAAGGTGTTGGCGGAATGCGCTTAGGTGGGCGGCGCCTGATTACCATCCCGCCCTCGCAGGGCTATGGCGCCAAGGGCAGCGGCTCCGTTCCGCCCAATGCCACTCTCGAATTCGACGTGGAACTTGTGGGCATAAAATAGCCGTGAAGCAAGTCTTTGGGCTTGATTTCCACCTTCCAGCCCGTACAGTCCATTGCACCTGATTTTCCCCGGGGAGTTGTACATGCGTGCCTTAGGTCCAATATTGGCAGCGATTGCGTTTAGTTTTCCGCAGGTCATTGTTGCAGCCATCAGTTCTGCCCCCCCGGCCGATCCAGCACATTCCTGCCTCATGGTTCTCTCAAACGCGCACATGCGCAACGGGGCCAAGGCTTCCGGCAACGGCACCGGATTTCTGGTCGACGGCGACCTGCTGCTGACCTGCAATCATCTGCTACGGATCCCTACCCCGGTGGGCATCGTAAGCGCCCAGCAGCTCACCGTCCAGACCGGACCGAAGGAATTTACGCCCGCCACCGTCGTCGCGAAAGACGTGGAACACGACCTCGCGCTGCTCAAACTTCAACGGCCGGTGGTGGGATGCTCCGCTCTGCAAGTGCAGCCATGTGCGCTGCAGCCTAGGGACGCCGTAAAAATTATCGGCAACTTTGCCGACCGGGTCCGCACCTCGCGGGGTAAGCTAATCCACCCGCACACCATGGACGGATTTGCACTATCGTCCGCAAAAGTATATAGCGGCTTTTCGGGCGGCCCGATCCTCGACGAAAACGGCAAGGTCCAGGGCATCCTTAGCCAGCGCGACGACAACAACAATGCCATATTCGTGCGTTCTGAAGTGTTCATGAAGTTTCTCGCCGGCTATGCAAGCCGCGCCGGTCGCACGATTGCCTGCCTCCAGGAGCCCGTTGAAAACCTGGACGCACGCGTGACGCCATCCGGGGCGGCGGAAAACGAAGTAGTTATTCAACAGCGCAACTCCAGGACACTCCACGAGCAAAAAGTGGCAGCCGATACGGCGGACAAGCAGAAAGCACCGGTCCGGCCTCTAATCTTCGCCAGGACAAAACGGCAAAAAATTACCGACTCCGAAGTTGTCGTGGCAATCCCGGTCCGCAAGTCCGCGACCCACTACACCTCCGGAATCACCCGCTGATCCTTATTTTACGTCCGGCATAATCACGGCGAATGCCCGGCCATAGTACCCTGTAGTACCGGCGCACAGGCCCAGCACGAGCGGGAGTAGCTCAGTTGGTAGAGCATCAGCTTCCCAAGCTGAGGGTCGCGGGTTCGAGACCCGTCTCCCGCTCCATTTATTTTCCTGGAGTTAGATCCCAAGTGACGTAGTTTCAGCAGGCAACCCGATCGTCCTTTGCTGACAGATACTGACAGATTCTCACCGCCAGCGGGCCAGAAGCGATGGTGTCATGCAAGAATGGTGGGCTGCAACGGTTTTGGGTTTAGCCTGATCCGCGATGTAGTTGCTGGCGTGTACGGCCTCTGCCATGCGAGGGAGGAGTGTTGGGGTGTGGGCATGACACACTTCAACCCCGATGGGGCACCTACGCGACGATACCGTCCTTGTACTGTGCCTGGTCGTGCATGCGCGAGGCCATGGTCTTGAGCAGGCGAACGGCAATAGCCGGGTTGCTCGCCACGAACTGCTCAAACTCGGCCGGGTTAAAACAGAGTGTAAGAACGTCCCCGCAGGCGGTTAAGGTTGCCGTCCGCCGCGCACCGGTTAACGCGTTCACTTCGCCCAGGAATGCGCCTTCACGTTCTTCCACCGCAATCTCGCGCCCCCCCCGGGAAACTGCAACCGCCCCACGCAAAAGCACAAAGGCATCATAGGTTTCCTCGCCCTCCTGCACAAGGCACTCGCCGTTGCGGTACTCCGCAAAGAATCCCTGCACGCGTTGATCGGCCAGGATCGTTCGCCACAGCGGGTCCATCACTCCAGCTAATGCGGCGCGGCCTTCGGGATGTGCGCTTTCCGGGTCGGTCCACGTGGACGAAATCCGTGCGCGGGAACTCTCCGATTTTGAAGCGGAGGATTTTATTTCGCTCAGCAGTTCCGCCGCGCTTCCCGGGCGAAGCGCCCGGTCCGTGCACAGGAGCGGCATCAGCATGTGCTCCAACCGCTCCGGGATGTCGGAACGAAATAAAACCGGTGAGGGAAGCTCGTACATTCTCCCGGTATTCTGCAGGCGAAGCGACCTTGTTGCATCGGCTTCCATGCCGGTAAGGGCGGTCCATAATGTAAATCCCACTCCCCACAGGTCCGATCGAACATCGAAGTCCTTATAGCGGCGCTCGCGCTGCTCCGGGGACTGATAGACTGGAGAGCCGAGGCACGCTTCGCCCTCGAACAACGCAGCCATGCTGCCCTGCGAGATTCCAAAGTCGCTCAGGTAAAAGCCGTCCTCAGCACAAAGGACATTACCCGGCTTGATATCCAGGTGCAGAAGCGACGCGCGATGCGCTACAACCAGCGCCGAAAGCAGATGTTCCAGAAGCTGCCACGCCATCGGGATGGAGATTGGACCGGATCGGCTAAGCACGTCCTCCAGGCTGCCCGCTGCAAAATACGGGAGCACCACGAACGCGTATGGTTCCGAAATACTCCAGTCCCGCACGGCCGGTATGCGCTCATGCTTCAGGGCACGAAGAGCGGATAGCTCGCGTTTAATCAGCACCCCCGGTTCAATGCCGGCGCCCGTCTTGAAGAATTTGATCGCGACCCGTTCCGTTGGAGAACCGGCATTCGCGTCAGTCGGGCCGTTACACGGCGTCGACTGTGTCTCCGCAAGGAACACAGCGCCCATGCCGCCGCTGCCCAGTTTCGACAGGATCGTATAATTCGCGTGCTGTCCCTCAAAAACGTCGCCTGGCCTAATCGGCTGGCTTGCAGTCGGCTCGCTTTTGGCCGGGGTCTGAATCGACGCTACGGTTTTGCTGTGATAAGTAAGCGGAGCTGCGAGGTCGCCCGCCTGGCTTGCGGAACCCTTGGATGCCGTGTCAGTGCTCCCATCCGCCGCCGGCAACTGCTCAAAGACGGAATCCAGGTTTTCAGATTGGCTGCATGCATCGCCCGTTGAATGACGCATCAAAGCTTCCTGCGAGGACATCAGGTTTATAAACTGGCCGCAATTTGCCACGGCAGGGGATTGCAGTCAAGAACAGTAACCGCTGCATGGATTGCCATAGTTTATGGCCACGTAGTTGTTGATTAAACGGAAGCGGGGTATAGGCTCGCGGTAATATGAACTTCCCTGCCTTCAAGCAGTGCCCTGTGTGTGCAGAGGATATTCGCGAGCTCGCAAAGGCATGCCGCTACTGCGGCGCTATTCTGACGACCGAGCCGTTGCCGGATTTTCTGCCCGCCGAGTTGCGCCGTGCGTTCGCAGCCTATGAGCAGCGAATGGAAAACCGTGATGACACGGATGTGGAGGAACGTGCGGAAGTCGGACCCATTGCGAGCAACATGTTTGAGCAGGTGGGTGTTGAAGCGTCACTCCATAGCCGACGCAAACTGGAGCAGTTTCTTGAGGGTGTCACCGAGCAGTATCGTTCGGCATCCGTGTTGTTCGTAGATGTCACGAGCTATACGTCGATGTGCCAGCGGCGCACCGCCGAACAGGTGAAGGAGATACTGGACGCGTATTATAGCGTCTGCTTGCAGGCGATCGAGCGCTACAACGGATTTGTAGTGAAGTTCCAGGGCGACGGTTGCCTGGCTGTGTTTGGAGCCCCGGTCGCCTATGAGCGCGACGCAGAGTCCGCCGTCCACGCGGCGTTCGAGATTCGCCAGCGGATGCGTGCGTTTCCGTTGATTCATGGCGAAAAGATCCGGGTGTCTGCAGGAATTGAAACCGGGGAGGTGCTGTCGTCGGTCATCCGCAGTGGCACCCGGTCATACGACATATTTGGGCCGGCGGTCAACCTGGCCGCGCGGATCCAGGGTGTTGCAGAAACCGACACGCTCTTGATCGGCCCCGCGACGCAGGCGCTTGTCCGCGACAGTTTCCGGTTTAAAAAGCATCCAGCCCGGCACCTGAAGAACGTCGAACAGCCTGTCGTCACCTATGAAGTAATCGGGATTCGCGGCAAAAGCGCGGTTGCCCACGCCAACACGTCACCATTATTAGGGCGCGCAGCGGAGCTTGCTGCTCTTGATTCCTTGTGGAATACGTTCGAGCACACAACAGTCAAAGGGAAAGACACTGAACTGGCGGGAGCCGTACTCGTCGGTGATGCGGGCATTGGCAAATCGCGGCTCATGAAACAGTTTTCTGCCTCGAAGGATCCTATACGTTCCTTCCTCGTCGAAACGGCGCCTTTCGCGGGTCGAACGCCGTGGAGCATCTGGCGCGATTTGTTTTGTCACATGAGTGGCGCATGTCTCACAAGGTCGCGAGCTGAGATATCAAAAGCGTTTCGCGCGCTTCTGAAGAAGTGTAATGTGGCGGCAGAGAACACCGTCACTATGCGGGCGATCATGGGTGATCCCGATTGCATCGCGAAACTATCCGCCCTTCCTCCCGGCAACCTGCGCCAGATGATCGCTGCTGACATCCGGATACTGCTGGAAAGCATGGCCAACTGCGGCGGCCCGCTTATTGTAGCGTTTGACGATCTGCAGTGGGCGGATCATACCAGTGTCGAAGTACTTGCCTCGATCTTGAAGCGGCCCGCGCCGCGCGGGACATTTTTCCTCGTTTCGTGTCGTAATGAATCCAGCGTGCAGACGTGGAATTTCGAAGGGTTGCAGGCTCTCGTGCTTGAAGAACTGCCCGTGTCTGACAGGGAGTCGCTGTTCGGCACTGCGCTGGATTCGGAAGAGCTGCTCAACTTGGTTCCCGCGGATCGGCTGAAAGAGATCTCAGGGAACCCGTTCTACATTATCGAGCTGGCGCGAAGCATTTCCACGGTGTGCAAAGCTGCTCGCAGCCATGAGCAGCGGGAGAATCTCATGCGCAATGCTCTTGCGAAGGTTCCGCTTTCCGTGCGCGAACTGGTCCAGTCGCGAGTCGATTCGCTCGAATCCGCAAAGAAGCAGATTCTGCAATGTGCTGCCGTCCTGGGCAATCGGTTTCCCTATCGGATCATCGAGCTGTTCAGTTTCATACGGGATGGTCTGCTCGCGAATCTCTACGCGTTGAAGAACGACGAACTCCTGGAGGAGGCTGCCCTGCCAGATGGGCTGGAATTCTGGTTCCAGCATAATGCTGTGCGAGAGGTTGCGTACCATTCATTGCTCGATAGACAACGGCGAGAGCTGCATCGTGCGATCGCGCAGAAGATTGAGGCGCGGTTTGCAGATTCCCTCGACGAGCATCTGGATACTCTCGCCTATCATTACGGAAACAGCGACGAGCACGAGTCGGCTATCAAATATTTGAGAATCGCTGGGGACAGCGCTGAAAAGCTGGCGGCTACCCACGAGGCAATTGAGGCATATCAACGGCTTCTCGCGCATATTGAAAAATCAGAGTACCCCGATCGTCATCAACAGACTTGCATGCAGATCCTCAGGGTAAAGGGCCGGCTGCACTGGTTAGCCGGCGAATCGCCTGTCGCACAGGAGAATCTGGACGCGGGCATGAAGCTGGCCTGCTCGGCTGGCGACAGGAAAGGCGTGGCCTGCTTTGACATTGAGCTCGCCTGCGTCTATCATTCCCGGGGGGAATACTTAAAGGCGCGCGAATATCTGGAACATGCACTACCAGAAGCCGACGCAGAGCAGGATCCCCGATTCTGTGGCCTGCTATTATCCCGCTTTGGCATGTGCGAGTGGGGACTGGGCAACATTACTGAAGCCAGCCGATATTTCAGGCAGGCTACCGAACTGAATCTGGCAGGGTCGCACCCGGCAATCGCCGCAGATGCATGGAACAATTACGCACTTACCGAATGGAAAACGGGACGACTTGAGTCCGCGGCAGAGCAGTTCCGTCACGCAATCGAACTTTACCGGGTCGCACAGAACAAGTTCGGTATCGCTGCGGCGCATATGAACATTGGTATCATTCAGGAAAACATGGGATTATATGAGCAAGCGAAGGAATCGTACAGCGAGGCGCTGGCGCTTGCCGAGCAAATCCGTTTCCGCCAGGCGCTCACCGCCGTGCATGGAAACCTTGCCAGCCTGGGCCTCGCAATGGAGGACTTTACGCAGGCGAATGCGCATAGTTTAAAGTCCCTCGAGCTGGCAGAACGCATCGGGGATAAGCGTAGTTGTGCCATCGCTCTCGAAAACCTCGCACTTTCCTGCTTACTAGCGGAGGATATTGCCAGGGCGAAGCGAATCTTGGGTCAGGCTCGCAAACTTGCAAAGACTCTTGGCGACGCCGAACGCATCTTCTCTCTCGATCTGGTCGAGGCTGAACTTAAGCTGCTCCAGGGTCAGGTTCCACAAGCCGAGAAGAAACTCAATTCTGCAATGTCGGAATTAGCCATCAAGGGTTACGAATCGGAAAAGCCCCGATTGTTGCGGCTTGTAGCCATGTCGCAACTTCGACAGGGACAAAACCAGGAGGCTTACAGCACGGCGATGCTGTGCATCAAAGTCGCCAGGACGCAGCACAATACTACGGAGGAGAAGCGGGTGCAGCGCGTCCTGGGTTCCCTCGGCCTTCCTTCACATCAATGGTCCTACGCGGAGGACCAGATTGCCATGGTGGACTATGACGCCCAGTGGCCGTTGGATTATGAGCGTGACGCCGCGATTGTTGCAGGGGCCCTCGGGCAGCAGGCTGCTGAAATACATCACGTTGGGAGCACGGCCGTGCCCGGCCTTTGCTCCAAGCCCCTTATCGATATCCTTGTTGCGGTTCAAAACCTTGCGGTTGTTTCCGAGTACGAGGCATACATGGAGGCGATTGGGTTCGCAACGGTACCTACCTATGATGTTGAGCGTCACTGTTTTAGAAAAGTGCCGATGCGTACGTGTCACGTGCACATCGTTCAATTGCACGGATACCATTACAGGCGTATGTTAGCGTTTCGCGACTATTTGCGCGCAACTCCCTTGGCAGTTAAACAATACGCGGAGTTGAAAACTGCGCTGGCACGAGAGTTCGGTTCCGAACGTCCCCTTTATAGCCGCTCGAAAACCGCCTTTATCGAAGAAGCGATCGCCGCGGCAGAGCGCGACGGCTTCATGCCTGTCCCCATGAGCGCCCTGGCTTAAGGTAATGAGATGGCGGAATCAGCCGCGTGCCAGCCAGTAGACCAGGTACTGGGCTGTGGCCATGAGTACATCCAGAGCCTCCTGCGGCCGCTTTTCTACCATCTTTTGAAACTCGGCCGACGTGAAGTGGGTATAACTGACATCAGTTATAGCCATCAGGCTTGCATTACGCGGAGAGCGTTTGAGAAACGCTCCCTGTCCCGTGACTGCCGGTCCGTCTAAAACATCGAGCGTGCTTGGTACACTCGTCCCGGCCTTCTCATCACGAACCTGCAATGTGCCGTCGTGTATGAAATAAAAGCCATCCGCGGGGTCGTTTTTCCGGCACAGGTATTCCCCGGGAATCAGACATTTTTTGGCAACCTGCTTCGACAGAAACTTTTTGGGTAAGGCTTTAGCTACCGTCGCAAGTGCGTCCTGCGCCTCCACCGCAACCGAGTCCGCAAGCCAGCTCTTTGGACCAGGTACTTTTGATGCATTCTGTTTTCCGAGGCGATCACTCAAAATGAGAACAAGATTGCTCAGCAGCTTGATCGTTGCTTCAGGTCCACATGCAGCATTCATTGACAGGACAGCATCGTTTGGGATCTCGAACAATAACGAGGATTCGGCGGCTTCAGCAGTTGCGGTTCTTCCCGCTTTCGAGAGCAGGCCCATTTCCCCAAAAACTTCCCCTGGGCCTAAAGCAGCCACACATGCCGGACCGTCCAATCCCTGGCGAACTATATTGATGCACCCGCTGACAATTGTAAAAAGACTCCGAGCAGGCTCCCCTTCCTGGAAGACTACTTCGCCCTTCTCCACCTCCCGATACGACCTCGTGAACCGTATGATGTCAATTTGGCGGGCGGTTAATCCCTCGAAAATGTCCAAGGTCGGTTCCTTAAGCGCAGCGTTTCGCGCAGGTCATGTTGTAAGTCTAATCATTTGGCGTAGAGCACTATACGCTGGTCATACCATTGCAGTAGTTCAAGCTATTTGATATCGGATATCATCAAGTTTCCGCATCATCCTGGCCATTTTGAAGTTGACCATTAATGTAGCTTCGCAAAGGCTGCTGGTTCCTGTAGAAGGAGCCTCACCGGCTTGGGATGTGGCTACTCTGCACTGACCACTACATCTGGAGAAGTTACGACATGTTACACCCCTTTCATCCATTGAGCGGACGTTCTGACCTCGTTTCTGCCTCCAGACATTTATTTGCGATTTTGACTGCCTCAGCATGCATTACCGCGTTTGGTGGCGCAAATAGTCCCCAGGTGGTGCCGGGCGAGTTTGTCGTGCGGGTGAGCGGCGGAGGTATCGAGCTGGATGAGCCGGCGGCGGGAAAAGGCCTGGGAGCTGTTCGCGCGGGCAGTGGCTCGGCCCTGGAGAAAGTCGCGACGCGCCACAAGCTGGCCGGCGCAGAGCGGCTGACGAAGAGTGCCAAGAAGGGGCAAAAGTCTGCGGCTGGATCTGCCGACGTGCTGCGCCTGGTGTTTCCGGCGGATGCAGATGCCGCTTCGGTTATGCAGGAGCTGAAGCAGTTGCCGGGTGTCGTTGCGGTGGAGCCGAATTACGCCGGCAGCCTGTGCTACGTGCCGAGTGATCCGCTGTATTCGGTGCAGCAGGCGACGGACTTTGGCGTCGTGGGTATGCCGGACGCCTGGCAGGTGCAGGCCGGCTCCAGCGCGTCCGTGGTGGTGGCGGTAATCGACTCGGGAGCCGAGACAATTCACCCTGACCTGGCGAGCGCGCTCGACGTGGGCAACTCTTATAACTTTGTCGACAACAACACGAACATCGTGGATGACATCGGCCACGGTACACGCGTAGCGGGCATCATTGGAGCCAGCGGTAATAACGGCCAGGGCATCGCCGGCGTGGCATTCGGGTGCAAGATCCTCTCGCTGGACGTGACGGACACAACGGGCGTGGTGACCACGGCGCGGGTCATCTCGGCGCTGGACTGGGCGGTCAGCCACGGTGCACAAGTCGCAAACATGAGTATCCGTTTCACAGGTGCTTCGCAGTTATTGGAAAACGCATGCGACGATGCTGCTGCAGCCGGCATGCTGCTGGTGGGCGCGGCGGGCAATGACAACCAGGGCAGTTCGCCGGTCTATCCCGCCAGCTACGATACGGTCATCGGTGTGGGTGCGATCGCCGATGACGGAGTTTCACGTGCGCCTTATTCGAACTATAACGGAACCGATACGACTCTGGTAGATCTGGTCGCGCCCGGCGACACAATGTTTTCAACTATCCCGGGATCGCAGTATAACGGCAGCTACGGCTCGGGAACAAGCTTTGCCGCGCCGGTAGTCTCAGGCGTGGCCGCGCTGCTCAAAGCCAAATACCCGACGCAGTCGGCCGGCGCGATTCGTCAGCACTTGCTGGCGACCGCGCAGCTAGTGTCCGGAAGCTTTACTCCCGCCAATAGCGCGGGCTCGGGCAAACTAAGCGCCAAGGTCGCGCTGGAAACCGTCATGACGCCGGCGCTCTCGGTCGCCTCGGTCACAATCGACGACAACACGGCGGTGTTTGCAGGCAACAACAACGATGGAACTTTCGACAAGGGCGAAACTGTGCGGCTGGTTGTCACGTTGAATAACGCAGCAGCTGACGCGGCGAGCGTTACCGGCTCGCTGGCCAGCAGCGATAGTCAACTTCTTGTAAATGATGGAACAGGCGCCTGGGGTAATATTAAAAACTCGGAAATCAAGTCGCTAACGGATACATTCACGGTAAGCCTGAACAGCGGTTCGCCCGCACATCCAATTCCGTTCACACTCGCAGTCGCATCGAATGGCGGGACCTATACAGTGCCCCTTACGTTAAACGTCCAAGGTGAGAACTCCACCACGATCGTGAGCTCGAGCTATTTCAGCCCGCAGGTGTGGACAGCGAACAATACTTACGAGATTTTGAATAGCCAGAATTTCAATGTGGGATCAGGCCTAACAGTTCAGCCTGGCACCACGGTAAAATTGGCCCCTGGCGTTAACATAAACATCAATTCAGGCGCATTCACTGCCAACGGCACTGCTGCTCAGCCGATTGTATTTACTTCCACGAAGCAACCTTCGGCATTTGCGCCGATGGGTGGTGTGGGACCGAAAAACACATCAGTGAGTCTTGCCGGTTACAACCAAGTGCGCTATGTCGATGTTGCAGCCGGATCGGACGTTACCGGTACTGGGACTGCGGGAAATCCGTGGCAAACAATTAACTTTGCGCAAAGCCAGATTGGGGATGCGGCTGTATCTAAATTGTACGCGCTCCTGGTCGCCGAGGGAACCTACGCGCCGCTGCAGATGCAGCCATTCGTGGATGTTTTCGGCGGTTATTTAGCAGGTGTATGGTCGCGCGACATCTTCGCAAATATCAGCATTCTCAACGCGCAAGGTACTCAAACTGCTTTCACCGGGACTTCGGACAGCAAAATTGATGGATTTACCCTAACGGGTGTAACTTCGAGCCTTGGCCCTCCGACGGTGGCGGCTTATCTGAACGGTACGGTCACAAATTGCGCTTTCGTCAATAACACCGGTACTTTCTCAAGTTCGGGGGTGGCTGTATTCTTGAACAATGTCGTCTCTGGCAACTCGATTGGCCTCGGTGGGGGCGGCCTTATTGGATTCGGTGCATCTGACACGATAAGGAATAACGTTATCATTCGCAACTCATCCAGTAATGCTCAGCTTATAACATCGTATGGAGGAACGATCAGCAACAACGTCATTAGCGACAATCGCAATGCGTCGCAGATCGTGGACGTGTTTGGACCCGTTACCTTTTCCAATAACGTATTAACCGACAATCAAGGCAGTGGAAGTCCTGGAAGCGCGGTGGCATGCGAGACTGGAGGCGTACTAACAGCATTTAACAACGTTATCAGTAATGTATCGAGCACCATGCGTGGTGTGTTGCGAAACGGTGGTACCTTATCAATCTCCAATTCGGTTATCCGCGGGAATGGTGGAGGTCAGATATCTGGCACCGTCTCGGCTACTTATTGTGACATTCAGGGCGGTTTCGCGGGAACTGGCAACTTTGATTTAGATCCGCTGTTTACGGGAACCGTGTGCTGTGGCGTTGCCTCGGCAGTATCGGTGGACAATACGCGTCAGGTAACTGTTCTGACCAATTCAGATGCGTCGTTTCCTGCGAGCGGCTTGGCCGGCGCGGTAATAAGGGTGCTTAGCCCAAACCGGCTCTTCTACGTGCTCTCAGCATCGCCGACGCAGATAACCGTTTCTGGAAATGTCGGCTCGACTGTAAAAGGGCCGGTGGGATGGACGTGCACAGAATACCGGGTGCAGAAGGGATCTCCATGCATCGATTCGGGAACGAACACAGGCGCTCCATCTACAGACATCGAAGGCACGTCCAGGCCAATTAATGGCGGAGTGAGCGCAACGGTCGATGTTGGCATTCACGAATTTAACCCTGCCAATCCTCCCTACCATCCTGCGGGGCAGCTCTATATCAAGTCAACCGCAGCCAGTGCCTCGATGTCCTATTGTACTGTTGAAAACACACTCGGGTGCCTAAGCGATCTCCCCGATACATTAATCCAAAACTGCACCTTTAACCGGAACCTAAGTAATGGGCTCAAGTTGAGTGCCGGCACCACGGCGGTTACGTCCTGCAGTGCCAGCGCAAACCTGCTCAGCGGTATTAACGCGATCAATCACCTTTTGGAGAGCTGTACTGCTACGTACAATATTTCAACCGGCCTTTCTGGTGGGAATATGACTTCAGCCACGGTGCAAGGCAACCACGGTAGTGGGCTGATTTGCACGGCCATCAGCGATTCCATCAGTCAGGGGAATCGCTCTGTCGGTATGACAACTTCCGGCACGGTGGAAAATTGTAGCTCCAATGATAATCTCGGCGCCGGTATTACGTGTCTGGTTGGAAATATAACAAGCTGCACCGCACTCCGAAATGGCGGCGCAGGAATCACGATCAGCAGCGGCGGAACTGCGACTGCCTGCGTTGCAGTTCAGAACACCGGAAACGGGCTTGTTACAAACGGTTCAACTATCAGCAATTGTATCTCTACAAGTAATACGGCGGCGGGAGTGTCTGGATCGGGCTCGAGTGTGCTGACGGATTCTACGGTACTGAAGAATGGTGGAACAGCCGTTTCTGGAGTTAGTTCGATCAGCAACTCGAAGATCGCTGGCAATGGTTCTGGAGTATCGGGAGCAACGTTGATCGCCTCCTCCTACATCGCTGGTAACGGGGGTAACGGAGTAACGGCTGGGACTATCACGGATTCTACTGTCGTCGGCAATTCAGGTATTGGTGCCTCTACACCGGCTGCCGTCTCGAACTCCTGGGTCGTTGCAAATGCATCGTACGGCGTAAGTGCGCCAACGGGTAATATTACGTTTTCAACGATTCGGAATAATGGAAGCGACGGCGTAAGAAATATCCCTGTCGGCGGACTATTGAATAATAGTAACATTTTCAGCAATGGCACCTACGACTTTTACGACAACACCAACGTTAGCCCCGGCGGACTGAAGGATTGTCGCTTCAATTACTGGGGAACGTCATCTACAGCGCAGATGACTGGAAGCCCCTGGCCGACCCCCGCCAACGTGACGCGAATCTACGACGCCTTTGAGAATGGTCTCGCGAACGGGTGGTACGCAAACTGGGGTACTGCCGGTGAATTTGCAACGTCCGCCGTTCCAAACGCCCCCGACAGCACCCCGCCGGCCTTTCTGCTGGATGTCACACCCAATACGGCGAACGCCGTAAACGTCGGCTTCACAACTTTCACGCTAATCTTCAGCAAGGCAATGAACACGTCAGTGGATCCGGCGGTGACCTTCGGACTGGCCTCTCCCTACGAGAACCACGTAGTGGAGCCCAATCCCGGTTGGATCAATTCAACCACCTGGCAGGGAAGTTTCTGGGTTCAGAGCGATACCGGAAACGGGCTGAATACGCTGCGTGTCAGCAACGCCAGGGCTGCCGACACTTTTGTCATTCCCGATGACACATCGCACAAGCTGGTGGTCGATACCACGGGCGGCGGAACGGCGAACAACGGCCTGGTGGTCACCGTTGGCTCCAATTCAATCAACTTGAACTGGACGGAAAACGAAAAGCCGCCGACCACGCAGGGGTACAGCGTGCACCGCAGCGCAAGCGGCATCGAGGGCACGTATCTGCGCCAACCGGGGGCACTCGTTACCACCAATGTGTATTCAGATTCTGGCCTTCCGTCTAACACGACATTCTTCTATAAGGTGTTTATCGAGCTGGCGGGAGGCGACTCTACGCAATGGACTCCGCCCAATTATGGCATTACACCGATCAACGCAGCGATAGATAACTGGATCTGGTATTAACCGGGCGCAGATCTTGGGTTGATCGCCATTAAAGTCGGTCAGGAAATTCCGGCCATCAGGGCAATTTGCAAAAAGGACGGCAATACAGAAGAAATTGCGCCGCATGCTTACAATCGGAGACGCCCTTAGATGAACGGGCCTTTCGGGATGCTGGAATGCCCCCCGAAAACTGATCCACGTTGAATGTTAGTCTCCGGGTTTGCTGGAAAGCAAACAAAGGAGACGAGAAGTGGCGAGAAAGAAGCACAAGCCGGACGAAATAATCCGCAAGTTGCGCG
>JBPCLP010000014.1:0-14611 GCA_051003195.1 Candidatus Sumerlaeaceae bacterium | reverse complement strand
AGGCGGATTGCCAACCGAAGTGCAACGGGCGGGGGGCTTGAAAGGGCCAACGTGAGGGTCCAGCAGTTCAGATCTGCGAAAACCCTTAGTGCAGGAGTGTACTCACGTTGGCTTATTGTCAGCTTACCTTGGAAGAACGCCGTCGCATCAACTTTTTTGTGAGCCAGGGGCTTCGCCTCGGCGAAATTGCCCGCCAGTTGCATCGCCATAAAAGTACCATCAGTCGTGAGTTGGCTCGCAACCGCAACTCAGGCTGTTTATATCGTGCCGACAGGGCGCATCAAAGGGCAGCTCGGCGACGAAAGCCACGGCCGATGAAAGTGCTGCTTAACGAGCAGTTGCGCAGCTATATTGTCGAGGGGCTGCAGCGCGGCCTGAGCCCCGAGCAGATTGCCAACCGGCACCGGCTCGAGAGCGGCACACGTCAGCTGTCGACGCGTACGCTCTACCGCGCCGCCGCACAACTGATTGGCCAGTTGCCGCCAAGCCCCTTGCGCCGCTGGCCCCTACCTCGCAGAAAACGCTCAAAAAAGAGCCTGATCATTGGCCGGGTTGGCATTGAGCAACGCCCGCCCGAGGCGACTGAGCGCAAGCACGTTGGCCACTGGGAGGGCGATTGCGTATGCGTCGGTCCAGGCCGACCTGCCATCGCCGTCTTTGCCGATCGCGCCAGCCGCTTCTACATCGGCGCCAAGATTCCAGCGACTGATCGCAGCGCCCCAACCGTGGCTGGCATTTGCCTGAGCGCCCTCAAACCACTGCGCAAGCGACAGCGCAAAACCGTGACCTTCGACAACGGCCTGGAGTTCGCCGGCTTTGCTTTGCTGGAGAAAAAAATGCAACGACTAAAGGTCTATTTCGCCCAGCCGCACAGCCCCTGGCAACGCCCCACGGTTGAGAACACCAACGGGCTGCTACGCCAATACCTGCCCAAAGGAACACAGCTGTACGAAATTACACAAAAACAACTCGACCTCTACATCGACGCCATCAACAACCGGCCTCGCAAGTGCCTGAACTGGCGAACTCCCGCAGAAGTATTTAGCTCATCATGAAGCCCCCCGCGCCCGTTGCACTTCGGTTGGCAATCCGCCTGATTATCTTTGATTAGCTTTGATTAGTTTTGATTGAGGCTCGCCCGCCGTTTTAAAACAGTGCAACGAATGGACTCGAGTTCTGGGGGCAGCTGCGGAACTGTTCCGACACGGGATTTAAACTCGCAGGGATGCGTAAAAGGAAATGCCCGGGTTGTACGGTGCGGCACGCGGTGACGCACTCCCAGGGCGGCGTACGTTTTTTTGTCGCGTGCGTGGTCGTTAGGCCGGATTTGGATGGATCAGACGCGTGGTGCGATCTGGCGCGATGGTGGAACAATCAGGCGTGTAGTGCGATCAGGCGCGAGGGTGGAAAGATCAGACGAGTGGTGCGATCTGGCGCGATGGTGGCTTGTCCAGAATTCCCGCTTTTTACCGGCCGAAGAGAGGTCTCTATGAGTTCGGAAATTATTCCCGGAGCTGCCGAATTGTTTCCGCTTCGTTAATCTACTCACGCAGATACGGTGAGATTATTTATACCTGGTCGCAGCGCGTATGATTTTTTATTCCAGTGAAAACTCCCGGTAAGGCCGGGCGGGAGGGTCGCGGCTACGGCAATCGTGTCAGCGGTTCGGTCCAGGCGCAGGCTGATCATGCCGTCGGGATGAGCCGTTTCACACCGGATGGAAGTCAGAGTCCCGGGCAGCGGCGCGATTTCCACAGAGCGGAAGAAGGGCTCGGCCGGACGTATTCCGGCAAACGTTGCATGGAAATGGTAGATCGGATGCGCCCCCCAGCCGTGGCAATCGGACCGTGTAGGCTCCGGCTGTTCTGGCGTCGTTAAAAAACCCTGATCCGTAAACTTGTACCACAATGACATCCGATCCAGGATTTTGTCGACACGACCCAATAGCCGAAGTGCTTCGAAAAGGTAATGGGAGAAGTAAACGGTGGTGCGCGGCAGGTGCACGGCGGTTAAAAGGCAATCGGCAATCTCCTCCTGCTTCTGAATGGACATCAGCCCGGTAAGAATAGCAAGGCACTGCGCATGTTCGGAATGGTGTTCATGTTCCAGATCATCGGCCAGCATGCAATCTGACCCCTGGAAATGCTGGAGGATTGCGTCAAAAAGCGCAGAGGCGGTTTCACGGTCCCGTTTTGCGAGCAGGGGTTCCTTGAAATACTCCTCGATCTGGGCTTTGGCCTGAAGCGCCAGAACAAACTGGAGGTTGATAATGCTGCTCGCCCCGGTATCAGCGCCGCTGGGCATTCCATAGTTGGTCCAGTCTGGAACCCAGTCGACAAAATTCCAGCCCTCAGGGGAATGCACCAGACCATCGCTGTGCATAAAACCACGAAAGGCATCTGTAATGGCGCGAAGTCCAGGCAGGATTCTGCGGACGAATTCAGGATCGTTCTGCCACATGAAATAGTCATGTGCCATGGTGACATACCACAACGAAAAGGGCGGAATAACCTGGCGTATTCTGCATGGATAACGGGACTGGGTAAGGCCGGAGGGCATTCTGGAGCGGTCGAAAACGAGAAGTGCTTTGCGCGCAAGACGCCCGTCTCCGCTCACGACATATGTTACCAGTGACTCGAGACGAGTGTCACCAATATACATGATCTGTTCATAATACGGCCCATCGGAGTAGTTCTCATGGGACGACATCAGCAGGGACCGTATCGCAACCGGAGTCACAAGATTCAGGTTCTTTTCGGAAGATTCAAAACTGCCTTTAATCTCCAGCGGATACCTGGTTTCATCGAACCGGACCGAGTGAATGCTGATTGCCTGGTCAGCAGTTTCCACCAGCACCTCCACATACCGCCCAAGTTCCCACCACAGTGTCGTGAAGGTGCGTCTGGCGCTGCCGTCCGGAAGAAACTCGTCACCTTCTCCAATGAAGTATTTACCCTCCACCACGTTGCGGAGCCCCTTGGTGCGTGCCTCAGGTTGTTCAAACAGGGCTTCCGCCCACCACATCCGGAATCGCGCACCCTTGCCTCCTGACACACAGACCACGGGGTAGGCACAAACGTAATTCGCGGTTTCCAATATAACTGTCCGTTTGGTGTGTGGCGGTATATCCAGGTTGCCGTTGTTCTTGAGCATTTTGTCCCAGGCCTGGGCTTCTGAATCCAGGTGTAAGGTGCTTTTAACCGGGTAACTGCCCCATCCATCCGCCACATAGCGCACGCGTGTGCCGGGAAAAGGTTGTTCCATCATCGGAGGGAGCAATGCGGGGGCCAGTTGCCACACGGGTTGCGTCTCGAAAGTCCACCCGGCCGCCTGAGCGGTGCAGATATTTACGGGTTTTTTCCATTGCAGGCCTTCACCCGTTTGCCATCCCCACGGGTACTGCGCGGCGTTTACGCGTACACGTGCACCGGTCCAGGCGGGGGCAATTCGGGGGGCAATAAAGTCGAGTCCCGGCGCGACCGCGCATTGCCATGCGGCAATGCCGGTTGAAATCAAGGCATTCAAAGGTTCTTCGGCAGCCACCACAAAGCCCGGGCGGATTGACATCTGGGCAGCCGGAGCGTGATCCCCCGCCAGCCACCAGCACATAGCGCACAGGCTATGCTGGCCTGCCTTAAGTTCAAGTTGCCATGTTTCAAAATGCCAGTAGTCAGGCATTCCCCTTTCCGGACCCCGTCCCACATGCTCGCCATCCAGGTACAGCCGGTACCTGTTATCAGCAGAAACATGAATGATAACCGTCGCCGGCTCCTTCAGTTCGAATGGCAGGCGATACAAGGTTAGTCTGGATTCCCTGGGGGGTGACTGGTCGTAGTCGATCCATTGGGCCGGCCAGTTACCGCGTTCAACCCAGCCACGAGACTGCTTCGCGAATGGATCTTCCTGAATAAGCTTGCGCAATCGTCTACCTCTTTCCGCCGCAGCGGTTTACAAACAACGTCCTCATCCGCACGCATTTATCAAATCAAGATCAGAAATTCGGGAACGTCCATGAATGCCACCAAGTTAAACATTTAGCATAATATCGTTGGCTGAGTCATTGCGCATTTAGCGTTGCTGGTTAAAAGTAAAGCTCGAAGGGAAGGGGCCTGACAATTGGAAAAACGTCAGCCAACCTCGCCACGACAAATCCAAAACGCGTACGCACTGGCGGCGTTGCGTGCTGTCGCCCCGATAAGTTCGGCGAATTGGCGGGATTTTTGTTTGCAGGCACTCAATCCAAAAGGCCATTATCTATGGAATGGTCTTAATTAAGAGCGGCCGGCGGACATGCACTTTCTAATATCATCCGCGGCGTCGGTACTGATGTTCGCACTAAACGCCACCGTGGCAATGCCCGCTACAATAAATGAATCCACGGTAACCATTGCCCAGGCTGAAGCAGTGCTTCGTCCATTGCTCCGGGCAAACAACGATGCGACCTGGAAGCTGACCGTGCAGGCATACCAGCAATGCGTTCTTGGCAAAGTGTTTCCCCCGGAAGATCCCTTCCGGCATGCATGGATAAGCCCGGGCGGAGTTTACCGGGGCCAGTGGATCTGGGATACGACTTTTGTCATGGATCTTCTGGCTGTTATTCCATCGCAGCGCGACGTTCTGCGTGGGGTGTTTGCCAATTATCGTGATGCGCAGAAGCGCTGGGACGCTGCGAAACCGCCTTATGCGCACGGCATGATTCCCTGCATGATTGAGCCCGGCAGTGCGAAGTGGCTCGAGTATCCGGCGTACTCGCAGATTCCGATACTCGCATGGGGTCTTGAGCGGGTTTACGAGCATAACCATGACGTGGAACTCGTGAGGCAGAACATCAGCGCTTTGGAGAAGTTTCATGAATGGTACTGGCGAGAACGTGACATTACGAGCTCGGGTCTCGTTGCGGTCGGTTCCTACAGTGGCGTAATACAGCACGCGCGTTTTGAGACATTTGACCTGGAATGCAATCTAGATGACCTGAAGCTCACCCCGAATTCTTCCAGGAGTCCCGGCACTGAAAACGGCAACTGGTATGGAGATATATGCATTCCAGGAATCACGGCATACCTGATTATCGGCGAACAGAGTCTTGCGCGTATGGCAGAGCTTGTCGGCGATACAGAAATGGCTCAAAGAAGGCGTGCCCGCTGTAAAAAGTCTGCTGCGGCTATGCAGCGTTACATGTGGGACGAAACCAGCGGAACCTACCTGGCCGTGCGTCGGGACACGCTGGAGAAGGTTCGTATTCAAACCATAGGAAGCTGGTTACCGCTTCTCGCGGAAGTGCCGACGAAAAAACAGGCGAAACAAATGGCGCAAATGCTTAGATCGTCGGATTGGCTGACGACTCTTCCTATCCCAACCGTGAACCGAACCAGTCCGCTTTTCAGTGGAGAGTTCTGGCGTGGCGACGTATGGCCGCCGACAAACTACCAGGTTGCATGCGGCCTGGCTAAATATGGATATCACGATCTGGCCGCGGTTATCTGCGACCGAACTATTCGCAACGCTATCGCGTACGGCATTAACGAGCGCTATCATCCCGACACCGGCAAACCGCTTGGCGTTTCGAACCTGGGGATGTCCGCAACGGTTGTTACCATGATGCTCGATGGACTCAGCAGCTCTAAGTATCGTGTGCATATTTTGGCGCCGGGATCAAAGCATGGCAGGAGCCATACCCGTTCCCGTAACTGATCTTGTCGCAAAGTATCGCTGACGCGAGCAAATTAATTGGTGAACACGTCAACGGGCCCCCGTATTCCAGAAGGACAAAAAGCGCGCCAAGGTCGAGCAAATCGGAACTTACAGATCGGAGCAAATGTCACATCTACGCCGCGCGAAGAACTCCCTTCTCCAACCCATGAATCCTTATCACGGATGTCCCGTCATTTGTCACCTGGCGTCCCTGGTTGTCCTGGAATTCCTAAGCCGTTTTAGTAGTCCTGCGTTCCAACGCCGGGGTCCAGGCAATCAATGGCCACCCAGCCGCGGCGGCTCATGATGACGCTGCTGCCGTCTCGGGCAATTTGCTTTTCCCACATGCGGCCAAAGAGAAACTTGAGGACGCGCGAGGAGTACGACGATGTCCGGCAGTTCCATAGAGCTCGATCCACACTGGTGACGGCCGTGTAGCGGTAGAAATTATATGGAGTCGCCCCCAGCCGATTGCCAACGGTTACGGACCCATATCCGTTTCCAGGCAGATTATAGATCATGTTGTTCAGTCCATTGGATCGGGTCAGGTAATCGGTCGCGTTCTCGCCCGCGGTGTCGCAGTCGGTGTTTACCTTGAAGGAGTCGCCATTGCCATCCAGGTAAATCGAATTATCGGAAACGACCATGTGCCACAGGCTTACGTCGCCGCCCGGGTAATTTGGCTGGGTATCATAGTTGCCGCTGGTGCTCTGAGCCATGGCTTGCGTGTTTAGCCAGCCCGTGAACGTTCCGTTATTGGTGGCCACGCTCCACGCCATCAACATTCCGAGATTGGTGTCAACAGCCCGCACGCCCGTCTGCACGCGAACATTATTAACGTGCCCGGCGCCACCCAGAAAAGTTCCGAGGACCTTGCCAACTGAGTTGTACAGTGCCCACGTGCCAGTGTTGGTATTAAACCATTCGCTAAAACAATTCGTGGTGGCGCGGTTCTTGAGGCGCGGACCATCGCAGGCATACTTCGGGTACGGCTTGCAGTTATAACTGCTGGATGCGCAGCCGCCATTGGATAACGTGGGCGTTGGGTCGAGAGTTGTGCAGCATTGAGAAAAACCGGAGCTGGCAAGCAGCACAACCGGAATGGCCAGGAGAAATTTTTGCATGATTGATCCTTTCTTCAGCAAAGACCGCCGTTGTTGGTATCGGCCTGGCATACATCTGCCATGCCCATGGTGGAGGTGGAAGCCGGGGCTGGCATTACAATGCGCCAGTCCCGGCGCCTAACGAGCAATCGCGACTCAGTAGTCGCTCGCACCCGCACCCGCGATCAGGCAGTCAATTGCCGACCAGCCGCGGCGGCTCATGATGACGATGCTGCCATCCCGGGCAATTTGCTTTTCCCACATGCGGCCATAGAGAAACTTGAGGACGCGTGACGAGTATGCGCCAATATTGCAATTATACAGAGCACGGTCCACACTCGTGACTGAGGTATAGCGGTAGAAATTGTACGCGCCAGCCGCCGGGCGGATGCCCTCCGTGCCTGACCCGTAACCGGTACCCGGCAGGTTGTAAATCATCGTATTATTACCGTTGCGCGTCAGGTAATGAAGGGCAAGCTCGCCACTGCTGCAGCCGGCAGGTCCGGTTACGGTAAACGAGTTGCCTGCGCCGTCGAGGTAAATCGAATTATCAGACGCTTTCAAATGCCAGGTGCTGACATCGCCGCCCGGATTCGCGGGAACGGTGTCATAGTTTCCGGTCGTGCTTTCCGCGACAGCTTGTGTGTTCAGCCAGCCCGAAAACGTCCCTCCGTTGGTCCAGGTAGAAAAAGACAGCAGCATGCCGAGGTTGGTGCTCACGGCACGGATGCCGCAGTTGACGTTGATGGTTCGACCTGAGCCGCCTGTGAACGTACCAAGTACCTGGCCGACCGAGTTCATCAGCGACCACGTGCCGGGATTGGTTAGAAAATCAATCGTGCAATTCGTGCGGTTCATCAGGCGCGTCGTGTCGCACACGTAGCGTGGATAAACCTTACAGTTATAGCTGCTGTTGGCGCAGTCGCCGTTGGCGAGGGTTGGCTGGGGCTCAAGAGTTGAACAACCGGAGCAGGTTGCGCTGGCGCTCTGTGTTCCGGCCACTGCAAAGAGAACAATAAAGGAAAGCGTTTTCCGCATGAGATGGACCTTTCTGCTGCAATTAGAATTAAATGCGACTGAAGTGACGAGGCGTGCAGTTTTTCGGGGAGCCTCCTGACCACACCCCTTTAGAGAATTAGAGGAGAAGAACCCCGCGAGAAATGGAAATGCAACAACCATTTAATTGGAAGCGCAAATTATATAATCCCGGTAGCGCTGTGGAGTACAGCGACAGCCCACCTAGCAACTAACGGATAATTCGGGACGGGGAAAATTGCGGACTAAATTGAAGTCGCTCCGCTCTTTTATTGCATAACCGGCCGTTGCAGCCAGGATCGCGCGGTGAGATCTTGGCTCGAGCTCCTCGTATCGACCTGGCCCGTGCGGCGTCCGTACCTCTTTGCCACCATCGTGCTGGTGCTGATAGCGGTCGCGTTCGTGCTTTACGACTTGTACCCGATCTATCGAAACCAGGAGCGGTTAGGCGAACGGGTCGCGCAGGCATTGAATGTCGGCGACAATTGGCCTGAGGCAGACAAGCGATTACGCGTGGCGGGATTTACGACCTTCAAAAGCACGCTCCCGAAATCCAAGCCCGGTCATTTTGATGCTGTTATCAGGGTCCGCGAGCCGATCTTGCATGGGATGTACCGGGATGTCATATCGCTGTGTCACCTTCATCAATATCGAAGCCGTTGGCACAACATCATGGCGGCGGTGAACTACGATTCAAGCGACGTCGTGACTACGGTGGCCTACAGCTACCGGATAGGGGCACGAACGCGTTGAAGTGGTTCGGGCTTCAATAGGATGATTCCCGGCCTGGGAGTTACGGTGACGTGGGCGGCTGTCCCCTCAGGTAAAGACGTCATCGAACAGCTCAAGATCAGCCTGGTTTGTCCGATCGAGCAGAGAGATCTGTTTCGCCGCAGGAAGCAGGCAGCCTCAGGCGAAAGCGCGCCGATGATTGCAAGCATGGAAAGCAGTTGACCTTTCGCTGCTTTCCGCGTGTCTTTGGGTCTAAGGCTTGAGATTGCACAAATGTCGGGTCGGGGAGGAAACGAAGTGAGAAATATCCATAGGTGTTCATTCTATTGTGCGGCCATTGCTGTAGCAGCGTTTGTGGCGTCTGCCTCGCACGCTGCGCAGCCTCCCCGGTTTCATTACCAGGCCAAACTCACTGAAAATGGCGGGCCGTTAACCGGCTCTCATGTCATCTTTTTCTACATTTATCAGGGCGGTACGGCTGGGGTAGCCGAATCCGGAACCAAGGTTTTCCAGGAATCAGTCTCGGTGAATCTGACGGACGGAATCCTCAATCATTCCGTGGGCACGGGAGTCAATTTTTTCGGTGGGCCACTGAATGCGAATATGTTTCGCACGAATAGTGACGTGTTCCTTATGGTGGCAGTGGACGCCCTGGATAATTACGTGCTCCCGCGCACTCGCCTGGACTCCGTGCCCTACGCAATCAACTCGGCAGACGGCGACGCTCGCCAGCCACTTGTGACCGCTCTGCCGATTACCATTTCGCAATCCGGTTCGTATTATTTTACACAGAATCTTACCGCCGTAAGTGCGAGCGACAAAATCACAATCACCGCGGACAACGTGACGTTAGATCTTAACGGTTACTCGCTGGTTGGCATAGCAGGGGCGACGGATGGAATTCTATTCTCGGGAACTCGAACCAACATTGTCATAAAGAACGGAACGGTTCGATCCTGGCCCGGCGACGGAATTGATGCTACCACGTCGGACAATTGCCAGTTTTATAACCTGCGACTTGTCAGCAATACCGGTCATGGGCTCTTCTGTGATGACGATAACATTGCCCATCAATGTTCCGCGCGGACCAACGGAAAATCTGGAATCTCATTTGGTGGCAGCGGCATTATTACCGAATGCGTAGCTGCTGATAACGGGACTGCAGGGGCTTTCGCCGGAATTCATACGGGCAATGGCGGAAACGTGTCCACGTGCCACGCAGGAACAAATTCCGGAAACGGAATTGAAACGGGCACCGGGGCTTCGATTCGCGACTGTAACAGCCGGTTCAATTCTCTCGACGGTTTTAACCTTGGCGAAAAGTCGACAATCGTCTGTTGCGTTGCAGAGGACAACACGGTGGATGGCATCGATGTTTCGAATGCAACGGTAGTAACCGATTGCTCGGTATCGGACAACCACCAGGTCGGCATTCGAGTTGCCGATAGCGTTATCATCGAAAAGTGTACAGTCCGTCAGAATCTGTTTGGTGGCATCCTGGCCAGTTCTAAATGCACGGTGCTTCACTGTATCATCGACACCAATACCTCGCATGGAATTGCACTGAACCAGCGCGGCCTGGTACGGTCCAATGTAGTATCGCAGAACATCGGGCCTGGCATTTACATCAATGGCGATTTAAACCGCATTGAAGAGAACTCGGTGATGAACAATGGTCAATTTGGCATCCTGACCAGTCTTCCGTTTGTCTTAAACGCTGTGACTCGAAACTTTGTTTCGGGTCATAGTACGAACAATTATGCAGTCGGAGGCAATAAGGTGGGGCCAGTCGCTGATCCGTCGAGCACTACCAGCCCGTGGGCGAATTTCTGACGAAGCTGTAGGGCTGTTGAAAAACCGACTATGCGTACCAATACGCGTATATTCTTTGCACCAAAAACGCGTTTATTGTGCTTACCTGTACGCGTTTATTCTGAGACTCGTAACGCATATCCGTCGACCACCGGCCTGAGAGAACATGTGGATCGGACACGCGGTGCCTGGACTCAGGACTCCGGCGTCACCGAGGTGCGCTGGTTCGCCAGTAATGCGCGGAGTTCGCGGGCGGGCCACTTGTAGTTGGGTCCGCCGATTGGCGTATCGTTGCAGCGCACGCCCAGTTCAACGGCGTCCGAGTATTGCAAACCTAAGTCGTCCACTCGATATTGTATGGCGCGGGTGAAGTCATTCATGCAGCCCAGGATGCTGCGGCTGGCCGTGCGATCGAGATGAAGATCACCAAGACTGTGCAGGACCTGCCGTACCTGGTCGCGCGTGAAGCCGTCGGCGAGCATAACGGGGGCGAGAGTGGCGCCGAAGAACTGGAGCAGGTTGGCGAGCTGAGCCTTGCGGACGTCGAGCGCAACGCAGCTGTACAGGGTTTGTGCGTTGGTGAAAAGGATGCACTTGCGGCGTTCGAGCCACAGAAGATTGGCGTACCACTCCTCCAGGGGACCCGTCGGCTCGTAGTGCGCGCCGTCACGCCCGGGCTTATAGCCCAGGAGTTTCAGGAGCGATGCGGTGCAGCGAAGTAACATGTCGGCGATGGTGGAGAGTCGCGCTCAGCGGTGGCAAATGGATTTGCGCATCATGGTGCAGATGGTGCACCGAGCCATGCAGATTCGGCCGGGCACGAAATGTTATGTGTAATTCTTAGCTAATGCCTGACCTGTGACCGAGGGTCTCCGGACATCTCTTTATTCGCGAAGTGATTGCGCAGCCTTGAAGGCAGGTACCTTTGAAATATGTCCGCCCGACAAACATTCGCCTATGTGTTGATTGTTCCGACTTTCGGATTCTTCCTTGGCGCCTTCTTCGGTATATTCTGTCTGTACGCAATGGCTGGGCTCGGCCCTGTCCCGGTCGACCACGAACGCCTAAACAATTCCAGCTTGGGAGCGATGCTTCTTGGGATCTGTATCGGTGTGTTCGCCAATGTGCTTTTCGCTGCATTGTTGTCGCCGACGTGGCGCACGCGTGTCTTTGTTACTGAAGCAATGCTTATGTTGCTGCTTATGATCGTGACAGTACTCGGAGTCAGCATTGGCTGACGCCAAACGCAGACCTGCGGTCGTAGTTCAATCGGACCATGATCCCGTCCTGGAACTTCCGGGCTAACTCCTTGCTTTCCTGAAAACAGCAACTACCCCAGTTTATGATGGAACGAGCTGGCAGTTCGCCGATTTCAGAACGAACCTGTTGCCGACGTACGTGGCTGCAGGCGGTAGCTGCGAGTGCGCTGGGTGTCATCGGTCTTCCCTTTGCGCGATCAAAAGATTTCGACGCTGGCAAAGCAGCCCTGCAAAAGGCTGCAGCTGCCGGCCCCGGGCCCGCACGCGATAAACTGCTTGGGCTGAACCTGCGCCATCCGGCTGTCCCTCTGCCATTTGATCCGAATGCAATTCCCGGTTTCTCGTGCGCGGCACATGAAGTCCATTTCTCGCATCACTATCTTGAGTACCTATGGCGCTGGGAAAACGGCGAGCGTGAGCTCCTGAAACTCGCCGCCGAACTTGGTGTGGTTGCCCGAACGAACACCGAGGGCGATAAAATTGCGACGCTTCGGGATCGTATCCTGGAGCAGGCTGAGACGGTGCGGCAAAGTGCCAACATGGTGATGCTGCACAATAGTTACTGGAGCACATTTTCTGTAGGTGATCCAGCACGCAAACCTGAAGCGCAGATGCTTGCCAACCAGTTGCCCGGGTCGGAGCCGCCGGACAAACTTACATGGCTCCTGCTGCTCGGCCCGATACGGCGCATCCAATCGTATTACATGGTGTATAAAGATTCCGATGCCGAGTTCGCAGTCGACTCGCGGGAGCCGTTCGCCGCTGAAGGTCTGCATCGTGTCTTCTCCATGGAGGCAAGTTTTCCGTTCAGCTATGCGGCGCTTGCAGCAGTCGATTGCCTGGATCACTCCTGGTTGTTGGATTTCGACAGTTTCCGCGCGTATCTTCTGCAGGTACTGTTGAATTGCAGCCCCACCGGCTGGAAACGATGGCACGGACTGCTGGAGGTCCAATCAACTTCGACCGATACTCGGCGATCTCAGTGGCGTCCAGTTATGGACCCAATGCTGCAAATCGGATTTTCGGAGTCCGGAATTCGGGAACGAAACGTACAGCTTGCCGCCGCCGCCACGGAACGCCCGGTGGCGGAGCCTCTCGGTGGTCCGGCCGACCGGGTTCGCAAACGAATCGAGGCTCTCCTGCATCAGCTGGGCGAGTCTTCTTTGGACCCGACGCAGATCCTGGAAGGCCTTCGGTTTGCAGTTGGTCCGGAGGGATATGTTGGCGTTGCAACGCCTTTACTGTACTTTACCGATGAGGTTGTGCTTATCCATCCTGCGCGTCCATCAGGACTTGTGGACAGCGTGGTGGTAAGCGGTGTTCCAGGTCAGTCTGTCAATTCTGCAGGACGGGCTTCAGCGACATGAGGCGCGCACTCATCCTCGTGTGCGCTGCCATGGCGCTCGCACTGGTTGCTATGGGTGTTTCTCCATCGCTTGAATCGGCGCGGACAGCAGCAGATCTTGCACGCGCGGAGGCTGACATGCGGTCTCTTGCGACCGGAATCGAGTCGTACTATGTCGATAACATGCAGTATCCGCCCAGTGGGCGTGCAACAACGACAAACTACTTAATTCGCGACCCCGAGCGTTTTGTTTCGCTGAAATACACGGTTGGCAGTACGGTGAACGACCGCTGTTCCACCGCAAGCTGGTCGCGGCAACTCGTTACATTTCGGCTGCGTGACTCAGGGCAGCAATTCTCCACAATTACCACTCCGATTGCTTATGTCGAGCGGCTTCCAATCGACCCTTACGCAGATGACCCACAAGCGACTTATGCGTACTACAATTCATTTAATAGTTGGGTCACGTATTCACCAGGACCTTTGGGATGGCCATCGCAGCCGCCCGCTGCATATCGATTGGAACCGGAGCTACCGGTTCATGACCGCCTGCTTCCGCTCGCCGGCAATAGTGAAATGCTACCTGGTCATGTGAGCGTTATGTCGTATGATCCGACCAACGGGAGCGAGTCGCGTGGGTTTGTCATCCGAAGAAAGCGGTAGCAGGCAAAGGACTGCGACCATTACCCCGCGAGGCTCAACGCGATTATGCGCTCTTTTGTCAGTGCACGAACAGCGACGGTAATTGCGCGTGGGATGTGCACATCCATATAGCGTTGTGGGCACGCGCGCGCTGGAATGGTGAAAGCGGTACTAAAGTACGCGCACTCCAAAAGCGCTGCGCGCTATGATTTCTTTACAATCGCTTATCGCGGTAATAGCTGGTTCGGATGATCTCGACTGAACATCGGCCGTGGGCACATGCGCCCTGCCATCGGTTTACGCCCGGTTCGACTTACATCGTAACGGGAAGTACCTACTTGAAGCAGCACTTAATGCGCGCACCGCAACGCCTGAATGGATTCCAGAACCTTCTTTTCGGGCTGGTTGATGAGCTGCGATGGAAACTCGATGCCTGGGTTATCTTCTCCAACCACTATCACTTTATCGGACGTGCTCCAGAAAGTGAAGATGCAAAGAAGTCAGTTAAGGAGCTGATTTGCCGTCTCCATGGCAGTGGTTCTAACTGGCTCAACGAACTGGATGGCACGCCCGGCCGGCAGTCGTTTTATCAGTACTGGGAGACGGAACTGACGTATGCCAGGAGCTACTACGCACGTCTACATTATGTGAAGGCCAATCCCGTAAAGCACGGACTGGTTCAAATGGCCGAAAACTATCAATGGTCTTCCATGAGATGGTTCAAGACACACGCGCCGTCGGGTTTTTGCAAATCGGTGCTTTCGTACAAAATCGACCGGGTGAACGTCTACGACGAGTTCGAGGTCGCCTCGACAGATTCCGAGAAACCATAGCGCGCAGCGCTTTTGGAGATTCCGAGAAACCATAGCGCGCAGCGCTTTTGGAGATGGCGTGGTTTTTTATTCGAGCGTGGCATGCTATGCAGCCAGTGCATAGTCGCGATTTTTCCCACAGCCTTTTTCCACAGTTTTCGGTGTGTGGTTTGGGTCAAA
>JBPCLP010000013.1:0-152365 GCA_051003195.1 Candidatus Sumerlaeaceae bacterium | reverse complement strand
ACGCAGCCCTGGGTTACAGCACCCCATTTTTCGCGCCCTGAAGGGGCGCCGGAAAGCGCGCAAATTTCGTTACGAATCTCTGGGACAAGAGCCCAGTGTGCCGTCCCAGAAGTTCATAGCTATACTTCAGGAAGCTCCGAGCTCGGACGGCACACAAAACCAGTGAACGAATTGATGGAAACAAACCCCCAGTGTGCCGAATCAGTAGATCCTTACCGACCAAATGGCAGACTTGATCTCGATCTGGCACACAGAACTGATTACGAACTGAAGGCAGACCCTCCTCGCGCCGCACCTTGCCTCCTGCGGAAGGCCATATTTCGTTTGATAACGCATCCCACACAATTCTAACTACCCGCATCTCTTATATAGAAGGTTCTCCACATGGCTGAGGTTCGCCTCGAAAACGTGTCGAAGATCTACCCCGGCAACATCCGCGCGGTGGACAACGTCAACCTGGACATCAACGACAAGGAGTTCCTCGTTTTGGTGGGTCCCTCAGGCTGTGGTAAGTCTACTACACTGCGGATGGTTGCGGGTCTGGAAGAGATAAGCCAGGGCAACATCTACATCGGCGACCGGCTGGTAAATGATGTACCGCCAAAGGACCGCGACATTGCCATGGTCTTCCAGAACTATGCTTTGTACCCCCACATGACCGTGAAAGAGAACCTGGAGTTCGGCCTGAAGTTGCGCAAAGTCCCCCGTGACGAGCGCGAACGCCGCGTGCAGGATGCTGCGCGCCTCCTCGACATCACGCACCTGCTCGAACGTAAGCCAAAAGCACTCTCAGGTGGTCAACGCCAGCGTGTTGCCGTGGGCCGCGCTATCGTGCGCCAGCCAAAGGTATTCCTCTTCGACGAGCCGCTCTCCAACCTCGACGCCAAGTTGCGCGTCCAGATGCGCACGGAGATTTCCAAGCTTCACCTCCGCCTGCAGGCCACGATGATCTATGTAACTCACGACCAGATCGAAGCCATGACCATGGGCGATCGCATCGTCGTGATGAAAGACGGCCTGGTACAGCAGGTGGACGAGCCGCTTAATCTTTATGAACATCCCGTTAACAAGTTCGTTGCCGGGTTTATCGGCAGCCCGCCCATGAACTTCATGTCGGGAACACTGGACCAGGCGGGCGGCGGCGGCCTTACGTTTAACGAGGGCAATGTACAACTGCGAGTACCCGCGCGTTATAGCGAGGCTTTACGCGGCCATGTCGGAAAACCACTGGTCCTCGGCATCCGGCCGGAAGACATTCATGACCCCATTCATTTCCATTCTCAATCTGGCGGCGGCGAAGAAGTTTCGGCGACGGTCGAAGTCATCGAGCCAATGGGCAGCGACATTTACCTCTACCTCACCACGGGAAAAACCCCCTTCATCGCCAACGTTGAACCGGACGTCAAAGCCGAGATCGACGAGAAGAAGCGCCTCCTGTTCAACATGGAAAAGGCACACTTCTTCGACAACGAAACAGACTTAAATCTGGTTTACACCCTTGAAACCGGTAAGCCGCTGGAGGCGGCTGCTGCCGGCGCACGCCAATAAACTAACTTTCCGGCGGTCCGGGCTCCGGCAGGGGCTTCGGTCCACTTGTACGTCGATCGCCAACGGGGCCGGCTGGTAGATTCTCGCGGTTTTGACCGCGCCAGCGCTGTGTACCGACTGGATTTCGCAGCACCTGGCGCAGTTGACGGATTTCTTCGTCCAGTCGGTCCATTCGCTCTGAAAGTTTTTCCTGCTCCAACTGGATTTGTTGAAGGCGCGAACGTGCTTCCTCATATCCGCCGCCGCGCTCTGGCTCATCGAAGTTGGGCATTCCCTTGAAGAAGCGCTGCAACATGTCCACTCGTTCCGGATTCTCCTGTAAGGACGTCATCCTGGCGTCGAGGAACTCATACAATCTTGCACTCTGCATAAGATTGCGTGCTTCGGTACGTTGCGGCGTGAGGGCTTCCGTCCCATCGTCTTCAAGCGGTTCGGGCAGCTGCTTCAATTTCGCCTGGATCTGCTGGCGCCGTTCAGCAATCTGCTTTTGGATCCGCGGAGCGTCGTTCACGAACGATTCCAGCAGGCTCTTCTGGCGATTGTTAAGGTTGTCCTCACGTTTCAACAGGTCATGGAACTTCCGTAACGACTGCTCTGACGAAAGGCTTCGATCATCCGCAATCTGCGCACGCTCTTTCTGAAGCACATTGCGCTGCTGCTGAATATCAGCAAGATCACTCACTTTTGGCGCCAGCAGCGGCACGTTCTTCATTTCATCCCGCAGGAACTGCCGAAACATTACCAGCGGACTACTCGAGCCGGGATCGCGAAAACCCGGGAAGTTCCGGGCACCCGCAGGCGAACGAAAATTGCGACTGCCGTCAGGTGGCATCCGTACCGCCGGTCCACGCCGAGCTTCGGGTGGAGGTGGAACGTCACCGGGCGGCGGTTGCGAACCAGCAACTCCCGCAAATAGCAAGGTGCACAGAACCGAAACGCGCGCAATAGTTAGTCGAAGCTTCAACATGTCTTCCTTTTGCCGCGGTCCGCAAAGGCCGCGGCCATTCCACTGTGATCGCGCGAGTACCGCAGTTGTCGCTCCACCAATTGACCCATGTAAATGGAAAAACTTGTCCCTGGTTTGCCGAAACAGAGGTCTTATCCATGGTCCACGGTCCCCTGGTACTCTGCGCCCGTTCGGCACACACAGAACTTGCCAACGAATTAAGTGGTTACCACACCAGCGGACGAATGACCGCGAGCCGGGCAGGTAGCCGTTGCGGATGAGTAACCGCGACGAAATGAACCAGGCAGTGCGCGAGATGCTCGATGAGATTCTCGCCGTCTATGAAGAGCGTGTTCCAGCACGTTCGAAATTCCCCGATCTTCGGGCCGGGCGCCGTGTCCACTTTGGGGATCCGAGCATTACACTGCCTGGCCGTGTTGAACTGGCCGTCATGCACATGGACGCAGAAATCGATCGGCAGTTCGACTCCCTGCGCTTTCTGGCTGTGCGCGTCTGGAAGAGCCGCAACGGCGGAATGGCATCGACTACCTGCTTCCATGCAACCAAAGATACGCTGCAAGACGAGTTGGAGCGACAACTCGAGGACCCCTCTTACATCATCGATCGGGTTGAAGAACTGGCACACGGCCTGCCAGAGGAAACCAATCCGGATGTGTGGCGGTAACGCCGTCGTTTCTCCAGTTGCTTTGAGCTGCCAGCCCTCGCCGTATTCGCCACATGCCTCGTAAGCAGTCCGTTTCCAGTCTCGGTGGTGTGCTCCCGGTAATCAAACCCGCAGGACCTACTTCACACGACGTCGTGCAGGTCGCCAGGCGCGTGCTCCAGCAACGCGCCATTGGCCACACTGGCACTCTTGATCCTGCCGCGGAAGGCCTGTTGCTTCTCTGCATCGGTCCCTACACCAAGCTGGTCCCCTACCTGGTAGAGAGCGACAAGACCTACGATGGCTACATCGGCCTGGGTATTGAAACGACCACGGACGACTCCGAAGGTGCGCCCACACTGGTAGGTGACGCCCGCGAGGTAACTCTCGAGCGCGTGCGCCAGTTTGCGAAACGCTTTACGGGCGAGATCGAACAGGTTCCCCCTCGGTATGCGGCCGTGAAAGTCGCGGGAAAAAAGCTATACGAGTACGCACGCGAGAACATTGAGGTTACGATCGAACCACGTCCCGTTACGGTGTTCTCGTTCGATATCCTGGACCTGCACGATGCCGACTCGCCCGCAGATATCCTGGCACGCGTTGATCCTCCCCATGCAGATGCACCCAAAACTATAAAGCGTGCGCAATTCGTTACCCGGGTATCTTCCGGTACCTACGTGCGGGCGCTCGCGCGCGATCTTGGACGCGATCTCGGCTGCGGCGGATACCTCGCGCAGCTCTCGCGCAGTGCCGTGGGACGATTCGACCTGCAGGTTGCGATGCCCTACGACGTGTTGACGAATTCGCCCGACCGGGTCGACGAGTACCTTGTGCGCGGAGCTGCCGCATTGGATTCCAAACGTTATCCCATGCTGAAGCTGTTACCAGCTTATGTGGATCGCCTGTTCCGGGGCCAGCCGCTGCACGAGAAAATGATGGACGACATGGATGCAGCAGCAGGGCTGAACAGCGGAGCAATCGTCGGTATCGCCAGCGATGACGGAGCACTGCTTGCCGTTATGCAGGCAGAGCGTTTCGAAACCCAGATGCGCGAAAACGTCTACAACAGTCGCTTTGCCGTGCATTTCAAGCCGCTGCGCATTTTCCCAAATGGACTGAAATAGAAAAGGCCCGGCATGCAGCCGGGCCCCATATGTTTGTTATCTACTATGCTGTCTCAGAATTTCGCGGTATAATTACCGGATTCCGGCTTTTTGGAATCCGCAGCCTCAGGTTTTTTGCACCGAAGGTGCAGCGGGACTCAGCCCAGGGTCAGGATTCCGGCTTTTTGGAATCCGTAACCCTGGGTTACAGCACCCCATTTTTCGCGCCCTGAAGGGGCGCCGGAAACTGAAAATACGGTATGAATCTCTCGTACGCCACACAGCTTACTTCTTTGCAGGAGGCTTGGCGTCGCCTTCTTCCGCCTTCTTCTTGCCAATGACCTCTGGTGCAGCGGGGGCTGCCTCGGCGGCGGCGGCTTCTTCAGTAACAACCTTTTCTGCGCGGAGCACGATAACGGTAAACAGCACTTCATGCGGGTCCGTCACCATCGTCACGTTTTCCGGCACTTTAATATCGCTGACGTGGACCGACTGGTTGCCCTTCAGGCCGAGCAGATCAATGTTGAAAACATTCGGAATGTTTGCCGGCAGACACCTGACGGTTACTGAACGAATGTGAGTCTCGAGCAGGCCGCCCTCGCGAACACCAACTGGAATGCCCACACCATGCACGGCCACTTCGAAGTTGTTCTCCTGGTCCATACGGATCGCATAAAGATCAACATGCAGAAAGCGTCTCGTGACCGGGTCCCTCTGCACTTCGCGAATGATCGCGACATTTGAGGCGCCGCCATTACTCTTGAGATCGAGCAGGCCGGTCTCGCCACCGGGCGAGGCGATCAGCTTGTCGAATTCACGATAATCGAGTGTGACTTTCCGCGCGTCGCTCTCTGCACCGTATATTACGGCTGGAATCTTGCCAGAGCTGCGCAGGCGGCGGTTTGCGCCCTTGCCGATATCCTGGCGGTCGACAACGGCTAAATCAAAGCGTTTCATGGGATCATCTCCCGTTTTAGTCACCTGGTGAACGGTCGGCCGACGCTTAGCGCCGCCCGCCCCGAGTGCAGGCGCCAATCCCGAAACAAATCTTCGGTACTGCTATTCGCCCAATGCTATTTCATTGTGCCCAAAACCCTTACACTACCATGCCTGTTTTCGGAACGTTTTACCGACAATCTCGCAACCCATATTAATGTCGCGCCTTAAAATGATCATCTTAGTTTAACCGCTCCAGTGTTCTGCACCCGGGATTTTGCGGCTGTTTCCCCGCTTGACCATGGCACGCTACATGTTCCCATCACCCACCCAGATGAACTGTAACTCTGCTATATGGGTGATACTGGCGTGCTCTCTGGTGTGTTCGGCCAGCGCCAAGTCGCCCGAAAATGATAAAAAAACGGATAGGCGCTCCGGGTGGTTCGGAATGGGTAAGCCCACCAATTCACCTGGTGCTGATCCGGCCTTCAGACCGCCGCCCGGGTATCGTGGAAGCCCTGGTCAGATTGTCGGACCAACCGTGACAGGCACACCATCATTCCGTCCCCCGGAAGGGGTTCCGTCCGGCTCCGTAAAATCCCTGTACCCGGGTTTGCCCAGCAACGCTCGACGCAGCCCGCGAATGTCACCTTCCACAGGATCATCGCCTGAGATCCAAGGCGGTGACCCTCGTGTGGGAGAGAGCCGCGCGGATTACCAGCTTCGAATGCAGGGCGGAACAGTTTCACACTCCACCGGGCACATGCAATCTTACCAGGCATACCCGCCGCCCTATTCCAATCTGACTGGAACCACCAGGCGCAGCAGCACGCCGGAAATTGAACCCGGTGTTTCTCGCATCCCCAACTCCGCCGGGAAAGACAAGCTTACCAACCGCCTCTCTGAAGCTTATAAACATTCTCAGGCGCTACCAGCTCCTACCCCCATGGACGTCGATAAAACGCGGATAGACTTTCAGGCAACGCGCGATCGGCTGCAACAGGCGTTCGACCAGGGTGACTATGACGCAGTCCAGCAGGAGGCCCTGTTGCTAAAGCGCCGCGTCGAGCAGATCAAAGATAGATCGGCCGAATTGCCGATATCGGAAAAACTAAATGTCATGAACATGAACCATCTCGCGGGCGAAGCCGCACAAAACCTGGCGGAAGGAAGCAGTAGCCAGCAGGACGCCATGATTCTCATGGGCATCCAGAACCTCGACAAGGCCGCCAGCGGCCTAAACTCGAAGGCCACGCCAGGGGCCGCTAAGTCCCGCAAGTAGCGGGCTTAACTTTCGTTCCGCAGGCTACGCTTTCGTGATTGAGTAGCCGCACAAAATCCGCACCATCTCTTCGATGATTCTTCACGATCCGCTGCTGCGCGATTATAATATCGCCTACAGTCGACGCCGTTTTCTCAAGCCCATGGTTACGGATGCAGAGCTGCGCGAGATGGCCGAACTCGAAAAACTCTGCTTTCCGCCCCCGGAAAACTACGATCTGCGAACTCTGCGGATGTTTGTCTCGCTCAATGGAGCCGGTCTCATCAGGCGCCGCGAACTGGTGGATGGCGTTCCCCGGCTCATTGCATTTCACCTGTTTGATTGCCTCGCCGGAGAGCTGATCACCCTCGATGTGCATCCACAGTTCAGGCGCATGGGTATCGGCAAGATCCTTGTCACGGAATCGCTAAAAAAGTTGAAGGAGCTGGGCCATCAGCAGGTCACCTGCCAGATCAGTGTCACTAACAAGCCCTCCCTCGAACTGCACTACGCATTCGGATTTAAGCCTGTTCGCACCATTCGCAATTACTACGGCCCCAGCCGTGACGCGTTTTTACTGGCCGCCCCGGTCAAATAGCGCGCGCATCTAATCGCACAGTCCGCTGCTCATGCGACCACCACTCCCCACATCCAGCGATCTTTTTCCAGCATCAGCAACACCCAGCCCGGCTCAAGCAACATCGGTTCTGAGATGCGCATTCTAAATCGTGATAAAGTGGCTTCTGAGCCACGCAACACATACGGATCCATCGTTTCTGCCGTGAATCCGAGTCGCTTCGTCAGAAAGTAAAACAGCAGCCCTCCATCGTCAGGCGGCGCAAAGCCCGGCGCCATTACGACCTCGCGTTCGCTGACAAGTTCAGCGCTGCCCGGCTCGCTGATGATAAACCCGCTCTCAAGCCGCTCCTCCGCAAGCGATGCATCTTCAAAACCAAAAACCAGGAAGGGCGCTTCCAGTTGGTGCAGCAAAGTGCGATAAGTTTTTTGAGCACGCACGGTTCCGGACCGAACGATTCTCAGCGGAAGACGCATTCCATAATTTACAGCTTCTGCCTGCCACGGATACTTCACCGTCGTGTTACCGAAGTTGAAACAGTGCACAATACTCATGTCGTTGTGACGGCGCTTTTCATCCACGACACCCCAGAAGCGCGCTTTCGGCTGATGGAGACGCAACGAGAGTGCATAAAGATCCGCGTACTCCCCTGCTTGCAGATGAGGTATCTGCGCCTGGGATTTTCTCCACAGTTTATCGAGCGCCTGGGGCGTCATCGCTGCGTGGACACTTTCCACTCCGCTCTCAAATTCGGCTCACGATCCATCCGCCCCCAAGCACAGAATCTCCTTCATAAAACACGACGGCCTGTCCCGGGGTAACACTGCGCTGTCGCTCTTGAAACCGCACTTCGAACCGGCCGTCCGTCAAGGGAGTCACGACACACGGCGCCGCCGCATGCCGATAGCGTATCTGCGCCGACGCTTCAATCGCCAACCTCGGTGACTCGATCGCCACCCAGTTCATCCTTTCACAAACCAGGCCATCGCTCATTGTCTGCTCTGCAGCTCCTACCACCACCAGGTTCTCTTCCGGCAGGATATCGACGACATACATGGGTGTCGCGCTGCTGATACCGAGTCCTTTACGCTGGCCAATCGTATAGAAGGCGATGCCCTCGTGGCGGCCGAGCACATCCCCGTCGATCGTCACGATCGCCCCCGGCTGTATCGCCTCTGCCTCCACTTTTCCACGAAGAAACGTGCGGTAGTCATTGCCGGGCACAAAACAGATTTCCATCGAATCCGGCTTTTCCGCAACCTCCAGCCCGTACTCACGTGCCAGTTGCCGCACCGTGCTCTTCTGCAACCCACCCAGCGGACATATAAAACGCTGCAACTGATCCTGCCGCAGGCCGAATAGATAATACGTCTGGTCCTTGCTCAGGTCTGCCGCCCGGTGCAGCTCCGTGCGTCCGGTCACGCCGTTCTCAATCACCCGCGCATAGTGTCCCGTGGCGACATAGTCGCACCCATATAGCCGCGCCTTTTCCAGCAGTACTCCGAGCTTCAAATGATTGTTACAAAGGACACACGGGTTCGGCGTCAGGCCCTGCAAATAATTGCGAATGAAAGGCTGAACCACGGCTGCGTGAAATTCCTTTTCCAGGTCGAGCACATAGAACGGAAAATCCTCACCCAGCGCCACTGCACGCGCATCGCCGGCATCTTCGGGCGAACAGCATGTCTGGAATTTGCGCCCGCTGGCAACGTCCGCCTCGTTCGGATGATACGTACGCATGTTAATGCCGACGCACTCGAATCCCTCGCGCCGCAGCAAAACCGCTGTCAGGGCGCTGTCAACTCCTCCACTCATGGCCACGAGAATTCGAGAAGTGACCGGAATCTCACGGCCCAGGGTTAGCTCCACTTTCATGCACACACCTACCACCAAACCTCAGCACCATTTACGGCCGCGCAATCTGCGTGACCCAATCGCTCTATTTTCTGTTGAAGTTGCTGCTATAACGATTCCTAACGCTACGACATCCTTGTCGGAGAAATAAGTATGCGCGGCCACGTATCTGCATCAATTCTCATTATTTTTCTGTTACTCGCAGGCCAGACTGCACCGGCTCAAGTGGTGATCAGTCAGATCTTCCCTGGCGGAAGCACAATCGGCTTCTATCTTAACGATTATATCGAACTTTTAAATCCAACCAGCACGACCTTCACGCTTACGAACCATTCCGTTCAGTACGGCACCGCCACCGGAAATTTTGGTTCCCAGGCTTCAAACATTTACGTTTTTCCCAATGGGATCACGATCGGCGCGGGTCGCTATCTGCTGATCAAATGTGGCACAACCGGAACAAGTGGTACCGCTGTCACGGGTTACGATCTTAGTACGGGCAATCTCGATTTAAGCCCCAATGGAGGCAAGCTGGTAGTCGTCAATCAAACGACGGCATTAAACCTCGGTGCACCTGCTACGCCCCTGCCCCTGCCCGACTCACGGGTGCTGGATCTGGTCGCATATGGAAATTCCAACAACGCCGAGGGTAGCGCCGCCGTCAATTACGGGAATTCGTTAACCCAAAACCAGGTGGCCGTTCGCAAAAATGCTGGCCTGCAGGATACGAACAACAACGGGGCCGATTTCGATGTTCTGTCTGCAGGCGGAGTAAACGCCCCGCGTAATTCCAGCAGTCCGCCGGTTGGTACATCGGGCATCCCCGACTGGGCGGTGTATTAAGAACTAATGTGCCGAACCATATGTCTCCATCCAGTTTGAGCGCGGAAAATGAGCTCAGTTCGGCACACAAAACTGATTACGAACTAGGGGTAGACGACACTGGTAGCTTGCTGCACCGCCGCCTTAACGCGGCTGCTTAAAGCTGCGCACAACATCGCAGCAACCAGGTAAACCGCAACGCCAGTCCAGAACGTCGCGCTGATTCCCACAAAGATTCCCATCGCTACCGCCAGCACCGACGCCAATACCGACGTCGCTCCATTGACACCCCACAGCCATGCCGTGGCAGCGGGTGTATGTGCCTGGGCCAGCCGCATCCCAATCGGAAAAGCAAAGCCCAGGCAAAACGCGACAGGCGCCAGGAGAAGCGCCGCGACAACAATTCGCACAGGTGTGCTGGATGCGCGAAACGTCTCGAGCACAGTCGGCGCTGCAACTCCAAACAGGATCAGCATGATCACCACACTCGCAAACGTGCTGGTTACTCCTATTCGCCTGGAAATTCCGGCAGCAGCAAGGCTGCCAACCCCGGCAGCCGAAAGGATCACAAAAAGCACGACCGATAGGCCGTAAATCGGGTGGCCCAGAAATACGATGAGCCGCTGCATCTGGGATATTTCCACCAGCATGAACCCCATCCCGATGCACCCAAAGTACAGCAGGGGCAAACCTGGATTCCAGCCTTCAAGATGGCGGCGCGTTCCGATCCATAGCGGGAACAGAATACACGCGGCAGTGAGAACGCTCACGATGAGCAACAGCACTCCAAGTACCACAACCGCTTTCAGGTTAAACGTAAAGAACTCGTTGCTCCACGTCGATGGCCGAAACACATCCTTCAGGTGCACAAAATGGAAAAAGAACGGGCTGTCATCGGTCGGCGGCGTCACCTTCAGCGGTGTGTGCTTTGCCGCCTCCGCAAAGTCTGCATGGCTCAGCGCCGCGAAGATCTTGTCCTCCGCAAATGTGGGCGTGAGCACCAGTTTGTATCCGAGGCTGGTGCACGTGGACGTGAACCGATTAACATCATGCGTGCTGAATGGCGAATTGCTCACCAGCACGGTTCCCACCACTACCCCTGCTTTGCCCGGACTTTCATCCGTCGTGCGTGCTATCAGGATATGCTCACGCGGCTCGCCAGCGCCCGTTTGCTTCAACGCTTCCGCTGCAAGCCCCACGGTCCGGTAGACTTCCGTCGGTCCAAAATTGTTGTACCAGCGCGAAACCGTCAGAATCCCGCCCGGTTTCAGGTGTTCCAGGAACGTTTTCCACGCTTCCACGGTATAAAGCGAATTCTCGGTTAGAACGTACGCACCCGCGGATGAAGCCGCCCATGTGTCGATCAATGATATCTGGATGATGTTATACAACTGCTGACTGCGCGTAATAAAGCTTCGCGCCTCATCATTCACGAGTGTGACCGTCGAAATCTGGTCCAGGTGCCCGGTAAATTTCCGAAACACTTTGGTCACGGCCTTGATGATGCTGCCGTTTATTTCCACACCCGTCACATGTTTCTGGCCAAACGCTATCGCCGATAAAATATCCCGGCCGCCGCCGGCACCTATCGCGACCACATCCCCATTTGTCCGCAGGTACTGCGCCAGGTTGATTATGTCGTACTTGAGATACTCGAGTTTGGAGGCATCGCCGTCAAAATTCATGAGCATGGTTCCCGCGCCGCCGTCAATCCGCAGGTCCAGTTGTCGCACCGGATCTGCCTTATAGCGGCTGCTCATTCCCCAGCCTCTGGGCGGGCCGGCTTCACGGGGATTTCCTTCCACGCGGATTCGCGAGAAGGCGTTCCATTTCTCGTATAATGCGCGCTCTTCTTTGAGACCTTTCGAGTAGTGCATCCGTATGAGCGGATACTGCTTACGTGCCGCGATGCCCTGACCTATCGCAAACACAGCCAGCAAAACGGTCGCCATGCCATAAAGCCATCTTGTCTGCCGCGGAACGTGCGAGTCTGCTCCGCCCGAAAACAGCAGAGCCGCCAGTGCAGCAAGTGCACTGAATGCGATCACGCTTCCCGGACCATCCGAGGCCTGCAGCAGCACGACCACAAACAGGCAGCCAAGTGCCGCACCCAGAAGATCGGTAGCGTAAAGGCTGTTCACGCGCGCAGGAAAACGGGTCAGCGCGAGCGTAACTATTATACCGCTGAAAAAGAACGGAACAGCGACGCAGAGGTAGACAAACGTCAGACTTAATACACCACCCAGGGACGCACTTGGCTTTCCGACACCGGACGTTGTTTCCGCCGAAAACGGAATCCACGCTACGACCAGCAGCGCAAAAATCATCGTCACCGCAAACAGCAGGCTACATGATGCCATCCGGCTGCGTATGCGCTCCTGGGGAAACCGACCTGGCGCCAGGTACACGGCAATAGCGCCGGCTGTGGCCCCGAACATGGCAATCGAAATTGCCATAAACGCAAAGTGGTACCATGTCGCCACGCTGAACAGCCGGGTCAGAAGAAGCTCGAAGCCCAACGTCACAAGCGTGATCAAAAACAGACCGCAGTAAATACGTCGCAAGCGGATACGAGCTCCCGGCTAAAGTTGCCGGTACCCGATAGACAGGCCTCCTCAATGTCCAGCCTCAATTGAACGAGAGCTTACAAATGCAGCGATCCGGCGCCCGGTTACCTGAACTGCTGCAACCGTTGGGTTCGTTCTAAGGCGAAGTGGTCGCACCGTCCGACGACGCTGTGCCCGCGGCCGAACCACTTCCATCCGAGAACGTCACGGTTCCAGCCTCTGTCGTAATTGTCTGCCCAGGCGTCGCAAGTCCAGTTCCGGTGTTCCCTCCACCAGCAGGCGTAATAGCCGTAGTTCCGTCGGCCCCAGTCGCATTCGCAGTCGGGGTCACCACCACCGTCGCCGGATTCACCGCGCCGTCGCTCGTCTGTGCGCCCGTACCAAGCTGGCCGCTGGCGGTAATGGTGCCCGACGCGGTTGGAGGTTGCGAAGCCAGCGGCGCCGCAAGACTGCCCGCTGCCGGTCTTCCGATTCCCGAAAGCGACGGACGTGGAATCGAGCTCATCGAGGGCCGCGGAATCGCATTCATGCTCGGTGAAGGCACGCCCTGCGGGCTCGATGTTCCCACGGCGGTTAGTCCGGTTGGAGAACTGAACGAGCCCCCTGCAGCGCCAGTCGTTCCCGATGTGCCGCTGATTCCAACGCTCCCCACGCCGCCAGTGCCCGCTCCGCCGCTGTTGGTAAACGATCCGCCAACCGTCGAATTGGTTGCCGCACTCGTCCCAGTCGCTGCCCCACCCGGGCCTGTCGTACCCGTTGTTTGGGCGAACGCGGGAATCTGCATCAATAGCCACATCAAGGCGGCTGATAGAATCGGTTTTTTCTCCATCACACAACTCCCAGATAAGCGAATCAGTAGTGTGCCGAATCAGAAGTTCCTATCCAGTTTGAGCGCGGAAGATGAGCTCAATTCGGCACACAAAACAGATTACGAACTAACGGTAGACCACACTATCGGTAGACCACACTATCACGTTGAAAGGCGTGCTTCGTCTGAATGTTATAAGAACACGATCTGTGCCAACCCCTCATTCATCCCCGTAACTCTAATAAACACGCAAACCCACAAATACTAAACTCCGGCGCGGCTCACTTTTTTCTTCTCAATGCCTTTCACGACTCGGCCTGCTTTAGAGTCTATGCAGGACGATGGCCTCCAACAAACCCGCGAAACACCAGCCGTGCTCCCGATTCTGGACATTCAGAACGTCACGAAACGCTTCGGCGGCGTCACGGCTGTGCGTTCCGCTAACCTCAAGCTTCTCCCCGGCCAGGTCACGAGCCTGATCGGGCCAAATGGCGCCGGAAAGACAACGCTGTTCAACGCGGTCACAGGCACCATACCTGCCACCGAGGGCCGCATCGTTTATCGCACCACTTCTGGCGAGCACGAGATCCAGCGCCTTAAACCCGACCGGGTTTGCCGTCTTGGCATCGCTCGCACGTTCCAGAATATCCGTCTCTTCAGCAACCTCACTGTACTCGATAACGTGAAAATCGGTTTCCACCCACGGACCCATGCAAATGCCATTGGCGCAATTTTGCATACCCCCGGTGCGCGCCGCGAGGAAAACGAAATCGAATGCGCGGCTTTTAAGTGCCTGCAGTTCTGCGGCCTTGTCGGCGTCGAAGAGGAAGTAGCGGGCAGCCTGCCGTATGGCCACCAGCGCAAACTCGAAATCGCTCGCGCCCTCGCAACACGACCCCACCTTCTGCTGCTGGATGAACCCGCGGCCGGGATGAATCCCGCCGAGTCCCGCGATCTGCTCGAACTGATTCAGCGCATTCTGCGGCAGGGAATAACCGTCTTTCTCATCGAGCACGACATGCGTGTCGTCATGAAAATTTCCGATCACATTTACGTTATCGACCATGGCGAGATTATTGCCGAAGGAAAGCCCTCTGAAATCCAAAGCAATCCGCACGTCATTGAGGCTTACCTTGGACGTGAGGCCGGATGAGCAGCGCAACGCCACGCACCGAGGGCCCTGCAGCCGCCACGCTGGAAATGGCTCCATTGCTCAGCATTTCCGGGGTTGAAGCTGGTTATGGGAATCTACTGATTCTTAAAAATGTGTCGCTGGATGTTGGCTCCCGCGAGATCGTCACACTGATCGGTTCCAACGGAGCAGGTAAGACCACCGTCCTTAACACCATCTGCGGCGTGGTTCGTGCCCGGGCAGGTAGTATTCGTCTCGCCGACACGGACATTACAGAAGTCCCTACACACGAAATCGCGGCGCTTGGAATCGCCCACGTGCCAGAAGGGCGCAAGCTTTTCACGGATATGACGGTGCTCGAGAATCTCGAAATGGGCGCCTTCCTTCGTCGCGACACGCCGGCGATCCGTTCCGACGTCGAGCGGATGTACGGCTTGTTCCCGATTCTGAAAGAGCGCCGCGCAACCCGCGCGGGAAGTCTGTCGGGTGGCGAGCAGCAGATGTGCGCAATTGCGCGCGGCCTCATGGCACGTCCTAAAATCCTGCTTTTGGACGAACCCAGTCTTGGACTCAGCCCAAAACTCGTCAGCCAGATTTTTTCGATCATTCAGGACATCAACAAACAGGGCGTCACGGTCCTGCTGGTCGAGCAGAATGCACACATGGCTTTGAGCATCGCACATCGGGGTTACGTAATCGCCACCGGCGAAGTGACATTAACCGGCTCCGGCGCTGACCTTCTCAGCAACGAAATGGTCAAGAAGCTCTACCTCGGCGAAGTCTAAGTTCCCGTGCTACACTAAGAGCGGTGCCAGTGAATAGCCACGTCCGCTGACAAGAATACCTGGTGTGCCGAATCCGTAGTTCCTTACCAGACCAAAGAGCAGATTTGACCTCGATTCGGCACACAGAACAGATTACGAACTAACGGTAGTCCACACTACGGGCAATCAAAGCCTTCTATTTTCACGCACGCGAAACAACACCAGCCACATCCCGCGCCGCTCGATTACGTAATTACGAAGCAGCGATTCCCGCGCACGCTCCGGCACAACCATCGACTCCTGGTAGACCGCAGGCTCAAGCCAGAAACGATTCGCCACCACATACTGAAATTCTCCCCGCTGCAGCGCATCCGCAACGCGCACATACCCCTGCCGCTCCATCAACGAAGCATGAAAACTGTCCACGAACGCTAACGACGTGTTTCGTGTCAGTCCATAATACGGCTCGACCGCAAGCACTCCGCCCGGGGCCACGATGCCCTGGTCCACCACTTGGATTTCTTCGGACGTCGGAATGATTCCCTCCCACAATACCACCCGCGCCGCGCGCCACTGGCATACAAGGCAGATACAAATTCCTGTTAAACCTGCGATCACTACAGCCTGCCGATAATAAACTCCGCTCTGCACCTGGTACCAGCGCGATAACGATGCGGCCACCGCAACTCCCCATAAAAGCACCGATCCAAGCAGGTAGTGCACGTTACTGCCCTGCTTCATCATCATTGCCGTCTCCAGCAGCGCGAGCACCACAAACGCGCGAAACAGCGGAAAGTCGATGTTCGCCACCGCAACAGCCGCCATGCACACCAGCATAATTTTGCCGGCCATCCCCGCCTGTTGCAGCGCTTCAAGTACATTCCCGACGCGCACGTCGCACAACGCCTGCGACCCAATCATGTGGTTCAACCACAGGCCACCGGTGCCCACCTCAACAACTGCGCCCATTATCAGCACCGCCAGTCCACACACTGCGAACGGCGAGATAAAGCGCCGCCACTGCTGCACGGACTCACCGCGCCGAGGAAACTCGGCCACCGCGTATCCCACCAACCCCAGCAGCGCCGTCGGCTTGTAAAAAAACGCACCGCACCACAATATCCCGGCTGCAAATCCCAGCCAAATTATTCTACGCCGGGCCAACAGCGCTAGCAACCATCCCGCTGCACTGCACGCAAGCGCCGGCGCATCAGGCACAAAGTCGCTGTACCACTCGGAGATAAATGGAAACCAGAACGCCGGCAACACCGCCACTGCGGCGATCTTCACGCTATCCGCGTACTGTTTCGCCACGGTCGCAATCACTACCAGCAACACCAGGAATGCTGCCAGGCTCTGAAGCCGTCCGGCCCGCAGCACAAATTCGGCGGAGACCGACTGCGTTCGCCCAGTCAATTTAGCCAGTCGTCCTGGCACTTCATATGTCAGCGCGCCATACGTAAGAGCGAACCCGTTTGTTTGCCACGGAGCAGCATACAGTGGCGAGCCCTTCGCCACCCGGTGCGCACCGTAAACTGGCTGCGCTTCCATAATGGTATTGGTCCAGCCACTCGATACGCGAATCGGGATCAGTGCAAGAGTACATCCCATGTGCCAGAGGGTGGGTAGCAGTACCGCACACATTGCCACTACAAGCAGGCGCTGCACCCCAGACGCACTTCCCCACCTCAATGCAAGGTCACTCCTGGTGTGCCGAATCAGAAGTTCCTATCCAGTTTGAGCGCGGAAGATGAGCTCAGTTCGGCACACAGAACCGAATACGAATTAACGGCAGCCCACACTAAAACGTGAACGACGGCCTCAGCTGCTGTCGTGTGCGCCGGCTGCCCGGAAGAAGCACTTCGCGACTTGCGGTTGTTAATCCAACAGCCGCTGGGTCACGGGTGCATACGCATCGATACGGCGGTCACGAAGAAACGGCCAGTTTCGCCGCGTCTCCTCCTGCAACCGGGGGTCGCACTCCGCGTATAAAATCTCTTCCGCTTTTTCGGACGCCTGCGCCAGGACAACTCCGAACGGATCCGCGATAAACGAGCTGCCCCAGAACTCGATCCCGCCATCCTTCGCGCCCTCATGGCCAACGCGGTTCACCGCCGCAACATACACGCCGTTCGCAATGGCATGGCTCCGCTGAATCGTCCGCCACGCATCATGCTGGCGCGGACCATATTCATTCTTTTCCGCCGGGTGCCACCCGATCGCCGTGGGATAGAAAAGCACATGGGCTCCCTGCAACGCAGTAATGCGCGCGGCCTCGGGATACCACTGGTCCCAGCAAACCAGCGTACCCACTTTTGCGTCTGCGGTATCGAATGTTTTAAAGCCGAGGTCCCCCGGCGTAAAGTAGTACTTCTCGTAATAGAGCGGGTCGTCGGGAATGTGCATCTTCCGGTACAGCCCCATAATAGCGCCGTCTTTCCCGATCACCACAAGCGTGTTGTGATAGACACCCGCCATCCGCCGCTCAAACAGCGATGCCAGCACCGTCACGTTTTTGTCCCTGGCAATTTTGCCCAAGGCCTCTGTGCTCGATCCCGGGATGGATTCCGCCAGGTCGAAAATCGCAGCATCTTCTTTCTGGCAGAAGTACTGTGAACGAAACAGTTCCGGCAGGCAGATAACCTGCGCGCCGCCCGCTGCGGCTTCCACGACTTTCGCGCATGCCTTGTCGAGGTTTTCCTGCGTGTCCTCAGAGCAGGACATCTGGATGCAGCCGATGGTGAACTTCTTCACGCCGGTGCGCTCAGGGAATGACTTCGATTGGTGTTCCTGCATCCACACGCTTGGCCAACTGCTTTGCGTCCCAGTTACACGTGCGGATACAGCCATGGCTGAAGTTCTTGCTGATGTTCTCAGGGTTTGGCGTGCCATGAATTCCGACACTTGATTTGCTCGTCATGATCCACACAACCCCAACGGGACTGTTCGGACCCGGAGGAATGTGGCACTCCCGCCCAACCTCATCATCCCACATCAGGTTCGGCTTATACGTAAATGGCGGATTATAGATCGGCTTGTCAGCCACCTTGTAAGCACCCGTCTTTAGGTCGTCATGTTCTGAACCAAGCGTCGACGGATAATAGAACATGAACCGTCCCTCGGAATCAAAAGCCTCGATCCACTTGTTCGATTTCGAAATTCGAATCTTCGCGACGTTGCCGCGCTTGTCGTCGATGCCCTCGATGGTATTCAGGCCATAAATCGTCTGTCCCGCGCGTACATTCTCGAAGTCGACTCCGGGGTTCAGCTTCCGCAGCAGACTCTGCGAGCAATGGAACTTCTCCCCCAGCGCCTCGATCTGTGTTTCATAGGGCAGGAATTTCATTTTCTCCTGCTCGGGATAAGTACGGGGAATCTGGTAGAACGGACCCTTCACATCCTCCGGACCCAGCGTGTATTCGAGCAGGTAGCCATCCGTGAAGCTGTTCAGGCGCTGCATCATTCGATCGTCCAGCTGTCCAGTCGCCGGCATACCATTGTTCTTCTGGTAAACGAAAAGCGCGCGCTCGGTGTTGTAGCCCCACTGCCCGTCAATTTCGCCGACCGAGTAGCCATGGTAGTCCAGGAATATTTGAAGCTTTAACACGTCGACGTCATCGCCCGCATCCCGCGGAAAATTCACGGGTCGCGTCAGCCCCGAAATTCCTGCGCTCCTCGCTGCTACCGTTCGTGCAGCAGCCCTGCCCGGACGCTCGGTGGGCGGAATGTATTGTTCATAACGGACCGGAACACCGCGCGTATCAGTCGGAGTATTTCCATAGCCGCTCGCGGCGTTCGCGGTCTGTGGCGCGTACCCTGCTGCCGCATAATTCCCGGTTCCGTACGGCGAGCTGTTCGGAACCTGTGCAGCAGGCCGTGCTCCATAATGATACGATGACGTACCGCCCTGCACGCCGAATGTGTACGACTGCGGTGCGTAACCCGGATTTGCGGAAGCATATCCGTTGGTCTGATAATTAGACGTATACTGAGCCGCTACAGGCACCGCATACAAACAGCCGCAAACCACGGCCGCGTAGTACAAATTTCCACTAATCCAACTCATCTGATTCAAAAGCGCGTCTCCTGCCCTTGCATAACATCTATTCACTGCCAGGCTGGCACCCGGCAAGGCAACTCAAGTGCCAGGCAACCCTACAAGCTTCTACTCCGCTCCATACAACTTCTTTTGACCCGAAAATTCATTCGCGTCAACCGAGCCGCATTGACGCCTCTTGACGCACTTTGTACCCAATTCACCTTCTCATTAGTGTGCCGTCCCAGAAGCATAGCTACTTCAGTAAGCTTTTGAGCTCGCACGCCACACAAAACCAGTGAACGAAATAATGGGACACCTCACCTGTTGACCTTTATCTTCCCCGCCTCCAGAACGTCCCGAACTTTTCTGTACGCAACCCTTCCAGTGGAGCTCCGCGTTATGCAAGCACCCGATGTTGTGACCCGCAGAAGTACCGCCTTTCTCGCACTGGCGCTCGGCGCAGTTGCAGCCGCCGGATATTCCCAGGATCTCATTATTGAAGCCGGCCGCGAGGGGAAAAACACTTCGCAATACCGTGAGCTTGCGGGCAAGTGGATGGACAGCCGCATCCCGCCACAAGTTGCTAAGAGCACCGCGCCCGGGCTCACTCCGCCAGGCGCATGCAGTAGCAGAAAAACCGTGTTCTGCGGTCCCAACATCGTTACCAGCGGTCCTGCAATCGCACGTTTTTCTCCCCGATTCCCAACCCCCGGACATTACCATGTATATGCTACGTGGCCACGAGGCGCAAACGCAACTCCCGTGCGCTACGTGATTAAATACGCCGGCGGCGATACCACCACTCGCAAGCTGACGCAGAATGGCTGGGGCGGAAGTGATAAGGATTGTAATGCCGGGACGTGGATCGACCTCGGCGATTACGATTTTGACGCTGGCGAAGATCAGTTTGTTGAACTGCACGTCGAGCCGGACGTGAAACTGCTCGAACCTAATTGGTACGGACAGGCATACGCGGACGCTATACGTTTTTCTGAGAAACCTTTGACAGACCGCGGAGTTGCCATGTCCTCACAGGCACCGCCGCCATGGCCCGGATCCGAACCGCCAACTATCATTGCAGGCAAACCACTCAAGTGGAATCCCGACATCGCTGCCGCATGGCGCGACGCGAAATCCGGGAAAAAGAAAATACTTCTGTATTTCTTTTCGGACGATGCGTTCCTCGATTACTACGAAAAGCAGTTGTTTACGGATCCTGCCGTGCAGGCATTCCTCGATACTGCATTTGTGCCTGTGAGGATAGACATGCACAAACAGCCCGAGGTGGCTAAAAAGCTGGGCGGCGTCCGCGCTGGCACGCTCGCTGTTTATGAAAACTCCGGCAAGCCGCTCGGCCTGATCAGTGAGCCGCTCGCCGCCGCCGACTTCATGCGCAGGCTTCAGTCCTTCTAAGCCGATCCTTTATTGCGCCTCCAGGCCTCTACGCCCGTCATTAGTACATTGCCCAGTCACCAACGCCTGTCGTTTCAGCCACACCCGCGATAGTCACCGGCCAGTCCCCTTGCGTCGAGGATAGCCCCACCAGTACCCGCGCCATCTCCTGTTGGGTTGCAGGCAACGTGGAGAATCCGCAGAAGAAGTTCTTCAGGTTGCTCCACTGGCTGATCTGGTAGGGGCTGCCAAAGTCGCAGTAGATAAAACGGATGTTGTTCTGCAGCAACTGCGACACCAGCGTAATCTGGCTCGCGGTGTTCGCGGGTGTCCACTCGTGGCTTGTCACTACAACCCGGTTGTAGCCCTGCGCCTGCGTCACAAAGTTGTTTATGGTCGTGGTGCTTAATGTCCCGTTGCTGACGATCTGCGTCACTGCGCCGGGAATGTACGACTGCAGCGCACTATTAAAGTAGCTGCTGCCGTAGCTACCCGTGTAGAAAATGCCACCCGTTCGGCTCGCCAGGTTAAAGATCAGGACACTTTGGGAAGAGGTCAGCGGCACATCGACCGATTGCACCCGCGCCTTGACGATCGCGCGCTTTCCAATATCCGTCGCCACCGCCATGTTGTCGGCATGGCCCATGATGGTGGGCATCGCGGTCGCCGAAACAGTCGTCGTCTCCGGCATGCCTGCGCGACTTTTCAGCACGAGAATCCGGCTCACGGCATCATCGATTCGCGACAATGGAATCTTGTTCGCAATCACAGCATCTTTCAGTCCATTGAAGGCATTCGCCATACTATTCGGCGTCAAAATAATGTCCAGCCCCGAAAGAACTCCACTCGTCACACCGTCGTACGTGTTTGTGATTTCCATCAGCCCTGCCATGGCAAAGGAGTCCGAAATCATCGTCCCCTTGAACTGAAGCTGGTCATGCAAAATACCTTTGATCGCGTTTATCGACAGCGTCGCAGGCAGCGCATCCCCATTCGCATTCAATGGATCCAGCTGTGGGTACCACACGTGCGCCGACATTACGAGATCGCCTGTGCCCTGGCCGATCAGCGTCGCGTACGGAGCAACGTGCACACTCTGCAGTTCACTATTGGGAATATCGACAACCTGGAATTGATTGTGGCTGTCTCCTATGGTTGCCCCGTGACCTGGAAAATGTTTGTACGTTACCAGTAGTCCTTCAGCGTTGGCTCCCGCAACGTAGGCGCCGGCCATCTGGCTCACCAGCGACGGCTTGTCGCCATAAGACCGAATACCGATAATCGGGTTAATCGGCTCGGTGTTCACATCCAGCACCGGTCCGAATCCAATCTGGATTCCCACCGATCTGCATTCGCGCGCCGTCACACCTCCCTGCTGCTGTGCCAGTGCTGTGTTGTGCGCTGCCGCGCATCCCATGTTAAGCGGGAAGCGAGTCGCATCCACAACGCGCGCGCCCAGCCCCGCCTCGCAATCCACCGAAAACATCAGCGGCACCGACGTGATGCCCTGCAGCGAGTTCGTCGCCGCCAGGATCGCCGACGCCGTATTGCCATTTCCCTGGAAAATAAAACCGCCCACCTTGTACGTGCTGACATTTCCATTGGCGCTTCCCGAGCTATAGCCGGGCATCAGCATCTGGCCGATCTTCTCATCCAGCGTCATCTGCGCGCGCGTGCTGGCCACCCATGCATAATTCGGCGCACGCAAAGCAGGGCCACTGGTCACCGACTGGAGCGTAATCGTTTTCGGGTACGCCACAAGTTCTGCCGGCACTGGTTCGGTGAAGGCCGTTTCCTGGCCGATATCACAGCCGGGATTGCTCTGTGAAACCGCCGTGCCTGCTGACATAGTCAGCACCACGGCCAAGCGCATGCGAGTAATGAGGGTCTGGATCATATACGTGCGGGGGTAAGACAATATATATACCGGCTTTGCCGCCGTTTCATGTAAAGCATTTATAGATTTGCTCTTTGACCGGGACGAACTTCGCTCACAAAACCCGATACTGGCTCGCTGAGATCCTCTTCGCTGCCACCGCTGCGCATCGTCCTGCCCGTTTGAAAATGCCGCTTTAGCGACAGAATCGGACCCTCGAAAAACCGCCAGCTCAATATCGATACTGCGAGTGTAATTCCAAAAGACGCGGCAGTCACCGTCATCCATTGCCACGAGAACACCATGGCTCCCACAAACCCGGCCACCATCAGTGGGCCCGCCACCAGGATGTGGACGGGCTCATGCACCAGGTACGCGCAATAGGTGATCTTGCCAAACTGGTTCGCTGCTCTCCACGTCGCCAGGCGTGCGGCAGCGTTTCCAAACACGCACAGGATCAGCACGCACGAAAAGAACAGCGCGAAGAACAAAAAGCCAAGCGAGACCACCCACGGATGCTGCCCGCTGCTATACAGGTGATAGCGGCCCTGCGCCTCCTGCAGGTACAGGCACGTAGGAATCGCCGCCAGCCCGACAGGCGCAAGCACGCGTGACCACCGCACCATTTGCGCGATCACCGCAGGCCCGCGCCGTGCAAGCACCGCAATGAGCGATCCCGCCAGCAGACCGTCCACCCGGCACGGCGTCAGAAAACCAATCACCCGCTCGTTTCCGCCAAGAACATGAAGTAGCACGACACGACTCAGACACGAACTCACGATCCCCCACGCGCATATCTTCGCCAGGTTCCCTCCAAATCGATGTACAACCAGCGGCCAGAGCAGGTAGAAATGTTCTTCGACCGCGAGCGACCAGAACGGCACCAGCACCCGCGAATTCGAAAACCCCATTCCTTCCGCGATGTTCGTAAGAAATGCGAAATGCCACCACGCTGCCGACGCGGGGCCATCGTAGTTCGGAAGATCGCGCACCGCCGCCACTTGCGGCATCACAAAAATCAGCAGCGTCAGCACGAGATAGTAGAGCGGAATAATTCTCAGCGCGCGCCGGGCGTAAAAGTTTTGAAAATACCGGGGCGAATCGCGCGTGTCGAGCAGGATGCCCGTGATCAGGAACCCCGAGATCACGAAGAACAGGTCCACACCAATCCACCCCATGCGCGAAACGCCCAGCGCCACATCCACGAGCCAGTTGCCGGTAAAGGGAAACGTCAGCCAGTGATTCATGATTACCAGCCCAAGCGCCAGCGCCCGCAACGCGTCGAGCTGCGGGAAATAGGACGGTAGTGCGCCTCCACCACGCACTTGGGAATCCTGGGGCTGCATCGGCTTAACCACTGCATTTTGACGCCGCGTCGCAAGCGCTACTTTCTCGTTTGAATTAACCTGCCCTGGCCATCACGATACACCAAACCCTCGCTAATGGTTCTGTCCCCGGAGCGATGGATTGAAACCCTTGACCTGGCGCAGCCAACCACCTGGAACCCATTCGCTGACACCCTCACCGTACTGGAGCTTTCGTCACAATGACACCTTCACGCACATTTGCAGGCATCCTGTGCTTGACCAGCAGCGTGACCATTGCCGCGCCCGTCATGCCCATCTACGCACACCGCGGAGCCTCCGCATATGCGCCCGAGAACACCACCCCCGCCGTGCAGCTCGCGTGGGAAATGAAAGCCGACGCCGTCGAGCTCGACACCTGGATCAGCAGCGATGGCCGCGTCATGGTTATCCACGACGGCGACACCTCGCGCACCGCCCAAGGCGTACAGCACAGCATCAAAAAAACGCCCGCCGACGTTTTGCGCAAACTAGACGTCAGCATGGACCATGGCGAAAAGTACAAAGGCACCGTCATCCCGTTCCTTGAGGAATTCCTCGAGATGCTGCCGCCCGGTAAGGAGATGGTCCTCGAGTTCAAAGACGATGTCGCCTCCGTCGAGCCAATCCGCCAGGTGCTGGAGAAGAGCGGCAAAATGAAGCAGGTTGTACTCATCGGGTTTAAGCTCGACGTGCTCACCGCCGCACACAAAGCGATGCCAGGACTGAAGACTTATTACCTCGCCACTGCGAAGAAAGGCGTCACGCCGAAGGCGATCGACCCCGACGTGATCCGCGAGGCGAAGGAGGCCGGGTTTGACGGCGTCAACCTCGACCATCGCTACCTCACCGAAGAACTGGCCAAAAAGACCCGCGACGCGGGACTCGCATTACTCGCCTGGACAGTCGACAAGCCGGAAGACGTGGAGCGCGTCACCAAACTGGGCATCGATGCAATCACCACCAACAAGCCCGATACCACCCGCGAAACCCTCACTAAACTCACCAAGTAAAAACTGAAGCGACTACTTCTTTTTTTTCTTCTTTTTGCCCGCGCCCTTGGTACTTTTCGTATCAGCGGGACGCTCCGGCCCCGACCACGGCTTGGGCTTCAGCGCGTCTACGTTGTTGGCCTTCTTCGGCGTCTTGTGAACCGTTCGTGAACTTGGCATAATTTACCTTTGGCCGACTCAATAATCCGACGCCACGCCACGGTTCAAGAGTTAATAACCTATTGCATCCTGCCATACGTTACTACTTCGTTCGCGGTTGCGATGCTGAAGATCAGCCGCTTTGTGCAACTCTAGTGGCGGAAGGCTGGTAATGCGTCGGATACTGTGCATCGGCATTGCGGTTCTGAGCTCGACAGCGATGGCAGCTTTTTACAACGGGGTCGGCCCCGGCTTTTCGACGATTGGGGCAACCGGACCGGCTGACTATCCAAGTCTCTCAACCGCGCTATCGCAAATCCAGAATGGGCCTGCACTCACGGGCGGCGACTGGGTTTTGCGAATCAGGACCGACCTGACGGAGCCATCGAACCTCACATTCGGCAAGAGCAACCTCAACGGCAACCGCCTGATCATCAAGCCTGAGACGGCCGCAAGCGTCACAGTGAAGTTCACCAGCAGTTCAGGCCGCGCGCACCTGGCAATTGGCACGACTTCGACGCTGACGGATTCCTCAAATGGTTTCGTGAAAACCGACAATGTAATTATTGATGGATCCAACAACGGCACGAGCTCGCAAAACCTGACGCTGTTAAAGGACCCCCTGCTTGGTCAGCTGCTTCCGGTAGTGCAAATCGTGGGGAACTCTGACGGTTGCCAGGTGAAAAACTGCTCGATCCGTACCGTTGCCCCCAGCCCCACTGGGACGACGGTTATTCCGGCGGTGCAGTTTGCCTCGTACTACCTTTCGTCCCAAATTACCGATGAGTATCCGGACAACGGGCTGGTCGAAAACAACGACATCCTGGTTGGCGCGTATAAATTCGGAAGCGGAGTTGCCGCGACCGCAAAGAACCTGAATGCCTTTACCGAACTACCCGGCGCACAGGCCGGCATTATCGTGCGCAACAACCGCATTGTAGCCAATCGCAGTGGCGTTGAACTGCAGAACTCGCGCGGTGCGGAAGTGTCGAGTAACACTATTTCCGTCGAACAGTTCGATACGGTTTCAGACGGCTATGCGATCGGCATCTGGCACAGCGGAGCAGGCAATACAACGTCCACCGACGTGAACATTTTTAACAATCGAATTCTGCAGGTGCATGGAAAGCGCGGCGCGTTTCTGCCCGTCAGTGGCATGGTACTGGGAACCCGCGCATCCGGCTTTTCGTATAACATCTATAACAACATGGTGGCCGACGTACAGATAACGTTTGGCCAGGAATGGGTGGCGGGCATTTATGTCGCCGGCACCAGCACAGTCGCGCAGTCGGCCAATGTGTACAACAACTCCGTTCATCTGTCGCAGCGGGCTTCAGGTTCCGCGGGTTATACACCCTCGTGCCTCTCCATCCCGGATAGCTTTCCTGCCCGCACGACCAACGTGGTAGCGAAGAACAACATCTTCTGCATGGAAGAAACCACTGGTGTCTGCATTTACCGGACAGCCCCGGGCAGCTTTACCTCCGACCGAAACAGTTTTTATCTCCGGTTGGGTTCGGACGCGGACCTTACTGCGTGGCGCACGCAGTCCGGCCAGGATCTCAATTCCACTTATGCCAATCCCCGGGTCGCGAATCCACCCGCTGCCGGTCTATGGACCTCGTTGTCCGATCACCATTTCACGGCGTTCCCAGGAACGTTGTTTCAGGGGCTCCCTATTGCACAGGTGACGACCGATATCGACGGGCAAACGCGCAACCCTGTGGCACCACACAAAGGCGCCGATGAAATTCCCGCGCCGGCGAACGTTGCGGGCTGGGCGGGCTATTAGGCTTCGGCATCCGGTTGCTGCTGAAGCGCTTCGTTCCGACTGCAATGGAGGCTTTCAGGTTTTTCGAGTTGGCGTGTAGAAGCTAGAAAGGCTTGAAGATAAATTCCAGATGGCGAAAAAGGGTTAATTTCGCCACTTGAAAAACGGTAATCCGAACGTAAGAATCGCCGGGGATGTGGGACGTGACAGCGGGGTTCGCCGGTGCCCGAAACTCCCTTTCGCAATTCAATTGAAGTCGTACAGAGTGATGATGTATATTGTGATGTATGACCACTGAATGGTAGGTAATTGTTATTGTGATTCGGAAACAGATCTACATTACCGAGCGCCAGGAACAACTGCTGAAGCGCCACTCGCAGGGTAAAGGGTTCAGCGAAGCGGCAATGATCCGCCATGCAATTGACCAGCACCTGAGCGGAACTGGTTCGCGTGGTTATGACGCGGAATCCTGGAAGCGTGCTCGACGACTGATACACAAACGGATGAGGTTGGACGTTACTCCGCGAAAACGCAGTTGGACAAGAGAAGACGCTTACGAGGACCTTATGGAGCGATATGGCCGGGATACTGATTGATACGAATATCCTGATCTATGCGCATGATCCGAGAGAGCCTGAGAAGCAAAAGCGAGCGTTGTCCCTGCTGGATGAACTGCAGGAATTGGGCGAAGGTTCACTCAGTGTCCAATCTCTATCAGAGTTCTACAGTGTCAGCACAAAAAAACTAGTCCCGAAACTAACGCATGCAGAGGCAGCTGGCCAAGTAGCGGTGTTCGTTGCGGCCTGGCCGATCATTGAGCTGACAGCACGCATGGTACTTACTGCAACGCGGGCAGTGCGTGAACACCAGTTATCGTTTTGGGATGCTCAACTCTGGGCAGCAGCTTACCTCAATCAGTTAGACATTCTTCTGAGCGAAGATTTGAGCAACAAGCAAACCATTGAGGGTGTACGGATACTTGATCCGTTCCAGCCGAACTTTAAAATTGGGGATTGGATTTAACCATTCCCGATTTTGCCCAACGCACTCCCATGCTACACGACGGAAGGCTTTCGCCCAAGCCCCGACTTAACAAAATACCGCCATCTGAATGATAAGCGGCAGACAACGTGAAAACAGCGGACGGAGAACTGGGCGCCGCGTCTAAGTTAAACAATTAACGCCTTGCGTTGCCTGAGTCACTGAGCACTTATTGCTGCATAACAAGTGATCCTCGAAGGAGGCATGGTTATCCGGTAGATGGAGTGGTCGCAGCGGGAGTGCGAGAGCTGGGTGCGGCGATCGGATTTACTCGCACCGCGAGAATGCAGTTAGTAACAGTTCCTGGTTCCAGTTGGCAGGTGAACAATTTCGCAGCGGTCGCCAATTCAGCGAGCAGTTCAACAACCGGGTAGGCGTTCCCCCGATGTCCCCTAAGCTTCGTAAGTTCACAATGCCTGGAGTCTTTGAGTTACCGCGCTTACTACTGGTTTATTTGCACATAGTGTACTGAACAAACCGAGGCACGGTTCCTGCAATCTGGAATACAAAACCACGGACGGGAGGGATGAGTTGCGTTGAAGCCGATTCGCAAAATAACGCGCGTCCTAACGAACTCGACCGGCCCTGACTTTCGTCTGCTTTTCGAATCGGCACCCGCGCATTGCCTTGTTCTTCTTCCGGATAAGGAATATACAATAGTCGCGGTGACGGACGGTTACCTGGCCGCGACGATGACACGGCGCGAGGAGATCCTTGGACGTGGATTGTTCCAGGTTTTCCCAGACAATCCAGAAGAAGCCAGCCCGACTGGAGAGAGCAATCTCCGGGCGTCATTGGAAACAGTTCTTCGAACTGCAGAACCCCATACAATGGCACTGCAAAAGTACGATATTCGCCGACCAGCGTCCGAGGGCGGAGATTTTGAGGTACGCTACTGGAGCCCGATCAATTCTCCCGTCCTGCGTGCAGACGGGTCCATTCTCTACATCATTCACCGGGTGGAAGACGTCACGCCGTACGTACGTCGCAAGCAGAGTCAGACACCGGTATTCGGGATTTCCAAAGAGATGGACGCCAAGATTGCGCAGATGGAAGCGCAAATAGTCACACGCACGGAGGAACTCCAGCAGGCCTACGACAATCTTGCCCAGAGCGAGCACCGGTTTCATATCGCCCTGCTCAATTCGCCCATCATGGTTGCGCAACTGGATGCCGATCTGCGCTACACCTGGGTATATAATCCCCAACGGGGATTTCATGAAAGCGCGATGATTGGAAAGACAGACGCCGAGTTTCTCAGTCCGCACAATGCCGCACTTATGCAGCGCCTTTGGCGGGATACTATCACCTGCGGTTCGAGGCTTCGTCGTGAACTGCGGCTTTCGCTGAACGACGACGTTGAAGTCTACGACGTGACCGCCGAACCGTTGCGCGAAAATGGCGGCACCCTCACAGGTCTGACAATTGTGGCGATGAACATAACGGAACGAACGCGCGCGCAGTGTGCGCTCAACGAGCGCGAAGAGCAGGTTAAACATGCGGTGGCATTGCGTGACATAGCAGTGGCCGCAAATACCGCTAAAAGTGAGTTCCTGGCAATGATGAGCCATGAATTCCGCACTCCTCTCAACGCGATCATTGGCTATGCTGAGTTAGTGGTGGAAGAGGCAAGCACCAGCTGCGATGAGCGTCTTCGCGGTGATCTGAGCAAAATCATTGCCGCTGCTCATCACCTGCTGTCGCTCATCAACAATTGCCTCGACCTGGCAAAGATTGAGTCTGGAACATTGGAGTTCAATCCAGTCCGTTTCGAAGTTGCGATGGTGCTGGACGAGGTAGTCGCAACCGTACTTCCGATCGTGAAGGCTAACCGCAACAAGCTGGAGCGCCGGTGCGATGCAAACACCGCTTTCATGTTTTCCGATATCACCAAAATCCGCCAGGTGCTTCTGAACCTTTTGTCCAATGCCTGCAAGTTTACTAAAGACGGTGTGATTACGATTGAATGCCGCCGGACTTCTGTTGGCGGAGAGGAGTGGCTCGAGCTGACAGTCGCCGATACGGGAATTGGAATGACTCCCGAACAGCTTGATCGGCTCTTCGAAAAGTTCTACCAGGCAGAAAAGTCCTCTACGCGACGACATGGGGGCACCGGCCTCGGGCTGGCCATTAGCCGACATCTCTGCAGAATGATGGGCGGTGATATTACCGTGCAGAGCACGCTGGGCAACGGATCATCTTTTAAGGCGACGATTCCATATGTGCTCAGTTCAAGCAATCGGGAGTTGTCCGGAATAGCAGTAATTTAGAGCGAATACTGGGCGGCACCCTACAATCCGGGCATTCCCTTTTACGCATCTCTGCCAGTTTGGACCAGGTTTCGGAACGGTTCCGCAGCTGCCCCCAGAACTCGAGTCCAATCGTTGCACAGTTTTAAAACGATGGGGCGAGCCTCCTTAATCAAAACAATAACCACCCTTCCAGCCACGCCAGCCGACGATGTTTCACCGCCGCCTGCATGCACAGGGCGGCGTTCCCAAGCTAATGGGCATCGAGTGGTCCAGTTTTCTGCGAACAGTGTACAGGCTTTATGGTTAATGCGTAGATGCTCTTCACTCGCATTCCCCTGCTGCGCATTGTGTGCATGTTAGTGGCGTGTATGGGATGCATGTATGCATTTGCGGAAAGTCCATTGCCCGACACGCGGTTTGTCCTGTCGGGTGCACGATATAACCACTACTTCGACAGTACCGGATCGGTGACTGTCATTCTGCCACCGGGCTTGTCAGCAAGCACGGATACGCTTCGGCTTCGGCGGAATGAGATTATGTCGGGTTTAACCGAAACCACGACAAGTGTTTACGATCCCGTCGCCACCAGCACCATCATCATTGATGCCGCGCTTTGCGGACCCGGGCCGTCGTATCTTACGGTCACGCTCACCGAGGCCCGTCAGCGTGCCTGGGCAACCTTTTCACGCACGGGCTCGTCCCCCGTGCTCGCCCAGGAGACGAGCGCGGCGGTGGCGCTACAGTATCTCGCGTTGACCCTTAACAGAATGGACGCCTTGTTCGACCCGCATACAACCGGCACCTGGCTAGGCAATGACCCGAATGACGATTTTCACTGGAGCCGCGAAGATGCGTACTATGCATGGGCGCTGCTGCAAAAGGGTGATGCAGCGTCGGCGATGCGCGCAAACGCGATCCTGCAAACACTTGCGACTTACCGAAGCACTACCACCGCCACCTTTGATCACGGCGCGTTCTTTACCAACTCGAGTGACCTGCAGGAGCCCGACCAGGGCGCAACTTTCTTTATTACTTCGCTGCTTGCCGAATTACTTCTGCATCCGCCGGCTTTGTTGACCAGCGACACGATCGCGATGCTATCGCCCGCCGTGCTGGATGCGGGGTACTATCTTAAGCGCGTCCTGGACACCGGCTATACTTTGGAACACACAAACTTTGCTGCGCTGGCGGTGGCAGGTATGGAGCTGGCCGGCAAACTTCACCAGGACGATGACCTGACCTCAGCCGCCCGATATTACCTGGACGGCTTCTGCGACAAAATTACTTCCGCAGGCGCGTCTTTCGAGTGCAACAGCCCGGTCTATGTCGGTGTGAGTCTGTGGTCGATTCTGCTGTTTGTAAAGGAGACAGACGACACCCGCGCCGCTGCGCAGTGCCGCGTTCTGATCGATCGGTTCTGGCTTGAGCTTGCCATGCATCATTACGCGCCCGCAGGGCACCAGGCGGGACCGTATAGCCGTGCGTATGACGACGGGTTGCGCGGCGGTACCGGGTTGTCCGGTCTCCTGCTGAACGCGCTGCTTAACCGGCCTGCGTATGCTTCGACCGGCCGCGTATCCGAGAATTTCTTCGCAGGCCATTCGCTCGACATAAACCCCGCGGCGTTTCTGAGTTCGTTTGACCAGCCCCCTCCTCTGGAGATCGCGCAGGTATTTCTCTCACGCCAGTTGCCGGCGCAATCGTACCAGCGGTCCCGGGTCCAGGAGTTTTACTCATTGCTGACGCCTTCGTATTCACTTGGAACCCTCGACCCATGTTACACGATTCAGACTGAGGGTTTCCTGCTTCAGGTTCCTGAGCCTGGAAATCCAGCCTCGTTCGCGGGTGTGTACGCACGATGCGGAGCGACATCCGATGAGGTTGCCACGTCCGGCGAGCGCATGCGGCTGAATCAGCATGCGGTGCAGGCGGCCAACCGTGTCATTTATTTTTCGGACGCAGATGTTCCACCCGGTGAAGCTGCGGCGAAGCGTGCCATGCTAGCGCTTGTCGCCGACGAACGGTTTGGCGAGTGGGAAGACATCCGGATGGATGGTGTACCCGTTGCGCTGCCCTGCACGTGGAACATGGGTCGTGTTGTGTCGGCGCGCCGCGGGGGGGTGTATCTTGCCGCGCAGCCGATTTTTGCCAACCCGACGGGGCCCAGGGACAGAAGCGGATCAATTTGCCGGGGTGACGGCCACTTGAACCTCTCGGTGTTTACCGCCGATTCCAGCACACCATTGAACTTGGCCGGAGAGCGAATTGAAGCTGGATTAATTTTCCGATGCGAGCAAGCCAGCGATTGGCCCAGCTATGCAGCTTTCATTTCCGACCAGATAGCCAGTTCCTCTGTCACGGTGCAGGAAGTCGGCACGAGCCGAATCATCGAATGGACGCTTGGCCAGAAACTGAGCTGCACGTACGATCGTGTTGGCCGCAAACTGGTGGCGTCGACACTTGCGGGCGCGGCATTGCGACCAAACCCGCCCGCTGTCTCCGAATTTTTTATGATGCTGCCGCCAACCGGGGGAAGCACAGCACTTCGGGATTTTCAGGTCGACGGATTGACAGGACCCGGCTGGATCGTCTATCCGGTTAATTCGCCCACGGCATTGTTGGTCAACGCAGGCCGAACACCTCAGTTAGTCGTAACAAGCTGGACCAGTAGCGCTGTGTCACTACCCCCATTCAGCTCGTTGAGATTATATAAACCATCGCCGGCTGCAGTGCATGGCTGGCCATTGTACTGATTCAATCTGACTACGTGTTCGGGCGCCACTTATGATTGGGTCACCAGTACCAGGAGCTGCCAGGAATAACGGGATCAGTTGCGGGGACGATTTGAGTGACAGGTTATCCATTGAGTCCCGCGCCGCCGCTTTTGTGGTTCACTCGCCTTCGGGCATACCCTCTTTTCAGGCAGCTGACGCCCATCGCTTAAACGCACGCTCATCCGGAGTTGCCGGCACGCACCAGCGCAGGTACGCCCAAAATCTTTTTCGACTTTATTGGAGTTAGCCCACCCTAAGGTGACGCCAGGGAATAGGCACGCACCCCCAACCTGGTGTAAACGTGTCCGCGTAGTAAGCCGAACGTGTTCTTTGAAAACTATGCAGCCTGACCGCCGTGACCAACGGCAAAGGGACTTCTGCGCCCAAATCCGCGTGGCATTTTACGTCCATGCGCCTGGCGGAAAAACCGCGCCATCGCGCAAGGAAGCGGGAAATCCACGGGCCCGGCGAATTCTTACGCGAGGATTACCGTTTTTCAAGTGGCGAAATTACCCATTTTTCGCCAACTTGATTTATCTGCAGTCCTTTCAATCTTCTACACGGCAAACTTGAAAAAAACTTGAAAAACTTGAAAAACTTGAAAAGCCTCCAACCGCAGTCGCCCGCGCACTCGGATCCTTACATCATTCGTCGTTATTCGTGTGTATGTGAAGTTCTGAGGTTCCGAAACCGGGTCCAAACGTGCAGGACGCGTAATAGGAAATGCCCGGGTTGTATGGTGCGGCACGCGGTGTCGCACTCCCAGGAGCGGGGTACGAGTTTTGGTCGCGTGCGTGGTCGTTTGGCCGGGTCGGGATGGATCAGACGCGTGGTGCGATCTGGAGCGAGGGTGGAAAGATCAGACGCGTGGTGCGTTCTGGCGCGAGGGTGGAAAGATCACACGCGTGGTTCGATCTGGCGCGAGGGTGGAAAGATCAGACGCGTGTTGCGATCTGGCGCGTTGGTGGCTTATCCAGAATTCCCGCATCTTTACCGGCGGGCTCTTCAAGAGAGTTTTCTATGAGTTTGGGAGCTATCCCCGGGACACGCGTTTTCGACGGAAGATCACTTCCCCAGGGCTTTCAGCGTCTCGGTTGCGCTGCGGAAGATGACCAGGCTCACTCCCCATTGCCCAGTGAGGTCCGACATGGAAGTCTCAGCAACCTTAGTCGCAAAGATGAGCGCGCCGCCGCGATCGGAGATCTCCTCGAGCCGCTCTTCCATTTCTTCGTGGAATTTTCCTGCGGCTTCTTTTACCTCGGCCACCTTCGCCCGCAGCGAAGCTCCTGCCTTTGAAATAATCAGCGAAGAATCGCTGTTACGGGCAAGGGCCTCGTTCTCCAGCAGGGAATCCAACGACGTTGCGCGGCTCTCGATGGGTTCGAACTTCTGCTTGAGTGCGACCAAGACTTCATCGTGCTGGTACTGGACGTTGGATTTGAGGTTCTCGCCCGCTTCTGCGATATCGTTGCGGCCTTCTTCCGCCGCGTCGTTGAAAGCGTTGAAACGATCTATGTACTGGTCCGCAATCTGCTGCGCCCCGTCCGTTTTCTCCTCCAGGTCCTGTTCCAGGGCCTCGATCTTCTCGCGCACGTCCTGTTCCATTGAGTCGACGGATTCGATCAGCCCGGTTACGGACGTGCTGGTCTGCTCCAGCGTGGTTTCCACCTGCGAGAGATCGCGAACCGCGTCATCGCGGAACTGGTGGATGGCGGCCTCGAGTTGCGTGAGCTCACCGAGCGCCTGCTCGCGTTCGATTGCGTAATCGGCGCGCATCTTTTGAACCGCGGCCATAAGCGCTGTCGTCTCTTCCACGGCTTCGAGGAACCTGGCTTCCACCTGAGTGACAGTATGGTCGGCCTGACCTTGCATCTCGGCGATTTGTGTCTCGACCTCGGATGCAGACTGCTCCAGTTCCTGCAGGTTTACCAGTGCGATGTTGGCGAGTTCCTGGATATCCATCTTCTAGATGCCTCTTTCACGACCCTGTTAATAACTGCACTACTGCCGCCGCAACTAACGCCCCGGCCAATTCACTCCGAGCTTGTCGAACACATCCTTTGCCGTTGGAAGGGCCTCAATGACTTGGTCGGTCAACTCCTGCGCGACTTCCTGCATCGGCGTGACTTCGTCGCTGGCATCGCTCACCGCATCAATTTCCGCACGCAACTGCGTCGCCAGCTGAATGTATTTCGCGCCGTAGCTCTCCGCCTGCGCGCGGAACGGGACCACCACGTCTGCATCAAGGACATCGTCCACCTGCTCGGCCATGGTTATCGACGGGCGAAACCATTCCCCATCGATGTCGGCCATTTGCTGTTCGAAGTCCGCTGCCGCCTCGGTCTCGGTGGCGACAGCTTTCTCCACGATGTCGTCGCCCGCTTCCTGCAACGCCTCCACGCCTTTGCGGTAGACGGGGGCTGCCTCGTCCACCTGGACCGTCGCGACTGCAACGGCGGCCATGAGGGCCGTGATGCGAATCGGCAACTCAATAGTTTGCTCGGTCAGCCGGCCATGCGCGCCAAGCAACTTCGTGGCCATCTCGGTTTGCGACGCCATCGACTCCGTGTGCATGGTGTTGAAGTCCGCGAGCGTGGAGTCCACCTTCTTATCCAGTTCTTCCAGGTGTTGCGTCAGCTCAAGGGTGCTCGCCTTTACCTTCTCCTCGGCCGCGTCTATTTCCGCGTGCGTCCTGGCGAGCTCTTCGCGCACTTCCGCGAAGCGCTGCTGCAGTTCCGTGTGCGCCGCATCACAGTCTTCTGTAAGGCCGGTAAGCTCCTCGTTTAACTGGTCCAGCAGAACCTGCAGGTCCTGCATGTGATTCTGCAGGCTCATCTGTGCCTGCTGCAGCTCTTCCGCAAAAGTATCTGCAATCGTGTTGGCAGCTTCCACCCAGCCGGGGCTGGCCATCGCTGCCTGCAATATGGGACTATCCGTTGGCGCCATGGTTTGCCTGCCTTCCTATTCGCTGATGGTTTCCAGGATGTCGTAGATGGATTGGATGCCTGAGTAAATTTCGTCGGCTTCTTCCAGAAAAGTAATGACCACCCCGGCGACCGGGAAAGCGCGCTTAACTGCGAATTCAGCATAGTCCATCGCGCGATCCTTCAGATTGTCGAAGAGATAGCCGCCGACAGTATCGACGATGCTTTCAGCAATATCACGAAACCCGCCACGCAGGATGTCGTGCCACGCTTCGTCAAAGTCGGCCTCAAGCTTGTTCGATATCTCCTCGATGTGTTGCAGCGTTACATCGATATTTTTAGCCATGTCGCTGTTGATCTCGGCGATCGTTGCGAGGACAGATTCGCGGAACTGATTGTACGCGGCGAAGACTTTCTGTTGAGTTTCCTCGCGTGCTTCCTCCAGCGTCGACTTGGATTCGTCCAGATGCGTCACAAACGAATCGGCGGTCTCATCGATTGCGGCGACGAACTCCTCGACGTGCTCCAGCAGTGCGTCTCTTGCAGTTTCGTGCGCCTTGATCAGCTCGTCGAGGTGCGTGCGCGCATTTACCAGGTCGTCGGCAATGGTCGAGTATGCGTGTTCGAATTCGCCGTGCGCTTCCACCTGCTCCTTCACGGCTTCTTCAAAACGTGCAATCACATCGGCAACCTCGTCGCGGTGGGCGTTGGAAGATTGCTCGAGCTTAACCAGTTCCTCGTGGTGCTCCTGCATGAGCTGTTCGGTCTCATCGGCGTGAGTGGTGGCTTCCTGCGTTAGCTGCGTGTGCTCGGTCTCAAGGTAGTTGCCGAGCCCCTCGATGATCGGGATGAGCTCGCCATTGGCTTCGACAATATTGGTCTGCGCGGTCGCGCAGGATGCGGTGATGTCGGACAGTGCATCGTAGAGGGCGTTGGAGTGCTCCTGCCGTTCTTTCGCATTCGCGTCATGCGCAGCAGAAAGGGTCTCCAGCTGCAGGTTCGATGCAACGATCCCGTCCCGCAGCGACACGAGCATCTCGCGCGACTGCACCAGTGTTGTATTCGGATCAGCCATGGTTCATTGTCCTTTCAGGTGTGCGACGCATTATACGTGTCGCTCCCAGTGGGAAAACGCATCTTGCACGTGATCGCACGCGGCCTTTGCCGTCGCCGAGCAGTCGTCGACCGCCTTCTCCAGCGCGGCCATCGCTTCCTCGTTTTCGGTTACTTTCGTCTGCATCGCCTGGTCCACGATTGCGAGTGCGCCGCCGACGCCATCGCCCAGTTGCTCGAGCGACTCTTCGAACCCTTCCTCGAACTTTTCCTCGATGTCGTCGAAAACACTTCCGCTGAGTTCCTTGAATTCCGCCTTAAAGGATTCTGCGGACTCCAGCGCCGGCGTTACCAGCTCATCAATAGCTTCGATGATGGACGCGGTTGCGGCCTTGATTGTCTCGTCCGTGTCGGATATTTCGGCGATAATCTTTTCGATATCCTCGGTCACACCGGTCTTCGCATCGGCCAGTTCCTCGTCGAGCGACTCAGCAGCCTCCGCCAGGGTTTCTTCCATGTTGCTCATGGTCTCGCTCACCTGTCGGAGGTCCGTGGTGTAGTGGTTCGCAGCCTCGGTCCATCCCGCGAGCGTGGAGCCCAGGTTTGTCTGCATGTCCGTAAAGCGCTCTGCAAGGATCTGTTCGTCGGATTCGATGCGCTTGCCCGTTTCCGCCAGGGTGACTTCGATCATCTGAAGCGCTTCGGCGAGATCGTCAAACCGGCCCTTCTCCACCTCGGCGTGTGTATCGAGGAAGGAGTGGACGTTTTCCATCGCGGTGTCGAGAGCGGTAAGTTGCTCGTCGGCGGCCACCAGGTTGGTCTCGACCGACTTCCAGGAGTCAGCCGCGGAAATACCGATTTCTTCGACGTGCTGCTGGCTCTCGGCGATCCGCTCGATCAGCAGCGTGAGGGCCACTGACGTTTCGTCGATGAGCTCGGAAAGGTTTTCTGGCTCTGCCATCTAACAACCCCCAGCTGTAGACTACAACGAGGAGTGCCGCAGGCATTGCGGAAGTGGCAAGAATAAAGGGTACGGAGGCGGCCCACGCCCTTACAGAATGGGTGTTCCACAGGTGGTTGGCTTACGTCTGCGCGCCACGTTGCGCCTACACATGTTGTGGGTTTTTGAATGCGATTTCAGGGATGCGTGCGCGTGAAAACCAGGATGTGCTGGTTTAACAATCGTATGGGCCTGCTGAGCATATCATTGGCGCCCGATGTGAGTTCTTCAAAACGAAGGCACTTCGGCCTTTACTTCAGTTGAGCACGGATCGGCGGCCGTATGGGAAGTGGGTTATTCAACAACCCCCTTGTTGTCCATTTCCTGGATGGGGTGTTACTATGTTAAGTAGTCGACTGGAAAGTGGGGGGCCGGCGGAACGACGCTGGCCTGCGGCCGCTCCGCGAATGTGTTTGCGCGCGGTCACAAGTGGGTTGACAGGCCTGCGGAGCAAAACAAGGTGCGAGGTTATGCGTCACGTGAAATGCCGGGGAAGCGTGTAGCAGATGGCTCAACTTGCCACGACGCCCACAGGTGCGCCGGTCCTGCGCGATCTGCCCAGTGGCCCACCGTCTGCCGAGGCGGAGTCCGTCCCCAAATACCAACAGCCCAACTTCGACCCCGCCAAATATCTGCTCGTGGTCGAAAATCTCCGGACCTACTTCCACACTTCGGAGGGTACGTCGAAGGCGGTGGACGGCGTAAGCTTTGCCATTGGCAAAGGGCAGACGCTGGGCATTGTCGGTGAATCAGGGTGCGGCAAGTCAGTCACCTCGCTCAGCATCATGCGCCTCATCCAGTCGCCGCCGGGTAAGATCGAGGGCGGCCAGATTTTTTACCGCGGCCAGAACCTGCTGGACCTGCCAGAGCGCGACATGCGCAAGGTGCGCGGTAACAAGATTTCGATGATCTTCCAGGAGCCCATGACCTCGCTGAACCCGGTGTTCACGGTGGGCGACCAGATTGGCGAGGCGTTTCGCGTGCACCGGGGCATGGGCAAGCGCGAGTCTATTCGCGAAGCCGTCCGTATGCTGGACCTTGTGCGGATCCCCAGTGCACAGCAGCGGGTGAGAGAGTATCCCCACCAGATGAGCGGGGGAATGCGCCAGCGCGTGATGATTGCAATGGCGCTCGCGTGCAATCCGGACCTGCTGATTGCCGACGAGCCGACAACGGCGCTGGATGTGACCGTGCAGGCGCAGATTCTGAACCTGATGGAGGACCTGAAGGAAGAGTTCGGGTCTTCCATTATGATGATCACGCACGACCTTGGGGTAATCGCGGAGATCAGCGACCATGTGGCAGTCATGTACGCAGGTCAGATTGTTGAATATGCTGATGTTAACTCGCTGTTTGCCGAACCGCTTCATCCGTATACGCTTGGTCTGCTGAAATCCATCCCCCGTATTGATGAGATCAAACAGCAGAAAAAGCTTTACTCGATCGAAGGGAACGTGCCTGATCCAAGTTTACATCCGGCGGGATGCCGGTTCCATCCAAGATGTCCGTACGCAACGGCTGAATGTACACAGGGTGTCCCGCCCTTGTACGAGGTTTCTCCCAGCCATTCCGTAAGGTGCATTCACTGGGACCGCGTCGCAAAGGATAGAGCAGCTAATACCCTACCCTGATGGGTTGTGCAGGGCAAAAGTTGTGCCTGTGGAGGCACAGCAACTAAGTATTATAAGGAGTCACGGATGCAGTCTTGGAGATACCTGATGGCTGGAAGCATATGTGCTTCACTCGCCTTTATACCCCAAGGTTACGAAGCCGACCGCGCGTCGATGCCAGAGCTTAATCCTGCGCCGCACCTCGCTAACCTGAAACTACAGCAGGTAACCGAAGCCACGCCGTTCACGAGCCGCTCGCCAATCTCGGCGTTTGCGAGTTCGAATCGCCCGCTCGATGGCGTGAAGATCTGTGTGGATCCCGGACACGGGGGACAGTACCTCACCAAAACTCACTACACGGGCGGAACGATCGGTGTGGCCACGGGCCAGACGGAGAGCGATGTAAATCTTCGCGTCTCGCTCATCCTTCGTGAGTACCTGAAAGCGGCCGGCGCCCAGGTGTTCATGACGCGCGAACGGGAGGAGCGCTGCCAGGGCGACACCTGCAAGCGCGCCGAGCTGGACTTCCGTAGCGATATGGCGAACATGAACAACTGCGACCTCTTCATCAGCGTGCACCATAACGAAGCTGCGGGCAAACCCGGCACTAACTACACCGCGTGCTTTTATCCCAAGGGCGTAAACGCGGCGGTCAGCCTGGCCGAGAACATCTCGAACGCGGTTTCCAAGTACATCGGCACGCAGAACATCGGCGGCAAAATTGGTGACTATCGCGTACTTAACAGGATCAAAATGCCCGGCGTCATCGTCGAGGCGTCCTTCCTGAGCAGTCCAACCGAAGATCAGCGGCTCGCACAACTTTCCTATAATAAGATGGAAGCCAAGGCAATCGCTACCGGCATACTTAACTATGTGCGCCTCAGCCGTGGTCGGCAGGTTGATTTCAACACGATCTTCGCACCGATTGACGACCAGGCGGGCAGCGCCCAGATGATGGCTGATGCCAGCTTCATTCGGCGCCAGATCGTCGAGCGGCACTCGCTCTTTGGCGTGCGCTACGAGGAAGTTACTTACGATGCGCAAGGCAGCGAGGTTTCGCGGCGTGAGGTAGGCAATAGCAGCCTTCAGGCGAAGAAGACGAACGGTTCAGCGATCGCGAAGGCCAAGTCCCGAATCAAGGGGACCGCTTCGAAGCTGGCAAGCGCGGCGAAGACGACCGCAAAGACGGCTTCGAAAGACGCGAAGAAGGTTGTTTCCAAGGTCAGCGCGGTATCAAAGAAGAAGACCACGACGGCACAGATTTCCAAGCCGGTCGTTTCTGTGAAGGCGCCTGCCAGGAAGACGACGAGTGTCGCCGACGCGAAAACGGTAAGCAAGACCGTGCCGAAATTCAAGAAGGTCGCCAACTGAGAAACCTGTTCATACTGGATTGAAAAGGGCCGCCCTCCGGCGGCCTTTTTACTTGCGCAGCAAGCCGCCGTTTTCGTGGATAAAAGCACTGCCGCCGCTGTAGAGCAGGTAAGTTCAGCATAATTGGGAGTAATTATGGCCAAGCCATTTCGACTTCAGGTCTTCACGCAGGAAAAGCTGGTTCTGGATGAACAGGTCACGTCGGTGGTCATCCCGGGCGAAGATGGCTATTTCGGCGTGATGGCGGACCATGCACCTCTCATTGCCTCGCTGGGCAAAGGCAAATTGACGATTATCAACGGAACGGCGGAGCGTGTTCTTCACATCAGCGGCGGCTTTGCCGAGGTTGCGCGTAACAGCGCGATCATCCTCACCGACAGCATCGCCGCCTAACCCTCAGTGCCGCTCAAGCGCGTTTCGGAGCAGACTTATTTTCGCCCGGAAAAGCTGAACAAGGTAAACCTCTTTGAGAACGCGCGGTTCTTCTGCGATCTTTACTGCCTGGAGGCCGGCCAGGAGCAAAAAGTCCATGCACACGAGGCAGAGGATAAGGTTTATTACGTCTTGAGCGGCGAGGTGGTTTTTCGCGACGGCAGTGAGGACGTGCCTGCGACTGCCGGCGACGCATTGTGGGCTCGTGCGGGTGAGGAACATGGCGTGCGGAACCCAGGACGGACGCGCGCGACGTTACTGGTGTTTATGGCGCCGCACCCACGCGCGGCGGAATTCGGCTCGGCGTAAGGTTGGCTGCTACTTAATTGCCTGGAGCTGTTTGATGAGATCTTCAGCCGTGGCAGGAATGGCCTGGATCGAACCAATCCTGGTGCCGGAAGGTTCGGCGATCGCAATTTGCCCGGCGCCGTAAATGTCGAGGGCATATCCCAGCCTGGTGTTCTGCGGGAAATTAATCTTCACCAGGACGTACTGGTCGAGTACCGGCCTTACGGCGGGGTTCTGGAAGTAATCGGTCTCATATTTGATGGCCTGGCGGTTGCCGGGCGCGACGAAAAACACGAGGACCTTTTTATTAGCGGCTCGCGCCTGGTTAAGCGCGGCGCCGTAGTCGAAGCCCCATTGGATATTCGAATTATCAATTCCGCCATTTGCCATCGACAATGCGGGTGTTCCCAGAGCCGGCGCCGATAGTGCCGCAGAACTCATTCCGCCGGGAAGTGGCGGCACTGCAAGGCCCGACGGCAAAGCTGGGGTACCTGGTAGCGCTGCGGCACTTGCAGCGGGGATCGCGGGAAGTGTTCCCAGCCCCGTCAACGGCGGCGGCAATGCAGCGCCTGCGGTGTCGGGCGGCGGGGGTGGAAGTGCCATGCCGGGAAGGCCGGGCATGTTCGATCCGGCGACAGGAGTAGCGACGGTGCCCGAAGGTAACATCGGAAGTCCGCCTGACGATGCTGGAGGCGCGGAGGGCACATTGCCCGAAGCTGCGCCAAGGGCTGGTAAGGTTGGCGCGGAACCCATTCCGCCTGGGGGGAGCGCAGGCAGGGCTGCGGTTCCGGCATTCGCTCCAAGGGGACTTTTGGGTAAAGAGGGGAGCGTGCTAACAGGGGGGGTATTGCCCGGCAAAGAGGGCAGTGAAGGTGCGGCGGATGAACTGGCGGCAGCGCCACCGGGCAGCGCGGGCAAGGCGGCTGCGGCATCCAGTGGGGATGACACCGGCAGTGAGGGCAAACCGGCCGCGCCGGCTGCTGACGGAGCAGCGGATGCTATGCTGGCTCCTGAAAGGGGCGGCATACTGGTTGTGGAGGACGGTAGTGACGGCAATGAAGTTGCGCCACCAGGCAGGGGCGGAAGCGCAGCAGCGGCAGACGAGCTTCCCTTCGGGCCGGGTAATGGTGGTAACCCAGCACCGGCCGGAGCGCTTTCTCCGCCCGGGAGGGATGGCACAGCCACCGCACCCTGCGGTGGCAGCGCTGACGTAACTGCTGTCGGGGCAGCCCCGTTGATCTTGTTTACATAATCAGCGGGCAATTTCACGTCGGTTGGTACGAGTTTTATAGCGTCGGCATAGATACGCGCGTTTGGTTCTTTTTCGAGCGGTCGTTTGCCGGTAAGCGGATCGCTGATTTCGACGTAACCCTCGGAACCTTGTTTAAAACTGTGAACCCCGAGTGAGAACCACTGGTGGGCAGGCGGCTTGACGGAAGGATCGCGGCCATTCTGATCAATCGTGACGATTTTCTCACCATCAGCGGAAACGATTTTGTAGGGCACCGCGGAGGCGTTTCCGGACTCGGGGTAGGTCGCGAAGACCTCATAATGGCCTGCGAGCGGGATGTTTGGGACGAATCGGGCAGAGGCGGGACCCGTTGTGTTTGGCTCATTAAAGAAGGAGTGAGTGGCGCGCAGTCCAGGCGCTTTGCTCTTGGCCGTGCTCTCGGCCCATCGGCCCACGGTCTGCTTGAATGCGTCCGCGTTATAACCATCCGCAGCGGACTCGACAATAATTTCCGCGTCTGCGGCAGGAGATATTGCGGCTGCAGTTGCGAGTGCAGCCATCAGCAGAGCTTTTTTCACAGATGAACCTCGGGTTTCGTGGACTAGCCGTGGCATCTTTCGAGTCGCACTGGCGTTGTCAATCGGGTTAAGAATGTTGGAGCAGGCACCGTGTGGAGAAGCGCAAAGCGTGACTCAACCCTGGGGTATGACTACTTATAACTACTCTTTTTCGAACTGCGAGCAAACGTTTCAAAGTTCTGAGCCTGCTCGTCGACCGTTCCTTTCGGGCCAGTCGCTTTGATAAACACAGGTCCCTCGGGTCCGCCGACCACAACCAGACCAAGCAGTCCGTATTTCGGTTTAGGGGCAGCGGGCGCTCCCATGGCGGGACCCATGCTGCCGGGATCAAAGGTTCCCGACGTCCGCACTAAAGCCAGGGAGAGGTCGCCATTTGAAACCTGCGCTACATCAACGGGAACGGTCGTGGTGGTCGGGTCGTCGCTCTTGAACTGTCCGGCCCAGCGCTTTACGTTATCTTCGACGGACCCGCCCTGACCCGGGCCAAAATAAAATACGGCGAGCTCCGCAAATCCGCTTTTGCCGGCTAACTCGTATTGGGCGACACGGAAACCCGATGCGGGTTTCACGGATTTCCAGCCCTCCGGAACCGTGAAAGCAATTCCGGCGACCTGCAGCTTATTGCCACCGATAAGGACCTTGGTCTCTGGGGCTTGCGGAATGCCGCCTGGCATCGCCGGAGTTGCGGAATCCAGGGGTTGAGCTTCGGTGGTGCTCGGGTCGGCGGGTTTGCCGGGAGCGAGATGTGCGGTATTCACCTGACCAATTGATGCAGGTGACGTTGCGGTCGGCTGGCCAATTGCCGGGGCAGTCGACGGAGTGGTCAGTCCCTGAATTCGGGAGTAAGCGGGTTCATCTTCTTTCTCGGCGCAGGCACATAATAAAAGCAGAGAAAGCAGGACGAACAGCAAAGGCTGGGTTGGTCCTGCGACTGCGGTTGGGGTCTTCCGGGTAGAAAAGTATGGATCCATATTTGTGTAGGGTTTCCTATGCTTTGGCGGGTGGCGGAAGCTCGGTTCGGATGTGCAATTCCTGCAATTGAGTCTCATCTACGGCGCTCGGTGCATCGACCATGAGATCGCCACAACTTTGCGTTTTCGGGAACGCGATTACTTCGCGGATGCTGGTTTCGCCGAGAAGAAGCATAAGCATGCGATCTACGCCGAACGCGAGGCCACCGTGCGGTGGGGCACCGTAGCTGAGCGCATCGAGCAGGAAGCCAAATTTCGCGCGGGCTTCTTCCTCTGCGATGTTGATCGTACGGAAGACGCGGTCCTGGATGTCCTTGCGGTGGATACGAATCGAGCCGCCGCCAGCTTCTTCGCCGTTGATTGCAAGGTCATAGGCAAGAGCACGGACACACTTAAGAGGGTTGTCGTCGGGATGCCCGGCATTGGATTTGGCGGGATCGGCAATGTACTCGTCGAGGAGTGGAATATCGTCTGCAGCCGGCGCAGTGAAAGGATGATGGCTGGGTGTGAAAATCTTCTCACGCTCAGCATATTCGAACAGCGGGAAGTCGACGACCCAGACGAACGAATAGCTGTTCTCGGGGATAAGGTTTGTGTCCTGCGCGATTTTGAGGCGAAGCTGGCCAAGAGAGTCGCAAACGATCTTCTCACGGGCGGCGACAACGAAGATGATATCGCCAGGCGCGGCGCCGGTGTTGCGTTTCAGGCCTTCGATCTCGGCTTCGGTCATGTTCTTAGTAAGCGGACTTTGCAGTGTTCCGTCTTCCTGCACCTTGAACCACGCGAGGCCGCGTGCGCCATAGATGCCCACAAACGCGGTGTAGTCGTCGATCTGCTTGCGGGAAAGTGAAGCTCCGCCCGGCACACGCAAGGCGCGTATACGACCGCGTTCGGTGGCGATTTGGTTGAACACCTTGATCTGAGTTGCGCCAAGAAACCCGGTGACGTCGACAATTTCGAGCTCGAAGCGCAGATCCGGTTTGTCGCTGCCATACTTCAGCATGGCCTCAGCATAGCCGATTTGCTGGAAGGGCGTGGGGACTTCGACGCCGATGCATTCGCGCCAAACCATCGCGATGAGGCCTTCCATAATCGCGTAGATTTCGTCCGGGGTGATGAAGCTTGCCTCGATGTCGATCTGCGTGAACTCCGGCTGACGATTCGCGCGCAGGTCCTCATCGCGAAAGCAGGTCGCGATCTGGAAATAGCGGTCGTAGCCTGCGACCATCAGCAATTGCTTGAACAATTGTGGCGACTGCGGCAGGGCGAAAAACGCACCCGGGCTCATGCGTGACGGCACGAGAAAATCTCGCGCGCCTTCGGGTGTGCTTTTGGTCAGGATTGGTGTTGTGAATTCCAGGAACCCCTGGTCGCTGAGAAATTGCCGCACCACCTGGTACATCTTGTGACGCATGATGAAATTGCGCTGCATCTCGGGCCGACGCAGATCGAGAAACCTGTACTTCAGCCGCGCGTCTTCGTTGACGTGCGTGTACTCGTCCAGCCGGAACGGCAGCGTCTGGCAAGTGTTCAGAATTTCGAATTCGGCGGTGTTCACTTCGATCTGGCCTGTGGGCAGGTTTGGATTAACCGTTCCTTCGGGGCGCGGGCGGACGTTGCCGCGGATAGCCAGCACGAACTCGTCGCGTAAGGCGTGCGCTGTAGCGAAGACGTCAGTGGGCAGCGACTCGGGACTGATGACGACCTGACACAGGCCCGTGCGATCTCGCAGGTCGACGAAGATGACGCCTCCGTGATCGCGACGGCGGTGCACCCAGCCTTTCAGCACCACTTCCCTGCCCGAATCGGTGCTGCGCAACTCGCCGCAATAGCATGTGCGCTGCGCATCGGTTAGTGCGGTGCTCGCCTTGTCCTGCTCTGTTGTTGCTGCCAATATTCTGCCTTTCGATATCGCCCTTTGCCGCTGTGCTACTGCGTTGCCGGAAATCAGCGCCGGCCCAGGCTAAAGCCTGTACTCCGAACCGGTTTTCTACTTCAGAGTTCAGCGAGGGGAACTTCGGTCTGTTCGCCTGTCGAGAGATTCTTGCGCTGCGCAACGCCGCGGATAACCTCGTCGCTGCCGACGATGACCGCCACCTGCGCGCCAACACGGTTGGCGGCCTTCAATCCGGCTTTGGCACTGCGGGGCTGACAGTCGAAGGCGACCCGCTTGCCTCCTTCGCGTGCGCGCTGTACGTAGGCGAATATGGCTGGAATCGATTCCTCGTCGAGAGCCAAAGCGTAGATTTCAGGAGCGGCAAGGGCCGGGAAAGTGAGGCCGTTTGCTTCCATGGCAAGCAGCAGCCGCTCGATGCCAATACCGAAGCCCACGCCGGGCGTGGGGGGGCCGCCGAGTTCTTCGACCAGGTAATCGTAGCGTCCACCACCGAGGATGGCGCTCTGCGCGCCGATGTTGCCCTGCATTACTTCGAATACGGTGCGCGTGTAATAGTCGAAGCCGCGTACCAGGCTCTCATCGAGCTCGTACGGAATTTTTGCGGCATCGAGCAGCCGTACTACACCGGCAAAATGGGTGCGGCATGCCTCACAAAGGTAATCTTTCATGCGCGGGAGCGCCGCGACAAGCTGGTTGCATCGGGCGACCTTGCAATCAAAGACACGCATTGGGTTCACACGTGCGCGTTCGAGGCATTGTTCGCACCATTGGTTTTGGGCTGAGCGGGACGAAGGCGCGGCAGTAGCTGCGTGGGACTGTGCAAGCGCGGCATTGGATGTAGACGCCGCAGGCGGGACGCTTGCGCTACTCTGGATTGTCTCGCGCAGCATTGCGTTATACGCCTTTCGGCATTCGCGGCAGCCGATGTTGTTTACCTTCGTCACAATATTCCGGAACCCGAGTTTGCGAAGATACGTGTCGCACAAAGCAATTATCTCAACGTCAGCCCCGGGGTGCGCCACACCGAAAAACTCCGTGCCGATCTGGTGGAACTGACGCAGTCGGCCCTTCTGTGGTTTCTCATATCGAAACATGGGTCCGATATAAAACAGCTTCTGTTGCGGCTGCTCCTTTAGTGTGCCATGCTCAATGAGCGCACGTACGACGCCTGCCGTGCCTTCCGGTCGCATCGTATTACTCCGCTCGCCGGCATCGACAAAGGTATACATTTGCTTGCTGACCACCACATCGCTTGCGTCCCCCACGCTGCGCGCAAACAGCTCGGTCGATTCAAGAATCGGAGTACGAATTTCGCCATAACCGTAGAGCGGGAACAGGTTGCGTGCTGTCGACTCGACGTAATCATATTTAGCGGCCTCGGTCGGCAGCAGGTCCTCCATGCCTTTAATTGCCTGGAGGATTGAAAGTTTCTGGCCGGATTTCACACTCATGGTGACCATGCTACAGAGGTCGCGCAGTGAAATGCGCAATTGACAATATGCCTTATCCCCCTAGTTTCTGCCTTTGTATACCAGCTTTGCCTCTCAGCGCATTTCATAAAAAGTGAGTTTAGGCGATGTTCTTTTCCCGTATGGCTGCGTTTGCAGCAATCATGTTCTGCCTTGGCTCCACACACTCAGCCTTCGCCCTTGGCGATGGCAAACTCCACATCTACTTTGTCGATATCGGACAAGGAGATTCCACACTCATCATCGGGCCGCAGGGTTTATCCTGCCTGGTAGACGGCGGCCCGTCCAACACCCCAACTCCGATCGTCGAGGCGATGAACGATGCAATCGCCGCGGGCCTTACGGATAACACGCTCGACTACACCGTCAACTCGCACCTGCACCAGGATCACCTTGAGTCAATGGAGACGTTCGCCCAGCAGTTCCCGGGCGGGCTGATTCAGGCGTATGACCGCGGCGGCGCACGCAGCATTACGGCTTTTTCTCAATACGATGCATACTTTGGCACGGCTGGCCTGAACAAGCGTAAATTCGCTGAGACGTTCTCGCTGGGCACCAATTGCACGATGGTTTACTGCGGTCATCCAACCGCAGGCGAAAGCGATGAAAACAATAACGGTGTGCTGTACCGCCTCGAGTTTGGAAATTTTAAGTCCTCTCTGTGCGGCGATCTTGGCTCCAGCTATGAAGTCAATCTCGCCGGCAACATTGGCGATGTCGACCATTACAAGGTGAACCACCATGGCAGTAACAGTAGTTCACAGGACGGCTGGCTGACCGTTGTGAAGCCGCAAACGCATACCTTCAGTTATGGAGTCGGCAACTCGTATGGTCACCCAGGCAGTTACGCTGTCTCGCGGCTAAATGCGAGTGGTTCCGCGCGTTATGACACGATCAATCACGCTTCCGGCGGACCTTACGTCGAGTTGGTGACAGACGGCGGATCCCAATACAGCATCAACGGTAATCAGTACCAGATTGCGGGTGGCCCGGCTCCGACGCCAACACCGACCCCGACTCCCACACCAACGCCGACTCCTACACCAACTCCAGCGCCGAGCATTGTGACGCACGTCAACAGCATCACCATGAGCTGGGTGGCGAGTGGTCAGAAGTTCAAAGCCAGATCAGTGGTCAAAGTGGTGGACGCGGCTGGCGCAGCAGTGAGTGGCGCCACGGTGACCGGCGACTTTACAGGCCTAATCAACAATGCTGGAGTTGCCGCGACTACGGACGCTGCCGGCAACGCAACGATCACCTCGACCGGCTCTACAAATAAATCAGGAACCGTGACGTTTACCGTTAAAAATATCACGGGTACCAACATGAGCTATGACGCGGCAGCAAACGTCGTAACTTCCGCTTCGATTTCCAGATAGGCCGGTTCCCGTTCAAGCGAATCAATGGGCGGGTGATCCACCTGTTTCACAGGAGCGGGGCATAAACCCCGCTCCTTTTTCTGTATTGTGGTTAACACGCCCGATCGCGAATATATGACGTCATCACGAGGAAGCCTTGCCGTCATGGCGTTGATGATTGCGGCATTTTTCATTGCTCCGGCCATTGCCCGCGCCCAATCTGCGACCACCGGGCCGCTCTCCGCGCCGGTTGGCGAGATGCCTGATGCCAATCCCCTTCAGCCGAATGAAAGGCGCATTCCGCGCGCGGAGTTCACCCCGGAAATGGAGGAGTACTGGGGCATTCGGCTTTCGGAGATCGAGGACGAATATGTCGCCAAAAAGGGCGAAGAGACTCTCTTCATCGATGCTGGAGGCCGTATTTATATCAAAAAGATCGACCCGGCACAAGGCTACTACGGTGAGACCGGCAAAAGCTACCTCTCAACGGAGCAGATGCTGCAAGCAGAACAACGATGGCAAGAACTTGCCGAGTACATTCGGCTGGTGCGTGAGAAGATTACCGTGTTCCTGGAACCCGACGCAACGCTGCACGGCGCAGCCCGCCTGCTACTGGATCCGCCAGCATCCTCTGCGGGAAGCGAGCTTGGAGTACGTGTGCAGTTAAGCAGCGCGGAAGCCGTGACGCGGGTGCTCGGCATAGCAGTTGGGTATGATCCCTCAATGCTTCAGTACGAGCGGTTTGAGCTTACCAGTGGAACAAAGCTTGTGGACGAGCAGGTTCGCCCGCGCGGGCCCTCACACGCTACGCTGCGTCTGCGCGTGAAACATGCCTCAGGTGCAGCCTCATCGAAAGCTGTATTCGGCACGATTGTTTTTCGCGCCAAGAACAAAGGAGCCACGTACCTGGAGCCGCTGTCCGTTGGCAGAACAGCGGAAGCTGGAAAGACCTATTTGGAACTGGATGGAAAGCCAGTGACATTGACCGCTCCTTCTGAGGTGAAACTTCGTGTTCCATAACGGCCGCCGCTGCAATTTGCTCGAGGTTCTTTTTTTGCTGCTCTGCGCCATGGGGTCGCAATCCACGTGGGCGGGCGCCGGGGTTGCGCTCCTGACGGTATTCGATCCTGCAACGTCCCAAACGACTGAAGCGAATTCGTCCAGCCTGCCCACGGCCGCTGCCGGCCTTGCCGACGCGCTCCACCTGGAAATTGATCGGCTGATGAAAGCCCACGACGTCTGGGGAATCGAGATGCTCACCCGGGAAGCGGCTACATCATCCGCGCTGGCATGCCTGGGAACTGCGGGCCCTACATGGACCGGCGATTACAGCACTTCGTGGGTTAGTTTGCTCAACATGCATGAAATGATCACCTATGCCATAGTGGGAGAGCTCCGGCATGAGGATGCGGCTACATCGAATGGAGTTTCGCCTCTTCTTCATGCCAGGCTCGAACTTTGGGATTTCATCCTCAATCATCGAATCGCGGGATTTGAAATGCAGGGTCCTGCCACAAGACCAGAACTTCTGGGACACCGCGCTGCACCAGAAATCCTGGCTGCGCTGCAACTCTATTTTGCCGAAGTGACCGAGGTGGTGGGAAAGCGCGTTTTGTTGAGTGTCGGCCCGGAAACGGTCTCGACCGGGAGCGCATTGACCGTCTTTGCGCACGGTCACCTGGGATCACATCCGAGCGGGTATCCGGCACACGGTCACCGCGAGGAGGACGACCATCTTATCGGCTCGCAGGTGTACGCGCGCTACAGGAACACTAAAGCCACGAGTGCGACCATCCATTCACATTCGCGTTCGCAGTGGAGGCTCCTGCTTCGCTCCTACCCGCCTGCTTATGAGAATTCGGGTCTGGCGGGGGGAAACGCACCTGCTGCACCGATCGCAATGCCAATCCCAAGCCCATCCATACCCCGGGAGTTAAGAGAACCGGCTAATACTCCAACCCATGCTCCGCAACAGACTGTATTTCCAGGTCTGACCGCGGAGGAATCCCGGCTGCTGAATCTTGCGCATCTACACAGCGGACGTCCGACAGGGAAGATTCGCATTACGGGTTTTCTGCGCCCCAGCAACTACTATCAGCTCCACTACGCGCTGGCGGAAATCGTCTCTGGCATCGTGATCCCGGGAAGCTTCCTGCGGCGCGACATCGGCACGTCGATCACCGCCATGTCGCCCGGGGCTCAGCCCTGATCCAGCGGGAATTTCCCACCGTTACAGTCGAGATCTAATTGCGTCAATGATTGCCAGCGAGCGACGCGCTTTGGCCACATCGTGGGTGCGGATGATGGAAGCGCCATGTAATACACCTGCCATATGGGCGGCAATGGTTGCTTCCTCGCGATCGGCGACAGGCAGATCGCCGGTCAGTTTGCCGAGGAATCCCTTGCGGGATGCGCCTATGCAGATCGGCCGCTGGAGGAGCCGCATGTATTCCAGGCCGGCGAGAATCTCGACGTTGTGGTCAATCGTTTTACCAAAGCCGATACCCGGATCGACCGCTATTGCGGTTTCGGGCACACCTTCTGCCGTGGCGAACTGGATTCTTTCCCGCAGAAAGTTTCGGATATCGACCAACACGTCGCAGCAGGTGGGATTCTGCTGCATGGTTTCCGGTTCACCGAGCATGTGCATAAGGATGAGCCCGGCCCCTGCATCGCGCACATATCCGGCTATTTCGGGAGAGCGGCGCAGTGACGTGATGTCGTTGATAATATGTGCGCCGGCGGCGAGCACCTGCTTTGCGACTTCTCCTTTATACGTGTCGACCGAGATAACCGCATCGGGTGCCTGGCTACGGAGTGCTTCCACGACGGGAAGTACGCGATCCAGCTCCTCGGTTACGGTGACGGTTTCGGGTCGCCCGGGTCGCGTGCTTTCGCCGCCGATATCAATGATGTCGGCACCGTCGCTTAGAAGCTGCAGCGCTCTTTCGGTTGCGAGGGCGACGTTACCTAATTGCCCGCCATCACTGAAGGAGTCGGGAGTTACATTTACGATTCCCATCACGGCAGTGCGGCGGCTCAAGTTGAATTCGCGGCCGCTCACTCTCCAAACCTGCGATCCGGCAGGTCCAGGCGAGGTGGTCATCAATCCTGTATGGGACGCAAACTGGTAGGCGGCTTGCTGCCCGGGACAATCCACGGCTTCTCTGTCAGGTACCATGGGAAGGTCAGCAGTGCCTCAGCGGGGTCGAGGCAATAGTATTTGTAGAGAGGGTCCTGTTTGCGCAGCAGCGTGGATTGCGGGTACTGGTCGATCATGTAGTACATCCACTCGCGCGCGAGGTCGTACTCCTGTTGCACATGGTGGGCCCCTGCAATGGTGTACGCGATCAGATCCGAGTCGGTTTCTTTACGATACGTTTTCTCGTATTTCAGCAGTAACGGAAGCGCCTGCCTCATATCGGCCTTGGGACCAAACGCGGTACTGACAGCCACTACACGCGCACATGTTTTGCCGTAAGGAGTGGTCGGGAACTTATCACCCACTTCGGCGAATTTCTGGCGGATATCGTCATTGGGTAGTTTGCCCAGTTGCAACGCCCTGGCCGCCTCCGGATTGTTGATCAATTTCCAGGCTTCCGCAGCAGGCCCCTCCGGCGCACGCACCGTAATTTTCACACCTGAAAGCGCCAGCTTACGCGGCTCGGGGTTTGTGCTGAGAGAAAAGCGAACCTGTGCCCGCATCATATACTCGCCCGGCTTGCTGAAGATATATCCATTCGGCTGGGCTTTATCGTAAATGAGGTTCATCTCATGCTTGATGGTTCTACCCGGCGGCACTTCGATGGCACTTCCGGAATACAGCCCGGATTCAAGCGCGCCTTCGAGTCGCGTTTCGGATTCGCCAGGCGCCTGCACAAAAATGTCGAGATCGTTTCCTTCGGGCAATTGCAGACGCGCAGAGAAAACGGGTATACCGCCGCTTTCGGTCGCTTTGTTGCTCATCGTGAGTTGCAGGACAACCGGCTGGCCGACCATGATCTCGGTAGGACTGAGCGAGATTCGCAGCTCGACATCCTCGAATCTTCCGCTGCGCTCTGCGGCCGTTGCGATGGAACCGACCAGCAGGATTGGAAGTGCGATTGCGTAAAGCCAGGGTAGAGCGACGCGCTTACGATTCCATTTCATGTTCTAATGTTACTCCTTCGCCTGCGGGGCAATGTTTTCCCCGGATGCGATTTTTGTGCTATATTCGCGGTCTGCGTCCGGCGGGATGAAAGCGGGTTTGTATGGACGGAATTCCGGAGCTGTCTGCACCTGCCCTATCGGGGTGGATTCGACAGGGCCATGGTCGCGCAAAGCAGCCCGCAAAACCAGGCGGACGCCCGTGGCGAGCATTGCCGCGGCAGCGAAGACCCCAACATTTACAAAGAGCCCGAGGATGCTATCCAGGCCAAAACGGTCGACAACAGCATTGTACACCTTCCAAAGAACAAGCACCGCGGGCCAGACGAGGCAGGCGAGTACCCACCGGTGACGGTGCCGGGTGACAGCCGGCTTGTGCCGCAGCAATGCAGCCACAGCGGCGATCAGCGGTGGAGAAAGCACGGCCAGCCAGAACAGCAGCCGATCCACCGCCTGGGTGCGCTCCAGCATCTCGAAGAATGTTTCTTCCATTCCCACCAATTCTCTAGAATGGTTTAAGTAAGGCTCGTAAGGCATTCACTTCAAATGGCGGATTCAACAACCAAAGCTCGGCGGGTAATGCGCCCGATCGGCATCGTGGCGACGGGCACGGTCATGTACTTCCTGACCCTGTTGATGGTGTTGTATGTTCTCGATCGGCAGGTTTATACCAGCAAAAAGCTTGAGATCATTCGGTACAACTATTACCGTATTTTCGATCTGCCGGATATTAATACGACCGCAAATGCGGCCTTGTTTGGCACCACACCCGCAGAGCGCGTGGCAGCGCTGGCGAGCCTGCAAAAAACTCTGGGTGGGATTGTCACTGGTCCGTCCAGCATGTTTCGAATGGAGCTACGTGACGCAACGGACGTAATCGTGGCGCAAGCGGACAACTCAGCGAAAGTAAACCGTTTCAATACGTGGCACAACAGCCTGTTTCTGCGTGATTTTACAGGCCGCATTTCACAGGGTGTCAGTGATCCCCAATCCTCGCAGCGGGGCCTGCTCATAGGCTACTATACTTCCCCGTCAAATTACCCGCCGATTGAGCAGCTCACGAGCCGGTTCCGGTGGCTTGCCTTTTTGATTGTGGCATTGTGGGCCGCGGTGTACGCGTTCCTTTACCAGAACCTGCTGCGGCCGGTGCGAAATGTAACGCGGCACCTCGAACGCTCGCGCGAGACCCCACCGCGATTGATCCTTAAAGCGCGGGCGCACCTAGAGTCGGCATACAACCAGCTCGCGACGCGGGCGCTGCTGCACCTCATCGAAGAGAAACTAAGCGCGCCCACACGCCCGGACGTAGAGGGGCAGGCGGAAGATCGCGCAGCGGCGGTAGCGGAGGCGCTACGGATTGCCGCGGAAGCTTTCGGCGTGGGCAGAATTGCTGCCGCCGAAATCGCCATTTCGGATGAGCAATCTGCTGTGACTGAGAGTTTTTCTCCCGTTGCGCAAACAGAGCCGGTAAAGGATGCGGAACTGCTGACGCAAATAAAACCATTTCTGTCTTCCCAGAAGCTCCAGTCGGTTGAGGAAGACGGGCAGTTCGAGCATAACTCGTCAGGCGCGGGTTTCACCTATTTCGCTCCGCTTTCGACAGGCAGCTTTCTGCTGATCACAGGAATGTTAGACCAGGAATTACCGGGTATGAAAAATCGGGCTGAGGGCCTGCGACGGGCATGTATCGTAATTCGCCGCGGTTTTCTGGCGTATAAGGCGTACCGTCAGGGCATCTTCCGCCAGCGCAGCGAAGCTAATATCGTACTGTCGCGCAACCTGGGGCACGATCTCACGAACATCATCGCGACGAGCAAACTGGATCTGATGGCGGTTCGGCGTTTGCTGGATGCGCCTTCGCAGGAGCCCGACACAGCCAGAGGCGAACTCCTGCGCCAGGCAATCCACGGCCTGTTAGAGAACACAAGGTTCCTGCAGGAAATCGTGAACATTTACCGCTCATTCAGCAACGTCAAACGACCGCAATTTGAACGGCGCGACCTGAAGTCGGTCATCGAGGAATTCCTGGCGGCATTTGAACCGGCGGTGTCGGCGCGAGTTTCCATACGGCGCGAATTGGACACGCAAATGCCAGCGCCGATTATAGAGCCGCGATTGTTGAAGCTGGCGTTATTCAACGTGCTGACCAATGCGCTGGACGCACTTCGCAGGGCGTCGGCGGTTGAGAACCCCCAGGCGGTCGTCATCGTGCGTACGAGGTTCGATTCTGCGGCACAGCTCTATCGGATTGACGTCGAAGATAATGGACCGGGTATCCGCGACAGCGAAAACCGGCTGCTTGCTCCTGCGGAACTGCAGGCTATTTTCGAATACGGTTATTCGACGAAGAGCGAGTCGAGTGAAGGGCTGGGGTTAAGCTGGGTGCACACGATTATGACGGACTTTCATGATGGTGGTGTAGTGGCGGAAAACCTGCCTGAAGGCGGTGCGCGATTCACCCTGCTGTTGCGTAGCATGGAGCGTTCGGAGGCCAAAGTTGGGTGAAAGGGTGCGGCGCGATTGCTTGCTGTTATTTTGTAGTCGCAATCGGCAAACAGCTGGCACTTTGATTAGCTATGATTTGTGCCAATAGAGATACGGTTTAGATGCCAGAGAGTCCAGGCACAAGTGCGCGCGTTCTGATCGTAGACGACAATCGTATCTACCGCGAAGCTTTCCGGCGCAATCTGCTGCTGCAGAATTACGCAGTGGAAGAGGCGGAGGATACACAGGAAGCACTGCAGAAGGTCAATGAAACTACGCCGGATGTCGTGATCACAGACCTGCAAATGCGTACCGAGACGGAGGGCCTGGAGCTGATCAAGTCGATCAAGACTTCCAGCCCGTTAACACCTATTATCATGATCAGCGCGGTTGGCACCTTCGAGGAAGGCGCGCTGGCGCAGCGGTACGGGGCGAGTGCTGTGCTCAGCAAAAGCAGGATCGAGGATGAAATCGATCGCCTTTACCAGGCAATCGACACCTGCAGGGCGGAATTGGAACGAAACCGCGTGTATGACTCCGTGGTGCAGCGAGCCAGAACACTGCTCTCCGATGAAAACGCGGACCCAAAGACTTCGGTGGAGGAGTTAAGGTCGCTGCTCGCGCAGCCGGAGATGCACCCCTACCTGCGCCGCGAGGCCTTTGATCTATATGACCAGATAAACGAACGCGCTGGCCAGGAAGAAGCACGCAAGCAAGCAGAAGCCCTGGCGAATAAATCTACGGAATCGCGACCTGACGCGCAGGCAACTGCAGCCGAGCCTAAAAATCTCGAAGCCGTTGAGACGGAATTACGTCGCGAAATTCCGGCATATGATACGTTCACTGAGGATTCGAAAGAGAGTCTGCGGATCGCAGAATTTCTTTACGACCAGCAGCAGAAAATCCCGGGCTCGATCGACTTTTCGCGCAACGTTGGGTTTTCGTATTGTTTCGCGGTCGAGAACGAAGTGAAGGCGAGGATGGCGAAACGCCTGCAGCGGTTCCTGGCACATGAGCAGACCTCCATGCTTGTTATGGAGATGATGGAGAACAACAATCAGAGTCTTTCCGTTTTTTACCACCAGCACCTGCTGCTGTTGTTGCGTGGCAGGGAGATGGATTTCACGATCGATAACGTTAAACAGACGCTGCGCCGCATTCTTGAACACCAGAGCCGCTATAAGCCGGACGGCTTAAAGGCGCTGGGGATTATGATTATCGCGTTTGGACGTACCTACCAATGGCAGAAACAAGCGCGTACGGTCAAAGTTCACAACCCGCTGGGTCTCAAGGGTCTGGACACCGAGGCAGAAGTCATACGATTTGCGGAATTGCTTGTGAGCCTGCAGCACTTTCGCAACCCGTACATTCATCCAGAGATCAGCGATTTACAGAAACTGTCGATCATACGTCAGGCTGCGATCGAGTGCCTGAACATGGCGAGTAAACTGCAATAGAAGTGTGACCCTGCCGGGGGGCATGGGCACGCATTCACCAGTCGCCACTGGCGCCGCCTCCACCGAAATCGCCGCCGCCGAAGCCTCCGCCACCACCCCCGCTGCTCCAGCCACCGCCGCCTCCACTGCTCCAGCCGCCACCGCCGCCGCTGCCCAACGTCGGAAAGTAAAAGCCGCCGTATGCGCGCCGCCTGCGGCGGGAACCCCGACGTGACATGCGCATTCCGCTCATCCACAAGAACGCAAGAATGGCCAGCATGACCCAGAAGCCGGCGTCGCTGCTCTTTCCGGTGCTCTTTTTCGCGGGCGCGGTATACTCGCCCTTCACTGCCTGGATGATGGCAGTGACAGCGCGATCGATTCCCTGGTAAAAGCGACCAGAGCGGAACTCCGGCTGCACCTCGTTCAGCAGAATGCGTTTGCTCAATGCGTCGGTCAGCCGCCCTTCAAGCCCATAGCCAACATGGATACGGGCCTTTTTGTCGTTCTTCACGATGAGAAACAGAACGCCGTTGTCGATTTTGCTCTGGCCAATTTTCCAGGTGGTGGCCACTCGTTGCGTGAAGTCGAAGATCTCATCACCGTCCAGGGTTGGTATAAGCAGGACGGAAATCTGTGTACCGTCGCTCGCCTGGACCGCCTGTATCTTGCTCACCAGCGCGCTTACTTCTGCCGGCTTCAGAGTCCCGGTGAGGTCCGTTACTTCTTTGTGCTCGGGATTGAAAGGCGGCACGTCCAGGGCTGTGGCGGTTATCGCCGACAGCATTAGAGCCACCAGGCAAATGATCCGAACGGTGCTGCAGCGGCTGGCCAAAAGGATCATCGGTTCGGACTATCGGGCAGTTCGTTCACGTCGCCTGGCTGCCACGGGAAATGGCAGCCCAGCAGGTCGCCCATTGCGGCGAGCGCCATCACAATGCTCTCCGCCGGAAAACCCGTGCGAAATCCAAGGCTGATTATCTGCACGACGAAATCCCACTGTTCCTGTCCGATCCTACTGGAAATGCCGCTGTCTGCCACAAGCTCGATCTTTCGCTCGTCGAGCGCGATAAACAGCAGTATGCCATTGTTCAGTTTGGTATTTGCGATCCCCTGCCGTTGAAACTGGGCGACTGCGGCATCTCGCGCGCTAACTCCTGGCGGCAGTTCCTGCTCAATTTGCACGACAATCTCGCCGCTGGTACACGATTCCGCATCGTGCACCGCGTCAGCGATCATCTCTGAACGTCCGCGCCCGAGCACTTCAGCCAGCGTGTACTGACGATTGCCGGCTATCGTTTGGAGCATGCTTAAGCCGCCGCGGATAGAGCGGGGGACTTCATGAGCATTGCGCCCTCGGGTGGCAAGGCTTTGGTGGGTGAGGGTGCCGCCGGAGGAGGAGGCACCTGCTCAGCTGTTGTTGGCGCTGCAGCCGGTGCGGCACTTTGTCCGCCTGCGGGCGGTACCGTACCGCCGGGCGAAGCACCGAAGTCGACCTTCGGGGCGCTTTGTGCTTCTACGTCTGCCGTAAAGTATGGACGCTGCTTGAAGTTGCGGAAGGACGCGATCAAGGAACCCGGGAACACGAGCACCGCGTTGTTATACGCCTGCACCGTCTCGTTGTAGCGTTTGCGCTCTACGGAAATCCTGTTTTCAGTACCTTCGATCTGTGACTGTAACTCCAGAAAATTCTGGTTCGTTTTAATTTCCGGATAACGTTCCACGGTTACAAGGAGCCGACTGAGAGCTCCCGACAATTGGGCCTGCGTGTCCTGGAATTGTTTAAACTGTGCCGGGTCGGAAGGATTGACCTGGATTTGCGTAGCCTTGGCGCGCTCGCGGACTGCACCCACTACCAGTTGCAACTCCTGCGCTGCTGCCCCTTTTACGGTCGCGACGAGATTCGGAATCAGGTCCAGCCGACGCTGGTATTGCGCCTGCACGGTCGCCCATTGCGCATCGGCGGCCTGGTTCAGCCGTACGAGGTTATTGTTGACCCCGACACCCCACGACACAAGGATTAACAAAAGAACTATAATTGCAGCCACAACACCCAGTGCTATGAACATTGCCTTACCGGCAGTTTTTCTCGCGGTGTTTAATTGTCTCATGTCTCGGTCTTTCCTGTTCAGGTTCGTTCGCTCATGCGCTTTTCGAAAGCGCTGATCGCCCGTTCGCCAGTAAAAAGAGCAAATACCGTGCAGTCGTAGCAGTCTTCCAAGAGGCGGAAGCGCGCTGGCAGCGCATTTTCCACTTTCCAGTCGATAGTGTCAATCTACTCAAGAGCCCCGTATTGAACCATACTCTCCAGAATACCAGCTCACCGGATCCACAACTACTGCCGCAATCCGAAATTTTGCGAGCAGGTGGAATCATGCGCGTCCTGTGCGTCACTCTCGCGGTCAACTGGTTGCTGGCAGGTCTTAAGATCGTAGTTGGCGCTATGAGCGGACACACGACGGTATTGGCGGACGGTTTTCACAGCCTGCTGGATGGTGCAAATAACGTGGTCGCGATGGTGGCCATGCGGCAGGCGTCCCAGCCGCCGGATGAAGAACATCCTTATGGCCATCGCAAAATCGAAAGTCTCGCGGCGATGCTCATTGGCGGACTTGTCATGTTGCTCGCCTGGGAGATTCTGCAGCAGATTTTTCACAGTGTGCTGAATCATTCGGCCAGTCCAACGACCAGGCCGGGCACTGCTGCGATCGACTGGCTTTTTGTGTGGCTGATTGCGGCCTCGCTGATAATCAACCTCGTAGTTGCATGGTACGAGCGCCGCGCTGGCCGGAGCCTTTCGAGCGCCTTGCTTTCAGCGGATGCCGCGCACACGAACTCCGATGCGCTGGTCTCCGGGATGGGCCTGCTTTCACTGCTGGTGGGCCGCTTCGCGTGGTGGGTCGATCCGCTCCTGGCGCTCGGGGTTGTCGGTTTTTTACTCGCTGCCGCCCGGCATATCCTCGACGATAATATTAATGCGTTCACAGAGCGACGCCGTCTGGAGCCGGGTGAAGTGCGCCACGTGGCGCAAAGCGTCGGAGGAGTGCTGAATGCCCACGCGATCCGGAGTCACGGCACACTTAATGACATTCACCTGGACCTCCACGTCGTAGTAGACGAACATCTCACTGCCGGTGAAACTGCGGAGATTGAGCAGCGCGTGGACAACGCCCTTCGCCGGGCATTTCCCGGTGTGACTCACATCAGCATCCAGCACCAGACCCACGAACCTGATCCAAACGCGCCTGTGTGGAGTGACTGACGCCAGTCAGTGATGCCGCTGTTGCACTTTAAACTGCACGAGCGCTTGACCATTCTGCGAAGACCGTGGTACTGAAGCTTCGTGACTATCGCTAGACCGCATCCGCGCGGTGCGCAGCCGCCCGATCGCGCCCCGGCTGCACCTGCGCGCAAGCGCTCTGCCGCGGCCTCTGCTATTGAGACGCTTGTGCGTGCGCGATACCCGCTGCTGTACGTCGTCAGCTGGGAGGAGGAGCGTGCGCTGGCAGAGATTCACCGCATAGCGGAGTCGCTCGGGAAAAAGATGTTCGACTGGACGATCAGCAACGGCCTCTCGCGCTACCGGGCCGCGCTGGAAGGACGAGCCGAGGGTCGGCGTGACACGAAGGATCCCCTGATCGCGCTAAAGGAGATCCTCGCCACGCCGGAACCATCTATTTTCGTTCTGCGCGACTTTCATGATTTCATGCAGAACAGCGAAGTGAAACGCCGCCTGCGGGACCTGGCGAGCCTGCTGCGTACAACGCTTTCGACCGCAGTTATTATTTCGCCGCTGCTACGCCTGCCGGAAGAACTCGAAAAGGACATTACGATTGTCGATTTCCCGCTGCCGGACCGCGCGGAACTCGAAGATCTCGTGCGCCAGATTGCCTCGGATGTCGCGGAGAACCGGAGCCTGAGAGTAGACCTGGACGAAGACTCACTCGAAGCGATCCTGGATGCATCGGTCGGCCTTACGATCAATGAAGCCGAAAATGTTTTCGCCAAAACGCTCGTGCAGGCGCAACGCCTGGGTGCCGAGCAGGCTCCGCTCGTTTATGCGGAAAAGCAACAGATCATTCGGAAATCCGGCCTGCTGGAGTACATCGATACAAATGATAATCTCTCTGCCGTGGGGGGTCTCGACCATCTCAAGGCATGGATCGCGAAACGGCGAACCGCCATGGATCCGCAGGCGATACGTTTCGGGCTTCCGCCACCGCGAGGAGTGCTGCTGGTGGGCGTGCAGGGCTGCGGCAAAAGCCTTGCCGCTAAAGCGACCGCGAACGAGCTGGGCCGTCCGCTTGTGCGGCTGGACATTGGCCGTCTCTTCTCAAAGATGGTGGGCGAGACGGAAAGCAATATTCGCCGTGCGCTGTCTATTGCGGAGACCATCGCTCCTGTCGTGCTCTGGGTAGATGAGCTTGAAAAAGGTCTCAGCGGAGTGGGCTCCTCGGATTCGACAGATGGCGGCACCACGGCACGGCTGTTTGGTACGCTGCTCACCTGGCTCCAGGAAAAAACGGCGCCGGTTTTCGTCGTCGCGACAGCTAACGACATTGAGCGGCTTCCCGCCGAAGTTCTTCGCAAGGGGCGCTTCGATGAAATCTTCTTTGTCGATCTTCCGGCAGAGTCGGAGCGGCGTGATATTTTCGCCATCCACCTCTCGAAACGCAGCCGCAAGCCAGCTGATTTTGACCTGGATCATCTCGCGGAAGCGAGCGAAGGCTATTCGGGTGCTGAAATTGAGCAGGTAGTCGTGGAAGCAATGTTCAATGCATACGGCAAAAAACCAGAGATTGAGACATCCGACCTGCTCTATGCTCTTACGCGCCTTGTACCGCTTTCACGTACGCTGCGAAAGTCGATCAACGATCGCCGGATGTGGTCGCTTGGGCGTACCGTAAATGCGAGCTCACTTACCGACGTGCAGCAATCGCTGGAACGGGCCGATGACATTGACGACGAAAAGGAACAGCTGTATTTAAAAATACTCGAAGCGAGCAACCGCTTCGACTCCTCGGCAATTTTTGGGGCGCAACAGTACCTTGGCGCATACCCGAGCAAGAGCGACGACGCAGAACGTATTCGACTATACCTTTACGACTTTATCCGGCTGTGCGAGTTGCTCCAGAAACCCTCCGGCTGACTTCACCCAACAGTCTGCCTGTGCCGTGAGAAAACGAATGTTCAGCCTGCTCCTGTCAGTAATCAAAATTACGGCCATCGCCTTACTCGTGTTGGGGCTTTTCCTGTTTTTCTTTCAGGCGAAGCTGATTTATCACCCGCGCCCGTATCATCCGGATTATAAGCGGCTTATTCCTGAACGTGGCGTGGAGATCGATTACACGACAGCGTGCGGAAAACAGACGGCGTTCTATGTGCCACCAAGGAATACTGACGATGTTACAAGTGCGCCTGCCCGGTTGTGGTTGTTTTTTGGAGGCAATGGATCTCTTGCGTTGTTCTGGTCGGACATTGTCAAAGAGGCACCTGATCCCGCAGCTGCTTTCCTGCTGATCGATTATCCTGGATACGGAAAATGCGAGGGAGCGGCTTCACCCGGAAGTATCGAGGAAAGCAGCGAAGCTGCACTCGCTGCTCTCGCATCGTGGTTGCATTGTACACCGCAGGACCTCGAGGGCGATTTAAATATTGCGGGGCATTCGCTCGGGGCAGCCGTGGCACTGCAGTTCGCTGTTCGGCATCCGATCCGGCGTGCGGTCCTGGCTGCGCCATTTACCTCCATGCAGTCGATGGCACGCGAAGTCGTCGGGCCTGTGCTGGCAAATGTACTTACGCATAATTACAATAACGAGAAACGGCTCGCCGCACTCGCCGCACGTCCATCTCCTCCAGAAGTTAGAATACTTCACGGAGATGCCGATCCGATCATCCCGGTACGAATGAGCCGTGAGCTCGCGACCGCACATAAGTCCATGATTAAGCTGCATGAAATACCGGGAGCCGACCACGTGACTGTACTCGACACCCTTGGACAGCACCTGGCTCCATAAGGCCCGTAGACTTCCACTTGCGAACGCACTTCGGGGTGTCATGGTACTAGCACCTGATGAGTATGGCCCGCCCCCGCAGAACCGTTGTCCAAAGTAAGCACCTTGCTTCGCTCGCGCTGCCGTTTCTTATGCTCACCGGGTTGATCTCAGCGCAGGTTGAACTGCCAGTCTCGACGCCCGCCGCGAATCGCGTTACGTATTCCGAGCAACAGCCAGTGCATGCAGCCGCCCCACTTCCCCCGCCACCCGGCGTGTTGGCATCGTCTGCTGCTCCTCAAATGCAGACGTTGGACGCAGTGCAGGTGCTCGAATCATGCATACATTATCTGCAGGCACAGAAAGCCTTCTACACAGAGCTGACCTGCACCTCCACACTTACTATTTCCGGCATGGAACGCACCAATTCCAGCCGCTCGCGCGTATGGCTGCGCCGGCCAGACCGCGTGGTGTGGACGACACAGGGCGAGTCGGGCTCCAACGCGATGGCAATCGATGGCAGGAACTGTACGCTTTACCTGCCATCTCTGAGCAAATACACTGTAACTGCTCTTGGGGCGGACGACACGGTAGATGATCGACTCTCACCGATGGTATCCCCGTTCGGCCAGCTTACGGCCGCGCTGCTTTCGGCGGATCTGACTCCCGCCAAACTTGCGGAGGTGATGTCAGGGACACCGACCGCAATGCAGCCTGAAGAGCTTTATGGAGTGCCCTGTTATCATCTACTTGTGCCACTTCAGGGCGGAGTGAACACCGAACTGTGGGTTGCGATGGGTCCGGCGGCCGTTCCTGTTCATCTGTATACAGCACAGACGCTGCCGCCTGCCGCCGGGCAGTCCGGAGCGGACTCGCGGCTGGAAGTGGATTTCGCATGGAAGGTAAACGTCGACCTGCCGGATGCGACGTTTCGTCTGAATCTGCCCGCGAGTGCGCAGAAAGTCGACCAGCTTGGCGGGCCGAACCTGGCGGCGGCGAACTGGAAGCCATCCACCGGGAAGTCTGTCAGGAAAAAAGGCCGACCGATCGATCCTGTGATTTCTGATATGCAGAACCTACAGAGGGATGTGGCCCTTGCCGCAACACCTGAAATCAAAACGCAGGTTCTAACACAAAAACCTCCGAGAACTGGCAGCAACACAACCGTTCCGTCACTATCGGAGGGACTGGGCGCCTCGCAAACGAACATGGCGCCGAAACAGACACCGCTGGTAGCAGTGCAGGGCCAGACGCAACAACTTGGCACCCCCGCGGCGCAGGGAATCTGGCGGAGGCCGAACGCTCCCTCCACCCAGAATTTCCAGGCGCCGATCACCGGCAGCATGAGCGCACCCGTGACGAAGGCCGTTGCCAGCGCACCGGATGTCGAGCTGCCGCTGCTAAACGGCGGGACTATTCGACTGTCGGATCTGCGTGGGAAAAAAGCCGTCGTCCTGGATTTCTGGGCAACGTGGTGTGGGCCTTGTAAACAGGCGATGCCGGCAGTGGCAGAAGTCGCACAGGCCTGGCGCGGACGTGGTGTCGAGTTCTACGCGGTGAACATGGCCGAGGATAGCGGCACCGTGCAGGCGTTTGCAAAGCAGCAGGGCCTGAGTATTCCCGTGGCACTCGACAGCGGGCGCGCCGCACAGGCGTTCGGCGTGTCAGGCATTCCGCATTTAGTGGTGATTGGTCGCGACGGCACCATTCGGTCGGTCCATACGGGTGCGACTCCCGATCTTAAACAAACGCTGACGCAGGAACTGCAGTCGGCTGTTCGTTAGTCCTGCACAGTGCAGTTAGTATTTTCTTTCATCCCCATTTTGCTGCACTAGAACACTGCCTCATGTTCCGGAGCCTGCATGCGTAAAACAGAGCTGCTGATTGGCGCGGCTTCACTTGTTGTCGCCAGTGTCAGCGTTACTCTTTACCTCGTGAACCACGCCCAGCGCACGAAGCAGATTCAACAACCAGGCGGAGGCGTGGCAACCCCCGAACAGGTATTGTCGCCTCGTGATCTTTTCGGCACGCCTGAAAGTGGAAAGACGGAGAACATCAGCGATAGCGTCAGCTCTGTGTCGCTGGAAAGGCATGCAGCCACCGAGACGGAAAACGCGCCGGCAATGGATACGCAGCCCACAATTACGCAGCCGATCCCGGTCGGTGCACGGGCTCCATCACGGGCGAGCAAAGTAGTTTATCCGGCATGGCAGACAAGCAATGCCCAGATTCAGGATGCACGTGCAGCGACGGATCCGGGGGGATACATCTCGCCTCTGTGGTCTCCCGTTGGGCTCGACATTGCATTCACCCGCGAGGGACGCAACGCGGTGTTCATCAGCGGAGCTCTTCCTGGCGGAACGGTGCGAGCGCTCGTGAACGATGCCAAATGTGGTGAAGACTTCAGCTGGAACAGCGACGGGATGTCGCTGCGTGTTCGGGCCGCAGACGGCCAATACGATCAGGTGCTGATTACAGGCGAGCGCTACCCCGCCCCCGCTGCACCCGCACGCGTTTTTTCACGCGACGAAAAGATTTATTTTATTCCATCCACGCGGCCAGGCGAAAACCGCGAGTTGCTGGTTTCCGGACCGGAGGATCGATTCAACACCCCCAAGCTGTCGCCAGACGAAACACGGGTGGTTTATCGTGGCGCAGAAACAGGGTTGTATATTGGAGCTGTGGATGGATCGGGCTCCGTGAACCTGGGTGCCGGTACAAATCCGAGTTGGCTGCCCGACAGCACTGGCATCGTGTACGATCAGCAGGTGAGCGATGGCCGAGCCATTGTAGACAGCGATGTGTGGCATGCCTATGCGGATGGGAGTGTCCGCACGAATCTTACAAATACACCCGGCATTGTGGAGCTTTACCCGTCAGTAGCGCCCGATGGCGAGCGGATTGCCTTCAGCGCCGGCGGCAGTATTTATGTCGGGAAGCTGTTTCGCGGGAAATAGTCCTGAGCATTCAGAAACGGCGAATGCGATAGGGTATTTGCGGTGGCCCTGCGGCTGAATTCAGGGACGTTCCCGTGTTTGGGCACGATCGTTGCACGTCTGGGGCTAGACGTTTCACGAGGTGATGCCATGAGATTGCTTGGTTTAACAATTTTACTACTAGCAGCCGTGCTGGACAGCTCAACCGCGCAGCCGTCTCAGAGCAATTCGACCGGACCTTCCAACACAGAACCGGCTGCGACGACCACCAGCCCAAACGGCGCGCCCACGGGTGCCGCACTGGTGCCGGCCAGTGGCCCAGCCGCTCGGACTCCTGATCCAGGTACAAGGGTGGGAGCCGGCAATACCGCTCCGGGACTATACACGACTGACCTCGTGCGCACGGGCGATGTGTTAAGCTCTGCCACCGCTGCAAACCCGAACGGCTCGCCAGTCATCCAGAACCCAGGTGTGCGCAGCGGTACCCTGCCCCGGGTAAAACCGGACAATACGGTATCTCAAACAAACCTTGGGGCAAACAACACCGGAACATTAAACCCGGCCACAAAAACGGACGACGAACGGAATCGTGCACCCATTTCTCATCCCGGAAGTACGTCCAACGGTTCGGCGGGTACAGCAAGTGGTGGTACAGGCAGCGGAACGGGCCGTTAACGGGCTGTTCCAAAAAGGCCTGGAATTAGCTGTCCTGGCGCAACCCGCTCTCTTGATTGGTGTCGAGGTGACAAAGCTGGCTCAGGCTAAAGCCGGTTGTTTAGAGCTGGTGCGAAGATTGGTAACTGTACCGAATGCCCGTCTTCGATTACGTAGCCTCGTCGTAATCGGCAATTAAAATGAACGCTCCTCCCCTGTCGGTGTTATAACCAAAACGCGACCCAAACTCCTTATGGACGTAATGCGAACAATATGACTGATCCGAACTCGACTGCAGTTGAAGAATCCACGTTGCGCGATCGCGTGCTGTATACCGCCAAGCACGGCGAGGCCACCGATCTACTCGAAATATGGAAGGACGTGTGCGCAGCACCGCCCGAGGATGCGGATTTTTACAACCAGTTGATTCGCGCACGTGCAACAACGTACGATCCTGAGGCCGTACGCATGCTGCTGACCCAGCTTGTCGCAGCCGCCGAGGCGCGCGAAGACTGGCAGGTGATCCTTCGCATCGTAGACGCTGCCGCAACTATGTGGCCCGACAGCGAGGAATTCCGCAACGCCGTGGTGCTGGCGCTCAGTGCGAAATACGAGGATCATCCGAACGTTTCCGAGATACTGCGCGTATCCAAAATAGAACAGGGCGCACCGATTGACCAGGCTTTGAAACGCTTCCGTGCGCTGCTGAAATTCTCCCCGGGTCGTGCTTACGAACACGCTACGTGGGGAGTCGGTGTTATAAAGTCGCTCGATCTTACCGAGGGAAAGGTCTCGCTGGATTTTCCAAACGAGAAGGGCCGCGTCCTGACATTGGCGGGCGTGCGTGACTTCCTTAATTACCTGCCGCCCTCTCACTTCCTCGCACAACGGGCGACCGAACCTGAGCGACTGATGGCCCTGGCAGAGGAAAGCCCTGTCGAGTTGATCAAGCTGGTGCTCGAGAGCAACAAGGGCCGCATGAAACAAAGCGAACTTAAGGTGCAGATTATCAACGGGGTCGTTTCCGAAAAAGCCTGGAACACGTGGTGGACCAAAGCACGCGGCGAACTCCGAATGGATCCGCTTGTGGATTTCGATGCGAAAGGAGGAGCACATGCGGAAATCATTCTGCGGTCCAAGCCCAAAACTTTTGAAGAGGAAGTACAGGACCTGTTCCTCGGTCCGGACGCCGACCTGGCGGGACGTATCAACGCCGTTAAGCACCTTCAGAACTCCCAGGGAGGTGCCGCCGGAAAGACTCCTTCACCGGAACTGGTGAACCGTATGCTGAAGGCGCTGAGTGAAGACTATGAGAAAACGGCTCGGCAAATGAGCAGCACGGACCGGCTGCAATGCGCGTTGCTGGCGGAGGATCTGCGCGAGCTCGCCGGCAGCGCCGTCAAAAACGAAGCAACCGCACTACCAGCCGCCACCGGGTTGCTCGAGGATTTTGATGACAGCTATTCTGAACTGGCTGACATGGAACATCCCGATCACGCGCAGCGCGCGTTACGACTGCTGATGGAGCGTCATGGAGATCGCGGATTCGAACTCGCCGCAAAACTGTTTCCGAAGGCTCCCAGCAAACTCGCTCAAGTCATCTGGAAAGCTCTCGACCCTGAGCACCACAACGATATCGCGATACACGCGGTGCAGGGCCTGTTCGAACGTCCGCTCGAGAACCCGCAAACTTACCTGTGGGCTGTGAAGCAAATGATCGACGGCTCATGGAAGCATATGGAAAGCTACTTTCCAGCCACATGGCTGGTGCAGGAACTGCTCGATGGAATGGACACCTGGGAAAAGATGATGGATCGCCCGAGTGTCGACAAAGCGACCCAGGCCACGGCGAAGCTGCTTCTGTCCCGCACGAAATCTCTCTTTGAAACTGACCGCTTCTCACTGCTTTGCACAGCGGTCGAGCAGATGAGCCTGGACCAGGCTCGACGGTTGCGGCGCACCATTCAAGGGCACAGCGCGCTGGCAGAGGCATATCGGCACGCAGCGGAACGGCAGCTGATCCTTACAAAGCGAGAGCTGCTGGAAGAGAAGCCGACCGGTGCCGCGGGGATCGCAGCCGCTGTCCAAGCCAGCGCCGATGCGCTGCACTACTGCACGGAACGAGCCCGGGAATTGAAGCTCCGCGAGCTAAACGAACTGAACACCGTGAGGATCCCGGCAAACTCAAAGGAAATTGAGAAGGCACGCAGCGAAGGCGATCTCAAGGAAAACGCGGGCTACATTTACGCGAAGGAGCAGCAAAAACTCCTGATGCAGGCGTCGCTGCAACTGCAGCAGGCACTACAGACTGCCCGTATCTTCGACAAGTCGAAAGTATCAACCACTGTGATTGGATTCGGCACCGCGTGCGAAGTTGAGAACCTGAAAAAGAAGCGCATCGAGAAGTACACGGTCCTTGGAAGGTTCGAAACGGATCCCGACCGTAACATTGTGTCCTACCAATCGCCGTTCATGGCGCAGTTCGTCGGCAAAAAACCGGGCGAAGATGTGTTGATCAAGCACCCGGACGGCGGAGAAACGCCCTACCGGGTGCGCTCGATCAGCAATGCATTGGAATCACGCGAATGGGACGCGCCGGAACTTGCGTAAATTTTAGCTTCTCCGGGCTTGCAATACCGCTCTGGCATAGGTAGCAAGACTTTTTGTTGCTGCCAGAATCGAAGTTTTGTCGGGCAACGTTCCTGGGAGCTAACGGGCTCTGCATAATCATGATACCTGACAGCAATCTCCCAGACAGCACACCAACCGTGAACGCGGAGCCGACCGGCAGCGGCCTTGCCGCGGCCCATGACAGCCGCCTGGATACCGAACTGGCACCCAACCGTCGGGGTAGCAGTGGGCGTGGCGCCGAACCAGTCATCCTTGGGGAAGGCACAGAGATTCACGGCGTGTTCCGTTACCGGCTGGAAAGCCAGCTTGGCCGTGGTGGATTCGGGTCGGTTTACAGGGCCACCTGCCTGGAAACGGGCGATCCCCGGACTATCCCGCCAGAACTGGTGGCGATTAAATTTTTCCACCGGCCGGAAGCGGGCAATCAGCTTTCGATGCTGAAGCGTGAAGTTTCCGCGTTATTGCCTTTGCAGCACGAGCGCATTATCCGGCTGTACGACTGGTCGTTTGAACGCAGCCCGTGTTTCATGGCGGTGGAATACCACCCCGACGGCAGCCTGCTCGACACCGACTACTTCCTCGGCAAGCCTATTGATGAGGCCACCCTGGTCGCGCTCCTGCGTGACATTCTGAGTGCACTGAACGCCGCTCATCAGGCCAGCATCCTGCACCTGGATATAAAACCGGGCAACATTCTTCGCGACAGTGCGGGTCATTTCGTGCTGACGGATTTCGGAATAAGCCAGGGCTCGCTGGTGTCGCACCATATTGTGGAGACCGGGTTGGGTTCTCCTGGTTACCAGTCGCCGGAGCAGCGCGAGTGCAATCGCCGGTGGTTTGGCGCGCGGACGGACTTGTGGGGCCTCGGCGCCACGGCCTGGTCGCTTTATACGGGACTGCGCCTCGACCTTCACCAGCAGGTTCTTCTGCATTCTTCAAGCAATACCGTGGCTGGCCTGCCGCCACTTTCTGATTTTCGGCCCTGCCGACTTGAGCTGGAACAGTTCATCATGCAACTCGTAGCAATGGAGCCGAGTAATCGCCCGGGCGGTGCAGCTGAAGCTCTGGCCGCGCTGCATGCGTTGTACGGAATTGCGCCGCGCGAAAGCACGGCAGAATCCGATCAGCTCAAAGTGCATATCACAGGCGATGCCGCGATCCGGCCAGTGATCGATGGCCTGGTGGATCCCCTGTGGTATTCCATCTGTTCCGCACCGCGACCTATCCTGAGCTATGTTCATTTTAAGAAAGACGAAGTGCTTTGCTGCCAGGGTGAAGACGCTTATCGCACGTTCGTACTGCTAAGCGGAGCCGTTGTGGTGCAGCGTGATGGCAATGCGATTGCTCGTGAGTCGCGAGAAGGAAGTTTCATGGGGGAGAACGCAACGCTGACCGGGCGGCCAAGAACCGCAACTATCCGCGCGGATGAACCGGTGTGGGCTCTTATGTTCAATGCAGCCGAGCTCGAACAATTTGTAATGGCAAACCCGGCGGTTGCAATTCGACTCATCAAAACTCTGGCTTTGCGAAATCGGCTGAACAATGGTACACAGTATGGCTCCGAAGGCTCGGCACAGGTAGCTGAGTACACCTACGTCATATGACGTTATAGGTTCTTCCAGCATGTCTTCACAACAGGTCGAAACTACCCCAGGTTATACCGTTTCGAATGCGCGGGTCCTGACGGTTGTTTTCACAGATCTCGCGGGCAGCACCGCGTTAAAACGCAAACTGGGGGATGCTGCCGGCGCTGAACGCATTGCGCGCCACCAGCAGCTTGTACGACAACTGACTCGGGAAACCGAGGGCACGATCGTTAACCGCACTGGCGACGGATTTCTGCTTACCTGGCCCATCCCGAGCCAGGCCGTTGCGTTCGCGCTGCTGCTGCAACAGGCACACACAACCGATGCCGATCTGCCCCGTGTACGAATCGGAATGCACATGGGCGAAGTGACCGAGTTGCGTCATCCGGATGAATCATCTTCGCGCGTGCAGCTGGAAGGCTTTGCCGTGGATCTGGCCGCACGTATCCAGTCACTCGCACTGCCGGGGCAGACGCTGCTCTCCTATCCTGTGTTCGAGAACGCGCGCCAACGTCTGTCCGGCAGCACCCGCTTTCCAAAGCTGATGTGGCGTTCGCACGGGCGTTATCTATTCAAAGGCCACGATCGGCCGCTGGCGGTCTTTGAAGTCGGAATAGAGGGCTCTTCGCCTCTCGTGCCGCCGTTGGACCACGAAAAAGCGCACCACGTGCCTGATACCGACAGTTCGGACACAGCCGTTCGTTGGAGACCCGCCCCAGGACTTGATATGCCCCGCCGGCCCAACTGGTCACTTGTCCAGAGGCTCGGCAGCGGGGGTGGAGGTGAGGTGTGGCTCGCCAGCCAACGAGGTACGGGCGAGCGTCGCGTGTTCAAATTCTGTTTCGATCACCAGCAGTTACGTGCGCTCCAGCGCGAGGTAACGGTTTTCCGCCTGTTAAAGGAAACTCTGGGCGACCGCTCCGATATCGCCCGCGTCCTCGATTGGCAATTCGATGAGCCGCCGTTTTACCTGGAATTTGAATACGTCGGCGGACTGGCACTTCCAATCTGGGCGGACGAACATGGTGGCCTCGCGAACATCACTCTGGCGATGCGCCTGGAACTCGTAGCGCAGGTGGCGGACGCGGTTGCCGCAGCGCACTCTGTTGGAATTCTGCACAAGGATATAAAACCGTCGAACATTCTGGTCGTCGAACAGGAGCCCGGTGACCAGCCGCAAGTGCGTATGATCGACTTCGGAATTGGGCTGGTCCTCGACAGGGAGCTGCTGGCGGCAAAAGGTATTACGGCGCTTGGGATGACACAAACTGCGTCCGATGGCTATTCCACCAATTCAGGAACGCGACTCTACATGGCACCCGAGCTGATGGAAGGCCAGCCAGTCACGACGAGTTCTGATATCTACTCGCTGGGCGTGGTTCTTTACCAGATTGTCATTGGGAACCTGCAGCATGCACTGGCGACTGGATGGCAGCGCGAAATATCAGACGAACTGCTCCTCCAGGATATTAACGCGTGTGTGGACGGACGCCCTGAGCGACGGCTGGGAAGTGCGGCGGAACTTGCACGCCGATTGCGCACACTTGATGCACGGCGAGACGCATTATTCGAGGAGAACCAACTTAAAGCCGAATCGACGCGGGTGCACGAGCTGGCCGCAAAGGCCCGCCAGCGCAATCGATGGCTGGGGGCGGGGATAGGTGTCATGCTGCTTCTTCTGGCAATGTGTGTAGCGATTATAGCCCAGGAGCAACGCCGCTCGCGTTTGCAGGTTCTCCTGAAGGAGCGGGAGACTTCTGGAAAACAAGAAGCATTCCGGCTAAAACTCGTTGCTGAAAATGCGCAGAAGGATGCAGAGGCGCAGCGTGCGCAGTCGGAGCAGTTGCGCAATGTGGCAGAACACGAACAATACTTTGCGAACATTGGTTATGCGGACGCTAATATTCGCCAGGGGCGAGTAAACAAAGCGCGGGAGCTACTATTTACGAAAACACCGGCAGGGCTGCACAACTGGGAATGGGGATTTCTCGTCAGGAAGAGCTCACCGGACGTAATGACGCTGGCCAGGTACGAGACTCCCGGCGGAGTGTTGCATGCTGAATACAACCCGAAGGGCGACAGGATCGCGACTGGGGATCGCGACGGCAACGTGACGTTGTACGATTCGCAGTCCGGCCGTAACCTGGCACACGAAAGGCCTCACAAGCGCATGGCCTGGAGATTAGCCTGGAGCCGTGATGGAAGCCGCATTGGCGTGGCCGGGCTGGATCATGTCGGCAGCGTTCTGGATGCGACCAATCTTCGCGTTGTTACAATGCTGCGGGGCAGTACAGACATTCTCCGCGGGGTAGACTTTAACGTGGACGGGACTCAGATTGCGACTTGTGGCGCAGACCGAATGATCCGGATATGGGATGCGAATTCTGGCAAACTGCTTCAAAAGCTTGAGCGCCGTGGCGGAGTGGTATACGATCTCCACTACAGCCCGGATGGAGCGAGCTTTGTAACGGGCTCCCTTGATAGCACGGTCGATGTTTGGGATGCGCGCAGCGGCGCGTGGCTGCGCAGGATTACCGAAAATCGGAAAGCCGTTCACAGCGTGAATTTCAGCCCGGACGGCTCGCAAATCATGACCGCGGGATCGGATAAAATTGTACGGGTATTCGATGCGCATTCAACTGCCCAGCTTCAAATGCTGGAGAGCCCGGGAGACTGGATGCATTGTGCGTCGTATAGTACGGATGGCAAGCGCATTGCCACGTCCGACGACTCAGGAATCTGCCGCGTGTGGGATGCGGAAACTTCGCGACAGCTTGGTATGTTGCAGGCCGGCACGCAGATGTACGCGGTATTTTTCAGCCCGGACGGGAAACGGCTCATTACCACGAACTGGGATACCGTGAAGCTGTGGGATGTGTCGTCTATCGTAAACGGTGCTTCTATCTCGCCGGGAGGCGCCATCAAGCCGGAGGAGGCTTTGGAAACAGACCGCGTAATTTGCTATCCGGTTGAACGCGGCCGCGACTGGAAAAACTATGATGCTCGTTATAACGTTCCTTCCGGGCAGACGGTATTTACCGCGGGTAACCGCAAGATTGTGATACAGTCCTTCTTCTCGGCATTTAGTCCCGATTGGACGAAGCGGATCATGATAGATGAACGTACGATGCGCGCGTCCGGACTGGACGTGCGAACAAGCAGCGTACTCGCCGGACTGGGCGAGGGAACGGTGTACTCGTGTACGTTCAGTCCCGATGGGAAGCTGGCGGCAACGGGGGGTTATCGTAATATAGTCTCACTTTATGATCCCCAGTCGTGGCGATTGATTCGAACCATTCGGAATGTGAGTGGGCCTAACGTGCTCGTGAGCAGTTTACAGTTCAGCCCGGATTCAAAGAACATCTTTGTGGGATTGTTCGACGGCTTTGCAGGAGTTTTTGACGTTGCAAGTGGCACGACCATTTCTGCCTTCCGCGCACACCAGCGTCCGGTTCTCGTGGCGGAGTTTACCCCAGATGGGAAACGTATTGCAACAGGGTCGACCGACAGAACTGCCAAGTTGTTTTCCGCAGAAACCGGGGATCAGCTCACAACGATGACGGGCCACACGAGTTACGTTCATGGGATCAGCTTTAACCCCGATTCTTCCCGCCTCGTGACTTGCAGCGATGATGGTACCGCGAAGCTATGGGAAACAGATTCCGGGCGAGAAGTGATCCCTGTGTTCGATGTGCATGCAGACGACCAGGAACTGCTGTCGTGCAGTTTCACGCGAGATGGACGCTCTGTGTACGCGGCAACAAGCAAAGGGACGCTGCTCGTTGCAGATGCATATCCCTGGCTGCCGAAAGACTACCCCGAGGCTGATGCACCTGTCGAGAAGCGACTTGAGCTGTGGAAACGGCTGCAATTCAATCCCTCGGCCACGATGGAAGATATCGACTGGTAAGAATGAACCCGCAACCACGCAAGCGGCCAAAACTGTGCGCGTATGGTGTCCCATTAATTCGTTCACTGGTTTTGTGTGCCGTCCGAGCTCGATAGCTTCCTGAAGTATAGCTATGAACTTCTGGGACGGCACACTAGATTCTGCTGGAGTTTTTAATCGCGAGGGCCAAGCCTGATATTAAGTTCTGCTGAATCGCTACCGCTGGAGCATGCTGATGCGCTGGTATATATCTGGTTGTGTATTTTCAAGGTATTGTCTGTGGGCCGTGGGAGGTGCGCTGCTTCTGCTGGCGCATCCAACTTGTGCCGCTGTGCGGCAAATGGAAGTGACAGCTTATTGCAAATGCGGTAGCTGTAACGGTTACACGCGGGGAAGCTGGAAGTTTCTGAAACTGGATAAGTGGAATCGCTACGTAAGCGAGGGGCCGGACCGGGGTGACAAGTACACCGGGAAAACGGCGAGCGGCGGAAAGCTTGTTACACCAAAGCCCGGTCTGTTTTCAACGGATACCGCGAAACGGCCATACATGATTCCATTTCGCGTGCTGCCATGGAACGTTACGTCGCGGCCTGGCGCCATTGCCGCCGACACGCGCTATTACCCGTTCGGCACCAGAATGTATGTGCCCGGCTGGGGATGGGGCACCGTAACCGATCGTGGACGTGATATCAAAGGGCCGGATCGAATCGATATCTTTTACAAGCGCCACGACCAGGCAAACGCCTGGGGCCGCCAGAATGTGAACGTCGACATCCGTACCCAGTAACCATGCCACGATAATACGGTGAGCGAGCCGTCGAGCATTTTACATTCGGTATGGTAGTGCCTTAGATGCACGAGATTGAATCGACTTCGAAGAAAGCATTAGGTGCCTACCTCGTTGGGGTCCGCCGCCCTGGTATGACAGCAATTGAGGCGGCCGAGCACCTGGAAGAGCTTAAGAGCCTATCCAACACGTATGGCATTCCCGCATTCGGAGAGGAACTCGTTGCCCTGCGTGAGATCACGCCGCGATTTCTGGTTGGTGCAGGTAAGGCGGACCAGATTGCCGCGGCGGCAGAGGCTTTTGGCGCAGACGTTATTATTTTCGATGACGATTTGTCGCCATCTCAGCAGCGTAACTGGGAAAAACTGACTGAAAAAGCAGTGATCGACCGCCGCGAAGTAATTCTCGGCATATTCGCGGATCGTGCGCAAACGCGTGAGGCGCGGCTTCAGGTCGCCCTGGCAAGAGCCGAATACTCGCTGCCGCGGCTGACCCGCGCATGGACCCACCTTGAGCGCCAGCGCGGCGGTGGCGGTGCCCGCGGCGGCGCCGGTGAAGCGCAGCTCGAAGTAGACCGCCGCCTCGTCCGCAACCAGATCGACCGCCTGAAGCGCGACCTGCAGCATGTGCGTCGTGTTCGGGCGACGCAGCGCAAGAGCCGCAGTGAGATTCCGTTGCCGCAGGCGGCGATTGTCGGCTACACAAACGCCGGCAAGTCCTCCCTATTGAACGCCATGACCGGCGCGGGGGTGCTGGAGGAAGACAAGCTGTTTGCAACCCTGGACCCAACGACACGAAAGATTACGCTGCCGAATGGTCAGTTGCTGCTGCTTACGGATACGGTAGGATTCATCCGCAAGCTGCCGCACACGCTTGTTGAAGCGTTCAAAGCGACGCTGGAAGAGGCGCAGATTGCGACGCTGCTCGTGCACGTAGTGGATGCGAGCCATCCCAATGCGCTGGAACAGCGCAAGGCTACCGAGCAGGTGCTTGAGGAACTCGGTGCGCTCGACAAGCCAACCATTCTCGTTCTCAATAAAGTCGACCTTCTAGAGGATCGTTCCATGCTTGGTCCGCTGATGGAAGGTTACGACCGCGTCGTAATCACCAGTACAGTCACCGCTGAAGGCCTGCAGGAGCTCGCGGCAAAGATGTCGGACCTGGCCGGCCATGACCTGGAGCATCTGCGACTGCGGATTCCGCCCGATCGGCACGATGTCGTTTCCATGCTGCACCGTGAGGCACAGGTGCGTTCGGTGAGTCATGGTGATGGGGAAGCGGATGATCACACGTATGTTGAAGCGATTGTACCGCGCAAATTGCACAGCAGGCTGGCGGAGTTCATCCCGGGCGAGTAGCCCGGCGTCTTGCTACACCTGCCAGCTGTTGGTGAGCTGATAGCCTTGTAGGCGCGTAGTAAGTTCCAGGTGAGCTTTCAGCATCTGGTCGAGCTTTGCGCTTCCTTCAGGTGTCAGTGTTTCGTTCTCGTCCCAGTGGCGGTTGTGAAGATAGGCTTGGTGCGGGTTGATGATGCAGCGAAAGTCAAGCATCAGCGGAATAGCGGCGGTCTGCAGTACCATGTAGCTGTGTGGTAGACCGGCGGCAAAAACGAACGAGACCAGCTTGTCGAAGAACGGGCTGGGATGCGCAGAGTCCGTGGAGCCAATAACTTCGATGAACTTTTTAAGTTCTGCGCTCAGGCTCCAATTGTAAACCGGGCTCGCCAAAATGAGAGCATTCGCGTCTCGCACCTGCTGTGCGCAGTCGCGGAAGGACTCGGATTCGAAGAGGCTGGGATGGTTCACGTCCGGCAAACTTATCTCTTTGAGCGCCCGGTGTGTCGCCTCGTGGCCACTACCCTGCAGACGCTCCGTGAGCATGCTCGCGAGCTGGTTGCTTCTACTTGCCGGGTTAAAGCTGGAGGAGACGATCAGTGTGCGCGTCACAGTCCCAGCTTGCCCCACATCTGGTCGACTCGCTGTTTTATATCGTCGCTCATTCGGATGACTTCCGGCCACTCACGGGTAAAGCCTTCGCTGGCCCACTTGGTTGTGGCATCGATTCCCATCTTGCCGCCGAACCGGTGGAGCTGGCTGGCGTGGTCGAGATCATCGACCGGGCCCTTCACGATTTCCACGTCCCTTGCGTAATCGACGCAATTCAGCGCACGCCATGCCAGTTCGCGATAGTCGCGGATGTTCACGTCCGCATCCACGACAACGATCAGCTTGGTGAACATCGCCTGGCCAAGTCCCCAGACAGAGTGCATGATCTTCCGCGCGTGGCCCGGGTATGCTTTGCGGATCGAAACGATCATGAGGTTGTGAAACACACCCTCGACGGGCATGTGCATATCGACGACTTCAGGCATCTGCTTTTTCATGATCGGCGTAAACAGTGCCTCGATCGCTTCGCCCATATATGCGTCTTCCATCGGCGGTACGCCCACGATAGTGTGGATGTAAATCGGGTCACGCCGATGGCTCATATGCGTCAGGTGAAAGACTGGATACATGTCTGCCAGCGAGTAGTAGCCGGTGTGATCGCCAAACGGTCCTTCCAGCCTCAGCTCGCCGGGATCGACAAAGCCCTCAAGGATGACTTCGGCTTCGGCGGGAACCAACAGATCACTGGCGCGGCACCGCGTCATCTTCACCGGCTCTCCTCGCAACAGTCCCGCGAACATCATCTCATAAATATCAGGTGGCAGTGGACAAGCCGCGCTGAAGATTTCCGCCGGCCCGCCGCCAAGCGCAATCGCCACCGGCAGCTTCTCGCCGCGCTCGGCCATCTGGCGCAGATGCTCGGCCCCGCCTTTGTGCAGGTGCCAGTGCATGCCGCATGTCTTCGAATCGTAAATCTGCAGCCGGTACAGTCCGACGTTCGTGGCGTTGGTGCGTGGGTCGCGGCTGAACACCATTGGCATCGTGATAAACGGGCCCCCGTCCTGCGGCCAGCACTTGCAAACGGGCAGCAGATCGAACGAGGCATCGGCTACTTCGATCTCCATGCATGGAGCTTGCCGCAGCGGCACTTCCACGGGGAAAAGATCATTCAACTGCTTCAGCTTTGGCAGCATCTTGAGCTTCTCCATGAAGTTCATGCTACCCTTGGGCTCCAGCATCGCTAGGAAGTTGTCCGTCACGTCGGAAATCTTCTCGGCTCCGCAGACCATTTGCATGCGTTTGCGTGACCCAAATGCGTTGATCAGAAGCGGCATTCGGCTGGTATGTTTGAGATTGGTGAAAAGCAGGGCAGGTCCGCCACCGGGCGACTTCATCACGCGGTCGGCAACTTCCGTGACTTCGAGGCTCGCGTCAATTGGTGCGGAAATGCGCTTCAGCTCGCCGGCAGATTCCAGTGCTGAAATGAACGTACGGAGGTTATCGTATGGCATGGCGTGGGGTTACTGTATTTGTGCAGTGGGCAGCATTTGGATAAACAGGAATGTCTGTTGTGCGAGGGGATGCAACGTCATACTGGAGAGTTCGCTTCCCTATTGCATTGCTTTCGGCCGCATGCCACTCGCCCATAAAGCATTGTAAATTTCCGGGATGTTTCACGCCACCCGCCAATCGAAATCGTGCAATGCCCAACCTCGTTACTCCGCAACAGGAGGAAGAAAAAATGTCTATCGATCTTTCCGCGCTTCCGACCGAGGAAGACGTGCGGTTCTTTGAAGAGAATGGGTACTGGTTCGGGCCAAAAGTGGTCTCGGATGAACGCCTCGAGAAGTATCGCGCAGCCATGGACCGCGTTTACAATTGCGAATATGAAACCGGGACTCCGCCCTGGAGTTCGAACTGGAAGCCCGGTGACGACCCGAAGGCGCTCCGGAAAATGGATAATTGCCACTGGAGCAGCCTGTCATTGCGTGAACTTGCGCTCGATGAAACCATCGGCGCAATGGCGGCAAGGCTTGCCCGCACCGACCAGGTCCGGCTCTGGCACGACCAGTTGCTGTACAAACCCGGCGGCGGAAAAGCGAGTGGCAATGTGGGCTGGCACCAGGACTACTACTACTGGCAATGCTGCGACAGCCCAAACATGCTCACTGCGTGGGTGGCGTTTGACGATGTTACTGTTGAGAACGGGGCAATGATGGTGGTGGCGCGCAGCCACCGCTGGGGCATGATGAACGAGAATGACTTTTTCAATACGAACATCGACAACATCCAGGACCAGATCAAGATTCCTGAAGGCGACAAGCTGGAAATCGTTCCGTGCGTCCCCAAAGCCGGACACCTCAGTTTTCACCACAGCCTCACCATCCACGGGAGCGGCGCGAACCAGACCGATAAGCCACGCCGAAGCCTTGTTGTCCATATGATGGACGGAAAATGCCGATACCGCAAAAACAGCCCGAGCGAAGAGCACATGAACTCGCTGCTTCTGCGCGGCGACGACGGCGATCCTTTTGCAGGTGAGTTCTTTCCGCTGCTTTATTCGGAAAGGCAACTCGTCAGCTCCTCTGGTTCGTCCAGCTAGTCCATGTCCGTCATCATCGTCACCGGGTCGTCCGGCCTTATTGGCGCCGAGACCGTGCGGCGTTTCGCGCGCGAAGGCCACACTATCGTTGGTATCGACAACGACATGCGCTCGTACTTCTTCGGTGCCGAAGCCTCGACACAATGGGCCTGCGAACGCCTGAAATCGGAGCTGCCAAATTTCCAGCACCACTCCGCGGACATCCGCGATTACCCGGCGCTCACACGCATCTTCCAGCAATACTCCGGCGAGATCGCGCTCGTCGTTCACACGGCGGCGCAACCCAGCCATGACTGGGCCGCCCGCGAACCTCTGACGGATTTCGGAGTGAATGCCACGGGCACGCTGCATGTGCTTGAGCTCACCCGGCTGCTGGCGCCCAACGCGCCGTTCATCTTCACCTCGACCAACAAAGTCTACGGCGATACCCCAAACAACCTGCCGCTCATTGAGCTGGAAGAGCGTTGGGAGATTGAGCCGTCACACCCCTACGCGCTGCATGGCATCGACGAGCACATGACCATCGACCAATCCAAGCACTCCGTGTTCGGTGCGTCCAAAGTGGCCGCTGATGTCATGGTGCAGGAATACGGCCGGTATTTCGATATGAAGACGGCGATATTCCGCGGCGGCTGTCTCACGGGTCCCGGTCACTCCGGCGCAGAACTGCACGGGTTTCTTTCCTATTTGATGAAGTGCATCATGACGGGTCGCGAGTACCGCATCTTCGGGTATCTTGGCAAACAGGTGCGCGACAACATCCACAGCAGCGACCTCGTTAATGCCTTCCACGAATTCTTCAAGTCTCCCCGGGTCGGCGAGGTGTACAACATCGGCGGCAGCCGGCACAGCAACTGCAGTATGGCCGAGGCCATTCGTATGGGCGAAGAAATCACCGGCAAAAAAGCCGTGACGACCTATGTCGACGACGCGCGCAGCGGCGACCACATCTGGTGGGTGAGCGATGTGCGCAAATTTCAGCAGCACTATCCGGAATGGAAATACGATTACGACATCCGCCGCCTCCTTGAAGAAATCTATCACGGGTTCGAAGGTCGCGTGTAGGGGCGGGTCGCAGTTCTGGCTTCATCGCGGATACTTACGTTAAATCCAGCGGTTGGTGCGGGCGAAGGGACTTGAACCCCCACTCCTTACGGAACCAGATCCTAAGTCTGGCGCGTCTGCCAGTTCCGCCACGCCCGCACTGCATAAACCGCAAGGCATTAAACCAAGGCTACCACCCGCTTATTCGCCGCAGAATTGTGAGCGGCTGCGTAAGCAATCTGCCGACGGCACCTAGCGAGAACCCTTGCGTCCGTTCTGTATCGTTTATCAGTCTTGCCTCGTGAGCGAACAACCACATGAACCGTAAACTCCGCGCCTTGCTTATTGCCGGATTTGTCGCGCTTGTATACTTTGTGCTGGGGGTGGGACGGGCGGTGCCGGAAAAGGTCGCCGAACACACTACTGGAACAATTGCTTCGACGAGCGCGGAGCAGGCGAATGTAGCTGGCAGCGGCACATCCCACACTGTGAAAGCCACGCAGACGGCGCAAAGCGAAGCCCACAACACGCTTCCCAAGGTTCTGCTTGTACTGCTGATCATGCTGATCGTCGCGAAGCTCGGCGGCGATCTCCTCGAGCGCATTGGCCAGCCTGCCGTGCTCGGCGAGCTCATCTTCGGCATCCTGCTTGGCAATCTCGCCTTGCTGCACATTCCCGGTATCGGCGATTTTCTTAACCGGCTCTTGCACGATCCTGAAGTCCTCATCTTCATCACTGTGCTCTCGGAGATCGGCGTCATACTGCTGCTGTTCGAAGTCGGCCTGGAATCCACAGTGCGCGAAATGGTCTCGGTCGGGCTTTCCAGCTTTGTCGTTGCTGTGCTCGGTGTGGTTGCCCCCATCGGTCTGGGGTTCCTCGTCGGGAACTGGTTCCTGCCCCACGAGTCATGGACCGTGCACCTGTTCCTTGGCGCCGTGATGGCGGCCACCAGTGTCGGCATCACTGCGCGCGTGTTGCGCGATCTCCACCAGATGGAACGTCGCGAAGCCAAGATCATCCTCGGGGCGGCAGTGATCGATGATATTCTCGGACTGGTGGTGCTGGCGGTTGCGCAGGGCGTTGTGATCGCCAACAATGAGGGCCGAACTCTCGCCGTGGGCTCAATTGTCCTGATCATTGCCAAAGCGGTCGGATTTTTCATCTGTGCTATCGTCGTAGGCGTACTTGTTTCACGTAGACTCTACCATGCGGCCACATACCTTCGGGTGCAGGGAGTACTGCTGTCGCTGACGCTTGGGTGGTGCTTCCTGGTAGCTTATGTCGGCACGCTTGTGGGCGTTGCGCCTATCGTGGGTGCCTTCGCTGCCGGGCTGGTGCTGGAGGATGCGACTTTCGAGGACTGGCACGGGCGTGAGGCGCAGCTGGAAGATCTGCTAAGGCCCATTACTGCCTTTCTTGTGCCCGTGTTTTTTGTCTACACGGGAATGAATGTGCACCTGGAGTACTTCGCAAATCCAGCCATCCTTGGGTTTGCCGGCGCGCTCACCTTTTGCGCGATTATTGGCAAACAGATCTGCGCATTTGGCGTCCGCGCGAAAGGCGGGCTGAATCGTCTCGCCATTGGCATCGGCATGGTGCCACGCGGCGAAGTCGGTCTCATCGTCGCCACCGTTGGCCGCTCCATGAAAACAGCGGATGGCCATCCCGTCATCAGCGACAACACCTTTGCGGCCACCGTCATCATGGTCGTCGTAACCACAATGATCACGCCACCGGCGCTCAAGTGGGCCTTCAATCGCCCGCCAAAATCCGATAGCCCTCTTGCCTCGCCGGCCAAATAAGCTGTTGCAAACAGGCGCTCACGCGCGCAGGCACTGCACCCGTGGGCAAATGAAGCAGGCACGACATCTAACGGCCGGCACCTCGGCAGATATCATCGGTTTCTGTTTGCGCACTAAGTGAGGAGTAAAAAAGTTTTGAAGTCCAGAACCGCAGGCGCCGCTCCGGTGGACCGTGGGGATTTCCCGCGGCCACAGCCGATGGTACTCAAGCAGCGCGCCGGCGCCCGGCTTATTTCTCGCCGAGGGCGCGTCTTGCGTCGACGTCTATTGCAGTTTTTTTACACGGTTGGCATTGTGCTCGTGCTGTTGGCAGTCGGCCATGCCTCCTACGATTTTTTTCTCCGGACGCCTTACTTTCAATTAGGGAAAGTTGAGATATCCGGCGTGTCTGAACCCGTGCGCGCAGAGATTTCCGAACTGATTAAAACTGCCCTTGAGGGAAGCAAGCGCAACATCCTGCGTGTCAACATGTCGGACCTGACCGCATTGCTCCAACGCCACCCGCGAATTCGCGAACTGGACCTTAAAAAAGTCTACCCGGATACGCTCGTTGTGCAGGCAGCTGAACGCGAGCCGGGGGCGCTACTATCGGCGGGTAACGCGATATATCTCATGGATTGGGACGGTCACGTGATGGAGCGTCTCAACAACGCCACCATCAAAGACAAAGATTATCCTTGTATCAGTGGCATTCCGGCCGATGACGTGCAGGTCGGCGAAAAGATCTACAACCCGCACCTTTACAAGGCCCTGGACTTGACACACCTGGTCAAAGAGAAGAACCCCGAGCTGTACTCAAAACTATCCGAAGTGCAAATTTCCAGCGATGCGATTTCGCACCTGGAAAGCATTACGGCGATACTGCTGGGTGGAATGGAAGTCCGCTTCGGCGACAACAATCCGATTGAAATGCTTCCCGCATTTGAAGTGTGGGCGAACACAGTGCGAGAGAAGGGACAGGACCCTTACAAGATGCACTATGTCGATCTGCGGTTCAAAGATCGCGTGTTTCACATGGACCGCGACACCGCAGTTGGCCTGGAAGCGGGCGTACTCGAGCAGGTGGATGTTGAACCGCCGCCGCAATCCCTGCCGTCGGAAAAACCTTCAAACAACAGGCAAAGCGGAACGAAAGCACCCGATTCGCTTTCCAAGTCACGCGATGACCAGCCCAACACTCGAAGCGGAAAACAGAACACAGGTGTGGAACAGTACAATGTCGACAGCGCCAACAGCGCCGTCGTCCGCTAGAGCGCAGCGGCCAGCGAGCATGCGCAAGAAGCGGCAGAAGTTTATTTCCGGGCTGGACATAGGCACGACAAAAATCTGCGCGATCATAGGCCAGCTCGATGATAATGGCCAGGTCACGGTGCTCGGTGTCGGCAGCCATCCAAGCCAGGGGTTGAAGAAGGGCATGGTCGTCGACATTGAAGAGACCGTGGTCTCGATCCAGAAGGCCGTGAACAAAGCTGAGCAGATGGCCGACGTGGAAATCCGCGAGGTATTTGTAGGCATCGCCGGCGGACACATCACCAGCCAGAACAGCCGCGGAGTTGTCGAGGTGCAGAACCCTGTTCGCGGCGTGAACGAGCTCGACCGCCAGCGTGTGCTTGAGAAGGCACGTAACATCACGGTGCCGAAAGACATCGAGATTATCCATGCAATCCCGCAGGAATACGTGTGTGACGGCCAGCTGGGTATCAAGAACCCGATCGGCATGAGCTGCTCGACCCTGGAAGCGCGGGTGCATCTGGTGCTTGCCGCCATCACCTCCGCATCGAACATTGTGCGTTGCATCAACCTGGCTGGCCTGCGCACGCGGGACATTCTTCTCGAGTCACTTGCCAGTGCCCTGGCAATTCTGAGCGAGAACGAGAAAGATCTCGGCGTTCTGCTAATCGACATCGGCGGCGGTACCAGCGACGTCGCCGTCTTCACGGGCGGAAGTGTGAAGTTTTCGGGTGTCATACCGCTGGGCGGCGATTCCATCACGAACGACATCGCTTACGGTCTCAAGATTTCGCGCTACGATGCTGAGAACGTGAAGAAGAAATACGCGAGTGCACTCGTCGATAGCGTGGATGCGGATGAAGTCATCGAGGTGAGCGACGTGTTGAAAAATTCGCGTGTGGCAGCCAACCGCCGTTTCCTGTGCGAAATCGCTGAGGCGCGCCTCGAGCAGATTTTCATGATGGCCAAACAGATGGTGGATGCTTCACCTGTGCGCAACCGCATCTACGGCGGGGTAGTGCTCACCGGTGGCACAAGCCTGATGCACGGCATAGCCGAACTGGCTGAGCGGTTATTCGAAATGCCTTCGAAAGTCGGCATCCCGCAGGGCCTCAAAGGAATGAGCGGTATTGTCAGCTCACCCATCTACAGCACCGGCATTGGCCTGGTTGTTCACGGCCTCACCGCTGAGCCAACCAATGCGTCCTACTATTCCAACGGTAACGTCTTCTCGAAGCTGGTCTACAATTTTAAGAAGTTCATCGACTGGTACTCGTAGACGCTTAGGCGCTTGTTGCACAGTATTGCAGGACCACACCGCGCTTACCTGTTTGCTGTCGGGTGCTCATTCAGCGTGTCCGCGATCCTGGGTGAGCTGCCCGCAGCAGAAATGAACACCCTTGTAATCTGCTTGCGCCACTGCGGAAATACCTTATTACTCGGCTGAACCATGAACTCTGAAGATCTTCGCAAACTGTCCATCGAGAAACTGATCGAGCGCTCGCAGGTGCTCGTCGAGGCACTGCCATACATTCGCAAATTCCGCGGCGCGACCGTCGTCATCAAGTACGGCGGCCACGCGATGGTAAACCCGGAGCTCAAGCAACTCATCATCCAGGACCTCGCTCTCATGCACGTCGTCGGCATGAACCCCGTGGTGGTGCACGGCGGCGGTCCCGAAATCACGGCGCATTTAAAAAAGCTGGGTGTCCAGTCGACCTTCATCGACGGCCAGCGGGTCACGGACGAAGAAACCCTGGATGTCGCGCAAATGGTCCTTGCCGGAAGGATTAGTTCTGAAATCGTGCTCGCGCTTAACGAGGCCGGCGTGCGTGCAGTTGGCATCACAGGTAAGGACATGGGTCTAATTACCGCGAAAAAACTCTACCATCAGTCGGCGCCGGATGCCAAACCCGCGGACATCGGCTTTGTTGGGGAAGTGGAATCCATCACGCCTGATATCATTCGGATATTTGAGAAGAATGACATCGTCCCCGTAATCTCGCCACTGGGCGTTGACGCGTCAGGCCAGACGTATAACATCAATGCCGATACGGCGGCCGCTGCAATTGCCGGCGCTCTGCAGGCAGACAAGTTTATCCTGCTGACCGATGTTAAAGGTGTCCTGCGCGATCGCAACGACGACGCCAGCCTGATTAACTCCATGCGCAAAGGCGAAGTTGAAGTGCTTATCCAGCAGGGCATCATTGAAGGCGGCATGATTCCGAAGGTCCGCGCCTGCCTCAGCGCGCTCACCGCGGGTGCTAAAAAAACGCACATCCTCGACGGACGCCAGCCTCATTCGCTCCTGCTCGAGCTCTTCACTGACCACGGCATCGGAACGCAAATCGTTCCTTAGAGTCAGGCGCTGGGCTTTTTCCCGTTTGAATTTCATTAAGTTCGGCCAGTAGGCAGATGTGCCGATTCGAAAGGGCGAACTGATGCGGAGTTTGCGCACGCTGCTAATGCATTCAATGTTTCAAGGCACGTGGGTTCTACAACGTTTACATCACGTTGCCCAGCGCAACCAAAGGTCCGAACAACCACTCACCCGGCGCCGTGTACACGATAACCCACGACGGCGGAGTCGCAACCGGCACGTTCTCGCTGAGTTATCAGAACACAGGGCTGCCGGATCAATGGTACCTGATCGGCAGCAGCCTGAAATTTGCCGCCGGCACGAGTGGAACGATTCGTATCACAAATAACTACCCGACTTCGAGTTCCACGGAACGCTTCAGCATGGACGCAATAAAGCTTACGTTTGTTCAGCCGGTCCCAGTGGCGGTTACCGGGTGGCAAGTGGACTGATCGCTACCCGAGTTCCCGGACACCGGCGATAAGACGATCCACTTCCTCACTGGTGGCGTAACATGCGCAGCCTGCGCGCACGATTCCTCCAGGTTGCTGGCCAAGGCGATCAATTACAGTTTGAGCGTAGAAGTCACCGTGGGACAAAAACAGCCCCTTGCGTGAAAGGTAGCTGCTCACTTCTGCGGATGTGAGACCTGCTACAATGAACGCTACCGTCGGCGTACGCGGTTGCGATGGATCGGGACCAAATAGCCGTACGTTCTCAATGCCGGACAGACCCTGCCAGAGTTGCGTGAGCAGATCAACGCCGCGCTGGTGCAACTCACCGAAAGCAACCTGAAGCCGTGTGCGTCTGGTGATGCCCTGCCCAAGCGACGCGAGAAAATCAACGGCGGCAGCCGCACCAACAATGCCTTCGTGGTTCAGCGTCCCTGTCTCGGCAATTTCCGGTACAACCGATGGCGCAGGAAGCAGCTTTGGGAAATCGATCTTCTCGAATACTTCGCGCCGCCCGTACATCATTGCGATATGCGGGCCGTAGAATTTGTAGGCCGAGCAACACAGTAAGTCGCAGTCGAGGGCTCGCACATCGACCAGCGCGTGGGGCGCGTAATGGACTGCATCCACGAAGACCAACGCACCGACGGAGTGTGCAAGACTTGCAGCGCGCGGCAAATCGTTGATCGTGCCGAGCGCATTAGATGCACCGCCCAGCGCCAGCAGCCTTGTGCGTGGGGTGACTAGTCGCTCAAGATCCGCCCAGTCAAGCTGCCCTGTGTCCGCCAGCATTTTTGCCTTGTGAACGATTACCCCGCGCTCCGCTGCCAGCCGCTGCCAGGGGTCAACGTTGGCATGATGGTCCAGCTCAGTTACAACCACCTCATCACCAGGGCCCCATTCCCGGCTCAACGCGCGGGAAATGTGGAATGTCAGCGTCGTCATATTGGCGCCAAAAGCGATCTCATCCGGTGTGGCATTGACAAAATCGGCCATCGCCTGCCGAGCACTCATCAGCGCCTGGTCCGTCTCGGCGCTGGACGGGTAGTTCCAGTGCGTATTCGCGTTGTGATGGTACATGTAGTCGAGCATGGCGTTGCCAACAACGCGCGGCACCTGTGTGCCACCAGGCCCGTCAAAGTAAGCGACTGACTGGCCGGCCACGGTACGCTCCAGCGCAGGAAAGTGACGTCGAATTTCGACTGCGGATGCGACCGTGGAAAGTGGTTCCAGCGTTATCATGAGTACAGCATCCACAGCCTGGCTTTTCAGTCAAGACGGTATCTGTGTGCCATCGCTGGGGATGGCTTTGCAGCTTTCATGCTTTACACCGCCCGCGTTTCCCAGTTCGTTGCACAAACAGATGGGGATGTTTAAAGTGAAACTTTCTGCAGTTGTACTATTGCTCTGCACGTTTCAAGCGACGTCGGGGCAGGCATATGATCCACTCACGCACGTTCCCGCAATTGGCGTGAATGCATGGGAGCGGGGGCCGTGCATGGCGACCTCAGACTACCAGGCGCTGGGCACAAATAACGTGAAGTTCTTCCGTACCGGCTTCAACGAAGAAGAAGCAGCCTCGCTGGATGATACCGTGCTGCGTGCCGCGCAGGCCGGAGTCCAGATTCTGCCAATCCTGCATACATACGTCGCGCCACCCACGACCGAGGCGCAGCTTACAACCTTCGAGCAATTTTCACGCAACATGGTGTTGCGTTATGGACCCGGCGGATCTTTCTGGTATCCGGGTGGCACACTCCGTACCGATATCCCGTATCTTCCGCTTCGCGCCTGGGAAGTCTGGAACGAGCCGAACCTCAGTTCGAATTGGGGCGGCTTACCGACGAGCCCGACGCAATACCTGACTCTCCTGACCCGCACGAAAGCAGCCGTTCGATCGGCGGATGGCGCGGCATGCATCGTCTTTGCCGGTCTGGCGTTGCGAGGCGCGGATGCAAACACAAATGGCGGTGTCACCTTCTTGCAGCAGGTACTCGCGCAAAGCGGTTCGGTGGCGGCATTTAACGCGCTTGGCGCACATTCGTATCCGACGCTGCCCTCCGACATCCAAAACCACCTCACCATCATGCGCAACACACTGAATGCGGCAGGCAGCTCCGCAGAAATATGGACAACGGAATTTGGCTGGCCGACCGGCGGCACCACCAGTAGCCATCCCGCCGTAAGCCTGGCGACGCAGGATAACTACCTGAGTGAGACGATCACGCGCGTCGAGGCACAACGCAGCACCCTGAAACTCGGGCCCATTTTCTGGTTTGCGTTCCGCGACCTGACTCCGGGCTCCGGTAATCCGTGCGAGGCCGGGTACGCTGCATCCAGTTGGAGCAACTATCTCGGTGTTCGCACAAGCCAGACCAACGGCAACTCGGCCAAGCCCGCATGGGCAACCCTGGGCATTCGCGCGCAGGCTGCACCTGCACTGCCTATTCCCCTGGGCGTGACGGCGGCAGAGCCGACGTGGCTGATTCACCCGTAATGCGCGTTTTCGCTGTTGCAGTGCTCCGCCCCTGATTGCCAGCATCAAGCATGCGTAAAATTGGAAATGTGGCATCGGAGATCGACGCCCGGCGCTTCAGCGCTTATTTGATTGCCTCAGGCATCGCAGCACAAGCTGATCCGGCGCGCGACAGCACGTTCGAAATCTGGGTACACAGCGACTTGCAGCTGACGCAGGCCACCTCGGAATTACAGCATTTCCTTGCGGACTCCGGAAACTCCCGCTACGATGAGGGCGTCAAGGTCGCAACAAGGATTGAGAAGCAGGAACGTGCAGCGAACAAGCGGTCTCGTTCAGAAATCATCGACGCTCGCAGCCTGTGGGGAATCTTCCATTCGGCAGCCATGGGCCCGCTCACGATGGGACTCATGTTCATCTGCGTCGCACTGTATGTTTACGATTTCGTTGCCGCCAGGGCGATCTTTCGCGAAGCGCTCATGTTTACGACACCGCAAAGCCTGGCGGCCGGCAATCCGTTGCACGAGATCACACACGGTCAGCTCTGGCGTTTGTTTACTCCCGCTCTTCTGCATGGCGGACCGCTGCATCTCCTCTTTAACGTGATATGGCTGCGCCAACTCGGCGGCACGATCGAAAATAATGAAGGTAGCCTCAACTTCGGGCTGCAGGTGCTGATATACGGCATTGTGGGAAACGTGCTGCAGTACTGGCTGGGCGGCAGTCCCCTGTTTCTGGGAATGTCCGGCGCGGTTTATGGGCTGTTCGGTTACATCTGGATTTGTGCGAAGCATGACCCCCGGCGCGCATATGTCCTGGACCGGGAAACGGTCATTTTAATGATCGCCTGGTTTTTCCTTTGTTTCACAGGTTGGGTCGGACCTATCGCCAACTACGCGCACGCTGGCGGGCTGCTGGCCGGTATCGTGTGGGCCACCATCACCGTGCGTCAGATCCCGTTTACGAGAATTCGGTTCTAACGCTCGAGAATTCAAAATCTCGGTTTTGCGAAAGCCAGTATGTGAATCATTTCACAGATTGTGATTTATGGCTAACGGCACCACTTGCCGTCCGAAGCGGGCTTACGAATGGCGCGGTCATGTGCACCAGGAGAAGAAGATGGCGAACGCAACTGCAACACTGGTAAAAGCGGCTAAGGATATGCTCCCCGAAGTGAAGGGACGCCTGCCAGGACCAAAGTCGCGCGCGATTATCGATCGTGACAAAGCTGTGATGTCGAGCTCCTACACGCGCGATTATCCGTTTGTGATGGATCGTGGCGAAGGCTGCCTCGTATGGGACGCCGACGGAAACCGTTTCCTCGACATGGCCGCAGGAATTGCCGTCTGCTCTACCGGCCATAGCCACCCCCATGTAGTGAATGCCATCACCGAGCAGGCGAGCCGCTTTCTTCATATGAGCGGGACCGATTTTTACTACGAGGTTCAGGTTCGTCTCGCCGAGCGCCTGTTCAAGTACGCCCCCATCAAGGGCAAGAAACGGGTGTTTTTCACGAACTCCGGTGCAGAAAGCATCGAAGGTGCGATTAAGCTGGCACGACATGCAACCGGGGGCCACCAGATGCTGTCCTTCTTTGGCGCGTTTCACGGGCGCACAATGGGCGCGCTGAGCCTGACCGCCTCCAAGAACGTCCAACGCAAAAACTTTTCCCCGTTTCTTCCCGGCATTCAGCACGCCCGCTATGGCGATGACCTGGATTACATTGAAAACTATGTGCTCGGCAAGGCGGCCGACATGGGAAATTTCGCTGCCATATTCGTCGAGGTGATCCAGGGCGAGGGCGGTTACATTATCCCAAAGCGTGAATGGCTCCATGGCCTGCGCGAGTTATGCACGCGGCACAAGATCCTGCTGGTAGTTGACGAAGTGCAGAGTGGCATGGGGCGTACCGGCAAGATGTTCGCATGTGAGCACTTCGGCCTGGAACCCGATATAATGACCTTCGCCAAGGGAATTGCGAGTGGTCTGCCATTGGGCGGATTTATGGCGAAGGCCGAGATCATGGACTGGGGCCCGGGTCAGCATGGCACGACGTTCGGTGGCAACCCGGTTGCTTGTGCCGCCGCAAACGCAACCATGGACCTATTGGAAGATGGCCTGATGGAGAACGCGCGCGTGGTTGGCGATTACCTGCGCGAGCGGCTGGCCGAACTGGAAACCAGGGTGCCGCACGTAAAAAATGCACGCGGTCTGGGTCTGATGCTGGCCATCGACGTCGTGGACGACACCGGAGAGTACTCCTCGGCTCTGCGCAACGACATCATTACCGACTTCTATGAAAATGGGATCCTCGCGTTGGGATGCGGTGCCCATGCGATCCGCTTCTGCCCGCCGTTGTGTCTTACGAAGGAACAGGCAGATTATACGGTCGAGACACTCGCGAAGATCTGCAAAGCACTACCAGCCAAGAGTAAACATCCAGCAGTACATGAGGATGGCGTGGCCTCGTAACATCGGGAGTCGTCGCCCTGATTGATTGTATGGTCAGATAAATCGCTCGATTTTGGCACTCTGTTTGAGGTTTTCGCGGAAACGAGTGAGTGCCGCCGCCTTCTCATGCAGGAAATACATGCTGTGCGCGGTGTCCTCGTGTCGCTCCGATACTTTAATAATGTGGAATCCGACGGGAGTCCTTACGACTCCGCTCACTTCACCCGGCCTTAATTCAAAGGCAGCCTTGTCGAATTCGGCCAGCATTCTCCCTGCGGTGAAATAGCCGAGATCTCCACCTATTGCCGCTGTATGTCGGTCCTGCGAATGCTGTCGTGCCGCCGTGGCAAAATCCAGGCCGCCACGGACCAGTCCGAGAACTCTGTCTGCACGCGCGCGCGCGTCCTCGATCTGCTCCTTTGTCATATCAGGCTTCGCACGAAAAACGATATGGCTGGCTCGCAGTTCGACGGCGCGAGACGTCGTCAGGTTCGACCCGAGCAGCAAAGACTTTAGCTGTTCATTCGTCGGGGTGCCGGTAGTGAACTGATCATTTACCCGTTCCTCGACGCGTGAACTGATCAGTTGATCCTCAACGTCCTGGCGCACGTCAGCTGCAGTCCTTCCAGACGCAAACGCCTCATCCTGCAGCTTTCTACCGGCGGGAAGACGTGCGTTCATCCTGGCCATCTCGCCATTGATCTCATGTTCAGCAGGCGCTAATTTAAACCGGGCCGCGTACTGGCGGTACAATGCCACCGCGATCATCTGTTCAAGCACCGGGCTGGCAAAGGCGGCCATCTCGCCCTGCACCCGTTGGAGGTCCGACCTGGCTGCAGGCTCGACTGCTTTGCGCAGAACCGACAGGAAGCGCTCTTCCGAAATTGGTACGCCATTCACCATCGCAACCATCTTCTTGCCGTCAGGACCGGTGGGAAGCTTTTCCAGATTCAAGCGTCCCATGCGCTGCGGGTCAACCATCGGTAAACCTTCCCGCACAGCAACGCTGGTCGTGGCCGCATCGCGCCTGGGCACGTCTGTTTTGCCGCCGGCAGGAATTTGTCGTACAGGAGCCGTGGCCTGCGCGCAGAGAGCAGAGCAAAACCAGAACCACACTCCCATAGCACATTTCCAGTCGATCATCTCGGCATGTACTTCAGCGAGGCGTATGGATTCTATGGAATTCCATGTAAAGCAGCTCTTCGCAATTCCCACCGCCGACGAAGCCATGGCAGTAGCTTGCTCAGCGAGGACTGTTTCGGCACTTGCTTCTGACACTCCTGCTCCGATGATGATCAGTCGTGGCTCCTCACTCGAATATGGTAAACATCCTCATTGCCGACGACCACCCGATCGTCCGGCGTGGACTGCGCGATATCGTGCTCGACCTGACCGGCTATTCCATCCTGGAAGCGTCCAGCGGTGCGGAAGTCTTGCAGATCGTCGCGCAACAAAAGGTGGACGCGGTGTTGCTCGATATCTCAATGCCGGGCAGAAACGGGCTGGAGACCTTGCAGGACCTCAAGCGTGAGTACCCAAAGCTCCCTGTTATCATGCTGACGATTTATCCAGAGGACCAATATGCCATCCGGGCGATGAAAGCAGGCGCCGACGGTTACCTGACGAAAGATAGCGCGCCAGATGAACTGGTAGGCGCGCTGGGAAAGGTGTTGTCAGGCGGAAAGTATATCAGTTCTTCGTTGGCGGAGCGATTGGCCGGCGAGCTGCACCGCAAAACCGAAAAGCTGCCCCATGAGGAATTGTCAGACCGCGAGTTCGAAGTGTTTCGCCTGCTGGGGTCCGGTCTTACAATCACGGAAATTGGTGAACGGCTGAGTCTCAGCGTAAAAACGGTCAGTACCTACCGAACACGAATTCTCGAAAAAATGTCCATGCAGACGAACTCTGAAATTGTGCGTTATGTGTTTCATCAAAAGTTGCTGGACTGAAACGTTGGTGTTTTATCTTTGTTGATTCGCCTCTGCAGCGTTTGCACACTGGGTTTATGGCTATCCTTGAAATAGAAGCATTGCGCAAAAGCTACCGTGCACCCGACGGAAGCACGTCGACCGTCGTGGATATAGCCTCATTCACCATGGATAATGGTGCACATGTGGCCCTGCAAGGCAGCAGCGGTTCCGGTAAAACTACTTTTTTGAACCTGATCGCTGGTATTCTGCAGGCCGACAGCGGCCGCATTGTGCTGGCGGGGCAAGAGATGACCGCATTGGGCGAATCCGCGCGTGATCGTCTGCGTGCGCAGCAACTCGGCTATGTATTCCAGACCTTCAACTTGCTGCAGGGCTACACGGCGCTGGAGAATGTGGCGCTTGGAATGATGTTTGGCCGGGGCGCAGATTATGGATATGCCCGTGCCCTGCTCGAGCGTGTCGGCCTGGCGGACCGTATGCACTATCGGCCGCGGCAATTGAGCGTTGGCCAGCAACAGCGAGTCGCCGTGGCACGCGCACTTGCGAATCACCCACGGCTTGTGCTTGCGGATGAGCCAACCGGCAATCTTGACCGCGCACGCGCGATGGATGCGCTGGCCCTCATACGCGAAATATGCAGAGAAAGTGGCGCCGCGCTACTGCTGGTGAGTCACGATGAGGAAATCCTAGGCCATTTCGAAAACGTGCAGCACCTCAGCCAAATCAACCGGGCTGCTACAGTCTCGACGCAGGTGGCAACACGATGAGCGCGACCGTTTCACGTTCCGAAATAGCAACTCTGCCACCTGAGTCCGGAATGCCAGGGCATCTTTCAGGAGGGGCAATTCTCGGCATTGGGTTGATGGTCCGGCGGAGCTTGCGTCAGCACTTGCTTTCCACGATTATTACCGTTCTGTCTGTTGCGCTCGCTGCGGGGCTTGTGATGTCTGTGTTTGTAATCAATGCGCAAACACGAGCGGCATTCACGGGCGGCCCAATCGGCTTTGACGCGGTACTCGGCGCACGCGGGAGCCAATTGCAGCTGGTTCTGAATTCGGTTTTCCACCTCGAGACATCGCCTGGAAACATACCGTGGTCGCTCTATACCGCAGTGAAAAAAGACCCGCGGGTCGCCTTAGCGGTTCCCTATGCAGTGGGAGACAATTATAAAGGATTTAGAATCGTCGGCACCACTGAGGAAATGTTTACAAAGTTTGAGTACCAAAAGGGCCGGAAGTTTGAGATGTACCCGGGTGGACGCCCGTTTGACCCGAATCATCGTGAGGCGGTGGTCGGCGATTTCGCAGCGCGGCAGTCGGGGCTGCGAGTTGGAAGTAAGTTAAACCCGTTCCACGGCATATCCGCGGATTCGACGGATATGCATGCCGACGAATACGTGGTAACCGGAATTTTGAAGCCGACAAACAGCCCGTCGGACCGCGTGATCTGGATTCCCGTGGAAGGCATATTCCGAATGGAAGGACACGTTCTCAGGGGCGGGGGTGCGCTTACCACGCAAACGGCAACCCAGCCGTACGTCGCAAAGTCGGGTGAAGAAATCCCGGATCAGTATAAAGAGATCAGTGCCGTCATGCTTAAATTTCGAAGCCCGCAGGCAGGCTTTGCAATGGAACAGACGGTGAATAAGCAGGGCACTGTCGCAACTCTGGCACACCCAATCGCTCGAGTCATGGCTGAGTTGTTCGACAAGCTTGGCTGGGTGAATCGAATCCTGGAAATGGTCTCGTATCTCGTAGTCGCAGTAGCGGCTGCGTCGATACTGGCAAGCATCTACAACACCATTAGCGAACGAAGACGCGAGTTTGCGATCCTGCGCGCACTTGGCGCGCGGCGTACTACCGTCTTCAGTGCGATTGTAGCAGAGTCCGCTTCGATCGCCGCGCTTGGGGCACTGTTCGGCTTTGCAGTTTATGCTATTATCCTCGGCGCCACCGCTGCCGTGGTTCGAGCCAGGACCGGTGTTGTCATCGATCTCATGCAATTCAACCAGGCGCTGTGGGCTGCCCCGCTCGGCATAATCATCGTGGGTGCACTGGCTGGAATTCTTCCCGCGATTAAAGCGTACTCGACCGACGTGGCGTCAAACCTGGTGCCCGGGTCCTGAACGAGCATAGAGCAGACAAGGGCCGGCGACGGATCGCCGGCCCAATTACCCAAACTGCTTCTTGGTTTAACTATCTGCCGTCGCCGTCTGCATCGCCGGGTAGGGCGCGTTCCACACGGTGCCACGCGTCGCGACTCGCCATTTTGGCTTTATCCCAGCCCAGCTGCGAATTGCCTTTTGCACGATCCCAGCCACGCCCGAGATCGCCTTCTACATCGTCGAATTTCTTGCCCGCATTGGTGCGGCGGGATTCGTATCCATAGCGATATGCTGGTGCATAATCGTCGTCATAGCTAAGATTGCGATCGTAGTAGGATGCAGTCTTGTGGTTCTCGCGCCAGTATGCGTCTTCTACGGTGGGGTCGATTGCTTCGGCTGCGCCTTTGCCAACCAGGCCGCCGGCCACGCCGCCGATAGCTGCACCGGCTACCACACCTAGCGGTCCACCCACTGCACCGAGAGCGGCTCCGGCTGCTGCGCCTCCTGCTGCACCTGCGCCTGTGCCTACCGGATGCGAACCGGGGGCGCCAGTAATTGGATCGGGGTTACGATCTGCCATTGTAGTCTCCTTTGACTGAGTTGCAGGCGAAAGGTGCAACGTACGTGCCAAATTTACAGCGCCCATTAATTATCTAGCGCGTTCCAGTCGTTTTCCGATCTGCTGCTACCTGCTCTCGCACGCTGAGTGGTCGCGACGAGGCAACATCGCCCGGATCCAGATCCATCACTTTGCTGATCGAGTATTTCGGCATCGCCTCGGATGCAAAAAACAGGTCGGCCTTTTCCGCGAAACTAACTTCCAGTCGCATTTGTTTTGGAACCGTCGTGGTGGCCTCCCCCTTTTCAAAACGTTGCTTGTTCATCCTATTAAACAGATCTGCGAACCATCCACGGAAGCTAGGTTCGGACTGCTGGAAAGCGACGATTCTGTCGAGGGAGCCGGTGATGCGCGGGTCACGTTTTAACTCTTCCACATCAATCGGCCCAATATGCTCGTAGGTAAGAAGCGCAGACATCAGTTGCGGCTCGGTAGTTTTGCGATCGCTTTCCGCGCTATTCTCGAGTTGCCCGCCGGCAATCGGCTGACTAAAGTCTTTCTGCGAAAGCGCTTCACGGTAACGTTTTGCTTCGGCGCGTTTGTCATCGCCCACCTTCTTCACGGCATCCACGCCCACAATATACAAGGTGGTGACGATCGTAAGGAGCACGCCAAGTGCCGATGCAAAAGCGAACCATGACTTGTGCGGCGCGGGGAGCCCGGCAGATCCACGCACATCGGCGAAGTATTCCTGCAGCGTCGCAGGCTCGGCGTCTGTAGCATTTACCGCTGACCCGACAATGCGATCGATGAGCGAGCGTCCGAATGGCTCGTAGGCGCTGAACACAAGGTTGCCAAACAGCCATCCCCAATTCAACGCCCAGCCGAGCTGGCGTAAGTAAGTGGGAAGAGGATTCAGGTCTGTTTCGGCCTGGAGGCGGGTAGCGTACTGCGTCATCGCGATAGGGAACACACAGCCACATAGCAACAGCGCGGCGCGCAGCGCCGCACGCCCTAACGGAAGCTCGGGGCCGGTTACGTCACTTACCTGGACACGCATCACCAGCTTTCCCAACGTGCGTCCCCACGTGAGATGACTTCCGCAGAATGAGAAATACAACCATGCACCGGCCAGACCAAACCACTCGCCTGCGCTGCCAAGGCGCACTGTCGCCCCCGGTGCGAGCTTTATCAGAAGCAGGTAGGCAAAATGCAGGAAAATGATATCCAACAGAACTGCCCCGGTCCGAGCCATAATGGACGCGCGGGGTGCACGCGGCAAAATGGTCCGCTCGGCAGCAGCGCCGGAGCCAGTCGATTTATACAGCGGCTTGTTCAGTTGAAGATCTGCCATTATCTCCCTATCGGTACGCGCCAGTTTGCGGAACTGCGTGATGATGTAGTGCTCGGGTCTTTGAGACCCAAATCGTCCAGAAGCATTTTGTCGAGATGTTCGGGCAAGGGATAAGTGGGGTGTTCGCTTTTGAAATATGCCAGAGCCCGTTCGTGAACATATGCAAATCGCGGTTCATCGCGTACCCAGACGCTGATACCAGCCTGCGGATTCAGCCGGCCCCGGCTTCTCGCCAGCGCGTCTGGTGGCACATAGTAATAGACGTGCTTCCACTCACCAGAAAGGATGAGCGCCTCTGGCAGGTGGTAGCCAGGCTGTCGCTCCCGATGGACGACCACGAAATTAACGCCGTATTTATCGAGGAGCTCCTGCCACCCGAGTTCAAACGGCTTTCCACCTCGTGAGAATCGGTCTCCCTTGATGCCGGCCGCCAGGATTATCTTTTCTTCCAGCCGAAAGCGGCTGCCGAACAGGTCGAACCGGTTGTCCGTAAACAGCTTGTGCCGTTCAGGGCTCAGACGCCACATATAGTAGCCGCAGTAATTGCTTTCGGAGAACATTCGATCCGGCAGGTCGGCAGCGAGTATGAAATCGAGTAGCGGGGCCGGGTAATCATCCAGGCTCATCACATCGCCCTGCAGTAGCGCCATGTTCCGCTGAAAAAACGTTCCATTCTCGTCGACGAAAAACACGAAGTAGATCGGCAGGGTTACAGACAAAGCCATCGCGCCGCCGGCAGCCAGCCGGCGAATCTTTGCTGAAATCCGCGTTGTTATCCCGGCAAGCAATGCGCCAAATGTGCCTGCCGCACCGATGGCGAACAGCGGGAGCAGGCGCCAGTGCATTGCTGCCTGGTACAGGAAAAATCCGGTAAGCAGGTAATCGGCGCCAAATGGCAGCCGCCCCCGGCTGAAAACGAGCAGCGGGATAAGAATCGCCGCTGCGAACCAGAACGCAGCGAAGCCGGGCACGAATACCAGCTGTGCCGACTGGCCTGCCTGCAGGAAGAATGGCGGCGGTTTCATCTCGAGGATCTCCTGCTGGAGGAGCGGATCCGCAGTGAAATTTCGGCCGAGGAAGAAGATGTGGTAGCCGCTCGGCTGTGCCATGGCCGCCACAACCGTGACCGCGAGCAGAAGCCAGAGATGATTCGCGCGAGGTGTGAAGATGGATCGAAACGAAACAGTCAGCGATGTCGGTCCTGCATCGGTCGGCGATCGCGTTTTGCTTCGAAAGACGGCGGCAGTGTTCTCCAGAATTTCTCCTGCCGCAAATGCGCCAACTGCGACAATCGCAAGCAGCACCATTCCGTGCAGGTTTCCCCAGATCACGGTCAACGGCGGTAGCAACCAAAGCCATCGCGTTCGCAATCGACCAAGTTTCCAGTGGAACAAAGTCAGCAGAAAGATCGCCAGCAGCAAATACGAGAAAATGGGCGGGCGCGGGTAGATGGTTCGCCGTGATATCTCCGCGGCCGCGAACGTCATTAAAAGCACTGCCGGCCAGGAGGCACCGCGAAGGCGGATCAGCCACGCAATCAGCCCGAAACATGCCGTGACAATCACCGACTTAAAGAGGATGAGTCCACGAACCGGCCCAATACCGACTACTTCGCCCAGCGAGTAGAAGCCATACAGTATAAGCTGGCTCAGCCACTCATGGTTGAACCAGCGGTAGTTCTCTCCCGTATAGGTGAAGATATCGTTGCGCGAAAGAGACTGATTCTCCCATATCCACTTGCCTGTTTTGAGGTGCCACCATTCATCCTGCGATGCCCGCAGCGGCACAAACGCGTAACTCCAGACCGCAAGTGTAACCACAGCCATCGCTAGGTAAATCAGCGGTCTGCACTTCATTCTAGCTGATGAATGATTCATCTCAACCGCATTTCAGCCCAAAGGTTTTCACGTCGCAAGCCAAGAAAACCATTGCGACTGACCTCTAAGCATCTCTGAATAATACGTGGGTTTGAACCAAATAACCTAATTGTGCCGCATGGAAGCCTCAAGCGGCTCATCCGGCTGGGAGCTTGCGAACGATGGCATGGTTCAAAAAAGAGAAGTATTCAACCCTTCAGACGCCCGTTATGCGCGACCGTATTCCCGAGGGCCTTTGGACCAAATGCGATAACTGCTTCGAAATGATGGTCACAAAAGACTTTGAGGAAAACCTTAAAGTCTGCAAGAAGTGCAACCATCATCACCGCATTTCCGCCCGCGAGCGCATCGAACTTCTAACGGATACAAATTCGTTTCGCGAAATGTTTAACAATATCCAGCCAACTGATGCACTGAACTTCGTGGATTCCAAGGAATACGGTAAGCGGCTCGAGGTTGCACAAGCCAAGTGCGGCTATGACGAGGCGGTCGTTACCGGTACCGCGAAGCTTTCGGGACAGAACATCGCCTTGGCGGTAATGGCTTTCGACTTTATTGGTGGTTCAATGGGCTCGGTGGTTGGAGAGCGTATAACTCGGCTCATCGAGCATTCGACAGAACACAACCTTCCCATTGTTATCGTGACGGCCACCGGCGGCGCGCGTATGCAGGAAGGCATCCTGTCGCTGATGCAGATGGCAAAAACCAGTGGCGCACTAAGTCGCCTGGCGGCGAAAAGAATTCCGTTCATCAGCATCCTGACAAATCCGAGCACCGCAGGTGTTATGGCGAGCTATGCCAGCCTGGGCGATATCATCCTAGCGGAGCCGGACGCGTACATCGGTTTTGCGGGGGCGCGGGTCATTCAGAGCACTATCAAACAGATCCTGCCTAAAGGCTTCCAACGCAGTGAGTTTGTTCTCGAGCACGGTTTCCTCGATATGGTATGTGAGCGTAAGGAAATGAAATCTGCCCTGTCGGCGCTGCTGTTCTATATGACGGGACGTCGTGCAAACCAAGGCGCCGCCTGCGAATTGCCACCGACAAATACCTACTCGCGCACAGGCAGGCGCAGTGAAGACAACGAGCACAGAGAAGTCGCTTTAGCCGCAGCTGAGTAGCTCTTCTCCACTAACAAGTAGAGCGTATGGCCTTCGGTGCCACTCCGTAGCTCGTGATAAATTGCCTCCTGGTATCTTAAACCAACACTTTAGCCTTCGGCGGATAACTTCTGCTTTGTGAAGAAATTGCATAAACATTGGCACAGTGGTTGCCGTACTATGGGGTCAGCTAGTGGTAGCGAAAACAGACTCGGCGCAATGCTCGGGCGACTGGAGTTCCGCGGCGCGCTTTTCGCCTTCCACGGCTATATGAGTGGTCAGGAGTTACGGCAATGGCACCGCGTGCACTTTGGAAGGGCGCAATTAACTTTGGTTTAATCCACATCCCGGTACGCATGTACAAGGCGGCCTCGGGCAAGGACATACGTTTTCGGGAATTACACGATGCCGACATGTCGCCGCTGAAGCAGAAGCGTGTCTGCGCGCGGGACGGAAAAGAGGTCTCTCGCGAGCACGTGGTGAAAGGCTTCGAAGTTTCACCCGATCATTTCGTGATCATCAAGCCCGAGGAGCTCGACGCACTCGAGAAGGCCGAGCCCCACACCATCACCATTGAAAACTTCGTGGAGATGGAGCAGGTCGATCCCGTTTACTTCGAGAACTCCTATTACGTAGTACCCGACAAGAACGCTGCACGAGCTTATGCACTTCTGCTTGCTGCCATGGAAGAAAAGGATAAGGCAGCGGTGGCACGCGTAGTTCTGCGCCAGAAGCAGCAACTGGTTCTGCTCCGCAGCACTGAGAATGTCATGACTCTCTCGACCCTTTATTATGCCGATGAAGTGGTATCCAAGGATACGTTGGAGGGAGTTCCCGATCGTGCATCACCCGATAAGCGGGAACTCGACATGGCGACCCGGCTCATCGAGTCCCTGTCCGATGACTTCCAGCCGGAGAAGTATCACGACGAGTATCGCGAGAAACTGCTGGCACTGATTGACGCAAAGGCGGAAGGTGAGAAGTGGACGCCGCCGAAGGCGCATCGTGAAACAGCCAAGATCGTTGACCTGGTTAGCGCTCTCCAGGCCAGTTTGAATGCGACCAAAAAAGGCAGCACTACCGCGACTCCGAAACGTGCGACCGCAAAATCCGGCAAACGTACATCTCGTGCGGCGAAGCACCACGCAACGCGTAAGAGAACTGCGGCATGAGCACAGCTTCGCGAGCGGCGTCGCAGGCCAGCCCCTCGCGCGGTGCCAGTACCCGAACCCCCGGTAAAAGCCGCAGCAAAACAGCTAAAACAACAGCGATTCTCAAACTTGGGCGGCGTTCGCTCCCAGTCTCTCGTGTTGAAAAGGTTTACTATCCGCAGGCTGGTTTCACCAAAGGTCAGGTTCTCGATTATTACGTAAAGATTGGATCAGCGCTGCTGCCGCATCTAAAGGACCGGCCGCTAACGCTCAAACGCTATCCCGAAGGCGTTACGGGCGAGTTCTTTTACGAGAAGCGGTGCCCGTTCTATCGGCCTGACTGGGTTAAAACAGCTCCGGTTTGGAGTGAGGGAACCAACTCTACCATCGATTTTTGCCTGGCAAACGATCTTCCGACGCTCATCTGGGCGGCGAACCTTGGAACGCTGGAACTGCACACCAGTCTCTCAAAGGCGAATGATGTTTTGCGACCCACGCTGCTGGCATTCGACCTGGACCCGGGGCCGCCGGCCGATATTGTGCAGTGCTGCCAGGTCGGATTGTGGCTGCGTGAGATGTTTGGCTCGCTCGGGCTGGACTGTTTCCCGAAGACTTCGGGTTCCAAGGGATTACAGGTCTATGTGCCGCTTAACACCCCCGGCGTTACGTACGACCACACGAAAGGGCTCGCGCGGGCCATCGCTCAACTTATGGAACGCGAGCACCCAACCCTGATCACGTCCGTAATGAAGAAGAGTCTTCGCTCCAATAAGGTCTTTATCGACTGGAGCCAGAACGACGATCACAAAACAACGGTGTGCGTTTACAGCTTGCGTGCGCGAGAGACGCCGACAGTTTCCACCCCGGTTACCTGGCACGAAGTCGAGGCAGCTCTGAAGGCAGGCGATCCAAACCGGCTACGCTTCACGGCGCCAGAGGTGGTCAAGCGTTTCGATAAGCACGGAGATCTTTTTGAACCTGTGCTGAAGATGAAGCAGAAACTTCCCCGCGATCTGCTTGCGAACTTGCGAGCAATTTGAGTTAACGGTTATCTATTTAGCAACTCCGTAGCGCCGGTGCTATCCAGTTGCACCTGCTCCATGGTGCATTTTTTTGGCGATTTATCCGGCCGGAACCGCACGAACTTCGTACCGTGTCGAAACCGTCCATTGGTAAAATGGTCCCAATCCACTTCGACCACGAGTTTCGGATCCAGGGGCTGCCACTCACCGCTTCGTTCGGTTGCCCATCGACTGGGGCCCCCCGGTGCGGAGCCGGTAAAGCCGGGCGCCTTAATAAGGTTTTCCAGTTTGGGCGTCAGCTCCTTCCGCATGGGGGCCTTCAATGCGCTACAGAAGCCAATGTGGTGGAGCAACCCCGACTCGTCATAAAGTCCAAGCAAAAGCGAGCCTATAACTTTTTGGCCAGAGGCATAGCGGAACCCGCCAACCACACATTCTGCGGTGCGCACGGGTTTAACCTTCACCATGCCTTCGCGATCGCCGGAATGATACGGCTCGTCAAGGCGCTTTGCCATGATGCCATCCAGCGCGGCACCCGCGGCCCCAAACCACTTCTGCGCCTGTTTATACTCCCTCGTCGCGGGCGAGAGTCGCACCCCATGCTCCGTTGCGAAATATTTCTTCGCGAAATCTTCCAGCAATTCTCGCCGCTCCTGCAGAGGTTTGTTCAGCAGCGATTTCCCATCCGCGCCAGCCAGTAGATCGAACACGATCAAGAGCGCCGGCGTTTGCACCGAAAGTTTATTAACCCGGCTCGCGGCAGGGTGGAGCCGTTGCAGCAGCTTGTTGAACGAAAGGCCGCTTCCCTCCGGGACTACAATTTCTCCATCGAGCACGAACTGCTTTGCCTTTAGTGCCAGCAGCGCAGTGACGACCTCGGGAAAATAACGCGCCAGGGGCTGACCGGCCTTGCTCTGCAGTTGCAAGGTCCTGCCGTCGCGGAAAGCGAGGCATCGAAAGCCGTCCCACTTCGGCTCGTACAACCAGTTATCGCCCGTCGGAATTTCGCGAACCGATTTCGATTCCATCGGCGCAAGGTCGGATTTCAGCTTAAGTGCCATTCAAACGTCTCGCATCCTGCCTATGCAAGAGTCTTACCCAAACGAACAGGAGCTCCTAAGCGCCAACCCGCGTTGCCGTAATCACTGTATAACCGCCCTTGCAGCCCTCGTGAAGATCCGAGAACGTATCTTCCATCTGCTCACGATACCAATGTGGAGCCTTCGTAACCAACTGAAGCACTCCGCCGGGTGCCAGGACGGCCTCGGCCGTTTTTAAAAACAGTTCCGCAATACGCCAGTTTCCATAGTAGGGCGGGTTTGTAATTACCAGGTCAAACCTGGGAAGCGTGGAAAGCGCCTCTACTGGATTAGCTGACAGGAGCACGGCGTCCGCGCGACCGGCGAGATTGTAACTGGCGAGGTTCCTCTGCGTGGACTCGATCGCTCGCGCGTTTGCATCAATGAACGTAACCCGGGCGTCCGAATTGCGCAGCGCCGCCACGATTCCGACAACACCATTTCCGCATCCGAGATCCAGAATCCGTCGCGCGCAGCTGACGTCCATCAACGACATGAGGGCGTGACTGCCGGGATCAAGCCGGTCGTGACAAAAAACGCCCAGCCGGCTTTCGAATTTAAGTGTCTCGCCGCCTTCACGGATCGTGTATTCGGACCAGCTGCGAGGCGGCGCGACAAGGAGCTTTGCGGGTTTCCGGGCAACATACGCCACACCGCCACGACGCCTGTCTTCTGGGGCAGTGTGCAGCGCGCCGAATGCCTTCTTCACCTCATCGCGGATAAACCGATCGTCTTTAGTGTCGCTGCTCGTGATGAGGAGCCCCTGCGGGCCCAACTGCTCGCCTGCTGCGAGACGCAGCCGTTCTCGGACAAGGTCTGCAATGCCCCGCCGCTCCAGCGGCAGCACGACGTATTGCCAGGGTCCAGCTGGAGGGTCCGGTGCAAGTGAGAACTCAATGTTAACTGCGCTATTGCGCGCGATCATCGATTGCGCGAGTTCCGCGGGCCAGGCATCATCGTAGTGACACACAATTTCCAATTCTGGATTGCCGGCGCGCAACGCCAATCCAAGTACAGCATAGTCGCTGTTGATGACCAGGGCTCGACCCGTCTTATTCTTTGGTAAAAGCGGCAGGATGGCGCGTTGCTTCGGGTGCAGCCCATCGCGCGAGACGATTGTAAGCTGCCCGTCCAGAAACTCCTCTTCCCGCGCGTGTTCAGTCGACTCTCCAAGTACGATCCTCATCACAACAGGTGAGGGTGCGTCTTTTCAATTTGCGCCAGGGCCTTTTCGAAATCGTCCACGCGTGCAAGGTCGAACCAGAGACCTTCAAGTGGAACGCTCCTCACAGCGTGTCCTGCAGCCAGAAGAGCATTGATAAGGTCCGTCATATCGAACGGGCGGTCCGTTGGAATAAGTCCAAGGCAGGTAGTAGAAACGGCATAGATTCCGGCGTTAAAGCAGTAGTTCATGCAGGGTTTTTCCTCTACGCCCAGCACCCGTGCCCCATCGAGACGCAGCACGCCATAAGGTATGGCAACATTCTCGCTGCGGGTCGCAACGCTCAGCACGGCATCGCTTGCCTCGTGTTCCTGCAGAAAAGCACAATAATCCAGGTCAGTCAGAATGTCCCCATTGCTTACCAGGAATGGAGCAACACGCAGTTCAGGGATATGTGCGAGGCATCCCGCCGTTCCCATTCTGCTGGGTTCCTGGAAGTAGCTCACGCGCACACCAAACTGGGAGCCCGTCTGAAAAAACGCGCGTATAAGTTCCGCCGCATACCCGAGCGTCATCGTAATTTCGGTGATACCGCAATCGCGCAATCGTTCGACGATGATCTGTGCGATTGGTTTGCGACCCAATGGCAGCAGCGGTTTCGGAATCGTCTGAGTAAATGGACGCAACCGCGTGCCTTCGCCGCCTGCCATGATCACGGCGCGCCGTTCGCTGTGCGTGTGTTTTGCGTCGGGCATCTAGATGTTGTAGATAGCCGGCTTGTATGCGCCGAGATTTTTTCCTACCCAGTCGATCGTGGATCGCAATCCCTGGTCCAGTGAGACGGTTGGCCGCCACTGCAAATCCGCCTTCGCACGAGTCGAGTCGCAGACAAGGCGATTCACCTCACTGGCGGTTGGACGGATACGAGTGGGATCGAAGGAGACCGGTATATCGCCTCCGATAATTTCTATAATTCTATCCGCCACCTGCCCTATTGAGATTTCCTCTCCGCTGCCCACATGGTACGTGCGTCCTTCGATTCCCTCGGTCTCGGCAATTCGGATAAATGCATCTATTGTGTCGCTGACATAACTGAAATCGCGCGTCGGGTGCATCGACCCGAGGAACACCTTTCTCTGGGTCAGCGCCTGGGTAATAATCGTGGAAACAATTGCGCGCGCAGACTGTCGCGGACCGTACGTATTAAACGGCCGCAGAGTAACTACTGGCAGGTCGAATGACAGGTGAAAACTCTGCGCCAGTTTATCGCAGGCGATCTTGCTGGCGGCGTACGGCGATTGAGCTTCCAGCGGATGCGATTCATCGATCGGAGCACGCTGCGCAGTTCCATAGACTTCACTGCTGCTTGTGTGCACGACGCGGCGCACCTTGCACCGGCGCGCAGCCTGGAGCACATTCATCGTGGAGATCAGGTTATTTTCGACCACCAGCTCAGGACGCACGTAGGAAAAGGGAATCGCGATAATGGCGGCTAGGTGGAACACGATCTCACAGCCATCCATGCACTCCTCCAGCGCGTCTGTATGGCGCAGGTCCCCGGTCACAATTTTCACGCGTTGCTGGTCCGGTACGCTGAGATGCTCAAGCAGGCCACGACTGCCGGAGGCGTTGTAATGCACGAAAGCGGTCACATCCGCGCCGAGGGCCAGCAGGCGCTCGACAAGGTGGCTGCCGATAAAACCTGCCGCGCCGGTCACCAGCACGCGTGTACTTTTCCAGTCTTCAGATGTCATATCATTACTTTCGGCTGATCTGGATTCGGACGCTGGGAACCCACGACGAGCTTCGCAACTGCTATCCGAACCACTGGTGGGGTCTACCGTTAGTTCGTAATCAGTTCTGCGTGCCGAATCGAGGTCAAGTCTGCCCTTTGCCCTGGTACGGAACTACGGATTCGGCACACTGGTATCATGTCCGTGGCTGAATCCGGTACAAAGTAATTGTCGTGCCTTGCGCGGAAGTACGTTCCTGCTGGAGCCAGTTGCTCGAAACGTGGCGCAGGCGGTACATTTTGCTGAGTTCCATCAGCACGGCTGGATCCTGCAAGCAGGTGTAGATCGGCGTGTTATGGATATTAGCGTCAATAATGCCCTCTGCCAATTGACGAGCGAAGGCATCAGGCCCGGTAGCAACATTCGCGGCAAGCTTCAGCCTGTAGCGCTGTTTCTGTTCTGGGGTAAAGTAATCCGCGTACCAGGGTTTCCAGATGAAGTTCGTGCCAAAGATCAGGACATCGGTGCGCTGCTTGCGCACCAGTTGACGGTACCACGAAGTAAAGCTGTCAAAATCGCCGCCCGTCATTACAATGGAATTGGGCAGTACGTCGGAATCTTCAGCCACGCGATCTTCAGGAAGATTTGGCAAAATCGTTGCGGAAAGCCGCTCGGCGGCATCGTTTTGACTCTGATCCGACCGTGGGAAATTCGCCGTGCCGATCAGCGCCGGAATCAAAAGCGATGCATAACGTGCCGCAGGTGCGAAAAGTAGCCGACGCTCGGAGAGCACCCGGACCGCACCAAGCGCTCCGAACCAGACGCAGATCCATCCGAACCACATTGGGAAAAGGTAATAGTCGCGTATATCGAGAATGTTGTAAATGAACAGAACAATCACATTTTGTGCACTGACAACAGCAGTAACCCAGAACGTGCGCCGCGCCGCGCGTTTCCATAGAAGCGCTCCATAGAGCCCAATGGGTGCAAGCACCAGCAGCAATAGTACAGCGCGCCATCCAGGCGCCAGAAAGATACGTTCAACGTAGCGGTCGTAGTAGTACTCTTCGTTTAGTGGCGCAAACTGTCCGACAAAATCGCCGGCGATTTGCGCGGTTTCGCGTGCGGCGAAGGTAACGTAGGTCTCGGCTGTAAATTCCCGCCCCTGCGCGGGCCGCAGGAAACTGCGCGTAAGGTATTCGGTTCCACGAACGTGTTCTATGAAGCCACTCCACGTGCGGGTATTCCCCCAGTGAAGTCGCGCGGACGCACGTAGTGGAATATACGCATAGAGCGAGAGGCACAGAGCGATAACTCCCGCACTGAATGCCAATGTTCGTCCGCGTTGCACCGCGGGTAAATCCTTCCAGGCGCGTATCCAGAGCCAAACCATCGGCAGGAGCAGGAAGACGGTCATACGATGATGCGCGAGACCGAGCCCGACAATCAAAGCGGCTGCCACGACGCGCTTTTGTGTTACAGCGCGCTCGCTGCTTAGCACACATGCCACAAAACCAAGCATCAGCAGGAATTGAAGCGCGTAGACTTCCGTCACAACTGCGTTTTCCCAGTGAAAGCGAAGAAAAGCGGAACTCAACCCTGCGGCCGCCGCCGCAAACAGTCGCGCTTTTTCACTCCAGAGAGGAAACACCCCAGCGAGTAACAAATCGGCTACCCGTGTGGTGAGATATGCCGCGGCACTCATTATCACCGCGTTCAGCAACGTTGTGCGCACAATTACTTCACCGCCAATGGTCACGATAAGCCACAGCTTGGCGAGCAGCATGTACAGCGGATAGCCAGTCGGGTGGGGGACGCCGAGCACTTGCGCGCACGTGGCGAGTTCTGTCCCGTCGCCCATCTGCATTCCGGGTGAAAGTGTTCTTATATAAACAAGAAACGAAATCAGCGCGACCACAAGCGCCGCGATCCTGCCCGTCCGGTGGTCAACGGGTTCCGCCTCCAGCTTACGCGGGCTCTTTCCCCCGGTCCGTTTGCCGCGCGACACTTTCTGTACAACCTGGTCCATCAATGGCCGCCCGTGCCACTCGCCGGACCAACTACATGCAGTACCCGGGTAAAGAATGTCTGCGGTGTGTAACGAAGAACCCAGCCCATGGGGTTCTGGTTGAACAGCGGATCCACCATGATGTCATCCATCAACGGCACAATGCGCGCCGAAAATGGGGGCTGAATCTCCTGCACCGTGTACCTGGATCGAATCTGCTGCCCGAGTACGTCCACGGACTGATTCCCACCGTACTGGTTGCCCAGCACTACCCAGGATCCGCCTGGCAGATCGCGCAGTCGACCGGTATGTGCGTCGTATAAAAGTTCGACCTTTCGCCCACTCCAGAAGCTGAGCTTTACGCAACTCAGCTCTGTGAAGTTACCGTAACGCTCGTTTGCGAAAACTGGTTCTCCGGCGCCCGCATGCTCCTTAACGAACGCAGCAGCTTGCTTTTGATCCGCCAGCGTCGGCCGCTGAAAGACAAGCACAGCCGTTGCAAAGAGCGCCAGGTAAACCAGGCTCATCAACATCGCCGCCGAATAGAGCGGATATAACCGGCGCACCTTCGCGGCAACGTACAGCTGGTGGGCTCCGTGTCCCGCGAGGGCGAGCACTGCGGGCAGCGCCGGCATCATGTAGCGGTATTGAAACGATCCGAACGCCGCATGCACCACAAGCAGCAGCATTGCCCAGCTGCCGAATATCCACGCAAACGGTCGGACAGCTATCGATCCGCGGCTGACTAGTGCCATCCCGACAATTGCCAGCAGCGCGATGGGATAACCAAAGTAGTAAGGTGAGATCAGCACAAAGCTTTCGAGCGTGTTCCAGTAGGCCGATAAGGTTGGCACGAGAGAACCGGCTGTGCGGTCCAGAAACTGGCCGGTATGGACGCCATGCCGGCGTCCTGCGAAGGCAGCGGGCGCAGCCCATAATAATGAAAACAGCAGGGTGCGGAGTGGAATCGCCCCGCGACCCAAAAACATCATCAGGGCAAGGCCTAGCGGAAGCACGAGCAGTACGCCTTGATAGCGAGTGTATGTTGCCAGTGCACCAAAGGCGCTTGCCCATGCCAGCGACCAATCGATTGCAGTGTTGCTTCGGGATTCAGAAGCCAATGAGGTCCACGTGCGAACGTAGAAGTAGAGGCTGGATGCGCTAAGTGTCAGGAACAGCGAGTCGGTCATGGCATGCGTGGACCAACGCATTATCAGCGGTGAGACGGTGAACAGGAGCGCAGCAATTCGCGCGGCATCGCGTCCGAAAACCAGTCGCGTGAGGTAGAAGATGGGGACCAGGGCGAACGAACCGGCGATAGCACTCACAACCCGACCTGCGGTTTCCAATCCGATGCCTAGAAATGAGAGCAGTGCCGTCAGGTCCGCGTACAGCGGTGGATAAAGCCCGACTCCAAAGTATTTGTTGTGGGGTGGAAAGTCTGCGCTTTGCAGCTGGATGATGCCATCCGTGTAAGAGCCGCCGTTGAAGTTTACGAGGGCAAGCTTGATGGCGAGGTTTGCGACGACGAAGCCGAGGAGGTACCAGCGGTCAGCGTGGTTTGTCGGGTTTGTGTCAGTGGTTGTGGTGCTCATGATGTACCTGGTGGAGTGAGCGGCTAGCGATGGTCCAGAAAAGCGCGGTACTCGCAAGCATCATCCAGGATCGAGCGCAATTGCTGGCCGGGTTTCGCGGAGCACGCGTTCATCAATTCCTCCAGCGCACTTTCGAGTGCCGCACGCGACCGCGCAATCTCCTCATGGTTATCCGTGCAGATGTCCTCCCACATTTGCGAATCGCCGCAGGCGATCCGTGTGGTGTCGCGGAACCCGTTTCCGATAATTCCTTTGATGAGGTTCTTGTCCTCGCTAAACTTCTCGACCGCACGCACCAGCGCAACAGCGACCACGTGCGGCAGATGGCTGACGCTCGCGACCAGTCGATCATGACGTTCGGGCCGGGAAATAACGATGCGGGCGCCGAGCGCATGCCAAAGCCTGCATACGCGTCCGAATGCGGTTTTGTCGGTGACAGCCGTTTTCGTGACGAAGCAGGTGGAGTCTTCGTAAAGATTTTCTCGTGCATGTCGCACGCCGCTTTTTTCAGACCCCGCCATCGGGTGGCACCCCACGAAGAAACAGCCGGCTGCTGCGGCAGCTTGTTCCCCGACTCTGACTATGCTGGCCTTGCTGGATCCCACATCGGCGAAAATTGTGCCGGGTTTCGCCTGCGCTATGAGCTCCGGCAACACCGAAACAATGTGGCGTACTGGAGTGCATAGCACCACCAGGTCGGTGCCACGGACTGCCTCGCCCGCGTTCAGCGTGAACCGGTCGATCGCCTCCAGCCGCCGCGCTTCTTCCAGCGCAGCACTGCTGCGGCCAAGGCCGATGACCTCATTACATAGTTTATGCCGGCGCGCGCCCATTCCAAGGCTCCCGCCGAGGAGCCCTACGCCCACTACGGCAATTCGATTGAACAGTCGTTCACTCACGAGCGCCCAAAGTGAAAGGCGCGTTGGCATCGCGCAATAACTTTATAAGGTTTCGGCATTCTGCCAGAGACCGCAATCCCCTATGTTCAACGCGCGGTTGCAGCGCCAGGCTACTTCATGTTCCGCGTTCGGTAATCCCCTTCGGGGAATTCGATCGACATGCACATCTCACAAATTCGGCTCGTGATGCGCGGCCCAATCTGCGTCTTCAACTCGGGGATTGTCCGGTTCGTTGTAATAATCGTGGCCGTATCATTCTGGTATCTACCGTTAATAAGCACATAAAGCCGGTCCAGCACGTACTCGCTCGTGCGCTCCGCTCCCAGGTCGTCCAGCACCAGCAGGTCGACGCGCTTTGCGTGGTCGAACAACTCACCTTCTTTTTCTTCACTCTTCTCATCCATGCGCCGGCGCAATTCCAGGAACAGTTCGGGCACGTTCCAGTAAAGACCGGTGTAACCCTTCTCAATGACTTCGCGAAGGATCGCAATCGCGACGTGAGTTTTACCCGTACCCTCTTTGCCTGTCATCAGCAGACCTTTACCCGGATGATCTGCTTCGTTGCCGCGAAAGGTTTTCAGAAAGTCTTTGGCAAAATGCAGGATCTCTTTCTGACGAGGGTTCTTTACTGCAAAGCCTGTCAGTGATTTTCCAAGGAATTTGCGCGGAATGCGTGCGAGTACCAATGCTCTCTGCAGATCAGCCTGCTGCCGGCACTGGCATGGGACCGCACCCTTCGGCGTGAGCAAGTAACCAAGCCCGCTGCATTGCGGGCAGGCATCCGCCGCGTTAGGCGCTTTCGCTGCCGCTTTCCTCGTCACTCTTTTTCTTCTGCCTCACCAGTTCCTGCACTACCCAGTGCAGGCTTCTAATTTCGTTCTGTTGCGCGCGCCGGAACGTCCGGCGCACCATCTCAGACGGGAAACGTTGTCGCACCAGCCGCAGCTCGTCCAGTACGAAAGCGTTCATTTTCAGCCCGACCGCGTTAAAATACAGATCCACGATTTCCTGCAGAAGCGGGTCCGTCGCTGTAGTCTCCTCCGTTGACGGTTCATAGTCGTCCACGTACCGAAAATGCTGAGGAGTATCAGCGAAAATTCGGGCATGCGCGTCTTTGATCTGCTGCACGGTAACCGGGGTTTGCAGGGGCGTTCGCAGTTTAATAAGCGCGACTTCTTCATCGTCGTCCGGCAGGAACACCGCTATCAGCTTAAGCTTGCGGAGCGACAACAGCGCCTTGCGGACTGCCGGGGCTTCCACTCCGCAGCGCGCGCCGAGTTCCACCAAAGTTGCCTCGACGGTTCCCGGCTCGGAATTAACCGCGCAATCCAGCTCGACGATTTTCTTGAAGACAGGCCAGCCCGCGCCACCGCGGACCTTTTCGGCGAGCAACTGCGGTAACCCGCTATACTCCAGCCACTGCGGGCTCCATGCGCGGTGTTCGTGCTTCACACGAATGCGCTATTCAGCGGCGCTCCGTTTGATCATTCGCGCGTCACGCGGATAGCTGCCCATCACCCGCAGGCTGGCTGCGCGCTCACGAAGCAGCTCGAGGCTCTGGGAAATGGCCTTATCTTCGGCATGTCCCAACATATCGATAAAGAACACCAGGTCCCACGCCTTGATGCGCGTCGGCCGGCTTTCGATTTTAGTCAGGTTGATGCCCTGGTCATGCATGGGCTGCAGCAGTTCGTACAGCGCACCCGGCCGATCCTTGATGCTGATCATCAAGCTGGTCTTGTCGTTCCCCGTGGGCGGGCTCTTCTGTTTTCCGATGACCACAAACCGTGTAGTGTTGTCCTTCATATCCTCGATGTGCGAGGCCACGATCGGCACATTGTATTTCCTCGCGGCAATCTCGCTGCCAATCGCGGCGGCGTAATCCCTGTCTTTTGCCATCTCCACACCCTTAACCGTCGCGCCCACTTCGATCAGCTGTACCTGCGGCAGATTTTCCTTCAGCCACACCTGGCACTGCTGGAACGGCTCCGCCTTCGAATAGATTGTTTTAATGCGATCAAGAGGATTGCGGGATATCAGGTTCAGGTGAATGCCGAGATCGATCTCGCTGCAGATGAGCAACTCGGTAAACGTGATGAACATATCCAGGTGCGTGTGGATGACGCCGCCCGTCGAGTTCTCGATCGGGATTACGCCATAATCGGCCCAGTCGCGGTCCACCGCGAAGAAAATGTCGTACACGGAATCGAACGGCTGCAGCGTAACAGAATTCCCAAATTCACCGAGCGCTGCCTCGTGACTGTACGTGCCTTCGGGGCCGAGGAATCCCACCGTTGGAGCGCGCTCCAGGGCCAGCGAAGCGGACATGATCTCGACAAAAACATTGCGAAGAGCCTCGGCAGGGAAGGCGCCGCTCCCCGCCGCGATTGCGTTCTCCACAACCTTCTTCTGGCGCGACGCATCGTAGAACTTGGTACGTCCCTCCTGCGACTTGGCTGCTCCTATCTCCTTGGCCACTCCCGCGCGGCGATCCAGCAGCGCCACAATCTGACGATCTATATCGTCGATCTGAGAACGAAAGTCTTCTAAGCTTGCCATGAGCTGAATTCTCTGGTCTGACAGTCAGACGGGGCAAGAAGTTTTCCGCGTAAAACATAACGACCGACCACGAGGATTACGTCGGACTGTATGTCCTCCTTAATGTTGCCCGGCCAGCGGTAGAATCAGCCGAAGGGCTGAGGCTTTTTTTCTGACAGATCCCCGGCCAATTGCGTTTCTGTTGGGTATTCGCAGCTAAGGAGTTGCGCGGGTCCTGAAAACAAAATGAATCTGTCGGCCCGGGTGTGTGGGGCCCAGCAATTTCTGCAGGTCCTGCTCCGCGGTAACACGAGCGCGGTAAAGTAGCGCATCGTCTTTACGTGCTTCCTCCCAGTGCCGAATCTCCCCACGCTTCTGCATGTCCGTCAGGAGAGTCGCGGCATTGCCGACATACGGCATATTGGGTGATTCCTGGCTGAAGATCTTGCTCTTCGTCGAGTCATGGCTGACCGAAAGTACCTCGACCGCCGGAAGGGTGATCGTCGTCTCGCGTTCACCGTTTACGATATCGCTGTCCTGCAGGGAAGATAAATCAATCCCGGCCGTCACGGTTGTGACCATTTCATATACCAGGTTCTGCGTCGTGCCGGGCACGCGTTCACGCTTGCCGAACAGCGCCTGCGAAACACGCCCCATTGCCCCATCGCGCTGGGGGTTCGGCATTGGCTTGTAGGTTGTGCCGATCACCGGAATTCGGTACTGGCGCTCGACCGTCACCAGCTTGAATTGCGAGACAATCTCACTGCGGCTGATCGGCGGAAGCGTATTAACGATCGTCTCGGTGCGCCGGAGCGAACCCGGTTCTGCCGTTCGCGGTATGGGATTAATCAATTTATAGATCCCATAGCCCGCAAGCAGCAGGATAAGCAGAATCGACAACTGGCGTGCGATACGCAGCAGGAAAGGATTTCGCGCGCGTACCCGGAGTGTCTGCTGGTCCATTCAAGAAGTTCCTGCACCAGCATCTTGCAACAATGGGGCCCAAAAATGCAAACACCTGAATGGACGCAGTTGCGCCGCGCTTAGACGGTTGGATCCAAGCTCTCGAGACGTTCGTGCCGCGCCTGTAAAGGCAAGCGCTACCCTAAACATTCAGCCGTCTTTCCGCGACCAGTCGTACGGCACCTCGTCTGAGTGTGCAGGAATCCGGTGCTCGTCGGGCTCACTGTAGTTATACCGCTCAGTTGGCGTGTTTACGATAATCGCTTCGTGATCCGAGATGCACTTAAAGCCGTGATACACACCCGGCGGAATCTGGACTAAAAGCGGGTTATGCGTTCCAATAAAAAACTCATTTACCTGCCCCTTGGTCGACGACCCGTCCCGCGGATCGTACAGCACCACCTTCATCATCCCGTGCACGCACACAAAATGATCTGTCTGCACCTTGTGGTAATGCCACGCTTTCACGACGCCGGGGTAAGCGGTCGTCATGTACACCTGTCCGAATCGACTATAAATTTCATCATCACTGCGCAGCATTTCCATCAGGTGGCCACGCTCATCCGCGTGTACGGTCAGGCGCTTGGTACGCACCCCATCAATAAGTGGCTTCGGCATGAACCCACACCGATAAAGACACTGTTGGGGTGACGCAATGGTTAATTACGTTCATGGGTCGATTGAACCCCGGTTTATATAACCTGCTGTGAAAACACTTCTCCATGTAAGATCCACAGTTGGAGTGTCGACCAAAGTTCAAATGCGTCTCGCCACGCGCAATCTACACAAAGCCATTGCCTCAGCGGCAATAGCTTCACCGGCATACACACTGCCCCCGGAGAAAAAAGCCGAGATCGTCACCGCGATGGAAGCTGTACATCAAAGCCCGGAGTAAAAGTCATACCCTCGCATGCCCCAGTAGTCATCCGGGCGTTCGTGCACAAATGCCAAAGTGCCCACGCACTTCAGGTTCTTGATTCCGTACTTGTGAGGGATAGCCAAACGTAAAGGCGCACCATGCTCCGGCTCCAGGGCTGCGCCATTCATTTCGTAGCATAGGAGTGTCTGAGGATGCAGGGCGCTTTTCAGGTCCAGGCCTACGAAGTACTCCTGGTCCGGCGTTTCAACGGACAAATAACGTGCCTCGGCGACGCCATTCGATCCGTTTTTCCCAAGAAGCACCGGGTACCGCAGCACAAGGTCCGCCAGCCGGGCGCCGCTCCAGTGCACGATTTCACTCCATCCTTCGATACAACACAGCCGTGTCACCATGTCCACTCGCGGCATCGATTTAATGTCGTCCATCGATAACCTGATCGGGACCAGGGGGTCCGCCGCACCGATCAGGTTTAATCGCCACGCCCCATCTTCTATATCATCGCTCAAGCCAATCACGCCATTCACGCGAGGCATGCGGGATTGTCTGCGTGCATATTCCGGTGCAAGCCGCTGCGGAGAAGACAACGTAGTCGCCAGTGCTTCATTGAGCTCGTGCATGCGCCGCAGCGGCCACGGAATTCCGTCTTCAGCCGGCCGCGTGCGAAGCCATTGATAACCCGCCGCGCCCGTTATTGCCGCGGCGCCTGCTACCAGAAAACCACGCCGGGACAGACGCCGCACCCGGCGGTATATTTCCTCGTCGCATGCGCTTCCATGCTTTTCTGAACCTGGACTTCCCGGGACCGGTTCAGGGTCGTCGCTCATTGAACGCTCTCGTGTGTTGGCGGCACGTCTACCACTTCGACACCGATCACCATCGCGCGGAAATTGTTCCACCCGGCTCTGATCACCTGCAGCACGTGGATGATAAAAAATGCAACATAGCCAACCGTCAGTAGGAAATGTTCCAGCCGCGCCGCCTCATAGCCGCCGAGCAGCCATGCCAGCCAGCTAAGCTGCACGGGTTTATAAATCGCCAGCCCTGTCAGTAGTGATCCCGCCCCCATTAGAATCACGCCCGTGTATGCGATCTGCTGCGCACCATTAAATTTTCGCACGGGCAGCGGCTGCTTTCGGATGTGCAGATCGTGCAGCACGACCTGCCATGCGTCGCGCAAAGTGTTGCGGTTCGGGAGCAGGTAGCGCCACTCGCCGGAAAAAGCCGTATACAACACGTACAACAGTCCATTAATAATGAATATCCACATCAGCGCGAAGTGCCATGCCATGCCTTCTGCCAGTCGGTGGGTCAGACGAAGCTTCTCGTAAAATCCATCGGGAAAAAAGTGGAACACCTCACGGCTGCCCGCAGTGATCTTGTACACGTCATTCGCCCAGTAGATCTGCAGTCCGCTCCAGATCATCAGCGCCAGCACAGGAAAATTCACCCAGTGAAACCAGCGGATGGCCAGCGGATGCTTTTTTTCTAATCGCTTCAATCTGACACTCACTTTGGATTAACTTATGTAGACACATATTGCCGCCTGTCCAACTCGAAACAGACCGGACGGTTGCTCATGACTCGCTCTATGTCGCCTGAGCTGTAACAAAACTTACATCAGCGGTAGTGTTTCGTCACGATGATGCAAACTGGCACCCGGGGTGCTCCGGTAGGTCTTATGAGTGATTCCTACGTACCCGACACATATCTCGAACGGGCGCGGCGGGTCATCATGCTAGCATGGGTCTCCAGCCACAGATGAAAGCCGGCGCCATTGTCCTGTTGGTCAATCCAAATGCCGGTAGTGCAGGCAAGATTGGCTCGAACGAGGAGTTGCTGTCTTCGGTCAATTCCATCGCCGGGATTCACGTACATCTGATATCACCGAAGGACGACCTCACGCAACTTGTCAGGCAGTGGATCGCATCCGGAACTTCGGCAATTGGAGTCGCCGGCGGCGATGGCACCATCAGCTCTGTTGCCCACCTGCTTGTCGGCACAGACACCGCACTCGTTCCGATTCCCTACGGCACGTTAAATCACTTCTGCAAAGACGTCGGCACTCCGCTCGATCCCGTGATTGCCGCCCGAGCGCTCGATTCATCAATCGCGCAGGAAATCCTGATCGATGTCGGCTCCGTCAATGGGCGCCACTTCATCAACAACTCGAGTTTGGGACTTTACCCGTATCTGGTCCGCCGGCGCGAAAAGCGCCAACACGTGCTGGGGAAATGGATGGCTTATCTAGTCGCTGCCTTCGAGTTCCTGCGCCATCCTGTCCGCATTAAAGTTCAACTCAGCCAGGAAGAAGGCGGCCAACCCTTCCATGCCGGCCTGGTCTTTGTCTCCAACAACGCGGTCGAAAAGGGTTTCTGGTCGGCGGGGCAGCGACCGCGTCTGGACGCCGGCCAGTTGCAGCTGTTTGTCGTTAAAGAGGGAACCGTCTGGGCGACGCTCCGCGCGGCCGTCGCATTCCTGCGCGGTCGCAGCGAGGACTGCCCTGTTCTCAGCGAGCATCGCCTGCAGCAGCTTGTTGTCTTCGTCAAACATCGTACGTACGTGCGAGTATCATGCGACGGCGAAACAATAAAACTTCAGTTGCCGATCGTTTACCGCATCGTGCCCAAGGCGCTACGTGTCCGCATCCTGCGCACCGAAGACCAGGCGACACTTCAGGCCCCGACGAGTTCCTCTTGAGCTCAGTCAAAGATCAAGTTCCAATTCACCACCGATGAAGACGATTGATAAGTTTTACGGCCGCTTTGGTGAAGATGTAAAAGGTGTCGTGTATGCGAAAGCCAAACCGGATGGCGATATTAAGCATCTGCTTACGCATTTAGGGCTTCCGGTCTCCGGCGTTATCGACCGTCAGCATCGAATACTGGTCGAATTCATCCATACTCACGGAAAGACACTGTTCATAAAAGCGGTAGGATTGTCGGGCGGCGCAATCGCTGTTAAAAAGTTGATTCAAGACACCGAGCTGCAGAAAGTCCGCGCAAACCGCGCCAGGATGCACATGGCGCACTCTGCCGATATACCACGTTCGTACGATCGAAGGACCCGTGATCCCTCGGATAATCGCCCCCGGATCGAGGTGCCGACATATTCCGGGCCGGACCGTCGTGCTCTCTCCGAGCGTCGCATTGCCGCACAAGACCGTCGTCAGTTAATCGAGATGATTACCTTCAAAAACCGCAGATTCGGCGGCCGCAGGCGAAAAGGGCCTCGACGGCACGACGATTGATCGCCCGTAACCCGCTAATAATTGAAAAGCCGCGCGGCGGCCACACGGGCCACGCACGCGGCAGGCTTTAGCTTACTGCCTGGTCAGAGAATTCCAAGAATTCCGAGGCCGAGCAAGCCTGAGCGGCCGCACGGGTCGCACGGATTGCACACAGGGCGACAGACAGGTGGCGGGCACGCTGGCCGGCACACAGGCTGGCATACAGGGCGCGGGGCCACGCATGGGCCTCTGGAATAGCCATAGCCACCGGTGTAATGATGCTGGTGTCCAGGACATGCTCCGCCAATGGCGGGTACAGCAAGGGCAGCGCCGGCCACCAGGGCCAGCATTAAGCTTCTCTTCATGAGACATCCTCCAGTTTTTTGCAAGCGGGTAGCCCGCATTGTTGCAATGCCCCGAAAAAGGAGCATTTTCGGTGCCACCACGACCGCAATGACTCAGTTTTATGCTACGTCGGGGTCTCCACAGGCACGCTATGTTCCGGCAGCCCGGCATCGATATCCGCCGTGCACTGAGGGCAGCGCGTGGCTCTAAGCGCAATCAGCGACGTACATCGTGGGCACTCGCGTGTTGTCGGCGTGGGCTTCTCAAGTTGCTGCTTTAATCTGTTAATCTGCTTCACAAGTAGATAAACTGCGAACGAAACAATCAGAAAATGGATCAAAGTGTTCAGGAATAGTCCATAACGGATAGCCACCTCCTCAGCGGCCTTTCCCACGCTTGTTACCGCGGTCGCAGTTGTTGTGGTAAATAATTCAGTCACCGTGGTACCTGAAGTTGTAACAGTGCCCGAAAGAACCTGCGGCATCACCTGCGTACTGGTTGTCACCGTTGGTGATGTGCCTGGCAGCAGCACAAGTTTAAGATTTGAAAAATCCACGCCCTTCAGTATTACACCTATGGGTGGCATCAGGATGTCCTTCACCAGTGAATCGACGATCTTGCCAAAAGCACCGCCCACGATTAAACCAACCGCCAGGTCGACGACGCTTCCCTTCATCGCGAACTCGCGAAACTCTTTAAGCATCTTGTTCATATGCCGATTCCCTCCGGTAAATCCATCACTTCTCTGCCACCCACAGCAAGTCGCCCACACTGCCCTTTGCCGGACAGTTCATCAACCGTGTCCATTTATAGCTGCAATTCTGCGCCGCTTCTCTCCCTATGATACGTGGTTGGCAGAACTCGCGTACGGAGACATAGATGTTAAAGCACTTACTCAATGGCATTTTGGCAGCCACCTTATCTGCCGCTGTGGCCGCGACGGCACCTCTCAGAATTACGGAGGTGAATCCGGCCACTGGACAGCAGCCACTCGGCAGACCGCAACGCGCCAGCCTCGCCAATCAGGCTGTCCCGTTTGTATTTTTATGCGTCCACTCGCTCTGCCCGCCTCTGCTTCTTCGGTTGACGCCGCCATCTCAGTTCTTCGTAACATCACCGCATTTGGTGGTCAGCTACTTTGTGCGGGATGAATCCAGGATCGACAACCTGATAGTTTCATTCACGTCGAACGTATGTAGAAACGGACAAACATGAACCGCATCTTTCTGAGATCTACCTCGGCACTACTGCTCGCCGGCATCCATTTTATTACAGTCCCTCTGTTTGCGCAGTACGAGGTTCAGCAGTGGGCCAACTTCGAGGACAAAAAAATCCCGGCCGATGCGATGACTATTGGCAAAAGTCCTGATCAGACACTCAAGGTGGTGGATCTTTCCGCCGTCCAGGGCGCTGCACCAGCCTTCCGTGTGGGCGCGGCGGGCAAGGAAACGGGCAAAGCTGCTCTCGAAATCCAGACCATGGTTGATGCGCCTCAGGGAGTTTACTCTATCGGCCTCGCGATGAAAAAGGAGCTCGACCGCGACACCCTCGGTCCGCAGGGGCGCGCGCTCTTACAGGCGGACTTCTACATTCCCGAAACCGGTAAACCACTGCCAAGCCTCGCCGTCCTCGCCATGGATCTACCCACTTCACCGGGCATTCCGATTCCCAATAACATTCCCGCAATGAACCGGGGCTTCTACCGTTTCGGGATAACGAAGCAGGCCAGCCTTTACTTCTCGTGCGTGCGGCCCAGTGAAGCCACCGCTGCTATTTATCTTCAGGACAATGAGCTCCTGAAGCAGATCCCGTCGCCAGGATGGCATCGTTTTGCGCTCGCGTTCCAGGGGCCGGACACCATACACTGTTATATCGACGGACGCGAGCCGAAGTTCTCCCCGATTAAAGATACTTCGTTTAAGAAAATGCTCGTGGGCGTAATGCTGGCCGAGAACAAGCTGGACTACAAGGCCTACATGGATAACCTTTCGATCCAGGTCTCGAAAGAGGCTCCCGGAATTCCCGACTCGCCCTACGCCGAAGGCTGGAACCTTGCCGCCTCGGCGACAGGAAAAATCGCAACGGACGCAACAGCACCGGCGCCTCTCCAGATGCAGCAGGTTACCGGATGGGTCGACCCTCTTGAAGCATGGCAGACCGCACAAAAGCTCAAGAAGCCCATGCTGCTATACTTCTACGCTCCTGGCGTGAAAGCGGTCACCCGCATGGACAACCTGTTTGCCACCGATCCAGACGCCAAAGAGTTTTTGGCCAGGCACGCTTGCGCCCGAATTGACGTAAACCAGTTGCAAGGTGGCGACCTCGCCAAAAAGTACGAGGTCTTCAAAGTGCCGACACTCCTGGTTTTCTCACCCGACGCAAAACAGGCGAAAAAATCGTCACCAACCTCCAACGCAGATTTCAAGAGCGTGGTGACCGAGCTCGCTCTGAAACCATAGCCTTCCGGTTCCCAATAGCAGAATACAGGCACTTGCGCGTGGAAAATGCTTCCCCGCGATCTGCACCGGTCTATGTAATCCACGATTCGGAAGATGCACAGCCTGAATTATCATGATGTCGTCGTCTGATCCAAACAGCGTCCCGGCCACTGCCGACATTGCGATCATCGGAGCCAGCGCAGCCGGCCTGGCCGCTGCGATCTTTGCCGCGGAGACAGCCTCAACTGTGGGTATAAAGCTGCGCATAATAGCGCTAGAAGGCGCACACAAACCCGGCGCAAAAATTCTGATCAGTGGCGGCGGACGCTGCAATGTCACGAACGAACAAATCACTTCGCAGGATTACGACGGGGGGTCACAGCCCACCATCCGCAATGTACTGCGCGCCTTTGACGAACAGCGCACAATCGAGTGGATGCGGTCACTCGGCGTGGAATTAAAACTCGAACCGAACGGAAAGTATTTCCCGACCAACAACAAAGCCCGCACGGTTCTCGACGGACTGCTTGAGCGCGTCAGGCAACTCGGTATTCAGCTCAGGACAAGCACACGTGTCACCGGCATCCGCCCACTTCACCCTGGCGTGCCGTCCCAGAAGTTCATAGCTATCCTTCAGGAAGCTTTCGAGCTCGGACGGCACGCAAAACCAGTGAACGAATTAATGGGACACCACACCAGTGTGCCGAATCAGAAGTTCCTATCCGGTTTGAGAGCGGAAGATGAGCTCAGTTCGGCACACAGAACCGAATACGAACTAACTGTAGACCAAACTAGCGCCTCTGCCGAATCGTCAGTCGAAGCAGAACCGTTATTCGAAATCTCAATCCAGAACAGCAGCCCGATCTACGCGCGGCGGGTCATCATGGCTACTGGTGGGATGGCGCTGCCAAAGTCCGGCAGCGATGGCGCCGGGCTCAATTGGATGCGACAGCTCGGCCATACCATCGTACCCACCACTCCCGCACTCGCGCCGCTCCTGCTGAGCGAAGAGGCTCCTGGTCCCGGCGCAAAGTTCGCCGAATTCGCGGGCATCACCCTGCCGCTGCGCCTCATACTCGTCAACGACACGGGCAAACATCTCGCCCGGCGAACCGGTTCCGTTGTGTTCACCCACTTTGGCATTAGCGGCCCGGCTGCACTGGACATATCGCGACACATCGCGCGCCACACTCTGCAGAACCCCGGCCCGGCGCGCGTGCTGCTCGGCCACCCCGACCTTCCCACATCTGAAGCGGCGGATGAATGGCTCCAACAGCACATCAAAACCTCACCGCGTCGTTCCGTCGCAAATGCGATCAGTGCAATCTATCCGGAACGCATCGCTTCCGCACTGGCTTCCGGCCTTGGCGAAAAACTCAACGATCTCACCCGCGCAGAAAGGCTTGAACTGGCCCGCCGGCTTGCCGCACTCCCACTCACCGTCATTGGGAATCGGGGATACAGCTTTGCAGAAACCACCGCGGGCGGTGTCAACCTCGGCGAAATTGATGCACGCACCATGCAATCGCGGCGCATACCCGCAATGTATCTCTGCGGCGAGATTCTCGATGTCGACGGCCGTATCGGCGGCTTCAACTTCCAGTGGGCCTGGTCCACCGGCTACCTGGCGGGCCGCGCCGCAGTCGAATCGCTAACCAGGCGCTGACTCCCGAGTCCGGTTTCAGCATGGGCTAACAGCCGCGTCTTACCAGCCGACATCACGCCACGCGCGGCGCCGGCTCCACGATACTCACTGGCGTTGGCTCTATGCGGGTGGTGTCCCGCACCTTCCCGTCCAGCAGGCAGCTCACGTTCACATCACCCATCACGTTAATCGTCGTGCGGCACCGGTCCAGGAACCAGTCCACCGTCAGCAAAATCGCGATGTATTTCACCGGCAATCCAACCGCCGTAAACACCAGCGTCATCGTCACAAGGCCGGCCTCGGGTATACCCGCCGCACCAACCGACGCAATAATCGACGTCAGGATCACCGTGACCTGTTGCCCCAGCGTCAGCTGCATTCCAATGACCTGACTGATGAACAGCGCCGCCATGGCTTCGTACAACGCGGTGCCGTCGTTGTTAAAATTCGAACCGACCAGCGATCCAAGACTTGCCGACTCGGGCCTCAGCCCTACCTTGCGCGTGAGGCACTCGTATGTAACAGGCATCGTTGCGGTCGAACTTCCGGTCGAGAACGCCATAATCAGCGCATCGCGCATCCCACGCAGTAAACTCGGCGGACGCACCCACGACCCAAATCGAATGCGCACGAGGTACCACGATGCCTGCAGCACCAGTGCCAGGATTACCGCCATCACGAACGCACCCAGCGCATAGAAATCCTGGAAGCCTTTTACTCCCACGATGCTCGCGACAATTCCAAACACCGCCAGCGGAACCACGTTAATAATCCAGTGCAGAACAATCAGGATCGCCTGGAACAACATCTCAATAATCTCGCCGACGCTGGTCATCGGCAAATGTCGCAGCCGCCGCATCGCAATGCCAAAAGCCAGCGCGATAAGAATCACTCCGATCACCTGGTTTTCCGCGAGAGGCTTCACCAGGCTGGTCGGAATGTTGTCCATCAACATGGCCCACACGCCGCTCGCCGCTTTTTTCGAAGTCTCCTCGTGAAACTGTTCCTTGTGCGCCCACCGTCCAGGCTTAACAATGTTGGCTATCGCAAGCCCTATGAGGATCGCGACAACGGTATTCAGCATGAGCAGGTAAGCCATGCGCCCTGCAACGCGGCCGGGAATATGAGCCGTCAGCATTGCACGAATGACAGCGACGAGGATCAGTGGTGGAGCCAGTGCTCCAAGCAGCCGCAGCACCAGCTTCGCCGGTACGTCCAGTGGCGCCGCATGCGACTTAAAGAGCAAGCCGGCGATCACACCCAGAACAAGCCCGCCGGCAATTCTTGCATACAGCGGTGTCCGTTCCCACCGCCACCACAGGCGCGACATCAGCTTCGGATTCGGCTTACTTGCGTTCCCATCCGCAGATGTATTTTCCATCCGGCTGCTCATGAACACCGTTTGTTCCGCACGCAAGCGCTAAGAACAGCCTATTGCCCCCCAGGCATGCTTCATCGCGACCGCTTGAATCGGCACCGCCACAATCGGCACCGCGACTGTTAAGGAGCCGACCAGCCCACCCCGCCCATCGCGACAATCGGCACAGCTTGAATCGGCACCGCGACTGTTAAGGAGCCGACCAGCCCACCCAGCCTCGCACCTAACCCTGAACCTGACTTCAGTTCCCGTACAAGCTCCAGTCAGGAACACCGGCGGTGGTTGTCACGCTCATCGACGCACCCGAGCCGCTTGGCGTCCCCTCCGCGTTCACGCCACGCACACGATAATAGTACGTGCTGCTTCCGCTCAGGCCGCCCACGGTCGCAGACGTGCCGCTCACTTCCACATTATTGTAGCCCGGCACAGGACTGTTGAATGCAGCGTCCGTCGCAACATCGAGTCGGTAATTGACGGCAGTCACCAGCGCATTCCAGTTCGCCTGGAATCCATTGCCAGTTACCTGGTCCGCCGGCAGCGGCGACGGGCCGCGCAGGAAAGTGATGAAGTTCTGGTTGGCTGGACCGTTCGCTGAGCCCAATGTTGCAGTCGTGACCGCACCGTATGCGAAGCCGCCACCATCGCTGAAATTGGACAACAGCGACGTGTTCGTCGTCCACTGGTTGTCGACAATCACATACTCACCGGTGGCCACAGTTGCAGTCGCACGCAGCTTTGCACCGGTATTGATCGCCGTGTATTGCGCACCGGCCGTCCCGCCCGCCAGCGTGTGAATATTGCCCGCGACTCCACTGGTGCCAGAACCTGCCGATTTAATCATGACGAGTTCAGCCCCAGAGATATCGAAAGCAAGTACAACGGGGCCGAAGTAGCTGGAATCCGTAAGGCTAATATCCAGCTTGTAATCGGACGCGTTGGTATCCGTGGAACTACCGCCGTTGCGGAGGACAATGAGAGTCCCCGCACGAACGTCACTCCATAATGAAGCAGTGCTGAATGTATACTTTCCGCCATTGTCGTTGGCCATGCTTGCCGAAAAATCCTTCAGTATCATGTTGCGCATATCGAGGTGGTCCTGCACCACCAGCAGCTCTACAGCTTGGGCAGACGCTGTCGCGCCCTTAAAATATTTGTTTAACACCACACTGCTCCCGGAAACCACCGGCACTGCAGGCGCCGACACAATCGTAGTCACGCCAGAGCTGCTCGCGGAATAGGTCGGGTCCGAATCTGCACCGCCACTGGACGCGTGTGTAATTCCATTCGCCGCCAGTTGCAGCTGCATCGTGCTTCCGGACGTGGCGGTATTCAGCACCGACAGCACACCGAGCAGGCGTGCGGGTGAGCCGGGTGTCGCGCGCGGCGACGGGCTGAGGGTAATGTTCGTCGTGCCCGCTACAAAGCTGCCCGAGCCGATCTGCGTTTCCCCGGCGTCGACCACGCCATTGTTGTTCGCGTCCAGGTAAACTTTTGCCGCAACGGTTGCATCGGGCGTTGTACCCAGCCGGTTGAACCGAATCGTCCCGACGTCCCACTCGTTGGTCGCGGCGGTCACGCTGACGGACAGCATCGGTGCACTGTTTCCGATCTGCGCAGTCGCAGGTGCGCGATCGGTCGAGCTGATAGTAACCGTGTCGCCGTTGGAAGTGGGCGTGCTGGACGGAATAACGAAGGTGCGAACAACGGCCATGTGCTGCATCTGCGTATCGCCGCTGTTCGCGACCTGCGTCGGCGAGAAGCTACCGTCCAGTTGCGCCTGCGTAAAGTCGCGCGTGTCAAATACCAAGCCATTCGTGTAGCTGAAAGAACCGTAGGTCGTCGTGGTTTTGATCGCGTTCAAATTCGAATTGGGAATAACCCAGTCGTACGGACTAGTGCGCCCCAAATTCGTATCGGGATCGCCATCCTGCCCGATAGGATAGGGCGACCCGGTGACGAAACCACTGCTAAATGTCGCGATACACGACTCGCTGCGGTTGTCGGTGTTCAGGTCGCCACCGATAACGACGTAGGCATTTGCCGGGATTCCAAGCGAAGGAATATAGGTGTTCATTATGGCCTGTGCCTCCGCATTTCGTCCGGAAGAACCGCCGTTGCCCCAAAGATGCACGCTAATGGCGTATAGATCAATCGGACCGGGAATGTCGATACGGGCATATGCAAAATCGCGGTTCGTCCCCCCACCGCTGGTGTCGGTCCATTCGCCCGAAGCTAGTATAGGATATCGGCTAACGATGCCGTTAGGTATACTATCACTGACCTCACTCTCGCGGTACCAGGAGAACCCCGCTCCGAAATTTGCAGAGACGAAGCTGTTCACCGCCGCCGTGTCGTTTGCCCCTCCCGAAACCGTGTGTACGTTGAACTCCTGCATGAGGCAGACATCAGGCGCCAGCGCCTTAAGGATATTAATACCAGCGGTCTGGTACGACTGAAAGTTCCCGCTCGTGACGTTCGACGCAACGATCCGCACCGTTGTCTGGGCACTGCCCCATCCACAGGCAATCAGCAGGTAAATACAGCAAAGGCAGCGACCAACAACGCGGGAGACCGTCACAAAACACCTCGAATCCAGGTTCAAGCCAAACGGCTTCTTCGCCAAGGATATGCCCGCGAAGACACAGCATACCGGTGTCCCCTTGAAAAACTTCCACCTGAACACGATTTTTACCAGCCAGGCTCCTCAGCCACTGCCTCCGACTCATCAGCACCTTCACGTTCGTCAGGCTCGAAATTGGTCCATTCCTTGCCCTTTTCGCTCCAGCATGTGCGATTTTATGCTTTACAAGCCCCGAGCTGTCATACACATGAGTAGGCCAGCATTGAGCTGGAATAGTTCTTTGAAAACTAAGGAGGAGTAACATGCTTTCATGGCAAAGCAAAGCATTGGCAGCGCTCACCATCGTGTGTGTAGCCGCATCGCCCGCACTTCTGTCGGCTAAGAAGCCCGAAGGTGTTGGCGGCGGAAATGGTAACGCCGGCGGGAACAAAGGCGACGGAACTGGTGCAGACCTGACCGGTGTCAGTATCGTCTTTAAGACCAAGTGCGACGCCACCACGTGTACCGTGAATAACCTGACGTTAACGGTTCGTAACCAGGGTGGCGACGACGCCAAGAACAGCCGTGTGGAATTCTATCTGTCCGACGACACAACGTTGACAACAACGCCGGACGAATTGAGCTCCACGACTGACAGCCTCATCCATCGCGTAGCGCTTGGAACAGTAAAGGCCAAGAAGACCAAGAAGCGCACGGTTGGTGGCGGCCTGCTCAAGCAGTTGGCAGCACACAGTGGGCAGTACGTCATTGCGCTGCTTGACGCGGACAACACCACCAGTGAGTCCAACGAGCTGAACAACGTAGTCGTCAGCGAGCCCATTCCCTGATCGGGATGGAATATAAAAATACAGCGGGCCCTTCAGGGGCCCGCTTTTTTTTTTGCGCCAATTTCGACGCTTGAACTGGAACCCCTGAACCGTGCCCCGCTGGCCCATCGTTTGCTCTCTTTAGCCGCTACGCTGCCGTCATCCCGGTGGCGCATACGATGAGGTAGGATAGACCATGGCGTTGACCACCGACCCGGCAGCCTTTCTTCCTGAGGAGACGCGCAAGTTCTACCGTGCAGGGGCACAGGCGCTGTTTGATGCCGATGTGCCCTTCATGGTCGGCGGCGCCTATGCACTGGGCAGCGCCACGGGCATCGAACGCCACACGAAGGATTTCGATCTTTTCATTCGGCCCGGCGACATCCATCGCGCGCTTGAGGTACTGGCTTCCATCGGCTGCCGAACCGAGTTTACGTTCCCCCACTGGCTCGGCAAAGCCTTCGGCCCAAACGGCGATTTCATCGATCTCATCTTCAGCTCGGGCAACGGGGTCGCACGCGTCGATGAGGAATGGTTCCGTCACTCCCGCACCGAGACAATCCTGGGCATGGAGATGCTCGTCTGCCCGACGGAAGAAATCCTATGGCAAAAATCTTTCATCCTGGAGCGCGAACGCTGCGATGTTGCCGACGTTGCACATTTCCTTCAGGCATGCGCAGACAAGCTGGACTGGGACCGGCTACTCGCCCGCTTTGCAGATAACTGGCGCGTCCTGTTTTCCCACCTGGTGCTCTTCGGATATATTTATCCCACCGAGCGCCACCGCATTCCGGCTCGGGTCATGCACGAATTCAGTGGCAGGCTCAAGCAGGAACTCCTCGCACCGCAACTGAATGGCTCTGGCAGGTTATGTCGTGGCACTCTGCTCAGCCGGCAGCAATACCTCATCGACATCCACCAGTGGGGCTACCGGGACGTACGTCGTAACCCCGAAGTACAAATGAGTGACGACGACATCGCATTGTGGACCGCGGGAATCGAGAAGGACGGAAACGCCCATCATGACTAAGGAAGTCCTCAACATTGCCGCCGTCGGCGACGTGCACTGCACGCGCATGTCGCAGGGGGCCATGGCCAATTACTTTGCGCACATGGCCGACCAGGCCGACATTATTCTGCTGGCCGGCGACATAACCGATTACGGCCTCCCCGAGGAAGCGCATATACTCGTGAAGGAACTCGGCCGCGCAATGAAAGTACCGATCGTCACGGTCCTCGGTAATCACGATTTTGAATCGGGAAAACAGGAGGAGCTGTCGCACATTCTGCGCGATGCAGGCGTGCACGTTCTCGACGGCGAAAGCTTTGATCACGAGGGCGTATCCATAGTCGGCGTGAAGGGATTTGGCGGCGGGTTCGGCAGGCGCATGCTTGAACCCTGGGGAGAAGAAGCTAACAAAGGCTTCGTTCGCGAGGCCATGGAGGAAGCGATCAAACTGGAACGGGGCCTCGCCAAGGCACACGAGCCACACAAGATCGTTCTGCTGCACTACTCGCCTATACGCGAGACGGTTGAAGGTGAGCCGCTCGAGACGTATGCATTTCTCGGCTCCACCAGGCTTGAAGAGCCAATTAACCGGTTTGGTGTGCGTGTGGTTTTCCATGGCCACGCGCACCGCGGCGCACTCAAAGGCAAGACGCACGACGGCATTCCCGTTTACAACGTGTCGCTACCGCTGCTGCGCCAGGACAATCCCGACCATCCCGGCTTCATGCTCTATCAGGTCGCGCTGACAACTGCCGAGTCGGCCGAAATCGTCGGCAACGGCCACGCACATCACTACGGCCGCCGCGCGAGCGATGTTTAACACACTTGCCGCGTCGAAATAACATGTGGCGTCTCGCCCGGCCATCGCAGCCGCGGTTTTCGATTGCGAGTCTCATCTCAATGCGGCCGCTGCCGACATGGGACTTTTCTCGAAGATCTTTTCGCGCCGAAACGTACCGCAATGGGCGGGGTTTTTTAACAGCGGGCAATACGGTGACTTTGTTCGCGGCGTCGAAGCCGACCTGAATGGGCGCGGCCTTACCTTCACAATTAACAACGGAATAGTGTCTGTTCACGCAGACGAGACAAAACCCGAGCAGATGGGGTTGCAGAACCTCGGGCAACTGTGCAACAGGAGTAACGCGGAGGAATGGCCAACACTCATCCACCAGCATTTCGACAACCTTTTTTCCACTCATCAGAAACAGGCGGAATTCGAGAACGACAAAGCGAATTTTGAAACTGTACGCGGTCTGATCAAAATGCGCGTTTTTCCTGAGGACCTTCCACCGGGCGTGCGCGAGAATTCCATCCACCGCCTGCTCGCGCCCGGTTTGCTCGGCATGCTATCCTACGATTTTCCAACATCGATCCAGAGCATTCCAAAAGAAGATGCAGCCACGTGGAACCTCTCGCATGCTGAACTGTTGGAACTGGGCCTCAGTAACGTGCTGGAACAGGAAACCGTGAAACTCGAAGTCATCGACGTGCCCGATGGTCCGCGGCTGCAGGCACTGGTTGGAGATAGTTTCTATACCGCTACCCATGCGTTGCGCCTGGATCGCCACATTGCCGGTTCCATGGAGCACGGCGCACTCGTCGCTATGCCACACCGCCACGCCGTCGTTTTTCATCCCGTGCATAATTCCAGCGCAGTCGCTGCCATTCAGTCGATGCTCATTATGGCCAACGGAATGTACCAGGAAGGACCCGGCAGTATAAGCCCCAACCTGTACTGGTGGCGCAACGGTCAGTTCACAATACTTCCCTCGCGCATCGAGAAAAAGAAACTCCATTTCGAGCCGCCAGAGGAGTTCATACAGGTGCTTAACGACGTCAGCACATAGTGAAGCCGATCAGCTCCCAAGGCCTTTGGTCTGTAGCAGACCATGTAATGAACGCAGGGCTTGCAGCAGGAACAGCGCGAGCTATCGCCGCCGCCGCGCACTGAGGCGCACTCCAAGTCAGCGACTATTGCCTTCCGTAAAGGTGGTCCATCCGCCTCAGGTTGTAGTCGATCTTCTCATCGCGCGACAGCAGCCCGATTTCCTCATCGCTTAGCTCACGAAATTCACCCGGCGCCTGCGCCACGTTTGAACTCGTCGGCTCAGGCTTCGTCACGACAGCTTTCTTCTTCTCCTGTGCACTTCCAGCGTAACTGCTCGCCACGATCGTGAGTTGTAGATCGTCATCAAGTTCCCGCTGCGGCTGAATCTTCAGGCTCTGCAACACGCCATGGTAAGCGCGCACCGCTTCCTCCGGACCAATCTCATCGTTGGCGATCCGGTGCAGGAACTCGATAAACGCGAGTTGGTGTTCCGAGTTGTTAATCTTACGTCCATACAACGCTGCCCGCGCCCCGTACTTTTTTGCTTCCCACAACTGGTGAAATGCATCGAAAGTTGTGCCCGCCGCGCCTCCCAGGATACCCGGCACCAGGTCGGGTGCGTAGTTGACCAGCGCTTCCATCGCGGCCGGGCCATGGTATGCGATCTTCAGGAAAATTGGACGCCCGCGTCGGGGCACTCCTGCCAGCACCCGGGCGATGTGATCCGCGATAAACAGCGGCAGCTCGTCAGGCGGAACTGCGCCGGGAACGTTTGGGTCAAACACCTCCAGGAAATGCCGGAAACCTTTCCGCTCCGCTTCAATCCTGAAATCGCGGTACTGCAGCAGCGTCTCGCGATCGAGTTCCGTGTCGTTCGTAAAGGTCATCGAATATAGACCAAGGTCCGCGCCCAGCCGCCGCTCATCCGCGGTGCAGTCCACCTTTCCGCACTGGATCTGGTCTATTGTCGCGGTGCGGAACGGTCTGCTCGGCTGGCTGGTATACTTTCCGCCGCGCACGACGTGAATGTCCGTCGTGTCGTTTGCACGCGCAGCGGGTGTGACGCTGCTGCCATCGAAAATCCGCTCCTCGATCGTCAGCACCTCGTTGCTCGACGCGCTCATCAGCATGATGTCCACCAGCCCCTGCCGCGTCACGTCGCGCATCAATTGCCGGTATTCGGCAAGGCTGCGGTAGCACCCCGCCGGCTTCTCGCATGCCGCCGCCCCGGTGTTTGATCCGGGCGAGCGCAGCCCGTGCGCCATATCCGCGTCCTTCGCGTCGGCGAGAATGAAGGCGCGCGAAGTCGCGGGATTCGCATGGATATCCGCAAGCTTGCGGTATAGACTCTTCTGCATTGCGCTGGCCAAGCTAGTTCGCGCTTGCGCCGGGGCAAGCATTTAGATGCGCGGCTATTTCTTTGCCTGCACAGTTTACCAATCCGGCAATTCACCCGCGGCCAGGTCGGGCATGGTCGCTTTGTTTTCGATTAACCTTACCTGGAAGTCCATTCCGTCGCGGCGCATCCGGCACTCCACGTAAAGCGTCGTGAGCATCGCCGCCATAAGCGGCATGCAAAGCAGCGAAATCACTCCTCGTGTTACACATGCCGCTCGGCGTTCCAGGTCCCCTGCCACGTCGAGCACGCTAAGCAGCGGCTTGGCCATATAAACGTTCCACGCCTGTGCGGCGGCAATCACTGTAACCACTGCAATCGCCACGGGGATCAGCGCCGCAATGGCGCGCAGCACCGCCGAATCCCTCCACATGGTCTTTCCGAACGATGTTTGCATCAGCTCCATGCCGCGCAGCGTTCCACGCATGAAGGCTTTGCGTTCGACGATGATCGTAACAGGTACCAGTCCCCAGCAAAGCGTAAGCCAGATCCCCAACAGCACCGAACAGGCCGCAAGCATTGCATTAACAGCCTTAAGCGAACCCCCAACGCCGCTTCGCAGAAGCACTGTAGGAATCAACAGTAGAAGAGCCCCCAGCACCAGTTGCAGAAGAAGCCGGGTTAGCAGGAATGCCGGCAGCCGCGGCGCCGTCGCACGTACCACCGCTCGAACCGACAGCACCCGCCCTGGAAAAAGCAGTGCCTGGAAACAGCAGCCGATCGCAACCGCGTACGCAAGCTCTCCGGCCACCATGAGGGCAACAGGAACAGCCGTCTGCCATCTCAATAAGCTTTGGCTGTCCTCGACGGTTCGAAACAGTGCCACTGCGAACTCAGCCATTGCCGGCACCAGCGCCAGAACAGCCAGCAGCACGAAACGTTTACCCAGAAGCACAAACGCACGATCCAGCATCTCCGGCAGCGTCGATGGACGCAGGTGCCGCAAATCCGTCCCGGGTTTCGAAGGCGGTGGTGTGGGTTCACTCACAAGCGGTAACTCGTAGCGCCCGGCCCTTCCACGCAAGCAGGATATGCGTCAGCACTCCCCGAACATAAAAAAAGGGAAGGGCCCGCAAGCCCTTCCCTCAGATAAAACCTGCTTAACGACTGTTATTGTGGACCGTAATACTTAACAGCATCCGCTATCACCACATACCCCGTTGTAGTCCAGCATGACAGCTTCGTCACGTTGGTTCCTGCCGACAACCCGATGGTACCCAGTGCGTTCCAGACACCGCCGCTGGCCTGCTGGTTCTGGCTTACCGTGCCGCCATTCGGCAGGATATACGGAGCAGATGCCGAGCGGTTCGCGCCCTGGGACCACCACGCGCTGATCGTGTATGTCCCGCCATTGGCGATGTTGTTCGTCCAGGTGGCCGCATCCGATATAGCAGCCGTCGAACGGTACTTGTAATCCGCACCGTATTTATCAGCGGCTGAGGTTGCCGTGATCCAGCTTGTCGATCCGGCTGGCGAATCGTTAACGATCGTTACAGGAGTGTTTGGGTTCGGGTTGCACTTGCTCATGTAATAGGTCCAATTCCAGTAAACACCCGGATCGGTGTGATCGTTGCCTGGAACTTCCGAGTGGCCCTGGATGTGGGCCCGGTCATATAGTACGGTATAGTAAATGATGCAGCTTTTAGTTTCGAGCGCGGACTCATCATAGCAAACGGTAGCCGTATCGTTGCTCGATACGTAACCACCATGTTCGATGCCTACGCCATAGGTATTACGGTTGATGCAGTGCCAACCAATGTCTTCTTCCAGTACGGACTGGTAACAGTAGCCGGTGCTGTTATTGAATGAAAAATGCGCCGAAACGCCTGATGCGCAGTTTTGGAACCACGATGCCGCGCCGGCTGCGGTGCCCTGTACTTTATGGATGATGACATAGTTGATTGCTGCGCTTCCAGGCCGGCTGGAATTGGAATAGTTACACGTAGCTGCCGGCTGCCAGCTATCGCAGCTTGGCAGATCGGGTGTAGCAGCAAATGCCGGGAAGGAAAGGACTGCAAAGGAAGCGGCAACTGCCGCACGGGAGAAAAGCTTCATGAGTTAAAGACCCCTGGAGAATTGATAAAACAGGCACTGATTGCAAACGGGGAAGGAGACGCGAAGCGGCAACGCCCTCGAGTTGTGCAGGTTTCGCTCTGATCAGTTCTCAGCGAACCGGTTGCGAGCCCTGTGAAAATGAGTGGAGGGGACTGGCGCGAAAAGCGCCGGGAACAATGGCTGTCGCGCACACAGCGCCGGACAGCCACAAACCGCTCCTCCTTTCGGCCCGTTGCGCAGGAATTCCCGATCGGCTTTACCTAACCGGAATTCATGCGATTTGACTTTACCCGGCTACCCCAAAACGGGCAGAGTCAAAGATTTTTCAACGTTTCAGTGATGTGCAAACAACAGTGTTCTTTCCTCGCCTTTAAAGCGGTTTAAAACGTACTCACGTGAATCTTTCATAAAACCAAAGTACTTTGGGCTGGAAAGGCAACTCCACCAAACCCGTGTCCACAGAACTTCAAGACGCCCTCGAGCGCCTTAACATCATTCACGACCAGGTTGCCCGCGGCGAGCTTTACCGCGGCTATCGTTCGTGGTCCGTCGGTGCATCGGGCGTCTGCAGCCTTCTTGCGGCGGCGCTGCAGCCAACAACCGTTGACTCACCCAGCCGCTTCGTCCTCTACTGGTGCGTCGTAGCGGCGCTGTGCGGCATGATCGCCGCCAGCGAGATCGTGCTAAACTACCTGCTTCACGAGAACCCACACAATCGGCGCATCAGCCGCCGCGTCGTCGGGCAGTTCGTTCCATGCCTCGCCGCCGGAGCCGCCGTCACGCTCGCCCTGATGCGTCTCGGGGGAAACTCACCCACGCTTCTGCCCGGGCTCTGGGCCATCCTGTTCGGCCTCGGGATATTTAGTTCGCGGCCTTACCTGCCGCGGTCCGTCGGCTACATCGCGCTTGGCTACCTGCTGGCCGGAACGTGGCTCCTGCTTAGCGCGGGCACACTGCCTCTCGCCGCTGCAAAATGGAACGTCGGCGCAACCTTCGGCATCGGGCAGCTCGCCGCAGCGCTCGTATTGTACTGGAACCTGGAAAGGGAACACGCATGAGCAAAAAAACAGAAAGAGAAGTCGCACCCGGACGTTTTGCATACGAGGGCCTGGAACGCGCGCTGCACGAAAAGGCTCGGCTCGGAATCATGACCTGTCTCGTCGGACGCCCCGGAGGTATCGTCTTCAGCGAGCTGAAGGATCTCTGCTCGCTTACGGACGGCAACCTCAGCCGTCACCTCGATGTGCTCAAGGATGACAACCTCGTCGAAGTCTGGAAAGGCTTCGAAGGCCGCAGACCCCAGACTCTTGTCCGCCTGACTAAACCGGGAAGGCAGCGATTCCTGGATTACCTCTCCGAGTTGGAAAGGGTCATCAAAGACGCGATCCCGGCAGCCAAGGCCGCAAAAGAAGCGAAGCCCGGCAAGCTCGGCCCTGGCTGGGTTCCCGCCTGATTCAATAACAGAGTCGGTTCACGCGAATTATTGATCGATGGTGGGTGTTCCCCGCGAATATACTTTGCAATCCAAAGTACATTGCGACATTCAACCAGGAGCCCTCGCCAATGTCCGCCAGTGACGCCGACCGCCTCTCCCAACACCTCCGTACATCCACCACCCACTAACCACTAACCACTAACCACTAACCACTAACCACTCTCATACTCCCCACTCAAAAGTACTCCGCACTCCGCACTCCGCAATCCGCATTCGAAATCACTAACCACTCCCCCGGCTCTTCCGCACATCATCGGGCTTCATCATGGCCCAGCCAAATATCAGTGCCAGCGGGATCAGCCCGGCCACCACTCCCATGCGCGGTCCGCTCATCTGGCCGATCGCGCCGCCGTACAGCGGACCCAGCAGGGATCCGCTTCCCACCAGCGTCTCCATCATGCCGCTGCCCTTCCCCTTGCTCTCCGAGAGTCCCAGCGCGTAAAATGCACTCATAGTAAATGCAATGCCGAACCCCGCCCCCACCAGTCCGAAGCCGGCGGCATACACGGCAAACCGGGCACCCACTGCGACCAGCAGCACGCCTACACAGAGAAATGCGCCACAAAGCAATAGCGGCCACCGCCGGAAATGCCAGTTAACCGTATAACCGAACAGCACGAAAGCGCTCACCTGGCCCGTCAGCCGGATCACATTCAACAGGCTTTGCCCCTGCTCGTGCACGATACCGCCGCCCACTCTGGGGAACATATACAGTACCAGCGCCGACAGGAAATTGCCAATCGTCAGCATCAGCAGGCCCTGCCGCACGAAATGCCGCACCTCGTGTACTTCCAGCCCGTGCACCGGCTGCTCGTCAACGTCCGCGGGTGCGCCGCGTCCGCCCTGTGGTTCACAGCAAAAGATAAACATCAGCAGCACGAAGGCCAGGCCGGCCGATACATGGAACCCGGACCGCCAGCCGTATCCCGTAAACATCACCCCCGCCAGGTAAAACCCGCTCAAGATGCCCAGTGCCCAGCTTACGTTGTACTTCCCAAGAAGGCCGGACAGCCCCTCGTGGTCCTGCGCTCGCGCCATCCAGGCCATCAGCGGCACCCACAGAAATGCTGAAAACACGGATCGTAAAAAACAGATCGCGTACAATTGCGGCAATGTCTGCACATAGGGGATGACCAGGTAGCTTAGAAGCAGGCCCAGCACACCAAACGTGCATAAGGGGCGCCTGCCCATGCGCTCCGACAGCACACCCGCCCACATAGCGGGCAATGCGTAACCAAGGGAAGTCGCCGCCCCGAGCAGCCCCAGTTGCAACTCACGGGCGTGGAAGATTCCCGCCGCCAGGAAAATCTCGGACTGCACCGCCGTGAAATTGAGGCAGTCACCGAGGAATCCGATCAGGCAAAAGAACGCTACGTTGGAAACCGGAAGTCGCATAAGGTCCGTAGTCCGTAGTGGGGGTACTCCGGCGCTGTCAATGCCCCAAGGCAACAAAGCACGCGAAGTTGCGACGGGTAGCGTGCACTGGCGCACTTTTTGCCGAACATTCGATGCAATTGTAAAAAGCCCTTTCGGGTCCGCACTCGTTATCATGCAGCTCTGCATTAGCGCATCGCGAACGCTGAGGGCTGAGAAAACCACAGAAAGGAGATTCAGCCAATGTCGCTGGACTCACTACGCGCAGTGTACCTCGAGGACTTGAAGGACATCTACAATGCGGAGCAGCAGCTGACCAAAGCGCTGCCTAAGATGGCAAAGGCCGCCAGTACGCCACAGCTGAAGCAGGCGTTTGAGCAGCACCTGGCTGTCACCCGCCAGCAGATCGAACGGCTGGATCAGATTTTCCGCCAGATGGGCAAGAAGTCGGGGGGCAAGAAGTGCAAGGGAATGGAAGGCCTCGTTGCAGAGGGCCAGGAAGTTATTAAGGAAAAAGATAATCCGTATGCCACCGATGCGGCACTTATAGTTGCCGCGCAAAAGGTGGAACACTACGAGATAGCCGCGTACGGCTCAGTGCGAACTTTTGCTCAGTTGCTCGGGGAAACGCAGGCAGCCCGGCTACTGGAACGTACGCTGAATGAAGAAAAGAAAACCGATGAATTGCTGACGAAGCTCGCCGAAAGGAATATCAACGCGGCGGCCAAAGAAGCTGAGACTGAGCCAAAAGGCGACGAGATGTCGGCCCGTGCGAGTCGCGGGCGCAGCTCAAGTCGCTCAAAGAGTGCCGGAAAATCGTCCAGCAAGAGCTCAAGTCGCCGCAAAGCCGCAAGTAGTTCCAAAGCATCGTCGAGCAGGACGAAAGCAAGTGGCGCATCGCGCAGCGCAAAGAGCAGTTCTTCTTCACGTTCAACTGGCCCAAAACCCAAGGCAGCAACCGCATCCAGTAAGAGCAGTTTGGGGCGTTCGATATCCAGGGTATCAAAAAGCAACAAGTCGGACTCCAGCAGCGGAGGCAGCAAAACCCGGTCGAAATCCACAAGCTCATCCCGCGTCGGTAATGGCGCCAGCCGTGGAGATAACATTGGCAAGGGCAGTGGAAACGTAACGACTGACCATGGGCAGATTCGCCAATGGGTGGAGTCGCGCGGCGGACATCCGGCGTGCGTGAAGGGCACTGGAAAAAAGGGCGACACCGGGCTTCTGCGAATCGACTATCCGGGCTACAGCGGAGGCGATACGCTGCAGGAGATTTCCTGGGACGAATTCTTTGAAAAGTTCGATGCCGAAGGGCTCGCGTTCCTGCACCTCGATAAAAGGGCGGATGGAAAGCAGAGCCGTTTCAGCAAGCTGATCTCCTGGACGAGAAAGTAGATACCGGTAAAGCTCAAGGCTCGCCGCTGTACAAAACAACATTGTATGAAACTCCGGCCAGTTTGGCCGGAGCTTTTTTATTGTGCGGGGGGATCAGAGTTGCAGTCGTGATGCAGAGTTAGTCCCTCTCGGCGGAATAGCTTTTATAACATTAGACAGGTTTTGGGGAGTGATGAACGGCATATGAGTACGTACAAAATCGCAGTGCTTTCGGGCGACGGAATTGGACCGGAGATTATTGCCGTGGCCGTAAAGGTGCTGAGAGCGACCGGTGAAAAGTTTGGTTTTTCCCTGGAGTTCACCGAGGCTCTGGTTGGGGGCATCGCCTACGACAAGACCGGACATCCGCTGCCGCCAGAAACTTTGCAGGAGTGCAAAGCCAGCGATGCGGTATTGTTCGGCGCCGTGGGTGGACCACAGTACGACAATATCCAACCGGCAAATTTACGGCCGGAAGTGGGCGCACTGCTCCCGCTGCGAAAGGAGCTCGGGCTTTTCGCAAATCTTCGCCCTGCGACACTGTTCGCTTCGCTTGCTAATGTGTCCTCACTCCGCGCCGATATTGTTGCCGGCGGGCTGGACATTCTGGTCGTGCGCGAGCTGACGGGCGGGATCTATTTCGGCCAGCCGAAGGGACGCGAAGACGGCGGCAACAGGGCCGTCGATACGTGCGTTTACACGAGATCCGAGATCGAGCGCATCCTGGACGTCGCGTTTTTAGCGGCGCGCAGGCGCAGCAAGCGTTTGTGCAGCGTCGACAAGGCAAACGTACTGGAGACCAGCCGTCTGTGGCGTGAAGTTGCCACGCAGGCCGGTGCTGCAAACCCGGATATCGAGTTGACTCATATGCTGGTCGATAATTGCGCGATGCAACTTGTGCGCGACCCTCGTCAATTCGACGTGATTGTAACCGAAAATATGTTTGGCGACATACTCAGCGACGAGGCGTCGATGCTGACTGGAAGTCTGGGCATGTTGCCGAGCGCAAGTCTCGGCTCCCGCAAAACAGCAAATGGGGCCGGCACCTTTGGACTATACGAGCCAATTCATGGCTCCGCGCCCACCATTGCAGGACAGGGGGTCGCCAATCCACTGGCCACTATTCTCAGCGCGGCGATGCTGTTGCGGCACTCGCTTTGCCTGGAAGAGCCTGCGGCTGCCATCGAGAGCGCAGTCTCCGCTACGCTGGAGAGTGGGTTGCGCACTGCCGATATTGCTGAACGCGGTGTCAGTCCGGTGGGTACAGCAGCTATGGGCGACGCAGTTCTTAGCCGGTTGTAAAAAAGAAGCTTTTGAACAGGTCTCCCACCTGGTCTTCGCTCATGCCGATATTCCACTATCAGAAAATTGGATGGTGACGTAATTCTCACCGTCGTCTTGTTCACGGCTTGCGATCACGCGGATTTGGCCATCCTTGGTAAATTTGCCGCATTTGCTAACAAACGGGAAAGAATACGGTCCGCTGCTCTGATATTTACCGAGCCTTTACGCTCCGTAAAGACATTAACTCTTGCCCCCAATCTGAATATCGTTCTTGCCTCAAACTAAAGATATGAAACACAATACGCGCCTCTGCGTTCGAGGAGTCTTTCCAGTGCCGTTTTCGTATTCTCTCAAGTTCGCTGTCCACACCGCTACATTGCTCGGGCTTCTTCTCTCCAGTGCTGCTTCGGCGCAGAACATTGCCATCACGGAATATAACAATGACACCAATGGCGACCCGGCTGCGGCTGTGGGCGCCGGTGAATGGTTCGAACTGTATAATTACGGCACGACCACTGTGACGATGACAAGCTGGCGTATGAAAGACGATGATACCGACAACGTGCTAATCCCAACATCCTCAATTGCACCAAAGGATTTTCTCATCCTTGCACGCAACAAGGTTGGCTTTGAAAAGATGTGGACCGGTGGCCTCGCCAACGCGCGCGTCGTGCAGTATTCAAGCGGTACCTTTTTACAGAGTGACCTCGGAGACGATGAGCTGGTGCTCTATAATGCAACGCCCGCAGTCGTGTGGCGTCTTGCATACGGTCCAGCCGTCAATAGCGGTAGCGCAACGTACTACGCAGAGACAGACTTTACCCGAACCAACCATGGAACCAAGACGGCCGTCATCAACCGTGGTGGGCCTGATACACTCACTTCTGACACACTGACAAAAGGCTACGAGGGGCAGGAACACACGCCCGACCCATGGGCTTACAGCGGCGGCGGTGATGTGGGCAGTCCACTTCGCGGCGATTATCCGGGCGCAAACAACCCAACCACTGTTCAGCCAACACAATATACGCTGAACCTTTCGGGAGCCGGGACCTCTCTCAACCCAGGTGTGCGTGGTATCGCCATTGCCGACCAGTCGCTCGACCGCGGCGACAATTCAAACGTAACAGGAATTATACCCTGCGTTGAGCGGGTCACCGGCAGCGCCTTGCGCGGTGTGTCTGGTGGGTTGAACGCTGACATTTACGATTGGAAAACACGCAATGCCCAGCCGCGCCCGACCACCCTGCAGTTCATGAAATGGACACGCGACTCAAGTTCGACGCTATACATTACGGCAAATATCCGCGGACTTACGGAACCGGATCCCAACGTAGCAAATTTCAGGAGATACTATACTACCGATACCACCACGCTTGCCAATCTTGCCGCCGACTGGGTGCGTTATACAAACCGCATCGTCCAGATTTATCGTCAGGGCGATGTGATCACAGATGCCCGTGACGCCTCGATTCTGAACTCATTGACGTGGAACAGCAGCTACGTCAGCCCATTTGGCTCGGCCGATAACTACACGACGCTACCCGCAGTGGGTGAGACGCCAGTGCCAAAGGTGACCTACTGGGAAATCGGAAACGAGCCTCTCATCTCGCTGGCGAATGCCTACAGCGTTACCAATGCATTTACTTTTTCGGCGACTAGCGGCGTAGGATACGCCGAATGGGTGAACCGCTACATTGCGTTAAGTACGGCGATGGTTGCAGAAGACCCGACGATCAAAGTTGGCCCGTGCATTGTCGGCGCCCGCAACGGAGCCAACGCCAACATTTTGACGGCACTCCTGCAGTCCGCGGCGCGCATTGATTTTATTGCTTACCACCCGTACGGATCGATGGGTGATTACGCGGTCAACACGACAGTGAACTACCCGAATTCCGCACATTGGCAGCAGGCGTACCTTGGTGGGGTTCATCGCGAACAGGAACTATTTCTGCAGGATGTAAAGAACCTCGTCGCAACCTACCGGCCAGGGCAGGTCAACACCATGGAGTATGCTGCGACAGAAACGAATGTCAGCGACTTCCGCACGAACAACCAGTTCCAGGAAGGTACGATGGCACACGCACTTGGAAGTGCGGAGAGCGTATTTAGCTGGGGGCGGCTGGGGCTATCGGCAGCACACTATTGGATCTGGATCACTGCGGGGAGCACAGTACTCGACGATTCCAACCGCATGCCCGTGAGCATGGCGTTCGAAAAGCTGCGTGACAAGATGGGAAACCGCCTGCTCGGATCTTTCGATGCCCATGACAGAGTTCGCGTGCATGTGGTGGGCGATACGACGACAAATACGGTGACCGTGTGGGCAACCAACTTCAGCAACACCACCGATATCCCGTTCCAACTGTCGCTCACGAACGGCTCGAACAGTACAAAGATTTACAAGGAAGTGCTGGGAAAAACGAGCGGCGCTACCAACCTGTTTTCGTTCAACGCGGGGTTGCAGCAGCCATTTGGGCCTTACCGCGAAGTGGACTGGTCTGCGCCCGTCGTCCTGGCCGGCGCAAATCCGGCAAATCTGAATCTTACGTTGCCCGCTTCCACGCTCACACTCCTTACGATTGAGCATGTACCCGTTGCGTCGATAGGCGACTGGTCCATCTACTAAGTCTTTGCCGCCCCTAACTGAGAGCCGGTTTGTGCACGTACACAAGCCGGCCTTTTAATTTAATCCTCTGCGAAGCGACGCCGGCAATCTGCACGGCGCGGCAAATGAATTGCTCATGCGCACATAACACTACGCATGCCTTTCGACGAGAGACTGCTGGAGTTCCACGCGATCCGTGAGCTTCTGGGCCGGCACGCGGTGTGCCAGCTTGGACGCAACCGAATCGATGACATGCGACCCACCGCCGACCGGGAGCAGTTGTTTCCCGCAATCGGGCTGGTGCGCGAAATGATGGGTCTCGTCGCCGCGCACAGGGAACCGCCGGTGCAGGGGCTTCGCGATGTGACCGCCCACTTGTCTAAAGTCGCACGTGAGCGTGCCTTCCTGGAGCCGGCGGAACTGCTGGACCTGAAAGATTTCCTCGAGGCAGCCGGCGCGATGCGCCGCTTTTTTGAGCCGCAGCAGAACGAGCAGCCGGCGCTTCACGCGCTTGCGATGCCTTTGCAGAACCTGCCGGCGCTGCACCGCTCCATCGATGAAAAGATTGCACCTAACGGAACCGTGCGTGACGGCGCAAGCGATCTGCTCTCCCGCCTGCGGTCCGATATTGCAGGGGCCGAAGCATCCATTCAGCGCGACCTCACACGCATGGTGCGCGAGTTCACGGAAACGGGCGATCTGCAGGATGACTTCTTCACGCTCCGCAACGACCGTTACGTGCTGCCGGTAAAAACCAGCAATCGCGGCAAGGTCCCGGGAATTATCCACGATTCTTCCAACACCGGCGAAACGGTGTTCATTGAGCCCTTTGCGATCCTGGAACAGACAAACCGCCTGGCAGACTTGCGGCTTCGCGAACGAGAGGAAGTTTACCGCATTCTTCTGAAGATCGCCGGACATATTCGCGACGAAATGAATGCGCTGCTGACGGATTTGGACCTGCTTTGCGAATTCGATTTCGTGCTGGCGAAGGCCCGCTTCGGCGTACTTCACAAGTGCGCATTCCCCACGCTTAGTGGCATGGACAAACCGCTTAACCTGGTAAACGCGCATCACGCGCTCCTGTTCGCGCAGAATCCCGAGGCATCGCGCCCCCTCAATATGGGATTGGATGCTGTAGATCGTGTGCTCGTGATCACAGGACCAAACGCTGGCGGCAAAACAACCGCACTGAAAACGATCGGGCTGACTTGCATCATGGTACAATCCGGCGTGCCGGCGCCGCTGGATTCGCGTAGCCGATTGCCCGTATTCAGCGACGTGCTTGCGAACATCGGAGACGAGCAGAGCATCCTGGAAGGCCAGAGCACTTTCAGCGGACACATTAAGAGGATCGCGCAGATTATCCGCGCAAGTGACCGCGAATCCCTTGTGTTGCTCGATGAACTCGGGACCGCCACTGATCCTGGCGAAGGCGGCGCGTTGGCGGTCGCCATTCTAGAGACACTCTCGGATCGTGGAGCACTGACGATTGTCTCGTCGCACCTTGGGGTGCTGAAAACATGGGCCCACTCACATGATCATGGACGTAATGCATCGTTCCGCTTATCAGATCGAGACCACAGGCCGACATACAGCCTGACGCTGGACATGATCGGAATTTCGGAAGCGCTGGTGGTCGCGGAGCAAGTGGGATTGCCGCCCGAAGTGCTGGAGCGCGCGCGGGCGTTGCGTCCGCATGGCGAGGCTGAATCCACCGCGCTGCTGCTGTCGCTGCAGGAAAAGGAACAGCGACTTGCCGAGGAGCTTGAAGCGGCCGAGCGGCTGCGATATGGTCTCGAGGATCGTCAGCGCGAACTGAACAATGCCGAGGCACAGTTGCGTGATGAGAAACGCAAGTTCCGCCAGAAAATGCTGGATGACAGGGAACGTGCGATCACCGAAATGCGCGCACGCGTGGAAGCAACCATTGCGAAACTGCCAGGCAAGCAGGAACTTCTCCAGGTGAAACGCGAACTGGAGGAGGAGCAGGCAAGCATTCGCAGCGAGGCGGTGCGTGAGGAAACAACCGAAGAGAAACGCGCACGCAAAAACACATCGCCTCTTCAACCTGGTGAAACCGTGCGAGTGAAAGCGCTCGGGGAACAGGGCGTAATCCAAAGCGTTGATGTCGGCCGCAACCAGGCGCGTGTGACGGTAGGTCGAGTGCTCGCGACCGTGAAATTGTCAGACCTTCAGCGTCTGCCGAAACCACCCGAGCAGGAGGCACAGAGCGAGCCAACCGGCGGACATGTCTTTTATCGACGGCCCGAGATGCCACAGTCGACTCTCGACCTTCATGGCAATCGCGTGGAGGAAGCTATCGGTAAAATTGATAAGTTTTTCGACCAGGCGCTGGCATCGGGCTTCAGCAGCGCGAAGCTCATGCATGGCCAGGGAAGCGGTGCGCTGCGCAAAGCAATTCACGAGTACCTGCGAAATCATCCCGTTGTCGGCAAATATAGGTACGCGACTACTGACGAAGGCGGCGGCGGTGTGACCGTCGTAGATTTCAAGTAACCGGACCTATTGCAGTTTGCATCGCACGGCACGTCGGCTCAGTTGTTTATCAGACCCATCACAACCTGCTCCAGCCCTAAAGTAACCCTGGCCAGCTTGTCGTAATCCACCTTGTCCGGCGTGTCTTCGGGCGTGTGGTAATAGGGATAGCGGAAGGGCGCAGTGTCGGTTACCATCAGGGCTGGGTAGCCGTGAATCTGGAATGACCAATGATCCGACCATGCCACCCCGGGGATTACGCCCGGAATCGCGGCGCCCTCGCTCGGAAATTTTGTGAAGCTGCGGAACAGATTCACGCAGCGGCGTACCAGTGGTGCCGATCGCGAGCTGCCAACGAAGCCAATAAAGTTGCCGACCGTGGGAAACATCGCTCGTAGAATGGGTGTCGGGTATTCCTGGCTGTTCTTTGCATCCGTGTAATAGCCCATTGTTTCCAGGCTGAGCATCGCAATGACGTTCTCTTTGCGCTGATGGCAACGCCGCGCGTAGACGAGGCTGCCCATTTCATTCTGTTGGAACCACGGCGGCTCTTCGTTCACGAAAAACGCGAGACGCAGTGTGCGTGCCGCGCCATCCCTTTGCACTGCGGTTGTACCATCATCGCGCCGGTGCGTTCTGCCGGTATTTAGCCGGCGCGCCAGCGCGAGCAGCGACACCACACCGGTACCATTGTCGTTCGCACCGGGGCAGTCGATGACACTGTCATAATGCGCACCAATCACGACAATTTCCTTTGGGCTTGAAGTACCGGCAAGTTCCGCCACGATATTGCGCACCCGCTCACCCTGCACTTCGTATTCCTGTCGCTCGATTTCCCATCCCGCAGATTGGAGTTCGTGCTCGATCCAAAGCGCCGCCAGTTCAAGCTGCGCAGGCCGGCGGGAAACATTTCGCTCGCCGATTGCGCCCGCGAGGTGGCGTAAATCGCGCTCGAGCTCGTGTGCGAGTTTCTGCTCTGCGTCACCTGCGGACGGCAGCGTTCCCGCAAAGCTTTTGCCCGGCATCCGGGTCATCCACGAAAGAATTCCCATCGTACCACCAGCCGCAGCCAGAAAGATGCACAATATCAGGAGGGTCGTGCGGCGGGATAGCGCCCGGTATCGAAAATATTCCAGAATCCGCACCAGCTGAGCTACCCCCTGGTCAGTCTACAATTGGCGAGAAAAATCGATATCACGCGCGGATGCCAATACGGGGGTTGACGACCAACCGCAGAATCGTCAATTCAGCGGCTGATGAGATCAGAGCAGCGATTGCTTAGATGACTGAAGCGCCTGACGCACGAATCTGGTTTCTGCGCAACACGCCAATGTTCCAGGACCAGAGCGAGTCGATGTACGAGAGCGTTGGTTCGCGGTCCGTCTTGCTGGACTTCGAGCGTGGTGACGTGCTGCCTCCAGTGGAAGGCGGATGTGCTGTGATTTATCTGCTTAGGTCCGGACAGGTAAAGCTTCGCTCACAAACCGACACCGGCAAAGAGATCATCCTGGACGTGCTCGGACCCGGCGGCGTGTTTGGTCCGCTGGAGAAAGTTGTGGAGGACCACACCGCAAAAGGAACTACCGGATCCCTGGCTGCGCTGGCATCGGAAGCTGTCGCGATCAGCAAAGGTTCAGCTTTTAAGTACGACCTGGATTATTTTAACGACCTCGTTCATCGGCGCCCGACACTGATGGTGAACGTGTCACGAATTCTGGGGCTTCGTCGAAAGCAACTGGAGCTCCGTCTGGCTCGGCTGTTATATCGAAGTAGCCTTGGCAAAGTAGCCGGATTGCTGGCCGAGCTCGGGGAGCGGTATGGACACAAGGAGGGCAACCAGGTGCAACTGGATGTACGGCTCACGCACCAGGAGATGGCGTCCATCGTAGGCTTGAAGCGCGAGACGGTGTCGGAGGCGCTGGCGGATCTTGAGTACCGGGGGATGATCATTGCCGGTCGCGGAAATGTCACCCTTCTAAAACCTGGCGAGTTGGATAAGATCCAGTAGCACTACCACTAGTGTGCCGTCCCAGAAGTTCATAACTATATTTCAGTAAGCTTTTGCGTTCGGACGGCACACAGAACTGGTTACGAATTAATGGTATACCGCCGCTAGTCGATTTTGAACGAACCCAGCGAAACCGGCAATTGCGCCGCATCCGCCGCGATTGCAAAATCCGAAAAGCTGGTGAAACCGCTGGCTGATAAAATTGTACCGGAGCGGGTGGTGTTGTGCGGAACCCATGGGCCGCCGCTGACACGCTTTGCATTCACGAGACGATCGAGATCCGTCGACCCGGGCAGCTGCGCAGCATCGAGGCTCAGTTGGTAGTTTAGCCCGGAAGTACCTGAACCGCTGTAGTGGATTGTCCAATAGCGGTCGTTGGCCACATGCGAAGGAGTAATCGTTGCCCCGCTGTTTGAAAGTGCGCTACCGGTGTAAGAGTTAGATGACGGACCGCTGAGATAGCGTACCTGGGAAAGCTGGCCACCTGAAGTCCCGCTATTGGTAAAGCCGACAGTTGCCCCGGAATTGTAGGTCGCGGTGACGGTCTCGCCCGCGGGAATGGTGGGCGCGATTGCATTCGCCGTTATGTATTTCGCCAGCCCCGACGTGTTGATGTTGCTGATGGTATCGCTTGCCGTGGCAGTGGGCGGAAGGAACGCATACGCCGAAGTTCCTGCGGCAACTCCGTTCTGCTTCATCATGCAGTAACCAAATCGCGCCGGGCGAATGCCGCCAGGTAGCAGGCTCCACGGAATCGAAATTTCGATGTTGTTGGCGACCGCGGTATTGAGGTTCGCGGTCAGCACGTTCGCTGCTCCCCACGTCCCCGCCGTGTTCTTGCGCAGCTCGGCATAGCCGGTTTTAAAATAAACGACGGCGGTGGCAGTGAATGGAAGCTGCGGCTGGCGCCCGTCGTAGCTCTGCGGCGTGGCAGACCCGGACGTACTTAGCCGTGAACCCTGCTGCGGATCGGTGTCGATGTAAAGGACAGTGGGTTCCGTTTGCGCATATGTGCCGGGTCCCTGTATCCCTGCGTACAGGTTCGTCTCATCCCACGTCAGGTAATAGTCCAGGTTTGCACGGCTGGAACTTTTTCGATATGCCGAGCCGAAGTCGGTTGCAGGATTACCGGTAAAAGCCACCGTCTTAAACGCAGCCGAATCGAAGAGTAATTGTCCGCGTAGTTCGCCACTTGGGTTCGCCGCCGTGTGAAGGTCGCAATACCATAAGCCGTTTAACAGGTCGGTTACCTGCCACGTTGAAAGCGTAATGCTGCCGCTGGCGCTTCCGGTGGCGGCCGTGATCGCGGGATTCAGGTCAAAGGTCGTTCCAGTAGTCTGCTCAGCCGCGGTCGCACCGTGGAGATGCAGACCAGTCACGGTGCCTGTGAGGTCGCTCCAGCGAATGTCGTAGCTCAATGCGCCCGTGTTCGCATCGACATTCAGGCTGACGGTGCCGCTCGTGTTTGCGGTTGTGCCGGTTGGGGCAACCGTCACCTGCGCAGGCGTCATAGTGCGTTTGGTTGCGCTGTGTACGACCGGCAAGGCGCCTTTTGTAATTGTAAAGTAGTCGCGCACGGCACCAGTATCGTCGATAAACTGTGCGTCAAGCCGGTCCCCATCGATATCGATGATCATGGACCCGAGGACATTCAGCGAAACGTAATGCGCCGCGTGGTTGAGTGTCCCGCCAGAAATCTGCCCTGAGCTGCCGACAACCGAGTACACCGAGCCATTGTTTGCGGACGTACCCAGCACTGGTTTCTCGTAAGCGCCCGTGTCGTCTTCCCGGCCACTGCCCGCGTCCACTTTCATCACTGGCTGTAGCGTGGTGGAGAGGCCATAATGCCCATTCAGCAGGTACGAGCGTTCATAAGAGTGGCTATGTCCGGTGAGACACAAATCCACTCCATACGCTTCCATGACAGGCAGCGCGTTCTCGCGCATGGCTTTCATTTTCCCCAGGCTGTCGCTTACATTGTCCGAATCGTGAGACCCCTTCGTGTAGGGTGGGTGGTGGAAGTATACAATGATCCAGTCCTGCGTCGTGGCAGCAAGGTCGTTCGCCAGCCAGGTCAACATCGCGCTGCCGCTTGTGGCGACCGTATCCTCGGAATCCAGGCAGATAAAGTGGGTGCGGGCGAAATCGAAAGAGTAGTACGCTTCGGTGCCGGAAGCTCGGCCGCCAGCTTGCGCGCTCTTTGGCAAGGTGAAGATGTTATAATAGACACCGGACTGCGTGGGAGAATCTGCACTGCCCGCATCGTGGTTTCCAAGACAGGGCCAGACCACAGTCTTGCGAAACAGGTCCGGATAAATCTCGAATACTTTGGCCTGGTACTCCGCATCGGTTCCAGTGTTATATGCATTGTCGCCCAGCATGAGCCAAACGTTGGTGTAGGTCGTTTGTACTGTGCTTCGGTACGCGTCGAACACATCCTTCTGGCCGGTGTAGCCGGTACCGAAATCACCGGTCGCCCAGATGCGGGTCGGCTTACCGGTTCCGGGTGCCGGAGATGAGTGGAAGAATGGACTCGCATCATTCGATGTGCTGTTGTTTGTAGTGGAGCTGACATTATAATAGAACTTCGAATCAGGTGGCAGCCCTCCCACCTCCACTTCGTGTTCGGTGGTTACGATTGCGACGTCGGTCTCCGTAGTGAGCGCTGAGTTTGCACTTCCAAGCCGTACCCTGCTGTCCGTAGCACTGTCCGTCCGCCAGCGGATTACCATCGTTTGGGAAGTGCCTGAGTTGAGGTATGGGCCGCGAGTCACCGCCGCGCCGGCATCGGCAAGAAGCTCCAGCTTAAAACTGATATCGCTGCTGTTGACGGCGTTCTGGTGGATCTCGACGGCGAGAAGATTGGCGCCTTCGCGCATTAACGCGGTATAGACGCTGGTCTGGTACCAGTTGGATTCATCGGCGCCCGCGCTGGCCTGCAGCGCTGGAGTGTTATAGCCAATCGTGCCCACCGGCAGATTGTTGCGGTAAACCTCGGTACCATTCAGGTACACCACCGCACCATCATCGCGCACCAGGTTCAAGGTAAGGCTTGTGATCGCATTGGCATTGGCGGCAAAGAAAGTGCGGCGAAAGTAGGTCGTCGTGTACTTGTTGTTGGCGTCTGATCCAAATCCAACGGTCGTGATTTCGCCGCCGTCGCCATAGCCCAGCTCAGCGGGACCCGAGGCCCATGCCGAGTCCTCGAAATCCGGATTGCGCCACGCCGTGCCCTGGTCGCTGCCATTGTCCAGGTACTTCCAGTTGGCCCCCGGTGAAACGAGGCTGGTCAGTGCGTGCGATGGTGATACGCCGAGCACCAGCAGCAACAGCGCCGCAGTTTTAAAACCGTTCATTCAGTGGGCCCCGCAGTCCATAGTTCCGTTCCTAGGCAAAGCCCACATCGGAGCAATACCGAGGTTTATTTACTCTTTTGCATGGCGTTTGTTTGCAAGGACAGAAGCCGGTGGCGCAAAGCCATGGTCGCGGAGGTGCTCTGCAGACGTGCTGGTAATGCGGCGATGGCACGATCGGCCTGTGCGGCGTGGAGAGCAGCCGAGGTGTGTTCGGCCGCATGCGCGTAAAGCTCCGCCAGTTGCACAAGATAACTTTCGCGACGAGGTGCATCCTGTGCGATTTTTTCCAGCCGTGCCGCGGCCGCCGTCGTCAGTCCGGCGCGCTCCTCCAGTTCCACCGCTTTCAGTTGCAGCGAAATAACTGGGCCGAGACGGGCGATGCCTTCTTCGAGCCCTTGAATGGCGGCCGAAACCCTGGTGCTGCCTGCCTCAAACAACAGCGCCGCACGCGACAAATACCACTCCGGGCGCGGCTCGGATGCCGTCTCGATCGCAGATGTCCAGGCGTCCACCGATTCCAGCGAATCGGTGGTCAGCTGGAGCAACTGGGCGCGCGCCAGGTGCACTGCCGACAGGTCCGGGTGCTCGGAAGCCAGCGCGTCCAGTTCACTCCGGGCGCGGTCGAGTTCGCCTGCATCGGTCAGCATTCGCCCGCGCGCCAGGCGCACCCCGGCAGGGTCAGCGCCGGTACTGGAGGCCTTTTCGTAATCCATCTGTGCACTTGGCCAGTCCCGGTGCAGCCGATGCAATTCGCCACGCCGCAGGTACAGCACACCACTGGTCGGCTGCTGCACGATCTCCGTCGTCAGCGCATCGATCTGCTGGATGAGCTCGGGGTGTGCCGAGGCGAGCCGTGTCGACATTACGGCCAGTGCGGCTAAACACAACACTTTGGAGCGATGACCATCGGTCTTGTTTATCATGATGCCCACTGGGTTAGCACAGGTCGTTTTGGAATTACTATTCCCGCATGAACCTTTCAGACAATCTAATTTGGAGTGCGCGCGGCTTGCCGCCGCTTTGGAAACGCGCGAAGCGCGCAGATGACGCCCAGTCGAACAAACCACTAAACGTATTTCGTGCCTGTCCCCAGAACTTCCCAGAACTTCGTCAGAAAAACAATTTACAGAGTCGAAATTTTCCGGCTCCTCTTCAGGTGCAATGGTGTTCGATGTTATACCACGGGCCGCGCGCGCGTTTACGCTGATTGAGCTTCTCCTGGTGGTGGCTATCATCGCGGTTCTTTCGGCGATCGCCATACCCAACCTGCTCGAGGCACAGGTCCGCGCGAAGGTCAGCCGCGCCAGGGCCGACCTTCGCTCAACCGCCACCGCACTGGAGGCGTACCGCGTCGACTCGAACCGCTACCCCCCCGACATTCAGTACGCGCCGCTCGTCGCATCGCGCAACCTCTACTGTTTCCTCCCGCGCCTCGTACCGCTGTCGACGCCGGTCGCCTACATCAGCTCACCACCCGAGGATGTTTTCGCCCCGCCTGTCGCGGCCAGCGGCGACAGCCTCTCCGTCTACTACCGTTTTCGCCCAAGTGGCGAACCGCAGGTTTCCGACCCACTGGTGCGGCCTTACACTTTTGATTATGGCTGCCGAACGCTGCCCGACGGGCGTGATGAGGATGCCGATGCCAATGGTCAGTCCACCGGGCTGTGGACGCGCCGCATCAGCCGGGTGCCGAACGCGCAGTGGGCCATGCGCAGCGTGGGCCCCGACCTGATAGGCACCGTCATTGGCCAGGATCATCCGGCCTGCACCAGCTATGACCCGACGAACGGTACGACCAGCTGGGGCGACATTTATTATCAGGGCCCGGGAATCGGCCCGGATTTCGGCCCGATCCGCTGACACTCTGCAGGACGAGCGGATGACGCGATCAACGGGAAATTGAACCGCACAACGCGGTCGCGGTTGGCGGTACGTAGCGCGCAGCGCTTTTGGAGATGGCGTGGTTTTTTATTCGAGCGTGGCATGCTATGCAGCCAGTGCATAGTCGCGATTTTTCCCACAGCCTTTTTCCACAGTTTTCGGTGTGTGGTTTGGGTCAAA
>JBPCLP010000012.1:0-11686 GCA_051003195.1 Candidatus Sumerlaeaceae bacterium | reverse complement strand
GAATTGTGCCGCATATTTTCAGTTTGCGGCACCCCTTCCGGGCGCGAAACTTGGGGTGCTGTGACACAGGGCTGTGTCCCGCTGCACCTTCGGTGCAAAAAACCTGAACTGAATTGTGCGGGCTGGGTTCCGCTGCACCTTCGGTGCAAAAAACCTGAAGGCTGCGGATTCCAAAAAGCCGGAATGCTGATCCTGGGCTGGGTTCCGCTGCACCTTCGGTGCAAAAAAACTGAACTGAATTATGCGGCTGCGGATTCCAAAAAGCCGGAATCCTGACCCTGGGCTTTGTTGCGCTGCACCTTCGGTGCAAAAAACCTGAACTGAATTATGCGGGCTGCGGATTCCAAAAAGCCGGAATCCTGACCCTGGGCTTTGTCCCGCTGCACCTTCGGTGCAAAAAACCTGAACTGAATTATGCGGCGAATCTCAAGGCCGGCACACTATGGCGGTCTACCATTAATTCGTATTCGGTTCTGTGTGCCGAACTGAGCTCAACTTCCGCGTTCAAAACTCGGTAGGAACTTCGGATTCGGCACACTGGGAATCAGTGGCGAAGCATCTTTGAGTGGAGATGCCGAAACTTAGTTTCCCCACGCAGCCTGACCCGGAACTTCGCTTTCTCGTATACGCCGGCGTTGGCGCACACGATTCGGAAGCGGTGCCACCCCTCGCTCAGAGTCAGGCGCACGACGGATTCGCGTCCGGGGAGCAGGCGGACCATTTTCTGGCCCATGTGGAGCGTCGGCCTGCCGGGCAGCGCGTACTGGAACTCATAGTCGCCCGCGGTCTGCGCGAGGAACTCGCCTTCCCAGGTGACGTGGTTGACGGAACCGAACAGTACCTCCCGGCGCGCGTCGTTGAGAAAGTCGAGGTCGATACGATAGGCCCACGTCTGGTTGCGTGAAAAACCGGGTGACTCGTAGGTGACACGCAAGCCTTTGCCGTGCGTGGAGCCGAGCTGGAAAAGTCCGCATCCAAGCAGGAGAAAAGCGGGCGAAAACGGCGCTACGAATTTGCGTCCAGTGGCGCAGCTATTGTGCCGAACGGTGTGCCACACGAGCGCGCCAAAAGCCGCGGCGGCCGCGAGCAGATACCAGAGAGCGGGAAAGACCATCAGCTGGCCCTCCGATGGCAGGCAGCGAACGAAGTCGAGATCGAGCCGGCCCTTGCGCAGGGTTCTGAAGTCGCCGGCGAGCAGGGAATCCGGCGCATTCCAGTGCAGCTGGTCGATCATCGTATAGCGCTCGGACTCGGGCACGGCGAGTGTCCGGTTGTGGTAGTAATCGTTGAACGAGGTCGAAATGAACAGCACCTGCATGGCGACGCTGAGTGCGATGGTTACGCCGAGGAAAGTGATGAACGTTCGCCTCGTGGAACCCTTATACCGGAAGAACTCGAGTATCGGAAGCAGGGCAAAGGGCAGGTACGAAACCTGGAAACGGGGGCCAAGGGAGACGTCGCCGGTGGGCGCGTACCATTTTGAATAGACGAGGGACAACACCGCCCACCATGCGTACGGCAGGAAGAGATCGCCCTTCCATCGGCGCAACAGCAGCGGCAGCCACGGAAGTGTGAACAGGAGAATCGGGCAGTAGAGCAAGAGTCCCTTACCGACGCTGATAAACTGAAGCATCAGTCCCGGCACGAGCCGGTGTTTGAAATGCACGAAGCCCTGATAGCCGGACTCGAACGGGGTGCCGAAACGGGCATGGTTGAACCAGGCATTGATGGCAAGGCCGGGCAGCAGGCCGAACACAAGCCATATGGCAGGGCGCAGAACCCGGCGCAGCGGAGGAGTGTTATTGACGCCGGCGCCGAACAGGCAGGACAGTCCAATCAGCGGCAGGGCGACGAGCAATTCCGATTTTATGGTGATCACGTATCCGAACAGGAACGCGGCGCGGGCAAGATAGCTGCCCTGCGCGGTGCGCCTGTAAATGGTGGTGCAGATCACGATGAGTGTGATGCAAAGCCCGACGAGGTTTTCGGCCTGGAAGGTCTTGGTGTACGGCAGGATGAGGGTCGTCAGGCCGCAGAGAAGAGTGAGGCCGATGCCATGGCGTGCGGTCGCACCGAACAGCAGGGCGAGTTCGAAGATGGCGACCATCCAGAGCGAACTGTAAACGACGGTCGAAAACAGCGTGGCTTTAACGAGCCACTGGTGTAGAGGACAGGGCTGATAGCCAAGTTTGTAAATGGCTTCGGCGGCCTGGTAAAAGGGAAGCGCGGCGAGGCAGGGACCAATCGAGTTTCCGGTGGCGACGGGGTTCTTTTCCCACCAGGTGGTGTAAAACACACTGCCGCGCTGCATCAGTGCGCGCATGGTTTCGAACCGGCTGTGCGCGTCGGTGGTGTCGAAGTACCCGATGTTGCGGACCGAGGTGAATACGAAAAGAAAAAATGCGAACAGGTACCATCGCCGCCAGCGAGGGGCGCACAAGTTTTCCATCAGCGCGGCTGGCATCAGGTGGCGTGGCTTTTCGCGAAGCACATCATGGGCTGCACTACCATCCGTTTGATCCAGCGCAAGAAGACAAAACGGCAGCGCTGGGGCTGTTGAAAAACCCTCTAGTGTGGTGTCCCATTAATTCGTTCACTGGTTTTGTGTGCCGTCCGGGCTCGAAAGCTTCCTGAAGTATAAGTATGAACTTCTGGGACGGCACACTAGCTTTGTTCGACCCCCTTCAGGGTCGTGGGGCTATTACGTTCAAGATCCGCAGGTTGCACCTGCGGCTATTCATGTTCGACACGTTCGGTGTCGGTTTTTCAACAGCCCCGCAGCTGCTAATTCCATTTACAACGGCGTCAACGAACGGCGATGTCCGCCGTCTTAACTTTGCATGCCTTCCGTGACTGATGAGTAAACGCTCGCCCTTTGAATGGGGCACACTGGACATCCGCATTAAGCGTCTCCTGCCCACGATCGTGGTGGTCGCGCTTGGGCTGCTGGCGCTCGATTTCGGTTTCCGCCGATGGCAGCCGTTCGATTACTATGGCGGCTGGGGCAGCCCGAACCTGCGCGATAAAATCGAGGGGATCGAAAAAGTAAAGGCGTGGCGAGGGCGCGTGGATGTACTGACGCTGTCGACCAGCGTGGGCCGGCCGATGGATGTGCGGCAATGGGAAGAGGCGTGTGCGCGTGAGATATCGTGCTACAATTTCGGATTCCCCGACCAGCGGCCGGAGCGGCAGCGCTTCATGTTCGAGAAATATTTCTGGCCGAAATATCACCCAAAGCACGTGATCTACGGGGTGTCGCCGCCGGACGTAAGCAGCGGGCGCCGCGGGATGAACCCCGATCATCCGCGCACGGGGGATTTCTGGCAGTTCTCCGCGGTACGCCGCCTGGCCGCGCAAGGACCGATGCAGAAGTTGCGCGTAAAGCTGGAGGACGTCAGCGCCCTGTTCGGCGCGAGGCACCACGTTCGGGCTACCCTGCAAAATGGCGAGATCCCATTCATCAAGCCGGAGAAAACGATCGGGAACGGCGTCTATATACCGACACCGCGGCGGCTGCTGTACGGTCCGCAAGAACTGGCGTGGACGTATTTCCCCGGGATGGAGATTTACAACACGTACGCGGATTACTGGCTTCCCGAAAACGGCGAGTTTGGAGAACTGTTAAAGCTGGCGAAGTTCTGCAAAAAGCATGGCGTGCAATTCACAGTGGTGGAAATACCCACGTCAGATTATGCGCACACGCAGTTTTTCCGGCCAAAGGAAGATTATACCACTTTCACGCGTGCGCTGGATTGGCTGAAGTTCAAAGGAGTCGACGTGCTGCCGATGGCGCGCGAGCTGAACCTCGACAATACGTATTATGAGGACATCGAGCACCTGAACCGATGGGGCGCGCAACTGATTACGGACTATGTGTACGAGCGCGTGATATGCCGCTGGTTTCCCGATAAAGTGCTTGCCCCTGTATTGCCGCAGCCACGGCAGATCGAACTATGGAAACGTGTAGCGGAAGGCGTCGAGGGCATGCGGGTGGAGTCGCGGTATGGAATCACCAAAGATGCGCAGTACCCGAGTTACAAGCAGGTGGTGGTGACGAGCAGCGGCGTTTCGCTGCGGATTGCGTCCGTGACGGCCGGAAGCTATTCGTTCGAGCTGTACGCGGGTGACGGCACCACGACGTCGCCCGAGCAAACCGGCGAGGCGAGACTGCAACTGGCAATCCAGGAGGATACTGCACGGGCACCGCATCACGTTTTGCTGAACACGTGGGTGAACGCGCGGCTCGGGATTTCCTACACGCAGTATCATTTCACGGTGGGTACGAGTGCGACGCTGGCACTGCAGGTAGATCGAGTGGGAGAACGACCGTGCATCCTGGACACTGTTTTCCTGCGGAGGAAGTTGTCGAACACGGGGGACGGGTTTACGATCGAATGAACCGGGATCGCCTGGAGCTTTGATGTATCGTGTGATTCCGGTGAGTTGGAATTCCGCCGAAGCGGATGCGGCGCGCGCGATTCGCATGGATGTGTTTGTCGGCGAGCAGAATGTGCCGGCCGAGATGGAGCTGGACGAGATAGACCCGACGGCATTCCATGTCATTGGGTATAGCGATTCGGGACTCGCATGTGGCACGGGCAGACTGTTTGCCGAAGTGGGCGAAGCCGGCGCGGGTCACATCGGCCGCATGGCGGTCGCGCCACATGCGAGAGGCACGGGCTGCGGCTCGGCAATTCTGCTGTCTCTGCTGGAGGAAGCGCGGCGCCGAGGTTATCACCGGGCAATACTCACTGCACAGACGCACGCAGTCGCGTTCTATGAGAAGCATGGGTTTGCAGCGTATGACGACGAATTTCTCGACGCCGGTATACCGCATCGGTGGATGGAGCGTCGGCTGTAGCGGATCTAATCTTCCGATTTGCCATCGGTCGCCATCAGCACCATGCGCGGGCGGAACGTGGCAATGGGCTGGACCAGATCCTGCTGCGCCGCCATGACTTCATGGATATTCTTGTACGCCATGGGGGCTTCGTCCACTCCCGCGCTGATGAGCTCCACCCCGCGTTCGGCCAGATAGCTTTTGATCTGGTGCCGGGTTATCGAGGCTTTGGCGGCCTTGCGGCTGAGCCGGCGTCCCGCGCCGTGGCTGGCGGAATTCAGGCTTTTGGCATTACCTTTGCCGCGCACCACAAATCCCGGGTCGCCCATCGTCCCTGGAATAACGCCCAGCACACCCCTGCCCGCTGGCGTGGCGCCTTTGCGATGCACGACCAGTTGCTCGCCCTGGTGTTCTTCGAGCCACGCAAAATTGTGGTGGTTCTCAACCTGCGCAGCCGCGCTCAGGCCTGCCGCTTTCAGGATATAACGATGGATCAGGTCGTGGTTCGCGGATGCGTAAGCACCCGCAAGGTTCATCGCATTCCAGTAGCCCCGCCCTGCGTCGCTTCGCATGTTCAGCCACGCGAGGTGACGGTACTCCTTTGGAAGCGGGCAGCGGTCGATGGCCTCGTTGGTGTAATACTGCGCGATATTGGCACCGAGGCCGCGCGAACCTGAATGCGACAGAAGCGCCAGGTAGTTACCGGGGGCGAGACCGAGCTCTTCCTCTTGCAGCAACAGCTCGCCCCATTCCACGAAATGATTGCCGCTGCCCGAGGTGCCGAGCTGCGCCCAGGCTTTATCACGCAGCCGCGAAATGGCTGGAGGAAGATTGTCCCATGCATCATCTTCCATGACTGCGTGGTCGCGGCGGTGGCGCGGCGAAAATTCCACGCCGACACCGAAGCGCGTTTCCGCCATGAGCACTTTCTTGAGCTTGTCCTTCCAGCCGGCGAGACGGGAAGCGTCTTCAGGAATGACCGACAGTTTCATGCGGCAGCCGATGTCGACGCCGACGCCATAGGGTATTACAGCGTCGCGGCACGCGAGGACGCCACCGATGGGTAGACCGTAACCGACGTGGCCATCAGGCATCTGTGCGCCGCAAACGGAAATCGGCAGACGGCAGGCTCGATCCATCTGCTCTGTTGTTGCGGTGTCGAGATCGCCGGCGCTCCACACAGAATATGGAACCGGGGTGTCGAAAAGGGAGAGACTTTGAGAGATCTCGCTCATCTCATTTTTTGATACGGTGCGCTACATCCGCAAACAGCAGATCCCCGGTAAACTGTTCGGGCGTTTCCTTTACTGCTTCCAGTCGCTCGAGAACTTCCTCCTTGGGAATGCTGCACGCCAGTGCCGCGTCTGCAGCCTTCAGCACCAGGCGTTTTGTTTCGCGGCCGGGCTTCCATCCCATGCCTTCGAGGTCTTCGGTATCAACAGCCATTCGTTACTCCGATCGTAGGTAAAGAGAGACTAGAGCAGGCACTGTGCCCAATCGCCAGACGCCGATTCATGTGCCGCGGGAGCGCGCATACCAGCTTAAGCAGACCAGAAGCAGGTTGTAAGCAAAGTGCACGATGATGGCGGGGGTGAGCGATTGGGTGCGGGCTCGTAAAGTGGTCACGACCGCGGAAAGAACTGTGATGCCAACGAGGCTGGGCCAATCTCCGGCGACCTGCGAAATGTGGGCAGCGGCAAACCAGGCTGTGACGAGCAGCACGGCACTGCGCGTATTGAAACGGCGGCGAAGTACATCGAAAGCAAAGCCACGGTAGAAAAGCTCTTCGACGAGGGGAGCTATGAGAGCGGTCAGCATCCAAACGTAGGCGCCGGCGGGATTCTGTAGGGCACGACTGACCTTTGAAGTGCCGCCGAGTGACTTCGGTGCAAACTGGGCCGCGATTGCCAGCGCGAAGATCGCGATGCCGCACACGCCAACGCCGAGCGAGACGTAGCGCAACATCCCGCGAACTGAAACAGGCGTGATGTAGAAGGCTTCCAGAAAACTTCGGCGGTATTTCACACACACGTAGAAGTAGCTCAGCGCAAACGTGATCACCACGGTCACCGGTGCGATGTAGGCGAAATAGTGCGCGGCAGAATCGACCGGCCCGTCGGGATGCACCGCGCGCACGTACAGCTCCAGGGCGATACGCAGGCCGATTTGCAGCATCAAGCCAATGAGAACCGCGCTCACTAAATCGCGAAGAGAAGGTTCCAGTGGCGCTGCATATGCACACGACGGGTCCGCATTTCCGAATGGTTGATCTGGCGCTTTGGGAACTTTGTCCTCCATTGACGGCTCGATCCTGCATGCAACTGTGTTGCAATGGCTGAAGATGCAAAGCCCGAACAACGCAACCCGCAACCGACGGGTGATCGGCTATTTCTGGTATCGATGGTGCTGCTGTGGTTATTCGCGATTGCCAACCTGGCCTGTCATTTTAGCTACAGACCGACAGGCACTGGCCAGCCCTACCTTGTCGGATTCGACCAGAACGGTTATTTCGCTTACGCGCATTCCCTGCTTTTCGACCAGGACCTGCAATTTAAGAACGAGTACAACTTCCTGGAAAAAACCCAGCCCGAGGATACAGCATCGGTGTTTCGGGAGCGGCTGAATGAAAATGCGACAGACCCGCTGAATCCGTTCAACATCGGCACCGGGCTGGCTACTCTGCCTGTGCTGGCAATCGCGCGCGGAGGTTTTGCGGCGCTGGCTGCGGCGGAGGTGATCCATCCGGTTTCGCGATTTGCTTCGATTTACCCGTTTATCTTTAGCTCGGTGAATGTGACATTCGGCGTTTTGGCGCTGGCATGCTGTTATGCATTTTTACGCCGCTGGTTTACAGCGGGAACGGCGGCGCTGGGCTGCTGGGCTGTTTTACTGTGCGGGCCGATGCTTTACTACCTGCTTGCGGAACCGGCAATGAGTCATCTGACCGGCGCATTTTTTGGATCGGCTGCGCTGCTTTGCTGGAGCCGGTGGGATTCCGCCACTTACCATCCGCGCAAGTGCTGGTTCGCTTTGTTGACGGGATTCTGCGCCGCCTATGCCGCGGTCGTTCGGCCATACGACGCGCCAGTCGCGCTGGTCCTGCTCCAGCCGATTGTCAGCTCGCTCTCCCATAAATCCGGATTGCGCGCGGCGCTGGCACCATTCCTTTGCGGGGTGCTTGGTGCCGTTGTTGGTGCATTGCCGCAACTAGTGGCGTGGAAGATCCAGTTCGGGTACTGGATCGCGAACACGACAGACCATTCACTGACATGGTACTCGCCACACGCGCTGAACGTCCTGTTCTCGCGCAGGCACGGGCTGTTCTTTTGGTCGCCGGCGCTGTTGCTGGCACTTGGCGGGCTTGTTATGTCCGTTCGGCACATGCGTTTCCCGGCGGCCTGGCTGCTGGCGATCTTTGTCGGCGTTGCGTACATGGCGGGCACGTGGTGGTATTACTGGATTGGTGTTTCTTTCGGCATGCGCAGCTACGTGGATCACCCGCTGCCGTTCGCGTTCGGCTTTGCTGCCCTTGCCGCATGGCTGGTGCAACGCCTTGGACGCCCGGGGCTGAACATTGCATGGGAATGCGTGGTCCTGTTTGCGCTGATCAACCTGCACCTGATCATCTGTTTCCGCGGGGGAATTGTGACCGTGGATGGTCCTCTTCACTGGCTCGACACCGTGTCAAAAGGCAGACGGTACAAGGCTCAGCTCGCACGAGAAGCAAAGTACTGGACTGATTTTGATCCGATGCACCGCGCAAACATTATGCGCGCGCCGACTGCCAGGTAATGGCGTGTTTTGGTCAACGTTTCGCGATTACATCGCCGCTACTGAAAGTTCCGTTTGTCGCATCATAGATTGTCTGGCCCTGCTGACTCGTACCATCGGGCCCAACAGAGTAAACCTTATCCACAGCAATGCTGTCAGCGACGGCTAAGATTTTGCTGGCACCCGGTGACCTGCACAAGCAGCCTGCAGCACGAACCATGAGCAGCAGCGGACTCACCATACTCATTCCGACGTTCAACGAGAGCCGTAACATTCGCGAGGCGATCGAGTGTGCGCGGTTCGCGGAAGAGATCCTTGTTGTCGATTCGTTCAGCACGGACGGAACGGCCGAGATTGCGCGGCAAATGGGTGCGCGGGTGATGGAGCACGAGTATATTAACTCGGCCACGCAGAAGAACTGGGCAATTCCACAGGCAACGTGCGACTGGGTAATGATCCTCGATGCGGACGAGCGAATTCCGGCGGAGCTCCAGCAGGAAATTCGAGATTTCGTGACCAACCCCGGACCGGATGCGGCCCTGCGCATTCGACGATCCAGCTTCTTCATGGGGCAGCCAATCCGCTACAGCGGCTGGCAGGACGACAGTGTGCTGCGCGTGTTTCCGCGAGACCGTGGCCGCTACGTGGATCGTGAAGTTCACGCGGACGCTGTGGTGGACGGGCCGGCGCGGCTTGCGCAGTACAAGCTCGATCATTACACATTTGATAGCTTTGAGCAGTACATGCGTAAATTCGACCGCTACACGACGTGGGCGGCCGGAGATCGCGCGAAGAAGACCCGGCGTGTTACGGCGGTGCACCTGCTGGGCCGGCCGGTGTGGCGTTTCTTTAAGCAGTACATCCTGCGCCTCGGGATACTGGATGGGCGCGCGGGAATTATTGTCTGCATGCTCGCGGCGTTCAGCGTGTTCCTGAAGTACGCGAAGCTGTGGGAGCGCCAGCAGAAGGACGATTCTTCGCAGCCGTGACAGCGATCCTTGTGAAGGCGCCGAACTGGGTTGGGGACTGCATCATGGCGACGCCTGCGCTTGCCTTCCTGCGAATTACATTCCCGGATGCGCGCATCGACCTGCTTGCCCGTCCCTCGGTTGCCGGGGTTCTAATCGATAATCCGCACATAACCACGCTGATCACGGCGGACGAACGGAAGTTGGCCCCGGATGTCGCCCGGAAACTAAAAGACGCGAGGTATGACGCGGTCGCGCTGCTGACGAACTCGTTCAGTTCCGGATGGCTCGCGTGGAAACTGCGTATTTCGCGGCGGATCGGCTTTGCCCGCGGTGGGCGATCTCTGCTGCTGACGCATCGCCTGCCGTATCGTGGGCTGGAGTGGCAAACGCCGACTCCGAAACCGCTGAGCAGCAAGAGCATCCCGGGCGCGCACCCGGACCGACCTGAGCAAATGCCGCGGCACATGGTGGAGTATTACATGCGTATTGCGCAGGAGACGGCGATCGCGCTCGGTGGACGCGTTTACGCACATGGCCCTGTAGCGCCGATGCAGCTACACCTGGGAATTAATCCTGTCGCGGCTGCAAAGGTCGCACAACTGCTGGAGCAACAGGATCTCGCCGGCAAACTGCTGATTGGCATTAATCCCGGTGCGGCGTACGGCGGCGCAAAACGCTGGCCGGCATCAAGGTTGGGTGAGGTGGCGGATGCACTGGCGGCTGACGGCACAGTTCTCGTAAGCACTGCCAGTGCGGGCGAGGCAGCGCTTACGGACGAGGTGCAGGCTGCGACGCGGGCGAAAATCTACCGGCTGGGCGAGTTAGTCACGTTGCAGGAATTGGCCGCGCTGCTTGCCTGTTTGCGCCTTCTTATCACGAACGATTCCGGACCGATGCACACTGCGGCTGCTCTACAGGTACCGACCGTTACGATCTTTGGACCCACGGACTGGAACGTCACCTACCCCTGGCAGGCCCATGCGACACTGGTGCGCCACAGCCCGCAATGCGCCCCTTGCTTTTTGCGCGAGTGCCCGATTGACCATCGCTGCATGGAACGTATCACCACGCAGCAGGTGATTGCAGCCGCGCAGGGGTTGCTGGCAGGAAGTCCTGCTCCCAGAACCGGGGTCGCATTGTGATCGGCGGCAAGCTGTCGATCGTGCACATCTCGACCGAGAAGGGATGGCGCGGTGGCGAGCAGCAGGTGAAGCTGCTGACTGACGGGCTGGTTGCGCGGGGGCATCGATGCACTGTGCTGGCGCCCCCGGATTCCGCGCTTTTTGCGGACCGCACAAAGGGGCGGATGGCGCAGCCGCTCCGGGTGCGGTTCGGCGAGGTCGACTACCTGGCTGTGCGGCAGATTGCCGAGACCGCTAAACGCGCGCATGCGGACGTGCTTCACGCGCACACCTCGCACGCGCATGCGCTGGGGCTCCTGGCGTCACGCATCGTGAAGAAACCGCTCACGGTGTCGCGCCGTGTGGATTTTCCGGTCGGCGGCAACTGGCTGTCTCGCCGAAAGTACCTGGCGAAAGACGTGCATTATATTGCGATTTCCAACGCCGTGAAAAAGGTGCTGATCGACAGCGGGATCGGCGAATACCAGGTGTCGATTGCTTACAGCGGCATAGACACGGAGCGGTTCAGGCCACGCGGGCCCCAGCGGGACGAGCAGCTTGCGGCCAGTTGGGGCGCGGCTCCCCGCGTGCCGCTCATCGTGAACGTTGCCGCGCTGACGGACCACAAGGACCACGAGACATTGCTGCATGCGGCACGGCTGCTGCGCGACCGCGGTTTCGAATTCAAACTGGTCATTGCCGGGACGGGGGAGTTGGAAGCAAAGCTTCGGCAACAGCAGCAGGAGAGCGCGCTGGATCAGCATGTCACCTTTGCCGGGTTCGTGAAGGATGTCGGCTCGCTGCTGCGCGCCGGCGATCTGTTCGTGATGTCGTCGCACCTGGAAGGATTGTGCACCTCGATTCTCGACGCGATGATTGCGGGCCTGCCGGTGGTTGCCACATCGGCGGGCGGGATTCCCGAGATTATTGCGGACGGATCAAACGGTTTGCTCGCGCGGCCGCGCGATGCTGCAGGGCTGGCG
>JBPCLP010000011.1:0-182514 GCA_051003195.1 Candidatus Sumerlaeaceae bacterium | reverse complement strand
TCTGTTCTGTGTGCCGAATCGAGGTCGAGTCTGCCCTTTGGTCTGGTCAGGAACTATTGATTCGGCACACTATGGCGTGAGCGTGAGGAAGCCGTCGATGGTGACGTTGTCCGAGTAATCCATGTCCCCCGCACCGGTGCTGTCGGCAAGGATCCAGAAATACGTGTTGGTGTTTTCCAGACCCGTCAGCTTTACGTTCACCTTTTTCTTCTTCACCCTGGTTGCAGTGGCGGCGGCCAGCGGCTTGACGAGGTATTGCACGCCAATGACCGAATTGCTTTTGCCGACCACCCGCAGGACTTCGGAGTTGGACCCGATGACGGTGATGGTGGGAGTAGTCGAATCCGCGTTGCCGACGTTGAGGAGATCGACCTTCATTTTGGCGTCAACCAAGCCGGTTCTTTTGTTCAGCTTAAATTTGGCGGGTCTGCTGAGGCGCACATCCAGGTTGGGTTGTGCGGGCAGCGGTGGTGCGGCCTGGCCCTCGCCCGAAACCTCAATTGCGTAGACGCTCTCGGAGCCGGGGTCGTTACTCTCGATCAAAACAAATGCGATGAGCAGCCCGGCCGACTGCGGGTGAAATGCGATGTCGAAACTGGTCTGGCTGTCGGGCGGAACGCTAAGGGCAGTGAAAGTAAGGTCGACACCGAAATCGGTGGGGTCGAACACGTAAAGGTTATTGATGACGAGCGTGGTGACGGGGTCGGTGTTGCGCAGGACGAAGGTGCGGATGCGGGACTGGCCGACGAGCACCGTGCCGAATTTGGTGAGCTGGTATTCGCTGGAGGTGTCGCCGTCGCCGACATTGATATTGGACGAGGTGCAGACCTGGATGTCTTGTGCGCCCGCCGCGCCGTGCAGCATCAGCAGCATGAGCGGAAGGTAGAGGTGGCGGGATAGTTTCAAGGGGCGCCTCGGGGCGAAAGGATGATCGATTGAAGCGCGGCGATCCCTGGCACGCAAGGGTTCATTACAGTATGGTCATGGAGTGGAAAAGAAAACGGCCGCCCTGGTGTGCCGAATCAGTAGTTCGTTACCACACCAGGGCGGCCATGGATATGTGTCGCGGGTTCGCGTCAGGGGTTTGTCGGTTTGTCTTTGGGCATTGTAACATCGACATCCGGCACCTTGATGGTCTTTTCCTTCGTGCTCACGTCAATGTCGGGTACAGTAACAGTGGTGGTGGTGGCCTTGACGTCGACGTCGGCGGTTTTTACGTCGTACTTGGGTACCTGGCCGCCCTCGACCTTGACCTTGGGCATTTCGCCTTCCTGCGTTTTCTCCACCGAACATGCGCTGAACATCACGGCCGTGAAGGAGGCCAAAAGCGCCGTTAGCGTGCGATTCATGTTAAAGTCCTTTCTTGATATCACTCTATTTAGATAATGCTGCCCTGCTGCTGGTGACATCGAAGCTTATTTGATTGCGACATACGTGCCAGCCGGTGTGGAGGCCGCGAACTTCGGGTCCGGAAAAGAAAACCCCCGGACGGTTTGCCCGTCCGGGGGAGTGGTTTGGTTATGTGGTTCGGTGCTGCGAGTTGGCTAGACGTTCTCGCCGCTGCCGTTGCCCTCGACTCCGGCTTCGGCCATCTGGCCGTCGATTTCGCCTTCGGTTCCCTCTTCGTCGTACTGGTCATAGTCCTTGGCGCGTACGTCGATGTTGCGATACTGGGCAAGGCCGGTGCCGGCGGGGATAAGGAGACCCATGATGACGTTCTCCTTCAGTCCGCGCAGGAAGTCGTAGCGTCCGCGCACGGCGGCGTCGGTGAGGACACGGGTGGTTTCCTGGAACGAGGCCGCGGAGATGAACGACTCGGTCTCGAGCGAGGCCTTGGTTAGGCCGAGCAGCTTCGGACGGCCCTTGGCCGGCGTGCCGCCCTTCTCCACCGTGATGCGGTTTTCCTCGTCGAATTCCCAGCGGTCGACCTGCTGGCCGTAGAGGAAGCGCGTGTTGCCAACTTCCTCGACGACGACTTTCTTCAGCATCTGGCGGATGATGCACTCGATGTGCTTGTCGTTAATGTTAACCTTCTGGAGGCGATACACTTCCTGCACTTCGCCGAGAAGGAACTCCATGACCTGCTTCTCGCCTTTGACCGCGAGTACGTCGTGCGGGCTGGGCGTTCCGTCGGTGATGATGTCGCCCGCGGTGACGCGCTCCCCGTCGCGAACGACAAGGTGGCGGCTGATGGGGATCGAGTACTGGCGTTCCTCACCATTGTCGGCGGTGATGGTGAACTTGCGTGCACCCTTGGCCGAACCCTTGATGTGAATGGCGCCGTCGATTTCTGCGATGACGGCAGCATCCTTCGGCTTGCGTGCTTCGAACAACTCGTCGATGCGCGGCAGACCGCCGGTGATGTCCTTGCTCTTCGTGCGGGCGCGAGGAATACGGGCCAGCACTTCGCCGGCGCCAACCTTTTTGCCCTGCTCGAGTTCGCGTCCAAGGATCGTGCCGCTGCTCATGGCGTACTGAGCAATGACTTCGCCCTTGGTGTTGAGCACCTGGAGGGACGGGTGACGCTCTTCCTTGTGCTCGGAGATCATGCGCTGCGTGACCTCGGTCTCGGCGTCGAACTCTTCCTTCATCGTAACGCCTGCCACGATGTCGACGAGTTTGATGGTGCCGGCGACTTCGGACAGGATCGGGGTGAAGTGCGGATCCCACTCAACTACGCGCTCGCCGCGTTTGAGCTTGGCGCCGTCCTTCACGAGGATGCGTGCGCCGTAGGGAACGTTTGGCAATGTCTGCAGGATGACGTCGCCGTCGCCCATGAGCACCATGGAGCCCGCGCGATTGATCACGACCTGCGATCCGTCGTTGTGCGAGACGGTGTTCAGCTTGCGGAAGCGGATGACGCCGTCGGCAGAGGCCTGGTACCAGCCTTCAACCGTGACGCTGGCCGTTCCACCGATGTGGAACGTGCGCAGTGTGAGTTGTGTTCCTGGCTCGCCGATCGACTGTGCTGCGATGATGCCTACGGCCTCGCCGAGTTCGACGAAGTGACCGGTGGCCATGTTGCGGCCGTAGCACTTGCAGCAGATTCCGCGACGTGTCTGGCAGGTGAGAACGCTTCGGATGGACACAGTGTGGACACCCGCCTTCTCAATATCGCGTGCCTTCTCCTCGGAAATCATCTCGTTCTTCTTCACAAGCACCTTGTTGGTGCCTGGGTCGGTGATCTGTTTCACTGCAACACGGCCGGCGATACGATCTGACAGCGGTTCGAGCTCGCGCTCGCCCGTGCGGGTGATTTCGATGATGGCGCTGACGCTGATGCCTTCGGGGGTGCCGCAGTCTTCCTCGGTGATGATCAGGTCCTGGGCAACGTCGCACAGGCGGCGTGTGAGGTATCCGGCATCGGAGGTTTTCAGGGCGGTGTCGGCCAGACCCTTGCGAGCACCGTGGGTCGAGATGAAGTACTCGAGCACGGTAAGCCCTTCACGGAAGTTGGAGATGATTGGGCTTTCGATGATCTCACCAACTTCACCGGTGATCTTCTTGGTCGGCTTCTGCATCAGACCGCGCATACCCGCCAACTGACGGATCTGCGCCTCGTTACCACGAGCGCCGGAGTTGGCCATCATGAAGATGGGGTTCAGGCCGCGCTGGTCTTTCTGCATCTCGGTCATCATCTCGGCGGCAACCGCGTCGGTTGCGAGCGACCACTCATGAATGATCTTCGAGTAGCGCTCGCCGTAGGTGATGAGACCCTTGGCGTAATGTTTCATGACCTGGTCGACCTTCTTACGGGCCGCTTCGAGGATCATCTGCTTACCTTTGGGGATGACCATGTCGTTAATGCTGATGGAGATGCCACCGCTACGCGCATGGCTGTAACCGAGGTTCTTCATGGCGTCGAGCATCTTGGCGGTCGCAACATTGCCGACCTTCTTGTGCGCAACGGCGGTGATCTGGCCCAGCTGGCCCTTCGTCATTACCTGGTTGGCGAACGGCGCTGCCTCGTCGAAGAAGTCGATCTCGGGCGGCAGCACCGTGGAAAACAGCACGCGCCCGGGAGTGGTCTTGATCTTCCGGCCGTCTTTTAAGCGGACAATGACTTCCTCGTGCAGGTTTACCTGCTTGTGGTTGAGCGCCATCACGCATTCTTCGATGGATGCCAACCGCGGCATTGCGTTTTTCTTATCCTGGTCGGTCTTGATCTTGGCGTAGCGCTCTTCGTTGGGCACCATCTTGGTCATGTAGAACAGGCCAAGTACCATGTCCTGCGTCGGCGTGGCGATCGGCTTACCGTTGGCGGGCGAGAGGATGTTGTTCTCTGCCAGCATCAGGTTCTTGGCTTCCAGTTTCGCCTCGGTGGATAGCGGAACGTGGACAGCCATCTGGTCACCGTCGAAGTCGGCGTTGAAGGCGGCGCAGGCCATCGGGTGCAGGCGGATCGCCTTACCTTCGACCAGTCGTGGCATAAACGCCTGCACGCCGAGGCGGTGCAGCGTCGGCGCGCGGTTGAGCAGTACCGGGTGGTCCTTAATGATATCGTCGAGGATGTCGTACACTTCCGGAGCCTCGCGCTCCATCATTTTCTTCGCGCTCTTAATCGTGTTCACATAGCCGCGGCGTTCCAGTTCGCGGATGATGAACGGATCGAAAAGCTCCAGCGCCATTTTCTTGGGCAGACCGCACTCGTTGAACTTCAGCTCGGGGCCAACGACGATGACCGAACGGCCGGAATAGTCGACGCGCTTGCCGAGCAGGTTCTGCCGGAAGCGGCCCTGTTTGCCTTTCAGCATGTCGCTGAGCGACTTGAGGGGACGGTTGTTGTGGCCCTTTGTCGGACGCGTGCGGCGGCTGTTGTCGAATAGAGCGTCGACAGCTTCCTGCAGCATGCGCTTCTCGTTGCGGAGAATGACCTCGGGCGCCTTGAGCTCCATCAGCTTCTTGAGGCGGTTGTTCCGGTTAATGACACGGCGATAGAGATCGTTCAGGTCGGACGTGGCGAAGCGGCCGCCGTCCAGGTGAACGAGGGGGCGCAGCTCAGGCGGGATAACCGGCAGAACTTCCATGACCATCCACTCGGGCTTGTTGTCGGAGCCGCGGAAAGCCTCAACGACCTTCAGGCGCTTGATGATCTTGTTGCGGCGTTGTGTGCTGGTGGCCTGTCGCATCTCAACGGCAAGCCGGGTGCCCAGCTCTTCCATCTCGAGTTTCCGCATCATCTCGCGCACGGCTTCGGCGCCGATACGGATGTCGACCTTATCACCATAAACTTCGCGGTACTTGCGAACTTCGTCGTCGGTGAGGATCTGCTTTTCTTTCAGGGGCGATTCGCCTGGATCCACGACGATGTGGTTCTGGAAATAGATAACCTTGCCGAGATCCTTCACGCTCATGTCGAGCAGGGAAGAAATGCGACTGCTGGTGCCCTTATAGAACCAGATATGGCAAACGGGGGCGGCCAGCTTGATGTGGCCCATGCGGGTACGGCGAACTTTGCTCTCGATGACTTCGACGCCGCAGCGGTCGCAGACGATACCCTTATACTTGATGCGCTTGTACTTTCCGCATGCGCACTCCCAGTCCTTGGTAGGTCCGAAGATGCGCTCGCAGAACAGGCCGTCTTTCTCAGGCTTGAATGTGCGGTAATTGATGGTCTCGGGCTTTTTGACTTCGCCGAAGCTGGCAAGATCGAGGTCGGCGTCCAGCCGTGACCCGGGCAGGCCCAGGCGACGCTCGGCGGCGCGGCTATTGCGGCGGCTCCATGCGAGGATGCGCTCGGGCGAGGCAATCGTGATGCGGGCAATGGCTTTGACCGAATTCAGGTCGACCTCTTCGTCGCGCTCGGTGCCCATGGGGATGGGCCGATAATTGGCGAGCGGCGTCGGCGCCACATAGGTGCGAACACCTTCGAACGCCAGGACCTCGCGAGCGTGCTTAGGCTCGCGCTTGGGTGCCTTGGCCTTGGCGACTTTTTTTACCGGCGCGGCTTTTTCAGCCTTCGGCTCGGCAGCGGCTTTTGTTGTTACTTTTTTCGTAGCGATGGTAGTACCCTCTTCGTGTTTGCCGGCGCAAATGCATGCAGCTCGGCTTTGCGTATTGCAGGCACGGTGGCCTGTACGCTTATTTATAGAGTAGCCCGCTATGCCGCCTTATGGGTCCGCTGGGTCGGCGGAGCATTGACGCAGTTTTTGTGCTAAGCACAGCAACTGGAACGCTCCGGTCCAACGGGGCGAATGGGTATCCGCCCGGCCAAAGGCTAGTCTATTGGGTTGCGCGGAATTTAGTCACAGAAAATCACTGCTATTTAGCAGGTCTGAACATAAGCATAGGGGAAAAACCTGAGGGAGGATATCTACAAGTTGTATGTCAGCTTGTCCTTAGCGTCGCACTCGACGAGCTTTTTCTGAATCAGCGAGGCGATCATTTGATCGATCTGCGGAGCCGTGTGGCGAGACTTAAGGTGGGTTAACAGGCTGCTGGTTAGCTTCTGAATGGTACGCGGCCGGTTCTTCTTCAGTTTTGTCAGGCATCCCAGGGCCGGCTCAACATCTATGGCCGGTGCGGTGATTGCGGCGCCCTTCTTCTTTGCCACGGCTGCGCGCTTTGGCGCCGGCGCAACAGGCGCCTTCGTGGCCGGTGCCGGTTTCGGTTTCAGGCAGGGAATATCGGCCAGGCTGGGGCAACGGTAAACGTGGAGCTTTTGCGCACGGAGCGTCTCAATGAGCGGATCAAATCCTTTATCCTTCGTGATGATGTGGAAGAAGGCCTTTGGCTCCTGCTGGGCGAGTCGGCCAATTTGATAGGCGATATGAAAATCGAGCGCGTTTTTACCGGAACTGGAGATCTCGATGTACTCCACATTTGGCTCAAGTTGCTGGAGTGCCTTAACGAGCGTGACGGGCAGGCGAGTATGAGCGGGCCCGAGGAAGAGCTTCATAAAGAACAGTTCCGGCTGTGCCAGGGCAGGGAGGTCGGCCAGGTGGACGTTCTCGTAATCGACAAGGATGTAATTCTTTGGCACCGTGCAATCTCCGCTGCGGCAGTTGCTGTCAGCCTGATGCACACAACGTGCGAAGACAAGAGTCAATGCAGATGCGTGGTCGCGGCCAGTGCAAGAGTAGCAAGTACTCTCAATCTGCGGCTGACCGCATTCTCCTACCTGCAGCTGCCTGCTTGTCCGTACCGCCTAACGCGGCCAGCCGCCGAGCCGCGGCGCGTTCGACCAGTGCTTCCAGTCCCATTCGGACGAGCTTGGTTTTTTTCGTTTCGCCGGTGTAGCGACTCGCGAGCTGTAGAAGTTCGTCATCGATGTTGAGGGTAGTTCTCATGCATATAGATGCATACATTCTATCTGCCTTATTCCCGCTGGGATTTTCGCTGACCGAACGTTAAATAACCGCAGACGATTTAGACTTCATACGTTAGTCTTCGTGTTGGTGCCGTGATTTCCATCCGAGAACAATATGTTCCCACGTGAAGCCCCAGCAATGCGAACTTGCACGGCAGGTTGCTCTCCCCACAATTTGAACAGGTATGAAGACTCTATGGGCGGATCCATCCGCGGAGCGTTGGGCTGAGGTTCTGCGATCTTATTCCAGTGTTGTCGAAGCGCAGGGTGTTCGGCGACTGCCCGAGCTGGACCAGTGGTATCGCAACGAGCTTCCGGCGATACTTGCGTCGCGCAAGGTTGCTTACGTAACGCTCGACGAACTCGTCCGGATTACCGAGTGGAAAATGGCGCGCGGCGTGTGGCGACAACGGAACCTTGTGCTGGTGCGAGGAAACGCGCCAGAGGCAGTGCAGCGCGTGAGCACGGAAGCATTCGCGGCGGTGCCTGACCGCACAGCGCCTGTTAAGCTGCTATCCACGCTCGCAGGGGTGGGACCCGCGACGGCCTCGGCAGTGGTCGCCGCGCACCACCCCGTTGTTTACCCGTTCTTCGATGAACTTGTGGCGGCGCAGATTCCGCAGGCGGAGGCGGTTACCTTTAATCTGCGGTATTACGCCTGGTACGCCGGGCAGTTGCGTGGACGTGCGGAAAAATTGGGCGACGACTGGACTCCCGCGCGTGTGGAGCAGGCACTGTGGGCGAACTCCGGCGGTAAGGCTGCCATCCTGGGGGTCCCCGAAGAAATGAGCTCCTGATTCATGGATTTCCCCCACGGCCGCCATCTGCCAATGCAAACGCTAATAGCCATTTGACACACTACGGGCCGGACCTACAACGGCACTCCAAATGACCGCTACCCGCACTTCCAGACCGACACACGATAAAGCGCTGCTCGAGTCCATCGCTGCAAAAGTCGGGACGCCATTCTGGCTTTATGATGCTTCGGTTTTGCGTGCCCGTATCCGCGAGGTAATTTCCATCTGCGAGGCGGCGAACATTCAGCCGCGCTACGCCATGAAAGCGTGCAGTGCCACGCGAGTGCTGCAGGAAATGCGTGCTCACAATGTGTGGATCGATGCGGTGAGCGGCAACGAATGCCTGCGCGCGATCAACGCGGGGTACAATCCGGGCAATAACCCACCCGAGGTGCTTCTGACAGCCGACGTTTTCAGGGATAATGCACTGCAGGTAATCAAGGAGCATGGGCTCCTGATTAACATCGGCAGCCCGGGGCAGATCCGGGAGCTCGAACGCGCCGGATATAAGGGTCCGATCGCGATGCGGCTGAACCCGGGCTTTGGGCATGGCCATGTTAACTCGTGCGATACCGGTGGTCCCAGTTCGAAGCACGGAATCTGGTGGACGCACGCGCACGAAACCGCGGACGCAGCGCGCAAGGCTGGAATGAGAGTGACCGTGTTGCATGCGCACATCGGGAGCGGCCCGCAGATGGCCGAGCTCGTTGCGAATCTCAGCCGACTTGCCGAAGAATTCGCTGAGCTTGCGCCGAAGTTTCCCGACCTCGAAGGATTCAGCCTGGGTGGTGGCATCCCGCATAATTATCGTGACGACCGCCCCGATGTAGATACTGCGCCACTGGGTCCCATGTTTGCAGAAGCACGCAAAACACTCTCGGATGGCGCGGGCAGGGAGCTGCGGATCGAAATCGAACCGGGTCGCTACTATGTCGCGCCGATGGGAACGCTGGTGGCGCGGGTCGCGGACGTAAAGACGACCGAAAGCAATGAGAAGGGAGTGGGACAGACGTTTGCGATGGTAGACGCCGGGTTTGTGGACCTGTTGCGGCCGGCAATGTACGGCAGCTATCACCGCATTGCGATTCCCGGGCGCGAGGGAGAAGCACTGCAACCCGTGGTTGTGGCAGGACCACTTTGTGAATCGGGCGACGTGTTTACGCGCGACGCGAGTGAGCTGCTGGCGCCGCGTCCGCTTCCAATGCCCGAGCCCGGTGACCTACTTTGCCTCCACGATGGGGGAGCGTACGGTTACGCGATGGCCAGCAACTACAACTCGATTGGTCGCGCGCCGCAGGTGTGGCTGGAAAATGATGGCGGGCTGACACTCATCAGCCGACGCGAAACTCTCGATGACGTGCTGAAGGCCGAGACGAGCGAGAAACTCTGAATTCGTGCGCTACTTGCGCACACTGTAGTAGCGTTTCAGCCAGCGGCTCAAGCCATCCAGCCCCGGGAACAGGACGCGCTCTGTTACGCCGGCCTGGTCGAGCTTGTCGCGCACTTCCCATTTCAGTTCGGCCGGAAGCACAATCCGACGGCACAGTTCCGGCCGGTCTTTCAGCCACTCATGCAGCGTCGTACCCGCACGCGACATCAGGGAGAAAAGTGCGCTCTGGTTCACGATGCGATCATCGAGCGACGGTGGCTCGAGAAAGACGGGAAATGCTTTTTTGTCCAGCTTCTCCAGTTCCCCCAGGTCCTGTGCGACGCGGTTCAACAGCTCCGCGGTAAATACATCCGAACCTTCGTCTTGCAACGCCTTCTTCAATATCGACGGTAGATGCTCTTTCGATTTCGCGTAGTCGACGCACCACACCACGCCGTCCTCGCTAAAGTCCCTGGTGTCTGCCGTGGCAAAGTGCAGTGCCACGTCCGGAGAAAACGACCAGTCCAGCATCCGTGTGGGGACACCATGATGCTGGGCCAGGGCCAGCCAGTCCCAAACCGTGTCAACGGCCACCGCGTCGCGCCGCGCATATTTTCGAAAGTTGCGCAGCAGATGTGATTCAATGTCCCCCGGATCCTGGCCAAGGCCCATGATGGACGTGCGGAGTTCTTCAAAGGGCCGGCAAAGTCCGCGGTAGGCAAACGACGAGCGATGCCTGCCGAGTCTATTGTCGTAAATGTTGCCGAAAAGCAGGTCGTTCAACTCGGACCAGCTTTTGACGCGTTGCTCAGTGTTCACACGTGGACGGCTTTACGTACATGGTGACGCACGTATGGGCAAAACTCCTGCCACTCCGGTCGGTTATAACTGTGGGTCTACTCGAATAGCTCCCAATCCCGGGCGCCGGTAACTATAGTCGTTATCAGCAGCTCATCAGCCCCTTTGACCGGCGCGGAACCATTGCGCGCCTCATTATCAATATCGGTAAGTACACCCGTGCCGGTGCCCAGGTAGACGGAACCAGGGTCGGAATCAAAATGCAGGTCGGTGCTGGAAGCCCATTTCCCAAGGCCCGGCGCCGCCGGCACCGTCGGGTTGCTGATGTTACTGTTCAGGTCGAATCCAGCGCCCTGCCATGCGCTCAGATCCGCATAATTTGGGGTAAGGGTCGTGTTCTGATAGCTGGCCATGGTGGCGCCGTTTGCCAGGTAGAACGTATTGAAGTTCGACGTGAACGTACCCGTCTGGAGGATGCTGTTGTTTCTGTAAAACACCACCCCATTGTTCTGCTCATAGCGGAAAATATTGTCCTTCACGTCGACACTTCCGGCAAATCCGGTCGCTGTAATTGCCACTGCATTATAGACGTCCGCTTTCGTGGCATTTGCCATCAGCGGTATATTAGGCATGTTGAACGAATTGTGGTATATTTTTACCGCAGCCGTGCAGCTTGTACCGCTCACCTGCACAGCCTTGTAGCTGCCGAGGGTTCCGGTGACTGCAGTAGCGTTGTTGTAGTTATAACCGGTGGAAAAGTCATTAAAAACGTTATAGGTGCCGGTTTGCGGCGCCACGATGCCGCCGCTGAGATCCAGTTGCGGTCCAAGGCCTCGCTGGGCAGTCGCATCGGTCTGCCAGTTCACGAACCTGTTGCGCAGGATGTTCACGGTCCATCCCGAAGTGGCATTCGCTCCGTGTGAAAGACCCGTGGCCACAAGAGCGGTATCACCGAGCGGAATTGTCGTGCTCAGGATGTTATCGCTGACGGTTGCGTTGGAGACGAAACCCAGGTTAATTGGCTGGCGGTAGCCCTTGATCGTGTTGCTTGTGATGGTAGCATTATCCATTGCACTGCCCGGGGGCACATTGCCCACGCTTGCCTGACGGAAGAGGATGTTCTGCGCATTGGCGCCGGGCGCTGAGACGATACTCATATCGCAATTGCTGATATGACAGCCCGAGGGTATATTTGAGAAGCCCGCAGTGGTGCGTCGGCAGGTGAATTCCACGTCAAAGGTCTGGCTCGCGCCGGTGGTGCTGCTTACCAGCACGCAGTTTTTAATCGTGGTGTTCTGGCATCCTCCCACCACGCGGATGAGAGAAATGTTGTTCGTGAACGCCACGTTGCTGATCGTCAGGTTTCGAGAAGCTGACCCATTGTTAGACCCATCGATCGTAAAATTACTGGTCGTGGTCATGATGTCGGCCTGGTTGGTAATACCGCTCAGTCCAATCAGCCAGTTTCCTGTAAAACCACCTGTAATATTCGTAGTTGTCGTGGTGAACTTCACGTCGACATTGAGGCCCGCCGCGGGTTTGACCGTAACTTTGAACCCGTTTGTTTCGTTACCGAATGCGATATTGTTCGGTTCCACGAGACTGGTCGTTGTGATTTCCAGCGTCCAGTCACCCGTCGATCCGCCGATCCGCGAACTGAAGTCTTTGGCTGCGGCATCCAGTGATGGATAATCGTCGGTTATCAGCGGACCTACTTTTGAAAGCCCCTGCCCGCCGTTTCCTGTAAACGTGCCAGCCGAAGCGAAGTTTGCGAGCAAAACAATCGTGCAGACTATTCCAAAGCGGGTCATGACCAACTCCTAATTTAGTTTGAAAAGACAACATTACTTCGACCATTGAAGGATTTCGGGAAGTGGTTTCAGAGTCAAGCGGTTCATTTAGAAGGGTATGCACCGCGGGCGAGTTCCCTAAATCAGGAGCCTTTCGGCAGGAGGCGCAGGGTCTTTCAATTCGTTCTTTTCGCCTTGCACTGCAACGTTGGGAGGGCGGTCGTGTCTCAAGAAACTACAATTGTATTTAATGAACCAGGAGAAAGTCGACGTATGAAGGTGCTTAATCTGTGCAGGCCGGTCATCGGAGCAGTAGCAGCCAGCTTGTGCCTTGGCTACACGGCGCCGGTGCAGGCCCAGGTAGGCAATCCCTCGCTTATCCCCGCGACAAGCGCGTATGTAGTAAGTGTGCCGGATACCAAGGCACTTTGGAATGCCTGGAAGGGCAACGCAATTTACGAGTCCTACAAGAAGGTGATGGAGGATCCGGAAATTGCCGAGAAGCTGGGCAGCTTTAACAAGGAACTCAAGACGATCGAGGACGTGCTCGGGTATAAGCTCGACGGCGAAACGATGAGCTCGGTATTCAAGAATGCCGATATATACGTAGGGCCGGGTGAAAATGCGGGCTCGCACAGCGCAGGTGCTGTGCTGGGCGTGGCAGACAAGGACAAGCTGAACAAGTTGCTGGACCTGGGTGAGAAAGCCGCCGCCGCAGCGGTGAGCGAAGCCGCTAAGAGCGAAGCCGACGACACAAAGAGCGACAGTAAAGTGGATACGAGCGACAAGCCTGCCGCCCCCGCGAAGAGCGGCTCCAAAGCAACGCCGGCAGAAAAAGACGGAATGGGCGGGGCCGACGACACAGAGACTACGAAAAGCGACAAGGCTTCAGGCCCCATCAGTTCTGAAAATTATTCCGGCGTGACCGTGAAGCGCTTCGCCTCGGGCGAAGATAACGAGGTTTATTACGCAATCGCCGGCGACCTGCTGCTACTCAGTAATGACCGCGGTGAAATGAAAGCACTGGTAGACAGATCCAAGAACAGTGCCGGTGGGAGTACGCTTCAGGCGTCGGAGGGTTATAAGAAGATAAGCACCGCTCTGTCCTCGCGCAAAGGCGAGGTGTATCTGTTCGGCAGCCAGAAGGAAGCGATGGAAATGCAGCAGGGCGGTAGCATGGACGCACTGCGCGAGATAACCAAGCAGTTGAGCCCTGTCGATTCCTACGGCTCCAGTGTGAAAATCGAGCCGAAGCAGATTTCCCATTACAGCTACGGCATCCTTTCGACGGACACCTCCAGTTCACTTCTGCAAAAGCACCCGGGCGATAAGCCATTGCAGGCAATTGGATACGTACCCGCGGAGACGTTGCTCGCGTTTGCAACGAGCCTCGTCGACAGCGAGCTGATTTACAAACTGGTGACGGATGCGGCTGGCGCGGCTGGCAACAAGAGCCTCGATGAACAGTTAAAAGCCGCCGAGGGAATGATCGGCTTTTCCGTTCAAAACGACTTCATCCCGGCGCTGGGCAACGAGATGGCACTCGCCGTAAACAGCGTGCAGTTTGGCGGCAATTCCCCTGCAGTGGATGCGGCGCTGGTGTTTGGAGTACGTGATAAGGCAAAAATGCAGAAGGTGCTGGACGCCGTTGAGAAGCTGGCGTCGGCCAGCATGGCCAATCAGGCCGGAAGTGTGTCGGAGCCGGAGAGCTCGGATAAGGGCGACAAGGGCGGGGCCGAGGACGAACCGAAGGGCAAGAAGACTGCTGCAAAAAAATCCGGAGCGGCGAAGGAACAGCCGGCTGCGTTCAAGCAGTTGAAGGTCGGTGAAGCGACGATTCACTACACGGAATCGCCGAGCCTGTTTGGGTTAACTCCCGGGTACGTGCTCGACGGGGATTTCCTGGTGATTGGCTCCACGAAAGAAGCGATCCAGAGTGCGATGCAGGTGAAGTCCGGAAACAAAGGCCTGGCTGAAAGCGAGGCCGTAAAGGCGCTCGGCCCGCGTATCACCACGACGGGCAATATTTTTCAGTACTTCAACTTTACGGGTATCTGGACTACTGCGGACATGTTCGCCAAAACAATGCTGAACCCTACACTCGCTAAAGGCTACGAAGCGATTAAAGTGCTGAAAACGGCTGCGGGCGTAAGCAGCGTGAAGGACGGCGCAGTTGTAAGCGAAGGCGTGCTTTTGCTTCAGTAGAAATCGCTCATTGATTCGAAGCGCTCTCCCTATATGCGGAGAGCGCTTTTTTTATGATGGCTTCCCGGTTTACCCCGCTGCACCAATTCCCTATGTCGATTTCGTCCATTCGCCTCGCGACCCGTGCTTCGCCCCTTGCGCTTTGGCAGGCGAATCGTGTGTCGGACCTCATCCGAACACATGCACCTGATACACAGGTTGAACTTGTCAGCGTATCGACTTCACCCGACCGGCGTCCGGACACGTCGCTCGCCGCGCTCGGTGGCGATAAAGGCCTGTTTGTGGCGGAGGTTGAGCAGGCGATTCGCGATGGCCGCGCGGATGCCGCTATCCACAGTTTAAAGGACGTGCCGGGTGAGCTTCCCAACGACATGGCCCTGGTGGCATTTCCGGAACGCGCGAATACGCAGGACGCTCTCGTTAGTGTGGACAATGTGGGTCTCGCACAACTTCCGCGCGGCGCGCATGTCGGCACTTCGGCACTTCGCAGGCGCGGCCAGTTGCTGCGATTACGCCCGGATCTGCAGATCAGCGAGATCCGTGGGAATGTGGATACGCGGGTGCGCAAGCTGCGCGAACGACAGTATGATGCGATCGTACTGGCGAGCGCGGGTCTTCATCGGCTCGGCCTTGAGCGTGAGATCGCCGAGCCGTTGACGCTGAACCAGGTGTTGTGCGCCGCGGGCCAGGGCGCAATTGCTATTGAGGCGAAAGCCGATTCGCCGCACCAGCATTTATGGCGAGCAATGGATGATCCACGGGTGCGCATTTGCGTGGAAGCCGAGCGGGAGTTTGTCCGCGAACTGGGAGCGGATTGTAACTCGGCCGCGGCGTGCCTGTGCGAAATGGAAGGCGAGAACGTGCACCTGCGCGCGCTGGTCATTTCACCTGATGGGACGCGATTCCTGGAATTTGACGATACATGCCCTGCTTGTGCCGCAACCGACCTTGGACGTCGGGCTGCACAGCAGCTTCTCGACAGAGGTGCCGCGGAGATATTGAGTACTTAGTTCGTCCGTCCACTCAGCGTCACGCTTTGGAAAGCCGGTCTCCTGGTGTCGATCATTCTACGGTTGTCATTGCCACCGGGGTGCTACAGTGAGGCACGTAACCATGACTTCCACGCTGCGCGCGACATTTCTGCATTTGCGGCCCCGTTCGTGGCCGATTGTGTTCGCGCATTACGCTGGCGGGTCGGCGATTGCATTCGCGCATTCGGACGAACCGCGGGTCACAATGGTGCTGCGAATGCTGGCGGGCGCTGGCATCTGGACGATTTGCCTGAACGGCGGAACTCTCGCCCTCAACACAGCATTCGATCGCGACGAGGAGGGCGCAGCAATTGGATACCTGGAAAACCCGCCGCCGACGCCGCCCGACCTTGCGCATTTCGCCACGAACCTGATGATACTTGGGCTGGCGGCAGCCTTCGCAATGCCGTGGGGATTCTTCTGGATATATACGCTATGCTTTTTGCTGAGCCTGCTTTACAGTGTGCCGCCTGTACGGTTTAAAGCGCGGCCGGGCGCCGATCTTGCCATCAATATGGCGGGCTATGGAGCATTCAATTTCGCGGCGGGGGCCCTCGCGCCGGGAACGGGTCTGGAAAAACCCGGCCTGCTGGGCGCCGTCTGCTGGCTGGCGTTCGCGTTCGCTTTCCTGTTCGGCGCGTTCTATCCCATGACGCAGATTTACCAGATCCCACAGGACGTTGCCAAGGGCGACAGGACGCTGGTTGTGCGTTTCGGCGCGCGGCGGACGCTCGGATTTGCGATTGGTCTCATCGTTGCCTCTGGCTTCTGCCAGATCATGGCGGCATGGATGGTGCGCATGAGCTGGTGGGGCGTGGGCGCGTTGTTGATTTCCAGCGGGGCGTGGATGGCTTTCACCATCGACTGGCTTTTGCGCAGCGAAGGATACCCCTCGCAAAAGGGCATGTACCGCGCGCTGAAGTTGTGGGCAATTTCCGACCTGGTGGTGATTGCGTCGTTTGCATGGGGTGCGTGAGAATTGGTTGCGCATCGGAATGCACTTGATCCCGCTGGCGTTCAATCAAACGTGCTCTGCATGACCGCACGCATTCTGGATGGGAAAACAATTGCGCAGCGCGTTCGCGAGCAGGCCGGACGCGATGGCCAGGAGTTCCGCAAACAAACCGGGATCACGCCCGGCCTTGTTGTCGTCATCGTCGGTGAAGATGCAGCCTCACAGGTCTACGTGAGCAGCAAAAACAAGGCATGCCTGGAACTGGGCTGGTTCTCGGAGATTCACCGTTTGCCTGCGGATGTTGCTCAGAACGAGCTCGAAGCGGAAATCGACCGCCTGAACGCTGACGACCGGGTGCACGGAATCCTGGTGCAGCTTCCGCTGCCAAAACACCTCAACGAGGACGCCGTGCTTCTGCGCCTGCTTCCCGAGAAAGACGTCGACGGCTTTCACCCGATTAATGTCGGCAAGCTGAGCCTTGGTCTGCCCGCGCCGGTTCCGTGCACACCGTTGGGTATCCAGCGAATGCTGATCGAGGAAAAGATCGAGACGGCCGGCAAGTTCGCGGTCATCATCGGACGCAGTAACATTGTCGGCAAGCCCGCTGCGCAACTACTGATGCGCAAAGGCCCCGGCGGTGACGCAACCGTTTGCGTGTGCCACTCGCGTAGTCACGACCTGCCCGGTCTCGTGCGGCAGGCAGACATCGTCGTTGCAGCAATCGGTCAGCCGAAGTTCGTAAAGGGCGACTGGATCAAGCCGGGCGCCACCGTGATCGATGTGGGAATTAATCGCATCGACGACGTGTCCACGAAAACCGGGAAGCGCCTGGTTGGCGACGTGGATTTCGAAGCCGCGAAAGAAATCGCAGGCGCCATTACTCCCGTCCCCGGCGGCGTGGGCCCGATGACCATCGCGATGTTGATGGTAAACACTCTCCAATGCGCGAAGCTGCAGGCAAAATGAAAGATAATCAAATTTGGAGTGCGTGCGGCTTGCCGCCGCTTTCCAGAGTGCGCGGAGCGCACATCCACGACGACCAGGTTCTGCGCCACTTTTCCATAATCAAATTTGGAGTGCGTGCGGCTTGACGCCGCTTTCCAGAGTGCGCGGAGCGCACATCCACGACGGCCAGGTTCCGCTCAAGTTTTCCTTAATCAAGTTTGGAGTGCGTGCGGCTGGCCGCCGCTTTCCAGAGTGCGCGGAGCGCACATCCACAATGGCCAGGTCGGCTTCACTTTTCCATAATCAAATTTGGAGTGCGTGCGGCTATGACGCCGCTTTCCAGAGTGCGCGGAGCGCACATCCACAATGGTCAGTTCCGCTCCACTTTTCCAAATATGCAGCATTATGAGTAGCGCACCAGACACATGCTGGCCCCATGCTCCCACCCACAAGCTTGGTGGCTGCGGCGTGACCGCTGCTACATACAAAAAACTCCATCATTTCCGAGGAGCCGACCGCCTCGCAGTTCTCCACCGCGGTTTACTAGCCGTAGCTCAACAGTACAACTGGCGAATGGAAGCCTGGGCAGTGTTTTCGAATCACTACCACTTTGTAGCACACTCGCCGGAAACCGAAGATAGTGCAGAGTCGCTTAGAATCCTGCTAGGAGAACTCCACAGTAAGACTGCCAGGTGGGTCAATGGCCTCGACCATGCACTGGGACGCCACGTTTGGCACAACTATCGTGAAACTTTGCTCACGTTTGAACGCTCGTATTTTAGTCGCCTGAATTATACACATCACAACGCTGTGAAACATGGACTGGTTCCGAAGGCCAGTCTGTATACCTGGTGCTCCGCATCGTGGCTTGAACAGACGGCTATCCCTGCGCAAGTTCAGACCATCTACGGTTTTAAGACGGACAAGTTGCGTATAACAGACAATTTTGATCCTGCACCAGAATGGTAGTAGCGTTTTTGGCCGAGGGGCGCTCCGCACGCGGTGAAAGCGGCGGCAAGCCGCACGCACTCCAAATTTGCGCTGCGCAACTGTAGTGTCGACTTTTCAGTGAAACGATTTCGAACAAAACTATTCCCCTCCCGCCAGCAATGGCGCGAGAACCGCACTTCGTTTCTACTTTGCGCACTGAGCGGGCTTTTTGGCAGTATCATCTTCCGACAAAACTGGATGGGCATTTTCGCGTGGGTGGCGCTGATTCCATATTTTGTAGCGCTCAGCCGTTTTCGCACCGCGAAGTCCATTGTATGGGGCACGTATATATTCGGGTTCATCTGGTACTACCTGAGCCTGTGGTGGCTGCACACACTGACCGTGTTCAGCCTGCTCATTCCTGCGGTTGTTCCGCTCGGCGCCATCTTCGAGGCCACTTACTTCCTGGCGTTTGCGTTCCCCGCGAATTTCGCGATGCGACGGCTGCCACCGTGGCTGACGCCGTGGGCGCTGGCGCTGATGTGGCCGGGCATGGAATATATGCGCACGTGGACCGACATGGCCTTCCCGTGGAACTACCTGGGGCACAGCCAGGCGGGCTCACCGCTGGAACAGGTTATACAATGGAGTGATTACGGCGGCGTCTATCTGATTACATTCCTGCTCGTGGCAGCCAACGCCGGTTTGATGATGTTTGGAAAAGTGCTTCCGCGCGTACAGTTTCGAGGACGCATCGACCGACATGGGATCGCGGCAGTTTCCGCAGCTATGTGTGTATTGCTGGTTTTTGGGATTGCCATGCTTGGCTCGACGCGACGCGCGAATGTTTCAAGTACCCACCACGATGCCTGGCAGCAACAGAAGCAGCAACTGTCGATCGCGGTTATCCAGCCGGGCATCTCCCAGACGAAAAAATGGGACGCCATCATGGGTGTTCCGGGTGACGATCCGCAGGCGTCGCAAAAGCGATTCTTCCAGACCGACCGTGAAATGCGCGATGCGGCGCTGTCGCTTGTGCACGAGGCATCAGGCATGCAGCCACAGCTGTATGTTCTACCGGAGACCACGTTCCTCTCACCATTTTTTGTGTATTTAACCGACCTCCACCGCGACCTGCGCAAACTCGCGATTGATCTAAATGCGGACCTCTTCTTTGGCGCCGACAACCGCGTTCCGCTTGTCGAATATTTTGGAAGCCGAAAGTCGTCGAATTCTTCAGGTACTCGAACGTTGCCGCAAATGCCGCTTCGGCTGGACGACCGCGGTACTACTGTTCCGGACTGGCAGAAAGAGCCTCGCATGGCGAACTTCAATTCTGCCTGGATTGTCACGGCGGAAGACGGACTTCAACCAGCCGCGTACAACAAACTCCAACTGGTCCCGTTTGGCGAGACGGTACCCGTGATCGGACACCTGGAATGGTTCCAGAAACTTGCCATCGCCGGATCGTTTTATCCCGGCACCGACGCGCCGATCTTTGAATCGCACGGCGTGCGCTTCGGCAGTGTGATATGTTTCGAGTCCGCATTCTCGTCGCTCACCTCGGCGCTCGCCCGCAAAGGCGCGCAGATGATCGTCGTGCTGACCAACGATGCGTGGTATGACCCCAAGTATCTGATGGAGAAGGGCGGGTTCTGGGGAACCCTGTTCAAGCTGCCGTTCCTGCGCGGGCTGGCAGCGGCGGGTCCCGACCAGCACTTTGCGCAGTCCGTCTTCCGCGCAATCGAGACGCGTTTGCCTGTGGTTCGCTCGGCCAACACCGGCATCAGCTCGATTATTTTGCCGACTGGCGATGTTTCGGAGCGGCTCAGGTACGGCACGGCCGGACACTTCACCGCGAATGTTCGCGTCGCCCAAAACGAGCTGACGTTCTACGCGCGCTTTGGGGACTGGTTTGCATGGTGCTGCCTGGTGGTGCTGGCAGGTGTGCTTGCCTGGATGGTGTGGGAGCTATCAGGCGCGAGAAAGATGGAAGGTCAGAACGTATAAAGAAGAGCGAAGAGCGAAGGCCGAAAAGCGAAATTACTGGATTTATTTTTTAACGCTCACCATCGCGAAGTTTTCGATTGCCAAGGGGCAAATCCGTCCCAACTTACGCTAAACGGCGTGGCAGGTTTTCGTGCGTTGTAAAGCGTACGCCGTTGGCCGCTTTCCACCCACCATTTCGTGGTCTAGTCAGGAAGTAGCGCGATGCCGGTTGTTGTGATTGTGGGTTGCCAGTGGGGCGACGAGGGGAAGGGCAAAGTAATCGATTTCCTGGCGCACGACGCGGACCTGGTCGCGCGCTACCAGGGCGGCAACAACGCCGGCCACACGGTCATCGTCGAAGGCAGGAAGATCGTCCTGCACCTCATTCCCAGTGGTATTTTGCACGAAGGGCTTCGCTGTCTCATCGGCAACGGCGTCGTAGTCGATCCGCACGCGCTGGTCGAGGAAATCCAGATGCTCGAGCAGGCCGCGGTGCCCGTGCGCGAGCGCCTGATGGTCAGCGAAACGGCACACCTCATCATGCCGTACCATCGCAAGCTCGACCAGATGATGGAGGCGCGGCGCGGCGCTAATAAGATTGGCACCACAGGTCGCGGAATCGGATGTGCGTACGCCGATAAAGTGGCGCGGCACGGCATCCGCGCGCTGGAGTTGCGCGACAGGGACCGCTTCGTGCGCAAGGTGAAGGAGTTCTCGCCATTTTACCAGCACCTGTTCCAGAGTTACGGCGAAGACCCATGGAGCGTGGAGGATGTGGTCGACGAAGTATGGCAGACTCGCGACGTGATTCTGCCGCTGCTTGTCGACGGCGTGACAGTGATCAACGACGAGCTGAAGCGCGGCGCCAAGGTACTCGCCGAAGGCGCGCAGGGTGTGCTGCTGGACGTCGATTTCGGAACATACCCGTTTGTAACGAGCTCCAGTCCATCGCCTGGTGGCGTGTGCACCGGGCTTGGAGTCAGCCCTCGCGAAGTCAGCAAGGTGGTGGGTGTCGTGAAGGCATATTCCACGCGAGTTGGCGCCGGGCCGTTCGTCACGGAGCTCGACAATGCGCTGGGCGCGCAGATCCGCGAGTGGGGGGGAGAATACGGCAGCACCACGGGCCGCTCGCGCCGGTGCGGCTGGTTCGATTGCGTTCCGCTGCGGCGCTCCCTGCAGATCGGTGGCATCACCAACCTCGCACTCATGAAGCTCGACGTGCTGGACAACCTCGACGAAATCAAGGTCTGCACGCACTACCTGCTCGACGCAAAGCGCGTGGAACTCCTTCCTTTTGGCCTCGACGACGGCGATCCGGTTGAGCCGGTGTACGAAACATTCGCCGGATGGAACGAGCCGATAACCGGCGCGCGCAGCTTTGACGAACTTCCCGCGCGCGCGAAGGAATACATCGCGGCACTGGAGAAGTTTGTCGGCGCCCGGATGGACTTCATCTCGGTCGGACCCGACCGCAAACAAACAATCTTTCGCAATGGCGGGTTGTTCCCCGCAGAGGGCATGGATCGGACGAAAGGCTAGTACGCGCGCCTGAACGAACGCTTGACCGGCGGTCGCCATCGCGCGAGCTGGTCAGATGTTTCAAAGGCGGGCGAGCGGGGACGAAGTAATGACGACCAATCCTGTGGTGACTAATCTCGTAGCTCTGAAGGAAGCGCTTCAGGATCTTGAGACGGCTGTACAGGAGCCGCGCGACTACGAGCAGAGCGTCGATCACGTGACGCATGCCTTTCTGCCTGTTTATGAATTGTTTCACGGAACCTTAACGATGCTGCTCGAAAGGTTCGACGTGACTGCGGAGACTCCACAAGATGTAGTACGGCAGTCGCATGAACGTGGCTGGCTGAAGGGCGACCTGGCTCTCTGGCTGCACATGGCCAACGACTATGAACGCATGGGAAAACAGGATTGCGGAGGCGCCGCCGCGCAGTCGATGTCGCAGGATATCCGCGCGTGCACCTGGCTGATGTGGGAAACCTACGAACTGCTGATGGCGAAGTTCCGGTGGCAGACGCAGGTAAAGGGGAAGGGCTAGTGTGCCGAATCAGAAGTTCCTATCCAGTTTGAGCGCGGAAGATGAGCTCAATTCGGCACACAGAGCCGAATACGAATAACGGTCGACCACACTAGCGCAGGTACGGTTTCGTGAGCTGATCCCATGAGCACACGATTTCATCCACCGTGCGCAGGATCACCGCCGGGTTGCCTGCCACCACCACCCCGGCCGGCACATTTTTTGTCACCACGGCGCCCGCACCCACAAGGGACATCTCTCCAATCACAATGCCCGGCAGTATGGTTACGTTGGCGCCGATCTTTGCATTGCGTTGAACGATAACCGGCTGGCGGCACTCCGGATAATTCGGGCACAGCGGATGGCTGGCGTTGGTAATGCAGACATTTGGTCCCAGCCAGCATCCATTCTCCAAAATCGTGTATTCCGGCACGAACGCGTTCGAGTGAATGCGGACCCGGTTGCCAATCTGCACATGATGCTCGATGATGGAATGCGAGCCGATGCTGACATGGTCGTCGATCTGGTTGTGTTCGCGGATAAGCGCACCATGGCCGCTCTGGAAATGGTCGCCGATGCTGTTGCCAGCATAGATGACGGTGTGCGAGCGGATGATGGCAGACGCGCCGATGCGCGTTACGAGGCCACCAGCCTGTTCGCCGGCAGGTGGTTCTCCGATCACCACGAAAGCGCCGATGGAGCTGTCCGGTCCGATGTCGCAATTGGGAAAGATATGCGCGTTTGCTGCGGTTGTCATTGCACAACCCAGTGCCATGCGTTTGCCAGACGCAAAGAATTTTGCAGCGGAGCTTGACCGGTTGTGGCGGCGCACCCGAGCATGCAGATTATGGCTGAAGCCTTTAAAGGCAGAATAGGCGTGATAGGTGCTGGCGCGCTTGGGGCATTTTACGGTGCGCGGCTCGCCCGTGCCGGTCACGATGTGCACTTTCTAATGCGCCGCGATTACGAAGCGGTGAGTTCAAATGGACTCCACGTGAAATCCTTCGAGGGCGACTTCGTTCTGCACCCGCCCGTTTACGACGCGGCGGAAAAACTGGGCCGCTGTGACCTGCTGCTCATTGGATTAAAAAGCGGGGATAATGCGGCGTTACCAGCGCTGCTCGAACCGACCGCAGATGCAAAGACGCTGGTGCTCACGCTACAGAACGGACTTGGCAACGAAGAGCGGATCGCCGAAGTGCTGGGAGGCGAAAATGCATCCGGCCGCGTGCTCGGCGGAATCGCGTTCCTTTGCAGCAATCGAATCGCGCCCGGTGTCATTCATCACATCGACCATGGCTGGATTCGCCTGGGGGAGTTCCGTGGCACGGCACAGCCGCGAACGCACGCCATCGGCGCGATGTTCGAGTCAGCAGGTGTCCGTTGCCAGGTGTACAATTCGCTGCTGCGGGCCAGGTGGGAAAAGTTGGTGTGGAACGTCCCGTTCAATGGGTTGGGCGTGGAAGCGCGGGCGAATGTCGCCGAAGTGCTCGCTTCACCCGAACTGCGCCAGCGCGCCCGCCATCTCATGAACGATGTGATCACAGCCGCACGTTCGGACGGTGTAGAACTGGAGTCAGAGCTCGCAGACAAGATGATGCGCAACTCCGAGACCATGGGACCGTATCGCACCTCGATGCAGATCGATTACGAAGAAGGGCGCGCACCAGAAACAGAGTCCATACTGGGCGAGCCGCTTCGACGCGCGCAGAATGCTGGACTGCACACGCCTTACCTGGAGTCGCTGTATACCGCAGCAGCAGTGGCGTGCGGCCGCCTTACTCCCGGACCATAATCGCGAGACGCAGAAGGGCGAAAGCACGAGCCAGCGCTTGTGCCTCGCGTTCAACAGGCTCGTCTGAACCCTCCGGGGGTAACGCGGGTTCAATGATTGCGTGAATTCGCTCCAGCGGTAATTCCTCGTCCGTGCCCGCACTCTCCCAAAGGGCCAGGCACTGGCGGGCGCGCTTTCCCGGTTCCGCATCGCCTGCCTGGGCGGACAACTGAAGCCACTTGCGGGCGGCACCGAGTGGATCGCGATCCGGGGGCACAGTCTGTATGGCAGCCAGTTCTGCGAGAAGTGCCGGGTCCGGCGTATGGCGGGAAGTCCACCGGCAAACAAAACCGAGAGGAAAACTCACTTCCGCCAGTTTAACTGCCTCGACCAGTGACGCCTCATCTGCGGCGTCAAACTGCGCAACCTCGACTCCAACAGAGTGCGCCGGCTGAAGATCATCACTCGGCTGAAACGGCATCACATCGACGTCGAACAGTTCCTGGTCGAAATCGCGTAGCACGAGTTGTTCATCCTGCAAACCTGGCAGCAAAGGAAACTGGCCCCATAGCCGCAAAGTGCGTCTGCTCTGCCGGGCACGTGCCTTGATTCGACCAACAAGCTCCGATAGCTGCTTCAGCCGGAAGCTGTCCCAATCGCTAGCACTGTCGGGTGCAGGGAAGTCCGAAGAATGCACGCAGCTCGCGCAGAAGCATCGGCCGGGATGCGTACCGCCCTTCGGCCCGAACTGCAGCCCGTTCAGCAGCAATCCATCCAATGGGTACGCGTCCGTAAGTTCGGCTGCGAGCGTGCCAAGAAAATCCGAGACGTCAGGATTGGACGGGCACAGGAGAACATCGTCCGTATCGCCTTCGCGGTGCATGCCTAGCCAGCCGTCCTTGCTGGCATTGCGCCACACGCGAAAGCCGCGCGCGTTAATCGGGCTGCGCGGAGTGTCATTCTTCGATCCACAGTGCAGACAGTCGATTGCGGCAACCAGGTGCAGTTCGTTTCTCCTCGCTGATTCGGCGGCGACTGCCAGGAAATCCGTCTTGTGGAAGATCGAGTGAAGCCTGGGCAGGCCGAACTGTTTGCACGACCTGGACGGGAAACACGTGATTCCCCGAAAAAAGGCGTCGACAATCACCTGGTTAAACCCGGCTTCGGCCGCCGCAGTAATCTGCTGGTCCACCCACTCGGGTTCACAGGGCACAGCTACACGCAGGCGCAGGGCGCGAATCTGGTATGCTGGGGCGGCGGAACCGGCGTTCATCGAGGCGCAGGATTTCAGAGCCAATCCCGTTAAAGCAACACCCGTGTTATTTAATGGCCCCCGAGGTCAGTCCGCTCACCAGATGCTTTTCCGCGGCCCAGAAAAGGATCACGACCGGGACAACGGCCAGGAGTGCGCCGGCCATCACGTAATTCCATTGCACCTCGAACTGTCCAATCAGCGAGAAGAGCCCAACGATGACCGGTCGCTTTTCTGAAGTGCGAAGCAGCGTCAGCGCAAACAGGAATTCATTCCAAGCCGCGATGAACGTGAAAATGACAGCGGTCGCAATTCCAGGTGCGGCTAGCGGCATCATCACGCGCGTGAGTGCCTGCCACCAGGAGCAGCCGTCCACCCATGCCGCTTCCTCGATCTCCCTGGGCACCGTGCTGAAGTACCCCTTCAGCAGCCAGATCGCGAACGCGAGGTTGAAGGCTGCGTTCAGCAGCACGAGCCCGAACAGGTTGTCGATCAGCGTTTCTGGAAGCACCTCCGGCAACATCCCGCGCAGGCCCACTGCCCCCAGCAGGTTATAAAACCAGGCCACCGACGTTCCGGCGAAGAGTTTGTAGACACCCACGATGATCACGATCGGCGAAAACATCTCAGTGATGAGAACCAGTTGCAGGAAAGCATTCCGGCCGGGAAATCGAAAACGCGCAAGCGCGTAAGCAGCAGGAAGTGCTGCCGCGATTGCGAGCGCAGTGGACCCCGTGGATGTCAGGGTCGAATTAAGAAAGTATCGTCCGATGTTGGAGACTTCGTGTCCCATCGCGAGAAAGTTTCCCCACTGTGGCGGATGCGGGAGAAAATTGAATTCGTCCCAGGGAACAAAAATTTCGGCGTTGGTCTTGAGCGCGGAAAGAAACATCAGGACAAAGGGCGAAAGCAGAATTGCCGAGAACGGTATCACGAACGCGTATGTTCCGACAGAATAAAGGCTTCTGCGTGAAACGGTGCGCATGGCTCAGTCCTGCTTCCGCATACGCATGGTGTAGATAATACTGAATGCGAGGAGCGCCGCAAAAACGATGACCGACTCTGCGCTCGCGACGGCAAACTGCTGGTCGGTGAACGCCTTTTTGTAGAGGTGCGTCATAACGATGTCAGTCGTGCCGGCCGGATCTCCGTGCGTCATCGTCCAGACAATCGGGAACGAATTGAACACGTGGATGACATTGATGATGGTAGCGATGGCCAGCACGTCACTGAGGTGAGGCAGCGTCACACTGCGCAGCACGCGCATGGGAGAAGCGCCGTCTACGCGTGCCGCTTCGAGTAGTTCGTTCGGAATCGCCTGCAATCCAGCCAGAAGAACCGTGGTGGTAAATGGAATCGAAACAAACACTGCGACGCCGATCATCGCGGGGAAGCTGGTGGTGCGGGTAGCGAGCCAGTACACAGGCTCGGAAATCAGGTGCAGTTTGCCGAGAAGCGCGTTGAACGGGCCGAGCTCACCGTCGAGAATGTAGCGCCACACCAGCGCGCTGATGACCAGCGAGGATGCCCAGGGCAGCACGAGAATGGCGCGTGCGATGCGCCTGCCGGCGAACTGCCGGTGGAGAAAAAGCGCGGCTACAAACGAGATGAATAATGTGAGGATCACGACTGCCGCCGTCCAGACCACCGTGTTCTTAAAGGCGAACCGAAAGTCGGTATCCTCAAAAGTACTCCTGAAGTTAGCCAGCCCCGCCCAGCCGGTTTTGTTGCCATACCGGTCGAGTTCGTAAAACGCGTTCAGGATCGTTTGCCCGATCGGGACATAAAGCACCAGCGTAAGCAGCAGGAAGGCCGGCAGAAGAAACAGATACGGCATCGCCGCAGGCGCGAGGTGGCTGGAGCGCCTCATGGCTGGCACATGCGTGCAGATTTAAACATGGAGGTGACTGCGCATAGTGTGTGGATCGCTGCTACTTTTTGATTTTGGGGTTAATGGCGTCCTGCAGGCCATCACCCAGCAGATTGAACCCGAGCACCGTGAAAGCGAGTGCAAGTGCGGGAAACACGACTGCCCACCACTCCGTCGGGAAATCCGCTTTTGCGAGTCCGTTGTTAATCATCGAGCCCCAGCTAAGCGAATCATCTTCGCCGAGGCCGAGAAAGCTCAGCGACGCCTCACCCATCACGGCGCCCGCGATACCCATTGTGAACCAGATGAGCACAGGAGCGATGCAATTGGGCAGGATGTGGCGCCCGAGAATGGAAAGGTGCCCGGCTCCCAGCGCCTGCGCGGCTTTCACGTAATCATTCTCGCGGGTGGCCAGCACCTGCCCTCGCATAAGACGAGCGACGCCCGGCCAGCTGGCAAGGCCCAGCACCAGGGCAATATGGTACACCGTGGTATTCGGAAACACGGACACGAGCGCAAGGGCCAGGATGAGAAACGGAAAAGCGAGCAACACGTCGACAAGACGCATTACCAGCATATCTGCCCAGCCGCCCGCGTATCCGGCAAGACATCCCAGCGAAACTCCGATCAACGAAGCAATGGTTACAACGGCGAGTCCAACCATGAGAGATACCCTTGCACCGTAGACCACGCGGCTGAGTACGTCCTGGCCTCGTACGTCGCGGCCGAAAATATTTTTTTGCTGTGGCGGGTCGCTCCCGATCGACCCCTCGGGTTTTTGCAGCCAGTACGGCGCTTCATTGATGCGGCTGAGGTCGCGAGCGGTGGGGGAGTATGGGGCCAGAAGCGGAGCGAAGACCGCCAGCAAAACAATGATCAGAACAATGGCTCCCCCAAGCAGCGCAGGCGGATCGTGTTTGAGCCGGCGCCACACCGAGACGGGATGCAGAGGCCCATAAGAGCGCGGCGGCTCCTCTTCCCCGAAGGAAACCATGGCGCCGCCGGCGTCGGGTGCTGCGGCTTCTCCGGGAAAGGCGTGACTCATGCGCGCGAACCGTGGTGAGTGCCCGGCGGGCTGTCGAGAAAAAGCATGAGCCTTTGACGGTGAAAATACTAAGGGTGGCTACCGTTAATTCGTATTCCGTTCTGTATGCCGAACTGAGCTCATCTTCCGCGCTCAAAGTGGATAGGAACTTCTGATTCGGCACACTAAGGGGTGAATCCAACAAAAACCGGTTCGGGTTCCAACTGAATCCCAAACTTCTCATGTACGGTCCGCTGGACAAGCTTCACCAGTTCCAGCACTTCGGCTGCGGTGCCTCCCCCACGGTTGACGATGGCGAGCACATGTTTTTCCGATAAGCCGACGTTTCCGTGTGTCATCCCTTTGCGCAGGCCTGCCTTCTCCATCAGCCAGGCGGCGGAAAGTTTTTTCGCGCCTGCGCCCGCATCAAAGGCCGGCATGGTTTCGCCCGCCTTAAGAGCCTGTTCGCTCTGCAACTGGCCAACGATGCGTTCATGCTCCGCCATTGTGACGACCGGGTTCATAAAGAATGAACCGCAGCTACGCGAGTTCGGTTCGGCAGGATCGACAACCATGGCTTTCTTTGCTCGGATTTCCAGGACAGCCGTGCGCACCTGCTGGATGGTTGGCTGCCGGATGCCGGCGGCTTCAAAATGCCGTGTCAGGTCGCCGTACCGGACACTCGGGGTTGCGCCGCGCTGCAGCTCGAACTTAACCGCGGTGACGATAAAGCGGTCACGATCCTGTGCTTTGAAGCGGCTCATGCGGTAGCTGAATTGCAGGTCCGGATTTGAAAACGTGCGCAGTTGTCCGGTGGTGCGATCGAGCGCTTCCACTTCGGTGATCACGCCTTTCACTTCCTGTCCATAGGCCCCGATGTTTTGAATCGGGCTTGCGCCGACGCAGCCCGGAATGCCAGAGAGGCACTCCAATCCCGCGAGATTGCTTTTAACGCACTGCTGGACGAACGCATCCCAGTCTTCGCCTGAGGCAACTTGGAGGACTACACGTCCATCGGTCTCGATCTCCTCCTTGATCCCGCGTAGATCTGTCCGGATCACCAGGCCAGGAAACCCTGCGTCTGCGATGAGCAGGTTGCTGCCGCCTCCCAGCACGAGCAGCGGCAGCGAGCGTTCGCGAGCCCAGGCGAGTTGCTCGCGCAGTTCCTCGACAGTGTGCGCTTCCGTGAAGAAGCGTGCCGCTCCGCCAATCCCGATCGTGGTGTACGGCGCGAGCGCAACGTTTTCGCGAATCGATAACTGTGCCGGTACGGAAGGTGTGGTTTTCGTCATTCGGGAGTGGATGTGCTGCTCAAGGAGTGGCGCTGGTCTCCAGGCCATTGTTGCTGCAAAACGAGGCCTCTACCGGGAGCCCTGCAGGGTTTCGCCACGCTGAATGCGATCCTGGTCACGTTTCGGCATGGCTGGTGGCGTGCGGTTCGCAATCTTAATGTATTTCGCGTAAGCGTCCCCGATTTTAAAGTTCAGGTTATAACTCGCGGGATCACCGAGAGAAGGATCCATGGCCAGCGCCGTCTGATACGCGAACAGTGCCTGCCTGAAGTACTTGGAAGCTTCTTCACGCGGAAAGAATACGCGCGTGTTTCGCTGTATGTCGGTGCTCACATACGAGGAGAAATACGACATGGCCTGCCGATAGTAATCGTCGCCCCGCAAAGCCAGGGCGATCGCCTGCTGCTGTTTCGTCTTCTGGACCTTCTGCTCTTCGAGGGCGGCGCGCGTCTGTAATTCCTGTGCCTGCTTTACGATATCGGCGAACCGCGCATAGCTTTGTGCCACGGTCATTGCCTGCTGCTGGGCGAGCGTGTACTGTCCCTGGCTGAAATAATCCTGCGCATCCTGCAGATCCGCCGCGGCGTACTGCTTCAAGCCTTCATTCGCCTGTGCATTATCCGGTGCGATGGCGAGGACATTCGCGTACTCATCCTTGGCGGTCTTCACAAGCCCGAGTTCTTCGGCATACCTGGCCAGGGCCACGCGAGCCGCAACGTCGTTCATGTTGGTTTCGCCGCGACGCACCATGTACATATAGCGTACGAGCGGAGTCTGGTCTGCGTCGGGTGCAAACTGGACATAATCCTGGTAGAGTTCCACCGCCTTGGCGTAGTTGCCCTGTCTTGCCAGTTCTTCATGCATGTTCTGGTACATGATCTTGATGCGGTCTCGCATGATGTTGGAGCCAAGTTCCGGATCGGCGACGTACTTGAGGTAGATGGGAAGTGCCTTGTCATACTGGCGCAGCTTAAAAAAGGAATCGGCGGCTTTGACCTGGTCCGCCGGCGCGGACGACTTGCTGTAATACTCGCTCATTTCTTTGAGCTTGGTCGGGTCACCATTAAAGGCCTGGATAAGGCCCTGGCGCGCCTGCTCGTTCTGCGGATCGTACTTCAGTGTCATCTGAAACTTTTCGGTGGCACCCGCGGTGTCCTGCCGGTCTGCCCGGTCAACACCCCACAAATAGTAGAGCTCGGCCATTGCCTTTTTATAGGGGGTGGCGGCGGGGGAGTCGGCTGCGGGTTCGACGGCGTGCAGCGCATCGAACGCTTCCTGGAACTTCTTAGCCTTCACGAGTTCAGCGGCGCCCGCGATAACCTGTTGAACTTGGGAATCGGCTGTCTGTTTCGCGGCTTCGGCAATTCCGCTGAGTCCCGCCTGTGCCTGCGCGAGTTTTGACTGGAGGTCGGCGTGTTTCGGGTCGGCTTCGAGTCCCTTTTTGTACGCATCCGCTCCTTCCTGGAACCGGCGGGCGTCCAGATACTGGTCACCCAGGCGCATGTAGCTTGCGGCCGCGGGTTCCTGCTCAATGCGCTCGATGCGGTCCGCAGGTATCGAGATTTCTCCGCCGATGCTGCGGATGCTGACGCGGGGCTGACCTGGCCCGCCTTGCGTGATAATGCCGACCTGTTTCTGCCCGTTTTTCAGGAAGACCACATCGGCAGATGCAGTAAAGCAAACAGCGGCAAGCGTAAGCGCGAGGACTGAGGCGCGAAGTGTGATGCCTCCACCGACCCGGCCCTGTTTCTGCAGTAGTGATAAGTGCATGTTATTTTTCGTGCCCATGTTACACCTGCCGTTCTTGACGAAGTGCGTACCGGTGCTGACTAACTGACTTGATAGCTGGGTGGAGCAAGCTCTTTTCACCCGGTTTATAGAGTCTATGTCCATATCGCGCAATGCCAACTCGCAAAATCTGCGCACACCGCTCCTGACGGCGCTGTTGGGTGCCGGCGTGGCGGCGCTGCTGGCGCTTTCACCGCAGCCCATCCGGCACTTTGGCCTGTTTGGTCTCATGGGCATGACTGCAGGCGTGTTCGCGCTTTTCTGCACTGCCGTGCATCCGCTGCTGCCTTTCGCTTTGTATTTCGGCGCGCTGTTTTTTGCCGACACAAAGGTCGCCGGTCTTCCGCTGTCGATGGGGCAGGGGCTCGGGCTTTTGTTTCTGCTTTCGTTTGGTGCGTATGTGGTGCGGGGCCGCGCAATGGCGCTGCCGTCGAAGTTTCTGCCGGTGCTAAGTACGGTGGCTGTATATTTCACCATTCGTGCAATTACCGGCGAGGATCTGGAGCGCAGCCTGATTCACTTCCGGTATGTCGTAATCTATTTTGTGGTGGCAGTTGCCCTGGCCGCTTCGATGACAACCGAGCGGGCGATCCTCGCCTTTTGCTGGATCATCGTAGGGCTGACCGCCGTTGCTGCCGTGCATGGACTATGGCAGGCCGTGGAGAAGGACATCCTCGGGGCGTTCCGCGGGCACTGGGGTTCCGCAAACCGCGTGCGGGGAACTGCCAAGAATCCGATCGTGTTCGGATGGAACATGGTGTTCAGCTTTCCGTTCGCCTTCTTTCTTTACGCGCAGCTTAAATCCCAATGGACACGTACGCTGGCGCTCGTGCTTGGACTGCTCTGTATTTTTGCCGCCACGTTTACATTTAACCGCCAGACGTACGTGCTGATTGCGCTGCTGGTCGTTATGGCGGGTACCATGTACCGCTACCATGGACGCAAGCTGCTGTTGAGTGCCATCGTGGTAATGGGCGGGCTTGCGACCGTGACGGTGCTGCCGCTTGTGCTTGCAAGATTCAGCACGGTGGCGACGCTGAGCAAAGACTACTCATTCCTGGAGCGCAGGGATTCGTTTCTCCTCGGCATGCAGATGTTTGAGCAGCATCCCATCTTTGGCGTGGGGCTTGGATCCTTTCCCGCTGTGTGGAAAAATTATCTTCCGCAGGATTACTCGACGTACTTCGTGCAGTACATGACATCGACCGAATTGCGCTACCCGGACTTTGGATACCTGAACCTGCTGGCAGAAGGGGGAGTTGTTGGCGTGAGCCTGTTTGTGTTCATGCTGTTTGCATGGCTGCGCGGCGCATGGGGCTACAGGAAACGGGCGATTGCGGCCGGCGATAAGCTGGCACAGAATTTATCAACGACGGTTCTGCTGCTCGGTGTGTTTCTCGCCCTTTCCAGCGCGATCCAGGATACGTTTTTATACACTCGCGTCTGGGTCGCCCTAGCGCTGGTGCTTTTGATCGACGAGAGGATTTTGCCTATCCGGCCGGAAGACGACCCATACCTCGTTCCCGAGCCAGTTCCATAAGCGTCGTTTCAAGGTCCTCGTAAAACCCGCCGGGCTGGTACAGCTTGAGTACTTTCTGCTGCGCAAGTTGCGCCTTTTGCCGGGCGGCTACTGGATTCTGCAAGTGCTCCAGTATTGCGGCCGCAAGTGCATCCGCATTTTCCGGCGGCACGACCGTCCCAAGATTTCCATCCTCCAGGAAGCTGCGACAATCGCCCACATCCGTGGCGATCACCGGTGTGCCGGCGGCCATGGCTTCGATCATCGTGATCGGCAGGGCCTCATTGCGCGAAGGCGACACGTAGATCGTGGCGCGGCGGAGAAGCGCGGGCAGATCGTCGCGGACTCCCGCAAAGCGGACCAATTCCTGCCCGCCTGAGGCCGCAATGTCCGACTGAAGCGCCTCGTAGAATGGCTGAAGCTCAGGACCGCACGCACCGCTGAACACAAACACCGGAAGCGCGGTCGTCTCATTCCTGGCGTGAAGTGCATCCATCACCTTCTTTGCGGCTCCGACCAGGATGTCGGGACCCTTGCGCGGAATCACGCCGTTCGCCAGGATGAAGGATTGCCCCGGGCACAAACCGATACTGGCCAGCGCCGTCTCTTCCGCGGACGAATCGGGCTGGCGGATACGATCCAGGTCGATCCAGTTCAGTTGCACCTGCTGGCGAACAACATGTTTCGCCGGGAACGCCTGGCGACCCGACTCCGAATCGTAAAACAGCGCCGAGGCAAGCCGCTCGACCAGGGCGAGTTTCATCCGCGTCGCACGACCCGGATTTTCGATCGTCTCGTGCACGTGCCAGGCGATAGGCCTGCGCGCCAGCGCAGCCCCCATGCCGGCGAACACGGAGTGTACCGACGAGAGGAAAACCATATCGACGTGTTCACGCTTCAGAAACGCCGCGACACTCCGCACGTAACGAAGGCGTTTGAAGGTCAGATTTGCCTTGCCGAAAACACCCGCCTGCGTAGCCAGGCTGACCTCCGGATTCTGGAGCACCACCGTTCGAACCGGGCTCTCCTTAGCGCGTTGGAGTATAGGCCCTTCGCCCGGCACCACAAAAATCGTTTCGAAGCGCACTGCATCGAGATGTTCCGCCATCGACAGCAGCGACGTCACCGCGCCGCTGATTTCGCTTAAGTGTGCGAAACAGGCAATTCGTATTCTACGCTGGTGTGCCGCGGCCGGGCTCAATCAACAGCAGGATGGTTGTTAATCATACTGCTGGCGTGAACAGACTTTCCAGTTGAGCAGCGGCGCGCCGCTTCCGCGACGGTTCTCCGCGAAGCAGCAGCAGTCTTCCACCCGCGAGATGACCAGGGTGACGCATTGGCGGCGATCCGGACTCCATGCGCACAGTTCCATACCGGGATGCAAGCCGTTGCGTTTGCCCAGGTCGACCTTCCAAAAGCCCGACGTCTCTTCACCCAGCACTTTGCCCCGCAGCGGCTTGCTCAGGAGCAGGCTGGCGAAGCTTCCGGGTAAATCCGGATGACCGCTGGCCGGTTTGTCGAGATCGCCTTCGCGTAGAAAAAAATGTCCGCGGCTGATCTGCGTCACGGGCTCGCTGCCGCGATTGACCGCGTTCACAAAAGCCATCATGTCCTTCTCGGGCACCAGGTACAGCCGCGATCCCCACTGCACGGGAAGCAACTCAAGCCCCATGCCGGCGGGCCATGCTTCAGGCGTTGCGGAGGTGGGCGTGAGCACAAGCTTTCTGCCGGTCATGCGCGCGTATCCCGCCGCCTCTGCCGCCACGCCTTCGTAGCTTGCCTGCTGGTACGTGAACTGCCCGTCGGGACTGATGTGAATTTCGTAGTTCAGGTCCAGGCCATTGCCGAACGAGTACGGTCCCGCCACCTGCCGCAAGGAGATGCGGCTGGGTCCCGCATCGGGAATCGATCGGCGTGCTGCCGTGTCGATGGCCGGGGCGGGCGGTGCCAGCAGCGCCACAACTATGAGCGCCGGCATGCACCAGCGGAACATCCGGCCTGCGGTATGAATCGGGAAGTGTAACATGGGTTCTGGGAGCTGTACGTAGCGAGAACCGGGCGCGATGCACGAAAAATCGTGCGAGGCCCGCGTTTCACTCGGCCGCGGCTTGGATTAGGTTGGGTTATCGACCTGAGCGAATGTTCTATAGCCTGCCAATTACCGGCCGACGGATGCCATTCCGCTTTCAGGATAGCGCGTGCCGGCTGCGACACCTCTAGGCGCGATCGCCTCGATCCTGGCCAGATCCTCGGGCGTGAGCGTCACGTCCAGCGAGCCGATATTTTCTTCCAGGTACGTGCGCCGCTTGGTCCCTGGGATCGGTACGATATCGTTGCCCTGCGCCAGCACCCACGCCAGCGAGAGCTGGGTCGCCGTGCAGCCTTTGGTCGCCGCCAGCTCTTCGATGTGGCGCACGAGCTGGAGGTTCTTCTCGAAATTCTCGCCCTGGAAACGCGGGCTGCTGCGGCGGTAGTCGTCGATGGGCAGATCGTCGATGCTCTTAAATTGCCCCGTCAGGAAACCGCGGCCCAGCGGACTGTACGCCACGAAGCCAATGCCGAGTTCGCGGCACACGCCGAGGATTTGGTCCTCGGGGTCGCGCGTCCACAGCGAATACTCGGTTTGCAGCGCGGTGATGGGGTGCACTTTGCACGCACGGCGCAGCGTGTCGGGCCCGGCTTCGGACAGGCCGAGGTAGCGCACCTTGCCTTCGCGCACCAGTTCGGCCATCGCGCCGACCGTCTCCTCGATCGGAGTGTCAGGGTCCACGCGATGCAGGTAGTACAAGTCGATCGTTTCAATGCCGAGCCGCTTCAGGCTGCCCTCGCATGAGCGGCGCACATAATCGGGCTTGCCGCTGATCGTTCTGCTACCCGGCTCACCGGTGCGAATAACGCCAAACTTCGTGGCGATGGTGCATTCCTCGCGCCGGCCCTGGATGGTGCGCCCGATCAGTTCTTCATTGGTAAACGGCCCATACATGTCGGCGGTGTCGAGAAACGTGACGCCGAGATCCAGCGCGTGGTGCAATGTCGCGATGGATTCTGCGTCGTCGCGCCCGCTGTAGAACTCCGACATGCCCATGCAGCCGAGCCCGAGTGCCGAAACCTGCAATGCAGATTTTCCTAATGCGCGTTGTTGTATCATCGCCTTTTCAATCCTTCTGTCCGTCGATCTGGTCCATCCGCGCGAGGATACGCGCCGACACACCCAGCACGTTCAGAAATCCCTCGCTGTCGGCGTGGTTAAACTCGCCCACCTTCTCCATGCTCGCCGCGCTTTCCGAGTACAGGCAGTGCGCGACATCCTCAGCCGCGGCGAAGTGGCAGTTGCCCTTGTGAAGCTGCATCTTGATCGTGCCCGTCGCGAACCGCGCGAAGTGCGCCACCGCCGCCTTGGCCGCCGTCGACGCCGGATCGAACCAGTAGCCCTGGTAAATCTGCTCGGCCAGCATGCCGCTCAGGTGATCGAACAGCCGCCGTCCGCGCCGGTCCAGTATCAGTTGCAGCATATACTCGTATGCCTTGCCCAGCAGTTGCATGCCGGGGGTCTCGTACACGCCGCGGCTCTTGATCCCGACGAAGCGATTCTCCACCAGGTGCAGCGCGATCCCCACCCCGTTACGCCCGCCAATTTTATTGCCGAGCTCCAGCAGCTCGAGCAGGTCGAGCTTCTTTCCATTCAGATGCGTCGGCCGTCCGCGGTGAAACGTGACCTCCACCGGCTCCGGCTTGTCCGGCGCCTCCACCGGCGACACTCCAAACTCCGGCTCGATCTCCAGCGCGCCGACTTCGAGGCTTTCCAGTTTGCCGGCCTCGTGCGTCAGTCCCAGCAGGTTCGCGTCGGTCGAATACGGTTTTGCGTGGCTCGCCTTCACCGGGATGCCCTTGCTCTCGCAATAGGTGATCATTTCTTTGCGTCCGCCGAACGCGTCCAGAAACTGCTGGTCGCGCCACGGTGCGTACACGTCGAAATCCGGCTCCAGCATGTTCGTCACAAGCTGGAAGCGCACCTGGTCGTTGCCGCGACCCGTCGCGCCGTGACTTAAAATTTTGATGCCGCGCTGCCGCATCACGTCGAGGATGAGGTTCGTGGTCACGTGACGCGCGATCCCCGTCGTGTTCCAGTAGTCGCCCTCGTACGTCGCCTGCGACTGGATGACCTTCAGCCCCTCCTCGGCCAGTGCCGCGCGGCCGTCCACCACCACGGCGTCCTGCGCGCCCGACGCCAGCATGCGCTGCTTCACCTCGTCCAGGCTCGATTCGTCGGGCTGTCCAAGGTCCAGCGTCACGCTCACAACTTTGACGCCCTGGTCCGTCAGCCAGCGCGTGATGGTGCAGCTATCCAGCCCGCCGCTGCCGGCAAATGCGATTGTTTTACCTTTGAGCTCCGAAGCGTTCATCAGCGTCCAGTCGTTAGAGGTTTCATGCGTCCATTGCGTGCGCTACTACCAATGGAAAACAAAAAACGTCAGGATCACCAGTGTGCCGTCCCAGAGGTCGCGCATCCTGCGCGGTAGAGCAGGCTTCCAGCCTGCTGCGAGAAGAAGACTCAATCAGTGCTGGAAGCCCCGGGCAAATAATCGAGCCTTGCGCTACCAAAAGCGGCGGCAAGCGGCACGCACTTCAAAAACCAGCGCCGAGCCTTAATCAAAGCTAATCAAAAGTAATCAAACATTGGCGTCGCTCATTGGCATTTCACGATTTAAATCAAACAGGCCGATTGGGTAATTTCGCCCTTTGATTTCCGTAATGTTCAGATCATGCGGCCTCCAGATCGAGTGCGGATTGCGGATTGCGGATTTCGGAGTACTTTCGAGTGCGGAGTGCGGAGTGCGGAGACCAAGCCGGACTCGGAATCGTCGACGGCAAGGACGGCAGGTTGCGTTTCTCAGGGTCATCAAAAGGTCTCCTTTCTTGCTTTCAAGTTCAAGTTGGTAATTTCGCCACTTGAATAGCGGTAATGTTTCTGTAAGGTTTCACTCCTGTTTCGAGTTCGTCTGCGTGGGCCACTTGGAGTGCGGATTGCGGATTTCGGAGTACTTTCGAGTGCGGATTGCGGATTGCCGAGTACAAGCCGGACTCGGAATCGTCGGCGGGATGGACGACGGTAGGCACGGGGGGGTGCGTTGCCAGGGTCATCAAATTGTCTCGTTCCTGTATTCAAGTTCAAGTTGGTAATTTCGCCACTTGAATAGCGGTAATGTTTCTGTAAGGTGCTGGAACACGTCAACCGCAGGCGAGACGCCTGCGCCACCAAGGTCTGCTGGGTCGGGAAACTGCGTTTGTTTTATCATCATGAGGACCTGTGTAGCACAGGCTTTTGGACAATGGTATTCCCACACGGACCCTTCGAGACCCCTAGAGCACCTTAAAGTGCAGGGGTTTCGTTAAAGTGCAGGGGTTTCGGCTACAGTCGCCGGGCAGCCGCGGCCATGAAAAGAAACTGATCGGGAGCTGACACTAAATCTGACACGTCCGCATCCCCGTAACTTCTTTTGCTTTATTCAGGGTTGCAAACCCATTGCCCTTTCCATCCACTTAGCCGATGCCCATCAGTTGGAACGAAATACGACACCGCGCAATCGAGTTCTCCAAGGAATGGGAGCACGAGCGCCGCGAAGAAGCCGAAGCGAAGACCTTTTGGGATGAGTTCTTTAACGTCTTCGGCATCCGTCGACGCTCTGTCGCCAGCTTCGAAGAACCGGTGCGCAACATCCGCGGCAAGTATGGCTTCATCGACCTCTTCTGGAAAAGCACGCTTCTAGCTGAGCACAAGTCCCGCGGCCACAGCCTTGAAAAAGCTCAATCGCAGGCAACCGACTACATCCAGGACCTCACGCGCGCAGGCCGCCACGACGAGGTACCGCGCTACATCGTCCTCTCGGATTTTGCGCGCATCGCATTGCACGACCTGGACACCGGCGACAGCTTCGATTTCCCGCTGCGCGATTTCCATAAAAATATCCACGCGTTTGCCTTCATCCCCGGTTATAAGCAGCACGTTTTTGAAGAGCAGGACCCGGCAAATCTTAAGGCTGTCGATCTTATGGGCCGGCTCCATGATGCCTTAGAAGACAATGGCTACACCGGTCATAACCTTGAGCGGTATCTCGTGCGCGTGCTCTTCTGCCTCTTCGCCGACGATACCGGCATCTTTGATCGCGATGCTTTTTCGCAGCTGCTGGATCACACAAGAGAAGACGGTAGCGACGCCGGACCCCTGCTTCAGCGTGTATTCGAAACACTGAACACACCCAATGAGGATCGCCAGCGCAATCTGGATGAGCTGATCGCATTGTTGCCGTATGTAAACGGCGGACTCTTTTCGGAATTACTGCCCATCGCAGAATTCAACACAGCAATGCGAATGGCGCTCCTGCAGTGCTGCCGCTTTGATTGGAGCCAGATTTCGCCAGCCATATTCGGCTCACTATTCCAGAGTGTAATGGAACCCCGAGAGCGGCGGCAACTTGGCGGCCACTACACATCAGAGCGCGACATTCTCAAGGTGGTCCGTTCGCTCTTTCTGGACGATCTACATATAGAGTTCGAACGAGTCCGCACCGATCGACGCAAGCTCGAGCAGTTCCATGACAAGCTCGGCGGTTTGAACTTCCTCGACCCTGCCTGCGGCTGCGGAAACTTCCTAGTGATCACCTACCGCGAGCTGCGAATTCTAGAACTTGAGGTTCTCAAGCAGCTCACGTTGCTCCAGCAATCGCGCGCCACTACAGGTCGACGAAAGCGGTACAGCGAAGAAAGTGCCGTTGTTGAAGAACAGCTGATGAGCGTGCAGCACCTCGCGCGTGTGGATGTGGACGCATTTTACGGAATCGAGATCAGCGAATTCCCCGTACGCATCGCCGAAGTCGCCATGTGGCTTATGGACCACCAGATGAACATCAACCTGTCGGAAGCGTTCGGCTTCTATTACGTCCGTCTGCCCCTGCGCAAATCACCCACGGTGGTACACGCGAACGCCCTGCAGATCGATTGGAAATGCGTGCTTCCGGTTGAGCAATGCAGCTATATTCTTGGCAATCCGCCGTTCGTGGGAAAACATTACCAAACACCAGAGCAGCGCGAACAGCAAAAAGTTATTTTTAATCAGGTGCGAGGCAGCAGCGATTTGGATTACGTGGCATGCTGGTACGTACTCGCAAGCCGGTACATTCAGGGGACGCACATCACCGCCTGCTTTGTTTCCACCAACTCAATCACTCAAGGCGAACAAGTCTCGGTTCTGTGGCCGTTCTTATTTGAGAAATACGGTATTTCGATACAGTTTGCGCACAGAACGTTTCGATGGCAAAGCGAAGCACGAGGTGCGGCGCATGTCCATGTTGTCATCATTGGCTTTGGTCAGCGCGAGAGAAGTCAAAAATTCATCTACGACTACGAAGCTAATGTTCAAGACCCTGTGGTTACTTTCGTCAAAAACATCAGTCCCTACCTGACCGAAGCCACTAATACAGTCGTAACTAAGCGGCAGTCTCCGATCTGTACAGTGCCGCCAATGCGGTGCGGCAATAAGCCGTCGGACGGCGGACATCTGATTCTAACGCGTCAGGAAAAGGAAGAGCTGCTTGCCGCCGAACCTGAAGCAGCGGAGTTTTTGCGTGCCTTCACAGGGTCAGAGGAATTTATTAACGGTAATATGAGGTGGTGTCTCTGGCTGGTGAACGCAGACCCTGCTAAGCTCAGCAAGTTGCCGCATGTAATGGAGCGAGTAGAAAGAGTTCGCCAGTTTCGCTTGCGTAGCTCGGCGGAACCAACGAGACGCGCTGCTTCAACTCCTGGACGCTTCTTCTACATCTCGCAACCAGCAACAGATTACATTTTAATACCGGAAGTTTCTTCAGAGCGGCGCGCGTATATACCAATGGGAATTATGAAGCCCGAATTGATCTCCGCGAATACTAATTTTCTCGTTCCAAGCAATAGCTTATACTTGTTTGGCGTGCTGACCTCCGCCATGCACATGGCATGGATTCGGCAGATTGGTGGCCGTCTCGAATCACGTTTTCGGTACTCAGGATCCATGGTGTATAATACGTTTGCGTGGCCGAACAATGTCAACACTCAGCAAATGACGCGGATAGCGTCGGCAGCCCGCGCCGTCTTGGAAGTACGCGCAATGTTTCCAGGTTCAACACTGGCGGACCTATATGATCCCCTAACGATGCCTCTCAAGCTACAGCAGGCACATAGAACACTAGATCGTGCCGTAGATTTAGCCTACCGCCCGCAACCATTCCCCACCGAACGAGCCCGCGTCGAGTTCCTCTTTGCCGAATATGAACGGCTCACCTCCGGCTTTGTCACGCCAGATGCGCGGACACGCTCTAGACCGCGAACGCACAGCGGCGTCTAGAAAACCACTCCATGGATGTTTAGATAGGCGGGGCAATGTTCTCCCACGATGCAAAAAGTTCGAACATCATTGCCGGGTTACAATTCTGCTTCAAAGGAAAGCAGTACAAAGGGCGGGGCGCACTAAAGTGGAACCCAAAGAAAGGATTCAGGGTAGAAGGTCCACTTAGCGGTCCAGACGTAAAACGGATCGAGTTTAGACATATCGGTGCAATTCCTCGAGACGAACGACCGAGCATTCGCATGCTGATGACCGATGGATCAAAGGTTTGGCTACCGTATAGCCAGCTCGGTTCTGTACTCTTGATTCATGCTAAATATTTGGACTCGGCCTGCAGCACTGCTGTGCGAATCGTGCAAGAGCCTCAGCCGGTAAGCAGTTCAAACGAGTATTGGTTTGGTGATGCAGTGTATCAAGGCACGGATCATTTCGGCTTGTTCGATGCTAATGACCATAAGGCGGAATTTTATGCGAGACGAGAAAAACGTGATATCCCAAAAACGCGCTTCTACGAAGGCGAAGATGGAACCTGGATCCAGGTGGATGAGCGTGGCGATCACTCGATTCAGGTTCACTGGAAGCTAAATAAAGCGAGTTTCACGCGCGCCGCATCCTGGCACTTTGCTCATAGGCTGCAGCTTGTGCTGAAACTGCTACACGGGCAAACTGTGGGGATGCTGGAGCGAAGTACGCTGCGAGGTCAGCGCAGGATTTCGCAGTATTTCAAGCATCGACCGATTAAGTCCCTCCATGACTACCTTTTGTTTTTTGAGAAGCCGTACGGCGGCGTCAACAAACACGGAGTTGTAAATCTCGTCAGGCGATTCTTGGAAGACGAGGTGCTATGGATAGTAGCAAATCGATGCATTTCACGCGTTGCTAGCGCATTGGAACAGGAACTTGCCGGCCAGGAGCTCCTTGTCAGCGCAACGCTAGAAGGGATCTTACGGACCCTCACGACGGCTGGAAGGCTCCCGCGACGTCGCCGTTGGCAGTTGGAACATTCACTGGAAGCGTTTACAGCAACGTATCTCAACCCACAGTGGGAGCCGATTGCCCTCATAGCCTCTAAATCATTTCATCGCCTGCGCAACAACATGGCCCACCCAGATTGGGCACGGGAAACAGAAGCTGGCTATTCCGACGCGCTTCTGAACAGAAGCCTGACCGATCAGCGCTTTCTCTGTCGGTTCTACGGCTACATGCTTTTGGCGCTTGCTGGTGTGAAAAATCTCGAACCCAAGTTCCCCCCGCCGGTGCAGGGGGCTGGTCATCAAGTTGCTTTTAGGGAGTAGGCACATATAATTCGAATTCACTTGAGTTTTATAGACCAAACGTTCTACTATCATCAGATACTAAGTGAAACTGGGAGCTGTAATTGGACCAATTAGTCGGACGTCGGATTTACGCGCAGCTTAGTAATTTGAATTCCTGCCGCTGCTTCAATAACTCGAAGCAAGTGATAGAATAGCTTTCGATGCGTGTCTATCTCGACCAGAATGCGTGGCTGCAGGCTTCACGCGAATTCGAATCCGGTGAATTCCAAGAATTGCTCAATCATTTCGACGCGGAGCCGTTGGTAAGCACACAAACATTACATGAGTTTATAAGGGGTTTTTACTCTGCGCGCCAATCCAGCCAGACTGCAGTCCAGCGTGTTTTCACGCTATTGAGTGAGATTGACATTGGCGGATTTCTACGAGTTCCTGACGAACTCATTCGCAATGACGTAGAGTACCTTCGTTGGCAGATTCGAAGCCCCCGAACATACGGTTACTTGAAGCGGATGTGTTTCAAACGCGAAATCGCCCGTCTTGCGATGGGCTTTTCCGATGAGGGTGTTTGTGCAGTAGAAGCGTTCGAGAGTGACATCAAATATGGTACTCCGTTGTTCATTGACGAAGTACGAGCCGCTAACGCTATTGGGGCGGATGAAACTGAAGCTGAGTTTTTACAGAATCCCCGTGCCCGCCGCCGAATAATCGAGAAGTCATCTTGGGGAGCTGCTGTATTGATGTATTCTGACTCTACGCTTTTCCGTGACCCTAGTAATCTACCGTTTATAAACTGTTATATTAACGTACAGCTGTTTCTAAATTTCCGAGTGCTTGCCAACCATAATTTCAACTTAGTCCGGGATACGCACGATCTGAAACACTTATTTAATGCGAATGCCGCGGACCTTTTTGTAACAAACGATAGAGGCTTACGGAATCGCTCAAGCAGGTTGTGCCCATGGCTTTCTTGCTGTACGTTTGAAAACTTCAAAAAACTAGCACAACGAAACTAAAGAGAAAGGTATGGGTTTGTTCCGAAAGCATCCGAAGCCGCCGATCGTACGCGTTCCAACAAAAGACCTCAAACTCCCGGAAGACCCGCCGCCGCTGGACCCGCGGTTTTCCGAACTGCTGGACCAGGCCGTAGCCGGGCAGGTTGGCGTCTACTACGCGCAAATTCCGCTGGCCAGCATTTACCCGAAAGACCCCGCTTATGCAGTGCGTCCGCAGCCGTGGGACGCGACCGTAATTCCCAGCCTTTTGCAGCAATCTGCAGAGAGCGAACTGCCCCCTATGTGGGTTTATCAGCAGGGTGAGCAGTTTATCATGTCGGACGATTACCCAACATACAAGGCGGCTTGTTTTGGAAAGCTGAAGTTGGTGCCATGTCTTGTTTTTGGCGTACCTTCGGGCCCGGGAATCCAAAACATCGAAGGTCCGTGCCCGGATGTGCGTAAGCTAGTTGGGCTGTCATCCTAGGTTGTCGTCGTAGTCGAAGCGGTCACCGTTGCCTGAATAGCAACTTCTCAATTCAGTTTGCGTTCTCCACACGGAAAGCTTAGTCATTTCGCATGCTGCCAAACGAATCAGCGTCACAGCAACCTGCAGCGAAAGATTGGGTAGAACGAGCTTTCGATTGGCTTGAGTACGCACCCTTACGGTTCAAGGCAGCCGTGTTCGGCGTTATTTTCATTCTCGCACTGGGCGTGCAGCAGTTTGTTTCGCGCCTGCTCCCGGGCGGCGGCTGGATTGTGTCGCTGATGCCAAGTTTGGTTAGCGCTGCGCTGACCGCTGGAATTTGCGTAGCCTTGATGGTGATGATTATCAACGTACAGCGGCGCGCAATCCTTCGATATATGGATGGCCCTGAAGCTCTGCATCGCCTGACCCCGAAGCACCTTGAACATCTGGTATGCGAGCTTTTCAAACGCGACGGCGCGCAGCGCGTTAAGCACCGGGGATTATGGGAGGACGACACACCGGAGGGTGATGGTGGCGTTGACGTGGAGGCCTGGACTAAAGACGGCCAGCATGTGCTGGTGCAGTGCAAACGATGGATTGGAGATGCCATTGCGCCGCACGAGATCAGGGCGCTTCTCGGCTGCGTAACCCGCGAGAAAGCTGATCGTGGCATGTTTGTAACGACGAGCTACTTTTCCGACGCCGCGGAGAAGGAGGCATTCGACCAGCCGATTGACCTGATTCAGTTCCATCAGCTTTGGGAGTGGGTACAGCGAACCAACACGGACGAGATGGTGCAGGAGCTGGCCAAGCCTAAGCAGGTTCCGGGTCGACTGGAAGTTTCACATAAGGCGACGCTCGTGTGCGCGGACTGCGGCGAGGAAATGGGACTGCAGGAGAGCCAGCACGGGCCATTTCTGGGATGTTCCGGCTATTGGCAGCCGCACAAGTGCCAGACGAAAGTGAACGTGCGGGACAACCGGCGCAACAAATGCTGACGGCCGGGCTTCAGGAGCTGGAATGACATGGCATTGATCGCACTTGGACACAGCAAATGCGCCGTATGTGGCGGCATTTTGCAGGAAGGCGACGACATCATGGGTTTTCCCGATGCACCTCTGACCAGAGGAAGCGATTGGTTTGTGGATCAATGTGACCTGGTATTTCGCTTTGCGGACCGCGGATGCCACAAGCAGTGCTTTAGTGCCCTACCCGAGGCGCAGCAAATCCACCAACTCTTCTTTGGGCGTGCGTTGCAGTAGCACCCAACCGACAAGTGCAATCGTTGACCCAACCCACCCATCTACCGGGCTGGGGACGCAGGGGATCGGGGGACAGCTCCCGATCTCGAAAGTTCTGCGGTGTTCGCCCCAAAATCTTTGTCGACTTTATTGGACTTAGTCCACCTTTAGGGTACGCCAGGGAAGTGACACGCCCTCCACAACTGGTGTATACCTGCCCCCGTAGTAAGCTGAACACGTTCTTTGAAAACTATGCAGCCCGAACGCCGTGACCGACGGCAGAGGGACTTCTGCGACCTTATTTTTATCCACGAATCTCACGAATTAGCTGCCATGGGCGGCTTTTTCCGCCAGGCGCAAAGTCGCAAAAATGCCACGCGGGATGGGCGCAAGGAAGCCGGAAATCCACGGCCGCGGCGAATTCTTACGCGAGGATTACCGTTTTTCAAGTGGCGAAATTACCCCGTTTTCGCCAACTTGATTTATCTGCAAGCCATTCAATCTTCTACACCGCAAACTTGAAAAAAACTTGAAAAACTTGAAAACTTGAAAAGCCTCTAACCGCCACCGCCCGCGCACTCGGATCCTCACATCATTCCTCGTTATTCGTGCGCATTTGAAGTTCTGGGGGCAGCTCCTTGGGCAGCTGCGGAATGGGTCCGAAGCCTGGCAAATTCGCAGGCGATGCGTAAAAGGAAATGCCCGGGTTGTATGGTGCGGCACGCGGTGACGCACTCCTAGTGAGCCGTCCCAGAAGTTCATAGCTATTCTTCAGGAAGCTTTCGAGCTCGGACGGCACACAAAACCAGTGGACGAATTAATGGGACACTATACCAGGGCGGCGTACGTTTTTTGTTCGCGTGCGTGGTCATTTGGCCGGGGCGGGATGGATCAGGCGCGTAGTTCGACCTGGCGCGATGGTGGATGGATCAGACGCGTGGTGCGACCTGGCGCGATGGTGGAAAGATCAGACGCGTGGTGCGACCGGGCGCGATGGTGGCTTGTCCAGAATGCCCGGCCCACGTCAGATTGACACTTTTAGTGGTTTCAAAGACCAGCGGCTCAGGAAGTGTCTCCACTGGCAGAATCATCAGGTTAATTATACACGCTTGCATTTGACCACGTGGCTAAGTCGCCTTGCACGCGCAAAACTGCAACAGATGAGGACCGAATGAAGGTTGGTGTAGTGGGACTGGGCTACGTGGGGTTGCCCCTGCTGGTGGAAGTGGCGAAGAGTGGCTTTGAGGGCGTGGGTATTGACGTGGATGCGAAGAAGGTGGACTCGATCAATGCCGGCAAGAGCTACATCGACGATGTAAACGCGGGCGAGCTGAAAGAGCTGAGCGCTTCGGGCCGCGTGCGCGCCACACTGGACTGGAATGTTGTGAGCGAACTGGACGCCTTGAGCATTTGCGTGCCCACACCGTTGCGCAAAACCAAGGACCCGGACATTAGTTATATCGTAAACACAGTCGAGCAGATTGCGCCTCGTATTCGCAAGGGCCAGATTATTATCCTCGAGAGCACAACCTATCCCGGCACCACCAACGAACTTCTGCTTCCCGAGTTTGAAAAACAGGGACTGAAGGCAGGCACGGACTTCTTCCTGGCGTTTTCTCCGGAGCGTGTCGATCCGGGCAACACGAAGTTTACCACGAAGAACACTCCAAAGATTATCGGCGGGGTGACGGCGGAGTGCAGCCAACGCGCGGCGGAATACTACGGTAAGATTTTCGACCACGTGGTGCCGGTGTCTTCGGCGCGATGCGCGGAAATGGTGAAGCTGCTGGAAAACACGTTCCGCAGCGTGAACATCGGGCTGGTCAATGAAGTCGCGTTGATGTGCGACAAACTGAACCTGGATGTGTGGGAAGTGATAGATGCGGCGGCGACGAAACCGTTCGGTTTCATGAAGTTTTATCCCGGACCAGGACTTGGTGGACACTGCATTCCCATCGATCCCCACTATCTCGCATGGAAACTGCGCACGTTGAACTACACGGCGCGGTTTATCGAACTCGCGAGCGAGGTCAACGCTTCGATGCCGGAGTTCGTGGTCGAGAAGGTGGTGCGAGCGCTGAATGAGGACCGTAAACCTGTGAACGGCAGCCGGATCCTGGTGCTGGGTGTGGCCTATAAACCTGACGTAAAGGATGTACGCGAGAGCCCCGCGCTGGACATTATCGCGCTGCTGCACGGCATGGGCGCGGAGGTCAGCTACTCCGATCCGTTTGTGCCGGAACTCGACGAAGGCGAATTCCAGCTGCGGTCCGTAGACCTGACCGACGCTATCCTGCAACAGGCCGACTGCGTTGTGATCGTCACCAACCACAAGGTATTGGATGTTAACCAGGTCACGCAAAACGCGCGGGTTGTCGTCGATACGCGTAACGCGGTGAAGGGGGCGGAGGGGAGTAAGGCGCGGGTGATAAAGCTGTAAATCTGGACAAATTCTTTACCACGGATTTCACAGATTGCACGGATTTGTCATTCGATGAGGGCTGATGGACAAGCAGTGAAGCATGAGAATAATTCTTTATCCTAATCCGTGCAATCTGTGAAATCCGTGGTGAAAAGTTTAGACCACGGGAGGGCTGGCGGACAATCATGAAACATGAGGAAATAACGCGAACCATAATCGGGGCAGCGCAGACGGTTTTGAATGAGTTGAATCTGTGCTTGGATGCGAAATAATCAGTTGGTAGGTAAGGCTCTACCGAGAAAGAGACGCAGATAATGAACGAATCCGTGCAATCTGTGAAATCCGTGGTTAAGGAAACTACGCGGTCTGGCTGGCTCCGACCAGTTCGGGTTCGGGTACGGATACCAGCATTTGCGCAACGACCGGTTGCTGTTGAGATTTTGCTTCGCGCTGCTGGTCGGCGAGCAGATCCATGACCGAATCAATCTCACGACGGATCCAATCGACGGAGTAAATGATTCCGGTCCTTGCGATCTTCATTTTGAGGGATTCAAGTTTGCTGAAAACCTGGTTCAGGTCGGCGGCGCCCATGGCGAAGTTGGTGCCCGCGGGCGGAGTGGCGAGGTGACCAAGCTTCGACTCGTATTCGGTCAGCACGCGTTCGGCGGCGCGCACAGCCTCGTGCACGGCTTGCCGGCTTACGCCCTGCTGGCGGGCGATTTCTGAAAAACTCTGGTTATCCACGGCGTACCCGCGCACCATGGCCGTCTGGCGGTCCGTGAGCAGCGAGCCGAATCTCTCCAATAAATCACGCAGCTTTGCGCGTTCTTCCGGGCGCGAACGGCTGTTACGAGCCTGCTTCTTCATTCTACAAAACCTCTCCCCACACGATTGCGAACAACGTAAAGCACGTCTGCGAGGACGTATGCAAGTGTTTCGACAAGGTGAACGTATTGTCTTTTTTGCGCTTGACGCAAAATAGATGGAGGCGACGACCGGGATCGAACCGGTGAATAGAGGTTTTGCAGACCTCCGCCTTACCACTTGGCTACGTCGCCTGAAGGTGAACGGGTTACGGATACCCGGCCCGCTGGAAATTTATTTGTAAAGTGGCCAAATAGCTCAGCGCGGCGCAATGGCGGTAATCGCAATCGCTGCCGCATCGGCATCCGCGAGGATCTGCTCGCGGTGCAGCAGAAGGCATTCCCGGGCGCTGAGCGCCAGTGCGGTGCAACCGGCGCTCTTCATGGATGCAATTGTTCCCGGGCCGATCACGGGTACATCGAAGCGCATGTCCTGGGAGGGTTTGCTTACTTTAATGACGACGCAGCCGGCGCCGGCCAGGTCACCGGCCCGGGCGATGCACTTATCCGTACCTTCGAGTCCCTCGACCGCGACGACGATTCTGTCCTTCACAACAAGCGTCTGGCCGATGTCCTGCCCCGCGACGACTTTCGCAATCGGGTAACCGAATTCAACGTTCTCCTGCTCATCGGTGGTGAGTTGGCGAGTCGCCGTGAGCAGGCCGGGCTCCGGCATAAGACTTTTTAAAAAGAGCGAGGAGTCGAGCACCTCGATGCCTTCACTGCTGAACTCCGCGGCCACAGCATTCAGCAAAGAGTCCGCTTTCCGGTTGAGGCTCTTGGCCAGGAGTTTCATCGCGCGGGCATCGAAGTGCCGGTACTGCAAAACGGATGTATGAGGCACACGGCCGGCCATCGAGATCGCGCGAATGCCATTTTCGTGCATGAGCTGTATGGTTCGATTCAGTTGCCCAAGTTCGACGGGCAAAACCTGGTCGGCATGTTTGCCGATATCCGGATTCGCAAAGCCTTTAATCGCGAACACGATCACTTCCACGCCGTTGCTGCGTGCTGCCTGCGCCAGGAGCAGCGGGAAATCTCCCTGGCCCGCGATGATGCCAATGCGTTTTGGAGCGGTGGACGGTGCAGGCGAAGCGAGTTGCACCTGCGAAGACGTGCTCATTTGAGGTTTTACTTTTTGGGCGGGCTGTTCTTTTTGGGTTTCGCAGCTGACCCAGGCGGGTACTGCAGGTCGCGTACGCCTTCCGCGGGACGAGGAATTACCAGCGAAGATACAAGTTCACCGACGCGCTTGGCGGCCGCGGAGCCTGCGTCGACAGCAGCACGCACGGAGGCCACGTCGCCGCTCAGTATAATGGTGACCAGTCCCGCATCAACCTTCTGCCGCGAAAGAATTTCCACCTGGGCTGCTTTGGCGGCTGCGTCTGCAGCTTCAATCGCGCCCACGTATCCGCGCGTTTCGATAAGTCCCAATGCTTCCTGGTCTGCCATGCCACCGTCCCTGTATTTCGTAGCCCTACTTGCCGCACGGCGTCGGTCGATGCGCAATCAAAACTTTTGCGGCATCTGAAACGGTGCCGATATCTGCAAAGCGTCGCCGGATTTGAATCGGTTCTTTGGGATCAAAAGCCACAGAATATTGATTGCATGCAGATGTCTGGCGGCGTTTGACTGGCTGCGAGGCATAGCCAGACCCAGTTATGGAACCAAAAGAGCGCGTAGTACAGGGTATCCCGGTGTCACCGGGCGTGGCTATTGGGCGTGCATTTGTGCTCAATCGGTTTGGGACGAATACGGTCGAGCTGCGTGAGCTGAGGCCCGAGGAAACCGACGGTGAAGTTGCACGGTTTCGAAAGGCCGTGGAGATTTCCCGTGATCAACTGGGAAAGATTCGCTCCCAGGTTGCCGCGGCGATAGATGAGAGGCATGCGGATATCTTCCTCGCACAGGCCGAGTTTCTTAATGACCCGGCGCTGATCGAGAGAACCGAAAACGCCATACGCGGCGAACGCAAAAACGCCGAGTACCTGTTTAACCGTACTGTGACGAGCTGGCTCGATGTGCTTAGTACCCTGGAAGATGAGACCTTCCGTGCGCGCAACAGCGATATTGTGGACGTCGCGAATCGCATCCAGGCCAACCTGGCCCCGCATCGCTCAACTACGGATACAACCTTCCCGCCGAATTCGGTAATTGTTGCAACGGACCTGGCGCCGTCGGAGACGACCCCGCTGATGGGCGCGCACATCGGCGGCATTGCGCTGGAAAAGGGCGGCGCTACGAGTCACACCGCCATTATCGCCAAGGCGCTGGAGATTCCCGGCGTAGTTGGAGTGCCCGATATTACCGGGCTGGTGACGCACGGCGCATTAGTGATCGTCGATGGGCAGACCGGTAAAGTCATTATCGACCCGACGCCGGAGACGTTGGCATACTATGAGCGGGAGCAGGCCAGTTTCAAAACTTTTGAGATGGAACTGCGCGAGCTACGCGAGCTGGCCGCAGAGACCATTGATGGGTATTCGGTGACGATGCGGGCAAATCTCGAGCTTCTTGAAGAGGCCGAGCACATCTGCGGCCATGGTGCATGCGGGATCGGGCTGTTCCGCACCGAGTTCCTGTTCATGAATGTCCTCACCCCACCGGCTGAGGAACAGCAGTTTGCGATTTACAAGGCAGTGATTGAAAAGGTTGCTCCGCATCCTGTGGTTTTTCGCACGCTGGATTTCGGCGGTGATAAGTTCCTCACCAATGCGGCGACCACCCGGGAGCTGAACCCGTTCATGGGCCAGCGCGCGATCCGCCTGTGCCTGTCGAATCCCGGTATGTTTCGCGCCCAGGTGCGGGCGATGCTCCGTGCGAGTGCATTTGGTCCGACACGCATCCTGATACCTATGATATCCGGTGTTGAAGAATTTCGCGAGGTCAAACGGCACATCCGCCGCGCCAAGGCTGAGCTGAAATTCGAGAAGATACCATATGATACGAAGGTGCAGCTGGGTGCAATGATCGAAGTGCCTTCGGCGGCCGTGGTCGCCGACGACCTGGCGAGAGAGTGCGACTTCTTCTCTATTGGAACGAATGACCTGATCCAGTACACGCTGGCAGTAGATCGCGGAAATGAAAAAGTCGCATATCTTTACGAGCCAATGCATCCTGCGGTCCTGAAGCTGCTGAAAACCACGGTGCTTGCGGCGCGTAAAAACGGCATCCCTGTCACCGTGTGCGGCGAGATGGCCGCGGACCCGATGACTGCCATATTGCTACTGGGACTTGGAGTGGACGAGTTGTCGATGAGTGCCGTGGGCATTCCGCAGGTGAAGCGGCTGATACGCTCAATCAACCTGAACGAAGCCAAGCTGCTGGCAGAGGAAGTGTACTCGCAATCTACGATTGAAGGTGTGCACAAAGTCGTGCGCAAAAGCCTGAAAAAGTATGCGAGCCGGGATCCGCGCAAACAACCCAGCCGCCCTGCATTGGAAGCCGTACCGGAGTTGAGCGACACTTCAACCATCGCGATCTGATTACCAGCGCTTCCCTCCAGTATAGGGAGAGGAGGACTTTGCCTGATGAAAATTGCCTTTTCTAACGATCACGCCGCCGTGGAAGAGCGGGGGCGGCTTATCTCCGGGATCAAGAAGCTCGGTCACGAGGTGATCGATTACGGAACGGATGAAAACAAATCGGTCGATTACCCCGATATGGCGGAGAAAGCCATCGAGGCTGTTGCCGGGGGTGACGTCGATCGGACCGTGCTGATTTGTGGCTCGGGTGTTGGAATGAGCATGGTGGCAAACCGCGTACCCGGTGTACGATGCGCACTGGTCACGGATTTATACGCGGCAGCTATGAGCCGGCGCCATAACGACTCGAATTGCCTGTCGCTGCGGTCACGCGAGCAATCGCCCGAGCTCAATGAGCAGATCCTTAAAACATGGCTTGAAACACCTTTTGAAGGCGGGCGCCATCAGGGCCGCGTGCAGAAGATCGATGAAGTGGGACGGCGCATCAGCAACGCCGCGATGGAAAGGCAGAGTGCAAAGCAGTGAGTGTATCGACGAATATGGAAAAAGAGAGCCTGGAAGCGATCGACCCGGATGTGTTTGCCGCGATTGAAGCGGAGCGGGGACGCCAACGGGGCACGCTGGAAATGATCGCCAGTGAGAACTTTGTGTCCGACGCGGTGCTGGAAGCGCAGGGCAGCGAACTCACGAACAAATACGCCGAAGGACTGCCGGGCAAGCGCTACTACGGGGGCTGCGCACACGTCGACATCGTGGAGACGCTTGCGATCGACCGCGCGAAAAAGATTTTTGGAGCTGATCACGCCAACGTTCAGCCACATTCCGGCGCGCAGGCGAACATGGCCGTTTACTTTTCGCAGTTGAAGCCGGGCGACACTATCCTTGGGATGGACCTGGCGCACGGCGGGCATTTGACCCATGGTATGAAGGTCAATTTCTCGGGCGCGTTTTTCAATGTGGTATCTTATGGTGTGCGACGCGACACCGAGTTCATCGATTATGATCATGTCGTTTCCCAGGCGCGGGAACACAAGCCGAAGATGATTGTTGCCGGGGCGAGCGCCTACCCACGGCAGATCGAGTTTGCCAGGTTTGCGGAGATCGCCAAAGAGGTTGGCGCGTTGTTGATGTGCGATGTCGCACATTACGCCGGGCTCATAGCTGCCGGGCTGTACGACTCGCCTGTGCCGCACTCCGATTTCGTAACGACGACAACGCACAAAACACTGCGGGGTCCGCGCGGCGGCATGATTATGTGCCGACAGGAGTACGCCAAGGCGATCGATAAATGGGTGTTCCCGGGTATACAGGGCGGGCCGTTGATGCACGTGATCGCTGCGAAGGCGGTCTGCTTCGGTGAGGTGCTCCAACCATCATTTAAGGTGTACGCCGCTCAGATTGTGAAAAACGCAAAACTGCTGGGGGAGCGGCTGGTGGCTGAAGGATTGAGACTGTGCAGCGGCGGAACGGACTGTCACCTGCTGCTGGTGGATGTAACGCCGCTAGGCGTTACCGGGCATCTCGCGGAACAGCTGCTCGAAGAGGCGGGAATCACCTGCAACAAGAACAAGATTCCTTACGATACAAAGAGTGCGGTGGAAACCAGCGGCATTCGGCTGGGCACGCCGGCTCTAACTACGCGCGGCATGGGCGCGGCCGAGATGACGCAGATTGCCAGCTGGATCGCACAGGTTCTGAAGAGTCCTGATGATGCGGGTTTGCGCGCGCGCATACGCGGTGAAGTGAGCGAACTGACGATCCAATTTCCGCTGCACCAGAAAAGCTGAACGAAGGGCTAACGCATATCGGCTTTCCGTCGCTCGATGTCCTGCCGATAGGCGGAGTCGGGCTGGAGACTTAGCACGCGATCATAGTGCTGCGCTGCCTCGCCGAAATTCTTCTGTTCGTACAGCAGGTCACCGAGCATAAAATGAAGATCGGCATCCGCGTCATTTGCTGCGAGGGCCTGCTTCAACAGAGACACCGCCGAAGTCATTTTCCCGCTGCGTACGTAGGCGGCCGCGAGTGTCCTTACCAGAACCGGGGAATCTCGATAGCGGCTGCTGATCTGTTCGAGTGCCTGCACGAACACGGTCACTTTGCTGGAAAGAATAGCATTCTTCAGGTGTTCTGGCCCGTTGATTGTGTTTGGCGCTGGCCGGCTTAACAGGCTGGAAATTGCATTGGCTGCCATTTCGGGATCATTGAGCAAAAGGGCGGTATCCGTCTTCACGCGCTGCGCGTCTGCGAAACTGGCCGCATTTGCCGCGGACCGATTGAGCCAGTACGTGGCCTGGCCTGCCTGTTTCAGCTGAAACAGGCTGATGGCGGCGATCCGCATGAGGTGCCCTGCGTTCATGGGCGGGTCCGGCACCAGCGCAAAGTAGTTCAACAGGTCGGCTGCGGCACGATCGTATTGCCTTGCCTGGTAATAGCATTCGCCCCTGAGGCGAAGCAAGTTTGCACGGTGGGGCATAAGCGGCAACGCCCGCGTTGCCTGCTCGGCTGCTTCGTCATACTTGTCCAGCAGATACCGGTTTGAGGCGACCTGGTACTGGGCGTAGCCGTTAAGTGGATTAAATCGCGTTGCGGCGATTGCAGCCTGCTCGGCCTGGGCATAGCGGTCCCGCTTTGTCAGTTCTCCGGCTTCAAAGATCAGGCTTTCGCTGAAAAATTGCCCCGCGGCATTCACAAACAGGTACTGCCCTGTGGCGACAAATACCAGCGCAAGTGCGATTCGCAAAATTATCAAGGAATCAGACCTTGCTGAGGAACTCGGGGTAGATGAGCGGCGTCAAACAGGTTTGCTGGCATAGTTTTGGCGTACATAGCGGAACTTAGTGCGGTAACCGTTCTTTCCCACGCTGATTAAGTTCAATTTAGATGGCGGTCAATTCATGGCTCTTTCGCTCAACCAGGTTCAGAAGCAAACGCAAAAGCTGATAATGACTCCGCAGATGCAGCAGTCCATTCAACTGCTGCAGATGTCGGCACAGGAACTCGAGCAACTTGCGACACAGGAGATGGTCGAGAACCCCTTTCTTGAAATTGCAGAAGATGTAGAAAATTCCGACGAGGAAAAGGTGCAGACCCCGGAAGGCGAGTCGCCTGAGCAGCAGTCGGGTGAAGATGCACCCTCGGTAATCGATTTCACGTATAGTTCGCCTGAAGACGCGGCGCCCTCCGTTGCCGTAATTGAAGCGGGAACCGAAACCACCACCGATGACCATCACATGGGCGACATGGACCTCAACTGGGAGGAATACTACGACGATGCGGAAAGCCGCGTATACACCCCCAGTGAACCCCAGGAAGAGGAACGCGATTTCGCCGACTATGTGGCTCTGCGGGAAAACCTGTATGACAACCTGAAATGGCAGCTCCACGTCAGCGCGCTCAACAAGAAGCAGGTTGAAATTGGCGACTACATTATCGGTAGCCTCGATGACGACGGGTACCTTCGTGTTCCGCTGGAGGATCTTGCAGCCGAACTGAAATGTGACGTGAGGGAAATTGAGCAGGTACTGCGCGTCATTCAGACCTTCGACCCGGTGGGTGTTGGCGCGCGGAACTTATCCGAATGCCTGCGCCTGCAACTGGAGAATCGCGGGGTGCGAGATAAACTGGTGTTCGCAATCGTCGAGCACCACCTGGACCGCCTGCAGAAGAAGAAGTTCAAAGAGATCGCGCGCGATCTTAAGATTGAGGAGCCGCAGGTCCGTGAAGTGTTCCACCAGATTTCCCACCTGGAGCCGAAGCCGGGACGTGCCCGCTCCTCTGAAGACGTTAAGTATATTCAACCCGACGTCTATGTGAAGAAGGTAGACGACAAATATATGATTTACCTGAACGAGGGCAAGACTGGCAGCCTTCGTATCAATCGGTATTACCGACAGCTGCTCCAGCAGGGCGCGAGCTTTGAAGCGAAGGACAAAGAGTTCGCGATGGAGAAGTACAAGGCGGCGGTATGGCTGATCAAAAACATCGAGAAGCGCAAAAGCACGATACTCAAAGTCTCAGAAGCAGTGATGACGTTCCAGAAGGAGTTCCTGGAAAAGGGAACAAGCGCGCTGCGGCCGCTCACGCTTAAAGAAATTGCGGAAGTCGTGGGGATGCACGAGTCCACCGTCGCGCGCGTTACGACAAACAAGTACATTGAGACGCCGCGCGGCATCTTCGAGCTAAAGTACTTCTTCAGTCCTGGCCTGGAAACCGATTCCGGCGAGGACGCCAGCAGTACGTCCATTAAGGAAATGCTGGCGGAGCTGATTGCAGGCGAGAATCCCAAGAAACCCTACAGCGATCAGCGGCTCGCAGAACTGATTCGGCAGAAGGGCGTTAACATCGCGCGACGCACGGTGGCAAAATATCGGGAGCAGTTACGCATTCTCAGCGCGAAGATGCGCAAAGAGGTGGCGTGAGAAGCGACGCGCGGCGGCTGGTGCGCGGTTGTGAGTTTCGATCGCCGAACTAATAAATTTGCGCGTTTTCCGGCGCCCCTTCAGGGCGCGATGTAATTGGATCGATATCCCAGGGCTGCGTCGGCCACAAAAAGCCGTGGCCTCCTTTCCCTGGGCTGAGTCCCGCTGCACCTTCAGTGCAAAAAACCTGAGGCTGCGGATTCCATAAAGCCGGAATCCTGACCCTGGGCTGAGTCCCGCTGCACCTTCGGTGCAAAAAACCTGAGAGCTGCGGGTTCCAAAAAGCCGGAATCCTGACCCTGGGCTGAGTCCCGCTGCACCTTCGGTGCAAAAAACCTGAGGGCTGCGTTCGGCCACAAAAAGCCGTGGCCTCCTTTCCCTGGGCTGAGTCCCGCTGCACCTTCGGTGCAAAAAACCTGAGGCTGCGGATTCCATAAAGCCGGAATCCTGACCCTGGGCTGTGTTCCGCTGTACCTTCGGTGCAAAAAACTTGAGGGCTGCGGATTCTAGAAAACCGGAATCCTTACCCTGGGCTGAGTCCCGCTGCACCTTCGGTGCAAAAAACCTGAGGGCTGCGTCGGCCACAAAAAGCCGTGGGCTCCTGACACTGGGCTGTGTTCCGCTGCACCTTCGGTGCAAAAAACCTGAGGGCTGCGGATTCCAAAAAGCCGGAATCCAGGAATTATGCCGCGAATTTCAGGGACGGCACACTAGCTGGACTATCGTTAGTTCGGAACCAGTTCTGTGTGCCGAATCGGGGGTAAGTTGCCCTTTGGTCTGGTAATGAACTACTGATTCGGTACGAGTACTACAACGACCTTTCTTTGCATACCGCGTCCGTACAGGTATTCAACCAGCTTAACGGTCGCGACAGACTGTCCAGTGTCGACTAACTCGCCGACGCGGGGAATCGGATAGTACTGTCCATCCTTCACGATATCCATGCTGAGTTCTTCGGCTCTGGATTCGTTGGCATGCTGTAGCATGTAAACCACGGTCACGTTCATCCGCTGCTCTCCCGGCTGTTAGTGTCGCAAGTAAAACAGATGCCATCAACTGGCGCATCATTAGGGGGTTATGCATTGAGCGATGTGAGCCGTGTAGGACTCGAACCTACAACCAACAGATTAAGAGTCTGCTGCTCTACCAATTGAGCTAACGGCCCATCAGGAACGCGTTGCGGAAACCCTCCCGCTTCCACGCCGTGCGTTACTACAGGACACGGATTCAGATATTTGGTGGCGTAGAAAAGGGAGAAAACGAGATCGTAGAAATTCTTCCAAATGAAAACTGCCGGTACGCTTTCGCGTACCGGCAGATGATCGGTAGGGCCCAACCGACCCTGATTTTACTTCTCCATTTGCATAGGCATGGGCGGCGGGCAAGCCGGCGCACACATCGGAGCACAAGCAGTGGCGCTACGCGTGCGGCAACAACCAGTGACCGACACCACAGAAACGACCGCGATTGCGGCGATTACAAGAGCCTTCATGTTTATTTAGCCTCCTTTCATCAGTTTCCCAGAATCCACCCCTCAAGCGGATCTGGGCCGACTCGCGTCGGCACAACATGGGACTATGCAAGTGCAGCAAAACAAAGCATTTCCCATGCTGTTGGGGCCTGATTCCGGGAACAGAACACCCCATGTCAAAGCTAAATTACATCGCGCTCAATAAGAACCAGAGAACTGGGCACCGACTCACGCGACCAGCTCAGAGCTGACTTTTTCCATCAGCGGCCCGATGGTTTGTGAATCGAATGCGAATCGAATACCGGCTGCCTCAAACAATTGCGGCAGCGGTTTGGAACTTCCTAACGCAAGCGCGCTTCGATACCTGTCGATCGTTGCCTGCTGATCGCGCAGGTAATTTACCCACAGCTGGAGCGCACCAAGCTGGGCAATTCCGTACTCAACATAGTACAATGGCACACAAAACAGGTGAAGCTGGCGAATCCAGGAGCACTCACGCCACTCCGGGTGTTCACTCCAGTCGAGGTCGTCTCCAAAACGCGCGTCCAGTTCCAGCCACTGTTGCTTGCGCTCTTCCCGCGTGTGAGAAGGGTGAGTATAGATCCAGTGCTGGAATGCATCAATGCGTGCGATCCACGGCAGTAATATAATGGTGTCCTGAAGGTGCATGGTGCGGGCTCGCTGTGCCTCTTCGGGCTTATAGAAAGACGTAAGTCTCTCGCACGCCATCATCTCCATGCCCATGCTTGCGACTTCGCAAAATTCAATCGGCGCGTCACGGTAAGCATGCAGCGGCTCGTACCTGTGTGCCAGCGCATGGAACGCGTGTCCTCCTTCATGAAGCAGCGTGAAAACATCCTGGTTGCGACCAGCGGCGTTCATGAATATGAAAGGTAGGCGTGCTTCGTCCAAAGTGCTTTGGTAACCACCGGGCGCCTTCGCCTTTCGGCTATCCAGGTCGAGCAGATTGCGTGACTTCAGGACGTCGAAATCTTTGGAAAGCAGGGGCGATACTGCATCAAAGATTCTGTCCGCGCCCTCAATGAGTTCCTGCGCATCGTTGAAAGGCCGGAGTGGCGGCCTGCCCTGCGGATCCACGTCGAGGTCCCATGGGGCAAGCTTCTCCAGCCCGAGTTCTGCTTTCCTGCGCTCGCGCAACTTGCGCCTGACCGGCATTACATCGCGTTCGATGGCCTCCTGGAACTTACGGCAATCCAGAGGAGAATAGTCGAAGCGGCCCAACCGGCGAAACATGTATTCGAGGTAATTGTCGAACCCGGAAATGGCGGCAATTTTGCCGCGGAGTTCCAGCATCTGCTCGAAGAAGTCTTCCATCTTCTCGCGATCCTGTAATTGCCTGACCACCGAAGCATTCCACGCCGCTTTGCGTTTAGCGCGATCCGTTTCCTCGAGGTATTTAGCCAGCTGGGGGAGCGTCTGCTCGCGCCCATCAAACTCCACCGTCTGCTCGCCGCAGGTTTTCTGGTACTGCTGGCGCAGGACGTCGTCTTGCGTTTGCAGTGGAATATTCTCCTCGCGAAACAGCGCAACTTCGTTCTCGCGCGCCCGGTCGAAAACGAAAAACCGATCTTTTGAAAGCTGCTGTCTCGCCGGGCTTGCCAGGTACTTCTTGCTCAACTCGAAAAAGCGTGGCTCCGTCTGGGGAAGGATATGCTCGACGTAATGAAGGTAAGCCTTCTCGAGTGCCGGGTCATCGGTCTGGCACGTCATGGCAATATAGCGGGCGGCAGACTCTTCTGAGATCGCGGCGGATACCTCGGAAAGATCGGTGAGCCATCTTTCGAGTTGTGACGGCTCATCTACAGGTCGGGCCTGCAGCTCTTCGAAATACTTCTCAAGCGTCGTCCAATCGCCGAGGTCTGCATCCTCGGCTACAAAATGGCGAGGGAACTCTGTGTGGGTGCGTTGCGCATCCAGGTTAATCATGCAATAAGCTTTCCTGCAGCAGGGTTTGAGGGACGGTTAAAGGTTGCTGATGGATACGTCTACGCTGCGCAGGGCGGCGGCTCTTTCGCCTGGTGAACCGACGAGGTTAAAGCCGAGGAACGTGACCGCGGTTTGGGGCTCCGCCTCGGGTGTATCGTCGTATACAAAGGTGATCGGAGTGGCGGCGGCAGGCGCAACCGCGCGCATCCGTATCGTGGCGATCGTGCCCTGTACCGGCACCCTGACGCGGGCCGCGAAACCCATGTCATACTCAATGATGCCGGTTGAGTTCGAAACGGTGTTTTTGCGATGGTAATCGAATGGCAGATCGTCGTGGTAATCGCCGTCGAACAAGTTGATGCCGCGCGTGATCCAGTTGTCGGTGTCATAGTCCACTACCTGGAGCACCGCAGGATCGAAGCGCAGCTTAACTTTCATGGTGTCCAGTTCGGCGTGGCGCGGGTTGGAGAAAACGAGATCGACCAGGAAATCTTCGCCGACGCGAATGCTGGATTGCCGGCGCGGACGCAGTTCAAGGATCACTCCGCCTTCGGCCGTACCCCGGCTGATGTTGTTGGCCAGCGAGATGGCGGAAAAGCTTCCCTCGTCATCGGATAGCGCACGTGAGGTTTGTGCCGACGGCATTACAGAAACGGCTGCATCCACAAGGCCCGCTTTGTCACTCGCTTCAATTTCTCCGCTCTCGTCGCGCTGCAGCAGCACGTTGTGCTCTTCGTCATCCAGCACATTGCTGCGGAATTTGTCGTTGTTGATAAACGAGATAGCTGCGTCAGATGTCGGGGTGAGCGACTTCCACTGCACTTTAAAGACTGTCCTGGCCGGGTCGGTGCGCGGCTGCTTCAGTACCGCTTTATAGGTGATAATACCGCGTTTTGCATCAACATGTGCCGCGGCGTCATTCTCCAGCAGGCTGGAAACGTCGCTGTCATCAATGCCAACCGGCGTAATGATAGAGGGGTCGTACTTGAGCGCAATGCTGAACGTTTTGTAGCGCGAGCCGCGGGCATTCACAAAAAACACGCGCGTGACAAACTCTTCGCCCTCTGTTGTGAGAATATTGAGTGTCGGCTCCACACCTATGCCCTCAATATAGAGCAGGTTTGTCGAGGGATTGGCCTTCATTTTGAACTCAACATTGGTGGCGGCGCGCGCCTCTCCGCTGCTGCTGCTCTTGCCGCTGGGAGCTTTCTTTCCCTTGGCGCTTTTTAGTTCTTTTCCCGATCCCGGGGTCGCCTTGCTGCCAGGAACAGGGGTGCCATCGGTCTTTGCACCCGCCCGTGGGGTAGGGGTGCCATTGCGGTTGCGCCTGCTGGATCTACCCTCGCTCCTGCTGCTGCCGCCGAAATCGGTTATGCCCTCGTTCGAGCTTTCAAAGTTGGACCGATTGGAGCGCGAGCGCGAGGAACCACTGCCCGAGCCAAGGCTATTGTTATTGCTGCCGGTTAAGCCGCCGTACTCCTGCGCAACCGCAGAACTCGACGCGCTCAGCAGCGCGATGAATGCACCTATGGAGACGATCAACTGGCGCATAACTACCTACCTTCTGGTGTGTCGTAGCATCCGAGCGTCGGCAGCGCAAAGTCCGTGTCAATACGAAGAAGCACTCGGCGCCCGCTAATTTATTGGTACGGAAGCGGTGGCAAACTATTGACCTGCCGTGGCGAAATGGTGCAACTATTGTGTCTACCGTTAGTTCGTAATCAGTTCTGTATGCCGAATCGGGGGTTGTGCGTTCTGATTCGGCACACCAGGGATATTTTCAGGTCGGCTGGCGTCAGGCGTGCTATAACTGGTATGTTGCAGGCATCTGTTCTGTGAGGCAGGTGCGCGAGGAGAACAAATCTGTGGCTGTTTACACTTATGTGCCCGAGTACCAGGTGGTTCTCTCGCGACGTTGTGTATTTACGTGTGGTTATTGTAACTTTCCGCAGACTCCGTCGCCTTTTCCGCCGTCCCCAAAACAGTTCAGGCGAACCTTGCGACTTGCCGCGCGATTGGGCGCCACGCAAATCACGCTGACTTCGGGTGAAGGTATTGAATCCCTGCGTGAGATCCAGAGCACGGTGCGTTACTACGGCTATGCCAAATGGTCGGCATACCTGCAGGCGCTTTGCCAGGCGACTCTGGAGGTTCGCGGTCCTCGAGTTCTGTTTCCTGTACTGGATGTCGGGCGGCTTACGTTTACCGATCTACGGTTCCTGGCAGAATGGGTCTCGAGCGTTCGGCTTTTGCTCGAAGCTGCGGATGATTCGCTGCTGGCCAAGAGCGCGCACGAAGGTGCGCCGCAAAAATCGATGGAGGAAAGAACGGCAGCGCTTTCGGAGCTCGGTCGATTGCATATACCGACGGTTACCGGCATTCGAATCGGTATCGGGGAGCAGCCCGAAAGCTGGGCACTAGCTGCACAACGCATCACGGGAATCCATCGACGTTACCGTCACATCCAGCAGATGGTACTGATCCCGTTTCAGCCCGTTCCATACTCGACGATGTCTATCTGTCCGTCAGCCAGTCCGCAATTAATCCGCGATGCAACCGCCGTCATTCGCCGCGAACTGGATAGAACAATTCCCCTGACGGTGGAGTTTTGTGATCGGCCAGACCATGCGGAGACTTTCCTCGCGTTGGGAAGCACGGATTTTGGATGTGTGCGGTTAGGCTCGACAGACCGCGTGAATGTCGACGCCCCGCACTCAATTTCCGACATTAAGCAGCGCCTTGCGTCTCAGCAGCATGAACTGGAGCAGAGGCTGCCATGGCCGCGAGAATATCTAAGTCACGCGACATTGCATGAACGCCAGCTTCGCCAAATGGCAGCCTTTGAAGACTGTGCGCAGAAGTGCGTGTTACCGATTACAGATTTGCCGCCGCCGGCGAATGTAGAGATTCGGGCGCCGCATTGACGCACAGAGAATTGGGGTCTGCTCAGTTCCTCTTCCTGGTACTTTCGGTCTCTTCCAGCCGCACCCGTATGCTCTCGGCGTGTGCGTAGAGCCCTTCGCTTTCGGCTAAAGTAATAACGTGGGGAGCGGCTTTGAGAAAATCCGTGCGGCCGTACTGCAGCACATTGCTGGCTTTCATAAACGCATCGACTCCGAGCGGCGAGAAGAAGCGCGCGGTGCCGCCGGTCGGAAGCACGTGGTTGGGCCCGGCCACATAGTCGCCGATCGGTTCCGGCGTATACGGCCCAATGAAAATGGCGCCCACATTGTAGATGCTGTCTGCGATTTTCTCTGCCCCGGCCGCCATGATCTCCAGGTGCTCTGGCGCTTTGAGGTTTGCCACCTCCACCGCCTCGGCGCCTGAGGAAACACGAATAAACAAGCCACCGGATTCCAGGGATTGTCGCGCCTGCTTTGCGCGGGGCGCATTCTGAAGCTGCGCCTCCAGCTCCCATTCGATGCCTTGGAAATTAAATTTCTTTCCGATACCCACAACGACAACGGATTCCCCGCCGGTGTGTTCCGCCTGCGCCAGGAGATCGGCGGCGATGTAACGTGCGGATGCTGTCGCGTCGGCGATGATCAGGACCTCGCTGTTTCCCGCGACCGAATCGATGTCGATGGTCCCATACAGCAGCTTCTTGCCGAGCGCGACGAACTCATTTCCCGGTCCGACTACCTTGTCCACTTTGGGAATGGTGCGCGTGCCGTACGCCAACGCCGCGATCGCCTGTGCCCCACCGACCTGGTAAATGCGATCGGAGACACCCAGCATGTGTGCGACTGCAAATGGGACAAACGCCTTCGGATCGCCTTTGACCGGAGGTGTCGCGATAATGATCTCGGGCACACCTGCCACCTGCGCAGCAATTACGTTCATCAGCATTGTGGAGGGATACGTGGCTACGCCGCCCGGTACATACGCGCCGATTCGCTGCAACGGGCGCAGGCGCTGCTCCAGCCGCACGCCTCCCCGCTTGAGGACGAATCCTTTCCGCACCTGCTTTTGATGAAAAGCCCGAATACCTGCCGCGGCAAATTCCAGTGCCGCGGCCAGCTCCTTGTTCAGTGCATTCCAGGCTGCCTGGCAAGTACGCGGACTCACGCGCATCGCTTTGCCGACCAGCCTCTTTCTATCGAACTTCTCGGAATAGTCCGCCAGTGCCTCGTCGCCGCGCTCGCGCACATCGTTGAGAATTCGCTGCACTAGCTTCAGGTTGCGGTTATCCCGTTCGTCCGCCCCGGCGAAAGCCTGCAGCACCGCCTTGCGCTGACGTGGGTATTCGAGGATTTTCATGCGGCCTGTCTACACTCGCCAAAAGGCTTCAATCTTAACTGTTTCAGCTTTCCACAATGTGGCATGCTTTTAGCGCGTTTTAGCCGCATGACACATGCAACTGGTTCGACAGTAACTGCTTCAATTCGCCGAAAAGCAAAACGCAAGACGAAGGACCTGCCAATTCCCGCGGTATGGAAGGCCGCAAACGACCCTGTTAAACTGCGCTGTGTGAGCGGTGACGAGCCGGGTTTTCGCCGCGTGAAGAAGCGCGGAAAGTTCGTCTTCCTGGGCGAAAACGGCAAAGTGGTAAAGGACGAAGCTGTGCTGCGCCGTATTGGGGCTCTGGTGCTTCCGCCCGCCTGGAAGGACGTGTGGATTACCAAACACGAAGACGGCCATCTGCAGGCCACCGGCATTGATGCCCGCGGGCGCAAGCAGTACCGCTATCACCGGCTGTGGCGCGAATCGCAGGACCAAAGCAAGTACGAGAACGTGCTGGAGTTTGGGCGCGTGCTGCCAAAGATCCGCGCGCGAGTGGAAGAGGACTTGAAGCTGCCCGATCTGAACCGGCACAAGGTGCTCGCTACTGTTGTTCGACTACTCGAGACCACCCTGATCCGGGTGGGCAATGCCGAGTATGCCCGGGATAACAATTCATTCGGGCTTACCACCATGCGTGACAAGCACGTACAGGTGGACGGATGTAAAATCCGGTTCCGGTTCAAGGGGAAGAGCGGCAAGGTTCACGATATCGCGATGGATAATTGCGAACTGGCCAAAAGGGTGAAAAAGTGCCGGGACGTGCCTGGACAGGAACTGTTTCAGTACGCCGACGCAAATAGGCATCGCCGCAGTGTTACTTCCACAGACGTGAACGCTTACCTTAAGCAGATCACAGGAGAGAAATTTACGGCGAAAGATTTTCGCACGTGGGCCGGGACGGTGCTTGCCGCGCTCGCATTGCGTGATATGAAGCACGCCCCATCGCTGCGCATGGCAAAGAAGAACATCGTGCAAGCCGTTGAAAAGGTGGCGATGCGACTCGGCAACACGCCGACGATTTGCCGCAAATGTTACGTTCACCCGGCGATTTTCGATTCTTACCTGGACGGCACGCTCGTGCAGAACCTGGAGACGAGTGTGGCGCGAACACTGGATGAAAAGGGGAGCGGGCTCGATCCCGATGAGAAGATGGTCATGCGTTTTCTCAGGAGCCGTTTGTCAGAGATGGTGACAAAACAGAATGCTAAAGTTAAAAGAAAGACCAAAAGGAGTGAAGGAAATGGGAAACGTTCTTAAGATCCTGGCGGCGCTGTTTATTGCCCGCCGGTTCCCGCGCCTCTTTCAGGCGGGGATGGCTTACCAGGCGGTCAAGCACGGAGTAAGGCGGCTATAGCGGGGCGCATTGAATTGCGCGGAGGCTATTCGCGCACCTCTAACATTTCACGTGGGCGGAGCACGGTCGTGTTTTTCACCATTTGAGGATGCGTCTTTGAAAGATCCGCCTCTACATCGAGTTCGCTCAGGAAAAGAAGCGATCCGTCCGTGAATCGTGCGTGGTAAATGCCTGACGTATAATCGTCGTTTGGGTGCACCGTTTTTGCAATTCCCTGAAGCCACCCGTGTGCATCTGGTGCCTGCGGTTGGCCACGCATAAAGAATATCCCTTTTGGAGCATCCTTACGGCGCAGGAAACGAGTTACTGCACGGCTGGAAATCTCATCTGCAACGGTATCTTCGCGCACCAGGAGATACTTGTAAGGCTTCAGCTTTCCGCTCGAGAAGGTGTTCAGCAGTCGTTCATCCAGGAAGTCGTAATCCGTCGCAGCGCGCACGGCGCCGAAATCCTGGTACATATACACAAGCTCCTCATCGCCTTGCAGGTTCATCCACCTGCGGGGATAGAACACTGCGACATCGATAACGGGCTCACGCTGGCGCATAAGAGGACGGCATCGATCCCACACCTCCAGCGCCCGCGTGGTCTCGCGCACATTGTTCTCATACCAGTGCAGGCATTTGGCACCGGAGGCCGTTGCATTGAATGAGCGTGTGGCCACACCCTTGTAGCTGATCGCGCCCGCCGGTTCGTAACTGAAAAACGTCCCATAAAACCTGCAGGCGGAGCTGACCATCCGCGTAATGGGGAAGTTCAGTTGAAAGGGATCCGCTTCGTTGGTGATGCGGATACCGCAGTCCCGCTTTGCGGCTGCCTCTGTTTGCGCAGTGATGTCCAGTCCATGGTAGGACGGGGCATGCCCGCCTACAACAAGATAAACGTCAGTTTTGGGTAAGGCTGCTTTTGCCGTTTTCATGCAGAAGTCGGCGTATTCCGTCATGGAATCAAGCATCCACTCCGCCTGGAACTGCCGAGCCGCGGTGGTAGGCCACTGCGGAGGCAGCTGGGTACGAATGTCGGTTTCCTTGCTGAACGTCGTGCCCCATGCGCGGTTGAGAGCCTTCACTGTTTTGTACTCCTGGATGGCGCGCTTTCGAAAATCCGCGACCGCATAATCGTCGCCGACCCACCATCCGACGTGCGTGTGATAAGGACCATGCAGGTCCTGTGTCCAATCGAGGTTGGATGCCGGTACAAGCGTTTCACCGTAATTGCCGGAAACTCCAAGCAGCACAGATTCCAGCGATTTGTTCTTAGCATAGTGTTTTCCAAACGCTGCATAGGCGCGCTTGATGTGCGGCCGCAGATGTGGGTTCCAAAGAGTCTGGATATCTGATCGCTTGCCATGCTCCAGGCATACATAACCCACGTCTTCAGGGCCATGATAGAACCAGTCCGGAAGCGTGTAGGCCGGCGACAGGACGATAAACGGTACCCACTTCAGTCCTGCTGCCTGGTCCACTGCCAGGATAGCATCCTGGAACTTGAAATCAAAAGTCCCTTTGGCGGGCTCGATCATGCTCCAGCGCACATACGTTTCGTGGCTTGTCGCCTTTCCACGCTGTAAATATTTTACAAACTCCCTCTCGGCCTCAATCTTCCGTTCGACATCGCCGGTGGTTGGATGATCGCCGCCGCCAAAACAAAGCTGCATCGGAACGCTCGTCTCGGCATGTGCGGATAATCCTGTCACAGTGCAGAGAATCAAGACTCCTGCTGTAATTTTCATGAGAGCTCCGTATCGAATGGGTGGAGAAGGTCTGGCTGCATCTCGAATTAAGTGGCAACATTAGTTTGTTGCGATTATTTTGACGGTGAAAGAATTGTCTTTACCTGCTACCGCTGCCTATCAGCATACGACACAACAATAACGGGTAACAAGTTAACGGAGACATTGAATGCTGCAATATAAAACATGGTTCCGGGCACAGACAGCCTTGTTTGGGTTGGCTGCCTCGTTTGCAACCGCCGCCACAGTGTCGGTTACAAATCCCACGGATGACGACTGGAAAGAAGCGCCTGTCGTCGTGCGACTCAACTCGGCCGCCGATGTAAAAAGCGCCATGGCAGACGGAGCCCGATCCGCAGTACAGGCCGACGATCTGGATGGGGATGGCAAGCCGGAGGAAATTGTCTTCCTGGCAGCACTTAAGCCGCACGAGACGAAAAAGTTCACGCTAAGCAACGAAGCGCCAGAGACGAGTGCCCCGCCGCGCGCGCACGCCGGTATGTACATCAAATCGCCGACCATGAAGGGTATGGAAGGCCCGGGGTGGGAAAGCGATCTCATCGCATTTCGTATTTACTGGGACAGCCGCAACGCGACAGATGTTTTCTGCAAAACGGAACCCGTGCTTTCCCTGGAGGCATTTGCATCCAAAGGAATGGACTACCACAACAGCAGCAAGTGGGGCATGGATGTCCTGAAGGTGGGTACGGCCCTGGGTATTGGGGGGTTTGGCGTGCTCGATGAAAAGAATGTCGTCAAAGTCGCCGATGCAAAGCGCGATTTCAAATTGCTCGCCGATGGTCCTATTCGTGCGGTTTGCGATTTTTTATTTACCGACTGGACGACCAGCAGCGGCCGCAAGCTCGACCTGACCGCACGTCAACTCATCTATGCCGGGCAAACCTGGGCCGAGTGCCAACTCACAATTAAAGCCAACGACAATAAACCACCTCCCGAGTTGGTCGCGGGCGTTGTGCAGCACCCCGGTGCACAACTGATAAAATACCAGAAGCTTGGCGTGGCAGGAACGTGGGGCAACCAGGCGCTCGGCGACGGACAGAAGCCTCATTCCGGCAACCTTGGCCTCGGCGTAACTGCGAACCCCGAGATCATTGACGGCGTGAACATGGATCCGGTAAGCCTTTACATGCGCTTGAAAGCTCCTGAAGGCAAGGCGACGTATCGGTACGTGGCGAACTGGTTCAAACAACCGGATGCTGTAAAATCGGCCGAGGAATTCCGGGATTACATGGCGCGCGTGCAGCGCCTGCAACCACAGGTAAAGATTCAGGACTGACCCGCCGCACTACCCGCGGCCTCTGAAAGGAAAGAAGTACCATGGCAGAACTTGGACTGGACATTGAACCGAAGGTGTTCAGGAAAACACAAAATCACGAAGGCTATAAAGAATTCTTCTCGCCCGAGACGGGCGATCTGCGTTACCTTGGCTATGGCCGCATGATCTTCACCGCCAGCGCGCGGTCGCATACAATTGCAGCCAGCGATAAAGAGTGGATACTCTTCTGCATCAAGCCGAAGGTGGTGGTGAGCGTAGGCGCGCAGACGTACGAGCTCGCGCAGTGCGATATGCTGTATGTTCCGCGCAACACAGAGGCACAGATCTCGGGCGACAGCGGTGCCGACCTCGTGCTGTCCTCCAGTCCGTCGCACATCGACGGCACACCGCAGCTGGTGCGCTTCGAGGACGTAAAGGACAACGCGGAATATTACTTCGATGTCGGCACGGAAGAGCTGGGAACCAGGCGCCGTATTTTCAATATGCTGGGTCACAACGTCAAAGCATCACGGCTGCTGGCCGGCTTTACGGTCGGCACTCCCAGCGCCTGGACAAGCTGGCCGCCGCATGAGCATGCCACAAGCAAGGAGGAGTTTTATCTATTCTTCGATATGCCGAAACCGGCGTTCAGTGTGCAGTTCGTATATTCGTCCGTACAGGAAATGGAGTTCGCGAAAGTGGTGCAGGACGGTGACTGCGTCACGATACCGGGCGGATATCACCCGACCGCGGCAGCGCCTGGATATAAGAGCGTGTTCCTGTGGGTGATGGCGGGCTACGATCCTGAGCGAGACCGGGATTTTAAGCACGGGATCAACATCCAGCCGGATTACCAGGCTGTGAAGTTTTTGTAATCCACGAATCTCTGACACGAATCGGACTGCACTGAAGCACCTCAGGACAATATTCAAACCACGGATGACACGGAAAACACGGATAAGCCCCAATCCGTGTAATCTGTGTAATCCATGGTTTTTTGTTTTTGGCTTTTTCTTGTTCTGCGGGAGCCGCGCCTTGGCTGCAGAGGCGTCCGGGGTGCCAATGATGGCGCGCGAGTATATGAACGTGCTCACGACGTACGGGTGTTACGCGAAGTCGATTTGGCACGAGGCTGAGCCGGGAGGCTACTGGGGCGACGGCATCGACGCCAAAAACCAGAACGGCGCCGTGCGCGGAATGTGTAACACCATGCTCACTTATGTGATGCTCGCCCGCGGGCTGGATAAAGGCTGGATCGCGGCTGAGGATCGGGCGCGGTTGGACGCTTGCGGCTTGTCCCGCGACGAGCTGACCAGTTACGCAAAAGCGCAGTTGGATTACCTGATCACGCACCACAAGTCTAGACAGCCCGCGCAACAGCCGCAGTGGGGTTTCTGGTGGCAGTCGCCGCTGTGGCTGGGGGCAGTGGGACCAGCCGTTCTGCTCTGCTGGGACGAGCTTTCGACGCCACAGCGGGATGGAATCACACGCATTGCCGGCGCGGAGGCAGACCGGATCGCCGCAATGCCGCCGAAGGACTATGTGGCGGCGCAGGGCGACACCGGTGCGGAGGAAAACGGCTGGAACACCGCGGCACCGGCACTAGCGCTCGCTCTGGCGCCCAAAGATCCAAGGGGTGACACGTGGTGGCGCGCGTTGAAAGTCTACGCCTTGAACACTTACTCGCATCCCAGCGACCGCACGAGCACCGCCACCGTAGGCACAGATATAATCAGCGAGCTGGTCTCCACCGCCAGCCTGCTGCCGGACTGGACGATGTTCAATCACGGCTTCTTTCATCCCGATTACGTGCAAGTAAGCGGACAGCACCTCGGAGAAGCGTGGCTTATCCTTGCGCTGGGGGATCGACTGCATGTAACCAAACGCGCGGAGGAGTTTCGCCCGTACGCGTTGCACCACGTGCGCGATGTGTGGGAGAAGATTGCGCGTCCATTGCTGCTCCCCAGCGGCGAGTTCGCTTTTCCAAATGGTAACGATTGGACCTTCCACTGCTCAACGATCCAGAGTTATCTCGCCTACATCGCGACAGCGCTGGGGGATCCGGTGGCCGCGGACGCGGAAGGGGAGGGAATTAAGCATGTGCAGCGTCGGCGCGAGGTGTCGCCACCGGGGCGGTTGCTGGGCGACAGCAACCTGGAGTGGTGGTGGGAACCGCTGGTGTGTAAGCGGGCAAGCACGGCACTGCTACATCACGAGCTGGCCGTAGATATAGAAAAAGCTGAACCACAGAGGCACAGAGACACAGAGGAAAACACAGAGCAAAAAGCGCAGACGTGGTTCTATCCTGACGCAAAGGTGTGGGTGCACCGGAATGAGAAATTCCTGGTTACCGCGTCGTGGGGCGTAAAACCAATGGCAACAATCTACGCGCTGGTGGACGGCCACACGACGACAGGAATGTACATGACTCTGCCTGTTGAGAAAGGTCTCCTGCCAACAGGGCTGTCATTTGGAGCACCAATAGTGTACCACGCAAAGCCGAACGCAAAAAACGAGAGCAGCGTTTTGCAAGCCGCACCGTCGGTCGCAGGAGTGTTGTTGCGAGGCACCAATAATGAACGTGCTGCACTCATTGCACTTCCGAATTCAGTTGTGGTGCTCGGAACCAATCCGCTCGGGCCTCTGGGAATTGAAAACGACTCGCTGACCACGCCTGGTCGACAGTTATGGTCGGACCAGGAACGCGCACGATCGATCCCGGCGCTTGCATCGCAGGAGCCCGTTACGTGCTGGAACTGGATCAATATAGATGATTCATTTTCGGTGATCACTCGTTCCAGACTTACGTACAAGCCTGCAGGGAAATGGACACGTAAATCCGCTGCGATTGATCTCATCGACTGCAGTGAGACTACTGCTATCCAATTACTGCCGTCGCTAACAGCCGGAAGCACTAACGCCTACGCCAACAAACTCGGGATGGACTTTCGTGACCAGATCAAGGTCTACGACGTGGGATTACGGGACGTACACTTTACTGGCGGTTTTCTCAACCGAATTGAGGACGCCGCGCATCAGGCGCCGCAGCTTACCACAAGTGAATGGCAGTACAGCACGTACTTTTCTGATAATACAGATTTTCCAGGGAGGATAAATTGAGCGCCAGGCTTTTTAATTTAGAGGGGACAATTGCGTTGGTCACTGGCGCCAGCACGGGCATCGGCCGCGCATTTTGCATCGCTCTTGCGCAAGCCGGCGCCGATATTGCAGGCGTGGGCAGCAGCGGGAATTTCGCGGAAACGCAGGCAGCGGTGGAGGCGACGGGCCGCAAGTTCATCGGCATTACGGCCGACCTTGAGAAGATGGACCAGACGCGCACCGTCGTCGCCCGCGCGCTCGATGCGGTCGGCTCCATTGACGTCCTTGTTAACAATGCGGGCACCATTCGCCGCGCGCCGTCGCTTGAGTTCACGGAAGAAGACTGGGACGCAGTGATGAACGTGAACCTGAAATCCGCGTTCTTCCTGGCGCAAGCTGCCGCCAGGCATTTCGTCGAGCAGGACAAGCCCGGCAAGATCATCAACGTCGCGTCGCTGCTGTCGTTCCAGGGCGGCATCCTCGTGCCGTCGTATACGGCATCGAAGTCGGGGCTCGCCGGAATTACCAAGACGCTCGCCAATGAATGGGCGTCCAAGAACATCAACGTGAATGCGATCGCGCCGGGCTACATCGCCACGCGCAACACCCAGGCCCTGCAGGATGATCCCGTCCGGAACAAGTCGATCCTTGATCGTATACCCGCGGGTCGTTGGGGCAAGCCCGAAGACCTCGCCGGCATGGTCGTCTTCCTTGCCAGCCACGCATCCGATTACTGCCACGGCACCGTCTACCCCGTCGACGGAGGCTGGCTTGGACGTTAATTCCTGACCACGAATTACACAGAACACACGGATTCCGTCACTCCGTGTTTTCCGTGTAATCCGTGGTTAAAATCAATGCAATTGTCGGAGGAATATAGATGTCGAAGAGAATCGTGTGCCTTTATATCTGCGGAGCCATTGCGAGCGCCGCGATCGCGCAGCGCGACACCCAGACCACCGGCGGACAGCAGGTTTACTTATCCGAGACCGACCCCGCCTCGCCCCGCAAATCCAAGCTCGAGGGCAACGACACCAGTTCCACGCAGGTCCTCCGCACCGACCTTGACGGCGACGGTGATCCCGACATCATCGAGAGCTGGTTCCACGGCAAGCGCGTGCGCTTCCTCGACGAAAACGACGACGCCACCGAGCACGACATCAAAGGCGACATCGCCGCCGACTGCATGCAGGTCGACCGTGACGGTGACGGCTACTACGATGGTCCCGACGACATGAACATCAAATGGGTGGACAACGACAAGGACGGCAAAGCCGAAGCACAGGTGTTCGCCATCAATCCCAACCTGAAACAAAAAACGGTGGCTTCAAACGCCGCGCACTATATGGTTTTTGAAGACATCGACAAGGATGGCGTTAACGGCTTTGTCGATTGGGACGCAGACTATCATTTCGACTGCTGGCATCAGCCGCCGGGCGACGATCCGAACTTCTCGCCGGACTATAACGGCAACTCCATTTTTTTAAAGGAGCACCTGCCGGTCTGGGGCATTCAGGACCCACGCCTCAACTGGGAAAACCCGTTCGCGTTTTATGACTTCGACAATGATGGCGTTACCGAGATGGCGATACGCTACTGCGACAATAAGGAACGGATCAAAGACGCGAAATCCGACTTCGGCGGATGGAAGTACGATGGCACCATCGATGACGGATATGTAACCTACGACCTCGATAACGACACTGGCCGTCGAAATGAAATGGATTACGATCTTACATTTCGCTTCAGCGGGGGCGAAAAGCTGAATTACACAAACCACCACGTGAAGCATCGCGGCCTGAAAGCCCCCGAATGGTCGCTGCCATTTTTCCGCGAGAACGCATGGCGCAAGATCGACGAGTTCGTCTACGTGCCGCACGGCAAATGCTACGACGAGCTGTTCAAGCCGAAATGGGGCAACGTGTGGCTGTGCTTCGACGAGGACGATGACGACCACCGCTGGGAACGCGTCGAGCTCTACTACCCCGAGCGCGACGGCGTGTCGACAGATCCCTACGTGATGGGCAAGTTCGCGCGTGGCGGCGATAAGGGAACAACGGGCGGCATTGCAGGGCACGTACAGAGCGATACCCTCGGCGATCGCGGCGAGTTCGACCAGGACTTCAGCGGCGGAGGAAAAATTTACGTCGGTCGCTGGGACGGCAAGATTCATCTCTACGGCGCAGAGTGGGGCGCATGGCTCGTCGATTACGGCGCAAAGTTCTGGGGCGGTGCAGGACCGAACAAGGGCAATTCAAACCCGGAAAAAGCTGATAAGCTCGAGGAAGTCGTGCTCTACAAAGACACCGACAAAAACGGCTACATCGACGAGATAACCTACGACACCAACGGCGACCGCACGCCCGAGATGGTCGTGAACCTCAACGAACTCGGCACTGGCGCTGGCGGCAAGCAGGCGGATGTGGCGCAACTAATCACACCGGCCACCGAGAAATGGCAGGGTATGCACAAGATGTTCCAGGCGTTAGCCGACAAGTCATGGCAGGAAGCGCAGACGCTCTATCGCGCGGCATGGAAAGCCGGGCTCAACACACCGGAACTCGACGATCTCGCAATCGCTGCCGGCACCAATGAAAAATACGAGTTCGCCTATTGGCTGAAGATGAAACTCTTCCGCACGCTGGACGAAAAACTGGCCAGCGACGTCGCCGCACAAAAACAACTGCGCGCCATGTTCTTCCTGGGTAACATCGACGGCGTCGCGAAGTTCATCGGCCAGCGGAGCTGGTAAAACTGATGCACAGGTCGCCAAGCATCGCTACAACGTGCGCGGCGCCAATTTGGAGTGCGCGCGGCTTGCCGCCGCTTTCTCTACGCGCGGAGCGCGCCCGAAGAAACTTTACCTATCTGTCAACACTGCCAGGCCACATTAACTGGAATATCGCTTTCGCCCGCAGCTCACGAAAGGTCCCACGTTTCTTGGCTGTGTGTTTTGTCCTCACACTCGGCATCGCTGCCCACATGCCCGCAATCGCCCAACTTCCTCCCGCCGCGGAAATCCATGCCGACCTCGCGGGCCCATTCGCCACCACGGCTCCGAAACCCATCATGCGCGATGCAAACAGCCCGTGGCAAAAGCGGCTCGTACCTGCCATGCACCAGCAGGCACGCTACGTCTGCAGCCTGCTTAAACCATGGTCCGGCGACCCTGCCGCACTTACCCTCACCCCATCGAAATCCAAAGAGCACGACATCCGCCCGAACGCACACCTGGTGTACGGCCTCGCGTCGCTGCGCGCTTCGATCACGGACGGATACCTGCCGGGTCTTTCTCGCGACGGATGTCGCGAAAAAGCTTTCGCGCTGCTGCGCCTCATTCTGCCCACGCACCGCGCCGGCGGTGCAAAATGCAACGACGGTAAACAGTGGTACGACCAGTGGCAATCCGCGCTGTGGGCCAACACCGCGGGTCGCGGCTGCTGGCTGCTGTGGGACGAGCTGACGCCCGAAATGCGCTGGCTGGCCGCGCGTATGATTTGCGACGAAGCCGACCGCTTCATCGACAAAATTCCTCCCTCGCAGATCGAGAACGATACCAAGGCCGAAGAGAATGCCTGGAACTCGACGGTCATCTCGCTGGCTTACTGCATGTTTCCGAACCACCCGCACAGCGAGCAGTGGCGGACCACCGCGCTTCGCTGGGCCGTGAGTTCTTTCGCGCGAAAGTCCGATCTCAATTCCTCGGCCGTCTATGACGGCAAAACCATCGCAGAGTGGCTGGCCGGCACGGGCCCCAACATCCACGACGATTTCACGCTCGAGAACCATCATCGTGTGCATCCGGATTACATGAACACGGTGAACATCCTGCTCTTCCAGCGCGAGGTTTACACCTGGGCGGGCAGGCCGGTACCGCAGGTGCTCGACTACAACACGACCGGCGTTTACGGCACGCTGAAAAAGCTGTCGCTGCCCGATGGCGGATACATTTATCCGAACGGCCAGGACTGGCAACTGCATCGCAACCCGCAATGGACCGAGTCGCATATCATGCAGGCCGTGCTTAATAAAGATGTTCACGCCAGCCGGCTGTTGAACAATGGATTCGAATGCGTGGAGCGGATGCGCGCGCGCGACGATAACGGCGGTGTATTTCTACCGGAGGAATTCAGCTTTCCTTCCACGCAACCATTCACACTCGAAATGCTGGCGCTGATGTTTCATGCGGTTGGAATGCTTGGCGAACCGGTGCAACCGGTCAGCGAAGAAACTTATCGCGCCAGCGTCGCCGGGCTGCATCCATTCTCCGCGGGCAAGTTCGCATTGCTGCGTACCCAGAACTCCATCGCGAGCTTTTCCTGGGGCAAGCAGGTTATGGGAATGGTCATGCCGCTCGATAAGGACCTGCTGTTGTCGCCGAACGAGCGTAGCATGATCGGCCGCATTGTAATACAAGGCCTGAAGGACGACCCACCGAAAATTGAATCGGTGCGGAGAATTGAAAGCAGCAGCACATTAGGCGTCATCGGCAAGATGATGCGCGGCGGCAATGTCGCGCGGCAACACTTCGCGTTCGTCGCTCTGCCGGACGGACGCGCTGTGTATGCGGATCACGTCGAGGTTACGACATCAGCCCAAGTGAAACAGATCGATCTGGGATTACTCGCTGTGCTCAACGATCAGCACTGGGTCTACTCGCGCGCAAAGCGTCAACTGTTCTACGAGAGCGACAGCAAAACGTTTACTGCCGATGGACCGGAAATTACGCAACCCGTCGCGTTGCATTCCAGCTGGTACAACCTTGACGACAAGCTTGGCATCGGAGTTCTACAAAGCAGCGGACGCCAGACGTACCTTGAGAACCACAAGATCGGCAACGGTCGCCTCGAGCAACCGTTTGCACTAAACAGTATCGCGATCGACAATACTACCTCCGCGCCTGCGATCTCTCCGACAGTCGTGGTGTTCTATCCCGCCAGGGATCATACCGCAACGCGCCAGTTGGTCTCTAAATGCAAGGCAGAGCCGTTCTCGCTTTCGCGACCGTTCGCCGTCACACTCGACGATTCCACCCGCATTCGATTCTCGTTCGCAGACCAGCAAATCACCATCGAGTGACCTCGGAAAAAATCATAGCGCGCTTGCGCGCTTTTGGACTGCGGGCCGCTGCGCTTGCGCAGCATCGCTTCACCTGCTCTAGCACCGCTTTGTGCTTGGCTGCCGCAGCGAATATAGCGCGCTTGCGCGCTTTTGGATTGCGGTACTTCAGTACCGCTTTATGCACGACCGCGCTCGCTGCTCCCGCCCTCGCAGCCGAAACCACCCCAACTCTCTCCGATCCCTCCGCCGGAGCACGTCCCTGCACCTCCGTCACCACCAGCACCCGGCCCTACGTCCTCCTCACCGCCGACAAACTTCAGCAACTCCGCCGCGACACGGTCCCCGGCGGCCGCCTGCACCAGCTCTATCTTACCGCCGTCAAAACCAACGCCGACCACTGGCTTACTCAGCCCAATACCATACCACCCCGCAGCGGCTACTGGCACGACTTCGTCTGCGTCGATGGAACGCGACTCCAGCCCCCTGACCCGCCACGCATTCTCACCGATCTCACATCCACCACGCAATTCGCCTGCCCCGCATGCGGCCGACAATACAGCGGGCCAAAAATCGAAGGTGCGTTCCGGGCAGTCGAACATTCGTGGCTCACGAGGGCGTGCCTGGACCTCGCGCTCGCCGGCGCCATAGAACAACGCGCCGACTACCGCGCGAAAGCCGCCGACATCCTCCTCAAATATGCCGACGCGTATCCGGGTCGTCATACAGGCGCGCTCCAGGGCGGGATATTCTACCAGTCGCTGGATGAGTCCGTGAGCTTCATCACGCTGGCCCAGGCTTACGACCTCATCGCCGACACGGGCGCGCTCACTGACGCGCAGAAACAACACATCGAGCGCGACCTCTTCTGGGAAGGTACCGAAGGCCTGGTAAAAATGGGCCTCGGTGGTAACTGGGGCTCCTGGCATTTGTCCGCGGTCGGGGTGGTAGGCGTGGCGACGCGGCACCAGCGGTTTATCGACTACGCGATTGCCGGGTTCAAGTCCCAGATCGACAGGCAACTGGGCGATGACGGCCTCTGGCCTGAATCGGTGCACACGTATCACTTCTATCCAATGCGAGGATTTCTGCACCTCGCCGAGGCCTGTGCAAATGTCGGCATCGATTTATACAACTGGCAGGCACGCCCCGGCAAGGGCCTGCGCGCCATGTTCACTGCGCCGCTGCGGTATATGTATCCCAACTTCCAGTTGCCTGCTATTAACGACGGGTGGTTCCGATCCTACCTCCCACTGGATATCTACCAGATCGGATACAATCGTTACAAGCTGCCTGAGCTCGGCTGGGCTGTGCAACAGTTGCGCGCGCTCGGCGACGCCGCCAAAACACTCAGCCCGGATGTTGTCGATGCCTGGTCACTGGTGCATGATATAGTCCCCACTCAGGTTGAACCTCCAGGCTTCGGGGCGAGCAATTTCCCGGTGCTTGGAATTGCCTGTCTCCGTCAGCCCTCGAAGCGCGGGAGCCCTGAATTGGATACAATGATGACATTCGACTACGGCCCGTTCCTGAGTCATGGGCAGTCCGACAAAATGGGTATCACCTACTTCGCCGGCAATCAGTTGCTTTGTGCGGATTACGGCACCTGCAGTTATGGGAGCAAGCTGATGCCATATTACAAAAGTACACAAAGCCATAACACAATCCGCTTCGACGGCAAGGACCAGCCCCATACGAAATTTGGGCGACTGATCGCGTTCAAAGACACTCCTCAAGTGAAGCTCGCCTGCGCCGAGACGACTGAGGTCTGCCCCGGGGCGACGTGGCGCCGCGCAATTGCCCTTACGTCCGAGTACGCGGTCGTTCTCGATCAGATCACTGCGGACATCGAACACCAGTACGACTGGATATTGCATGGCGACGGAGACAGCATCGAGTTCCCCGGAACCGCTGAACCCGTCACCACCCAGACTCTGCAGCTTTCGTACTTCACCGACACCTCCCGCATCAGGCCAGACCAGTTCCCCCGCGCGATGTGGACGAGCGGCACACAGCCGCTTCTCATGTTGGAAGCCCCTCCGACTTCTGGAACGGAGTGGTTCACGGCGCGATGTCCCGCTGAGAGTGCGCTCCATCAAATTCCCGCTGTCATTGCGCGTCAGCACGGCAAAAACGCAACCTTCGTCACGATGCTCTATGGCGCGAATTCTCCACTTATATATTCCAGCATTGGACCCAAGCTTGTCCAGCAGGGGAGCGGCCGCATTGCGATTCGGACAGGCGCAACGCACTACCTGGAACTGGCCCCTGGCTACCTGAGTTTTACAGCTGTTGGACCGGATGGAAAACAAGTTGAAGTCCGTGTGGAACTTAGTAGCAACCCACAACCAATTGGGCAAACGGGCATCTATTCGGTCGATGACCAGTCAATGAGGAGAGGCGAATGTCGGCTGCCAATGTAAACGAGGTAACGCCAGGCGTACTGAATGATGCCGGGCGCGATGCGGACCCCACCATGTGGCGCAAGGTGGGGATGTATCGCTGGGTGATCTGCGCACTACTGTTCTTCTCGACGACGGTAAACTACATCGACAGGCAGGTCCTGAGCATCCTGGGTCCGGATCTGAAGGTGCTGTTTAAGTGGAGCGAGCAGGATTTTGCACGCATCAACATGGCGTTCCAGCTATCGTACGCTGTGGGGCTGCTGTTTGCGGGGCGCGTGATGGACCGGTTCGGGTCTCGTCTCGGTCTGGGGCTGGCGATTGGTCTGTGGAGCATCGCGGCCATGGCGCATGCCGGCGCGCGTTCGGCCTTCAGCTGGGGCGTTGCGCGTTTCGGACTCGGCATCACTGAAGCGGGCAACTTTCCGGCCGCGGTTAAATCGGTAGCGGAATGGTTTCCCAAACGTGAGCGCGCACTGGCAATCGGGGTTTTTAATTCAGGTTCGAATGTTGGAGCGATAGCAGCACCGCTGGTGGTGCCCTGGCTTGCAATCACCTATGGATGGCAGTGGGCGTTTATCGCAACAGGTGGTATTGGATTAATTCTGGTTGTCTTCTGGGTTGCCATTTATCGCAGACCGTCCGAACACCCAAAATTAAGCGCCGCTGAACTCGCGTATATAAACAGCGATCCGCCTGAAGCCAGCTCCGAACAGATCCCCTGGGGTCGCCTGTTTCCTTTCCGTCAGACGTGGGCATTTGCGCTTGGAAAGATGATGACCGATCCTATCTGGTGGTTTTTTCTTTTCTGGCTGCCCAGCTTTTTGAAGTCGAACTTCAATGTCACGCTTCGCGAGGTCAGCCTGCCCCTGGTGGTTATCTACCTTGCGGCGGATGTTGGGAGCGTTGGCGGCGGTTGGCTGTCTTCCCGACTGATAAAGAATGGTTTCAGCGTGAATCGCGCGCGCAAGACCGCCATGCTGGTTTGCGCGCTATGCGTGGTGCCGGTTTTCTACGCGGCCATGACCGACAGCAAGTGGGTGGCGATCGGGCTGATCGCGCTGGCGCTGGCAGCGCACCAGGGATGGTCGGCAAACCTGTTCACGCTGGTGTCGGATACATTCCCGCGGCGCGCCGTCGGCTCAGTGGTGGGCATCGGCGGAATGATGGGCGGACTGGGTGGCGTGGCTTTCTCGGAGACTGTCGGCCGGGTGCTGAAAAATACCGGGCAATATTTCCCGATGTTTGTTGCGGCGAGCTGCGCCTACCTGTTTACGCTACTCATTATCCATCTGCTGGTACCGCGCCTGGAGCCCGCGCCGGTGGATGAACCCGCGAGCTAGCCAATACGTATAATCCCTCTTATTGTGAACCGCTGCTGGAAACCGGAGCGGACGATTAGATGTCCTTCACAACAACAAACTTAGCAAACAACTAACCAGGATTTCGAAAACCTATGAAACAAAACCCGCTAAAGCAGTTGCTGGAGTGCGGCCAGAGCTTTTGGATGGATACGATCAGCCGGGAGATGATCCAGGACGGCACGCTGAAGCGGATGATCCGGGAAGACGGGCTGCGTGGCGTGACGTCGAACCCGGACATTTTCCAGAAGGCGATCAGCGGGAGTAACCTGTACGACGACCAGATCAAAAAGCTGGCGCTGGGGGGTATGAGCTCGGCGGAGATTTACGAGGCGCTGGCGGTTGCGGATATCCAGAAGGCGGCAGATGTGCTGCAGCCGGTGTTTGAGAGCAGCAATGGGGTCGACGGGCTGATCTCGCTGGAAGTTTCGCCGTATCTGGCTTTCGATACGAAGGGCACCATCGAGGAAGCGCACCGGTTGTGGGAAGCCGTCGGGCGGGAGAATGTGTTCATCAAGGTGCCGGCGACGCCGGCTGGAATTCCCGCGATCAAGCGCCTCATCGCCGACGGCATCAACGTGAACGTGACGCTGATCTTCTCGCTGGATGCGTACGCGAAGGTGATGGAGGCGTATATCGCGGGGATCGAGCAGCGGGTGAAGACGAAGCTCCCGGTAAAGGGGATTGTGTCGGTGGCGAGTTTCTTCGTCAGCCGCATCGACGTGCTGGTGGATAAGCTGATTGCGAACCGGATCGTGGAGAATCGGCCCAAAGGTATGCCGGCGCCGCAGGAGTACCTGGGCAAGACGGCGATCGCGTGCGCAAAGGTGGCTTACCAGGATTTCAAGGAGACGTTCTCGGGTGCTCGATGGAAGGCGCTGGCGCGGGCCGGTGCCAAGGTGCAGCGTCCGCTGTGGGCGAGCACGAGCAGCAAGAACTCGCTGTACGCGGAAGATGTATATGTGACGCCGTTGATCGGTGAGGACACGGTGAACACGATGCCGCTTGCGACGATCGATGCGTGGCGGGCGAGGGGAGTGGTGCGCTGCAACACGATCGAGGACGGGGTGGAGGATGCGCGTGCCGTGCTTCGCGATCTGAAGAAGCTGGGAGTCGACCTGACGGGAAGCACGTGGCAGGTCATGGAAGAAGGCGTGACGAAATTTAACCAGCCCTTCGACAAGCTGCTGGGTGGAATCAGCCAGAAACGCGCGGCGCTGGTGGGCTGGCCGGCGGAAAGCCAGACTGAAAACCTTGGCAGCGTGGGTAAGCAGGTATCGGCGGTGCTGGAGAGCATGAGCGAGGCGCGGTTTGGTCCGCGGCTGTACGGCAAGGACGTGGCGCTGTTCGCGAAGGATGCGGCACAACATGACAGCGTCGCAAACCGCCTCGGCTGGATTGACGTTCCTGAGAAGATGCAGGCGCGTACCGCGGAGCTAACGTCGTTTGCAGCCGAGGTGAAGAAGGCAGGTTTCAAGCAAGTGGTTCTGCTGGGAATGGGTGGCAGCAGCCTGTGCCCGGAAGTCTGCGCGGAAGTGTTTGGTTCAAAACAGGGTTATCCGCAGTTGATCGTGCTGGATACGACGTCGCCGGAACATATTGCCGCGGCGACTGGAGCAATGGACGTGAAGCGCTCGCTCTTTATTGCGGCGAGCAAGAGCGGCGGCACCATTGAAACGATGAGCCTGTTCAAATACTTCTGGAAGAAACTTGAGGAGGCAGGCGTGGCGCAGCCCGGCGGTAACTTCATTGCCATTACCGACCCGGGAACTTCGCTTGGGAAACTGGCGAAAGAGAAGAAGTTCCGTAAGACGTTTGAAAATCCGGCGGACATTGGCGGGCGATATAGCGCCCTTTCTCTGTTTGGACTGGTGCCGATGGCGATGATCGGCATGGACGTAAAGACGTTGCTGGAGCGCGCAGTCGCGTTTTCGCGCGATGGCAGGACAATGATGAATGCGGCGCTGGATCCAGGGATTCGCCTCGGGGCGGCGCTGGGCGTGCTTGCCAAAAGCGGGCGGAACAAGATGACGCTGATCACGTCACCGCAGCTCGCTTCGCTCGGGTCGTGGATCGAGCAGCTTGTCGCGGAAAGCACCGGCAAGGAGGGTAAAGGAATTCTGCCGGTGGACCTGGAGCCGGTTGTTGCGGCTGACACCTATGGCAACGACCGCGTGTTCGTCAGCATTGAGCTTGCGCAAGATCCCGTGCAGATTGATCTCGCTGTGCTGGAGAAGGCGGGTGCGCCGGTGATCCGGATTCGGGTGGGGGACGCCATCAATCTAGGCGCGGAGTTTTATCGCTGGGAGGTGGCCACTGCAACGGCGGGCGCCCTGCTTGGAATTAACCCGTTTGATGAGCCGAATGTCTCCGAGAGCAAGCAGATCACGGGAGAGATTCTGAAGGAGTACAAGACCAGGAAACGTGTGCCACTGCCTAAGCCAGCGCTTGAGGAGGGAGGATTTACTGTCACGCTGAGCAAGGCGGCGCGGGCGGCGCTCAGAAAGAATGCCGGAAAAGATTCCGTTTCAGTTTTGCGGGGGCTTGCCGCCACGACCGGGAACAGCGACTACATCACCATCTCCGCGTTTTTGCCGGCGGCGGATGAGAACCAGCAGCGGCTTGCCATGTTACGCGCGGGATTGCTAAAATTCACGAAGCACGCTACCACGTTGGGATTTGGGCCGCGCTATCTGCACTCGACAGGTCAGCTGCATAAGGGCGGACCGAACACGGGTGTGTTCTTCGTCATCATGTCGCAGCCGAAACTGGACGTGGACATTCCGGGAGAGGGGACAAGCTTCGGCGCACTCATCCAGAGCCAGGCGATCGGCGATTTTCGTGCGCTGGACAACCACGAGCGCAGGGCGGCGCTGATCAACCTTGGCAACAATGTGGACGCCGGACTGAAGAAGCTGGCAACCATGCTGAAGGGATGAAGTTTGCTAGTGAGCCACAGAGGCACAGAGGACAGAGACACAGAAGTTTTACCAGGAGGCAAACATCTCTGGAAAGCCCCTCTGTGTCCGTGACTTTGTAATGAAATACTTCTCACTTCGCCCTCAGTCGGCTTGGCCCTTCGCACCCACATACCGTTCGCTCATGAAGTCGCGCGTCTTGTTCCAGCGGATGCTCCTCGTAGCCAAAGAAAGCCAGAAGAAGAAAGTAGGCGGGCAGGAACAGCAGGCCAAGCGCATGATACTGCGCGATGTGGCGGCCTTCGTGCACTCGCAGGTTTGGGGTTGGATCCGCCGAATACAAAACGCAGTCTCCAACGGTGAACGCCGAAATGCCAAGTTTGTTGCAAACGAGTCCCACCATTCCGCGCCGCATGTAGAAGTTGACTGCACCGGCTTCGAATTGTGGAATTGTACCGTTCAACAAACCAAGCACAACGCCCAGCAATGTGTTTGGCAGCGTCCACACCGACCCTGCCAGCCAAAGCAGGCGATTTGCCCTGTCACAAGGATCAGCCTGCACTGGCTAAGATTCAATTCTGTCGGAGAGTAATAAATGAGCGCGGATTGCGGGGTTGTCATCGTCGCCGGCGGCGCAGGTGCGCGCATGGGTGGGGGCGAAATACCGAAACAATTTCGCCCCCTGAGGGATGTGCCACTGTTTTTGTGGTCGGTCGAATTCTTTGATCAGCAGGATTCTGTCTCCGAAATTGTTGTGGTTGTGCCTGCGGTTCACCTGAAGACCGCGACACAGCTGTTGTCGCAGCGTACATTCGCGCACAATGTTCATTGTGTAACCGGGGGAAGACGGCGCCAGGATTCGGTACTGGCGGGCGTAAGCGCACTGAGTGCTGACTCGGAGTACGTCGCCATACACGACGGTGCGCGGCCGTTTCCGCCGCCGAATTTTGAAGAAGCGCTGGAATTCGCACGTGTAGACGGTGCTGCGATTTTTGCGCTACCAGTAACGGACAGCATCAAGCGCGCAGAATGTGGAGCCGTTCGTGAAACGGTGCCGCGCGATGAATTGTGGGCTGCGCAGACGCCGCAGATCTTCCGCAAGCCTCTGCTCGTGGAAGCACTGGAGCGCTGTGATGCCGACAAGGTTGACGTCAGCGATGATGCGAGCGCGCTCGAGCACCTTGGTCGCACCGTCCGAATAGTCGAGGGATCGCGCAGCAACCTGAAACTCACGTTACCCGACGACTGGCTTGTGGCCGGTGCGCTCGCCGTGGATCACGAGGTGCTTGGCAAGTGAATTTACAGCCGGCGGTCAGGGTGGGAAACGGGTTCGATGTACATGCACTCGTTGCCGGCAGGCGGCTGGTACTGGGCGGAGTCGAAATCCCGTTCATCAAAGGACTGGATGGGCATTCCGATGCGGACGTCGTACTTCACGCGATCACGGATGCGATACTTGGCGCGCTCGCAGAGGGGGATATCGGCAAGCATTTCCCGAATACCGATGAACGCTGGCGCGATTGCGACAGCACCGTTTTTTTGCGCGGCGCATCTGACATCGCGCGTAACCGCGGCTACAGGATTTCAAACATCGACGCTACGGTCCTTGCTGAACGCCCTAAAATTTTGCCGTACGTGCCGGCCATGATCAGGAACATTGGGTCCGTACTGGGAATCCCTGACAATTGTGTCGGGCTCAAAGCCACTACGATGGAAAAGCTCGGATTCGTCGGTCGCGAAGAGGGAATTGCAGCAATGGCGGTGGTGCTATTGGAGAGAATTGTCTAAAAATCCAGTTTACTTATTCTGCTTTTGCCCGCCACCACCGCCACCGCCCTGACCGCCACCGGGACGGCCATCACGACCGGGTCGAGTTCCGCCATCTCCGTTGCCAGGACGGCCCTGCCCTCGATCAGAATTGCCGGGTCTTCCACGTTCGCGGTCCTGTCCTTGTCCCTGCCCGGGACCTCTGCCGCGATTGCGTGCCTGGCCACCGCTGTCCAGCAGCACATCATTGGTAATCGGATCGTAGATGAACGTGCTTCGCCGGTTCAGTAAATTGTCTGTCTGATAGGTTTTCGGAATTAGTATGCTATCTGGTAGAAAGAAAGTTAACTGCACTTTCTGCTTCTCGGGCATCGGCACAGAAAAGCGTCCGCCAAAACCGGTATAGAAATCCCGTTCATGGAGAACCAGCGGGCGCTCGCTCTTTTCCGGAAGGAAATGTGAGACTGCGACCTTGATGCCATCCAGTGCGCTCTGGTCCGAAAGAACAAGGCTACCGAACAGCATGTTGCGTTTCAGGTTCAGTTCTATGGGCTTTCGGCTTGGCACCTTGATGCTGGCCGCGTCGATGGCATTGTTTTTATAAGCGATTATCTTGGCATCGCCGCGGCGTTTGATCGGCAGGTTCACAAAGAAATCACCTTTGGGTCCCGACTTCGTTACGATCTTTTCGTGATCCTCGCCTATGAGGTAGTCGACCGAAACATCGGCGTTCCACACCGGCTGTTTCGGAGAATCTTCCCGGCGGCGACTCGTCACGATACCGGTGATCGCAGGAACGGGACGCAGTCGAAGGACAAAGCTGTCGGAGGACGAATTCTGCGGCACGCGTCGAGTTATGGACTCCACAACGCCCGTTGTTTTCTTCTCCAGAACAGGCAGGTAGCCTTTCTCGTGAACCTGGATGGTGTAGCTGTTGACCGCCATGGTATCGAACGCAAACAGCCCGTCTTTATCGCTAAGCACCGAGTTGTTTCCCGAAGGTGCACGGTACCAGATACGCACGCCGGGCAGCACCTTGCCTTCATTTGCATCCACAACTTTGCCACTCACGAACAGGTCCGCCGGCAGTGTGATTGAAATGCCATCCCTGGTTTCATTGTCCCCCAGCTCGAACTCCTGCCGCTCGGATCGCATTCCGCGAATGGCGTATATACGGTAGCTTCCAGCCGGGAGATCCTTGAACTCGAACTTTCCGTCGTCTGCACTCATCTTCGAGTCGCGAAACTGTCGGTTTCCACCGGAGTTATCTGTCTCAAGCCATACACGAGCCCCGGACTGCGGCTTGCTGGTGAGGCGGTCGACCGTGACCCCGCGAACGGTTGACCCACCGGGCATTAGCAGGATGGTAGCGGTCGTAGTCGGTGCCCGAAGTCGGACCGTGGTGGTGCGAAAGCCCGGCGTGCTGACACGTGTAATTACACGCCCGGGGTGACATTCCTCAAAAACAAAAGTCCCGCCGGGACCAGTGTTAATAGAGCCGAGCACTCCAAAAACCTCGTCATTATCATTAGGATGAATCACGGTGACGCCGGCGAGAGGCTCGCTGGTTATGGCGTTAAGCACTTTGCCGCCGAGCGTGACGGGCCGAACGAGGGTGATATCCAGTTCCGTGGGAGCGCCCGCAATTCGAACCCGCTGCGCTTCCGGGGCATAGCCATCCGCGCGGGCAACTACGATAAACTGCCTGTCGCCGTCGTGCAGTTGCGTGAGAGTAAACGAGCCATCCTGGTCGGCAGTCGCTTCGCGTAGCGGCGGGTTTGTGGTATTTGGGTCGTTTTCGTACAGCAGAACACGCGCGCCCGGAATACCTTCGTTGCGATCATCCCGCACTTTTCCACCTACAAATGAATCTCCAAATGCGCGTTTCTGTTCCGCCTCAAAGTTCTCAACCTTCTGCGCCAGGAACTCCTGCGGCGGTTTTCGATTTTTAACGACTGGCGGCGCTTCTATTTTAGCAACACGAGTAATCTTCGTCGACGTGCCAGCTCCGCCCGAATCTTCCATCTCCTCGTCAGAAATGCGTTCTTCCGAAAAATCCTGAACTGGCTTCGACGCCTCGTGCCGCAGAGCCACGAGGAGCAGAAACAAGCAAGCCACGGCGCAGGCGATCAATAACAGCGGCGATTTCTGGTTCGGCATTATTCAGGAATGGCGCGAGCTTGCATGGAGTCGAAGCCGGATGTACAGCGAGATCGGCCACGTCGCAAGATACAGGAACGGTGCCGCGAGACGACCCGGCCGCACGTATTTGACCAGAAGGCTCATGGGTGTAATTCTGCGGCCCGATGATGACGCGTTGAGCGTATCGTGTAGTTTCATCTCATGGGCGAGTGCGAACTCAACGCGGCCTTCGCGCATTTTCGGCATCGTGCAGAAGTCGAGCAACGGCGTCACGGTTTTCGTCCAATCGTATTCGGTGGATAACTGAACTGCGTTCACAGAAAGCTCCGCAAGGGCTTCTTTCCCGCTGAGAATTCGCTTCGCGAGAGTTCGAAAGGCGTGTTCGTCGTCGGGGTCCAGCGTCCAGCCGGCCTTTGCGTTATGGATGAGCTGCGACACTTCCGAGTAGTCGTTGTAGATAACTGGAAGACCGCAATGCAGGTAGATCATCGTGCGCGTAGTGAACGCAAGTTCGCGCTCTGGGTTTCGTGTCATCAGGTCCAGTGCCACGTGACCTTCCGCGCGATATTCCTGAAGCAATTCATCAAACGGCTTCCACCCGCGCATATCCACGCGTGGATGATTCGAAAGCATGTCGACGAGTTCAGTAAATTTAGCGGCCGATGCGTCGAGCACGGGGTGAGAACCTCCGTAGAAGAGCAGGCGTCCCCGGCCGACGTCGTCCATTTCCTGCAGCAGCCATGTGATGGCGCGGGTCGGGTCCTGCCACGCGAGAAAAGCGCCGCCATAAACAAATGTCGGCCCCGCAAGATTCGCGGCAGCGGGTTGCTTCTCTGATGCCGCAGGTGGCACTGAAAAGGGAATCACCGGAACCGGAAACCTGGCAGTGTCGTAGCCGGCCATCTCCAGGTATGGATAGAAATAGTGTCTTTGATAATAACCTGAGCAGGTGATGAAATCAGCGCGGCGAATGGCCGAGAGTTTTTCCTGCAAGTCGTGCTCCGGATTTGCGCTGCCCCAATATTTCCGCTCGAGGAGGTGCGGACCGGCCAGGTCCAGCACGAGCGGAATCGAAAGCTCCGGCACCTCTGCCGCCATTCCCCAATGTTGAAGAACGAGCACATCCGGATGCACTTCATCCAGCAGTTTTGCGATTGCATTGCGTCGGAAAATCCGCACGTGAGAAACCACCGGGTCGGGAGCCGGCGACTCATCGTCACCATAGATCGGGGTGCCTATTATCACGTCCATCCCCGCCGAGCGCAAACCTTCAGCAAGTCCCCACGCACGCAACCCTGCGCCCGTGGTTGCAGTTCCCGGTAAAGGCAGCGGCTCGGTTGTAAGCACCAGCACCCTGCTCATAGGTAAGTGTCCGTCACGTTCGGTACGAACCGTTAATCTCGATGTATCTTTCTGTCAGGTCACATGTCCACACGGTGGCGCCTTCCGCACCTGTGCCGAGTTCCACGTTAATTCGTACGAAGTCCTCCGTCAGAATTGCCAGCGCCTCCGCTTCGTCGAACGGCAATGGGGCACCCGCCTGAAAGAGAACCAGGTCACCCAGCGAAATCGTTACGTTGTCCACCTGGAAAGGAACATTGGCGTTTCCGATCGCCATGGCGATGCGCCCCCAGTTGGCGTCTCGACCATAGACGGCGGTTTTTACCAGCGGCGAGTTTGCGACTGCCAATGCACAGCTTCGCGCAGAAATGAAATCGTGTGCGCCCCTTACTTCCACCTCGATCAGCTTCGAAGCGCCTTCGCCATCGCGTGCCAGCTGTTTGGACACGGATTGCAGAACCTGGAGCAAAGCCTCCGAAAACATCTCCCGTGCGTGACTCCTGGATGTATCGGCTCCGCTGCTGCCGCTTGCCATGAGTATGGCTGTGTCGTTAGTGCTGGTATCACCGTCGACGGTGACGCAATTCAGGCTGCGTTCGTTGGCGTGCGACAGGCATTCCTGAAGCGCGATGGGATCCATCTGCGCATCGGTAAACAAAAATGCCAGCATGGTAGCCATCTTTGGCTGCATCATGCCCGATCCCTTGGCGCATGCCAGGATTCGTACTTCCTGGCCATCGAGCTGGAAACTCGTCGATGCGATTTTGTGGCAGGTGTCGGTTGTCAGGATTGAAGTGGCAAAATCCATGAACGCCGTGGCGCTGGCACTGGCCGCGGCCACAGTTTTGTCGACCGCCGCGTGAATTGCGGGCATTGGAAGCTGCGTGCCGATCGTGCCTGTGGAGCAGACCAGCAGGGGAGTGGTTGAGTCCAACCCGAATGCTGCAGCGGCGAACGCTGCCATGCCGCGCGCGTTTTGCAGTCCCTCCTTCCCAGTCGCAGCATTTGCACAACCTGAGTTCACGACGATGCCTTGCGCGAATCCTACGCTGCGCTCCAGCACCTGGCGCGAAAGCTGTACGGGCGCCGCAGCGAACTGGTTCTGCGTAAAAACAGCCGCGGTCGCGCACCGTTTGTCGGCGATGCAAATCCCAAAGTCGCGACGGTCCTTGTATTTAATTCCCGCAGGAATACCGGCCCACCTGAAGCCGGCAGGAATGACAAAGCTCGTTTCGCTGGATGGAAATGTGGTCGTCATAAGGCCATTTTAGAATGGCGCATAGCAGGCAGCGCAAGAACTTCGAAACTATTTTGCGCCGGTATCTACGGCTTTTCGTATTTCGTCAAACCGCGTGATGTTCTGTCGTAGCTCCCTGTTGAATTCCCAGTCATCCGGCGAGGGCATTAGCCGGGGCAAAGGCGGCTTAAGTTCATCGAAGAACTTTCGTGTCGCGTCGCGTACGCTGCGGCCAAGCGGCGAAGATTTTGGAGCCCACTTCTGCAATAATGCTACAGGATCAGGCGGAACACGTTCGACTTTCTTAATCTCCCGGATCAGTTCCTGGCGGCGATCCAATAAATTGCTGGCGCGCAAAACCTCATCCAGCACGCCGGCATCGCAGGTGCCAATCTCGACGGTTCCATTAATGACCGCTTTGACGACTTCTTCAGAACTTCCCCAGAATTGCGCACGCGGTTGAATGAGAGTCCCACTCGTTATCTCGTGGATCTTCAGCAGGGGGTAAAAGTAGCCCGCGGCGCTGTAAGGGCCGACAAGCGCGATTTCGTGTGACGCCAGGTATTCTGACAGCCTGGCCGGAATCTCGTGGTCCGGAACCCTAAACAGGCTGCTGCGGTTATTTACAAATATCGAGCCATAATGGAACAGCCGGTTCCTGCCCGGCCGATCATGCGGCAGCCTCAGCAGGAAAATGGCGAGATATCCGCCGGTCTGGTATCCAAAATCGACCAGCGAGCAAAAGGCGAGGTCTACCTGCTCGCCGTCCATCGCTTCCATCAGCCAGCGGTGCGAGTCGAAGCTTTGGACCTGGATTTCGCTGACGCCTTCCTGCTGCATGGCTGCCCGAACTTTTTCATTGGCCCGCAGGGAAGCCGCGAGCTGCTGGGCCAGCTCGACAGAAATGCGTGTATCGGGGTCATAACGCAGGCAGCCAATCCGAAATGCCGTGCCCGTGGTGGGTGCCGTGCTGTCGAAGCCAGCTATGGCGCTCAAAGTGGCAGTTGTGGCCTGCCCATGGGCGGGCATCACTATTGCATGCAGGCACACCAGCAGCAGGGGGAAGCCTAAACAGTATCGCAGTTTCATTTTGACAGGCATTCGCACGGACAACTTATCTTCATTCAAGCACTGCTTATAAAGCATCCTACCCCGGGTTTTGCAATTGAAGACAACGTGCAGCTTTCGCGGTTTTAATATCATCGAGATTGTGGTCGCGCTCGCCATACTGGCTTTTGGCCTTTATGGCGCTGCAGACCTTGTTGCATCTGCACGCCACACGTCCTCTCTTACGCATAAGCGCATGCAGGCTACCGCTCTTGCACAACTCAAGCTGCAGGAACTGCGTTGCGCCCGGGAGAATTTGCCGCCACTGTTCTCAAATGGCGCGCGAGAAATTGTGTTGCCTGCGACAGGCACAGAGGTGTTTGAGCAGAACTCGCGCTACAGCTGGAAGGCACATCTGACGTTGCAGGACGCGCCGCAGCCAGGCATCAGTGTTATGGTGCAAGTTGGCGCGGGGCCAGACCTCTCGAGCACCAGCACCCTTGCGCAGGTGCAGGGCACCGTGTACTTGCCGCCTGTCGCGGGAGCGGCTAAAGTACTGTGAACCAACTCAGCCAGCGTAGCCGGGCGATGACGCTGATAGAGGCGCTTGTGGTTATGAGTCTGTCCACGGTGGTTTTTGGTCTTATACTAAATACGTTGATGGTGACGCAGCGCGAAAGCGACCGGATCACCGCAGTCGAGCAAATGCACCAGGAAGCGCTGTTGATCAGCCAGTCGGTGGAGCGAACGTTACGTTTCCGTGTTGCTCCTGAAGAACTTGAAGGCGCGTTTTCTGGAGGCGCCGGTCCGAATGAGCCGACCGCTGGGGGCGGAGCCACCACGTCCACTTTGCCTGCGAGCATTGCGGCAATCAGTTCGAGCACACTTCTCATGACGACCTCATCGCGCAGCGTTGCACCCGTCACCCCGGATTCGATGGAGACATCCACCAGGGCCATTGAGGAAGCATCGCCCGAGCGCTTGCCTACTGCCAGCCGCACCGACTTCACGTCGGCGCCCGCTTCGATACAGGGAATTCTCGGAACGACGACTTCCGTCGTTGTGCCGCCAGTTCCTGCGGCGACAGTTGCAAATAGCGGATCACCAGCTTCGCAGGCCTCTGTGGCTGCTGCCACGTCAGTTTCGATATCCGCGTCAAGTGCTCCAAGTGCACCTGCTCCAGTTGAACCTGCCGCAGCGGAACCCAAACAACCTGCGCCGGCTCAAGTCGGTGCGAATCCGGCAACCGTACAAGCCGGAGCCGCAAAGCGCCCCGCGAGTGGCGAGGAGCGTTTTTCCGCCGCGGAGGTGGTTGTGTATTCGCTTGGGAGCGGATCAGATCCGGGCAAGGTCGTGTCAGCGATACGAAATTCGCGCGGTCTTGGCCCCGTCCCCAGCCACGCCTTCCTCGAACAAAGTTCCCTGGGCAGTACTTTCGCGCCAGGTGCGCGGCGTCGTTCGCTTGGCCCGAATTCGGACAGGTTTCAGAGCCAGGTTTCATTTCGATTCGCGAGTTCATTCCAGGGAACCAGGGCGAAATGGATGCGCGAAACACGCGAGGTTCCACGGCTGGTAGAGTATACAGTTCGCGTATGGCCGGTTGGCAGCGGCGACAGTTTTGAAGAAGCGGAACGTGCAGAAAAGCGAACACCGGTATTTCAACTCACTTCTGCGGTAGCTCTGTAATGAAACCTGGTTTTCAAAAGCAACGTGGATTCGCCTTGATCACCGCGCTGGGCGTCCTGGCGCTGCTGATGATCATGGCATTCGGCGCTGCATCTGTGACGCAGTTTACGTTCAGTCTATCACAGGCACGTTTGACGGACCGCTCCTATGGCGACATGCTTCGCGAAGGCGCGGAGCTCTTGCAGATGCGCGGTGTGCCCGAAGAGGGTACGCCTACGGTCGAAGTATTGCGCGCGCAGTCGCTGTCCCGCCGGGATGTGCAGGTGTCCGCGACGGTACAGCAGCTTGAAACCGGCCGGAACCTGCTTGGTACCGCTCTGACTTTGCGCAACGGGGACCGGGTCGTGGAATTGACGGCCGCACCCACTTCCACCGGCCGCATCTCGCGCGGAGCGGTTTATCTGCTTAACGTGCAGGGCGCACGCAACGCCCCTATTCTCCTTCTGGAGAGACGGCCGTGACGACTGCTCCATTGGCAACAAGTCCGCTCAACCGCAAATCCATCCGGATCGCGTTGCTTCTCAAAGAGGCGAACGTACTCGATGAGGCGCATTGGCACGCGTTCGTGCAGGCCACTGTTCCGAAGACCGATAGCAGCGTACTTGGATTTCTGACCCAGCCTATTACTTTACAGCATTTACAAAAAGTCGGTACCCTGCTGCTGACTGACGTAAAGGACCTGGTGCCGGGCCGTGGCAGTTCGGAAGTCGCAGACTCGTTGAACCAGGCGCTGATCATTCGCCCCGCCGAGATCGTGGCGCTCCTGAAGATTAATAACACAGACGTTGCGCCTATCTGCCTTACACTTATTAAGCAGGGCTTGTTGAGCGAAGAGCGACTGCGCGAAGCATTGGAAGAAGCAGATCGCAATGCGCTGAACGTGCACGAAGTGCTTGTGGCGAGCGATATTCTTGGGGCGGACAGGGTACAACGCTCGGTAGAGCGCGGGGATTCCCAGATCGCCCAGGAAAACCGAATTCTGCTCGCCGGCGAGATTCTCATCTACAACAGCCTCGTGACGAAGGACGACTACTCGCGCGCTCTTGGGGAACACCTGAAGCGTCACGTCCCGCTATGGCGCGCCTTGCAGGACTTGCGCATCCTCTCCCAGGGTGAAATATTCCAGGCGCTCGAAAACATGGAACTTCCGCAGGTTGAGATGATCGCTTACCCGGTGAGTGAGGAGTTGCTGGATCGCTTCCCGCGGGACCTGATGCGACGCCAATCTTTCGTCCCGCTATCGGCACAGGACAGCCACTTTGAAATTGGGACGGACGATCCGTTCAACCTTGTGCTCGCAGATACCATCGCCATGCTCACCGGCCGACGGGTTTCCATGCTATACGCCCGGCAGGAAGAGGTGCTCGCCAAACTTGAATCGCTCTTTCCGAAGGTCGACGCGCCGCTGACCACTATGCCCCCGGCGGTTGCACGGCGCAAACAGCTCCGGATTGCGCCGGAGCCGTCTGAGGGAACCGACAATGGTAGCGTTGACGCAGCCATGCGAGTGTCTGACTTCCAAAGTACGCCGGCAGCGACAAATGAGCCGTATGTCGACAACCTCGACGCGGTCCAGCTGATTTCACGTGTAATCGAGACAGCGATCGACGCGCGCGCCACCGACATTCACATGGAGCCGATGGCCGACAGCATGAGAATTCGTTTTCGCGTGGACGGCCAGTTGCACACGGTCATGTCCGCCCCTGCTGCGATGATCCCTTTCATTGCAGCGCGCACCAAGGTGCTTGCACAGATGAACGTGACAGAGCGTCGGCGGCCGCAGGACGGCCATTTCGACTTGGAGACTGACGTCGGCTTTTACGACTTCCGCGTCTCCACGCTGCCTAGCATACACGGCGAAAAAATCGTCATGCGCGTCCTGGACAGCTCCCGCGTGATGACAGGCCTCGTTCAATTGGGCCTGGATGAGGGCCAGTTGCATGCGGTTCAGCGGCTCATTAGCCGGCCACACGGGCTCGCTCTGGTTACCGGCCCTACGGGCAGCGGCAAGACGTCGACGCTGTACTCCTGCCTCTCGGGTGTAAACCGCGAGGGGATTAACATCATCACCATCGAAGATCCGGTCGAGTACCAGCTCGAAGGCATCACGCAAGTACAGGTGGATCCGATTATCGACTTATCGTTCGCGGCTGGATTGCGCAGTGCGCTGCGCCAGGATCCGGACGTTATCATGGTTGGCGAGATTCGCGATCCCGATACCGCGCGTACCGCCATTCGCGCATCGCTAACCGGGCACCTGGTGTTTTCAACGCTGCATACGAACACCGCGATCGGTGCAATCTCGGCTCTCACAAACATGGAAATCCAACATTACCTGATTGGATCCGCGATTTCCGGGATCATAGCGCAACGGCTTGTACGTGTGATTTGCGCGGATTGTAAAAAAGCGTTTCATCCGCAAAAGGGAGTGCTTGGGGAACTGGGCCTGGCAGAAGCCGGCAAAAAGAAGTTCTACCGCGGTGCCGGGTGCGAGAAGTGCTTTGGCACCGGTTATATGGGCCGGACCGGCATCTTCCAGGTTGTTGAAGTTAACGAAGCGCTGAGGCGGGCAATTGGCGATCGGGCCCCTGAAGCCGAGTTGGGCGATACAGTAGAAAAAAGCGGACAGTCGCTGATGACCAGCGGCGTGAAAAAGATTCTCGAGGGTGTGACCACGCCCGCTGAGGTTCTGAAGGCGGTGTCCCTCCATGGATGATCACAAAATTACCACGTCATTTCTTTCTATTAAACAAAGCTATCCGGTTCGGAGGCATTAGCACAAGATGGCAACTAAGGCAACTTCGCGTGAAGAAGTAACGACGCCTGGCGCGGCAAAAGGATCGTCCATATTAGAGGCGATTCAGCGGCTCCGGCAGGAGGAAATGGAAAGTCGTGCGGCAACCTCTGCTCCCGCCGGTGTTTACGAGAGTACCACTCGGCGTACCGAGGAGGTCCGGGGCGAGGCGATTATGCAACCAGCAGCTGAACCGCGGGGCCGCGCAGCGGCAGTAGTGCCTTTGCCGGAAACCGAGCGGCGGGGCTGGAGCGTGAACTTTTTTGGGCCGACTGCCCATTCGATGGCGATGTACTGCCGCCAGCTGGCGACGCTGGTTGACGTGGGTATCCCCCTGCTCGAAGCATTGCGCATCCTTGCCCGGCGTGGCAGTAATCGGCAGTTGGCGGACGTTTCAGGCAGCCTTGCCGCGCGAGTGGAGGAAGGCATGCCACTCAGCTCTGCGATGGAAGAGCATCGTGGCATCTTTAGCTCTATGTTTGTCGGCGTGGTACGCGCAGGCGAAGCAGGCGGAATTCTGGACGAATCGCTACGGAGGCTGGCTGACCTGCTGGAGCGGCGCGCCGCGTTGCGCAGTCGCGTGACGAGTGCTCTGTGGTATCCCGCAATCGCGTTGTTCGTCGAAATCTGCGTGATCTTTTTCATCATGTTTTTCGCGATGCCTAAATTGCTTTCCGCGTATCCCGACCATAGCAAACTTCCCGGGATTACGCTGGCACTTCTTGGCTTTTCGCAGTGGTTTGCCAAATGGTGGTGGCTGGCCATTCTGCTTGCGGCCGCTGTCATCCTTCTCATTATGTACGCTTTGCGACAGCCGCGTGGACGTGAGGTATGGGACCGTACAAAGCTTTATATCCCGGGAGTGGGCGGGCTAAGCCGAAAAATAAATGTCGCCCGGTTCAGCCGGACGCTCGGAAACCTCACTGCCGCGGGCATTCCGCTGATCGATGCCATCGGTATAGCCGCCGACACTGCAGACAATGCCGTCGTGACGCCGACACTTTATCGGGTTCGCAGTGCGGTGGAACGCGGGGAAAAGATGGACACGCCAATGAGATCCGAGCCGATTTTCGATGACGTCGTGATCGATATGGTGATGGTGGGTGATGAGGCGGGTGCGCTCGACGCGACGCTGCTCAAAATTGCGGACACCTATGACGTTGAAGTGGACAGCAGCCTGCGCCGCATGACGGCGATACTCGAACCGATCCTGATCATCACACTGGGACTGACAGTGGCATTTATCGCGCTTGCGGTATTCCTGCCGTACTTTAAGCTGATCAGCAGCCCTGTGTTTATGGTGGAGTAGACAAGAGCTCCTATTGCTTCGACCGTAAATAGTCACGAAAACCGATTAACCTCGGCAGCGACTCGCGATCTTTTACACGATTCGTAGCACGCTTACTTTCGATAATATCGTCGATTGAGCAGACGCAAAAACCATTAATTTCAATGTGACGTCCCCATGCGTCTTCAAATTTCTCAATGCCATCTGGAGCGAAAACCACGTCGAGGTCAAATGGCCCGGATTTTATCTGAACGAAGTCCTTACCTTGCCGAATCTCTGCCTGCTGCTGTTCGTCCAGGTGAAATCCAAGGTCAGAGAGAGCGACAATCAAATTTAGTGCATTGTTTTTATCTTTTTGTACAAAGACATCGGCATCCTGCGTCGTATCGGGGAAACCCAGCAGGATAGCGCCCGATTTCCCTATAAACAAATGCCGCACATTATGCCGTGCAAAGGCATCGCGGATCTCTTCCGCCTGGCGGTAACTAAACGCTTCGGCCATAGCCAAGCCACGACGGCAGATTTTCTTCGCACCAGCGTCGGTAGTCTGCTGTGGTATCAAATGCGCGGAACGGTTCGTCATCCATAACGGGCTTATAGGTTTTAATGAAAGAGTATTTCCAGCGCTCGGCAAGTGGCCGGCGCGCAGCAGCCTCAAACTCCGCCAACCATTCCGGGTCTATTTGCGGCTTCGAGGAATCGTCTATTGTAAATTCCATTATCGAGGAACTCGACTATGGATAATACGCCATGACAATAGTGCCAATCGCATGTGTGAAAAGCCTATGTGCAGGGGAAACACAAGTTAAACCGCCTGATAGATTTCCGCGCCCTGTTCGCGGAACTCGGAAGTCTTCTCTTCCATGCCTTTCGCGAGTGCTTCCTCCTCCGCGATGCCCTGCTGCTTTGCGTAAACGCGCACGTCTTCGGTTATTTTCATGGAACAAAAGTGCGGGCCGCACATCGAGCAGAAGTGCGCCTCTTTCATTTTTTCCTGTGGCAGTGTTTCATCATGGAATTCGCGCGCTGTGTCGGGATCCAGAGACAGGTTGAACTGGTCTTCCCACCGGAACTCGAAGCGCGCTTTACTCAGCGTGTAATCGCGGCGCTGTGCGGCAGGGTGACCCTTCGCAAGGTCAGCTGCATGCGCAGCAATTTTATACGTGATGACTCCGTCCTTCACGTCTTTGCGATTCGGAAGCCCGAGGTGTTCTTTCGGCGTCACATAACAAAGCATCGCCGTGCCGTACCAGCCGATCATGGCCGCGCCAATCGCGCTAGTGATGTGATCATAGCCGGGTGCGATGTCGGTCGTCAGCGGACCAAGTGTATAAAAGGGCGCCTCGCCACACCATTCCAGCTGCTTTTCCATGTTCTCTTTAATGAGGTGCATTGGGACATGGCCAGGGCCCTCGTTCATCACCTGCACATCGTACTCCCAGGCAATGCGCGTGAGCTCCCCCTGTGTGTACAGCTCGCCAAATTGGGCCTCGTCGTTCGCATCTGCGATACAACCCGGGCGAAGGCCGTCTCCGATGGAAAATGCCACATCGTAGGCAGCCATGATTTCACAGATATCGCGCCAGTGCGTGTACAGGAAGTTTTCCTTATGATGCGAGAGGCACCACTTTGCCATGATCGAACCGCCGCGACTCACAATACCCGTGATACGGTTTGCCGTCATTGGAATATAGCGCAACAGCACGCCCGCGTGGATCGTGAAATAGTCGACGCCCTGTTCAGCTTGCTCGACGAGCGTATCCCGAAACAGCTCCCATGTCAGTTCTTCGGCCTTTCCGCCGACCTTCTCCAGTGCCTGGTAAATAGGAACGGTGCCAATCGGAACAGGCGAATTGCGCAAAATCCATTCTCGCGTCTCATGGATGTTCTTTCCCGTGGAGAGGTCCATCACTGTATCTGCGCCCCAGCGCGTCGCCCACACCATCTTCTCAACTTCCTCTTCAATGGAGGACGTCACTGCTGAATTGCCGATGTTCGCGTTGATCTTCACGAGAAAGTTGCGGCCGATGATCATCGGTTCTGTCTCGGGGTGATTGATATTCGACGGAATAATGGCACGCCCTCGCGCCACCTCATCGCGCACAAACTCCGGCGTAATTTCGGCCGGTATTACTGAACCAAAGCCATTCCCCGCATGGTGACGAAATTCTGATTCACGAGTTTTGGATCGAGAAGCGGTACCAGGCGCGTTTATGTTTTCCCGGATCGCAATAAACTCCATCTCCGGCGTGATAATGCCCTTGCGCGCGTAGTGCATCTGCGTGACGCGGTGCCCAGCTTTCGCGCGCAGTGGCTTGCGGGTATTTTCAAAGTGAAGAGCGGCGAGCGCCGGATCCGCCATGCGCTCCCGGCGGTATGCGCTGGACGGCATAGGAAGTTCCTGGACGTCCGCTCGCGCGGCGATCCAGTCGGCACGCAGTGGCTGCATACCACATCGCACATCGATTTCAACCGATTGATCGGTATAAGGACCGCTGGTGTCGTAAACGCAAAGTGAACCGTTGTCCTCGAAGGTCCCGTCCACGCGGCGCGTTGCCTTCAGCTCGATTTCCCGCATCGGGACACGAACGCCCGGCAGCGCACCTTCCACATAAACCTTCCGTGAACCCGGAAACGGCTGGCGCGTCAGGATTTCGTTCGTTGGAAGTGTGTCAGGATTCTTGCGGCCATTGCCATTCGTCGCCAACTGGTCTATCGCCATGCGTGTACTCCTCTAAATTGGTGGAGGTAACGCGCAAGCACGGCCGTTGAAGCGACCGCTCACCACGCCTTCCCTCCGCCGGCATTACCCGTCTCAGGTTCCAAGGGTTTTGCGCTGGCGACTATCTGTCACCCGCGCACGTCTCAGGCTTTGCAGCCACCCCCGGCGCTGATTCAGTTGTCACTACAACGCCCACGTGGAATCCCGTCAAATTCAATCAGCTTATCGATCGTTCTGTCGCGGAGCAGTGCTATTGCGCCGCCAGCGCGCTAAAATAATTTGTTCCCCAATACGCCGATAGCATCACCGACACCATGGCAGCAGAGCCGACGATCCACCACCTCAGCCACCTAAGCCAGGGCAACAGCAGAAAGGGGAGAAGTCCGACATAGTATCGGTCCTGGTAGTTAAACGTCAGCACGTCCCTGTCGATGTAGTGCAGGCTGCGCAGGCACAGGTGGAACACGACGAAAAGAGCGCAGAACGCAGCGCAAATGAGCAGGAGCGTTGTCTTGAGGTCCTGCGCCTGGCAGCAGCGCCTCCACTGAACGATAAGCGCGACCGTTGAAACAACGACCCCACCTACACATATGAGAATGTAAGTCGCCCGCGCGCCGCCGAATTCCTGCCAGCCGGCGAAACCGCTGAACGGCCAGCTGAACTTCGGGCCGTGGAAGATAAGCTGCCCGCCCCAGGCCTGTTTGGCCGCAAAGGTCCACAACACCCATGGACCGACCGTTAGCAGGATTGGCCACGCTCGCGCTACCGTATAAGCGAGGATCGCCCCTGGACGGGGATCATCCGTTCGAGACGCGTTTCGATTTGTACAAAACGACTCAAAGAGAAAAGCAAAAGCCAGCAACATGCCCGGTGCGCGAACCAGTCCTGCCAGGCCCGCCAGCGCGTAGGCAGCGATGTACCAGCGGTTCGCGCTTTTGCTTTCAGGATTCGATTGTCGAAAGGCCACGTACGCCGCCACGCCGGCGACCAGTAGAAGCGTGAACAGCGGTTCACTCAAGACGAAGCATCCATAATACAGCTGCGCAGGATAGGTCCCGACCATAGCCGCTGCCCACATCAACGATTGGCCGTCGCTCGCGTTTCCCGTCGTGCGCAGCAGCCGCACGCCAATAAATATCGCTCCAGCCAGCGCCGCGTATCCCAGCAAAAACGAAAGCAGCTCAGCATGCGGCAGACGCGACACCGACGCGATTGCCATCGGCCATCCGGGATCGTGTCGCCGCGAATCCTCGGGCACCCCGGCAAGACTTCCGCCCGCCAATGCCCGTCCGAATGCGACATACTCTCCGCCATCGTGACCGCTCACGATCTGGCCCGGGCTCACGTCCGACCGTGCCGCGAAAAATCCTATGAGGCACAAGCGTACCAGCAAACCAGTTACAAGTATCGTCAGCAGCGCCAGTCGACGATTTGGATTAATCACAACGCTTGGTTCGCATCTTGCAAGCGTAAGGGCCAGTATAAAAACCCGAAGTGCAGGAGCGATTGCCATGGCGAAGTGCGACGTGTGTGGTAACGATTACGATAAGTCGTTTCAAGTGACGAAGCAGGGACAGACGCACACTTTCGACTCGTTCGAATGCGCCATCCACATGCTTGCGCCCGTCTGCGACCACTGCGGTTGCAAGATTATCGGCCACGGCATGGAGTCTGAAGGCCGTTTTTTCTGCTGCGCCACGTGCGCGAAACACTCCGGCGTGACTGGTATGGCCGACCGCAAGTAAGCTCGTTCCGCACGCGCGAAAGTTCTATCGGTACAGCTTACCGGAACCCCGCGTGCTGGGGTGTTCGACCGGAGCCACCCAGGCTGATCGGATCGTCCGGCGCCGGCGCCAATCCCACCGCTTTTTTCGCGGTGTCCACGCGCAGCATTGCCAGTATTCCGTAAGTCAGTCCCTTTGCCGCCATGGCCACCGCAGGACTCGGCCGCGTTGCAAAGGCCGGCATCGGGGCGGGCGGCACTTTGCTGACCTCAGTCTTCTCATCCGGTCGCTCGCGGTCCCGCCCCGCATCTCTATTGTTTCCATTGGCAGGCACAACAGCCGGGTGCTTGCGCCGGCGCGACTCCACGTGATCTTTGCCGTCTTCTGCGTCAGCGGATTTCGCGCTCGTTTCAGCGCTTTCCTCAGCCTCCGTAGCAACCATGCTGCCATGCCGGCGCGTGTATACCTGCGTCAGCTCCGCGCCGAAAAACAGGATTTGCGCGGAATAGTACACCCAGATGAGCAGCACGACCAGCGACCCGGCGGCACCGTACGCCGAATTCACGCTGCTCTTGCCCAGGTACAGCCCAATCAGCGTCTTTCCGATCGTGAAAAGCAGCGACGTCATAGCTGCGCCGATCCACACGTCTTTCCACCGGATCTTAATTTCGGGCAAAAACTTGAAAATCATCGCAAACAGCCCGGTGATCACCGCGAACGAGATCACGAAATTCAGCAGGCCGAGCACCGGCGTCAGGAACTGCATTTCACCAAGAAACTTTCCGAGTCCCGAAAGCATGGTGCTGATCACCAGCGAGACCAGCAGCAGAAAGCCGACCGCAAGCACGAGCCCAAAAGACAGGAAGCGGGTACGGAGGAACCCCTTGATGCCGCCCTTCACTTGCGCCTCCGGCACATCCCAGATCGTGTTGAGTGCATCCTTGAGCTGAACAAACACGCCCGAAGCGCCGAACAGCAGCACCACAAAGCCAATGATGGATGCGAAAATACCGGTGCTCTTTTTGTCCCCCGCGCCCTTCACCATTTCCTGGATCGCCTCGGCGCCCTGGGGACCAATCAGGTGGCCCAGCTGGTCGTCCAAAAGCCCCTGTGCCGCCTCACGGTGGAACACCATCCCTATAATGGTGATCGTGATAATAAGCAGGGGAGCAATGGAGAAAATTGTATAATAGGCAAGCGCCGCACCCAGTCGCGGTGCCTTGTCCTCCCCAAACTCCTTGAAACTTTCCTTCACCACTTCCACAACGGCCATCGGGCGGAATTTCATCGGTCTCTCCCGTGTGCAATTCTGCGGGCAGGAAAGGGCATAACGCGTGCCATCTCAGCGATGAGATAGGCCAACGCTGCGCTGCCGGCGCTGTTCTTCTGAAATTAAAAGGTTTCTGATCGGTATCAAGCAGCCACGCACCCGTAGCTCAGCTGGATAGAGCGTTAGCCTCCGGAGCTAAAGGCCGCTGGTTCGAACCCAGCCGGGTGCACCACCTTCGATCGATCGAAGTCTCGAAGCGAACCAAGCTTCGCTACCCAAAGTGGCGGCAAGCGGCGCGCACTTCAAAAACCAGCGCCGAGCCTCAATCAAAGCTAATCAAAGCTAATCAAAACGAATCAGGCGGATTGCCAACCGAAGTGCAACGGGCGGGGGGCTTGAAAGGGCCAAAGTGAGGGAGCGACCAGCCACATTGCCCGGCCTTCAATCCCCGTGGCTTCCGCTTCCTCCGTCAGCCTAAAACACTTGCGTTTGAAGCTGTGTGCTCTCAGGTTGGAACGATTAGGTTTCAGACCCTATGACGCCCATTGCCCCCGATTCAGCGGAACCCAAAGTAGATAAACGCACGCTGACCAACCCCTGCACAAAATACGACGAATTTGTGCGCTTGAACTCCGCAGAAGCACACCGTTTTCCACAGGTCTTTTTCACAAGATCGTGCGTTTCATCCGCGCCAGGCACTGCGAAAGTTTTCATTGCAGGTTGGCGAGGCTGGCGCACACGTCCGCGGGGTATGTTTCGCGCCGGCGCCAGGCATCAAAGTATCAGATCGCGGTGCACGGCCCTCGTGGTAGGGCTTTTGGCAATCGCGGCTATGAATACGTCGCCGTGTAAGGCAGCGGTCGAATGGGATAAAGAATCCCTGAAGCCGGTGTACAACCCGGAGGGGGAGTTTTACTGTTACGCCCCGGCGCTGATTCGTGAGAACGGGCAGGATATAGTCCTCGCCTGCCAAAACGCCCGGCCAGGCGTGATCCGGGATGAGCTGATTCTACTGCGGCCGGGCGCGGACGGTTCAGCGACAACACGTTCAATCCTGGCCGGTGGAGCGGGTAGTGCGTGGGACAGTTTTCACGTGTGTGATCCGTCGGTTGTCTCGGGCAGCTTCGGTTTTCGCGGCGATAAATACGCCCATGCACTGTTTTACCTGGGTAATGATGCCGATGCCAGCATCAACAACCAGGTGGGAGTGGCATTTTCCAACACGTGGGAGGGACCATGGCATCGCCTGCCCAACCCGTTGGTTGCCTCTGCGCCGGGTGGGGGTTGGGGTGTCGGCCAGCCGTCTGCCGTGTACGATGGGCAGGGACGCCTGCTTCTGTTCTACACGAAGGAGATTCCGTGGACCTACGGCTATGTGCGCGAGATTGATCTGCGGGATGCCGACGAGCCACGCCCTGGCGCGGAACATCCCCTTCCAGCCGGTGGCGTGCGCACCACCAGCGGCAGAGCTGATTACTGGAACAACTTCGATGTGGCTTACGATTCGAGTCGCGACAGGTTCCTGGCTATACGGGAGCGGCATCCGTATCCGCGCGACGAGCCAAACCACATATCCGACAGCCTGGAAATCCTGAGTATCCGCGCTGCCTCGCTTTTCAAACCCGATGCAGCCTGGCAGGTGGAAGGAAGACTTTCCCCGGCGGTGACCGGGCATCCGCGAAACCATAACGCGTGTCTGGAGCGGACGGCACGCGGGGCTCTGCCGACCCCCGGGCGTATCCGCGTTCTATTTTCAACAGGCTGTGCGGGTGCGGGGTGCCGCGGAAAGAATCCGCTGTGGACTTATGATCTATGGGAGATCTCCGGGAGTGTAGTGCCCGCTGAGCCTGAGCCATCGCGCTGAAGCATGCAGCGCAGAAGGTTTCCAGCTGGAGCGATCTGGCAACGAACTTAACTCCGTGGCAATCCAGACTTAAACTGCTGTTAAGATGCCGAGCACAACAACACCGGGAGCGTGTCGGGCGCGCCCCCGGTACTCGGGGATCAAACGTCTGGCGAGAATTGCGGCTTAGAAATGATCAACAATCAGGTAATCAAAAATCCAGCGGACACCCTGGTTATACTGGTCCATGTCCAGGCGGATCTGGGTGACAAAGTTGCCGCTCCAACCACCCTTGTTTCCGACATCGAAGATCAATTCGATCCAGTCGTTCTGCCGCGAGTAACCGACAACGCCCGTCGATTTCGATTCCGAGTAGAATTCTTCGCCGCTGTTCTTCCAGAAGATCTGCATATCGTGGTTTGCGGAGCTTCCATTCTGCGGGTATACACGTACCCGGAACACGTCGTTTGCCCCCCCCAGCATAGTGAAGCGGGGGCTCTCGATGTGTGAATCGTTGCCGGTCTGGTCAACAACCATGATTCCCGTCCAGCCGCAGCAGTCTGTCCACCATGGCGTGGCTACGCCGTTTGCGCCGACCCAGCCCTCTGTGCCGCCGCCAAACCAGTAGCGTGGGGTTGTCTGGAGATATGCATGGTTAACTATAAACCGCGCGCCAACGTTAGTATCGTCAAAATCCAGGCGCAGCTGTTTTATTGTCTGCCACCAGTACTTCGGGTTGTTCATGCTCAGGTTGATGCTGATCCATCCATTTTGTGCCGTATAGCTGACCCGCTGCGAGCTCTTGGCACCGTCCCAAAAATCCTCGGCAGCTGTCTTCCAGAACAGCTGCATGGTGTGGGAGGCGGAATTCCCATTTTGTGGAAATACTTGCACGTTGATAGAGGGATCTCCACCGCCCTGGTAATTGGTAAGAGGGCTGTACCAGAACATGTCGTTTCCAAGCTGGTCTGCATACACGACACCGGGCCAGCCACTGTTTGTCCAGGCGAGGGCCGAACTGCCATTTCCGGGCGTAAAGGCGTCGATGCCTGTATCGAAGTAATAGGATGGATTCCTCGTATCCATGTGCTTCCTGATTTCCGCACGAATGGTGCCGCTGTTGACGTCGTTGCCAATGTAAGGATTATGGATATTGTCACCCGGACACGCGGTGGCTTTTACACGTCGATGGGAGTCGACATATCCTACGCTGTTGCCCAGCGGGCCGTACGTGCCGGGCGAGCCATAGGGCTGCCAGCCACCAGGCATTCTCCATGCGATTACATTATAGAGAGAGTCAAGCATGGCCGCTGTTGGAACATTGTTCACAGTTGGGTGGAAGTAGCCCATGCAGTTAAATCCGAAGGAGTTTGTGTTGGTACCATCGTGCGCTCCTCTCGGGAGGCTGCCCTGGGCACCAGACCGTCCTTCGAATATGTAACCGAACTTATCGACCAGATAATGATAGCCAATATCCGTCCACCCGTTTGTGTCCATGTGAAGGTTTTGGATTGCGCGCACATTTGCCTTGGAAGCTTCATAGCCGCTGGTGTTGAACTCGTTCCCGGCTGTGTGATGAACGATTGCGCGGTTAAGGGATGACATCTGCGAGATGGTTCCGCTGGGTGCGCGTGCGCCCCAGCATGGTCGCGCGCAGATACTTGGCTGAACGGCATTGCCAGCACCGAACGCTGCCGGAACACCCTGAACAATGATAACCGATATAAGAAGACTGGCCGTGGAGTGCATACGAAACATTGATACCACCTCCATCGCTAAATGAGAAAACACATCCCCGAAGCAACCATGAAAGCAATCGTGTGCGAATTTGCGAGTTGTCAATTAGAATGCGGCCAGTATGCGACTGGTGCACCCGTTAGAGGGACCCAACAGCAGTGGGGACGCTTCTAGATCTGCTCGGGCAGGCCTTTGGTTTCGCCGGTAAACCGGCTGACGTCGCCCGGGCTGACAGTGCCATTTGTGGGGTCGTAGATACGGCTGATGTTGATAATCCCCGCTCGGGCGTCGTTGATCCCCAGGATAATCCATTCAGATCCATCGTCTTTTCGATCGGGCCCAAAGCTCTTGAGCATAATCGTTCGAGCCCGCTCGGTAACCGAAATGCCGGCGTCGGAGCCCCACCGGAAATCAAAGTTGTAGAAACCAAAACTATTTTCCTCAGAGTCCGAATTGGTTTGCATAAAAGGGTCGCGAAAGTTCACCGAGGTCATGTATGCAACTGGGCTAGTCAGATAATAGATGTACTTGAGACGAAATGAGGCAATGGGCGACGTTGGGGGACCAATGTAATCCGGGGGGTAGCGGTTTGCATCCACTGCGTAGGCCTGTAGCGCAGTGGCAACGGACCGCATATCTGCTTTTACGCGCGAGACTTTTGCGCGCGTTTGAGCCTCCAGAAAATTCGGAACGGCAATCGCCGCGAGAATGGCGATGATGGCGACCACGATCAGCAGTTCGATTAAAGTAAATCCCGCACCGGCACTGGAGCGGATCTGGTGCTTCGGCTCAATTGCGACGTTCATGAATCAGCTCTCCATTTGCCTTTGACGGAGCAACGACTTAGTACAATGCCCAATCCTGAGCAGAGGCCGTAGCTACGACCTTCTCCAGCGTTCCCGAGGCTGAGCCGACGGAAAAGAACCGCCAGTCAGTTGGAGCCGCCGGGGCCGGATCTGGCCAAGTTTCTAATCCCCCGTTGCTAAGTCTTTCGACGTTGCCGGCAGTGGTATCGAGAACCGAAATATCATCTATTATCGCCGAGGAGCCGCCAGTGCCCAGGCGAAATGACAGGTTCAGCCTTGCGGTTCCGGCTGCCGGCGTAAAGGTGTGCGTAAAGGCTGTATAGGTTGCAGGGATTGCGGCACCTGCATGAATTTCGACATCCCCTAAAAAGGTGTTAGTACTACTGAATTGCGCAAAACGAATCGCAAACAAGTTACTTGGATCGGTTCGACCATTCTTTAAATAGGCAGTAAACGTGAGCGAGTTGCCGTCCAGTACCACGATACGTGAGGTCTCACGATCAAAACCAGTATCTGGCTGAAAGCCCCCGGCAGGGGTGTTGTTCGTCACCTTTGCAGCAAATTGCCCTGTACGGGGAACTGCGTTTGACACAGCGGCAGCTATGACGAAGAAACTAACCAAAAAAGAAATTTTCATAAAACCCTCCCGATTTCATCATAATACAGCAAACGATTGCGATTTAAATTCTCGATTGTCAATAAAAAGATTAAATGAGCCGCTGTATGTCGGTGCAGAATGACGAAACCTCGCATTGCAAATTTGAATACTACGAATCGGCAGAACAGGACCGCCACTATGGTCCGGATGCGCTCAATAGTTTTGTGACGTTCATGAATCAGCTTCTCCATTTGCCTTTGACGGAGCAGCGACTTAAGTATATGCCCAATCCTGAACAGAGGCCGTAGCTTTGACGGATAAAACACTCCGGATTCATCATGCAGCAAACGATTGCGATTCAGATTCTCGATTGTCAATAAAAAGGGGTCCAACGATCGGCGGAGAACTGATGTCGCAAGGCGGTGGGCTGGATGGGGCCATGCTGGGTTTGGAAGGTGATGTCGGGGGTGTCGGTGGTTGCTAAGTCGCCGGTGCCAGCAGCAGGCTGGAAGCCCGCTCTACCGGCGCAGGATGCGCCGCTCCACTCTTGTGATTCAATGGTGAGCAATGTGTCCGATGCGGTACCATTTTTTCAATGTCCCGTTCATCAAGCGCATTGTGGCACGATCCACGCTTTCGCGAAACCAGACCCATGAATTCCACGACCACCGCGGTGCGGGCGATGCGGGGCGCCGTTCGCGCCGCGGGATGGTGCACGGTTGCTCTTGGATTGCTGGCCGTCGCAGGCTGGCTCACGGGCATTCGCACGCTGAGCGGACTGAATGCACGCTTCATACCGATGGCGCCGAACACAGCTGTTGCGTTTATTGCGGTTGGATTCGGGCTCTTACTCGTTCTTTCGGCGCACCGCGCAGCCCGCTTCGCGACCGTCGGGGTTGCAGTGCTGGTTGGGACAATCGCCGCGCTGCGCCTGACCGAATACGTGACCGGTATCGGCTTCGGAGTCGATGATCTGGTATTCCATGCTCCGGGCGAGTACCTCGGCCTTGCTCCTGTTGGCCGCATGGCTTTTTTCACCGCGCTCACGCTTGTTATCACCGCGACTTCCCTGTTCCTGCTTGCCGCGCCGCGAGTTGGTCCCGCGAACACTGTGGGCGGATGGCTGGGCACCGTCGCCGCTTTCATCGGCCTTTGTTTTTTGCTCGGCTATGTTTATGGAAAGCCGCTAATTTATGGCACTTCTGCCATCCCAATGGCACTGAACACCGCCGGTTGTTTCGTGGTGACCGGCTGCGGCCTGATGCTGCTGGCCGGAAGCCGCGATGTCGAACAGCGCATTGCGCAACGCCGCGCCTTACGCAACAGCGAGGAGCGGACGAGCCTCATCCTCGAGACCGCAAACGACGCCTTTATCGCGACTGATGATCACGGAATCGTGACTGGATGGAATCGACAAGCTGAACACATCCTGGGATGGCTGCGCGACGAGATCACGGGCCAATCGATTGAAGCGGTCGTTCCCGCGGACTCGCGTGCAAAGATGCAGGCAGGCCTGGAGCAGTTCCGCGTGACTGGCGAAGCGCAGATCTTGAATCGCCAGGTCGAGATGATGCTTCTGAACCGGCAGGGACTGGAGTTTCCTTGTGAAGTTACCGTGTGGCCAGTTACCGCCGATGGCGAGCGGCGGCTGAATGCGTTTGTGCGCGACATCACCGCACGAAAGAAGGCCGAAGAGAAACTCGCCGTGCAGAACGCGATTATTCGCGACGACCTCGAGTTCGCGCGTAAATTCCAGGAGGCCCTTCTGCCCCAGGAATATCCGCCCGTTCCGGATTTCAATGCTCCCTCGGAAATCGCCCTGCAGTTCCGTCACCTGTACCAGCCCACGCTGTCGCTCGGGGGCGATTTCTTCCATGTCGTAAAACTTGGCGAGAATCGCGCAGGTATTTTCATCGCGGATGTGATGGGGCATGGCGCGCGCTCGGCGCTGGTGACCGCCATTCTACGTACCGTGCTGCAGAGCCTTGCGCAGCAGATCCACGATCCCGCGCAACTGCTGGAAGTTCTCAATCGGCAATATATGGACATCGTGGAGCGCGGCAGCCAGCTTATCTTCGCGACGGCGTGTTACCTGGTCATCGACACGGCGGAGTCGCAGGCAATTTGCGCATCGGCTGGGCACCCGGCGCCTCTATTTGCACAGGCTTCCAGTGGCACCGTGCGCGAGCTGGTGTCAATCGAGCTCACAGGCATGGCGCTGGGAATCATTCGCGAAGCCACTTACTTGAATGTCGAGCGCGCGCTGAGCCCGGGCGACCGCATCGTGCTGTTCACCGATGGAGTCTTTGAAGCACACAACGACGAGTTCGAGCAGTTCGGGATGGAGCGACTGCTGGAGGTGGTTGAGCAGTTCGCAGACAATGAAAATTCGACCCTGCCTGGTGAAATCCTGCTTGAGGTGAACCGCTTCATCGGGACGACGCCGCTGGCCGATGACATTTGCATCGTCGAAATCGAAGTGCTGCGCAAAACAGCAGTGCCGGAGCCTGTACAAAAAACGGCGAGCGCAATCGCCGATTGAGTTTAATCGGTGCCGGATATCAGGTGCCGTGAACAGCGGACAGGGGGCTGTTGAAAAACCCGACACCGGAGGTGTCGAACATGAATAGCCGCAGGTGCAGGCCAAGCCGCGGGAATCTCGGAGAAAAGCAACGGATTGTTTAAAGTTTCCGCAATAGACTCGCTTCTCACCGATCTTTATTCTCATCATGACTCAAACGGTACTATCGATGAGACTCTTTTCCCGCCCGGCTGCGGCCGACCACGATTTCACCATAGATGAACGGCTGGTGGAGAAGGCGCGGGCTTCCGACCGCGAGTTCAATTCCATCGTGGAGCGTTATTACCACATGGTATTTGCGGTTGGGTATGCGCACCTGCGCGACCCCGAGTCAGCGGAGGAACTGGTGCAGGAGACATTCCTTCGGGCGTACCTCCACCTGGGTTCGCTCAAGGATGCGCGAACGTTACCGGCATGGCTCAACCGGATTGCCCGCAACCTGGCGCTACAGTGGCTGGAGAAGGGGCAGAACAGGTCGCGCCTGGTGCCAACCGTTTCCATGGAAACTCTGCCACCAACAGAACCAGATCCAGGCGGGCGCTCGCCACGCGAAACCGCAGAGCAGAAAGACGAACAGCGTCGCGTGCTGGCAGCAGTCGAACAGCTGCCGGTGGCCCAACGTGAAATTGTCATAATGCATTTTCTTGAGGATGTGCATAAGAGCGAGATCGCCCGCCGCCTGAACGTTCACCCGGCTACGGTTGGGCGGCAGCTTACCGCGGCACTAAATCAGCTCCGCGAGCAGCTAACCGCCACCCCGGGGCGGCTAGCGGGCATGTCGCAACGCAGCACGGCTGGCGCTACGGCCCTGGTCGCTTCGGCAGCCGGGTTAAATGCGTCGGCAAAGTCGGCGCTCGTCAAAGCAACTGCCGATAGTGCTGTTCTTGCTGCGACGACAACTTTGCAATCGGCCGGTTTGTTCGCCGGGGGAAAACTATCCGGCGGTGTAGTGACCGCTGTTTTGGCAGCAGGAGCCATAACGGTTGCAGGTGTGGTTGCGGTGAACCGGCAAACGAGCGACGCGAGAACTCATCGGGACGTGCCGGAGGCGGAAAGCATCGCGACCTCTACACGCGCGGCAACGCGAAGCTCGGCTCCGGCCGCTAACACACCCGGCCCCGGAATTGTTACAGCGCCGAGTGGGCAGCGGCCGACTCCTGGACTTGCTGGCGGTGCAGCCCTGGTTGACGATCTCAGCAAACCAGGTGATGCCGATACCTCGGAGCCCAAGTTCATCCGCGGCAGAGTCGTCGACAAAGCCGGAAAGCCGCTGGAGGGCTGCCTTGTGGATGTTTGGAGTTGGACAACAGGGCAGGAAACCTACACAAATAGAGATGGCTGGTTCCGCTGCGGGGGTGTCGCGCGGGATAATGTACCTGATTTTCGCGTCAGCAAGGATGGATACACTCCTTACTATACCCCGGCACCGAAGCTGGGCGTGCTGACTGAGCCAATCGTGTTGGAGCAGGGAACCTGGATAGAAGGTACAGTGTTCTATCACAATGGGAAACCCGCGCCGGGTGCGCTTGTGCGGGCGAACATGGGCATTCAGCAGGGGAAGGGAGTCCAAATTACCGAGGTGTGGTACGAGGCGTATTCCAATGCCGCGGGGCAGTACAAAATCTACCTGCCGCCCTCGACCTACGCTCTTGAAGTCAAAGCGGGTAACGAGGCCACCACAATGGCCAGGATTCCGCTCGCCAAGGATGAGGGTAAAAAGCTCGATCTGCAGTTGTCAGCAGCCGCAACCCTCCAGGTTCGCCTGATCGACAGTATTACCTCCGAACCTGTCGTCGGGGCGACAGTAAGCGATTGGCAGCGCCCGACAGTAAAGGGAACCGCTAACGAAAAGGGTTTAATAGAAATTGCCGGGCTAATCCCCGCGAAAGTGGATCTGGACGTGAAGGCTAAGGGTTATGCCCGCTTCTGGTTGGGCGCAGTTCCGTCTTCAGCAAAACGGGTAAAGCGAGATCGCTCCGGCTTTAATCCTAACATATCATTTCAACGCGATTTCGATTCCCTGGATGTGCAGCTGGTCGCTCCCATTACGTCGATCACCATGACCATGGAAAAAGCCGCCACTTTCCGTGGCACAGTGGTAGACCCCAACGGCCAGCCGGTGAGCGGAGCCACGGTGGCGCCGGCGATGACCGGCACAGGTAACTCAATCACTGGTGACACCCGCTTCAGTGTAAAAACGGACGCCAGTGGAAGTTTTGAGTGTCCGTTGCCGGCGAGCTTCGAAGATAACTATAATCTAATCGCGCACGACGGTGCCTACCAGGAGTGGCGCCAGTGGGCCAATGGTTTTACACCCGTGGTCCACACCGAGCCGGGCCAGGAGGTTGACGGATTAGTAATCAAACTAACACATCCTTGCGAAATCACCGGAAAGGTCATTGATACCAAGGGTCAGGCGGTGGCCGGTGCGAGTGTACAATCCACATCGGCCAGGAAAGATGAAAATCGCTACTACACCCCTTCAGTGAAGACTGCTGCGGATGGAAGTTTCGAACTGAACTTTGTCCCACCCGGTGAGCAGTTCGTTCGGCTGGGGCAGTATTACGGAGTACCGAATGAACATGATCCGAAAGATTCCTACGTGCGCCTGAACCTTTCAGAAGGGGGAAGCACAGGTGGAATAACGCTGGTCCAATACCGCAAAGAGGAGTAGCAGATGAAACTTGGAATATCAATGGCTGCGCTGTTAGTGTGTTTATCAGGATTGGCCGCGGCGCAGCAGGGCCAAACTGCCACAGAAAAGGCGAAACAAGAGAGAATCGTTAAACACCAGGCGCGAATTAAGGAAACTATCAAAATCCATCGGATTGCGCAGGAGGCCCGAAAGCAGTCCGGGCTGCCGCAGAAGGGCGGCGGCTTACCAGACATGGTACAACCGGCGAACTTTGACCGATACCTTGGGTCAGAATTAGAAAAGGTGAAGGTCCCCGAAGCAACGATTACCGAGTTGCGGGAAATAAACAAGCAGCTGTATCACCTCGCGGTGGACGATGCCGGCACGACAAATGGTGATCCACTCTCTAAAATTGCCGAGCTGCTGGTAAAACGTGAGTCGTTGCTACCACCCGCCCAGTGGGAAGCGGCGGGTGCAGGCTACCGGCAGCGAATGGAGGAACTTAAAGCACGTGGTCCACAGCAAGCTACCAGTGCGACTCTCCCGCGCCAATAGTGCCCATTGTGGGTAACGCGCGCGCTATCACTTGATTAATCCGAGCTCAGAGCCGAACTGAATGCCGCCAAAATCTGAGCAACCCCAGATAATTTTGCTGCTGATTTTCGCCGCCGCCGTTCTCGGGCTGTGTTTGTTTGCTGTCTGGGTACTGGTTTTCAGCCCGTCTCAGCGCGCCAGCCGTGCCGCGGCGCAATTAGACGCCATAGCAGCAACCCGGCCCAACTATAGCCGAGCAATAAGTGAGCTTTCACGGCTGCACTTTACATATTTAGTTACCGAAGGCGAACCGCCGCTCCAGCGCGAAATCAGCGTCCGGATCCCGCCGAATCGATGGGATAGGTTATTGGACAGGATTTATACGCCCATAGCCATTAAACACGGAGGAGATCCTTATATACTCAAGCTGCCAGAAGTAGGGGTGTTGCGCTTCAACCCCGATGAGTTTGATGGAGGCCGCAATATCGTAACGTCGCATTCCTATAACGTAACCATTACAACAGGAACCAGGTGAATCGGGACGCTACTCAGGGACATCTATAATAAGGGAATTTGGTGACGGTGGGGCTGTTGAAAAAGCCCTGCATATCCAAACACATGGTCTCATAGACCGGACTGAATTGTTGTTTAGGCGTGAGATCGTCGCGGAGAAGCGAAATCTCGCAGCCGAGTTTTTATGAAATTAGTCGGCGCCCGACTCGTTCTGGCTTTTTCAACGGCCCCACCGTCCCCGAATGGTGGATCATAATCGGGGAGGAAGCGACGCCGCAATCCGCACGCGAATACGCAACCTCAGAAGGCATTGCCGCCGAGCAGCCGGTCCTCACCGTCACCTACACACCTACTGTCAGCTCCGTCGAAGAATGGCAGATATTGGAGTAGCAGCAAGACACTTCTACTTTTCCACTCCTGTACTTCATTCAAGCAATTCGGAATCCACCGGCTCGCCTTCGCGCTGCGAGATCTGTGGGTACCGCATGAGGGTGCGGGCGCAAGTGTTCCACCGCAGAATTGCGTCATCGTTATCCGGGGGCCGTACTTTCTCCGCATTTTCAAAACACTCCATTGCCTGGCGGTACCAGTCATGCGCAATATGTCCATGGTGGGGCCCGGCGGGATGCAGGTGCGCCTTGCCGCGGCGCTCGCAGATCACCCCTTTGTAATATTGTTGAGTGTAGGGATCATCCAGGCGGTTCAGCAGCGCAAGAGCTTCGCTGCACGCATTCTCAAGACGCTCATCGAACTGGTCGGTCAGCGCCAGTATCAACGTGATGATGGCGTCGGGGTTCCCGGGGTCCACCTGCAGCACATCCAGGCAGATGCTTTCAGCCTCGACCGGCTCATTGAGCAAACGGTAACGCTCGGCGCGTTCGAGTGCCGAGGAAACTCCATCAATTGAAATCGGCTTCAGCTTCAGCATCCGTCATTCTCCTCGGATCGGTATCTGCGCAAGCCGGCTAGCCGGCTCGCCTGTTGCCTCGAACCATGCGCCAGAGCGCAGGCAATGGATCGAAGAAACGATCCACCACCCGCTCTTTCAATGGTATGATTGCGTTATCGGTGATCGTGATATTCTCCGGGCACACTTTCGTACAGCACTTCGTGATGTTGCATAAGCCGATACCATGCCCTTTCCTGAGGTCTTCCACGCGGTCTTCAACGTCCAGCGGATGCATCTCCAGCGCGGCAGTATAAACCAGCAGGCGCGGCCCGATGAACTCCTCGTGCATTGCATGGTCGCGAAGCACATGGCAAACGTCCTGGCACAGAAAGCATTCAATGCATTTGCGGAACTCCTGCACACGATCGATATCCTTTTGTGCAACAATCCACGAGCCATCCGCCGTGTCAGGTGCACGGGGACGAAATTTCCTGATCTTTTTCTTCGCCTCAAAGTTCCACGAGACGTCGGTCACGAGGTCTTTGATCAGCGGGAATGCCTTCATCGGCTCGATCGTCACAGGCTCATCCAGCGACAGCTCGCTAAGCCGCGTCATGCACATGAGCCGCGGCTTGCCGTTCACCTCGGCCGAACATGAGCCGCACTTGCCTGCCTTGCAGTTCCACCGCACCGAAAGATCGTTAGCCGGCTCGGCCTGGATCTGGTGCACGGCATCCAGAACCACCATGCCTTCCGAAACACGCGTCGTGTAGTCGTTATATGCGCTGGACTTGTTATCCCCCCGGCGGATGCGAAATGTTGCTTCAGGCATATGCCAGTTTCCCGTTCCCAATGGAAAAACTCATTTCATCTCCTCGATAATCTGCTTCAGTTCCGTGGTCAATTCCGGTATGGGTTCACGCGCCACCTGCATGGAGCCGTCCGACCCCTTGCGTGTGACAATGTTGAACTTGCCGAAATCCGGGTCCTTCTGCGGAAAATCGTCACGAAAGTGGCCGCCGCGGCTTTCCTTGCGCTCAATAGCCGAACGCGTCACTGCCTCGGATACGACGAGCAGGTTATCCAGGTCCAGCGCGGTGTGCCAGCCCGGGTTGTACTCGCGGTTGCCTGTGACCGGCACGTTTGCCGCCGCCCGCTTGAGCTTTTCCAGCTCGGCAAGAGCTCCTTCCATCTCATCCTGTCGCCGCACGATGCCAACAAGGTCCTGCATGATAGACTGCAGGCTGTACTGGATCTGGTAAGGACCGTCGCCATTTGCGGAACCGGGCGCGCGGTCGAAAGGTGACAGCGCGCGCGCAATGGCATCCTCCGCCTCGGCATTATCGATCTCCGCCGCCTCTACTTCGCCGGCATATTTTGACGCGTATTCACCGGCGCGTTTTCCGAACACGAGCAGGTCAGAGAGCGAATTGCCGCCCAAACGATTTGCGCCGTGAAGGCCGGCAGCGCACTCCCCCGCGGCAAACAATCCCTCCACATTTGTCATCTGCGTATCGGGATTCACGCGGATGCCGCCCATCACGTAATGCGTGGTCGGCCCCACTTCCATCGGCTGTTTTGTAATATCGATGTCGGCCAGTTGCTTGAACTGGTGATACATGCTTGGCAGCTTGCGCTTGATGTGCTCTTCCGCATTGGGAAGCTTGTCTTTGATCCACGAAATATCGAGATAGGCGCCGCCATGCGGTGTTCCGCGCCCCGCTTTGACTTCCCGCATGATGCACCGCGCCACATGGTCGCGCGTCAGCAGCTCCGGCGGGCGGCGGGCGTTCCTGTCGCCCTGCGTGTAGCGCCAGCCCTCCTCCTCATTGTCCGCCGTTGTGTCGCGGTACAGATCCGGGATGTCGTCGAACATGAATCGCCCGCCTTCGCTGTTGCGCAGCACGCCTCCTTCTCCGCGCACGCCTTCCGTCACAAGGATACCGCATACGCTCGGTGGCCAGATCATACCCGTCGGATGGAACTGTACGAATTCCATGTCCATCAGATCGGCGCCCGCATGATACGCCAGCGCATGTCCGTCGCCCGTGTACTCCCAACTGTTGCTGGTGATTTTGTACGCACGCCCGATGCCGCCCGTGGCGAGAACCACGGCGCGGCCTTTGAATATCTTAAATCTGCCGCGCTCGCGATCATAACCAAAGATGCCTGCAACCCGGCCGGATCCCGTCAGCAGCCGCAGGATCGTGAACTCCATATAAAACGTAATGCCCTGGTGGATGCCGTGGTCCTGCAGGGTTCGAATCATCTCCAGGCCGGTGCGATCCCCCACATGCGCCAGCCGTGGATACTTATGCCCGCCGAAATTCCGCTGAAGGATCTGGCCCTCTTTCGTGCGGTCAAACAACGCGCCCCAACCCTCCAGTTCGCGCACGCGTTCCGGCGCCTCTTTCGCATGCAGCTCCGCCATGCGCGGATTGTTCAGGTACTGACCACCGCGCATGGTGTCGGCAAAATGCACTTTCCAGTTATCGCGCTCATCCACATTGGCCATGGCGGCGGCGATGCCTCCCTCGGCCATGACGGTATGCGCTTTACCGAGCAGCGATTTGCAGATCACCCCCACCGATACCCCCGCTGCCGAAGCCTCAATCGCAGCGCGAAGCCCCGCACCGCCCGCCCCCACAATCAGGACATCATGTTCACAGATTTCGCACTCGGGCATCAGAAAATCCGCCAGTCGGTCCAGATACCCATCGCACACAGGCGCACATAAACATCGCTGAAGCCCACCCAGACGAGGCTCAGCCAGGCCCACATCATGTGCCTCCGGTTCAACGAGCTGGCGCAGTCGTAGCACCTGCTCTGCACTGGTGAGCAAGCCAGGGTGTTTTTCCGCCCGCCAACGAGGTGGCGCAGGCAGTGGCATCCGAACGTGTAGCCGCCCAGCAGAAACACGTTCATCAGCAGCACAAGAGAACCCACGCCCATGCCAAAGTGCAGCCTCCCATCGCCCCCTTCGAAAAACATCGCGCGCAGCGCATCGTAGAACAGCACAAAAATAAAAAGCACCGCGAAATAAAAAAAGTAGCGATGCACGTTCTGCAGGATCAGCGGCAGCGACCGCTCACCAAGGTACGTCTTGCGCGGCTCGCCCACGGAGCAGTTTGGAGGATCCGCCCAGAACGCCTTGTAATAGGCTCCACGGTAGTAGTAGCAGGTAAACCGAAACCCCGCCGGGCCAACGAGAATCAGAAACGCCGACGAAAACGGCAGCCACCCCGGCCACCAGCCGGGCCGAGCGGCACTGAACCAGCGCGGCTCATGCGACTCGCCGAAAAGCAGGGGCGAGTAGAATGGCGAAAGGTAGTGCGCGCCGCCCCCATGGTAGAAATAATTCTGTCCCTGGAACGCGGCCCACGTCGTATAGACAAGGAATGCCGACAGGCCCAGGAAAACCGCCAATGGCTGAACCCACCACAAATCCCGGCGCGACGTGGCGCCAAAACCGCGCCTCGGTGAAACATCAGCATACGACATAACCCCTGCTGCCTCCTCAACGCGGCCAACGGTGCACCGCAAACAATACCGAATTCTCACGATGGAAGCAAAGGCCGAAACTCGGTGTCAAATTCTTACACAAAACCGGCTACCCGGCTGGACCAGGGCGGTGTCAGCACCCGAAAAATGGGTGGGCTAAGTTCGGGGACGGTGGGGCTGTTGAAAAAGCCCTGCATATCCAAACACATGGTCTCATAGACCGGACTGAATTGTTGTTTAGGCGTGAGATCGTCGCGGAGAAGCGAAATCTCGAAGCCGAGTTTTTATGAAATTAGTCGGCGCCCGACTCGTTCTGGCTTTTTCAACGGCCCCACGGTCCCCGAATTAACTGCCAAAAACAAGACCGGCACCTTCGCGATGCTCTTCACAATTACGATAACGAGCACGAGCGTGACACTTTGGCGCATAGAATCGTCAACCCCCTGTAGCCGTACCACAGCATTTACGGACGTTTCTGTCGGCAGGGGCGCTTGTCCAGCATCTTGCATACATTCTGCGCCCCCCCGCAGTGTCAGGACCAAAATAAATTTCGCTAAGGGGTACTAAGAGCCATGAACCACATTTTTGGTTATAGCCGACTTGCCTGCAAAGTTGCACTGGGTGTCGTGTTGGTCTGCACTGTCGTGGACTGCAGGGCAACACCGCTGATCGTGAACAGCAGTTTTGAAGGTAATCCACCCGCGGGCTCTCCAGGCTATGGTCCGGTTGCGAACTGGACCGCAAGCGGCGCTAATTCCGGAGTTAATAATACAAGCGGTCCTTTCTGGGATAATGGGGTGACGACCAGTGGAACCCAGGTGGCCTTCATTCAGAGCCCAAATTTCCTTGCGCAAAACGTTGCCGGCTTTGAGGCGAACAAAAGCTACGAGTTGCGCATGCTGGTTAATTCCCGCAGAGCTACGCCCATAAAGCCACGCCTAAGGGTCTCCGTCGCGGGCGCCGCCGTCGTAACAACGGGACCTATCGCAAGTGTGTCCGCTACAGGACTAGCCGGGACCGGAAATACATTCTGGGGGGTCACTGCCCAGTTCCCTTCACCCGGTCCGGGCACTTTTGAACTGAAGATCGAAAACCTCGAAGGCAGCGGGGACAATACCATGCTACTGGATGCTGTTGAAATTGTAGAGATTCCAAACCTCGCCCCGGTAGCGTCGCTGGGCGGATCCGCACTGGCGTTCGATGGAATTGACAGCTACGTACAGTTCGCCCGCCCCGTTCAGGGCGACTTCACGATCGAATTCTGGTTTAAGTCCACAGAGGTTACAGGCGGCGACGTACAATGGTGGCAGGGTAAAGGCCTTGTAGACGGCGAAGTACCTGGAGCTGCGGATGATTTCGGTGTGACCCTGGGAGCGGGGAAGGTTCTTTTTGGGATCGGTAACCCTGATGTAACGATCCAAAGCGGCGTTAAAGCCGACGGTGCATGGCATCATGTGGCCGCCACACGTGAAGCTGCCAGCGGAACAATCAAACTTTACGTCGATGGGGCACTCGCATCATCAGGCACCGCCGGTACGCAGTCCCTGACAGCTCCGCCAGATCTGCGTCTTGGGAGCCTTCAGACCAACCTGGGTTTCTATGATGGCCTGCTCGACGAAGTAAGAATCTGGAACAAGGTTCTCAGCTCATTTGAAATTGGGGCCCGGAAGGCGAATCAGCGTACGGGAAGCGAGACCGGGCTGGTGCGATACTATCGCCTTGATAATACCACGGGAACCGTCGCGCTGGATAGTTCTGCCAGCGCAGCCAACGGCACCCTGGTTAATGGCCCGGCATGGAGGGCCGGAAGCCCTGGAATTAACGAGGTAAACACCCCACTGAATACAGATGCGGTGGTTACGCTTGCTGGCTTTGACGCTAATGCTTCCGCACTTACCGCCAAGGTTACGTCGCTGCCTGCGCAGGGCGTTTTATATCAGTATAACGCCGGATCACGTGGCGCTGCCATAACAGTTGCTCCGACGACCATCACGGACGCTCAGTCGCGCGTCATCTTTGCTCCGGATGCAGGGGAGTCCGGCACGCCCTACACGTCGTTCCAATATGTGGTAAACGATGGAATCGAAGATTCAACGCCTGCGACCGTTTCAGTGAAAGTAGCCAGCCCGTCAGCTGCGGCAGACTGGCAGATGTTCGAATAGAACAGCCGCCGGGTGACCGCATACGCGGCGTATGCGGCCACTCAATCCATTATTAGACGATCAACAAATTCGGGGACGGTGGGGCTGTTGAAAAACCCCGGCAGATCGAAACGCATGGTCTCATAAACCTGACTGATTTGTCGTTTCGGCGTGAGATCGTCGCGGAGAAGCGAAATCTCGAAGCCGGGTTTTTATGAAACCAGTCGGCGCCCGGCTCGTTCTGGCTTTTTCAACAGCCCCACGGTTGACGTTTTCACTAATTAATTTGCTAGCGGCAGCGATACTTCGCGACAAGATCAGTTACGGCGACGCGGGAGAGCGTCCCTTCGCGCGCTCGACGTTCAAACTTTCTCACGGAAGTTCTCATCAGCATGGCACGTCGAGCAACGGCCCTCATCCGGAGTTGCCCGCACGCACCAGAGCACATCGCCCAAAAACATTTTTCGACTTCATTGGACTTAGCCCACCTTAAGGGTAAGCCAGGGAAGTGACACGCCCCCACTACCAGTGTAAACCTGCCTCCGTAGTAAGCTGAACACGTTCTTTGACAACTATGCAGCCTGACCGCCGTGACTGACTGTGGACGGACTTCTGCGACCAATCCGCGTGGCATTTTCCATCTTTGCGCTCGGCGGGAAAAGCCGCCCATCGCGCATGGAAGCCGGAAATCCACGGCCCCCGCGAATTCTTACGCGAGGATTACCGTTTTTCAAGTGGCGAAATTACCCATTTTTCGCCAACTTGATTTATCTGCAAGCCTTTCAAGCTTCTAAACCGCAAACTTGAAAAAACTTGAAAAACTTGAAAAACTTGAAAGCCGTCAACCGCAGTGGCCCACCTCGATGTTGGCGGGTGTGTGGGTTGTTAGGTCGCCGCTGCCACCAGCAGGCTGGAAGCCCGCTCAACCGGCGCAGGATGCGCCGCTCTACTCTTCTGAGAGTTGGCGTGCCCGGCAGGAATCGAACCTGCGACCCTCGGCTTAGAAGGCCGATGCTCTATCCGACTGAGCTACGGGCACATTGCGTCAAAGCAGTAGGGACTACTTTCAGAATGCAACGCCATTCAACTAGCGTGGTCCACGGAGTTCTGAGACAGCACTGTTCGGGAGCACGAACCCTCCATAAAAAAATGCGCGGAGAGTTTTGGCCCTCCGCGCGTTTATTGTCTCTAGATTCAGCAGGCTGGAAGCGGCCTCATTTCGTCAGGATGCCGTTTCGGCAGTTTTTGCCAGCTCATTGGCCGCGCGGAAGGTCAATTCTTCCTTCACGGGGTCAAGCTCGGCAATGACTTCACCCTCGGGTACGGTGCCTTCGATGATGAGCTGGCTCAGCGGGTCTTCAATGTACTTCTGGATGGTGCGCTTCAACGGACGCGCGCCGTATTCGCTGTCGTAGCCCTTGGTTACCAGGAACTCCCGGGCCTCGGCACTGAGCCGGAGACGGATGTTCTTGTCGCTGATGCGCTTGTTGACGCGATCCATGATGATGTTCACGATATTCTCGATGTCGTGGCGCTCGAGCGACTTGAATACGATGGTTTCATCAATGCGGTTGATGAACTCGGGGTTGAAGAGCTGCTTCATCGCGCCCATCACCTTTGTTTTAACTGCCTCGTAGTCTTCCATTTCGTTGTCGTTGAGGAAGCCGAGCGTGCCGCCCTTCTTGAGCTTCTTGGTGCCGACGTTTGAGGTCATGATGATGACGGTATTGCGGAAGTCGACCACATGGCCCCAGCTGTCGGTGAGGCGCCCATCATCGAGCACCTGCAGCAGCAGGCTGAACACGTCGGGGTGTGCCTTCTCGATTTCGTCGAGCAGCACGACGGAGTAGGGTTTCTGCCGCACCTTCTCGGTGAGCTGACCGCCCTCCTCATATCCCACGTATCCGGGAGGGGCGCCAACCAGGCGGCTGACCGAGTACTTTTCCATATACTCGCTCATGTCGATGCGGATGAGGGCGTCGTCGTTGCCGAACAGGAAGTTCGCGAGGGACTTTGCGAGCTCGGTCTTGCCGACGCCGGTTGGACCGAGGAAGACGAACGAAGCGGTTGGCCGCACGGGATCTTTGAGCCCGGCGCGTGCGCGACGAATTGCGCGCGCCACGGCCCCGATGGCCTCGTGCTGGCTGACAACCCGCTTGCCGAGTTCCTCTTCCATTTTGAGCAACTTCTGCATCTCAGCTTCTTCGAGCTTTGATACAGGAATGCCGGTCCACTTGCTAATGATGTGCGCGATGTCGTCGGGCGTGATTGTCTTGACGCTCTCGCGGTCGTTCTTGCGGGTTTGCCACTCGCGGAACAACCGCTCCTTTTCCTTCACGGAGTCGTCGCGTTCGACTTTCACTTCCTGGCACTTTTCGAACTCGTGCGCATTGGAAAGCTGACGAAGCTTCTCGTCGAGCTCGTTGGTTTTCTTCTCGAGGTCTTTGATCTCCTGCGGCTTGACGTTGAGCTGCAAGCGCGCGCGACTGCCAGCCTCGTCGATCACGTCGATGGCCTTATCCGGCAGGAAACGCTCGGTAATATAGCGGTCAGCAAGGAACACGGCCGCTTCGATGGCATCGTCAGCGATGATGACGCCGTGATGTGCTTCGTAACGGCTTCTCAGGCCCTTGATGATTTCCACCGTCTGTTCGGGTGTTGGAGGATCAATGGTGATGGTCTGGAAGCGCCGCTCAAGTGCGCCGTCCTTCTCGATGTATTTGCGATATTCTTCGAGGGTCGTGGCACCGATGCACTGGATTTCGCCCCGGCTGAGGGCAGGCTTGAGCATGTTGCTGGCGTCGATGGCGCCTTCGGCGGCGCCCGCTCCCACGAGCGTGTGCAATTCATCGATGAAGATGAGCACATCCTGGCTACGGCGGATTTCCTGCATGATGGCCTTGAGGCGCTCTTCGAACTGACCACGGTACTTTGTACCGGCAACCACTGCTGCGAGGTCGAGCGAAAGGAGGCGCTTATCCTGCAGGATTTCAGGCACATCCTCGGAGACGATCTTTTGTGCGAGACCTTCGACGATGGCTGTCTTGCCAACGCCGGGCTCGCCAAGGAGGATCGGGTTGTTCTTCGTTCGCCGGCATAGTATCTGCAGAATGCGTTCGATTTCGTCTTCGCGTCCGATGACCGGGTCGAGCTTGCCTTCACGCGCGAGCTGCGTCAGGTCACGTCCGAATGTATCCAGGGCAGGCGTCTTGGTTTTTTCAGGCGCGTCTTTGCTCTTCGTGCTCGTGGTTGAGTTGCTGCCGTCGATGACGTTGAGTACTTCTTTTTGCGCTTTGCTGAAATCGACGCCGAAGTTGCGCAGGCACTTGGCCGCAACTGTGCCCTCTTCCTTGATCAGGCCGAGAAGCAAATGCTCCGTGCCGATCCAGTTGTGCTTCATCTGTCGCGCGATTTCTTTGGTCGTATCCAGAACCTTCTTTGCCTCCGCATTGGGGGAGAAGAGGTTGACGTTGGGTCCCTTGCCTACCTCGAGCATGCGCTCGAGTTCCGTTTTCAGGTCCTCGAGATCGATCTCGAGATTGTGCAGAGTTTGCACCGCCAGGCCGTCACCCTTTCGGATGATGCCGAGCAGGTAGTGCTCGGGACCTATGTAATCATGTCCAAGCCGGCCAGCTTCGGCCTTGCTGAGCTTAATCACCTCCCGCATCCCGGGCGTATAAGGCGTTTTATCGTACACGCGTTATGGACCTCCTGGTCCTACATCTAGCTAAAGTGTGTTACGTTTCAAGCCGGGTGCGGGTAAAGCGTTGCAAGTTTTTCCGCACTCGGCTCCTTTTAGGCAATTCCGTGCCAATTCATTAAACGGCACATTGCCCTGTCGCGACGGCCCCGAAGGTCCGGAATGCGGCAACCCGAGTGCACAGCGGGCAGACGGCTCTGGTACGTCAGCCCTGGCTGGTCTGCCAGTGTTGAAAGTTACTACAATGGTGTGACGTGCGTACTCATTTTTGAACCAGCTAATGCATCTTCTGCGGCGAGAGAACAACCGCGGATCGGCGCCGCGGGTACGCGCCCGTGCACCTCGAATGATGCTCCGTGAGCGATTCCAACATCTTCGGTCTGAAGGACGCAGCAGCTACCCACATTGGCGAGGTCATAAATCCGGAGCAGACCGGGGACGCCGTCTGGTACGGGCTGTCCCGTGGCCGGATCGACACAAAGGATGCGCGTGTATGGCGGGATGGATTTATGCGCCGTGGGAATTCTCTGCGCGAGGCTTAGATCGTAAAACTGGGAGGAGAGCTCTGTCATGCCATACTCGTTGACGATATGGCTTTCTGGAACACCGATTGCCACGCTCAGCATCGGATAGAATGATTCCCGCGCGATCTCGCGGGAGCGTCCTTTGAAGCCGCCGGTTTCCATGATCCGGCTGCCGGGGGGTATTTCGAGGCGCAGCTTCCTGGCTGCAAGGGCATCGAGAAAGTAAACCAGTGCGAAAGCTGTCCCAAGCAGGAAGATCGGCTGCCCTATGCCGGTGGTGTGTTGAAGCCGTTCCACGAGTCCTTCAACTTCAAGCGAACCGTCGCGCAGAAAATACTGAGAGTCGCCGGTACCAAATTTCTCGCTCACTACCTTCATCATGTGGACGAGAGAGGAATGCGGGGCGTCCTGCGGCGGAGGAGTAAGAATGAACATGGGCATCCGCTTACCGTCCGGCAGCAGGTGCGCGCGGAAATTCTCCTGGATCGCAGCTTCGTAAAACTCGAGGGTCTCGAAATAATGGCGGCCGCTGTCGCCTTGTGTGGTCCCGCTGGTCTGAAAGCAGGTGAGTGCGGTCGCCTCGGCAAACGTGCAGATGGCGGTGCGCTTAAAGGCGGAGGATGGAAGTCCGGAGATTTCACTCCAGTGCCGCGGATTTGATGCTGCCGCGCGGGTGTAATATCGTTCCAGGAATGAACTGGCGTTCCTCTGGGCGCGATGCAACTCCAGCGCAAGTTCGGTAAACTCGTCGTCGGACACCGCGGCACCCGAGCGCAGGAGCAGAAGTATGCGCGACTTCAGTGTGTCTGGAACCATTCGGTTAAAGCATATCCGTCGTGGGATGAAAAGCGCGGATGTAATCCTCCTGCAGGTATCGATCGGTCATCCCACTGATATAATCTGTGACCACCCGCTTCAGACCATCGCGTTCGATGCGAGCCTGGTATTTGAGCGGCAACTGCCCGGGTACATCCACGTACAAAGTAAATAACTGCTCGATGAAGCGCTCGGCCTTGCCAGCCATACGCACAACACGCGGGTGCCGATAGACGCGGGCCATGAGAAAAGTCTTTAGTTCGCGGTTCAGCTCCGTCTGTTTTGCGGAAAGGCCGATCACGCGATGCGCACGCTGGCGGCGCACGTCGTCGACATTTGTAATGTTCAGCCGCTGCAGATTTTCGAAACTTGTGTTCATAGCATCGGTCACAAGCTGATCGATGATGCGTCCGATGGCGCGGTACTTCACAAACTTGTCGGAAGCATCGGAGGGTGAGGAAGCCTGGCACTCTTCAAAGATTTCCCAGACCCACGGTACATGGCGAAAATCGCGCTGCTCGATGAGTCCCATTTTGAGCGCGTCGTCAATGTCGTGGCTGTTGTACGCAATTTCATCGGCAACGTCGCACACCTGGCTTTCCAGGGTGGGTGCAATCTGAGGTTCAAAACGGTCGGGCACCGTTGGTGAGTCGTACTCCGTGGCGTGCTTAATGATTCCCTCGCGCACTTCCCAGGTGAGATTGAGTCCCGGCATGTCGGAGTAGCGTTCCTCCAGAAACTCGACAACTCGAAGTCCCTGTTCGTTGTGCTCGAATCCGCCTTCGGACGCGAGCAGTTTCTTCAGCGCGACTTCGCCACTGTGCCCGAACGGTGTGTGGCCCACGTCATGCGCGAGCGCGATCGCCTCGGTTAGATCCTGGTTGAGGCGAAGGTTGCGCGCAAGCGAACGCGCGATTTGCGCGACTTCCATCGTGTGCGTGAGACGCGTACGGAAGTAATCGCCATAATGCACCATATAAACCTGGGTTTTATACTCCAGCTTTCGAAACGCGGCGGAGTGGATGATGCGATCGCGGTCTCGCTGAAACTCCGTGCGCCAGTCGTCGGGCTTGAGCGTGTAATCGCGCCCACGCGACTGCGCGCTGCGCATTGCATAGGGCGCGAGCGTTTCATTTTCGAGCTTATCCAGGTCGGTGGCCTTAAGCATTGCTGATCCGGTACGCTCAACCGGGCGCACTTATGCTTGGAGAAATTGCTGCGGACAGTGGTGTCCTTTTGTGTTGAACTGGCGCACCGCTGTCATTATGTTTTCCATCTACACTGGAACCAGAGCGCGTGGGGAGTATGCAGACGAAGGATACAGGTGACCAGGAGCCAAAGGGTGCGAGCGTTGTTCCGACGGAACAGGCGCCCGAATCCAGCGCGCGGCCAGCGCATTTCCTCGAAATTGTCTGGAGTTCGCCCGCCTTTACTACGCCTGCTCCGCCGCTTGCCGGCGAAGGTGCGGGTACGAAAATCCCGCGCGCCTCGACACGTTATGTGCATGCGTTCGAATCCGACTTCCTGGACAGCCATGTAAGCTGGGACGAAGAGAAGCAGGATGCGCCGGCGGAGGCGATGCCGAAGCGCAAACCCCGGCGCGCGGCACCGCGCACAGCCGGGTCTAATGTGCGGCTGCTGGATATTTATCCCGCCGACATGCAGAACCCGCGGCCCCAGCAGGCAGAGCTGGCTTTTCCCGGGGACATTACTGTTGCTCCGGCTGCACTTTCGCCCGCGGCAGAGCAGCCAGCCGCCGAGTCCTTTCCGACTCACCGCTTTCAGCAATCGGTTGAACAGCCGATGGTGGGCGGGCGTCCGACGGGCATGGTGTTTTTTGAGACGATGGCGCAACGGCCGTCGCTGCCGGGTCGCGTTGTGTACTCAACCAACGAACCCATTATTGAACCGGAGCTCGCAGTTGAACAGGTTGAAGAAGCCCCAGTGGAAGCTGCCGAGGCTGTTCCGCCGGAGCCGGAAGCTGCTGCACCCGCAACGCCGATACGTACAGTCGTGCCTCCGCCGGATTTGCAGGCGATCATTGCCCGGGCTCGTCCGGAAGCGGCTGCCGTTGCATCCGCAGTTCGCCCATTTTTTGACATTCCGGAACACATCCCGCCAGTGCCGTCGGAGGATACGGCCGATCTTTACCACAAGCCGGCAGGGCAGAGGACGTACGGCCATCGGTTTCTGAACGCCCTGAGCTGGTGTGTCCTTATTGGATTCTTTCTGACTGTCGCTGTTGGGCTGCTTTACGGACGCTACGCACATAAACGGCTATACAGGGGCGACACGGGCTCGGGACGTGTCGTCGACCTGGTTGTGCAGCCGGGGGAAACTTTCCGTGTTGTTTTGACGAAGATGAAAAAACAGGGGCTGCTTGGCAGTTACCTCGGCCTGAGCGATTACTATCTCATGCGCTACCTGGCCCACCTGAACGAGAATTCCAACAAGATAAAGCCCGGTGCATACCGCATCAATTCCAATTCGAGTCTGAGCGAAGTTTACAACCGCCTGATTGAAGGCTCGAAGGATTTCAAGATCACCATACCCGAAGGTAAGACAGTTCGCGAGGTCGCAACGGAAGTAAAACGCCGATATGCGGAGTTTGACGATGTCCGCTTCATGGAACTGGTGAAGGACGCAGATCTTATAAAGAAGCTGGGGATGGAGGTCCCGTCGCTCGAGGGATATTTATATCCCAGCACTTACTTCTTCGGGCCGGGAATGAAGGAGGAGGACCTCATCCGCCTGATGGTGAACACATTTAAGCAGAATGTCGAGACACAGGTAAAGCCGCTTGGAAAGCACGACCAGTTGAGTTTGCACGAGCATGTGATCATGGCATCACTCATCGAGCGTGAAGCGCGTATGGATGAGGATCGTCCGCTGATCGCCTCCGTGATTTTTAACCGGCTTGGTAAAGATATGCCGCTGCAGATTGATGCGACGGTAAATTACGCGTTGAATGACTGGCGCAAGTTATCGCTGGACGACCTGAAGGTGAACTCGCCGTACAATACGTACCTGCGCAAAGGTTTGCCGCCGGGACCCATCGCCAGTCCGCGCATAGCCAGCCTTGTGGCGACATATACGGCACCGCAGACGGATTACCTGTATTATGTTTACCAGGGTGATGGAAGGCATGCGTTTTCGGCAACTTACGAGGAGTTCCTGGGCAACAAGCACAAATTTCAGCGGGGCGGGGTAGAAGCGGCGAACTTTGCGGCTGTAGCTACAGAGACGACGAAGACGGTGCCTGCCGGCACGCCTGCTGCGGCTGCCAAGCGGTCTCGCAAGTAGCGGGCGTTCGCGGCTTGACAGCCATCCAGCGCGCTGCCGAAGCATTGTGATTATTCCAGATAGGGGCTCGCATGAACTACCGTCCCACTAATTCACCTGTTGCTTCAGAAGCGTTTCCGTTTGCGATGCCAATGCTCGTGATCACATTCGTGGCTTTTGCGCTTGGGTGGAAGATCGTTGGCGTGTTTGCGTTTTTCCTGTTCGTGTATGTGCTCGCGTTCTTCCGTAATCCTGAGCGCTACGGAACACGTAACCCGAACGAAGTGATCTCCGGCGCGGACGGCAAAATAGTGGCGGCCGGTATTATCCCGCACCCGGATTTTCCGGATGGCCAGTGCCTGCGAATCGCCGTTTTTATGTCCGTGTTTGACGTTCACGTCAACTGGGCGCCATGCGCCGGCGAAGTGACTGCCGCAACACACCACCAGGGCAAGTTTCTCAACGCCATGGAAGACAAGTGCGGTGAGGAAAATGAGCGCAAGGTGATCGTGATGCGCACACCGGCCGGGCTGCCTGTAGTTGTTAAACTGGTGGCGGGTCTTGTAGCGCGGAGAATTGTCTGTCCGCTTGAGCGGGGCGATGTTTTGCAGAAAGGTGACAAGATCGGCCTGATCCGGTTCGGCTCACGGGTTGAAATGCTGCTTCCTGCGGCGTGCCAGCTGCACGTGCATGCAGGCCAGCGGGTGCGGGGCGGCGAATCTGTTGTCGCGACGCTGCCGCCCGGGTTGCCTACGGGATTTTCCGAGCTGTCGCGATCGGACGAACAAACCGCACGGGATGTGATCGAACAGCCATGAGGAAGGTGTATGTACTCCCGAGCCTGATCACCTGCCTGAGTATGCTGTGCGGGCTGCTCGCGATTCTGAATGTTCTGAACGTGGCGGAATCCACGGAGTCCGAAACGCACCAGTACGTATTGTCGTGCTGGCTGATACTCGTGGCCGCTGTACTGGATCTGCTGGATGGACTGGTGGCGCGGCTGACGCGAACCGAGAGCCTCTTTGGCGCGCAGCTGGATTCGCTGGCAGACGTGGTGGCATTTGGCGTGGCGCCCGCGGTGCTGATTTATACGCGTATGGAAAACCTGGAAAACCGACACCTGGCGGAAGGCACGGCCACGTTTTTTGCGATCTGCGGCGCGCTGCGCCTTGCACGTTTTAATGTGCAGAAGACCAAGGTCGAAAAGAAATCGTTTACCGGAATGCCAATTCCAGCGGCTGCGGGCATGGTTGTTTCCAGCTTCCTGTTCTTCCAGCGGATCGATCCAGACTGGGACAAGCATTTCGTGCTGATGGTATTGCCCATCATGCTCGTGGGCCTTTCGTTCCTTATGGTAAGCACCGTCAGCTATCCGAGTTTTAAACAACTCCGGTTGGAGAGGCGAAAGCAGTTCAGCGTATTGCCGGCGATCTTCCTGCTGCTGGCACTTGGCATTTTCATGAAGGATTATATCGAGGCGCTGGTCTTTTTTGGCTTCGTAGCATACACCGCCGTTGGGATTATTGGCGAGGTCACACGCCCGGTGTGGCAGAAGAAGCGGAGTCGCCGGCATCCGCCGGCCGACACGCGGCCGGTAGCTTAGCGGAGCTTTAGGATTTAGCGGAACAATTTCGCGTGAGCGGCGGACATTCGTGCGCCGCGAATACTCTAAGCGTAATGGACCTTGCGGCCGATTATTGTATTTTGCGCCACTGTGATCACGAGAATGATCAGGAAAAGTATGTAAGCGACGGCCGACGCATAACCCAATTCACGATATCCAGTAAATCCGACTTTGAAAAGGTACGATACCAGGGTCTCGGTGGTGCCGCCGGGTGTGCCTCCGGGTGTCATGATGTACATAGGCACGAAAACCTTAAAGGCGGCGATGAGCGAGACCACGAGAATGAAAAAGGTGGTGGGCGAAAGCAGGGGCCAGGTCACGTGGCGGAAGCGCTGCCATGCGGTGGCACCGTCGATTTCCGCGGCCTCGTAGAATGTCTTGTCGATGTTCTGCAGTCCGGCTAAAAAGATGACCATAAAGTACCCGACATCGCGCCAAACGGATGTGAGGATAACGGAGAACATGGCGAGCGACGGACCGGCGAGCAATGGGTGAAGCGGTCCGCCGAGCTTAATGCCCGCGCCATCCTGCAGCAGCATTTCGATAATACCGCGTGGCTCATTCAGCCAGCCGAACATTGGGAGCCGCGATGAATGCAGGAGATGGTTTGCCAGGCCGAACTGTTCGTTGAAGACATACTTGAACACGATAGAAACCGCGACCCACGTCGTGACGTAAGGCAGGAAATAGATGGTGCGGAAGACCTGTCGGCCGAAGATCTGGCTGTTTAGCAGCGATGCGATCGCCAAGGCCGCCACAATGGTAAGCGGTACGCTGTAGAGAACGTAGTTCAGCGTATTGTAGAGGACCTGCTGAAACTGGTCATCGCTGAGCGCGCGACGGTAGTTCTCAATCCCGGTCCATTGGACAGAGTTGATACGCGAGGCGCCAGTCCAGTTCGTAAAGCTGACGGCGATGGAGCATGCGGCCGGCAGGAACCAGAACGCGAGCAGCACCGCACCGGCGGGAAGCAGGTAGAGATATGCCTCAAGGTTCTCGCGCATGCGCCCCGGGGCGACGAGGCGCAGGCCGGCAAGTGCAGCCAGCCAGATGGCGAAGGCAATGAGCCACCAGATGGGTTCCGTAGTCATCAGGTGTGCTGTTGCAGGGTTGGGTCGTGGAACGCAACGGGTTTGATGCGACGGCGCATCCAGAAGCTGCCGGTGGGCGAGTAATGCTGCGGAGCATAGTGCGGGAATGCAACCTGTAAAGCAGGTGCGTGGTCGGAGCAGAGATAATGCCCGGCCAGCAGGATCTCGAAGTCATCGTTATGCGCGAGGAAAGCCTGCAGCAAGTACTGTTCGTTCCAGAACCATCGCTGACGGATGGCATAGTCGCGAGGGTACTCGCGCGGGAGCTGAATGTCGTGTACGTGGACTATTACGCCGGGACGCAGGCGCGGAAGAACTTCCAGGTAGAGGTACTGCACGTCGCTGCCAACGTTCAACACGTGGCTGGAGTCGATGAACAGGATGTCGTTCCTGTCGAGGTCGGTTAAGTGTGCGACAGGAATACTCTGCACCTGCACCTGGTGCAGGTGTTCGGTTGCGCCGGGTGGGAGCCAGACCGGCGGATATGGATCAATTCCGGTGTACTGCAGGGCTGGCGCGCCAACGGCAGTGTTGCGAGCGGCAGCTTCGAGCAGCGCGAGTGTCGACCACCCAACTCCGACTTCGATGATGCGCCTAGGTCGGAAATGGCGCACCATCGCATGCGCGAGCATGGCACTCGCAAAGCCGAACGTTGGATTGTCCGAGCTGTATCGGCCTGCTGGCGCGTCGGCTGTGCTTGTCCAGTCGCACTCGCGACCGAAGGCAGATAGTTCATTAACCAGCGCAAGTTGCGCATCCGGGTTCCATGAAATGCCGGAGAGGGTCGTGCGCTGGTCCCATACGTTTCGTGCGGCCAAATCGCGCGTGTCAGGAATGGGAAAATAAAAGTGTACGGGGCTGAGCACAAAGCCGAGCTTCTGCGTGAGGGGTGACACTCGTCGGCAGAACTCGCGGATTAGTTTTTGATACACAGGCACAGCTTGATCATTGTTGAGACGCTCTCAAGCCTTTAAGGAGCATTAGCTTACGGGGTAGCAGGCGCCGGATGCGGCTCCGGGTGATGTGGTCGAGGAGCAACGGTATCTGGATTCGAGGATGAGCCTCGTCACGGCGGAGATGAAACCGCAGTCCTGTAAGAAGCAGCGCTTCCGTGGGAATCCCGGTAAGAGCGTCGAAGAGATGAATCTCGCGCGCCAGCGTCTTGTCGGCTGAATGTGCTATGTCCAGCCATGCTTCGACCCGCCAGGGTCCGCAACGGATCAGTGATCGAAATTCAACCGGCGTAGTGTAGTTGAGGATTTCGCCAAGTATATAGTTCACGTGGCGTGCGGAAAAGACGTCTCCAGGTTCCCATTCGCGGCCGGGCTCGCCTTCGCGGAGCACGATCTCCGCCAGCTCGTCAACGTGCCAGAGAAGATGGCCCCACGGGATTGGGAAAAAGTCGCTGAGGTGATGCCCCTGCGCGGAAAAGTATAATGGCTCAGTCGAGCCAAACAAAAGGCCTCCGGGCTTTAGAACGCGTGCCGCTTCACGAAACGCGCTCTCGAGGTCCGGCAGGTGTTCCAGACAGTTATTGGAGTACAAGAGATCTGCAGTGGCCGTGGCGAACGGCAGGCCGGCCGCATCTGCGCGCGCAAACTGTAGCCGAGGGTCGAACGTCACCGACGTAACGTCCTGTTGGTTTGTGTGAAATTCCAGAAGGCTACTCAACGCCGGGTCGTGTTCGCAAAGTCGATACAGCACGTGGACGTTGTCCAGGTGGTACGGAGTCTTTTGGTCGAAGGTGATTTCGGTGGCCACAACGGAGCCGCTGCTGTGCGCGGCGAGCAACGCGGCCTGCCATGCCATTCCCGCTCCGACTTCGATGGCGCGGAAGTTGGGTGGTAGTTTGGCGATGAGCTGCGGAAACTGGTCGCGAAAGAAATCGAGGTGATGCCGGCCGCTGTGAATCTGAAGCAGTGATTGTTTTGCAATCGCACCCGCCGCGCGACGTCGGGTCATCTCTGCACGCGCATAAGCAAGCGCACCCGCGCGCGCGTGATCCCGTGCGCGGGTACTCCGCCAGTAGACTTCGGGGTTTGGGTAGTTTGGCAACGGATGCTGATTTGTTATCGTTGGGTGAGAATACAAGGACGAACGATGGCGAGGCACCTAAGCTGGCTTTTCAGCGTCGTCGTCGGAATGAACGGCTTGCTCTATAAGCCCGGTGAAACGTTCGGCGGTCTCCCACGTAACTTCCTGCGGAGCATAACGGGCGGTGGAAAACTCGGCAGTGATATCGCTGAGAAGCGGACCGGGAATAGCCGCAAGGTTACGCAGGCGAGTTGCGAACTCTTCGGGCGTCTGGCTTGGGGCGCGCTGTGCCAGGTCGGAGCGAAGCGCGGTTGAAAACCTTTCGTACTCCTTGACGATTTGTGCGAGGGGATCGTTGCCACGTTCGGTGCGCTGATTCTCAGCTCTCGACAATTTCTGTAAAGATCCAACGGGTACGCCGATCGATTCGGGCAGGAGTTCGCCACCTTTGCGTCGGAACTTTGAGTGCAGGTAGCGGAGCATGGCAATGAGCCCGAGCAGAAGCAGGATGAGCGCCATTGTGTACAGGAACGCTTTCACGAGACTGGCATTGAACGAAGCGGGATCGGAGATGGGGCGCTGGCGCTGCTGTTCGCGATCGACATCACTTGGATGAAACAGAAACGGCGGGGGTGTCGGAACGAACCGCCACAGCAGCCACGCCGGCGCTGCAAAGAGGATGTATCTCGATGCCGCCAGCAGGAGCGGAAGCCAGCCGCTCACCGGAGTGGAAACGGGCTGCGAAAGTAATCGAAAGAAAAAGTTCTCATAGCTAAGGGTGAGAAACAGCAGCAGCCCGTACACGGCGAGCAGGCACGCGGCCACATGTGGCAGAAAGTTGAGAACGGCGAATGCGGAAGTCAGGCCGGTAAGGATATAGAGCCGCGCAAATCCGCGGTCTGACACAAGGGTGAGTGCCGCTGGGACATGAAGTGCGACTAAGCCGGCGAACGGAGAGAAGTGGCCCGGCGCCATGGAAGTCAGCGCGAAGTACAGACCGAGGAAGACGATAAGAGCGAGGCGCGTGTTGTGCTCCATCGTTTTCCATAGATCGATCATGGAGACGCGGGAGGCCATCGCGAAGCCAACGCACAGCGCCAGCAGCACAGTCAGCGCTGGATTCAGATAATCAGGAAACTCAAAGAGTACGTTGAACCCTAACAAGAAACTGAAGCTCGTGAGAGCTGTCGCCGTGAGCATGACGCCGGTGCCAAGTGTCACGATGTTCTGCGCATGGTCCAGTTCGTAGCTCTTCATACAGGCACTCCAAGCCGCCTGGTCACGCTCTCCTGGTTGCGAATGGTGTAGGTCACTACACCAGCGCGAGTGAGTGCGGCCGCGACAGTCTTGAGCGGCGGAGCCTTCTGATAGTATTCCTCCTGCTCCTTGCGGAGTTTGATGAAACTGCGGTCGTCGACGAGCACGGCGAGTACCTTGACCCGCCGCATGTGAAGCAACGTAACCGCATCGAGAAGGCGTGCCGCATTGAGATGAATGCTGCTAAGGACGAGAATGACGGTGGAACCGCGGCGCTGCATTCCGGATTCGGCAATCAATTGCTCTTCCACGCTGCCGCTGCCCGCTGGCTTCAGAAGTGCGAGCCAGTCCAGGATCGCAGTAAGGTGTTGCGAGCCTCCGGCCAGACGCGTCTCTTCCCTCGGTTGCTTTAATGCAACGACTCGCACGAAGTGATGCCGATGAATTGCTTCCTGCGCGATGGAGCCGGCCACTTTAATGCGGTACTCGACCGAGGTAAGATCGCCGAGTCCGGAAAGCGCGACCAGGTGGAGATCGCAGTAAATGGTAACCTGCGTTACCACGTTGCGCTCGAATTCCTTAACATGCAAGGCACCCAGCCGCGCGGACGAACGCCAATGGATGAGGCGGGGGGGATCGCCGCGGTGGTAGGCCCGCAGCCGCTCGAACTCCTCGCTGCGGCCGATATGTCGCACGATCTCGCTTCCTACGTTTGCGTGCGTGCCGGCACCGAGTACGTTGAAACCAACGAGTTGTTCGGCTGTCGGGTAGACCAGAAGTTTAGAGAGTTCGTTTTCCGTCCGCTCAAAGGTGAACAGGCCAAGCGGGTCGGATGCCTGCAGGCGGATGGGACCCAGGACGTACAGTCCCCGACGGCGCGAGCAGACTTCGCGATACCGGAATGCGATTTCGCTGCGGGCTGGTAAGTGCGTTGCCATCTGCCGAACGTGATAATTGCTGCCAGGAGGGAAACTGTCGGTCACCACGAGCATGTAGACGGGTGTCGAACCTTCGTTCGTTACATTAAGGCGCACCTCGATCTGGCTTCCCTCGAAGCTGCGGGGATAGTGGCTGCGCCCGACGCGGACCAGGTCGAGCGCGCGCGCCCCAAGAAAGCATTCGCCCAGCATTGTAAGAACGAGTAGTTCAGCAAAAAAGATAATCGCTCGGGTGCCGGTGCCGAAGCCAATCACCAGTAGAAAGGAAGCAAGAAACAGCACCGCATTGCGGCGTGTCATGAAGCGAAACGAAAGGTCCTGCTGGGCCATCTTGCGCTACACGGCGAGCGGCAGCTCGACCTGTTCAAGGATATCGCGGATGATGTGTTCCGCGGTTTTTCCGCCGAGCATACTCTGCGGCTTCAGGATGAGGCGGTGCCGCAGGACCGGGATGGCGAGCTGTTTCATTGTGTCGGGAAGAACATACGCCAGGCCTTCCAGGTAACTGCGCGCCTGCGACGCGACCACAAGTGCGAGACTTGCTCGAGGGCTGGCGCCGAGCACGAGATCCGGATGCAGTCGCGTTGTGTCCGTAAGTTTGACTGCGTATTCAATTAATGTATCGTCCACGTGGATCGCGCGCACCTCATGCTGGGCAGCTACAAGCTCATCGGCGGTGGTTACGGGTTGAAGAGAATCCAGCGGTCGCTGCTGCAACTGGCTGCGTACAATCTCTACCTCATCGTGGCGGCGCGGGTAGCCGATGGAGACCTGCATCAGAAAACGATCCAGCTGCGCCTCTGGCAGATCGTAGACGCCCTGCTGCTCAACAGGGTTCTGCGTTGCCATGACGAAGAACATCGCAGGCAACTGGTGCGTGGTGCCTTCGACGCTCACCTGCCGTTCCTCCATTGCTTCGAGCAGCGCACTTTGGGTGCGCGGAGTTGCGCGATTCAGTTCGTCACCAAGGAGGATGCTGGTGAATACCGGCCCAGGCCGGAAATCGAACGAGAGTTCACGTTCATTATACACGGATGTGCCAGTAATGTCAGATGGAAGAAGATCAGGTGTGAACTGGATCCGCTGAAACGGCGCATCAATGCTGCGCGCGAGCGCTTTGGCGAGCAGCGTTTTTCCAAGACCAGGAACGTCTTCAATTAACACGTGGCCGTTCGCCAGAAGCACGGTCAGAACGAGGTCGATGACTTCCGGCTTGCCAAGTATTACGCGACCCAGGTTTTGCCGGAGAGCCGTCCCAATATGGGAAGATGAATCAGCCATGCCAGCGAACGTGCAGCGGCCTGTGGTTACTGGTCCAGTTAATTTGCGTTATCGGAAATGGACGGAGAGGCCGGGCTGCGAGCCCGGACTACGATAACGGTGGACCACACTAATATATAGACCACTCGCTGATTCTGGACAGCAGCACCGCTGGTCCACGTTGCGCTACGTTTATTCCCGCTCCGATGGTAGGCTGGTTTGCCGGCACATTGACGATGGCTCCCCACGTCATAGTGACAGAAATCTGGATTACGGCAGCAATTGCCGGGCAGCGAATCGTTTGAGTTAGTGACATGGCACCGTATCTTGCAGGAGTTCGATCGACGGCGTGGGGGGAAAAAGCGGAACTGGATCGACGGCAAATTTGTTACCATCCTAAAAGACGCTTTATCAAGCCAGAGTGAATTCTTCATGTAAAACTATACGTATCAATTAGGTATGCAAACTCGTAGCTCATCTTTGTCGCGCATGGAAAGCTCAAGCTTGGACCGGGGCTTGCTGGTATCCGAGTGTAACCAAAGCAGAGCAGGAGCCGGATTATGGAAAATGCTAATCGTCAGCAGGCGGATAAGATGATCGACGAGAATAGGGTCTCCGGTTCGAAGAGGCCGCGAAGGCGGCGGGACGTCGCGCCGGGACTGAATGCGCGCGATTCTTTCGGTAAACCCGGTGAGGGTGGCGAAACGGATTATTATGCCTCAGCAGATGCCGGGGAGAAGCCGTTGCGGGAAGCGTTTGACGAAATACCGGAGGGACGCCGTGCAGGCGGACCGGATGAGGGGCTCACCGGGTTTGGCCCCGGTGGCGCATCCGATGTACGGCAGGACGAAAGTATCGACGAAGTTGAACGACGCGGTAACGCTTAACTACAATCTGCAGGAGGAGAGCGAACTATGTTTCTTCCCATACTGGGCATCACCACATTCCTCGCATTGGTCATCGTAATCGGAATTGCGTACTTCACACGTGAGCGAGCAGGCCATGATGTTCGCAGGGATGTGCGGCATGCGGTCATCAACAATCAGCCGCCGGATCCCCGCCGCGGAATCAGAAGCTAAAAATTCTGGTGTGGAGTTCTTTGTGCCGAATTGAGGTCAAGTCTGCGCTTTGGTGTGGTAGGGACCTGCTGATTCGGCACACCAGTGTGGTGTCCCTCGTACAAATTTTCGGTTTCCGGCGCCCCTTCAGGGCGCGAAAAATGGGGTGCTGTGTCCCAGGGCTGCGGATTCCAAAAAGCCGGAATCCTGACCCTGGGCTGTGACCCGCCGCACCTTCGGCGCGAAAAACCTGCGGGCCGCGGATTCCAAAAGCCGCAATTCGGAATTATGCCTGCAAAACTCTAAGACAGCGCACCAGGTTAGGATTTCTGGGCCCTCGAGAAAATCGCTTCGAGGTGGAGTAGAAAGCTGGCTGGGTCGAGGAGACCCTCCAGCGTTTGTGCGTCTATGGTTCCGGAGAACCTTGTGTCCTGCAGCAGTTCGTCGCGAAGCGACGTGTTTTTGTCAGCCCACGTACGCATCGCGGCAGACTGCACGATCTCGTAGGCATCCTCCCGGCTGAGTCCTGCGTTTACGAGTTCCAGCAGGATTTTCTGGGAAAACAACAGGCCGCGCGTCTGGTTGAGATTGGCAAGCATCGAATCCGGATACACGTGCAGCCCACTCACCACCTTGATCATTTGCCGCAGCATGTAGTGAAGTAACGTGGTCGCGTCGGACAGAATCACGCGTTCGGCGGACGAGTGGCTGATGTCGCGCTCGTGCCAAAGCGCCTGGTTCTCGAACGCCGTTATCGCATAGCCTCGAAAAAGGCGCGCAAGTCCTGTGAGCTGTTCGCATTTCACAGGGTTACGTTTATGAGGCATTGCGCTGCTACCCTTTTGCCCTTTGGCGAAAGGCTCTTCAAGTTCGCGCACTTCAGTGCGTTGGAGGTGCCGGATTTCCACCGCGATTTTTTCAATGGTGCCGGCACATACCGTGAGTACCGCTATTAAGGCGGCGTGGCGGTCCCGCTGAAGAACCTGGGTGGCGACAGGAGCAGGCGCGAGCTTAAGCGCCTTGCATATTCGTTCCTCAAAATCCGGGCCCGTATGCGCGTGGGTGCCAACAGCGCCGCTGATTTTGCCAACGGCGACGTCCGCAAGCGCGTTCTGCACGCGGGTACGGTTGCGCAGCATTTCCTGGTGAAAAACGAGGAACTTCAAACCGAGCGTAATGGGTTCGGCATGCACACCATGGGTTCGGCCGATCATAACGGTGTGTTTGTGCTGATACGCAAAATTGTGCAGAATCGTTATGAGATTGTTTATTTCGACCAGGATGAGTTGACCGGCTTTTCGCAGGCGAAGCGATTGCGCTGTGTCGACAACGTCTGTTGATGTCAGTCCCATGTGAACAAATCGGCTCGAAGGCCCGATGTTCTCGGCGAGATTCGTCGTGAAGGCGATTACGTCGTGGTGCAGTTTTCGGTCGAGCTCTTCAATGCGCGCGACGTCGAACTTCGCTTTGTCGCGAATGGCTTTCAGGTCGTCGGCAGGAATTTTCCCGGTGGCGGCCCAGGCCTCGCACGCCGCGAGCTCGACGTCGAGCCACGACTCAAATTTGGTCTGCTCGCTCCAGAGCTTGAACATCTCGGGGGTGGAATAGCGGTCGATCATCGGCGGCGGTTGTCTCTTCGCAAAGGGCGCAAGGCTAGTCGAAAATGACGCGTCGGCCGTCGAGGTGCCAGGGGCGCTCGGTAATGGATTTGAGGCACTCGGCGTAGAGTTGATGTTCCTGCTCAAGAATACGGGCGGAAAGCATGGCTTCCGTGTCGAGGGTGTGCACTGGAACAGAGCGCTGGCCGATGATCGGCCCCGTGTCCATACCGGCGTCAACAAAGTGGACGGTACAGCCTGAGACGCGGACTCCGTGTTCAAGCGCCTGGCGCTGCGCGTGAAGACCGGGGAATGCGGGAAGGAGGGAAGGGTGGATGTTGATGATGCGGTCAGGGTAGCGCCCAAGCAACGTGGGGCCGACGATCTTCATGTATCCTGCGAGTGCCAGCCACTCGACTGAGTGCTGGTCCATCTCGGCGACAAGTGCGGCTTCATACTGCTGGGGTAGTGTGTATTCTTTTGGCCGGATGCAAAGCGCGGGCAGCCCGGCGTCCGTTGCGATCTGCAGCGCGCCGGCCGATGGAATGTTTGAGACGAGACAGGCCAGGCGTGCCTTTTCAAAGTAGCCTTGCTCCTGGTGTTTGAGCAACGCGGCGAAGTTGGATCCGCGGCCGGAGGCAAGAACGCCGATGTTGATGGGCTCTTCGCTCAAGAAAGGAGCAGGCGGAAGTTTACTGACAGCGCGGGTGTCGAAATGCACCTCCCGGCTAAAGCCTGGGACCGCAGTATGAGGTTGCTCAGCACGTACCTGTCAACGGATTGGCAAATTGAATCACGAAATCCTTACAGTTTGAGTCGGTGGTATGTGATCAGTGCGTGTGAGGTACGCGAATGTGCTGATCGAAATCACGCAGCAGGTCTCCGTGCTGAGAGCATTTCGGTCGCTCACCAACTGTCCCAATGATGTATTGCCCACCACTCGGGCAGATCGGCTGATAAGCATCGTATTTCTGGCGCTCGTCATCGCAAGGTGAGCGGCGGCCATATTTGTAGTTTCTGAAATATTTATTGGCGAGCGATTGCGGCGACGGAACGAGCGCACCGCGACCAGCGTTGTTATCGCGTGCCCACTCTTGTTTTGCGTCGAGCAGGCGCTCCAGATTGTACAGGCAGATGTATTCGCGACCGCCATAGTTGAGTGGCACATCAATGCCTTGTTTGCAAAGCCCGGGATTTGAAGGAGGCGGAGCGGTGCTGGCGCAGGCAGATATAACGACCATAAGACCACATAGAAATATGGCAGGAAGCGCGGAACGCACGGAGCGGAGAGCGGCAACAACGGGAAAACTATGCATGTTCGGTTTGTCCTCGGCAGGAATCAAATCGTGTATTATGAGAATGCTGCGACACACCGTTCGCAAGAGAAAACAGGCTGCGGCGCGATGGCGCGCTAGCTGCCGCCCAGGTGCACTTCATTATTGGAGGCCCTGGTGCTTTTCAATGTGGATTGGAGCTCCTCGCTTGTTTCATATATCCGGCGTGGGACGATGAAACAATTCACGTGATCGCGCAGGTTTTTCTTAAACGGCAGAGGTGAAAGCGTAAGCGTGAGATTATCGGACTTACGCGAGAGATTTAAGGTAGTGCTGCCATCCAGATACGGCACATCGACAAGCTGATGCTCGCCAATAAAATCCCCGCACAGAAGAATCGATATAGCGTCGCATACCTGCAACAAGCGAAGATGCTTTTGAAACTCAGAATCGGAAATGGTTGAGGACGCAGACTTAGCTTTCTGTACGAGAGCCCGCTGTTGTGCGATAAATTTTCCCGCCGCAACCGCTGCGCGAGCGCTGGCTTTCGAAAGATCCACGGTGTTCTCCGCAAAATAGAGAAAGTGGGAGGCGACAAGAGCTGCGCCGACCAGTTTGCCTTCGTCTGCGAGCAGCTGCGACGAACGGCTCCAGATGCCAGTGGACCGCGCGAGTTCGCCCTCGTCAAAGTTCATTGGAGCGCCGGCGGCGTTCACAAGCGGCGTTTCATCGGCTTCTTTCCATCCATCGTCGTGGCGACGAATCGACTGAATTACTTCGTCAGAAGGCTTGTCGCCAGAATAGTTCCACGATGCGGCGATCAACCCAGCCAGCCGCGCGTGTTCGATCTGCGGCGTGAGCAGCCACTTGTCGCGATTCCAAAGCTTACGTATCATAAACTGGCGAAAGACTCCGATTGAATGCTGGTCGGCAGCCAGCCTGGGGCACAACTAGTGCCAGCTTCTGAAGGCCTGCAATGCATTTGTGAACCGGGTTAAAGAATGGCCCGAGCGAAGGCAATGCAGTGAATCGACGTCGCACCTGCGTTGCGCAAGACCCCGGCGCACTCATTCAAAGTAGCGCCTGTGGTGTAAACGTCATCCACCACCAGACAGTGATTCAGGGGGTTGGCCGTTTTTGCGACATCAAATGCCCCTGCAATATTGCGAGCACGTTCGCGGCGGTTCAGCCGAGTCTGGCTGGGAGTAGGCCGCGTCCTCACGAGCGCGGATGCCACAGGCACGCCAGAAAATTCACTGAGGTGGCGGGCGAGTTCGCGCGACTGATTGAACCCGCGTTCACGTAATCGCGCGGAATGCAACGGAACCGGCACAATGCTGTCATAAGCGACCTCGCTAAATTGGTTTAGCACGGTGTTGAACATGTGTCGCGCCATCAGCGCCGCATATTCCAATCGCCCCTGATACTTAAGCTTTTCAACCACGAGGCGTGCAGTGCCGGCAAAAGCAACACTGCCCCGCGCTTTTTCAAACGCAATGTAGCTGCCGGGACAATCGTTGCATCTGCCAGCGCCTTTGAGTTGCGCATCCGGGCAGCCGCACGTATCGCAAATGGGCAGGCGCAGCGGCTCGAAACCTTTCTCGCAGTCCTCGCAAAGGATCCGTCGCGGCTCCGGAATCCGCTGTTCACAGCCGCAGCAGATTCGTGGAAACACAAAGTCCGTAAGTACCTCCGCATATCGAAGCAGCGCGGAAACAGTCAGGCCTCCGACAGTGCTTCGATGCCCGGCAACTTTCGTCCTTCGAGAAATTCGAGTGACGCGCCTCCGCCGGTCGAAATGTGTGACATCTCGCCATCGAGGCCAAACTTTTTGACCGCTGCTGCGCTGTCGCCACCGCCAATAATCGTGGTGGCATTCGATTTCGCCAGCGCCTCGGCCACTTTGCGCGTCCCGTTGGCAAATGGTTCCAGTTCGAAAACTCCCACGGGACCATTCCACACAATCGTGCGGGCCGCCGCGATTTCGGTTTCGAAGGCTGTGACCGATTCAGGTCCGATATCGACTCCCATCCAGCCGTCTGGAATTGCATTGGAAGCAAACACCTGCCGTGGCGCCTCAGCGTCAGGTCGGTCACTCGACTGACACGCCAGGCAATCGGTTGGCAGAACCAGCCTCTTCTGGTTCGCTTTGACTTTTTCGAGTGTCTGGCGCGCTACTTCCAGCGTATCGGGTTCGAAAAGCGACGTGCCAATGGTGCCGCCCTGCGCCTTCATGAACGTGTAAGTCATTCCGCCGCCAAGCAGAAGTGTGTCCACTTTTTCCAGCAGGCTGCTAATGACATCGATCTTGGTCGAAACTTTCGAGCCGCCCAGGATTGCGACCAAGGGCCGGTCAGGATTCGCCAGTGCCTCGCCCAGATATTTAAGCTCTTTTTGCACCAGCAACCCGGCGACACTTTCCGAGACGTGATGGGTTACACCCTCTGTTGAAGCATGCGCACGATGGACCGAACCGAAGGCATCCTGCACAAAAACGTCTGCGAGCGCAGCCAGCTTCCTGGAAAATTCCAGGTCGTTCGCCTCTTCTTCCGGATGAAAGCGCACATTTTCAAGCAACAGGACATCGCCGTTTTTCATGCGGCTGATCATCGTCTCCACTTCCGGACCAGCACAATCCGAAGCCATTTCGACGGGCTGATCCAGCAGTTGTGTCAGGCGTTCGGCCGCAGGTGCGAGGCTTAGTGCCGGATCTATTTTGCCCTTAGGACGTCCCAGGTGAGATGCGAGTATGACCTTTGCGCCCGCGCCGACCAGGTGTTGAATGGTGGGAAGGGACTCCCTGATGCGAATGTCGTCTGTGATGACCCCATTTTCAAGCGGGACGTTGAAGTCCACGCGGACCAGCGCCCGCTTACCCACAAGACCAGACAGCTGATCCAGTGCTTTTTTCGCCATTATTGCTCCTGACTTTCGTATGACGTATGCGTCGGGTCCCAAGCGGGTCCAATCAAATGAAAGTTTTGCTCAAGCCTGGGGCTGTTGAAAAACCCCTGTAGCTTTGTTCGACCCCACTTCAGGGTCGTGACAATTTATGCTTAAGACCCGCAGGTTGCACCTGCGGCTATTTATGTTCGACACCTCCGGTGTCGTTTTTTCAACGGCCCCAGCTTTGACGTCTATGTTTAGGGAATGTAGCGTCTGATGTTGAATTGCAGAAATTCCTTGCTGCGTTGATTGCATTGAATCTTAAACGGTTCATTCGAGCGGACGGGAGCGACCTGCCGATCCATGGCTATAGGCAAACGTGAGCAAATAGTCGGCATTTCCATCGGGGCATTGCTGGTAATTGGTATTGTGCACATGGCCATTTTTAAGCCACGCTCAGATGCCTATGCTACCACACTTCAGGAGTATACCAACGGAACTGGTCAGCTAAAGGGCGCAGAAGTGCTCAGCTCGGATAAAGTGCTGAATGACTTTCGGGTTCGAACGGAACAATATGACAAGCAGTTGACCAGCATCACGGAGTCGCTGAACCTGGGGGTGCCGGACTACTACTCCTCCGTGACAATGGAGAACATTCGTGCGCGGGTGGACGACACGATCCGGCTCGTGCGGCAACTCGTGGAGCTACGGGCAGGAGTTCGGCAGCCGCAGCTTACCTTTCTCGATAACAGGACAGACCCGCGCTACCCGGGAGTCCAGTTCGGCTGGAACCTTCAGCGCCAACTGCCGAATCTGGGGGCAGCCGGAGCCGTTTGGGATACAGTGGCTAAGCTGGAGCAGCGGCACCAACTGCTTAATAATATTCCCGATCCTGTCCTGCGCTTGAAACAACGCTCTATATACAATCAGTTGCTTCAGAGACTGGGCCTGAATCCCATCGAAGTTTCGGATTTTTATGCAACCTTGCCGCAATTGGGGCCGGTATTTTTCAACGACGCTGAGCTGGTTGTCCGCGTCCCCGGAGCGCAATTCAATCCATGGAGCATCGGGCGGTTTGGCACTGTGGTTCCCGCGATTAAAAAACTTTGGTTCCTCGAGCTTCTTTATCAGCAGTCGGACCCCAAGAATCCTGTACCGGTCACAAAAGAGAGGCTGGGCATCGTTCTGGAGATTAACGTGCCTTTCGACGACACGTTACTTTCAATTAACCATCAGCTGCAATCATTGATCGACATCATCCGCATTGCGGAACGTGACCAGGTGCTTGAAATCAGCCAGGTCAACCTGATGCGCCCAGTCGATTTCGGCAAGGTGGAACAGCGGGTGCCTGGAAAGACTCCAGGACCCAGCCCGACACCCAATACTGGCATGGCGCAGCCCGGTGTAATGGGAGCGCCCGTAATGGCTGGCCAATCGGCAGTAGCGGCGGGGATCGTTCCCGGTATGCCCGGACCTATTCCACCGGATCAGAAGGTCGGAACGGGCAGCGGCATCGAGCTGACTTTCCGCGCTACGAATCCCAATATGGTAAAGTTTCTTTTTGACATAGGAACGTCTCCGCGCACCTATTCCGTAGACGATCTTCATGTGCAGGCATCGCCGGATGGAATTCTGAATACCTCAGCTACTATTGAACTTATAACTAAACTTGACACATTAAAGAGTGCGACGCCATGATCAGCCAGGATTTTCTCGATATACTCGCTTGCCCGAAGTGCAAGCAGCCTCTGGAGTATAAGCCGTCTGCCGACGGCAAAGGTGGTGCTTTACTTTGCCATCAATGTAGCCTGAGTTATAGCATAATCGACGATATTCCGAACCTCATCATTGAGGATGCCACATCCATTAAGCAGGACACGTAAATGATTACCGGAGCTTCCGCCGAGCATCAGATTTTTTATACTGAGAGCGAGGTGTACATCGCTTTCAAGGGCCGTATCGTTCTAGAAGATTGCGAACGTTTGCGTTCGGCCTCAATCGCAGCCGTTTCGCGAGGCGGCGTTGAACGCGTTTATGTGGATTTATCTCAAGTCGAGTATATAGACAGCGCGGGCCTGGGTTTGCTCGTCGGTCTCAAAATGACCGCTAAGAAGAGCAGCGCGCGCATTATCCTGCTCGCCCCATCGAGAACGGTGGCTGACATCCTGTATATCTCCAAGCTGGAAGGAATTTTTGAGATTCTCAGCGGAGCCGAGGCCTCTGCGGTCAAGTCGCGCCTGGCGCTTGCGGGTAATGCACCCAAGTCCGCTTCAAGTTCGAATCGCAGTTCAGACTTTCCCTCTCGGTTCGATACAGCATATCCTGAAATTGGATCGAGCGGAAATACAACACCGAGTGGTTCAATGTCGGGGCGCGAAGGCGTGGAAACCCATTGCCGTCGCGCAGTGGAATTCATGCGCCAGGGAAACTATGAAATGGCCGTGGAAGAATACCGTGGAGCACTCGCGCTGGACCCCGAGTATCTGCCGGCATTGAATAACCTCGCCATCGTGTACGAAAAGCAGCCATCGTGGAATGCCCAGGCAATTCAGCAATGGGAAAAGGTGTTGTCGTTAAGTCGGCAGCGCGGCGACCAGAAGCATCAGGACCGGGCAACGCGGCACTTGGCGAACCTGCGTTCCATGCACGCCTGACCAGCCTTTCACTTTTCTTCAACAATTCTCAGCTTTCAGGTGTACAGTGCAATGGCTTCGACCCGGATACCTGCTCATTTGCTATCTAAGTCGAGCCTGTCCAGATTTTGGGAGAATGTTTAATGGGTAAAGTAACGGGTTTTATGGAAATCCGGCGCGAAATGACAAAGCGCCGGGACCCGCTACAGCGCCTTGCTGATTATCAACAGGTGTATACCGATGCTCCTGAAGAACTGGTAAAGGAGCAGGGCGCGCGTTGCATGGACTGCGGCATCCCGTTTTGCCACACCGGCTGCCCACTGGGTAACATCATCCCGGATTGGAACGACCTGGTTTACAGGGACCGCTGGCGCGAAGCCGTTGATGAGCTGCATGCGACAAACAATTTCCCGGAGTTTACCGGCTGGGTCTGTCCTGCTCCATGCGAAGCCGCGTGCGTTCTAGGCATCAATGACGACCCCGTGACGATCAAACAAATAGAGTTATCCATTGTTGAGCACGCGTGGCGTGAAGGCTGGATCCATCCCATGGTGCCGAAGGTACGCACTGGGAAAAAAGTTGCCGTAATTGGTTCCGGGCCCGCCGGGCTCGCCTGCGCGCAGCAACTCAACCGTGCCGGCCACTGGGTGACTGTGTTTGAACGTGCCGATCGTATTGGCGGATTGCTTACCTATGGAATCCCGGACTTTAAGCTGGAAAAGTCTGTCGTCCAGCGCCGACTCGACCAGATGAGTGCGGAAGGCGTGGAGTTTCGCACGAACGCGAACGTGGGTAAAAATATTCCGGTCGACGAATTGCGCGCCAGCTATGACACGATCGTTTTATGCGGAGGTGCAACGAAGCCCCGGGATTTGGAGGTGCCCGGCCGCGAACTGGATGGTGTGCACTTCGCCATGGACTTCCTTCCGCAACAAAACCGTCGCGTTGCGGGAGAGACTTCAATGCCCGGCAGGGAGCTTTCGGCCCGGGATAAACGTGTGGTGATTATTGGCGGCGGAGATACCGGAAGCGATTGTCTCGGAACTTCGCTTCGGCAGGGCGCAGTGTCGGCGCATCAGTTCGAATTGCTGCCCAAGCCGCCGGCTGAGCGTACTGCCAGCATGCCATGGCCGCAGTGGCCGATGATCTTGCGCAGTTCGTCCTCGCACGAGGAAGGCGAGGAGAGCGGACGGCTTCAACGTGAGTGGAGCGTGAACACGAAATCGCTTTCGGGCTCAAACGGAAAGCTGGAGAAGCTGCATGGCGTCCGGCTTGAGTGGGTGAGTGGGCCCGATGGGCGTCAGCACATGCAGGAAGTTGCAGGCAGCGAGTTCATCCTGGACGTCGACCTGATCCTGCTGGCCATGGGTTTCCTCGGCCCCCAGCAGGAGGGGATGATCTCGCAGCTGGAACTGAAGCTGGATGCACGGGGAAATGTGGATTGCGGCCCCGATTACATGACCAGTGTGCCGGGTATTTTTGCAGCAGGCGATATGCGGCGTGGGCAATCGCTGGTGGTGTGGGCCATCACAGAAGGCCGACAGGCCGCACGGGGCGTCGACAAATACCTGATGGGAAGTACGGATCTAGCCTGATCCGATTCGGCAGGACGCCGTGAACCTGGTGTTTTCCTCAGCGCCTGCTACTTGGACTGCACTGGCACCAGTTCTGCAACCGTCGCGGATGTCAGATACTTGTTCGCCACTTCCCGGACTTGCTGCGGGGTGACACCCGCAATGATCTCCGGGTAAAGATTGTCCCGCTCGATTCCAACTCCCATCGCGTCAAAGTAGCCGAGATAAAAGGCGCGTTTGTAATTGGTCTGATGATCGATCAGAAACTTGCCAATCAGGTAGTTCCGCGTGCGCTCGAGTTCGTCCGCAGGCACCAGGTCGGACTTCACCAGGTCGAACTGCTGCTGCATGCCATCGCGCGCCACTTCCAGCGACTCCGGCTTGGTACCGATATACCCGAACAGGTGTCCTCCGCGTTTCAGCGCCGAGAATGAACTTCCGATCGCATAAGCCAGCCCCTGTTCATCGCGCAGCCGTAAAAACAAGCGGGAGCTCATCCCATCCCCAAGCACAGCATTCAGCACTCGAACTGCAGGAAAGTCCTCGTGCGTAATGGGACATGCCGGAAAGCCCATTACCAGGTACGACTGCTCACATTCGCGGGTAAGCTTTGTCCGGCACGCAATGCGGTAGAGCGGTTCCTGCACGGACCAGTCTTTTCGCGCGCTTTCTGGATCTGCAGATCGCTTTGCGAAATGCTCCTCAAGTAGACGTTCGGCTTGTCCTGGGGTCACATTGCCGACCACAATCGCTGTGCACATGGCGGGATCGGAAAACTCGTCGTGCACATTGAGGATTTGCTCGCGCGTCAACTCGCCGACGGTGCCGGTGTATCCCAGGGTTGGAAGTCCATAACCATGCTCACCGTACAGTTCCCGGAGAAACGCCTTAATCGTGGCGGAGAACTTATCATCATCCGAACGCCGGATGGCCGCAAGCGTACTTTGCCGCTCCTTTTCGATCTCTTCAGGTTCAAACGACGGCTGCTGCAGGATTTCAGCCATCAACTGCACACTTTCAGAAAAGCTATCTGCAGTAGAAACGAGGTGCGTGTAGGAGAAGTCGTCGGAGCATTCGCTGGCCATCGTGGTGCCCAGCGCTTCGATAGCCTCCGCGAGCTCTGCATTACTGCGTAGACGCGTACCTCGCATAAGCATCCTGTGGGTGAAGCTGACGAGGCCAGCTTCATGCGGTTGTTCAATTGCACCCGGAAACGGCATGAAAAGCACCGCCGAGACAATGCTGTTCGCATCTGAAGGGAGCACCAGTAAGCGCATGCCGTTTGAAAGGGTTTGAAACACCGGCGACTGTGCTGCTGTTGCACTCACAGGAATACTCCGCGTGCTGCAATTGACGATCCCGGGGCATCAGATCCACTGCTCGGCTGTGATTTATCTGGCTGAAGCACAACCATACTTGGTTGGGCTGAAAAATACTTATCGGCTACAGCTGCGACCTGTTCTGCGGTGATCGCCTGCAGTCGTTCGAGGTAAGTTTCGAGGAATTCAGTAGAGCCCGTGATCGTATAGTAATAGCCGATAGTGCCCGATTGCCCAGTGTTGGTTTCCATACCGAATTCGAAACTATTGCGGATAATGCGTTTTGCTTTTGCGAGCTCATCGGGCGTCGGGGGAGAAGTTGCCAACTGCCGCATTGTTCGCGTGATCTCGGTCGCGGCGGTTTCGACGTTCTCCTGGTCAAGCGTCGCAATTACATAGAAAAAGCTGTCGAACTTGTGGCTGGGGTACCCACCGGAAATGGAATGCACCAGTCGCTTGTCTTCCTTCAGCCGGCGGTACAGCCGCGAGCTGCGACCATCGCATAGTATACCTGAAGCAAGATCGAGCGCGAACACCTCGTCCGGGTTGGCGATACCTGGCGCCGGGAAAGCCAGGCCCATGTACGTCTGGTTCACATCTCGTTTCAAGGTGCGACGCTCGCCAGGCTGGAACAGAGACTTCGCTTCCAGGTTGTCCATGGGCCGCAGCTTGCGGTCAAAACCGGAGAACGCTTTACGAACCTCCGGGATCACCGCAGCGGGCTCGACATCTCCCACGATCAACAACACGAGGTTCTCCGGTGTATAATAGCGCTCGAAATAATCTAACATAGCATCGCGACCCAGCGCGGAAATCGATTCGAACGTTCCAATGACGCTACGCCGGTAAGGACCACTGCGAAAGCAGACCTCGTACAGCTCATCATACAGTAGCCCGTACGGGTTGTCCTGCTTACGGCGATATTCCTCAAGGATTACCTGCTTCTCTTTTTCGAGTTCCTGCGCGTCGATTAGCGCATTTTGAATCATATCCGAAATCGCGTCCAGGGCCTTGCTAAAGAACGGCGACGCGACTGTGACATGGTAGTGTGTAAAATCTTTCGAAGTGCCGGCATTCCACACACCGCCTACGCTCATGATTGCCTTGTCCAGCTCACCGACGGCATAACGAGGCGTACCTTTAAAAACCATGTGCTCCAGGAAATGGGAAATACCGTTAAGTTTATCGTCTTCGTTCGCGGAGCCGGTGTTTACCCACACGTCGAGAGTAACGACTTTATTACGAACCTGCTTAAAGATGACGGTGAGTCCATTATCCAGACGTTCCTTCTGCAAATGCAGCTCCTGGTTTCAGTAGTAGAAAGAGTTACGTACGTAAAAGTAGGCAGGTACATTCCAGCGTTGATCCTCAAAACTTTCAGGCACAGTTGCAATTTACAAAAGGAGCATCGCGTCACGACGGGATAGTTAAGCACGCACCAGTTTTAACTCATCCATGATTTCGTCGACATGGGCCTCGACTTTGACCTTCTGCCAAACTTTGTGTACGATACCGTCGGGGGAGATGAGGAACGTCGTGCGTTCGGTGCCCATGACTTTCTTGCCGTACATATTTTTGGATTTCCAGACCCCGTATCCGTTTGCTATGGCATGGTCGGGATCGCTGAGAAGAATGTACGGCAGATCGTACTTTGTGATAAATTTGTCGTGGGCTTTCAGGTCATCCGGGCTGCAGCCGAGCACGACGGCTCCGAGCGACTCGATGCGCTTAAAATTATCGCGGAATCCACACGCTTCGCGCGTGCAGCCGGGGGTATCGTCTTTCGGATAGAAGTAAAGCACCACCCATTTGCCTTTAAAGTTCTTCAGGCTGAGTGTCCTTCCGTTCGATGCCTGGGCCGTAAAGTCCGGTGCTTGTTCACCTGCTTCGATCATGATTGGTTAGGCCCTTCGTTAAGGACGGGCGCGGTATGCGTTCCCTTCCAGACTTTTGCCACGCAAAGTAACATCACGCGACGCAGCAGGAAACGCAATCGTTACTTTTCGCGCGTTGTTTTCCGGACGACCGGGGTGATGGTGCGTTCCATATCCCCATCGCTGTTGACGGCATGTACACGAAGCACCTGTTCTCCATCAGGCAATGTAAAGCGGACGCTGAATCGCCCATCCGCGTCGAGTTTCACCGGCCGCTCCTGAACCGTGACGCTGGCATCCGGTTCGGTTGAGCCGTACAGAATCACTTCGGTATGCACCTGTAGCCAGAAATCTTTCGCGACTGCAACCTGTCCACGATCCTCCACCAGGCTGCCGCTGTAGAGAGAGCCACTGCTCAGCCCGCCGCCTTCCACCCGGAGCATGCCCGACACCTGCCGTTGCAACTGACGGAGCAGGGTTTCACTGGCTCCTCGAGATGCGGAAAGACCTGGAACCTGTCTTCCACCCGCTCCCCCCAGCTTCGAAAGCTTGCGGAATGTCTCCTCTACCACCATCCACTCACTATCGGTTTCCTCGCTGATGGTATTGCGCGGAGTGCCAATGGTGTTTGACCGGCAGATTGATATATAGCTGTTATGCTCGTCGAAAACGCCGAGTTCGGCGCACCACTGTTGTGCGGGTTCCGGTAACTTGATGTACCAGTTGAGTGCGTAGGGACTCACGTCGAGATCGAAGAAATAGTGGGCGCCTTCCGAAGGCCAGTTACGAGCCGTAATCTTATAAAGGCGGATCACTGTCCTGCGATCGTGCCCATTGCGCGACAGCTTCAGCTCTTCGCGTTTGGCGTCGTTTATCTCCCAGTAGGCGTAGACCCACTCGGGATCACGCACAAGAAGCACGATCTTCGTGTCTCCGTATTCGTTTGGCAGCTCGCGTGCGGCTGGCGCAGGGGGAGGACCACCCCGGTGCTCCTGGAAGTAATGTTCGCGCACATCCGTCGGGTTAAGTTCCTGGATATCTTCTTCCGGACGGAAAGATTCTGATCCGGAAAATTCGGCGGGTGGAGCGCCGTTTCGAGCTCCGGTCGCTAGTATCCCGGCAGGCCTTCGAGCTGTCGTCTTTTTTTTGGCAATGCTTACTGTCTCTGCGGCATTCGGCTTAGGGGAAACCTGTTTTGGTGATCCGCTTTTTCGCACGGAAGCTTTCGCGCCAGTCGACTTGAAACCTGTAGAGGAGGTTGCCTCTTTCCGGGAGCCAGTCGTCTTTGGTGAACTCGCAGTCCTGGTGGCGACAACAGGCGTGGCGGTTTCCTGCCTGTCACGCGCAGCCTTATCCGGCTTTGCTTCGGTCTTGCCAGCTCCGGTCAGTGAAGAGACGGTATTGGAAACCTTTTTTGTTACCGCCGTTACTGCCTTTGTGGCGACCGCCTTTGCAATTTTTGCAGGGCTTTTTACCACTTTGGCAATGGGTTTTGCGGGTGAGTTTGGAACTGACGCACGTGCGGGTTTTGCAGCAGCCGATCCACCAGAAGAGGCTTTCACGGGCTTTTCCTTCACGGAAGAACCGCGGCCCGTAGCCTGTTTATTTCCAGTGTTCTTGCCCGTTGCCATCCGTAAGCCGCTCCCTAGTCTGGTGTACCGTTCGTTCGTAATCAGTTCTGGTGTGCCGAATCGAGGTCAAGTCTGCCTTTGGTCTGGTAGGAACACCTGATTCGGCAGACTAGTTCAAAAACCGGTAAATGTATTCATGGCTCAGCAGCCTCGAACAAATTCGCAATGTGTACCTGCTGGAACGCCGTTTCTTGGAATTTTCTCAAAAAAAACCGCGCCGCCCCTCGCAGGTACATGCAGTCAACTTGTCTTTCAAAGCGACCAGATTTCTCCGCCAAGCGCAGAATCACGCAAGCACAAACTGAGGTATCGAACCGGTACAAAACCCGCACTTCATGTTGCGCGTCTGAAAGCCTGTCACCGTACCTGTCTTAAGGTGAACGCTAAGATCACTACAGCGAGAGCTCTTGCAGGATGGAGTGCACGCGCTAGCACTCAACGCCTCGTCCCTCTCCACCAAATACGGCTAAACGTTCCTCTTCGCTTACGCCCTGCTGCTTTGCGCCTTTGAAATGAAACTGCAGGGCCCGCCTGCGCTGCTGCGTTGTATTGGGCGGCGTCCCGTGAGGCAGCAGTCCGTCAAACAACAGACACCCACCAGGCTCGAGAGGCACTGCAACACAGCCCAGCCCTGACGTTTCGTTGTCGCAAATCTGCCAGTCTCGTCGCTTAAAATGCGCAATCGGTCCAGCTTTTTGGCGCCCGGGCAGAACGTGCATACAGCCGTTTTGGGGAGTGGCTGGATCCAGCGCAATCCATACGCCGACGACTTTAGCCGATATCGGCAAATTGAAGTAAGCCAGGTCCTGGTGCCAGGGTTTTTCCCCTCCCACCATGGGCGGTTTTAACAAGGCCATATCCTGGAATAATACGGGAACATCTCCGAGGATGCGCGCGAGGATCGACTGAAGTTTCGGATGATGCGCGAGCGCATCCAGCGGGGTTTCAAACTCGGTGAAGTACATCAGTTTCCGAACAGAGTCCATCCGATCTTCGGGCGATAATTCTGTGATGTGCCCGGCCACCGCCGCTTCAAACTGGATATTCGTGAAGCCATCTGTTTCTCCATTCACGAGCCGCGCAAGCGCCTCCCGGGCGCTTTGCAATTCTTCCGCAGAAAACGCATTATGAATGGCCAGAAAGCCGTGATGCTGATATTGCTCGATTGCGTGCTCAGTGACGGCGTCGAAACTCTCTACCCATTCAGCGAACGCAGAAGCCTGATAAAGTTCCCTGGTGTCAGTGCCTGCGGAGTTTTCACTCATGGTTTCAACACAATGTCCAGGAGTCGCAGGCCGATGGCGGCGGGAAGCGCCGCGTCACCAGTTCAGCTTGTCGGGAAAATACTCGGCGACGAGCTCCTGGTAATAAGGCTTTAGTACTTTCACATCCGGCGGAGCTTCGCTCTTCGAATACAGATCGTAGGGATTGAACTTTCGTACCCATTCAAACATCCGCCGGTCCGTGTCGTTCATCAGGTAATCGTACGCGCCTTCGCGATGTGCCGCGTAGAAGGAGTGGTAACGTACCATGTACAGCGCCTCGGGCGGCAGGTGATCTTTCACCACGTTATACAGGTACTCATCATGTCCCCAGGAGATGTGAACCTTGTCGAGTCCGCAGTCCTCTTCGTAGATGCCTGTCCGCGTCTGGTACTCGGGCACTTTTGAATCCGGATTCTCTGAAAAGAATTCCGGGAAAACAATTCTGTCGGAGTAGGCGCAGCCGACCGGGAATGTATCGCCGACCACCGCCCATTGCGGCTCGTCCCATAAGCAGAGTATTTTGCCGAGATCGTGGATCAGTCCGGTCAGGACAAACCAGCGCGGATGCCCGTCGCGGCGCACAGCTTCGGCGGCCTGCAGGAGATGCTCGAGCTGGGAAAGATCGGTGTCCGGGTCACTGTCATCGACGAGTGTATTTAAATACTCCATGGCTTCCCAGATGCCCATCTGGCGCCGGTTCAGCGGCAGGAATTCCGCCTTCTTCGCCTTCACGAAATCAAAGGTCTGGTGCCTGTGATTGAGCCAGTAAAATTCCTTCACGGAAGGTCGTGCTTCTGCGCGATAATCGCGAAACTCTTCTTTTGGTTTAGCGTCGCCGTCCGAAGTGTCGGGTTGGGGGTAGCGGCCCTTCAGGAACTCTTCCCAGTGCTCAAGATCTTCCAGCGGTGCGGGGTTCGGGGTATGATCCATGACGCCTGACATGATAGAGCCTTTCCGTGCGTTCTTCAGAATCGTTTACTTGGCAATCGAGAGGCCATTCTAACGAAGTGCAAAAACAGCTCAGCGCGAAACAACACCGGGCGTAGTGCGTTTATCATCGACGGTTCGCATGCGTTCGTAATACTCAAATGCGCCGGAGGCACGCGGTACTTCGGTTGGCCGGGATTTGCCGTCCCGGGTATCCTGAATATATTGCATAAATTTCGCCACTGCTTCAGTATGACCTTTCAGTTCATCAAGTAGAACGTTGGTTGACCGGTGAAAGTTGATGGGTGGAATGTAATCCGGATCGATTTCCGCGTCCTTAATTGCCTCCCATGCAGCGACGGCCTGTTGGTGACCCTGGCGGAAAGTGACCACGCCGTTCGAGGTTAGCCTGTCGCTGACACGTACCGTGCCGGTGGTAATGGCAGGCGTCCAGAAGCCGCGGCAGGGGCCGCCACCACATCGCACATCGGCAATTGCTTTCAGCGCGTTAAAAACTCGAGTTTCGAGTTTCGGCCCGTAAACAAGGCGCGCGACTTCCCGCAGCGGAATTTCCGGATCCTGGTATGGATCCCACAGCATACGCGCGCCGACATAAACCGTATAGAGGTTCGTTCCGCGCTGGCAGTTATCGAGCGAATGGAAGAACACCTGCTGAGAGGCTTCGTTCGGCAGCGCACCGAAGTATTTCCGCATCATGTTCGTGTGCACATGCATCGTGTAGAGCAGTTCGTGATCGGCCATGTACCAGCCCCAAACCGCGGCCTTGTGGCCGGCGGCCGTTATTTTGTGCGCTTCGTGAGGTTTGTAAGTGCGACTCATTGCGAGCCCAATATCTTGAGGGATTTTGCCGGTAGTGAGAATTGTGTCCACGCCGCGATAACTCAGCCACCGCTGATACTGGGGATGATCCAGGTACCAGAGGCTTAGAATCGATTCTATGCGCGGGTTCACGCGTTTGAATTCCTCGTGCAACTGCTGGTGCAGATCCTGCAGCACGTCGATTGTGCAGGGATGCTCCGGAGTGCTCTTCCAGCCGCCCGCATCAACCCAGTGTGTGAGCACAAAATCCGAATCGCGCGCAGCAGTTTCGGCGAAACCGCGATAATATTCGGAGTAGCTGGTCTTCGAGTCTTCGCCATACGGCAGCGAACCCGGCATCGTGCCGTCGATCTTCGCGGTGCTTGCCATGCCGTTGCGCAGGATCCGCTCGCGGAATACCTTTCGCCTTTGGGTCGTGCTGGATTGCAGATCCTTAGGGCTATAAAAACCGGGCGGTGCCTCAATGTTATTATAGCCGAAGAAGTCCAGCATGTCCACGTAATCACCAAGCCGCTGTGGCTCCCAAAACTGAACCAGGTTGGCTCGTTCCTGTTCGGGAGTCGCATGTGTGCCTTTGGCTAGCCGCGCACCTGTATTCACATCCAGGTGCTGGCGCGTGTAGCCGCCAATGTGAGATACCCGCTGTTCAAAGAACGGACGGGATTGGGTGGTGGCGTGGTCCAGCAGAAGGATTCCTTCGTGCATGCGCGAATTGCGCACCACGTGGTAAATGCCCTGCTTAATGCCCGGTTCCGAACTCCCGCTCACGATCAGCAGCTTTTGCTTGCCGCGTTGGATGTGCGCGATGCTGTAGCTTTCCGACGAAGCTGTATCTGGAACAGCAACCTTGTACTGCTCCGCCAGAGTCCTGTCGCCGAGAACAATCACATCCGCATCAATGGGTGTGGTCGTCCTCATTTGAGGCGTTTTGCCGCAAAGCGCCGCCAAATATTGCTGCAGTCGCCCCTTCGCAACGGCGACAACCTCGTCCGGCTGGGTCGTGACGATGGCAGGCGGCTTACCAGACCTGCCGATCTCTACTGTGTCTGCGAAAGTCGTAGTCGCCAAACACAGTACCGGCCCGATTGTAAGCGCTTTGACGCAAACGCGTGCGCAGCGTGTTGTTCTGTTCAAAAACAACGCTACATCTTCAGCTTCGCAACTTCGCTTCCTGCCAGCAGGAACGCGCCGACAGCATACTCCTGCGTCTGGTCGGGACGTACAAAGCCAGGTGCGCCGGCGATTTGCTGCACGTAACCCACCATGCCGTCAGACGTGATGACGGAATTAAGCCCGCGCCAGCCCTTCTTCACGACCGGTAGATATTGCTCGCGATCCAGCAGGCCATTGTTAATTCCCCACGCGAGCGCGAAGGTGAAGAATCCCGTGCCACTGCTCTCGGGAAAAGGGTACTCGTCTGCATCCAGCAGACTGCTGCGCCATAATCCATCCGCGCGTTGCAGACCCGCCAGCCTTGAAGCCATTTTTACGTACAGGTCGACGTACCGCGCGCGATGCGGATCATCCTGTGGCAGGTATGGAAGAATACGCGCCAGCCCGGCAATCACCCATCCATTGCCGCGTGACCAGAAGATCTTCTGACAGTTGGCCATGGTGCGCACGTAGAAATAGTTCTGGTCGCGGTAGAACAGATTCTCGTTCCGGTCGAACAGGAAGTCCCAGCTATCCCAATACATCTCGTGCATTTGCTGCACATACTTTGGATCGCCCGTCACATCCGTCAGCCGCACCATGACAGTCGGTGCCATGAACAGGGCGTCGCACCACCACCACTCCGCGCGGCCCCTGGGACGCTGACGGGCCATCTCATCAAACGACGCGCGGATTGTCTCGAGCATACGCGGATCCTTTTTTGCCATGTACAGCTCGCAGTACACCTGCCCGCAACACTGGTTATCCGCGCGGCCCTTATCGCGTGTCGCGGTCGTAAAGTTTACTGATTGTGCCCAGCTCGTCGCCGCGTCCAGGTACCTGGTGTCGCTCGTCGTGTAATAGGTCGCCATAACACCAGCATAGAAGGTGGATCGGACCCACTCATTGCGGCCGGGTTGCGTAAACGTCGTCAGGCCAAAATCGGCTGCCTTGCGCATGCTCCGCTCCACACCTTCGCGGGAGAAAAGCTCGGCGTCCGGTGTTTTGACTAGCTCCAGTGTAAACGTGCTCGGCGGCGGGTCCGGCTGCGGGACCGAGGGGTTGACTGGCGGCTGCGCGTACGTCAATCCACCGGCCAGCAGTGTCATCGCGGCAATTTTCAATTCTGTCGTTTTCATGAGGCCAGACAAAGCTATCTGCCATCGGATGATGCAAGCTTTTCGACGCGTTTTGAACTCAGCTGCGTCTTACGGCTTCACCGATCACTGGATTGTATATTCCGGCACCGAACCCGGGTCCGACGGATCATATTCAGGCGGCAGTTTTCGCGCGAGAGTTTGGGCCTTCCGCACCAGCCCCGATGCCGGATCCGCAGGTTGCACCTGGGGCTATTCATGTTCGACACCTCCGGTGTCGGTTTTTCAACAGCCCTGTGATCGCATGAGTTCGGTCCCAGCAGCCGTACTGTATTGCGGGCACCGTGAATTGTAGTTGATCCTCGCCCGGCGCCGTTCGAAGCTCTGGATAGTCCAATCTGAGCAGGAGTACAGAATGCCACGTACCGCGATAATTTTTGGGATCATATTGATTTTTCTGGGAATAGCAACCTATGCGGGGACGAGGGCGCCGACTGCGCTCATTCCAGCGGCATTCGGGATTCTGTTTATCGTGTGCGGATTCGTGGCGCGGAATCCGGCCATGCTCAAACACGCCATGCACGCCGCTGCCATGCTGGCGCTGCTTGGCTTTGTGATGCCCGCCGTGATGGTAATCAAAAAAGTGTCGAGCGGCGCAGCCGATTTCAGCAACCCGGCTGTTTCTGCGCAGACTGCGATGGCGGCGATCTGCGCGGTGTTCCTGGTTACGTGCGTCCGGAGCTTTATCGCGGCAAGGAAAGCCCGCGACGCAGCGAGTTCCACGACCGCGGTTTAGTTGCAACTAAGAGCCTCTGTTTAATCTTCAGGCTGCTCGTCCGCAGTTTCTGTATCGGGTGCTTCGTCCAGGTCGTCGGTTACCGTTTCGGCCGTTGTTTGGGTTTCAGCCGGAGTCTCCAGCTCCGCCGTCGGCTCTGGCTGCGATTCCCCGGATTGCTCCTCAAGACTCGGTTCGGAGCTGTTCTGTTGTGCGACGGCAGCCTGTAGTTTCTGCTCGTTTGCGAAGAGATTGCGCAATTCGGAAATGGATGGCAGATCGGCAAGTGACTTGAGGCCGAACGCCTTCAGGAACTGGTCGGTGGTCACAAATAGCTGCGGGCGCCCGATGACTTCACGCCGTCCGGAAGCTTCGACGAGATTCAGGTCCTGCAGCGTGCGCACAGTACCACTGCTTTCCACGCCACGAATCGCTTCCACTTCGCCCTTGGTGATTGGCTGCTTGTAAGCCACAATCGCCAACGTCTCAAGCGTGGCAGGGGAGAGGGCGCTGCGCCGCTTGTGACGGTGCATGCGGAACATCCAGTCGGCGAGGTGAGGGCGCGTGGCCATCTGGAAGCCGCCGGCGATCTCGACGATCTGCAGCGCGCCGGGACGACTGTCGTATTCCATCTGAAGCTCGAGCAGCAGTCCACGAACGGTGCGTGGGTGCAGATTGTTCATCAGCCTGGAGAGCCGTTGAACCGAAAGGGGCTCGTTGCTGGTGAAGAGATAGCCCTCGATAACCGCGCGCGCGTCGGAAACACTGGAAAGGGTAAGGTTGGTGGCGTCTTCATCGTCGTCCTGCTTTTTACCCTTTTTGTCGGTAGAGGCGGGTTTAACGTACTCCAGCTCCTGCACGAGCTCCAATGGAAGACCGTCGGCGGCAATGCTGGAGTCCATCGACTGTTCTTCGGCGGTCTCATGATCCGCGGGTCCAGTGTTTTGCTGTGACTCCTGCTCTTCTTCCTGCAACGTAATAACTTCCTCTTCAGGATTCTGATTCAATGTCATACTCCAGCTGCCCGTCCTGGGCGGTTACCATGATCTTGTCGAAAGGGTTTTCCTGCTGCACAACCAGCCGTTTCATACGGCAAAGCTCCAGCAGCGCCAGAAAAGTCACAATGACTTCGTTCTTATTAAAGCAGCGACGGAATACATTCTCCAGGTCGAACGTCTTCTCGCGTTCCAGAAGATCTTCGATATGCGCAATCTTGTCCTCTACGGAGTACTTCTCCACCATGTGCGGATCGTAGACAGGGGCTTCGACAAACCGCAGCACACGCGAGAACGCCTTGTAAAGCAGCTGGATGTCAGCCGTCATTTCCGCGTTATTATCGGGCTGAATCTGAACGACGGGATTATTGCGAAAGAGCACCTTGGACGCCTGGTCCTCTTTCTCGCGCAACGCTACTGCAGCCTCTTTGAACCTGCGATACTCGACCAGTTGGCGGACCAGTTGCTTTGCCGAGAGAATCTCATCGATCTCCTCTTCGTGCTCCTCCTGCTCGGGCGGAACGGGCAGCAGCGTCCGGGCCTTGATATGGATGAGCGTGGCAGCCATGACGAGGAACTCGCCGGCGAGGTCCAGGTCCAACTCGCGCATGATGTCGAGGTACTCGAGATACTGCTGGGTGATCTGGGCAACTTTGATGTCATGGATGTCCATCTCGTTGACCCGAATGAGGTGCAACAGCAGGTCGAACGGGCCTTCGAACACCGGCAGTTTAATTGTATATGTCATTCTGGTTCCGTTACTTAGGTGCTGCCGAGCCTTCAGCGGAAAGGAGCGGTTGCGACTCGCAGAACCTTAGTCCTAGAGAACCTGATCGACCGTTTCAACTGTTATAGGCCAAACCGCCAATTAGCACGAAGCCCCTGCCGCGCGGCCCTAATGACCAGCGTACCGTGCGACCACAGGTGGGTAGATGCCGCCGTAGCGCCCCAGGTCTCCGGAACTGACCGTGCCGTTCGTGGGATCATAGAAGTGATTGGGGACAAGAGCATGGTTGCCCTGGCTTGCTTCGCACGAGGCGGCGACCAGTCGGTCAAACACGCGGTCAGGACCAAAACTGGACAATAAATACATCGCCGGCGCATTCGTGGCATTGCCATAGGCTGCCTGTGCTTCGGCGACCAGTTCACCAAGTTCGGGGTTCGCCACATACATGGCGTCACCCTTGTAGTTGTACCACACGTACGATTGTGTAACACTAACCGTGTTCAACGAGAGTGGCTTGAACGGATCAGTCATTGCGACGCTGGTGATGTATGAGATGGGCGTCGTGATTCGAAACAGATTATGCAGCAGGTCTCCGCGACAACCCGGCGGATAGTCATTTGCATCCACGACGTAGGCTTCCACTGCAGTTGCCACACTTCGCAGGTCCGCTTTCACGCGAGACGTCTTTGCCCGCACCTGGGCCTCCAGGAAATTCGGCACGGCAATAGCCGCGAGAACCGCGATAATCGCCACCACGATCAGCAATTCAATCAGCGTGAATCCGCGACTGAGGAGAGATCGATATTGACGCACTCGAGAATCTGATAATCCTACGATGCGAAGCTTCAAGTTCCAACGAATCATTGAGCTCCTAACAGGCTCTTAGCCATTCCTGCAGCTCTGGAATTGGAACTCCGATTTTCGAAGCGTATCCCGAGTTCACGCACAGCGTAAGCGTCTCCCGCAGGGAAGCTTCCACGCAGTCAGCAACAATGCAGTAGATTGCATCAGGACGGGAGCCTTGTTGCGCGTTGACCAAGGCATCGATGTACTCGGCGCGCTGCTGCACCGGTATTACAGCAATTGGATATCCGGCGCGTAACAGCAGCAGATTCATCAGCAACCGACCCACCCGGCCGTTACCGTCGCGAAAGGGATGAATGGTCACAAAGTGCAGATGGGCATGCGATGCGCGCAGAACCGGATGAAGATTTGCCTCACTGTTCAGCCAGGTAACAAAGTCACGCATTTGCCCGGGTACATGCAGATGAGACGGATACATAAACTCGGTTCCGGCGGCTTTCACATCTAGTGAACGGTATGCACCGGCATCAGAAGTTTCCTGCCCTTTCATCACCAGCGAGTGGATCTCCCGGATTTCCCGCTCACCAATCGGTGTTGCCTCATTTGAGAGAGCGAGGACGAAATCCAACGCCTCCTTGTGACCGATCACCTCCAGGTGTTCGTTCAGCGACTTGCCGCCAATCGTGATCCCTTTTTCCAGGACGATCTGCGTTTCGCTTTGTGTGAGCGTGTTGCCTTCTATTGCGGTGGAATGGTGGGTCAGGCGCACTCCAAACCGCTGACTGAGTTCCTCGGCAATTGCTGGATGAAGCGGTCGGTAGGCGTCAAGCCACTGCTTTGCCTGAGTCAGTCGGTTTAGCCTGTCGGTATTGTCCACGCGGACAGTCAGCTGTGCCGGTACATCATGGTTGGATTGCCTGCTCCACCGACTCCACGAGATTCAAGCGCTGACGCAGCACTTGCATTGTCTTTTGTGCTTCGGCCCGGGCTTTATTGGTGCCGTGCGCCAGGATTTCCACCACTTGCTTTGGCTTACTCTCAAAGGCAGCGCGACGTTCACGCATCGGTGACAGCATATTGTTCATCGCAGACGCGAGCTCGCGTTTGCAGTCGACGCACCCCAATGTGGCCGTGCGGCACCCCTCGTGCAATTCCGGGGCTTTGTCCGGGTTGAAAATGGTCTGGTAGTGACAGACGGTGCAGTTCTCCGGATGGCCGGGATCGCTGCGCCGAACGCGCGTGGTATCGGTGATCATGCTTTTCACCTTGGTTGCGACGTCGGCTTCCGTGTCATTCAGGTAAATGCCGTTATCGTAACTCTTGCTCATCTTGCGGCCGTCGAGCCCCGAGAGTTTCGGCACATGGCTGAGGATGGGTTCCGGCTCAGGAAAGATCGGGTTGAGCGGTCGATTCGTGCCTGACTCTATCGGGCCGCCGTGAAAAAAGTTCACCCGCCGCGCAATCTCGCGTGTGAGTTCCAGGTGCGGCAACTGGTCCTCGCCAATTGGAACCGCGTGCGCGCGATAGATCAAAATGTCGGCTGCTTGTAGTACCGGGTAACCGAGAAAGCCGTACGTCTCCAAGTCCTTGTTGGCGAGCTGCATAATCTGGTCTTTATAACTGGGGTTCCGTTCCAGCCACGGCGTCGGCGTGAACATGCCCAGCAGCAGTGCGAGTTCCGCATGCTCTTTTACCAGCGACTGCACGAAGATCGTGCATCGCTCCGGGTCCAGCCCAGCACCCAGCCAGCCCAGTACGCTCTCCTTCATATTCTCGCGCAGCTTCCCCGGGTCCGCGTAATCGCTTGTCAATGCGTGCCAGTCCGCCACCATGAAGAAGCATTCGTTGCCTTCATCCTGAAGCCGCACCCAGTTCTTCAGGGCGCCAAGATAGTGGCCCACGTGCAGGCGTCCCGTGCTTCGCATTCCGCTCAATATTCGTGTCGTCATCAATTCAATCCGAACAGCCATAAAAGGCCAGTTGTCAGTAACTGCATTAACATAAGCAAAGCCCTGCTGGTCGGTGTGGCAATGATGATAAAATAGAGAACGAAGATGCTGTACCGCTCAAATGCTTCCCAGGCCGGATACAGCGACGGTCGCCCGTTGATCCCGAAGTGGAACAGCACGCGGCTTCCGTCGAGTGGCGGAATTGGCAGCATATTGAAAATCGCCAGGCTGATGTTGATCAAAATAAACATGAAGCCGAGTATCTGCGCCGCTTCGGGCAGATCCTTGCCCATGATGATCGTACCGAGCTTAAGCAGAATCGCCGCAAGCACAGCCAGTAACACATTCGATATGGGACCGGCGATCGCGACCCATACCATCCAAAGCTGGTTTTTGAAGCGGGCGGGATTAACCTGTACCGGCTTGGCCCATCCGATAAGAGGAATCGAACTGAAAAGGTTGATTAGTGGGATAATGATTGTTCCGAAGAGGTCAATGTGCGGGCCTGGGTTGAGCGTCAGGCGTCCCTGCAGGCGCGGAGTGTCATCACCACCCTGTGTCGCCACAAGCGCGTGAGCAAACTCATGCACCGTAAGCGACAGAAGGAACACCGGAATGCTCAGCAGCTGGTGCGGAGCAATCTGCAGGTCATCGAACATCAGGACTGGCTATCTGGTGGGTTAGACCTGTCAATGCGATTTGAACCGGACGCTGTGGTTGTAAGATCCAGCGATAGAGCACCGCCCAAAGTGAAGAACGGGTACTTCCACTGATAAAGCCCGCGCGGTCGGAACCCCTCCAGTAGAGTCGGTGCAAGTTGTGGCAGCTCTTTCGCAAAAGCGTCTCGCGCGAGGTCGACATCATGCGAGATGCGATAGACCTGAAGCGAGCGGAACTTCTTCTGGAGCGATTCCTCGCTTACAGAGCCGAGGTATACCGGTGCCGACGTGACCATGAAATCGACTGGCCAGAACCTGGCAATCAATCGCGTGGAAGAGGTTCCCTTCTCCATCGCGACTTCGGCGGGTTTTGAGTCGACAAACGCAGGAAAGACCGGAGACGCAATGCGTCGCGTGAAGAAGTCGGTGGGTGCGTTTCTACGCCAGCCCTGCTTATGCAATTCAGCGGTGACACTGGTAATGGGTCCCAGCGCTACAATATTAACCGGTAGAAGCCTTTCGCTGGCGAGACTACGTACTTCCCTGGGCAGCCGAGTCAGCACTTCGTCCAGTGTATTCACACGCTTCATTCGCTTTGATTCCACGAACGTTGCAGGAGGGCGCGTCGGATGAATGCGTGCATACAGGACGGCAGCGCCAAAATGGATTAGCAGGAGCGCGAGCATCGCGATGTCGGCCCGGCGGGGAATATCGATCAGCCGAGGTGCGTTTGTTCCGATCGCCACCGCCAACAGTGCAGCCGAACTGCCCAGCGCAAAACCGGCAGTCACATCGCTCGGGTAATGCACACCGAGATACATCCTGCTGAAGCCCACCAGGAACGCGAGCAGCAGCAGAGTAAACGCCAGCCCGACGCGCAAACGGAGTTTACCCGGGTGGTTCCATAGCCAGTAGTACAATGCACCAAACAGCGAAATGGCTACGGTGGAGTGGCCGCTCGGAAAGCTGAAACCGGCCGCGTCGATAATCCGGACCGTGATGTCAGGCCGCTCGCGCCCGTAACCAAACTTTAACATCTGCGAAAACATGATGCCAAGAAGAACGGAGGCGGCGATCACCACGCAGCTTTTCTGCTGGCGCGCGTGCAGGCACAGGGCGCAGGCAATCGCAAGAATGGCTAATACCACGGCTGCGCTGCCAAGATGGGTGATGTACAGGAACACGGTATCTGCCACGGGGGTGCGCAACTGCGCGAGTAGATTGACTGCAGCCAGATCGAAGAACTTCCAGTTGTCGTTCGTCTTGATGTCCGCGAGAATCATCAGTGCGAATGTGAAGCAGCAGCCCGCACCCAGCAAAAGCATGCTGGCCTTCAAACCCCAGGGCCGCGATAAGGATAGACGATTCTCGAAGAAGCCGAACATCGCCGGGTGGCGCGTTGCAAGCCGCTGGTAGCGTTCGGACGTCCTCACATTTTTGGAGCTGCGTTCAATCAGGCTGCCAATATCGGCGCTATAACCAACGATACGCTTAATAACCCATGCCGCGAACAGCGCCAGGGGAATACCGACGAGCAGCACCAATGAAAAGTTCTCGAGGTACTTGACCGCTTTTTCCCAGCTTGCGCCTGCCAGGAACCCAATGGTGAGTGGGACGAGTGACCACAGAAATGCACCGATAGCCATGAACGGCAGGAAGCGGACCAGCGGGTAGTGCGTAGCGCCGGCGGCCAACGAGAAGAATGGGCGCAACAGGCCGATGAATTGTCCGAAGACCAGGATTTTTGCGCCGCTCTTCTTAAATCGCGCTTCGGCAGCATTCAGAAAGCGGGGTCTGAAAAACCTGCTGTCGGCCTGGAAAATGGCGCGACCTTTAGTACGCCCCAGAGTGTAGTTGCCGATCTCGCCGAGGTAGTGCGTGACGAAGATCGAGAGCAGCATGCTGCTGAAGTCGAACACCTGCGCAAAGCAGAGGAACCCCACGAACGCCAGGAAGAACGTCCCCGGCACAAACTGGCCAATCACTACAGCCGTCTCAAGCAGCACGATCAATGAGACGATCAGATATCCGCCAGTCCCAAAGTTTTGCAGAGACTCACCAAGGTCATAAAGAAACTCGTTCATAACTTCGGCAATGTGCAGCAGGGCTTATGCCTGCTGTGCAAGGGCAACTGGCAGAGACTTGAGGTAAACTTTCCTCCACGGATTTCGGCTCAAACTATTTTTTATCAGGATTCCTTTATTGATCGTTTTGGTTAGCCCAGGCTAAAGCCTGTACTGCGAACGGGGCTGTACGGCGAACGGGGTTAAGCGTGCGACTTGCTGGGTTCCTTTAAACTTACTGCAGCATGCTGAATTTCCGGCTCAGGGTGCTCATAGCGGTTCAGCGCTTCGCGTACGCGCTCGGCGATTTTGGCAGGTGATATCCCGGCCTCGTCCTGCTGAGAAGGCTGATCGCCGTGCTCGATGAAGAAGTCCGGCGTGCCCAGAATGATACAGTGGCCAGGCAACCCCTGCGCCACGAGAGCCTCGTTGACAGCGCTGCCGAACCCGCCCGTTGCCGCACCGTCTTCCACGGAGATCAGAATAGGGTAACGAATGGCAACTTCGCGGATCATTTCAACGTCGAGTGGCTTCACGAAACGGGCGTTGATGACGGCCGGCTCAATGCCTTCGGTTGTGAGTGTCTCGCAGGCTTTCATTACATTCGTGTACACATGACCATAGCTGAGAATAGCAACCGCGCTGGCTGTGTGCCGGATGACCTCGGCCTTGCCGATGGCTATCTCCTGCGGCGCACGCGTAATATCGGCACCGGTCACGCCGGCGCGTGGATATCGGAAAGCAATTGGGCCCTGGGTGTAATTCTTGGCGGTAAGCATCATATCTCGCAACTCACCTTCATCCTTCGGAGCCATGACCACCATGTTGGGGATGATGCGCATGTACGCGATGTCGAGCAGGCCGTGATGGGTCGGACCGTCGAAGCCCACAAGCCCGGCGCGATCCATTGCAAAGATGACGGGAACGTTCTGCAACGCAACGTCGTGCATGATGCTGTCATATGCGCGCTGAAGGAACGTGGAGTAGATGGTAACGAAGGGACGCATACCTTCAAGCGCCATGCCGGCCGCACTGGTTACCGCGTGCGCTTCGGCAATTCCCACGTCGATGAAGCGACTGGGGAATTTCTCACTGAATTTGACGAGACCGGTACCAGTGGCCATCGCGGCGGTGATCGCGACCACGCTGTTGTCTTCCTCAGCCAGTTGCACAAGTGTGTCGCCGTAAACATGCGTGAAGGAGATGGCGCTCGATTTTTTGTACTCGCCGCTCTCGACATCGAAATTCGGTGGAGCATGCCAGAAGATCGCATCGCCCTCGGCCAGCTTATAGCCTTTGCCCTTTTGCGTGATGGCGTGCAGCAGGATCGGACCTTTAAGTCCGCGGATATTGTTTAGCGTGGAAACGAGTTCGTCGAGGTTGTGACCATCTACGGGCCCCATGTAGCGAAACCCGAGATCCTCGAAGAAGATGGATGGCAGAATCAGACCTTTCGCACTTTCTTCCAGGCGGTGCACGATCCTGAGGACCTTGTCTCCCAACGGCGCTTTACCGATGAGACCGATGGCCTCCTGCTTGCGCTTGTTGTAGAACTCGCTCTGGACGATCTGGTTGAAGTATTTAGAAAGAGCACCCACGTTGCCACTGATCGACATTTCATTGTCGTTCAGGATGACCAGCAGATCGCTGTCGGTGTGTCCGGCATTGTTGAGACCTTCGAAAGGCAGACCGCACGTCATCGAACCATCCCCAATGACGGCAACCACCTTAAAGTTTTCGTCCTTGATGTCTCGTGCCTTAGCAATTCCCACGGCCGCACTGATGGAGGTGCCAGCATGCCCCGCACCGAACACATCGTATTGGCTTTCGCTGCGTCGCAGAAACCCGCTCACGCCATTCCGTTTGCGAAGCGTCTGAAAATTTTCGCACCGGCCGGTCAGCAGCTTGTGCGGATAGCCCTGGTGCCCGACGTCCCAGATGAGCTTGTCCTCGGGAGTATTGTAGACATAGTGTAACGCAAGCGTCAACTCGACAGCGCCGAGGCTGGATGCTAAGTGACCGCCGGCGGAGTTTTGCGAAACAGTGTTGAGGATCACCTGGCGGATTTCTTCGGCCAGCTCCTTCAATTGTTGAACCGAGTAGCCGCGGATATCGGCGGGGCACTGGATTTGATCGAGAAACTTCATTACGCGTCCGTGTCGGGTATTTTGTAGGTGTAGTGTGCGTTTAAGCCCTGATTATTCAAGTGCTGAGGCGAGAGGAAATCCTTCAATGAATTCTAGCGGAAATGTGGGCCGGAATTGCCCGAGCTTCAGTGCCAGCTAAATGGTGGTGCATCACTGCTGCTGCTGTGCTTGCAGGTGAATCCTGTAGTTGGGATACGTTGATGGCCAATGTACCGCCCGCTACTCGGATTCCGTGTCTGCCTCGAATGGCTTTAGCTCGACGTCGCCTTTCGAGTTTTCCAGGATCACGTGAATCTTTTTCTCAATTCGGGTGAGCTCGGTCGAGCAGCGTTTGCTGAGCTTCATGCCACGTTCGAAAAGCGCGATACTCTGTTCCAGGGAGGTCTGCTGATTCTCCAGTTTCTCGACGATGGTTTCGAGTTCCTCGAAACACTTCTCGATCGGCATGCAGGCGATTTCATCGGTGGGGTTGGCTTGCGGGGTTGCAGCCGGCGGCGGTTGTGGTGGTTTGGGTTTCTGGCTCATGAATTGAGCGATGGAGCTATCGGTGGAAGATGCTGTAAAGTGATAAGAGTAGGTGATTACGGAATGGGACTGGACGGATGGGAAGAATCGGTCAGACGGGAAGCATGGAAGGATGTGACTTATGGGACAAATGAGAATTGAATGAAAACTGATATTGGTGGCCAGCAGCTGGCGTACATCGCGCTGGGTGCCAATGTCGGCACGCAGCCGCAGATGCTGGCGCGCATGCGCAGCGCGCTGGAGTTGCTTCGTGATGTGCCGGAGGTGACCGTGCGGCGCAAGTCGTCTGTGTACCGCACACCAGCATGGGGTGTGACTGATCAGCCTGATTTTCTAAATGCAGCGGTTGAGCTTCGCACGAGATTATCACCGAAACGTTTGCTATGTGAACTGAAGTGTATCGAGCAACAGCTTGGGCGCGTGCGCCGGGAAAAATGGGGTCCACGAGAGATTGACCTGGACGTTCTTTTGTTCGATGAACGGGCGGTGCAGGAGGAGGGACTAACGATTCCGCACGCGGGTTTGCTGCAACGCGCGTTTGTGCTGATCCCGCTACTGGAGATTGCGCCGGAGGCGACGCTGCCGGATGGGCGGGAAGTCAAGCAGGCGGCGGGCGCGGAGGTGTTGTCGCTGGAGGCGCAGCAGGCGAGGGGTATGTGTCGGTTGGAGGGGGTGGAGTTGTAACAAGCGTGCGGTCAAGCGGGGTTTGGAACGTGTTACGGCAAAGGTGCGCCTGCATCTGTTCGATTTCGAATGCGAGGACTGGGGTGGATAGTGGGGCTCGAACCCACGACCTCCAGATCCACAATCTGGCGTTCTAACCGACTGAACTATACCCACCACGAGAGAAGCAAAAACGCATTACCTTGAGATGGCTCGGGCTATTCGTGCAAGCAGGCCATAAGCAACATGACTCGGTCCTATGGTGCTGCCCCATTAATTCGTTCACTGGATTTGTGTGCCGTCCGAGCTGGAAAGCTTCCTGAAGTATGGATATGAACTTCTGGGACGGCACACTATGGTGATATCGCCAGCCGATCCGCCTTTATGCGCAGGCGGTCGGCAAGCTCGGTTTTACCAAGTTGCCTGTGCGCCTCACTGAGACCAAGCCACGCCTTCGGCTCCCTGGGAAGAACCTGGGTTGCCTGCAGGAATGACGTAACGGCTTCGCCAGGTCGGTTTTGCACCAGAAGCACTGCACCAAGATTTACGAGGGCTGGACCGAGATCGTGTTGAAGCTCTATAGCCTTGCGGTAATGCGACTCCGCTTCGGATAGGTTTCCCCGAGCCTGCGCCATCGAACCGAGGTTGTGGTAGACCGCAGGGTTATCCGGATGCAACTCGAGGGAACGACGCGCGTGAGTTTCAGCCTCGTCCAGGTTGCCCTTGCCGCTCAGCAGTACGGCCAGGTTCTGATGCACAATCCACGCATGGGGTGCATGGCGAAGCGTGTCGCGCCACAGCAACTCCTGGCTGGAGAACAGATGCGCACGCTGCCAGGTGAGGGTTCCGAGGATGGCCAGCCAGATGGTGCAAAGGGGTACCAACAACGTTCCGGACTTTCGCTGCGTGGTGGTTTCCAGGCGATGCATAGCGATGGATGTGCCTGCGCCCATCAAAGCAATCAGCGAGACGCTCGCGTGATATTGAAAGTGGTCGGCAACCCACGAGAACTTCATCGGGAATACATTTACAAAACCGAGAGCGGGGAACAGCACGCCGCCGAATATGAGAACCGCAGCTAAAGGGCCTCGACTGATTTGCTTGCGCGCAAGAAACAGTGCGAGTGGCGTAACTAGAGCTGCGACCAGGAGTGTCCATTGGACGGTGGAGTGGGAGTCCAATGTCCAGCGATGGTAGAAAAACGAGAGCGGCCACGGCGCCAGCAGTCGCTCGGCGTAAAACCAAATCGCACTTCCCGCAAGCAGGAAGCGGTTCAGCAGCGGGATGTCGAAGTCGCTGCCCGAAGCACCGACGTAATGTTGCTCCGCTGTAATTGTAGGCAATCCGGCAAGCAGTCCGATGGCAAAAAACGGAAGCATTACTCCAAAGTCTTTCCAGCGTAGCGTACCGCGTTTCCAGTACTGCAGTACGAGAATAACTGCGGGGAGCGTGCAAGTTACTGTTTTCGCCAGAAGCGAAGCGCCGAACAGCAACAGGGCGCCAAGGTAGCGAGCTGTCGTCCGGGCGCGGGATAGTGGCGGCGGTGATCGATCTCCCAGTCCAGCCAGCGGAAGATAGCATCGCAATGCCAGCAGAGCGAGGAACAACGATAAGGTGTTCTTGCGCTCAACAATCCAGGCGACGGATTCCACGTGCACGGGGTGAATGGCGAAGAGCACGGCACAAAGCCAGGCGCCGCGCACCCGCAACTGCTGCAGCAGCCAGTAAATGAGCACCGCGCTCAAACCATGCAGCAGCACATTCGCAAGGTGGTATCCCTCCGGGTTAAGTTTCCATACCCGGTATTCCAGCCAGAAGCTGCCGTAGACGAGCGGGTAGTACTGTGTTCCGTATGGAAATGGCAGTGATCGCGGGTTAAAGAAGATGTTCCATAAGCCGTCCGGAGAGCGGATGGTACGGCTCTGTGAGATATAATCAAAATCGTCCCACAGGAATTCCCCACCGATGGCGGGTAGATAAAGCACCAGGGGTGCGAGTATCAGGGCCAGTAGCGCCAGTCTTGGGCTGACAAACCATTGAGAGCGCTCAGCTACGCCTCCTCCACCTTTTGACTGATTATTATCAGATTGGCTGGTGCTGGCGACCATGGCGTCATTCAGTTCCACAGTCTCGGATTTGCCCATTCGATATGTTTGTCACTCATTTTCCTTATCTTACCTAAATCCTGCATTGGCTGAAGGAAATCGAGGGTTTGTTGTCTTACAAAAGGGCTTACGGGCCTTATCCAGCTTGGCATTCGGCCTGCTCATCTTCTCTTTCAGAGTCACGATGCGGTGCACGGTTGCCGCGCGCAAATTGAACGATGACACAGATGAACGAAAAAATACGAAACGTCGCGATAATCGCACACATTGACCACGGCAAGACGACCCTGCTGGACGCCGTGCTGCAGCAGAGTGGCATTTTCCGCAGCAATGAACACGTCGAAAAACGCGTCATGGATAGCAACGACCAGGAAAAAGAGCGCGGCATCACTATCTTTGCCAAGAATACGTCCGTGCTGTACGGCGATACGAAGATTAATTTTGTCGATACACCGGGTCACGCGGATTTTGCCGGTGAGGTGGAGCGCGTACTGAAAATGGTAAACGGGGTGCTGCTGCTGGTGGACGCCAGCGAAGGCCCTATGCCGCAGACGCGTTTCGTGTTGAAGAAGAGCATGGAAATGCACCTGAAGCCGATCGTGGTAGTGAACAAGATTGACCGCCCGACCGCACGGCCCGCCGAGGTGCTTGACCTGGTACTTGATCTTTTCATCGAGCTCGGCGCCGATGAAAACCAGATTGAATTCCCCTTTGTCTTTGCCAGTGCGATCAATGGGGTCGCGATGTATCAGCCTGAGGACACCAGCGATAATCTTGTCCCGCTCTTCGAGACGATTATAAAGCACATCCCTGCGCCGGCCGGCGATCCCGAAGAGCCATTCCTCATGCAGGTTTCGACGCTGGAGTATAACGACTACCTTGGCAAAATGGCGTGTGGCCGCATTCTTAACGGAACAATAAAGCCGGGCCAAATGGTTACCCGGGTCTGGACGGGCGCCAGCAGCATTGATCGTGGTATCGAGCCAGCGCACGAGGAAGACGAAGCTAATCCTGAGGCCGCCGATAATGCGTCGGTCCATAAGGTGACATCGCGCGCGACGAAAGTCTTTGGTTACGAAGGCATCCGCCGTGTGGAACTGGAGCTGGGACGCGCTGGTGATATCGTCCTCATAGCAGGATTGGGCGACCCAAACATAGGCGACACGCTGGGAGCACCGGGCCTGGAAGATCCGATTCCCTTTATCGAAATCGATCAGCCAACGCTGTCCATGAACTTCATGGCGAACAGCAGCCCCTTCGCGGGTCGCGATGGCAAGTACGTCACCATCCGAAAGATTCGTGAGCGGCTCGAACGCGAGTTGAAAACGAACGTTAGCCTGCACGTGCAGGAAACCGAAGGCACCGACGCGCTGAAGGTAAGCGGCCGTGGCGAATTGCACCTCGCGGTGCTGATCGAAGCCATGCGGCGCGAAGGTTACGAACTGCAGATCTCGCGCCCGAAGGTTATTACTCGCCGGGTGAACGGTAAGCTGTTCGAGCCAATCGAATACCTCTCGCTCGATCTACAGGAAGAATACGTCGGCAGCATGATGCAGGAACTTGGTGAGCGTCGCGGCGAAATGTTGAACATGATAAACAACGGTGCTGGTCTTGTGCGTCTCGAGTACCTCGTGCCGACGCGCGGGCTCATCGGCCTGCGTACGGTGTTGCTGAATTCAACCCGCGGCACGGGAATCATGAGCCACCAGTTTGAAAAGTATGACGCGTGGAAGGGCTCGATCCCTGAGCGCAGCAAAGGCGTGCTGGTGGTTCAGGAAACCGGCAAGTGCAACTCCTACTCGATTAACAACCTTCAGGATCGCTCCTCGATGTTCGTCCGTCCGGGAGACGAGTGCTACCAGGGCATGATCGTAGGCGAGAACGCGCGGCCGGAAGACATGGTTGTGAACATCATTAAAGAGAAGAAGCTGTCGAACATGCGTGCCTCCGGCAGCGACGAAAACATCGTCCTCACACCTCCACGCGAGTTCACGCTGGAGCAGGCGCTGGAGTACATAAACGACGATGAGCTCGTGGAAGTGACACCGAGGGTCATTCGGCTGCGCAAGCGGTTCCTCAATCTCGAGGAGCGTATCCGCGCAAAGAAGAGGGAAGCCGCGGTAGCGTAAGCATCAGGCAAAACTGAACGGCGTTAAGCCGGGCTTTTAGTCAGGGCGATTGAAATCTTCAATAAACAAAAAAAAGCGGCGGTGACGCAGTAAATGCGTGGCACCGTCGCTCGTTACTTTATCTAACTAGTCGTCATCCTCATCGTCGTCATCATCATCCTCCTCGTCGTCATCATCATCGCTTTGCAGCGTTCCGGCGGGGCTCACTTTGACCTCCTGCTTCTTCCCGTTCACAATGATGTCGATCTCATAGAACCGAACGGTTACGGCTTCCGCCTGCTTGATTTGAGCGCCTGGGAACTTCTTCAGAACCGCATTTGTGACATCGGCAGGGAGCGCTTCCGATGCAACTTTGCTTTCCTCCTCCAGAAGGTCTCCACCGGCCGTAAACTTGAGCGAGTGGTCGATGTCTTCCAAAAGATACTCAACTTCAAACGCTTCGACACCATGCTCTTTCTCGCGCGACAGAGTCACTGAAGTTGCATTCTCTTTTACGTACTTTTGGAGAGCGGCCTGCACCGCTGCCGGTGCCTGGCCAGGCTCAATCCGAACTTCCTCGCTATTGTTCTGCTCGTCGTCGTCCTCATCGGCATCTTCCTTTTCAATTTTGATGAGTTTTCCATCAAGCGCGATTTCAAGTTCCAGCTCTTTACCATCGGCGTCCTTTACCTCGATGGAATAGATCTGCTTCCCGTCCTCGCTTTCGAGTTCGGCCTCCTTGATGGTTGCACCGGGCGCCGAGGCTTCAACCGTGGCTCGCACCGCCGCAGGCAATGCGTTCACTTCCACCTTTTCATCGTCCTTCTCTTCTGCACTGATGAGTGTAGCGCCGCCAAGCAGCAATACTGCACCAAAGAGTGGAACCAGCTGCCGCGTTAGACTTTTGCTCATAATACATCTCCTCTCTTAAATCCGAAAGATAGAGCGCCGCTAATTTCAGGCTTCTCGTGCAATCATAATAGCACAGGTTTATTAAGCAAAGATTAGGCGCGGCAAAACCGTTCGGCCCCAGGCGTGCTCAAATTCGTGAACCACAGTTGTTGCTGGGTTTAGGCAGGTTTGGGAACGGGCACGAATTCCTCCTTCGGCCCAATCACGCGGAATGCTCCGGCCGCAACCGCAGCTCCAGCAAAGTTTGCGACAATGTAAATCCATATATTTCCCCAGGTGGAAAGGCCCATCGCGCTGATACCAATAGCCACGGCAGGATTGAATACCCCCCCTGAGATTCCGCCTACTGCAAACGCGCCTGCAAGAACCGTGAACCCAATGGCCATTCCATAGAATGAATTGCCGACCGTGTCTTTGGAGGTAGCGACATTCAATACGACGTAAGCCAGCGCGAAGGTGAACAGGAATTCCGCCAGAAGCGCAGGTCCTGTGGCAATCTCTATTGGCGTGACGTTGACTCCAGGCTTCAGGTACTTGACTGCAAGCGATGCGAGGATTGCGCCGGCAAATTGCGCAATCCAATAGGGAATCACATCAACACTGCGACATCTGCCTCGAATCCAGATCGCGACGGTCACAGCGGGGTTGTAATGCGCGCCCGATATATGCCCGCCAGCGTAAACCATCACCATGAGTGCACTCGCGATCGCGAGCGGCGGTATTACTCCAGCACCGCCTGCGATGGCTGTACAGCCAATGGTGAATACGAGGAAAAATGTTCCAATTAACTCGGTCAGATACTTGTTCATCAGCCGCACCTCGGATGGGAATGTTAACCCCTCACATTGCAAGTTGCAGGACGACTGCAATAGCGAAGTGCACTCCTTATCAAATCATCCGCCCACCCGCGCTTTAATCAGGCACGCTGCTCCATTCAATACGGGAAATGACAGCATTTCCGATGTCGGCCAGATTTACGACGCGCAACAGAAGCCGCCCGGATTTCATATCTTCAGGCTGAACCTTCGAGCTGATCCATTTCCCCTGCACGAATCCGCTGTACTCCCCGAGCTTACGATCCCCCAGGTAGACGGTTTGCTTGCGCCCGCCCTGGAAACTGTCGGGATCCTGGATGAACAGCTTCAGTGTTCCATGGGCGCCTGGAGGAATCTGCAATTCGATCGCAATTTCCTTTTCCGACGCGCGACAGTAATAAGCCGGGCCAGGGAACCCTTCGTAGCTGAATCCGTGAATGACTTTGGCACCGAAACCGGGATCGGCGTGGATCAGCTCCTTCGCGCTTCGGCCGCAAAGCATCAGCAGCTTTATTCCGCTGGTTTGCAATTGCTGTGCATCCGGCACTATTTCCTTTTCCGGCCAGAATACCGTCTCCGGCGCGGGTCGACGGTCGGGTTCTGCAGGCATTTTCGGAAACGGCTTGTGCGGCTCCAACTGGTACCAGTAACAGGTGCTACCAATTTCCAGCGAACTGCCGAACGCACTATATTCATGTTTGAAGCCAAGCTCTGAAGTGCCGAAACCGATGGTGACGCGCAGGGAATCCTGAAAATTAATTGCGTCGGCGAGGAAGAGGCGGTAAGCAGCAGCGCCCTGGAAGTAGGGAAACCAGCCGGTGTAGGGAAACATGCTTTCCTTCTGCGGGAAACCCCAGCTATATCCGAACGAATCTTCAATTCCCTGTAACTCGATTGAAGGCGTGGTTTCGGCATCGATGTAGAATTTTTCGTTCATATCGACCGGGTAGGAGGCGACACCGGGCCGACGAACGGTCACATTCCATCCCACAAACTTGCCGCGCCCTGTAGTTTCCATTGCGAGGTAGTCGCGTTCACCAAGCTTCAGTAATTCCTGCCGCCAGTGCGAATGGAAGTAGGCCGTGTCATTGGTCAGATCTTCGCGCGTCTCGTACATCACATAAGCATAACACGGCATGTCGGCCCAAAGCTCCTGGCTGACGGGTAGGGGGCCATCGTAAACCAGTTCCACCCGGGCGGATTTTCGGAATGGCATCGGCCAGTACGCGTTAAACCCCCGCAGTTTGTTTACCATGGCGTTATTGATAATCTCACGCCTGCCGGCCGGGTCGCAGAAGAAGTCGACGAGCGGAACGTCGACACTGGGCTCTTTTTCGTCGTCCCAGTAGATGCGAAGCAGGAGTTCTCTCCCAAGCGTTCGCGTAGTCGCGATGTTGCTTTGCGGATATGCGAAGTGGATCATGGTAATCTCGGCAGGGCCTTTTAACTCGGCGCAGACCACGTGCGTTGTATTGTCAAAGCGGCGAATGGGGGGCGTTTCCACCCACAGCGAGTTTTCGGCAGCCGAACGGGAATTGCTAAGTTTAGCCAGCGACGACAGGTCTGAGCCAAAGCAAAAACTGCTGAGGCCTAATATGGAGACGACAAATGCGATATTTCTCATGTAGTTGCTCCCGAAAGCAATATGTAGTAAACACGCGAATGAATTTCCGATCCAGCACGGCCCAGCGCTTGTGGCAATACTCTTCTCGAGCCGGTGCAAAAATGATTTTGAAGCGATTCCAGTGCATATAACAGCTTGCCTTCCGGGCAGTGGCGTAGAAGTCTCGCCAACCGCTGAAGAGAACCCGTTGCCCGAGGTTGTTGAGTTCCCGTGAGTAAGCCCGAGTTTGTCCACCTTCACCTGCATTCTGAGTTCAGTTTGCTGGATGGCGCCTGTCGTTTTGACCAGCTGACAAAGCGTTTGAAAGACCTCAACATGGACACCGTGGCGCTTACCGACCACGGCAATATGTTTGGCGCGGTGAACTTCTACAAGCAGTGCAAGAAGGACGGCATTAAGCCCATTCTGGGATGTGAAGTGTACGTCGCGCCGGAGGGACGGCGCAAGCGCGGTGAAGTGGCTGAGCGCAAGAGTGCAAACCATCTTCTATTGTTAGCTGAATCGTACGAGGGTTACCTCAACATTGCCAAGCTTTCGAGCATCGGCTACACTGAGGGTTACTATTACAAGCCGCGGATCGACCACGAGGTGCTGGCGCAGTACAGCAAAGGCGTGATCGCGACATCGAGTTGCCTGAAAGGTGAGATCCCTGAGGCACTTGTTGAGGGACGCGAGGATAAGGCGCGTAAACTCATTGATGCATATCTGCAGATTTTCGGCCCGGACCGTTATTTCTTCGAGGTGCAGGACCATGATTTGTCGGAGCAGAAGACCGTCATCCGATACATGCGCGAGTTCACGAAACATTACAACATTCCGCTCCTGGCCACGAACGACTGCCACTACACTCTCCGCGAGGACGCGGACTTTCACGAAGTGCTCCTGTGCATCCAGACCGGCAAGACGATGGCAGACCAGAAGCGGTTTAAATTTTCCAGCGACTCCTTCTACGTCAAGACCGCGGAGGAAATGTATAAGATCTTCAATGAGATGCCTGAATCGTGCAGGCAGACGCTTGCGGTTGCTGAACGTTGCAATTGTGAGTTAAAGTTTAACCAGAAGCTGCTTCCCGTGTTTCGTCCGCCGGAAGGCTACACGATTGATGAGTACCTGCGGCACCAGACCTACGAAGGCCTGAAGGAGAGGTACGGAGAGCCGTCCCCCGACCATATCGATCGCGCCGAGATGGAACTGGCTTGCGTCGAGAACATGGGATTCAGCTCGTACTTTTTGATCGTCGGGGACTTCATCCATTATGCGAAGACCAATGGAATCCCGGTCGGCCCCGGTCGCGGAAGTGCCGCAGGCTCGCTGGTAGCGTACTGCCTGGGGATTACAGACATCGACCCAATCGAACACGGGTTGATCTTCGAGCGTTTCTTGAACCCGGAACGTGTAAGCATGCCTGATATAGACATCGACTTCTGCTTTGAGGGGCGCGGGCGGGTCATCGAATACGTTAAGCGCAAGTACGGCGAACGGAACGTCGCCCAGATCATTACGTTCGGGACGCTGAAGCCAAAGAACGCCATTCGAGATGTGGGCCGGGTACTTGGAGTTCCTCTGGCCGACTGCGACCGCGCGGCAAAGCTGATCCCGACGTTGCTGAAGGCAGAGAAGGGGAAGACGATCTTCGAAACGGCTCTGGAGACGATCCCGGACCTGAAGGCAATCTACGACAGCGACGCCACCATGCGCAAGGTGATGGACTACGCTAAAAGCATGGAGGGGATGGCACGCCACGCCAGCACGCATGCTGCGGGTGTCGTAATCTCCGACCAGGATATCAGTGATCTCGTGCCGGTCTACAAACCTGCCGACTCCAACGACATCGCGACGCAGTACACAATGGGCACCGTCGAAGACATCGGTATGCTGAAGATGGATTTCCTGGGCCTGAAAAACCTGACGGTGATAGAGAACTGTCTGAAGAGCATACGCGGGAACTACGGCGTGGAGGTGGAGTGGGGCAAAATTCCGCTGAACGACCCTAAGACATATAAGATCCTGCAGGCCGGACGGACGTTCGGAGTCTTTCAGCTCGAGTCCAGCGGGATGACAAGTCTCGTTAAGAGCCTTGTTCCAGGCACGTTTGAAGAACTGACCGCGCTGCTGGCGCTTTATCGTCCCGGTCCGTTGGGCAGCGGCATGGTTGAGGACTTCGTCGCCCGTAAACACGGCCGCAAGCAGGTGAAGTACGACCATCCTTTACTGGAGACCATCCTTGCGGAGACGTACGGGATTATCCTCTACCAGGAACAGGTGATGAAGATCGCGCAGGTGCTGGCAGGCTTCAGCCTGGGAGACGCCGACCTGATGCGTCGTGCCATGGGCAAAAAGAAGGCCGAGGAGATGGCCAGGGTGAAGGCGCAGTTCGTCGAGGGTGCGGCGCTGAACGGCATCGACGGGCGCGTGGCCGAGCACATATTCCAGCAGATTGATTATTTTGCCGGCTATGGATTCAACAAGTCGCACTCGGCGGCCTACGCGGTCATTTCGTTCCGCACTGCCTACCTGAAGGCGCATTATCCGGTGGATTACCTGGCGGCACTGATGACGAACGCGGTCGGGGGCAAGGTCGAAGACATGGTGTCCTACTTCGCAGAAGCCAAGGACATGGGCGTGCAGGTTCTGGGTCCGGACATAAACGAGAGCGACAAATATTTCACCGTTCGTGGCAAAAATATCCGCTTTGGAATGGCCGGGATTAAGAATGTCGGCGAAGGCGTCGTCGAGTCGATTGTGAAGGCGCGTGATGACGGGGGGCCATTCCGCACATTCGAGGATTTCTGCAGCAGGGTCGATGCATCCTTGCTTAGCTGTCGGGTGATCGAGTGCCTGATCAAATGCGGGGTGTTCGACAACCTGGGACACACACGCAGTCAGCTTCTGGAAAACTGCGAAGGCATCCTTGCGACGGCGCAGGCGCGGCTGAAAGAGAAGGAAAAGGGCCAGACGAGCATTTTCGACGCTTTCGACGAGATGGCTGCGACGGATCCAAGCGGCACGCTTGGTGAGCCGGCTTCGAATGGAATGTTAAGCGCCTCGATGCGAGAATTGCCCGAAGTGGAAGACCGGCAGAAGCTAGAGTGGGAAAAGGAACTGATCGGCTATTTTGTTTCGGGACATCCGCTCGATGTCTATCTAAACGACATCGAGAGTTTTAGTGATTTCCGGCTCGCGAAACTGGCCGCGCGTGAAGAAGGCGGGCTTTGCGAGGTCGTTGGGATGGTCAGCAAAATTATCGCGAAGACGGATCGCAACGGCGGAAACATGGCGTTCGTGGAAATCACCGATGGCGAGTGCACGGTCGAAGTTGTTTTCTTTAAGGATGCTTACGAAAAAGTCCGCCAGCATATTGCCGTGGATCGGGTGCTCCTGATCAAGGCGCGCATTCAGGACCGCAACGGTGATAAAAAGTTGCTGGCAAACGACGCGCGCCCGGTTGAGGAAGTGCGGGAGAAACGAACAGAGGGGCTGGACGTGCGGCTGGACTTTGCTGCTGCAGGCAACGGCATGATGGACAAGCTGGCGAAGGTGCTCAAAGCGTCACCGGGAAATAAACCCGTCCGCTTGTTAATCGCGAATGGTAGTGAGGGTGAACTGACGATTGAATTGAAAAAAACAGCCCAGGTGAGACTGACGAACGAACTGGTCAAGTCACTGCATAAACTGCCCGGCGTACAGAAGATCGAGTTCCGGCTGGCCGATCAGCGCTCCTGAACTGTGGCAGAAAACCTGAAAGAATTCGCACGCTTTACAAACGACGCCCGTGTGCGACCCAGGCTGTGGCACTTCAGTTATCCTCACCTTCGCAATAATTTACGGATTTTTCGCGAATTCGCGGAGATCCTCCGAACACGCGACAAGACACCGCCAGCGCGGCTGCGACTGCTGGACATCGGTTGCGGATTTAAGCCATTTTCCTCCATGCTCGATCCCGCAGTGTTCTACGTGGCTGGGATCGACTATTCTGGGGAGGTGTCCTCTGCAGATGCGCTTGCAGCAGGCGACGCTCTGCCGTTTGCGAGCGATTCCTTCGATGGTGTCATCTTATCGGAAGTGATTGAACATGTGCGGTTCCCCGAAAAGGTGCTGGCGGAAGCGTGTCGTGTGACGAAGATTGATGGCCTGGTCTTTGTTTCGACTCCTTTCATGTTCTGGGAACACGGAATCCCGTATGACTTCCAGCGTCCGACCAGGTATTTTTATCGCGCGGCATTCGCAGAGCATGAGATTCTGAAGCTGGTGCCGTCGAACACGATTTTGTGGTCGGCCATTACACTTATGTGTCTGTTGGTCGAGGCGACGCCCGTTCACAGGATCCTGCCGCTGAGATACGCGATCCATTGTGTGCTTAATTCGATCGGCGCGCTGACGGAAGCTGTTATCCGCGGTATTGCGCCGCACGTGCTGCGCAATTGGGAAGACCGCTTTCTGACAGCGCCGGTCGGTTATGCAATGCTCGTGCGCGTAAAAAAATAATTCGACGGGCTAAGTCACGGTAACTGCGCCCGCTTCTGGCGGATGCGTTCTTTGATGCGCTGCATCTCTTCCGGAGTAATGAGACCCAGCTCTGCCATTTTTACGACATCAGCGGGAAGGACGATTTCATCTGCCACCGGCCGAGCAGTCTCGGGGTTCGGGCGCTGCCAGGCGCTGGCATCCAGCTCGGCGGATACCTGCATAGGTGGGGGAGCGATGGAAGATTGTGAAAAATCAGCGGGGATCGGATCGCCGTAGTTCTCGTCAGGCTTCGGCTGGGGTTGTGGCGCCGGCTCATTAGATACCGCGCTGCGCTGAGCATTCTGTGCTGCTAAACGCATCTTCGCATGCTCCGCGGCGACAGCCTCAAGCCGTTGTACTTCGGGGTCGGCCATGAGAGCAAGCTCTCCGGCGAGACTTGGCGGCGCCTTGATTGCGGGCCCTGCGCGCTGCCGGTCCACCTGCCGGCTCATGGCCGCACGAATATTCGCCATCTCCTCTTCAGTCAGGAGCCCCTGTTTTTTCATGCCCGTTACATCGAGATAGGAAATACCCGCCATGATATCGCCGTGGCCGCTGCGCGACTTTCGAACGACTTTCGCGATGATAAAGAAAAGGATCAGGAGGACGATCAGTCCAACAGTGGGAATCAGGAATTTGACATTCAGTCCGATTTCACTCAGCGCATTGAGTGTAGCACTGGCGCCCTGGGCCTTGATAATCGTCAGCGGTAGCTCCAAGTTAATTGGTCCGCTCGGATTTTATATATTCATCGATGGACACCCAACCAGGGGCTAGTTCGGCGGTGGACATGAGCTTTCTTTTCCTATGATTCGATTACATGGATCAAAAGCAGCTATGCTTGCCAGAACTATTTGAACACGCATAGCGCGGCACCGATGACACTGGTGCTGATCTAACCTTTCAACGCATGCAGGCTTTGGTGATACTCCTGGATGGACCGCAGAGTAATCTTCTGCGCGCGCAATGCTTCGATCCCCTCTACGCCGGCCCGGGCTGCACTGATAGTGGTGACCAGCGGAATTCCGCGCGCAATCACCAGGCTGCGGATAGCTTGCTCATCCGGACGACCTTGCGGACCCCCACTGAAGGTGTTGATAACCATTTTGATCTGCCCGTTGATCACGTAATCGATGACGTTCGGGCGGCCTTCCTGCACCTTGTTAAGCTGTGCACTTGCGATACCATGCTTCAGCAAAAAACGGTGTGTTCCGTCCGTGCAATAGAGGTGAAAGCCCAAGTCTAAAAAACGCTGCGCAATAGAGACAAACTTCTCCTTATCAACATCGTTAATCGAGATGAAGACGCCGCCCGTCAGCGGCAGTGCGGCACCCGCAGCAGCTTGCGATTTTGCGAATGCCAGGCCTGGATGCGGATCGATCCCCATGACTTCGCCGGTCGAACGCATCTCGGGACCCAGGCGCACTTCCGCGCCGGGGAATTTATTGAACGGAAGGACGGCCTCTTTGACCGAATAGTAGTCGATCCGCGGTTCCTCCAGAAAACCGATTTGTTCCAGGGTCTCACCCAGCATAATGCGCGCTGCAAATTGCGCGATTGGCTGTCCGA
>JBPCLP010000010.1:0-5671 GCA_051003195.1 Candidatus Sumerlaeaceae bacterium | reverse complement strand
GCACCCCCCTGCACCCCCCACCGACGACTACTCGTATATGTCCACACCCACGCTCGAAATGTTCCACGCACCCTACGTACAAGTGCGCGTACTTCAGTACCGCTTTTTTAAGGGGAAGGGTTATGCATTGAGTCGTCAAAGATGTCGCGCCCTTTACGCGAGCCGGGGCCATAGTGCTGTTAAGAGCGGCGTTTACTTCTGGTAGGGACGTCCGCGCTTTGGGGCCGCCTCGGCTTTCTGGCGGAACCGGAACTTTACCGGCACACCAGAGAAGCCGAACTCGCGACGCAACTGGTTCAGCAGGTAGCGTTTATAGGAAAAGTGCACCAGCTTGGGATCGTTGACGAAGAACGCAAACGTCGGGGGTTTGGTTCCCGTCTGGGTTCCGTATTTGATCTTCAGTTGCTTGCCGCTGCGCACGGGCGGAGAGACGTGTTTGACGGTGCGCTGCAGCCAGTCATTGAGCTTTGTCGTCTCGATTTCCTTCGTATATTGCGCATACAGTTCGTTAATGACATCGAACAGCTTCTCAACGCGCTGCCCGGTAAGCGCGGAAATGAAGATCACCGGTGCGTCTTTTAGAAAACCCCATTCATCGCGAAGCTGCTGGGTGAACTCATCAACGCTCTTGTGCGTTTTATCTGCGTACGCGTCCCATTTATTAACCACAAGGACGACGGCGCAGCCGCTGTCGACGGCGTGGCCGGCGACGTGCGCATCCTGCTCGGTCAGGCCGGCGATCGCATCGATGAGGATCAGCGCGACGTCGCACTGCTCCATGCTGATCATGCTGCTCAGCACGCTGAGCTTCTCGACGCCGCGCTCTACTTTGCCGCGTCGGCGTATGCCGGCTGTGTCGATGAGCGTGTAAATCTGTCCGTCGCGCTCGAATGTCGTGTCGATGGAATCGCGTGTGGTGCCGGGCAGGGGATTTGCGATGACGCGCTCGTAGCCAAGGATCTTATTTACGAGCGTTGATTTCCCAACATTCGGTTTGCCCACCACGGCGATGCGGATCCCATCGCTGGAGTCGTCTCCCTCGGCAGGAGGTGGTGGAAGCTTTTCCAACACTGCATCCAGCAGTTCATCCGTGCCCGACCCGTGCAGCGCGCTGACGCCAACCAGGGTGCCGGCACCAAAGCGAGCGAATTCCAGTGCCGCCTGGTCGCGACGCTGGCGAGTGTCGCACTTGTTCACTGCCAGGATGACTGGCTTGCCGGACTTGCGCAGCTTCTGCATCACTTCATCGTCGACGGGATTGTCGGGCTCAGTCAGGTCGGTAAGCAGGATGATGACATGGGCTTCCTCGACAGCCAGCAGAAGCTGCTCGCGCATCTGGCGGTAGATCTCCGCCTCATCCTCGATCTCGTAACCGCCCGTGTCGATCATCATGAAATCACGGCCTTCCCACTCGGCCGCCAGGTAGTTGCGGTCGCGGGTGAGGCCCGGTGTGTCATGGACCACGGCCTTGTGCTTCCCGGTGAGTCGGTTGAACAGGGTGGATTTGCCGACGTTGGGCCTGCCAACCACGGCCACAAGGGGAAGGTTTCTTCTAAGGAGCTTTCTCGCCATGCGTGGCAAGTGGTGCAGTTGCTATGCCTTAGGGAAGTACAAACTTCGAGCAATCCAGCCGATGTTCTGGTCGACCGTGGGGCTCGAAAAAAGGAAAGTCCCGCAGGCCGAAAAAATTTAATTGCACTTGGTATATGACCCAAGTTTAATTATTGCTGATTCTTTTTGATCAATATCCCATTATCGGAGCGTAAAAAGAACCACATGCGAACATTATTGGTGCCACAAGCACCTACCAAGTTTCTCGCACTTGCGGGATTATGCCTCGCGCTGGCCGGTTGCGCAGGAACCCCTGTCGAGCATCTGCCTGACACAGCCTTAAATACGGGCGACACCGCGTTCATGCTGGTCAGCGCGGCACTCGTCATGCTGATGACTCCGGCACTCGCCCTTTTCTATGGCGGACTGGTACGTCCTAAAAACGTGCTGTCGGTCGTGATGCAAAGCTTCATCGCGCTTGGTGTTGTCACAGTTCTCTGGGTTCTTGTGGGTTACTCGCTCGCTTTTGCGCCTTCAGCTATAAGGATTGGTAACGGCAATGGCCTGATAGGGAGCCTGCAATGGGCGGGCCTCGGCGTCCAGAACGTGGCACTGGATCCTCACCCGATCTACTGCACCACGAGTCCACATCGGCTGTTCATGATCTATCAGTGCATGTTTGCCATCATTACCCCGGCACTGATTTCCGGCGCGTTCGCCGAACGCATGAAGTTTAAAACGTATCTCGTCTTCATCTCGCTATGGCTGCTGCTGGTTTATTGCCCGATCGCGCATTGGGTATGGAGCGCCACCACGCTTGCCGCTGACGGATCGGTAGAGGTGGGCGGTTGGCTGCGAAAGCTTGGCTCGCTGGATTTTGCCGGCGGCACGGTGGTTCATATGTCGAGCGGATTCACCGCGCTTGTGGTTGCCGTGATGATTCGCCCGCGAAGAGGATTTCCAAGGGAGGCCTTTGTCCCGCATAACCTCGTGCTTACGGTACTTGGGGCAGGATTGTTGTGGTTCGGGTGGTTTGGCTTTAACGGTGGAAGCGCCATCGGAAGCAGCAAGCTGGCGGTGGTCGCCTTCACGGCAACGCATTGCGCAGCGGCTTCAGGTGCGCTGGCATGGATGTTTACCGACTGGTTGACCAAGGACAAACCCACACTGCTGGGGGCGGCATCAGGCGCCGTGGCAGGCCTGGTTGCAATCACGCCTGCTTCCGGGTTTGTCGGCATGTTGTCGGCGTTTGCCATTGGAGCGGTTGCCGGTGTCGCGTGCTCTTATGCTGTGACATGGCGCGCGCGCCGCGGAATAGACGACGCGCTGGACGCGTTCGGTGTGCATGGCGTCGGCGGAACAATCGGCGCGCTGCTGACAGGCGTATTTGCCTCGAAGTACCTGAATGCCGCCGGTGCGGACGGACTGGTGCATGGCAACGGCAGCCTGATAATTGCTCAGCTCTGGGCGGTCCTGGCGACGATCACGTACACCGTCAGCGTTTCCTTCGTTTTGCTTAAAGTGCTGGATCTTACCATGGGCCTGCGCATTTCGACCGACGAAGAGCAGATGGGGCTCGATCTGACGCAGCACGGCGAAGCGGCGTACAGCAGTTAGTCCAGGCTTCAGCTTGAGCTTGAACATTCAATTCCAGAGCAAACCGTAGAACACGAAAGAACAGGAAAACCAATGAAACTGCTGAAATGCATCATCCAGCCACATAAGCTGGAGCAGGTTAAAGACGCGCTGAACAACATCGGCATCAAAGGGATGACGGTCACCGAGGTAAAAGGGTACGGACGCCAGCGTGGACACAAAGAGATCTATCGCGGGCTCGAGTACAATATCTTCTTCCTTCCGAAGATCGAAATCGAGGTAGCAATCGATGATACGCTGGTCGATGAAGCAGTGAAGATCGTGCTGGAGAATGCCCGAACGGGGCACATCGGCGATGGAAAAATTTTCATCCTGGATCTTCAGAACGCCATCCGCATCCGGACAGGCGAAGAGGGTCAGGACGCGCTGTAAATCGAAGCCTCAGCTGTTGTTTCGGAATGCGCCCGCAAGGGCGCATTTTCTTTTGCGGAGCGACAGCTCGCTGCAGGATTGAATTGCGAAGCCCGTTCGGCTTTACAAGCTGGCACTCGTGACACTTACCCGCAAGGCCCTCCTGCTGCTCGTCGTCCTCGTAGTGGGACTGTTCCTCTGGCGAACGTTCTTCTACGCGCCTGTCACGAACAAGCAGCCGTCAGGCACCCACATCATTGCATTCGGGGATAGTCTAACCGCAGGGGTCGGTGCGGGGCAGGGTGAAGACTACCCGTCGCAGCTGGCAGAAATGTGCGGTAAGCCGATCGTTAACAAAGGAGTGCCGGGCGAAACGACGGCCGACGCGCTGCGCCGGTTAGACAAGGACGTGATAGAGAATGACCCGCGGATCGTGATAATCCTGCTTGGGGGCAACGACCTGTTGCAGCGCTTGCCACGCACGCAGACATTTTCGAACCTCGACAGTATGGTTCAACAGATTCATGCGACTGGAGCCCTGGTTGTGCTCGTCGGTATTAAGGGTTTGCCGTTCACCGACCATTTCGGGCCTGAATACAAACGCGTGGCGCACGCACGAGGTGCCATATTTGTCGGCAATGTCCTGAGTGGAATTATCGACAATCCAAAATTGAAGGCTGACCAGGTACATCCGAATGCGGCCGGGTACAAAATCATAGCGGAACGTGTGCACTCCGCCATAAAGCCGTACCTGCGGTGAGATCCCGGCCCCTGAGCATTTGCATGCTGGTGCGAGCGCTGCCGTTTCACAGGCAGGGCGGCCTTGAGTACCACACGTTGGACCTTGCCGGTGCGCTGGCAAAGCGCGGCCACACGATTGTGATTCTCACCAGCGTCAGCGCCGCGTCTCCGCCGCCTGGTTTACCAGAGCGCATATGTATCGAGTACATCCCGAATGCTACCCCGGGAAATTACTCGCTGAGTTTCTTCAGGAACGCAGAGCACGAGCTGAAGCGCCTCGATAGGGAACATGGATTCGACATCATCCATGCACAGGAGTTTGCGGGGATGTTCCTTCGCCGACACCCGGGCAAACTCGTCGTAACGATCCACGGCACAATGACGACTGAGACGCCGCTTTGGCGGTTCTATTTCCGCCGCCTCTCGACGCGACAGCGAGCGGAAATGGTGTGGCGTTACAAATACAGGCTTTTGCTCCAGCCGTGGTTCAGAAGGATGCTGAAGCGAGTCGATCGGATCATCGTGGATAGCGAGTTCACCCGGCGTCAGTTGCTGCAAATAAACAGCGAGGTTCAGAACAAGCTTTCCATTGTACCACTGGGTATCGACCCGCAGCGCTATGCCTTCGCCGCACCGACCCAGGCCCAGGCGCATTCTGTTCCGCGAATCGGTATCCTGGGTCGCGTACAGAAAATGAAGGGGCTGGAGGTTGCGGTTCGCGCGGCGAAACTACTTCGGTGCCGCGGCGTGTTATTCGAGTTGCAGATTGCGGGCAGTGGGGATTACGCGGTTGGGCTGCAACAGTTAATCGGCGAGCTCGGGCTACAGGACGTCGTGCAGTATGTCGGCGCCCTGGAGGGTGGTGCAGATCTGGCTTCGTTTCTTTCGGGATTGGACCTGCTGGTGTTTCCGGACCTGACACAGCCGGCTTTCGGCCTCGTCGCGATCGAGGCGATGCACTACGAGGTACCGGTGGTTGGCGCGAGGAGTGGCGCCATCCCGGAAGTCGTTACCGACGATGTTGGGTGGCTGTACGATCCCTGGTCTGAAGCAGAATTGGCGGCGACGTTGCAAGTTGCGCTGAGCGACGAGAGCATACTGAAGAAAAAGTCTGAGGCTGCCCGGGCACGAGCGCAGGTTTTTACCGCCGACGCGATGGCGGAGCAGGTGGAAAGTGTGTACCTTTCGCTGAAATCTGAAAAGGGCTAGTGTTGCGTCCGAAGATTCGTAACGAAAGTTGCTGGCTTTCCGGCGCCCCTTCAGGGCGCGATGTAATTGGATCGATATACCCAGGGCTGCGTCGGCCACAAAAAGCCGTGGCCTCCTTTCCCTGGGCTGTGTTCCGCTGCACCTTCGGTGCAAAAAACCTGAG
>JBPCLP010000009.1:0-214617 GCA_051003195.1 Candidatus Sumerlaeaceae bacterium | reverse complement strand
TGCTCCGCGCGGGCCACCCGGGCCGTGGTAGCCGCCTGGCCGTGGCCCGCCCGGGCCACCCGGGCCCTGGTAACCGCCCGGCCGTGGTCCACCCGGACCACCCTGGCCTTGATAACCACCGGGTCGTGGTCCACCCGGACCACCCTGGCCCTGATAACCACCCTGTCGTGGCCCACCTGGACCACCCTGGCCCTGATAACCACCCGGTCGTGGTCCACCCGGACCACCTTGTCCCTGATAACCACCCGGTCGCGGACCCCCCGGCCCACCCTGGCCCTGATATCCGCCGCCAGCGGGACGCGCGCCGCCCTGGCCCTGTCGGTCAAATCCGCCTGGCCGTGGTGCTCCACCCTGTCGATCAAATCCGCCGGGACGTGGCGTGCCCTGCCCCTGGTAACCTGTTCCGCCTCCGGGCCGAGGTCCCTGCCCGGCTCCGCCGCCAGGGCGAATACCTGTTCCGCCGCCCGGACGTATTCCGGTTCCGCCGCCAGGGCGTGGTCCGCCCGCTTGTGAAGGCGCTGCGCTGGGTGCAGCAGGCGCGCTAGGCGCGCTTGGCGCTGCCGGTTCTTCCGGTAATTCTTCTTTGGGACGAAACGCTGCGGGGCGCTTCGGCACACGCAGGCCCAGACTGCGAAGGCGTTCATCCTCAGCGTCGCGTCGGGTTTCCTCTTCACGTTGCGCGCGGGCGGCTTCGGAACGCGCCTTGCGCTCCTCTTCACTGCGCTTCTTGTCGTCCAGCCGGGTCTGTTCTGCGGCAATTTTGGCCGCTTCTTCATCAGCCTTGCGCTTGGCTTCGGTTTCTTTTTTGCGCTCTTCCTCTTTACGCCGGCGCTCTTCTTCCTTGGCGTGGCGCTCCACTTCCTTGCGCTTGCGATCCTCTTCCTCGCGGGCCTTGTGCTCGGCCTTCCACTTATCGATGAGGGGCATCATTTTGCGGATGTCCTTGTCCTCGACGTTCGCGCTGGGGCTCGCCTTGATGGCGATGCGGTGCTTCTTGGCGATGGCAAGGATTTCCTTGCTCTCCATCTGGACGGCTTTTGCTAGCTCGTGAACCCTCATTCAAATCCTCGTCCGCCCGCGGAAGCGTGCAGAACTTCATCTATTGGTTTAAAAATCGTGGAAGGGGCCGTGGCCGCGGCGGGAGGAGGGACTACCGGACAAACCAAAAACCGCATCACCACATAATGGTGGCGCGGCTCGCACTACAGGGAAAAACCTGGAACTACTGGACTAGGTGGATCAGCTACCGAAACCTGCGCTGCTCAACAATCCATGTTCTTCACCCTTCGTCGAATCCGGCAAGCTCTCCGCCGCAAGGGCGCGAGTCTTCCAAGGGCCCATCTACCGCGCCCTGTGCAGTTCCTTCATTGCCATGGTGCAGTTAAAAAGCCCGTAAACCAACGGGCACTATCCGTGGCTGTAGAATTTCGGCAAACGCTTGCCCACCCGTGTGGTAATCTCGTAGCCAATTGTGTCGCAGCGGGTTGCCAGCTCCTCGGCCGTAATCACCTGGTTTACGTCCATCCCAATTGCGGTCACGACGTCCCCGAGCTTCACATTCGGCACATCGGTGACATCGAGGAGGACGTGATCCATACAGACACGTCCCACCTGCGGTACCCGCTGGCCATGCACGAGCATCTCGCCGCGATTCGTAGCGTGCCGCGGATACCCGTCGGCATAACCCAGGGGGACGATTGCAATACGCGACGCACGTGTTGTGTGGTACACGTGGCCGTAGCTCAGTCCGGTGCCTGCGGGTACGTCCTTGAGAAAAGCAACGGTGGTTCGCATCGACATTGCCGGGCGAAGTGGCAATCTGCGTTCCATTTCGGTACCAGGATACTGTCCATATAAGGTGATTCCAGTGCGTGCAGCATTGAAATGGGCGAGCGGGTGGTCGAGAATTGCGGCAGAATTCGCCGTGTGAAAGTACCGCACGGACATGCCCGCTGTGCGTACCTGTTCGACAATTTCGCCAAAGTGCCGCGCCTGGTTGTCTGTAAAGGAACCAGGTGGGGCATCCGCACACGGAAAGTGTGACATTACCCCTTCAAGCTCCAGTTCTGGTGTGTCGGCGATCTGCTGCAGGAGCGCAGGCACGTCTTGTGGCAATGCTCCCAGGCGTCCCATGCCAATGTCGACCTTCAGGTGAATGCGCGCACGCGTGTTCTGCTGACGCGCTGCGACTGCCATCGCCCTCATGTGCTCCGGATCGCAGACAACAATCGCGCACTCGTGCGAAACCGCAACCTTCGCCTGCGCATCGAAGGGAGGCGCCAGTACGAGCAACGGAATATCGATGCCGCCGTCACGCAATTCTACGGCTTCCTCGACCCGTGCCACGCACAACATTTCTGGATTTTCATGCAGAAGCGTCTTCGCGACGGGCAGCGCACCGTGACCATAGGCATCCGCTTTTATGACGGCGAACAGTGCCGCGTCAGGCCGCAATTGCTCCCGCATAAGTCGATAATTTAAGCGGATTGCCTCGAGGTCGATCTCCAGCCAGGAAAGGTACGCTTCGCGCGGCAGCGGCGGTTCAGTCGCGGTCACTAACGAGGTCCCAGTTCTTCCAGAGGAACACCAGCCCCGATGCTGCAGTGATTCCAACTGTTATCGCGAGGACCACACGATAGAAAACTGGAAGCCACGCATCAAGAATCGCAGTTTTGCCGAACGACATTGCGAAGGTGTCGCGCATGCAAATACTGAGCAGGATCAGCCCAATCCCTACGAGCTGAATGATTGTTTTCTGTTTGCCCCATTTGTCCGCATGTATTACACGCCCATGGCTGGCGCCCAGCGATCGAAGCCCGGTAACCAGGAACTCGCGCGCAAGGATCACGATGATTGCCCAGGCGGGGAAGATCGGTTTTCCGTTCGGACCCTGCAACTCTACAAACGCAACGAAGGCCGCCATTGTAAGCAGCTTGTCCGCCAGCGGATCGAAAAGCTTGCCGAAGTTCGTAACAATATTCTGCCGCCGTGCAATCATCCCGTCGAGATAATCGGTGATAGCCGCTATAATAAAAATAACAAGCGCCAGCCAATGGAAGATCGCGATGACAGAGACGCTCGTCATGATCTGATGGATATGTAAAAAGAGGACAAAAAACGGGATCAGAAAAATCCGGCTCAGGGTAAGCTTATTGGGTGTGTTCATACGCAGGCGTTCAGTTTATTAAAAAATGCTGCCGGCAGATGCTACTCGAATAACCGGCCAACGGCCCGCCAGACAGACCTGCCCCACGTTGAGGAGGGTTCTGTGAGTTTATCGAGGCTTTGCGGTGGCCGCTGCAGGAATTGCAGCAAAGGGCGAACGGCTTTGTCCCATGCGAAATGGGAGTGTACCTCAGCGAGGTTTCCTTTTAACGTCCGCTGAACCGACATGTCGTCCAATCGCGCAATCTTGAGTGCGAGTTCTTCTTCGTCGCCGGGTGAACAGCACAGGCCAAAATCCAGTTCCTCGGCAAGAAATGCCATGAAACTGCCACGCGTACAGACAACCGGCACCTGCAGCCAAACCGCCTCGGCCAGGGGCGGAGCCGGCCAGAACCGCGCATCCGGAGCATCTTTTGTGCAGCAGATTACGCCGGTTGCCGAACTGATGAGGTGCCATCGCTGGTAGGGGTTAAGGTCCTCAGATGCAAAGCGCACTGCAACCGCGTCGCGGGGATCCAGCTCGTCGGCCAGCGCGCGCGCATTCTCCCAGCCCGCTCGCTGCGGTGGCGTATCCAGTTCAGGGGGAAGAAAAGTAATGTGAGTTTCCCGGCCCGCCTGGCACAGCTGCACTGCGGCACTGATGGCACTGGGGTAGTCCATCAACTCGTCGTATCCGCCGTTCCACACAAGGCCTTTTCCATTTTTATGGAATCCGTTGGATGAAGACTCGTCGTGCGCTGGGACGTGTCCCGGATGGCCATATGGAACGACCGCAAACCACTCCAGAGGGTTTCGCCCCTGGGCTGTTTCGCCACCGAATGCACCCCGTGAGCAGGCGAGCCCCAGCCAGAGATCGCGCTGGTGCAAATTGCCGCACAGGATCAGATCAGCGGACTCAAAAATAAATGCCAGCCGCTCCTGCAATCCGGCATCCATTTCAGCCAGCTGGTCAAACCGGTATTCCGCAACGTCGAAAATCTGCAGGTGATCTGCCTTGGAGATCTGCCGGGCCGTGTATTCCTGTCCAGTGGATATAATGGTATCGTGGCGGCGAATCAGGGTTTCCATGGTCTCGGCGTCCGACGCCGTGACACGAAAGTGCATAGGGGGTACAATCTCAGGATTGGGCAGAGCGAGAGTTACATTGAAACCCGCAAGGTCGAGTTGCGTCGCCAGATTAATGCAGCGCGCATTACCGAGCGTCTCAGCCGCGGCGAGCGCGCGTGACGCGATTATCAGTATGTCTGTTGGAGTCATTGCAGGTCTGGCGGGTTGTGTCTATGGGGTTTAGTATTGGCCGAAGCGGAATAGCCCGCTCAAGACAAAAACGTTCAACATGGTACTTGTGAACAGGTTTTGCGTCCGACAATAGTAAATTCAAATGTGTACAACCGCGCCACAAACCGAAGCCTCACTCCCTTACAAAGGGCTTGTCATTGGGCTAAAATGCCCAAAATGTCAAGGCGACAGCTTGCTCGACTACATGCGTTTCCTTGATCCTCACGGGGTTGAGCGGGTTGACGCTGAGGTTTACGAATGCACGGCAAAGCGGCACAGCTTCACGGCCACCGATGGAGGAGGCGTCCGGCTGCTCGCCTCAGACGGTTCTCGCCCCAAACAGCGTGAAAGCTATGTAGTCACCGATGGAAGGCTGGAGCCAACGCGTGCCGCGCAACAGGTCCTATGATAGAGCGCCGTCCAGAAGCCGGCGCTTACCCAGAATAATAGCCCGCTTACCGGCACATGCAGCGGGAAATTTGTAAGGCCATCCACCCCAAAGCAGATAAGTGAAGCGAGCAGCGTAGCTGCCAGCAGGAGATCACGCTGTCTTCGGAACAGCAGCCTTGCCGAACGAAATCCCTGGTAAAGCACCGTTGACCAGATCGACAGCCATGCCACGCCCCCCAGGATACCCGTCTCGGTAAGGATCTGCAGGTGGTCGTTGTGCACGTAACCGGGCCGAACTCCGCGGATGGATTCCTGCAATACGTAGCGGAAATACTCGCTTTGCGGCTGACGTTGAAACGCATCCACGTAATCCCAGAACAGGATGTCGAAGTTAGCATAGCCGACCCCGATCAATGGATGTGTTTTCAGCATCTCGATTGCCATGAGCCAGTAGTAGAAACGAGCCGCGATTTCCTTGCTGCCCATCAGGCGCTTTTGAATGTCGAATTGTACATGAACGAGAGGGTTGGGCACGAGGAGCAGAACGAGCGCCACAAACATTGCCAGCCCAGCCGTAAACAGCAGCGGACGCCGGTATGCCGGGCTGAGGGTTAGTATCAGGTAGTATGGAATACCGGTAAGTACGACGGCCAGCCACGGTCCGCGGGTGCCACCCACTACCAGAGCAGCAATGATACAAAACCCGCACACCGCCGCCGTGAACCGCAGTAGCCGGGTGGGTTTTGCCAGCACAAAGTATATTGCCCAGAACAACAGAGGTGCAAGGTAGGATGCCATGTAATTGGGATGGCCAAAGGTGGAAGCGATTAATTGCTTTCCGGTTACCTCCTCTTCGGTGCCCGCCACAGTTCTGCTATATGGAAGTATTTCGTAGCCCTGGTTTTGCGCAATGGCATAGAGGCTGATAAAAGCCGCCCCGATAAGCAGGAGAAAAAACGTTTTGTCTGTGGTGATGCTTCCGGGTCGCAGCAGGATGGTAAAAAGAAATGAAAAATAAAAGACGAGTGGCAACAGCAGGCCCTTCATCGTAAACTCAGGGGCAGATGAGTTCAGGGCCGAAACAATCTGGCACGCCAGGAGGGCGAGTACGCAGACAGTTAGAGGATGCAGCCGCGGAAACCCCTTGGCACGGTGCAGGAGAGACAGGACGACCCATCCGAACCCAATGGTTAATCCCCCTGACAACAGGTACCAGTACTGGTTTTCGACGGGCTTCAGCAGGTAGATAAATCCGCCCGGCTCCTGCCCCATTCGCACGCGCACCACATCCCATAGTGCTGGAACAGCAAACGGCAGCGTGAATAGCAGTGCCAGCAGCGAAAGGAAGCCGAACCGGCGCAGGAACTCCGCTGATTGATGGCCGCGATAACGCACGGCACGACCCTGTGCAGGCCGCAGGTCGAGTTGCTACAATAATTAGCAGGTCGACGTTAAGGCAATGGGCCAATCACAATCTCATTGTTATATTCGCTCGCTTCGTTTACCAGGTTTCCTGGGTCGATGCGTACGATCAGGTACTGGCCAGACGGGCTGCCCGAAAGCATCAGCTTCAGAGAGCGCGCTTTGCTTACAAGTGCGCCTGCCTTGATCTTGCCGAGCTTTTTTCCAGTCAGGAGCGTGTCGGAAGCGTCATACCGCGTATCGAAGGACAGGTAGTACGAAATGGAGGTCTTCCCGCTGTCAAAATTCCCGCGATTCAAGAGCAGCAGTCGCAGCTTTTCTACGCAGGTGAATCCCGCCGGGTTAGGTTTGCACCGGGAACTCAGCAACACGCCCGACCCAAGAAGGTCCGCACCTGGGCCAAGCAGCACCTGGATGCTGTTGGACGCAGCATTGTTGGTAAGGTCCTGATCGGATGCAGTTGGCCCCACTGCTACCTGGTGCACCAAAGCTCCGATCTCTGTGCCGATAAGGTTCAGGGTCACAAAGGCAGAAGAGTTAGCCGGCATGTTGCCAAGATTCACCTGGAGCAATCCGTCGCTCACAACAAGGCTGCCCTGGGTCACTGTCGCAGTCGTAAAGAGCGAGTTAGTGGTAAACTGGTCCAGTAGAACAACATTTGAGGCATCGGCTGGACCGTCGTTCTGCACACCGATTATATAAGTGATGGTCTGCCCTATCGTGGCGCTGGTACCAGGTGCTGCTACCATCGAGACGCGCAGATCACTGAACGTATTTCCATTCCATGAGTCGGTCGTCAGCGGCAGTGTGTTACCTGCACGATCCGTTGGTCCGGTTACCTGGAATACAAAAGAACCGCCGATGCCGGTCAATGGTGCGAGATTCGAAAGGCTGTACTCCTGCCCGCTGCCTGCGAGCACCGTATCCGCAAGCGAAAGTGAGCTGCCGTTGCGCATCAACACAAGGTTCGCCAGAGTAAGATTAAATACCGTCTCGCTGAAATGGAGTTGGATAGTGTCTACTGGACTTCCAAAACGGCTGAAGGTGACGCTCGGAGCTGCCGTATCGATGGTGACATTGCTCGAACCCGACACTGGACTCGTATTACCGGCGAGATCAATCGCGACTGCAGTAAAGCTATAGGTACTGTCGACCAGTACGATGTTCGATGGTAAAGCCCACTGACCTACGTCGTCGGATGAAGTGGTGCCCAACAGCACCGATTGAAGTTTCAGTTGAACCTGCACATTGGCATCTGCGGAACCCGCAAACGTTGGCTGGTTAATATTGGTATTTCCGTCGGAGGTGCTGACTCCACTATCCGAGCCCGGGGTCAGTAAAGGCGGCGACGGTGCGTTTGGAGCTGTCGTATCAATCACAAAATTCAGCGTGGCGGATAATGGGCTGACGTTGTCTCCCGCATCCGTTGCGGTCACGGCGATTGAATGCTGGCCGTCCTCGAGTGGGATATCCGGTGTGAAGCCCCACGCACCCGCGTCGTCGACGTTCACAGTTCCCACCGCGAATCCATCGATATACACGGTTACAACGCTGCCCTCCTCCGCGAGCCCGGTGAAGTCCGGTTGTGAGTCGGCAGTTAAATCGTCCGTGCCGGACACACCCGTATCACTTTCCGTCGTCATGTCGGGCTGGGGTGGCATCGCCGGCGGTGTAATATCTTTAACAATCAGTGTAACGGGAACGGTGGTTATTGGATCGTCTGAATCGTTGCTGATTATAACCACATTTCCTGTATAGGTGCCAAGCCCCAGCAACGTGGCGTTGGCATTCAACTGACAGTTTGTGGATTCACCAGGAGCAAGCAGCGACAGCGGCTGAGAGAGCGAGATCCAGCTGTTGTTGGTGGTCAGGCGCTGGGCGTATGTGTTTGTTGATGCGCTAAGCGCAGTGGAAGTGCCGAGCGGGTACGTCGTGCTGCGGAATCCACTGAATTGCTGCCCGAACGAAACGCTCTGCGGAGGGGAGGCGGGCGCGTGCAGGCTATATGCACCGCTGCCGTTCCAGCCGACAGCAATAATGTAAAAGCGGCCCGCAACGAGTGGTACATTCATGCCCGACAGTGGATAGTATTGTAATTCTACACTGTTGGCGGTTTGCGCGACAGTCTGTGAAAAAATGCGGTTATACGGCCCGGCCTGTGTTTCGGATTCAAACACCACATAATTAAGGCTGATGTCGACGGAAAGGTAGAGGTACGGCTCAAATGTGGTGAGCACGGTCGATTGATCGACCTGGTAGACATTGCCGTAATACGCAGTACTCAGGTTTTCGTAATCGATAAAGGAGCCAACATCCTCTGTCACAGCGGCGCCCCCAAGGTCGTCGCTTGCGCTTAAGGCAAAACTCAATGTACCTGCTGCGTCGGGGGCAGTGTTTGCGACCTGGAAGAGCGTGCTTGTGCTGGCGCCGGGGTCGGAGTACACGGTGATGGAAGCCGGTGTCACAGTGATCTGCGGCGGCGGTTGCGTAGTGAATGACCACAATTCGCCAGTGGTGACACCAGTCCCATTAACAGCATCCACGCGCCAGAAATAAGTCGTCGAGAACTCGAGTTCACCAGCTTCCACATTTGTTTCGCTGACAGGAAGCGAGCTGACAAACTCTGGCGGATTCGCGCTGCCAAAATAAAAGTCGAAACTGTCCGTGTTCGCGCCACCCAACCATGTCAGAGTGGGGCTTATGCTGATGTCCGTTGCGCCGTCCGTCGGTGAAGGATTGCTTACCTGGTCGGGCAGTGGCAGCACCATTAGAGTGGCAGCGCGATTAACAGTGCGCACGTTGGTAATATCGGTGAAAATCACATCACCGGAATAATTCCCGGCAGCCAATGCGTCCGCATCCAGGCAAACAGTGACTGTGGTTGTTTCGTCCGGCTGAAGCGTGCCGGTGGCGATGCTCGGTAACAGCCAGGTTTGTGTCGCGCTAATGTCGAAATCCAGTGCGCTGCTACTGGCATTTGTTAGTGTGTATGTGGCGCAGGACGGCGTGAAGGGTCCCCCGGGTGTGCCAGTATACGTGACCCCCGCAACAGGCGAAACCTGCAGATCGCCGCAAGCGTTGAGAGCACCCAGGTCAGACATGATGAAGTCTGGAGGAGTGCCCGCGCCGGAAGAGATTCCAGAAATCCCATCTCGTGCTGACATGCCCAGCCAGGTGATTCGAATTACGCCATCGAAGAACAGCTCAATTTGAAAATTATTGCTGTTGAAAGTACCATACTCCGGCACGTTGCTGTAGGTAATTGCCATGCGATCCGCAAGCTGGCGTGTGCTGATCGTGCCGCCGCTGGCTGGATTGAAATCGCGGAACAGAGCAGCGATGCGCTTCCGGGTGAAGTGTTGCGTAATGGATGGATTGTACGCGGTGTCACTGGATCCTAACGTAATATAACCGTTCGAGCCCACGTAAAAGTTCGAGTAACTCGTGCCGAAGAATGGAAACGTTTTGGCTGACACCAGGTTCACCAGGGCACTGGAGTCATCAGTCATACCTGCGACGTTCGTTCCGCCCGCTGGGTCTGTTGGATAAGCAGTGGCGCTCTCGAGGCAACCGCGATAGAAGTTCGTGGAACCATCGGGTGTCAGGGTCAGCGTGAGATTCGAGAGATCAAACAGCCGTGAAAAGTCGAATTGCTCCGTGAAGAACTGCGGCACAACCGCTTCAATTGTGGTAAAGCTGTAGCAATTGCTGTTGTTCGACTCGGTTGCCGTGTTGCCCGCCGCGTCCCCTGCGGTCACGGTGAAGTAATACTGGGTGAGCGGATTAAGATTAGCAACAAGCACGGAATGTGATGCGGTGGCCCCATTGCTGACAGCAGTACTTGTCAGCCCGTCGCAACTCGGACCGACGCGAACGATGGCGGTTGTAGGTCCGTCGGTTGAAAACGTAACCGTTGCGCCGGTGCCACTAATGTTCACGACTTCCACATTCGTGATGACTGGCGCTGATCCATCAATACTCGCACTGGCGGTCTGCACCTGGACGACTCCGTTGCCGTCATCTTCGTCAACATAGGTCGCTGTGATGGTATCGGAATCACTGACTTGCAGCACGCCATCATTCGTCGCAGTTCCGGCAGCCAGTTGAACGCTTCCCTGGAAGCGTCCGCTCCCGCCGATTTCGTTCAGGGATACAATTTCAGGAGCGAGTTCGGAAGTGCTGCTCAACGTAACATTGATGCTACCCAGGCCGGCAAGATCCGAGTCGGAAACCGCGATATTTACCGCATCTGTCAGCGTGTAGACGTTTTTATCCAGGCTGATCGTGCCCGCTGAATTTGTAAGTACGATATTGATGCGAGTGACGGAGCCGGCGCCCGGCGCGGGAACAGCTACCGTTTTGTTCGAAAAGCCCGCTTTGCTGACGGTGATCTGCAGTGGCTGGCCCACCGGCACTTTAAGCATGGAGTAAAACCCGTCATACCCGGAAAGCCACGTATACGCGCTATTATCCGCACGTGTGAGCTGCGCATCCACGATCGGGTTTCCCGATCCATCCGTCACATTGCCGACGATAATGCAATCTGTTGGTGAACTAATCCACGGCATATCAGGCGGACTGACGAACGTGCCGAACACATTAGCTGGATACGACGACAGCTCGGAACCTGTGAATCCCGTGTAGCTGAAAACAAGGCTGCCGGAGGTATTCTGGTTGCGGGCTTCAGTGACTTGGTTGAAAATAATGGCAGCGCTTCCCGCGGTGTTACGGCTCATTCCTGCCACAATGTAGCGTCCGTTCGCATTTGGCAGGTTCGTTGCCAGGCGGCTTGCAAACGTACTGAGGCTGGATGTATAGACCTGGGGGCAAAAGAAATCCTGCGCGCCAATTTTCGTCCAGGCGTTCAGGTCCTGGTTTACGCCAAGCTGGCTGGATACCAGGCTGAATGGGGCAGAGGATACTTTGATGTGACGCTTGCCCGGCGAACGGTTCGCATTGAGTTCTGCAACTGCGCCGTAGGTGTCGTTCAGGAACCTGGTAATCTGGTCACGTTGCCAGTTCTGGAAAGTCAGTCCTGCCGGGTTCGTGATCGGACTTGCCTGGCGCGCACGACTGATTGGGTCGTACGAGCCGGTGCCGGCCACTCGAATCCGGTCGAAATGTACGCCATCGACATCATAGGTGTTCGCAACATGCAGAATCTGGTCCCGTGTCCACGTCTGGAATGATGGCACCCCGGGGGCTGCCCACACGTAGCGATCCTCGCCTGCTCCCAGTGGTTGCGTCGTCCCCGTGCTATCCACATAGCACCAGTCGTCGCGACCCGGGTCCGCGGGATTGCCATGAAGCCAGAACGGATGTTCCGGCTGGCCGGCAGGCGAGTGAGGTGGCGGTGGCCCGCTTGTCGAGGTCGCCTGGAAAATGCAATGCGTGTTAATGTAGGCGTGGAATTCAAGCCCTGCCGTATGCGCGCTGTTTACGGCATATGCTACCGGGTCGTATCCCGGATCCGTGTAGCTGAACTGAGAACCCCATGGCTCATTTGGCGATGGATAAAGCGTTTCCATGGCGCCGCGTATCTGAAAAAAGACGCTGTTAAAATTGGCGTTGCGCACATTGGTCATGATTGTGTCGATGTTTGTCTGGGTAGCCGACTGCGTGGTGCGGGGCCATTCAAAGCGGCTTGTCCACATACCGCGATATTCCGGGCCACTCGTTGTCTGAGCCAGGACCCCCGAGGCAAGACACATGAGCGTGCTAAACAGGCTGAGTTTACGGGAAAACATGGGATTGGGTGACCTTCCGCCCGGAAGAATGGAACTGCACGTTCGCAGTGCCTATCATGACGCCATTGTCGCCAGCCAATGCAAGAAGATTGCATTCGCGGAGCCCGCCAGGCGCAGATCACCCTCCATGCGCAACTTTTTCGTCCAGGCCCAGCTACTTTAAGATGCGCTCCAACATGATCCGGAGGTGATGGGATGCAGCAGTGGTTAACGACATATGGCCCGAACCTTGTATGGCCGGCGATGTTGATTGTTGGCGCAATCGCGATGGTGTTGGTGTGGTCCATCGCGTCAGCCGTATACGAGCAGCTCAGCGGAATCGCTGCCGGCGCGGCATTTATGATCATTGGCCTTGGTTTGCTTCTCTACTGCGGGTTCTACCTGGTGAGCCATTCACCGATTCGGAACCTGCCGCTTTTCCTGAACGGCGTCGGAATCCTCGCCGGCATTAGCGCAATCGGGGCTGGAGCATTCGGGCTGCGTAACGCCAACGACTTCTAAGGATGGCGCAGGCTGTTGACATCTTAAGGTTTTTGGTTCGGGTAAGCGAGTGATTTTTATCCACGAATCGCAGAAAGTACGCACAATGGATCAATGCGAACTATCGCCTAAGTGGGCACCTTTGGTCGGGGCGCTTTTTTTCGACCGCGCTTGACCGCGATCACCTGTGGGCGGCTGTGCGATACGTAGAACTAAATCCGGTTCACGCGGCGGCCTGTGGTTGTGTTTATACGAAGTTGTTCCGCCTGCTGTGCGCTGATTCCTGTTGCGAGAAATTCAGGCATTCCTGGGAAACTATTGCCGCACGCTTCGCCGGCGCGAAGCGCTTTGGAGTGCGAAAGCTTGCTTTCGCTTTTCCTGAAGCTACCAAAAACCCCATGCAGGAAACAACCCGCAATTGGTGTCCATTGTAGCAGCCGTACTGTTGTCCTGCACGTTCGATATGGCTGACGGATTTTGAGGACGTTGAGGGGACAGCTTATCCATTGATTCCAGCTGCATGCATTAAGTAGCTGGTACGGCATGGCTGGATTTGCAAGCAGTTGTTGTTCCGGGGTACCCCCACCACGTGACTCATCGTGGCAACCCGCGCGAGCATGTCTTCAGCACCGCCGAGCACCGCGACGTGGACTGCGCGTTGCTGAAGAAGTACGGCGAATATTACGGGCTGAAGATCTGGTCGTGGTGCCTGCGTTCAGCTGATCGTCGAGCCCGGACTTGAACTGTCGCTCTCGCGCGCTCTCGGTCAGGCACTCCTGGGAAACTATTGCCGCACGCTTCGCCGGCGCGAAGCGCTTTGGAGTGCGAAAGCTTGCTTTCGCTTTTCCTGAGGTTACTTATCAATCTTGAACGACAACACCGACCGGCTAAAAGTCTGTGATGCCTCCTGGATAAACCAGCTCATTGAGCACCAGGGGTAATCTTCTGCACGGCTTTCCACACCGTGGCGTTCTGGGTTCCGGTGCGGTTTGAGGGTTTGAGGGGACAGCATTGCCCAGGCCGATCAATACGCCTGGAGCAGCTGCGCTGCACACGCGGCACTGGCGCCGACACACACCATACTCGCCGCCACATTTGCCGGGACGATTTGAGTTTCACCTTGCTCCATGCTGAATCAGAAGTGGAACAAGTTCAGGCCATCGGTCTTTCGCTTCTTCGAGCGCGCTCCATGCACCTTCACGTTGCATGTTAGGGTCGGCACCCAGCTCTAAAAGCCGCCGCAGAGCGTCCGTCCTACCCGCCGCAACAGCTAAGTGAATTGGCCCTTCATTGCGCGACTTTGTAGTGTTTACGTCGATGCCTCTACGCACGAGGTACTCAATCATTTCAGTTTGTCCGGCGTAAGCTGCTTTGTGAAGGAGAGACTCTCCGTTCAGATCCTTTTGGTGGAGGTCTGCCCCGTGACGTAGCAGTGCGTCTACCGCTGGTATAGACCCCATTGACACTGCATACCAGAGCGCTGGTGAGAAACGGAAGGGAACAGCGTTAGGATGTCCGGCAAGTACGCGACTTCCGTTTTCTGCGTTTATGAGAATCTCGTCGTGCAAATGCGCGCCATTTGCCAGCAGGAAGTTAATCATTTCCACATGGCCGCTCCCCGCCGCATGAGTAAGCGGAGCGCTGGTGAGCAGATCTGATGGAGGATTAATATCAGCGCCGCGTTGCAGTAATAATGCCGCCTCAGCGTTTAAGCCTTGTTTCGCAACGGCACTTAGTGGCGACAAAAAGGAACGTGGCAATTCAGCGTTTACGTCAATTAATTCAGTTAGTGCCTTATTGAGTTTTTCTCGCGCCGGGCCGCTCGAGTCCGGTGAAACGGTTTCAATGAGCTTATACAACAGCCGAGGCTGGCCGGGTGGCTTCGCGGTCCTTACAAGTACTGGTAAAGCCCGGCTCTCTTGCAACTCGCGGAGCAGTTGAGCAGTTTGGTTCTCCCACTTTGAAAACGACCGAGACTCCTTCCAGAGCTCTCGCAACTCGGACGCTTGCAGAACCAACTGAACTGCAAATATAGCCATATCCACAATCGCATCCGGGGGTACATAGCCGCGATGTTTCACCCAGGCTTGAGCGATCTCCGGCAGCGTTTTAACCGGTTCGTTTCGCGCCGCCCACACGACCGTCGCTGCTGCCAGCGCTATCTCTCCGGTACTGGCATCTATCCTTGGGCTCGCGCCTTGCACAGCCTGCAGGGCTGATGTTAATATTCTATCATCAGCCGCCTTCTGCAATTCATATAGCCAGTCAGAGGCGGTGTCGTTCCCAAACGGCTTTGTATTCCAACCTCCCATAAGCTTTTCGATCGCAACTCAGTAACGGATTATCCACAATTATCTAGTTTATAGAAAATTGTGTTCATTTTGAGCGGACAGGTTATGCATTCTCCTTCCCACTTAATCCGACACGCGGAGCCGCTTAATCCAAGCTTGCGCTTTGCCGCATCACCCACAGCCTGTAACACCATGAGTCCCATCTACGAACAGATCGAGCGCCGCCGCCAGGAAATTCTTGCGCTGGCCGAGCGCCACGGCGCCCGTCACGTGCGCGTTTTTGGTTCTGTGGCTCGCGGGGACGACAATCCCGACAGTGACCTTGATATCCTGGTAGATCTCGAACCAGGCCGTGGGTTACTGGATTTGGGCGGGCTGCTGATGGATTTGCGCGATCTGCTTCAGATGCAAGTGGATGTGACAACGCCCTCGCTGCTGAAAAATCGTATCCGTGCGCGGGTGCTCGCCGAAGCGGTCCCGCTGTGAGACAGCCAGCCGAACGTGTGCGCGACATTCTCGAAGCTATCGACCGCATTGAACGATACGTCGACCGAGGCCGCGAGGAGTTTGAGCGCGATGAATTGATCCAGAATTGGTTCATTCGCCACATTCAAATCATCGGAGAGGCTGCCCGCGCCTTGCCTGATGAAGTCCGCTCGCTCGCGGCCGACATTCCGTGGCGCAAAATTATCGGCATGCGACACATCCTGGTCCACGATTACTTCGGAATCGATCTTGATTTTGTATGGAAAACGGTCGCCTGTGACCTGCCGTCATTTAAAAGCCGGATTGAGGACCTCCTCGCGAAACTGACGCAGAAGTAACTATATACGACCTAATTGCTTGGCGAAATCTGACCGTGTACCCCAAAACTGCAAACACTCACGGCAGAGGCTATCGGTTTTGAGGGGAGTAGGCGTACTGCCTGATGACCAACCACATCCACCTGAGCGTTGTTCCAAGCCAACCCCACTCCATGGCCAATGCCATTGGCCGCGCCCACATGCGCTACCCCTGATCTCTTTGACCCACTCAATGCAAAACCAGTCCTCAAAACCCAACCCTGCAAAGCCCAATCAATACAACAATCAATACAACAATCAATACGATAACGGTGTGATAAGAGATTATATTTATCCTGCATGGTCAACCCTGCGACGAAACTTTCCGTCTAAATCAGCGGTTCTATAATTCTATCTCTATATAGGAGTTCAGACGATGTCGATCTTCAGATTTGCATGTGGTATGTGCAGTATGTTATTTGTCGCACTTTCATCTACCAGCATCGTATTGGCGGCGCCGGCCAATCCTGGTGTCGAGGCATTTTTCGAAAGTGGCACATGGCAGGCGCCGAAAGGGGCAACCACGGTTCAGATCGAAATGTGGGCAGCAGGAGGCGGTGCCGGTGGCGGAGAAACCCATGGTGGCAGCGGAGGCTGGGGAGAATTTGTAAAGCATCGCATTCGAGTTAAGCCCGGGCAAATATATACGGTCACAGTAGGCATCGGCGGTCTAAAAGGGGTGCTTCCAACTGATACCGGGAGCGACGGCACGGACTCAGAATTCAAATCCATAGATGGCAGTTTGCTCCTTTCAGCCGACGGCGGGAAGGGCGGAGGACCAGCCAATGCGTTTGTGGGTGCGTTCGGCCAGGGCGGTATCGGTGGCGGATTTCGTGTCGCAAGTAATGATCGGAGCTTGGGCAACGCTTCAAGCTATCCATTGTATGGAGTTATCTCCGCACAGGGCGGCGACGGATCAATGCCCAGGTATCCGGGAAGTGACGGGTTTGTTTTTCTAAGCTGGTAACAAGGACCGAATTCGGAGATTTTAGACCTGCTTCAGTTCTGTGGACAGTGACGCGCGCGAGTTGCCAGGAGCGTGTCATGGATTCAAAACATCAACCCTGGAAACGCTATGACGATGAGTTTAAGCGCAATGCCGTTGAGCTGATTGAGACCAGCGGCCGGCCGATAACCGAAGTCTATAACCCATCCCCTCAAAATCCAACTGTTAAGGGAGTTGAAGATACATTGGGCAGGCCGTTTTACAGAAACTACGAGCTCTCGGAATGAGAACTGGTGCATGCTTGTTGGTCGTCGACCATTATGCGCTTGGGTGTACAGACAACCGGATTGGTTACGCTATAGAGAAACTGTATCACGGAATAATGGTTTCGCCAAAGACCGTTTGGAAACGAACCTTTCAAACGGCATTGATTGACCCGGTCAGAGTTATACGTCCGGGTACCTTTTTCCCAAACTTCTGCAGACCATTTCCTGGAGGAGCGTTTATCTTTGTAGATGAGTTGGCAGGTATCATCAAGCGTTTTTGTCCCGGCTGCAATTTTGCGCCTGTGATGTTTCATCGTCTATATACCGTTGAAGTTGATGTCGTTGAAATTTCGCGGTTTCCATCAGAAGAATGGATGAATGACGCAGATGCTTATCTGGTCAAACAGCCAGATGTGCCCAAATACCATGATGCCGCCCCGCAGACTTCAGAACTTTTCGTTCCTGCAATCGGTGATGTCCTCCCAGAGATCGGTGCCGGCCAAATAGCGCTCTATTCTAGGCAGCATTTCAGAGAGTACATTGCGTCGAAACTAACAGCGCTTCACCTGAAGCATGATGCAGTCATCAGAGCACCAGACTTAATTGTACGTGAAGATGTCTATCGAGAAATGCAGCCTTTCCTTGATGAACGGTTTATACGGCCCATTCACTTTTAACGCTATCACTTCGGAAAATTCGGGACGTGTAGTGCGCCGGGATAAACCGGCATGGAGTCGGGAATAAAAGTGAACTTCCTCTGAAAACGCGGACACAGCTCCCGGGACAGCTTGGAGCTGACCGCAGAACTTCGTACAAATCCGTGTGATCCGTGTCATCCGTGGTTCGCTTGAGCCGCCTAAGCCCCTATACGCCGATAAGCGGATTCGTGTAAATTCGTGAGAGCCTTTTGCCGGGACAGCTTATCCATTGATTCCAGCTGCAAGCATCATGTAGCTGGTACGGCATGGCTAGATTTGCAAGGGTCGTGGGGATATTACGCTCAAAACCCGCGGGTTGCACCTGCGGCCATTCATGTTCGACACCTCCGGTGTCGGTTTTTCAACAGCCCCATCGTCCCCGAATTTCCTGAGCAAACTCATGCGCAATCTAACCGTCACTTCGTTGCTTTACATGTTACTGGCATTTGCTCCATCAACTGGAATGGCCAATAGCGAACCCTCGCTTGCGCTTTCGCTCGACTCGCCGGACGGCAATATCCACGTTCGGTTATCGGCCGTGCATCCGGATGCGAGCTTCACCGGACCCAGCTACGCAGTCGACTACGGTGGAAAAACCCTGATCCAGGATTCTGGCCTCAGCGTGCGAATTACATCGTCCACGCTTTTCTCCGCTGCGATGGCCATCACGCGGGCAAGCCGCGTTTCGGCGGACACCACCAACACCGTGATCTGTGGGAAATCGGCGACGGCACGCGATCATTATAACGAACTCACGGCTGAGCTGGAAAACTCGTCCACACACGAAACAGTGGAACTGGTTTTTCGTGCGTATGACGATGGCGTTGCGTTCCGCTACAGGTTCCCGGGTAGCGGTGCATTTGCAATTGAGGACGAAGACACGGCGTTTTGCATCGCCGGCAACCCCACCGCGTGGACGCTGCCCGTCACCTCTTTCGCCACCCCGTACGAGTTCTATTACAACCCGGTTCCCCTTCAGCAGATAACTTCCTCCACGTTGCTCGGTCTGCCGCTTCTGCTCAAGTACGACGACGGCACGTGCGCCGCAATTACAGAGGCCGACCTGACTGATTACGCAGGGATGTACCTATCGCCATCGGCCGCACAGGTTGGTTGTCTCGCCAGTCGCCTTTCCCCACGGCTCGACGATCCAGCGCACGCCGTCAAAGCTATGCTGCCGCACCAGTCGCCGTGGCGCGTCATCATGATCGGCAAACACGAAGGCGCGCTCATCGAATCGAACCTCGTTTACAATCTGAACCCGCCCTCGCTCACCTCCAACACCGCGTGGATCAAAACCGGCAAAACCACCTTCCCCTGGTGGAATGGCTACGAACTGGGCAACGCCGGATTTAAAGGCGACCTTAACACCGCCACCATGAAGCACTACATCGATTTTTGTTCTGAGGCAGGCATTGAGTACCACTCGCTGGACGGCGTGAAGAACAAGGCGTGGTACGACGGCAAGATCCGTCCTTACGATGGCGCCGACATCACCACGGCCAGAGCGGGCCTCGACCTGCCACAGGTGATTGCCTACGCACAGTCGAAAAATGTAAAGCTGCGATTCTGGATGAACTCCGACGCCGCCAAAGCCCAGATGGAAAAGGCGTTTCCCATCTACGAGAAGTGGGGTATCGAGGGCGTCATGTGCGACTTCTTCGATCACGACGATCAACAGACGGTGCAACTCGTGCATGACATCCTCGCGCTCGCGCTGAAGCACCACCTCACCGTCACACTGCACAACATGTACAAACCCACGGGGCTGCAGCGCACGTATCCCAACCTGCTCGCCGTGGAGGCTGTGCTAAATCTCGAGTATAACAAATGGACGAAAGGCGTAACGCCCGAACACGACGTGACTGTCCCGTTCACGCGAATGCTCGCTGGCCCGATGGACTTTCATTCCGGCTCCTTCCACAATGTGTTCGAGGCAGATTATAAAGCGCAGGACGTGGCGCCAATGACCCGCGGCACCCGCGCGCGGGAACTGGCGCGTTATGTGGTTTTTGAGGACTACCTGCCTATGATGGCCGACTATCCCGCCGCGTACCGCGGCCAGCCCGGGTTGCAGTTCATGGTCGATGTTCCAACCACCTGGGATGAAACCCGCTTCCTTAACGGCGAAGTGGGCAAGTACATCACTATCGCACGCCGAAAAGGAAGGCAATGGTACATCGGCACCATGACCAATAGCGAGAGCCGCGACCTGTCTATCCCGCTCGATTTCCTCCCGGCGGGAAACTACAAAGCCGAAATATTCGGCGACGATCTGCACCAGCCAGAACAAGCAACTGCGCTGCAAATCCTGCAACAAACCGTCACCCGTAACGACAGCATCCAGGCCAGGCTTACCCATATTGGCGGCCAGGCGGTACGCCTTTCGCCGATGTAATTCGGCCGAAGCTAATCCTTAACGCGAAGCCGCGATTTGCAAGACTTGCCGACGGGTTTATTAAGCGCATCGAGAAAATGCTGGAGCGCAGAAAATTGGGAAAGGAAAATTGGGGACGTCCATGATAAGGATTCATGGAGCACCACGCCCTCCAACTACCATACTACTATGCGGAAACTGCTGTTCTTAAACGCATCCAGCGTGCACTAGTGGAGCCAATATAACGCTGGTGCTGGGAGTTCAAGTTTCAATTGCGGCACAATTCAGTAATATTTGACTTCACCTCCGTTACATTGGGTTTGGTGATTGTTTTCGCTGCTCCAGCGCTGCGAGACTGCTGATCTCTGAGGGGACATCCAGATTCCAAAAATGAAAAGCTTCTAGCAATTCGCACGCGTCACTGTCCACAGAACTGAAGCAGGTCTAATTTCCCGTGAAGCAGTGAGTTCGCTTCTACCAAGCCTGGACTGGAGGAACTGTCCAATTTGCAAATCCGCTCGGTATTAACTTGACACGGAGCAGCTCGCTCGCCGCTACGATGAGAAGGAGCGATAGCTAATGCAAATCAACGATGATCAGTGGTATTCGCGGAAAGAACTCATTCGGTTACTTGGTGAGGACGCATTGGCTCTCATCTCGTTGCCGCCGAATGTCCCTTCATTTTTAGGAAGCGACATTCTAGCAGCGCTAAATTGCGATTTGCCGAGGAAGATGAAGGGCGACGATGATGGTTCGCTAAATGTCCAGCGGCAATATTTGTTCGATGAGTAGGACAACCGCAGGGGTCGGCGTTCGACGCAAGAATCTTCGGAATGTTTTTCTCAAAATGTCATACGCACTTAGCATCTTTGTGCTCTCTTCCGGCTCCGCGTTCGCCACTTGGTCGAGCGACCCGGCTGTCAATAATGTCGTGTGCGTGGCTGTGAATGACCAATATGCCCCTCAGCTCATTGGCGATGGTTCGGGCGGCGCGATTCTGTCTTGGACGGATTACCGCAGCGGATTTCCGAACTCCCATATATATGCGCAGCGACTTAACGCGAGCGGTTCTGTGCAGTGGACTGGTAACGGCGTAGCCGTTTGCGTGGCTGCTAATTATCAATCGGGTTCTCCCTTAGTCAGCGACGGTTCTGGAGGAGCATTTATTGTGTGGCAAGACTACCGCAGCGGGACGAACTGGGATATCTATGCGCAGCGGATTAACGCTAGCGGCGTGATTCAGTGGATCTCCAACGGCATTGGCATTTGTACGGCGGCAGGTGATCAAGACTCGGCTCAAATTATCAGCGATGGAAGCGGCGGTGTCATCGTTGTCTGGGTGGACTTTCGCAACGCTTCGAATTACGACGTGTACGCACAAAAGCTTAACTCGAGCGGTTCACCTCAGTGGACGGCCAACGGGGTTGCCATTTGCGCCGCAGCGGCAGACCAGACTTATCCGGAACTCACCACCGATGGCGCGGGCGGTGCGATTATCACGTGGCAAGATCTCCGAAACTCTGGGATATATGACATTTATGCGCAGCACGTCGACTCCGGTGGCGCGGTGCAGTGGAGTCCCAACGGCGTCGCAATTTGCACGGCAACGAACGCACAAAAAAACCCGGAAGTTATCAGCGATGGCGCAGGCGGCGCGATCATCGCTTGGGGTGACGCGCGCACCAACAATACTAACTCTGACATTTATGCCCAGCGGATCAATTCCAGCGGGACAGTGCAATGGACTTCCAATGGGATCGCGATCTGCGCACAAACAAGACATACTTCATATCTGCCGCAGGTCACCAGTGATGGAGCCGGGGGAGCTGTGATCTCTTGGGAAGACTATCGAAACTTTTCAGACAGCGATGTGTATGTCCAGCGGATCAATTCTAGCGGTTTCGTGCAGTGGACGACGAACGGAGTCGCTATCTGCACGGCAGCAGGAGACCAGCTTGCGGATGAGAGCGGTAGTCGGCAGATTCTTGGAGACGGTGCCGGCGGCGCGATCATCACGTGGTATGACCGCCGCTCGGGGTCGAACTACGACATTTATGCTCAGCGCATTAATGGCAGCGGCATTGTGCAGTGGGTTACTAACGGCGTCGCGATCTCCACCGCGACGAATGATCAGAAATTCCCGCAACTTGCAACCGACGCTGCCGGTGGCGCCATTATCACTTGGCAAGACTACCGGAGCGGAACGAATTACCACGTTTATGCCTCGCATTTGGGAAGCAGCGGTGTGCTGCCGGTAGTACTCGCTGACTGGCACTTGGAATGAAAGTAAAAATGGAAATGGCGAACAAGGGAACAAGGGAACAAGGGGACGGAACAAGGGGACAGGCCCTTTCAAAGAAGTTGCAATGCGCAGTAGTGTGGAGACACCTGGTGACATTTGGCTCGTCTTGCACGCGTAGTCGTTCCGCAGATACCCTACCACATCACGCACCGCGGTAATCGTCGCGGGCGAGTGTTCTTGTACGACACCGACCGCGAAGCATACCTCGCGTTTCTCGAACGCTACTGTCACGCTCACGGTCTGCACATCTGGACATGGTGCCTGATGAGCAATCACATCCATCTGCTGGGCTGGCCCGAGCACACGCATTCCATCAGCCGCGCACTGGGCAACGCACATGGCAAGTACGCGCAGTGGTTTAACCAGCAGCACCACCTCAGCGGGCATGTGTGGGCCAATCGCTTCTACTCGACACCCCTTGACGACGACCACCTATGGACCGCCGTACGCTACGTGGAACTGAACCCCGTGCGTGCTGCCATGTGCGTGGACGCCGAGTCGTATGCATGGTCCAGTGCGGCCACGCATTGCGGCATCTCCGCTCCGCGCAACAGCGGCCACGGCGGACTGCACTGGCCGACGTCCCCGTTTCCCGGGGAGGTGACTTGCGACGGCTGGGCGCAGTGGCTGCAGAGTGCACTCAACTCCCAGCAAATCGAGCGCATCCGCGCAAGCACCATGACTGGCCGGCCCTGCGGTTCCAATGATTTCATCACGCGGCTAGAGGGAGAACTCCAGCGCATTCTTCAACCTCAGCCCTCCGGCAGAAAAGCCAAAGCCTTGGCCGACAAAGATGTTACACATGACATGTTTGCAGAACTTTGAAAGGGCCTGTCCCCTTGTTCCCATTGTCTTATGGGGAACAGGTGAAACTTCGGTGCGTTGTTATTCCCAATGGTATGTCGAAGGCGGCGCGAGATTACATAAATGATCAAAACGGTCTGGTCGGCCTATGCGATTCCTATGTAGATATCCTTCCTGGTTTTCTGAACTCGGTGGACGAAGTTCCTGATGTGCTGTTTGAGTTGGACGGATTGTTACATTTAATGCTCGCATCGTACCAAGTGTACTTCTGGCAGTTATGCCATTTGGAAGAGTCGGCAGAGTGGCGGCTTGTTCGGCGGCTTTCCAAATTTGCTTTAAACGGGTTGGGTTGGAGCGAAGGAACACCTGACGAAGACGTTCTTGCTACATTGACCGCAATAAGCTGATACTATTTCAAAACCGCTACATGTTTCGAAGCCGGTCAGGTTTAAGACCCTGAATAACGAGGACTGAATAACGAGGACTGAATAACGTGGACGGTTGACGTTGTCACTAATTAATTTGCTAGCGTCAGCAATACTTCACCACAAGATCATCTACGGCCTTGGGAGCGCGTCCACTCTGCGACGCTCGACGATTATACTTTCTCGCTGAAATCTCCACATCAATGGCACTCGAGCAACGGCGCTCCTCCGGAGTTGCCCGCACGCACCAGCGCACATTCACCCAAAAATATTTTTCGACTTTATTGGACTTAGCCCATGCTAAGGCGACGCCCGGGAAGTGACAGGCCCCACCAAACTGGTGTAAACGTGTCAGCGTAGTAAAGCTGAACACGTTCTTTGACAACTATGCAGCCCGAACGCCGTGACCGACGGAAGACGGACCTCTGCGCCCAATCCGCGTGGCATTTTACGTCCATGCGCCTGGCGGAAAAAGCCGCCCATGGCACAAGGAAGCCTGAGATACAAGGCCCCGGCGAATTCTTACGCGAGGATTACCGCTATTCAAGTGGCGAAATTACCAACTTGAAAACTTGAATAGATATCTGCAGGCGTTTCAAGCTTTCATACGCAAACTTGAATACCAACTTGAATAACTTGAAAACTTGAAAAACCTCCAGCCGCCACCACTAGCGCAAACAGGATCGCCCCGTTCGCAGTACAGCCCCGTTCGCAGTACAGCCCCGTTCGGAGTACAGGCTTTAGCCTGGGCTAGCGAAACGATCAATGAGGGGATTCACAACGGCACGGCATGTTTTTTAAGGCGCTGTCGGCTGGGCCAGGACATGAGATTTTTTGCATGGTTGTCCTGGGGCCGGCGTTTCGGTCGTCGTTACCACGAACGACAAAAAAGATGGGAGTGGAGTCATGTTAGTGGAACCGTACCTGTTTTTCAATGGGCGCTGCCAGGAAGCGCTGGAGTTTTACCGCAAGGCGACAGGAGCGGAAGTACAGATGGTGATGCGCTATAACGAGAGTCCTGATCCCCCACCGCCAGGAATGGTGCCGGCCGGCTTCGAGGACAAGGTCATGCACGCGGCGCTGCGGATTGGCGAGACGACTGTGATGGCATCCGATGGATGCTCGGCCGAAAAAGCGGCGTTCCAGGGTTTCTCGCTTTCGCTTTCGGTGCCAACGCAAGCAGAGGCTGACCGAGTGTTTGCGGCGTTAGCCGATGGCGGACAGGTGCAGATGCCCCTGGGTAAAACCTTCTGGTCTCCGCGGTTTGGAATGCTGACGGATCGCTTCGGCATCGGCTGGATGATTAATCTGGTACCTGCCGCTTAAAAAACTGGGCCGGCGCGGGTTTCTGCGCCGGCCCACTGTCTCCTATTGCTCTACTGTGACAGGATGATCACGGTGTAGGGGCCGATGCCCACATTCGCGTTGTACGGCAGCCCATGCTGCGCGCCCGAATTCGCCGTCGTGTTGTACGAGTTCCAGTTGCTGAAGTCACCCGCGTACCCGTTCCAGTCGCTGTTAAAGCGCACGTACCAGGTTCCGCTGCGCGGCATGCCGATGTTGTACGCCGTGTAGCCAACGTTGGCGAAGTTGGCCACCACGACCACATCGTCGCCCGCTCCGCCGACGTCCCAGCGATGGAACGCCACCAGCTTGCTCGTATTGTTCACGTGGTACACGTTCACGTTGTTCGCTTTCAGGCCGCGCGTGTTATTGTACCAGTTGCGGCGCAGGCGGATCAGGTCCGTGTAGAGGCTCTTGATCCCGGCGTAAGTTGTATTCTTTGTCCAGTCGAGCGGGTCGGTATCCGCGAAGTAGCCATCTTCGAGGAATTCCTGCCCCTGGAAGATCATCGGAATGCCAGGCGAAGTGAACACCAGCCCCGCGCCCAGCGTGCTCCGCTTCTTGCTCGCCCAGCTACCGGCGTTGCCGGGCCAGATTTCCTCGGGCACGCGCGCTTTGCCGTTGGCCACTTCGTCGTGGCTTTCGGTGTAGATCACACGCTGCGTGTGCGAGCCGTTGTACTTGTGGGTAATAGCCGCCGATACGGCGTTCATGTCGCGCGCCGAATCCGTGCCGCCAATAATCGCGGTGCGCATCGGGTGCACAAATTCCGCGTCCCACTGGCTGTCGAAGCCCGCGCCGCCGGCGCCCGTGCCGTTGGTTATGGCGCTGTTATTCTGAAGGTCCTCGGCCACCTGGATCTTGAATCCGGCGCTGCCGTCCACCGTGTTGTTGATGTACTGCATCAGGCTCCAGCCCTCGGCGATGTCGCCGCCGCCGCCGTTGTTCTGCGTACGGATATTCACCGTGCTGTCCCAGCGAAGGCCGTCCATGCGGTAGTCGTTCAGCCACATCATGGTCGCGTCCTTCAGGTAGTCGCGCACTTCGTTGCGGCCGTAGTCCGGACGCGACCAGCCCCACGGGGTCTCCTTGCGCCAGTCGCTGAAGAAGTAGATGCCGCCGTTGCCGTAGCTTTCACCGTCATAGTTCCAGATCGGGATGCTGCTCTCATACGGGCTCGATCCCATGTGGTTGAACACGACGTCCATCATGACGCCCATGCCGCGTGAGTGCGCGCCATCGACGAAGCTTTTGATGTTCTGCGGCGAGCCGTAGATATCCTCCGGCGCAAACTGCGAATGCGGGTTGTAGCCCCAGGAGAAGTCGCCCGGGAACTGCATCGCCGGCATCACCTCGAGCATGTTCACGCCAAGTGCCTGCAGGTGGTCGAGCTTGGCGATGGCCGACGTCCAGTTACCGGGGCTGCCGCCGGCTACGTCGTTGATCGTGCCGATGTGCATCTCGTACATCACCTGCTCGTTAAACGGGGGCGTGGTGTAGGAGTACGTGCCCCAGGTAAAGCTCGGGTCCATGATGATGCAATTGCCCGCATCGTTTACGACCTGGCGCGCCTGGGGGTCCTGCCGCCAAAGCGTGCCCAGCGTCGGGTGCGTGATCACAAACTTGTACTGGTCGTTGATGATCGCCTGGTTGAAGTCCACCGACCACCAGCCGCCGCCCTGGTTCGCGAGCTTGTTGGCCGTGGCGCTCCAGGCATTGAACGAACCGCCGACTGCGACCCCGGTGGCGCTCGGTGCCCATACACGGAAGGTGGTGCCATTGGGGTATGGGATCGCACCGACGCCGCTGCGCGTAGAAGCGACCGTGTCGCCGGTGACTGTGACGTTATCGATCGCGACGCCATCTGAAGACAGCGGCACCTGGTCGTATTCCTGCCAGCGGATGATGGTGTTCGGCCCAAGCACCAGGCCAAGGCTGCTCGCCGCCGTCGAGATGTTCACCGTCTGTAACGCGAAAGTCGAAGAGATCGCCGGGAACGACCACGTCGTGATCTTGGAGTACGAAGCACCATTGTTCGTGGAAAGGTAGAGACCGTCCTGCGTGTGTATTTCGTCACCCACATTGCGGAACTGGAAAGTAAGGACGACGTTGCTGAATGTGGCGAGGTTCTGCTTCAGATCCAGGCGAGACGTCGAATAGATCGTATCGCTGACGCTGTCATCGAAGGTGATACCGTAGCCGCTCGTGCCGACCCGGTACGTCGAGCTGGCCTGTACGCGCCAGTTGCTGATGCCGGATTTGGTCCACGCGGTACCGAGCGTGGTCGAAGGAAACGTATCCGAGAACAGGGTAACCGCGTTAGCCGGCAATGCCGCGCCGGTGACGAAAGCAAGCAATGCGGCTGTATTTGCAATGCGGGAGACCAAAGAAGAGCGGTAAGACATAGAGAGACCTTTCGCTGAGAAGTCACTCCGTCCCGGCTGTGGTGCTGGCGGTCCCAGACCTGCGGCTCGCGAATTCGAAAGGTCAATTCAGGAGGGAATGTTACTTGTATTAAACCGGTCTAACTAAAACGCAAGAAGAATATCGAACCGGTTTAATTTACGCGCCAGATTCGTAATCTAGTGCTTAGACCAGTCCGGTGAGTTTTTGCAGTTCCTGCCAGGCCTGGACCATTGATGCGTTTTCATCCGTGTCGCCGAGATCCCGCACACATAGGCGCAAGCGAAGGAGAGCGGCGAAAAAGGGCGTCAGTCGCTGGTGCAGCTCACGGTCGGACGATTCTAATAGAGAGAGGTATCGCGCATCGAACACCTGGATAAGTTGGGTATCGCCGCGGCAGATTCGCTCGTGCACGAGCTCTACATCCCACATTCCGAGGTTCCAGGCAACGCGGTCGGTATCGAGCAAACAGCATCCCCCACCCGGCTCGAACAGGATGTTGTTGGGATGCAGGTCGCCATGGATGAGTGAAAAGCGTGTGACGGCGGCAAAAGAACTTCGCCAGTTATAGAACCAAGACCGCATCCTTTTCTGCTGATCCGATGTGAGCATCCGGTGTTTGCGCGCGACACTGAGATAACGGGATACGAGACGCTTTTGGCGGGCGAAGTAGTCGCTGTTGCGAGGCAGGCAAAGGCGGCCCCAGCCGGAGTTACGAACCGAATGCAGGCGGGCAAGCTGCTGAGCTACGCATTCAACTTCCTCTACTGATAGGCGCTGATTTTTGCCGGCTCGGCTGATGCCGTCCACATACTCCGTCGCGACAAAGTAGACGCCAAATTTCGAAGCATCTGCAAAGCTGTGCAACATACGCGGCGCGCGCACCCCGTTGTCGTTCAAGAGCCGCAAGGCAGTGATTTGCTGCTCCATTCGCGGCCATTGATGGACAAGGTAGGAATACACCATGCAGCGCTTATCAGCTAACCGGACCAGCCAAAGCAGATTGGTGAGCCCCTTAACCGGCAGCTCAATCGTGATTGGAGAGCTGCGGTCGAGGCCAAGACTTGGGGCAAGAGTTGCGCGAACGTACTGCTTCGTTGCGAGAATGGTCTGCTGAACGTCGCGCGAGCGGTAGCGGAAAGTCCCGTCGCGCAGGTGGCGCGTTAGGTACCACATAAAACTGAGTCGTTCGCTGATAAGGTCGAGGTATTCCTTCATTCGCCAGTCCGGGTCGATCCCATGCGAACCAACACACAGGTTTTATGGTGTGATGGCGCGCACCCGACTTATGTAAAGGGATTTACGCGGCGACCCAGTTATGGGATTCGCAGGCACCGGACCTGGCGGCAGAGCTGAGCCGCGATTCGAACTGCTTTAGATGTGCAAGCTTCTGCTCATGCTGCGCGCGTTCGGCGGGAGAGCAAATCTCCGAGAGATCGCCTTCGCAGTCGGCCATGGCACCGCGGCATAGCTGCAAAGCCGTTTCGAGCTGACCCACATCAAGGGCAAAGATGATTCGATGGCGCCTGGCGTATAGATCGAGGTTCCGGGCGAGATCGATCAGGTCAGTAGAGTTGTCACTTTGTCCCATGGATGTGCACAGGAGCACAAATTATGCCGAACTTTTCTAGAAAACCTGTTCCACATGGCAGCATGTCGCGGATATACGACACACTTGCAATCGAATCCAGCCACGCGACCGCTCATTACTACTCAACGTGGAAGCGGCGGAATGAAATTACGCAATCTGGGAAACAGCGACATTCAGATCACCCCCATTGGTTTTGGCGCGTGGGCAATCGGCGGCGCCGGATGGGCTTACTCATGGGGCGAGCAGGACGACAATGATTCGATTGCGGCAATCCGGCAGGCGCTGAATCGCGGAATGAACTGGATTGATACGGCAGCGATCTACGGACTGGGGCATTCGGAAGAAGTGGTGGCCCGGGCGCTCGACGGCTGGAAAGGCAACCGGCCCTATATATTTACGAAATGCTCGCTCACGTGGGATGAAAAAGGAGAAGTAGGCAACAGCCTGAAAGCGCAATCGATCCGGAGGGAATGTGAGGATAGCCTTCGTAGACTGAAAGTGGATGTGATCGACCTGTACCAGGTTCACTGGCCCAATCCGGAGACGGACATCGAGGAAGGCTGGACCACAATGGCCGAGCTGAAGCAGGAGGGCAAGGTTCGCTGGATTGGTGTGTCGAATTTCAACGTCGAGCAGATGAAACGCGCGCAGGCAATAGCGCCAATCACGTCGCTGCAGCCGCCGTATTCCATGCTGCGGCGCGGCATTGAGGCGGAGATTCTGCCCTACTGCGAAGCCAACGATATCGGCGTTATCGTCTACTCGCCGATGCTGTCAGGGCTGCTGACGGGTGCGATGACGAAGGAGCGCGCGGCGAACCTCTCCCCTGGGGACTGGCGGAGCCGTAACCCGGAATTCAAGGAACCGAAGCTTTCGTGGAATCTCGCGCTCGTTGAACTGCTTCGCGAGATTGGGAAGCAGCATGGGCGCTCACCCGGGGAAGTTGCCATCGCATGGACCTTGCGTAATTCGGCGGTTACCGGAGCGATCGTCGGCTCGCGCTCGTCCGCGCAGGTTGATGGTGTTATCGGCGCGGGTCACCTGGTGCTCAATGAGGATGAGGCGCGCCGGATCGAAGAGTTCATTTCGAGCAAGGTGGCTGTTGGGTAGTAGTGTATACAGTTGGGCTTTGGGCAAAACGAGCGGCAGGGTCCCGGAAAATCATGCATAAACATTTCTGGTTGGGCACACGTGTGTGCCTGGCTGCGTGTTACAGCTCCGCGTGCTGATTTTTAAGCTCTTCACCCGCTCTTACGTCCGGCACGAACAGCTCGAGGCCGCGATACGGTTTTATGAGGAGCTGTCCGGCGAGCCGTGCGGCCTGCGGTATGAGAACCCGCGCGACGGCATTCGTGCGGCAGTGGTGGGAGGGGTTCACATTATCGCAGGCGCTGAAGCGGGACTCTACGATCATCCTGAAATTCGCGCTACCTACCTGGTGGATCGCGTCGAGCATTTTATCGATTCGCTGCTACGCATGGGCGCCGAAATCGTCGAGGAGCCGATGCGCGCTCCGCAGGGCCATAGCATGGTCGTGCATCACCCGGATGGGCTGCTTGTGGAGTATGTGGATGGGGAGACGGATTAGGGAAGAGGAGTCGAGGAGCAGTAAAATAGAGAAGTAGATAAGTAAGAAAGAGGACTGACTGTGAAGCGGGCCGGCCAGGCAGCGCGCTACTGCCGCGCGAGTACGGTTTCCTTCGCGAATTGCGGAGCGTCCGGTGCGGCGGCCGTCGGCAATGCTTCGTGGACGTTGACCGGCATGTTGGGACGTTTTGGCACTTTAAGAAAACCGTTTACCGCTGAGGCGCCGATGAAGAACAGAATCAATCCCAGGCCAGTCATTGCGCCCACGGCAAAGCGTTGACTGGTGCGACCCACCGTAATTCCCCACGTCATGAGGAACGTGCACAGTCCGTTAGCGAGGTGGTAACAGGTGCACGCGATTCCCACCATGTACCACCAGTACGTGAAGGGGTCGGAAAACTTCTGGTGCATCAGGTCGTAGACCCTGGGCTGGTTGTGCGCGTCAATAAAACGAATGCCTATCACGTGGTATAGAATGAACACAAACACCACGATAGCCGTGACACGCTGCATCACGTAGGCCCAGTTGCGTACGTAACCCTGGCGGCCGGGATTCGGTCGTGCTCCGAAAATCAGATACATGCCGTAGAACATATGAAAAAGGAACGGCGCGAACAGCAGCCCCCATTCGATCGCCTCAAGAAATGGCAGCCCGCGTAACTGCTTCACTACGCCGTCGAATGCCTCTTCGCCAACGGTCGAGAACGAGTTGGCCGAGAAGTGAAAGAAGATGAAAAAGCTGAGAGGAATGACGCCGGTGAGCGAGTGCAGCCGCTTCAGCACAAATTCGGAGTAGGTGGGGGCTTTCATGTCCATTATCAGGAGACAGAATTTTCCGCCGTGCTATTCATGTCCAGACTTTTGCGCAGGGCTTTGAACTTAATATTGCCGTGGGCGCTGTCGGATGACCGGCCATGAACATCGGTAAGCGCTTAGCCACCTGCCAACTGCTGCTGATAGATGCTTCGCACTTCTACCATGCGATCTCGCAGCCAGGCGTGGAGTTGTTCGGCCGACTGCAATCCGCGCATGCGGGTGAGCGCGCCGGAGAGCTGTGGATCGGCAGGAAGCAGACTGGTTCCAGCATCGGTGAGCAACCGGGTGATAGTCTCCAGTGACCGGAAGTCACGGTACAGGCAGAGGAGCCGCTCGCGTTGACCAATCAGTGGTGCATCCAGCCTGGCATCGGCAAGCGCGTCAAAGTAGTTCGCGGAAACATGGACGCCCTTCGCAAGGGCGAGATACTGTAGAAGAAATTCAATGTCCACCAGTCCGCCGGCTGCACGTTTGAACTCCATGTGGGACGGTTCGTGGTCTTCGGCGGCAGCGGCTTCCAGGCGCATGCGCATAGCATGGAATTGCTGCTGCAACGTTTTCGTTTTGGTGGTCTCAATGCGGGCCTTTGCAGCATCCTGCACCTGGTCCAAACTTTCCGAATCGCCCCAGACAAGGCGTGCTCGCGTAAGCGATTGCAGTTCCCATATCTGGGCTTCGTGCGACAGGTATTCGACGTATTGTGAGAGCGGCGTGGCGTGAGGGGCGTTGCGTCCGTGCGGCCGCAAACGGGCGTCCAGAACGTAGGCACGCCCGCCCTGTATATTTTCCGAAAGTACGAAGGTCAGTGTGTCCGCCACCGAAGTATAAAAAGCGCCAAGGCTGAGATCGTATTGAGCAGCAAGGGCCTGCGCGCGCTCTGCTTCTTTGAACACAAACACCACATCGAGGTCGCCAAAGAAGTTCAGCTCCTGGCCGCCGTATTTCCCAAATGCGATTACGGCGAAGGTTTGCTTGACGGACTCGTAAAGCGCGTCGGCCACTCCGCGATCCATAGGCTCGTTTTTTGAACTGATCTTCTCCGCAACAAGCCGCATCCCGACATCAATGCAAAGATCGGCAGTTGTACTGAGCTGCCGCAGACAATCGGCAAGCGGGCGCAGTTTGAGGAGATAGCGCAGGGCCGTGAGCAGGTTTTCGAAGTGTGTGGCGCGACGCAGCATCGTTAACTTGCGCTGTTGCAGCTTGCCCTGGAGGACAGCGGACATCCGCTGGCGCTTCGCGGCTTCATCGGCATCGACTTCTTCAAGTACGCGGCTTGAAATCAGGGCATCAAAGTACTCCGGCTGCGCAATCAGAGCCTGCGAGTAAAAGTTACTGGTGCCAAACAGCAGCACAAGCATCCGCAAAATTTCCGGATGCTGAGCAATAACTTCATAATAGTAGGTGATGCCTTTCATTGCCATGGCGAAGGAGTGTAGATTTGGCAATACGCGTCCCGGCAGCGGCGCGGCTGCAGTGAGGCGCAGCAGCGACGGAAGCATCTGCTGGAACGAGCGCTGGCCCTCGGGCGAGACAAATACTTCCCGCGTTCCGAACGCCAGCACGTGAAGCAGACGCACGGCTTCCGGATGATTGATACCGCGCCGCTGCAGTGCCTTTGCGACTTCATCGGGGGGCGCATCGCGGTCGGTGATGAGCAGGAGGTCTTTCTTTTCTTCGTCCAGAAGGGCAACGTCTTCTTCGAAAAAGACGATAAACCGGCGATGTACCTCGTGCGTGGTTTCGCGATAATGTGTCTCAAAGGCCGCGGCGCTGACATAGCCACATCGGCGGGCGAGTTGCTCAAGCTGGTGCGGATCGGCCGGCAACGTGTGCGTCTGGTGCTCCTCGGCCATTTGCAGGCGATGCTCGATGAGCCGGAGGAAACTGTAAGCGCGCAGGTAGAACATCGCTTCCTCGTCTGAAAGAATGTGGACCTCCTGCAAGCGCTGTACGGCGAGGAACACATTGCGCACGCGTAGCGCATGATGCGTGTATCCGTGAATGATCTGCATGGCGGCGACGACGAACTCGATCTCGCGAATGCCGCCGTAACCGCGTTTCACTTCGCGCTCGTACAGGTCGCTGATTATCACTTCGCGGTCGATGCGGAGTTTCAGCTCCTGGATTTCGCGGATGATCTGGGCTGCCTCCACGCCTGCATAGACGAACCGCGACACGACACGGTATAGCCGCTCGGTAAGATGCGACGGTCCCGACAACACGCGCGCTTTAAGGTACGCAATGCGCTCCCAGTCGCGGGCCTGGGAACTGAGATAGGTTATAAAGGATTCAAGGGATCGCACCAGCGGGCCGTCCTGGCCTTCGGGGCGCAGGCGCATATCGACGCGGAAAAGATTGCCGTCCGGTCCGCGCTCAGCGAGAAACTTCACAAGCGCCTGGCCCATCCGCGCAAAGAACGAGTGGTTGCTGGTTACCGCCACCCGCCGAGTGCCATCGAAACGACCGGTGGTTTGCCCTTCGGCTTCGTAGATAAAGACGAGATCGATGTCGGACGAGAAGTTCAGCTCTCGTCCTCCGAGTTTTCCCATCCCGAGCACGCACATACCGGCGGCGGCAGGAAGCGGCGCATCTTCTCCAGGCGCGACTGAATCGAAGCTGGTATCCCAACTGGCGCTTTCCGAAACCGGGTGTCCGTACTTCTTTGCGGTCTGCTGGTACGTCAGCTCGGCGGCAAGATGGATGATTGCCTGCGCCAGGTCGGATATGTCACGAGTGACTTCTTCCATCGTGGCGAGGACAAGAAGGTCCCGCATTCCGATGCGCAGCATTTCCCGACGTCGCCACCGGTTCAACACCCGGCGTTGTTCGACCAGTTCCGTAAGGCCTTCGATCTGCTCGCGTACAGTCTCGCGATAGTAGGCAGCAGTGCGAACACTCCAGAGCTGGTTGTGCTCTATCAGCCAATCAAACGCGCCGGGTTGCGCAATCAGCACCTCGGACAAGAACTGGCTGCCAGCGAACAGGGTAACAAGAGCATGGCGAACGTCATCCCTGTCGCTGATGAGTTCGCCAATTTGCCGTTGTGCGTGCGAGGAGACAATAAAACGCTCCAGGTTATTGAGTGCCATGTCCGGGGCCGCGCTTTTGCCGATTGTGTCAATGAGTGCGGCCAGTTCCTGGACGTTGGGGAAGTGCGGCGCGAGCAGGCGAACGTTGGCGGTGCTTTGCTCAGCGCTAAGAAATCCGGGGTGCTCCAGCAGCCCGCCTTCCAGCGCAACTCGCACCTGTTGCGTCAGTGGATGGGGAATCACGTGAGTCGCTGCTGCAGAACTGAGTCCATCTGCTCCGCGATCTGCTCCCATGTGCGTGCACGCTTTGCAGCCGACTGCAGGTGTTGGATGTTTGCGACCTCTGTGGCAGCCGCGCGGCAGGCGTTTACAAATTCCTCTGCTGAATTGGCGATCTTCACCACGTCGCCATACGCGGTCGCAACGTCCGGTATCATCATGCTGACGACGGGTTTGCCGCCGGCAAGGTACTCCGGTGTTTTGGTAGGGCTGATGTGGTCGACAAGCGGCGACTGGCAGAACGGAAGCAGGCACACGTCGAACCCGTGAAGATAGCTCGGCAGCTCGGAGTAAGGGCGTGGTCCTAGCAGATGGACGTTCGCGGGCAAGGCATCCGGGGCCGGCGTAATTTGCGGGCCGACGAGCACAACGCTTCCGCCGGTTTGTGCCAGACGGGACAGAAGTTCATAATCTATCCGTTCGTCGACGGCACCGAAATAGCCGAATATGGGCCTTGGAAGCGTTGCAATATCCGCAGCGGTGCTCATTGCTTCGCTCGCAGCCGCAGCAAAGTGCGAAAAATCCAGGCCGCTGGCAAAGCACGCAGGCGCGACGCCAGTTCGCGGCAACCCGGAAATCTTCTGCTCTATGGCGGTCTGCAGGCTGGCTCCGCCCGTAAATATAACGTCAGCCTGCTCGAGCAAAATGCGTTCATCCGCCGCAGCGGACTCGGCGCCTGCAGCAAAAGCGTCGAAGCGATCCATCACATCATAAACGAGCAACTTGCGCGGCAGGCTTTGCACCAGCGACAGCAGCGAAGGATGATAGAGCCACACAATCGGAACGGGATCCGGCAGCAGCTGTTTCATTTCATATACGGCCACCCGCTGGCGGACTGCAGCCAGTTTACCGGGCTGCGCTGAGTAACCGCTGTGTGTCCATTTCAAGTTGGGAATGCTTCCGCTTTGCGCAAGCTGGCGTTTGCGCCGCAGGCCGACACATCCAACGTAGCTCACGCGGTAACCACGACCGGCAAACTGCTGCATCAGCTGCTGCGGACGCTGGAAAAGCGTGGTTTCCCATGCAAGGTGGCTAAGGCATAGAATGCCTTTGGGTGCGGCAGCGTTGTTGGTCATACCCAGGTTTTTGCGTGCCACTGCGCGCGGATGCAACCGAGCAATAAGCTACAGAAGAAGGGTGCGCGATGCAGCAACCTGCTTACTACAATCACTCCCCGATTGGTGGCTGCTCCTCGTCGAGCGTGCGCTTTTCTTCTTTGTCACGGTCGGTTGGGCCCATTCGCGACAGGTACAGTTCCATTTCTGCCTGCACGGTCGGCTGATCCGGCTGGATCGAGAGGCTTCGCTCCCAGGTCCTGATAGCATCGTCGCTCCGCCCGCGTAATGCGTAGATGCGTGCCAGGTTATTGTAAGCCTGGATGAATCCGCCGTCGCGCTCGATGGCGGCTTCAAGGCTTACCATCGCTTCATCGGCGAGTTGCTCGTCATCGGCCAGGTCTTCCCATAAATCCAGATGCTGCTTGTCCTCGCGCAGACGAAGAAACAGTGCGACGCCCAAATTGTACCGGCCAGTCGGGCTATCCGGGTACCGCTGTGTCGCCTCGCGCATAAGGTCGACCGCTTCGTCGAGCCGGCCTTCATTGGCGATCCGCTCGCCCGTGGCGAGATACTCCTCGAGCGAATCCAGATTATAGCGGTAACCCTGGGGGACTGCAAAACCACCGCTGGTTTCGTTTTCCGGCTGCGTGTCGTTTTCCTGATCTGCCATGGGCGAAGCGCGCTCCTTGGTAGTGCTTTAATGATCTCGGTCTTCGATCCGGGATATCGGGCTGTCTATAGCGGAATTGCTGTCGGCAGCTACTCCCGAATCTGGCCCTCGCCGAAGACCACGAACTTGCTGGTCGTGAGTTCTTTAAGTCCCATGGGACCGCGGGCATGGAGTTTTTCGGTAGAGATGCCTATCTCGCAGCCCATGCCGTACTCTCCGCCATCGGAAAAGCGCGTGGACGTGTTGACGTGCACACAGGCGGAGTCGACGCCGCTGATAAACTTCCATTCGCTCGTCTGGTTGCGGGTGACGATGGACTCCGTATGCCTGGAGCCGTGCGTGTTGATCCAATCGACGGCGTCGTCGGTAGAATCGACAACACCCACAGCCATGATCAGATCGAGGAACTCCGTCGTAAAATCTTCATCCGTTGCGGACCGGGACTTTTCCTTTGGCAACAGTGGAAGTGCCCGCGCGTCGGCGCGCATTTCCACGCCGTTCGCGGCAAGCGCCTTGCCGACCCTCGGCAGGAATTCGTCTGCTACGGCACGATGGACGATCAGGCTTTCGGCGGCGTTGCAGACGCCCGGGCGCTGGCACTTGGAGTTCACGACTACGCGCTCGGCGATGTCGAGGTCGGCGGATTCGTCGACGTAGACATGACAGATACCGTCGTAGTGCTTGATGACCGGGATCGTGCTTTCGCGCATGACCATCTCAATGAGAGACTTGCCGCCGCGCGGGATGATTAGATCGATCAGCCCGTTCAGCTTGAGCATTTCGTTGACCGCGGTGCGGTCGGTTGTCTGGACAAGTTTGATGGCGTCGGGCGGCAGCCCGCCTGCGGCGCCGGCTTCGTCCATCAGGCGCGCGAGGATACGGTTGGAGTGTATGGCTTCGCTTCCGCCACGCAGAACGATCGCGTTGCCGCTTTTGACGCACAGCGCGCCGGCATCTGCGGTGACGTTGGGTCGCGATTCGTATATGAAACCGATAACGCCGATGGGTACGCGCATGCGCCCGACGCGTAAGCCGTTGGGTCGCGTTTTCATGTCGTAGATTTCGCCGATCGGGTCGTCGAGCTGCGCAACCTGTCGCAGTCCGTCTGCCATCGCGTCGATGCGTTTGTCAGTGAGGATGAGGCGGTCCAGCATAGCGGAAGAGAGACCTTTGGCTCGCCCGGCAGAAACGTCTTTTTCGTTCTCCGCTTTAATCGCTTCCCTGTTGGCGACGAAAGCGTCCGCCATTGCGCGAAGCGCGTTGTTCTTTACGTCGGGGCGGAGTGTGGAGAGCTTCGACGCGGCGGCCCGCGCTCGCCCGGCGAGATCGCGGACGGAGCTTCCCCCCGCGTGCTCTAACGCTGCCTTACGTTCCATCGTCTCGATAAGCGTCATTCCCAATCCTTGCCCTCAGTTGCTTAGCACAAACAAGCAGAATGGCAGCGTATTTACCAACCATTCTTTGGAGTGCCGTCCGCCGCCGCGGATTGCTGCCGCTTTGCATTTGCGCAGCTTGCTGGTTCGTGCAGTGCAACCGTGCCTTATTGCTGTCGCTCCAGCACAACCTGCAGGTTCTCCTGATCGACCGCAAGTCCCGGCAGCACTTTTCTTTGATAGTTCATTGTTTGCGCCGGCCACGGGTCCACTGTTAGTTTTACCATTCCCGGAGGAAGATCCTCCAATCGAAAGGTGCCGTCCTCTTCCGTTTTCAAGCGTCCATAGAATAGCATAGATCCGTCGGCTCTTTCCAACTTCAGCGAGACACCACCAATTGGGTTACCTGAAGCATCCGTCACTTTGCCTCGCAAAAAATGCGAGGTTCCCAGCCGCAGTGTGAGCCCCTCCGTACTCTGACCCGTTTCCAGATTGAAGTGAGTCCATTCGCTACGGCTGTAGCCCTTTTTTTCGGCGAATAACCCCACCTGCGGGCTTCGGGAGTTTTTTTTCTCCATGACAAACCGTCCGTCGTCATCCGTCACAGCCGGTTGCGACGTCTCTTCTGTGCCTCGAACCATCGCCTTGGCCACAGGCTTATTGTCTGGCCCGATTACCGATCCTACGATGTGAGACGATGGCCGCAGAACAAGCTCCACGAAGGGAGCGCTATTGCTGGTAATTGAGATCACTTTCGAAATAGCCACGGGAAACGGCGCCAGTTGCGCACTGACGATTGCCCTGGTGTTCGGAGACCCCTGCAGCGTAAACGTACCATCGGTGGCGGATTTGGTGCCGCTGAAATCGTACATCACCGGGTTGTTCTGATCGCCGATGTCCACTGCTGCGCCTGTGGCAGCACGTCCATCCGTATGCATGACTTTTCCCCTGACGGGGACAGTCTGTACCATGAGCAAGTCCTGCATCAGATCGAGCTTGCTGCCTGGGAACACTACCTGCACACGCGGTCGTTTATAGAAACTCCTGCCCCCAACCAACTCGTATCCCTCAAATTGCGCAAACAGCACCTGCCTGGCGTCGGAGTCCGGAAACACGCCATTTAGGCTGTATTGGCCCGTACTGTCTGAGCGCACAAAACTGCCATTCTTCGCGCCAACGTCGCCCCATCCTATTTTCACTCCTGAAAGCGGCTGGCTGGTGTGGGCGTCAAGGACTCCACCGTGAACAGTGTAGCCGCTGTGACTCAGCAGCACGATGCCGGTAGTTGTCTCCTGCTCCGCGAGATTTACGGGCACACTCGTTTCTGAGGGTGGCACGAAAAGCAAGTAGCTGCCAGAAGGCAACTGACTGAATGCAAACTCGCCATTGCCGTCGGTAGCCACCGGCTCGCCGAATCGGTGCCATCCTTTGGATCTCTCGTTTGCGACAATCAGGGCAAGAGTCACTGAGGTATGTATCGCCGGACGACGGTTTTCGCGCGATAGCACCTGTCCGTGTATCCGGGCTCCTTTAGTGGAGACCCGCACATTCACATCAGTCACAGGAGCAATCAGATCGAGCTGCGTGGGAACGTAACCGGGCTGGTGTACAGTCAGCGTGCACTTGCCTTCTGGCAGGCCATGCATTTCGAAGGATCCATCCGCGCTGCTGGATGTTAAGCAGGTGTCACTGAAAACCGTTTCACTGGAATACCGTTTCCCCGATTCCGCTGACAGCAAAATTCCTGTCGCGGGGGAGCCATTCTCTAGGTGAACCACCTTCCCGCTGACGTGGGCTTCAGGAATGAGTACGACGTTGTGCTCGATTTGCCCTGCTGTCGTGTCGTTCGCGGGCTCGGGCCTGAGCAACTGCCACAGCATTACCTTAATAAACGCACTGCCGGGATGTTGGACGGCGAGAAATGGATACGTTGGCGCGGTCGCAAACGATAGGCTATATCTACCGTCTTCACCTGAGTGCGCGGTCGCCACAGTTTTCTCGACTGCTCTGGATGTGCCGGTTGTTTGCTCATAGCCGAATACCCGTAGCGATGCGTGGGCTGCTGGAGAACCGTTGGACAGTGACACGCGACCCATAACTGTCCAGCTGGTCGGTTTTGCGTCTGCCGGCGCCCGGGCTGCTGCAATACATGCACTGGCGGCTGTGCAGCTACAAAACAGTACAATATACCGTAGAACGGTTACAACTCTGACGCGAATGGTTAGCCTCCCACGTGAATACGCACCAAGTAATCAGCAACGCTATGGCAGCGCAGTTACCAGACGATCGATCTCTTCCTCGTCGTTATAGAAGTGCGGTGATGCACGGAGCCAGCCGCGACGGGCGGCAATGACGATCTTATGTTCGCGCATGAGCTCCTGAAAAATCGGGGTCGGGTCGACTCCTGGCTTGTGGAAGCTCACAATCCCCGCGCGCAGTTCCCACGGTTCCGGCGTTACAACCGCGTATCCCTTGCGGCGCACACCTTCGATGATCTGTGTCGTCAACGAGCGGATGCGTTCCTCGACGTTTTGAATCCCGGCGTCGAGCAGCACCTGCAGCGACGTGCCAAACGCACGGATGGACATCAGGTTATGACTGCCCTCTTCAAAGCGGCGGGCGTTCGGCTTGTATGGCTGCTCGGTGTTGTCATAATCCTGAGGGTTTCGCAGTCCGCACCATCCGGCCATGCTCGTGTTGAGTTCCGGAATCAGCTCGCGGCGAACGTAAAGGACTCCGCAACCCTCCGGGGCGAGCATCCACTTGTGCCCGTCGGCGCTGAGAAAGTCGACATGGATTTCCTGGAGATCGAGCGGCAGAGCCCCCAGGCCCTGGATCGCATCGAGGCAGAACAGAACGTTGCGCTCGCGGCACAGCGCACTGAGCGCGGCGATGTCGTTTCGCACGCCTGTCGAGTACTCGACCCAACTCACTGCGAGCAGACGCGTGCGGTCGTCCATACGCGCAGCAATCTCTTCGACTGAATAGGTGTAATCGGCGCGCTCCGGAACGAGTCGAAGTTCAACGCCAAGGCGTGCGAGATTTTTCCATGGAATAATATTGGCCGGGAACTCGTGCTCAAGTCCAACCACGTTATCACCGGCCTTCCAGTTGATGGAATTGGCGGCGATCATCAGCCCGTGGTTGGTGTTCTTGGTGAAGCAGATGTCGTCCGGCTCGCAGTTTAGCAACGTGCCTGCATTTTGCCGGGTCATACTCATCGCGTGCAGCCATGCCGGATAATTGACGGGTCCTTCCTCGGCCGCATCCCGCGCAAACTCGCTGATGGCGGCCTGGCAGCTGGCCGGCAGCGGGGCGACGCCGGCATGGTTCATGAAGGCATAGCGCTCTTTGACGGGAAACTCCGCGCGGACATCGAAGGACAGTTGGGTTTTCATGGCCAAAAACGGTACTGTGGCGCAGGGGGAAACATTCCAGCGGAAAGCGGCGCAGGTGGTCGGGATGGGAGGTGCGTGGCGCAGACGGGCTGGTATTTCTGCTTTGCAGTGCGAGTTGAAGATGGGCGGGCTAGACTTATGCCTTACGAAGATATCACAGATTCCTTTCGTCGACTCGTGCGCATCATGGAACGTCTTCAAGAGCCCGACGGATGCCCGTGGGACCTTGAGCAGACGCACGCGTCGCTCAAACCCTATATGATTGAAGAAGCTTATGAGGCGCTTGACGCCATCGACCGGGGCGACGATGTTGCGTTGGCCGAGGAACTCGGCGATGTCCTGCTCCAGGTTGTTTTCCACTCCGTGCTGGCAAAACGCACCGGGCGGTTCAGCATTGATGATGTCAGTCATGCCGCCGCGACAAAGATGGTGCGCCGCCATCCACATGTGTTCGGCGAAATGGAAGCAAAGACGGCGGCGGATGTGCTGCACAACTGGGAGAATTTGAAGGCGGCAGAGCGCCAGCAGAAAGCCGCCGCCGGGGCGACCAGTTCCGTCGACATCGAATCTCCCTCCCCCAGTATCCTGGCCCACGTGCCGCGCAATCTACCTTCACTTCTACGCGCACAGCGACTCCAGGAAAAAGCCGCGCGAGTGGGATTCGACTGGCCAGATGCAATGGGCGTACTGGATAAGATTGAGGAAGAGATCCGGGAACTCCGGGAAGCACTGCGCGCACAGACACAGCCTGCAGATCCTAAGCCGGAAGCCCGGAATCCCGAGATCGTTCTGGAGCTCGGCGACGTCCTGTTTTCGCTCGTAAACCTTTCGCGGTTTCTTAAGCTGGACGCCGAGGAGTGCCTCCGCCAAACGTGCAACAAGTTCCAGGCGAGGTTTGAGTTTATTGAAGCCAATACGCATGCGCAGCAACGAAAGCTGGAGTCTCTGACACTGGAAGAGATGGACCGCCTGTGGAATAATGCCAAGGAGCAGCTCGGCTGAACGTCGAATACCGTTGCGGATCGTGCCGGTTGTAACGTAGATTAATTCAGAAAAGGGGAACCCAATGGTCCATTCACTCCGGAACACCATTTTTGCAGGGGCGCTGCTGTGCTGCGCCCCCCTCATAGCGCAGGACGCGGTGACATTGGAGCCGTGGGATTTGGACCTGGACACAGCCAGCGCGAGATTCGGGCAGGCGCTTGCGGCATCCAGCAAGTACCTGTATGTTGGAGCTCCGGGATATGACCGTGTTCCGGCAGGAGCGGGCGCCGGTTGGGTACATACCTTCGATTCTAAAACATTGGACGGATTCGTGCGCCTTAATACGCCCATCCAGGCGAATCAGCAGGAAGGCTGGTCCCTGGCGACCACAAAGTTCGAGGTGCTGGTCGGTTATCCGGGTAAGACCGCAGGTGGATTTGGCCACGCAGGTGAAGCCATGTACTATAATGAAAAGATTGGCAATAGCCCCACGCTTTCTAACCCGGCGCCAGCAACCAATGACGAGTTCGGCAAGTCGGTGGCAATGAGCACAAAGCTGATGGTAATAGGCGCACCGGGAGATGTCGGCGGAACCGAAGGGGATTTGAGCGGCAGTGCTTTTGTTGCGCGCAAAACAGATTTCGTCGTTCAACGGTTACCGTTGCCCTCGTACGAAGATGGTGACCGCGCCGGCGCTGCAGTGGCTGTTTCAACCCGGTTTATTGCGGTCGGTGCGCCTGGTGCATTGGTGGGTAGTACGCCGAACACGGGTGTGGTATACATTTACGATGCGAAGACTCTCGCGTATATCACAACGATTATTGGTGGAGACTTCCTGAATGGACCGCTGTTCGGGAGTGCGGTTGCATTTTCAGGAAAGCATTTGTTCGTGGGAGCGCCGGCGCAGCATGTCGGGAATCCGTTTCTTGGTTTCGTATTCAGCGCAGGCGCGGTGTTCCAGTATGAGACGAAAACCTGGACTGCTGTTCGCGTTTACAATTCCGCTTCGCCGCAGTCGAACGCGGATTTCGGCGCGAGCTTATCCGTGGATAGTAAACGGATCGCCATAGGCAGTCCGAGGCACGATGAAGCCGCCAGCAACGGCGGGAAGGCCGAGCTGTTTGACCTGAAACTTGGTGCGTTTATAGGCGACTTCCGGTCTCCTGTGCCCGTGAGTGAGGAGAACTATGGCGCGTCGGTACTGCTTATGAAGGGTAATCGGCTTGCGGTAGGTGCTCCGGCTCCCACCAGTACCAGTACTGATGGCAAAGCCTACGTTTATCCGCTGGGGCGGTAGTTTACCGGGCGAATCTGGGGGCGCGAATCAGGTCTCCCTCTGCGACAGTCCCGTTCGTCGCGTCGTAGAAAAGACCGTAGTCTGCACCCGAAGCATTTACGACGGTATTGAACGACCGCTGCCGGTTGTCCAATGCCGTGCTTTTAATATCCGGCCCGCAGCTCCAGATAATCCATGCATGCTGCGCAAAGGCACCCTGCTGCAAGGGAGTGTAGCTGCTCACGTCCCAGCTCTCCAGCTCTTCACTGGTGCTCATTTGCGCAGTGTTCACATAGCCGAGGTACGGAGAACCATCCCGTTCTGCGAACACATCGTGCGTAATCGTCGAAATATACGCCACTGGGGTCGTGAGCTTCCGGATTCCATAGGTGTCCACATAGTTGTTCTCGTCGGTGTAGTACAGCTCGACGGCCGTCGCGAAGGTTCGCATGTCTGAGCGCACTCGCGACACCTTGGATCGCGTTTGCGCCTCCAGAAAATTCATCATTCCGATTGTGGCGAGGATCGCAATAATCCCGACGACGACCAGCAGTTCAATCAGTGTGAATCCACGGCGCATTGTATATTCGTACAATCTCGCGGCCCCGGCATTTTAACGTTGAGTCAGCCGCAGGCTCCCGCTACCCGATTGAGCAGGAGAAGAGTTTTCGCCAATGCCAGACGACTACCCTTACAAACTTTCTCTTTCGGATGAATCTACAATCATTGATGCGGGGCGGCGTGAGGCATCCAGCACCGGTGAGCGGGCGAGCGCGCCTGGTGTCCGGCCGCACGGCGGCGGCTCTCCCGATCCGCCTACTGTCGTTGAGGACGACAGCTTCGCTCTATCTCGAATTCCCCCGCCGCTGCACCCACTGCAGCAAGCGCGCAAGCGACGCCGTCCTGCACTCCCTGCAGCTGCCGCCAATGCTATCGAACGCTCCTCAACCCGCGCCTGGGCAATCGTATGCCATCTGTCGACCCTGGCAATGCTTTTGCCCGTTTTCACCTGGCCGTATCGCTACATAGGCACGGCGGTTCCCATGGCCACCATGGCTATGCGTGGCTTTAAAGACCGCGTCGTCTACCACCATGCTCGCTGCGTTCTAAACTTTCAATTGTCGCTGGTCTTATATTTGAGCCTGATCAACTATTGGACTAATCAGCTAAACGCCCGCTGGACAGCTTCCGGGGCGGGCAACGTGGGTCACTCTGACTACCAGGCCATGCAATGGGTCTCCCGCGCTGGCTATGCTCTGCTGGCAGTTGCAGTCATCTTCATAGCGTACGCGCTGGTACGTGCGTGGCGGAATGCGCCGCCGCGCGGTTACGCAATTGCGATCCCGTTCATTCCGAAATCCGTTCCACCCGCTGCCGGTTTCGTGCTGGCGATCTGTTTGCCCATCGCGCTGGCGGCTGGGGAGCACCTGCTGGATGGACGCATAGTGAAGCCGCCGATTGCGCATCTCCCAACCGCGTCTACACCTGCCGCAAAACTAATGACTTCTAGTGTCGCTACACCGGCGTTTGATGTCGCAACCGCGGCGAAGCCAGGCGAGCCGGTGCAATTGGACACGATCGAATACACAGTGCTGGGTACGAGAGCCGCGCGGCGCCTTGCAGTACAACCCGCCCCGACAAGTGCCACAGGAGGCTTCATCGCGGTAGACCTGTGGGCTGAGAACAAGAGACCAGATGCTGACACATTAGCAACTTCAAGCATGACTCTTGTCACAGCAGACGGAGTATCTTACGGGATTGCAGCAGGTGTTACGGAACGCCATGGCGCAATCCCGGAGAAGTTCACAAGCGCTGGCGTAAACCAGGGGTATGCAATATTTGATGCACCTTCAAACCCGCACTACTTCCTTCGCCTTGCGAACCACGCCGGCGACCAGTTCCGCTATATCGTGATTGGCGACCCCGGTGATTCTGTGGAGGAGCTCGTCCCCCTGGGCCGGCGCGGCCCTGTTTCCGTCACTGGAATGGCTGCAACGGTCGACAGCACGACCACGCAATTACTCGCTGCCCCAAAGGGTTCGACGGGCAGTCCGCAATTGTCTCCCGCCACTCAAACACCATTACCTCAATTGTACCCGCCACAGCAACCGCCGCAACTTCGCATGAACGATGCGGATTACCGGGAATAGCACGAAGAGCGCTATAAAGGAGATCTTTCATGGATCTGGACGAGATGGTATTCGTAGGCTTCGGCAAACATGTCGTTGCCCTGGACCGTGCAACCGGCACTATGCTGTGGAAGTGGCAGGCTCCTAAGGGCAAGGCATATCCAGCGCTGCTGCTGGACGGAGATCGCCTGTTCGTGTCGCTGTTGGGATACACTTTCTGTCTGGATCCGTACACGGGTCGCGTGATGTGGGAAAACTACCTGCCCGGATTGGGAATGGGTGTTGCCTGCATCGCCACGGTGCGAGCCAACACACAGGTGCAAAGCGCCGCGCATGCAGCAGAAGCGGCGGAAGCAGCCCAACGCGCTCAACGCTAGTGAGCCGTACCAATTCCCTTCGCGCGTGCGAAAGCTTCTTTCACTTTTGCCCACGCAATTTCCGGGTTATCAGGACGAATCCAGGACATGAATCCGCACGACTGAAAACCCCACACAGCGATGTCGCGGATCCCTTTTTGGACCATTAACTCGACGGCCTCTACCAGTTCATGCTCCCGGCCTGCCGGCGTTTTGTACCCCTGCAGCCAGATCTGGGAATCAAGATTGTGCTGCGTGCAGACTTCCTTAACATCCTCACACGCCGCTCCGACAAACTCGCGCATGTCTTTGTTGAACGCGTACCAGTACGGGTCGGTGCCGAAGATATCCAGGTGGGGAATGCCTGCGAGCTTTTGCCAGTTCGCCGTGCTGTGGCTGGCGTCTCGCAATGGAAGCACGCACAGGCTGTTGCGTTTGCCGCATTCATGGCCATAGGCCACAAGCTCGCCAAGGAATTCGATGATCGAGTTCTCCTTAAACTTCCGTACTTCGTCGTTTTCTTCAGCGGGCAAAGGACTTCCATAGTGCTGCTGGAATTTCTCCGCGCAGACGGCGCAGCGACAGCCCCATGTATTCGGACGTCCTCCCATCCATCCCGCGAGGTAGAAATGGGGCTCATCCCAGAAGAGAACGTCGGCGCCGGTCGTGACGGCCGCGTCGATCCACTCGCGCATAAACGCCCGGAACCTGGGGTGGTTCGGGCAGGCTGAGCCCACGGGTTTTCCGTCCGACACCATCTGCATGGCGTCAACATTCTGCATCACGAAATTGGAAAAGCTCTCACCCCCGAAAACTTTGCCCACCCCCCATGGATCGATGTGGACCTCAAGACCCGCTCCGTGGCTGATGTCGACTATCTCCCTGATTGTGTCGTGGTAGAACAGCCAGTCGTTTTCATTAAAACAATGAACGACGTAAGTGCATCCCATTTGCGCGAGTTCCTGCATGTCAGTGCGCACATGCTTGAGGATACGGTTACCAAAGTAAGAACAGCCGAGCTTCATTTAAAAACCTTTTACTGAGTGAGTGAGGCACTACAAAATACCGCGCCGCAGTGTGAGTTGCGTTTTCACCCGTGCAATGATTATAAGCACGTTACGTGCAACAATATTAATAGCGTAGAACTAGTAGATGAATCGGCATTAAACAGACCAGCTAAGTTGCCCCGGCGACTGTCTGCTCCAGTATCTGCAGGGCTTCGCGGGCCGCGGTTTCCGTTGCGCAGCACATCGTCAGATGTCCGACTTTGCGCCCGGGCCGCGAAGCTTTTCCGTACGAGTGGTAATGAAGGCCCTGAACCCTCAGGCAAGTAGCCATCCCCGGCATTTCGCCTATACAATTGACCATCACACTGGTTCCGCGCGCTCGCGGGCTGCCGAGCGGTAGATCCAGGATCGCACGCAGGTGATTTTCAAATTGCGAAGTTTCGGCGCCTTCAATAGTCCAGTGGCCGGAGTTGTGTACACGCGGGGCGATCTCGTTGACCATCAATTGGTCGCCGAGTTGGAAAAACTCGATCGCCAGGACGCCAACATAATTGAGCTTTTCAACGATCGCGCGACCGTATTGTTCGGAAAGCTGTTGCAGGGCAGGCGCGAGACCAGGCGCGGGCGCAATCGATTTGCGCAGAATTCCTTCTTCATGATGGTTCTCGGTAAGCGCGTAGTATGCGAGTTCGCCTGACACGCTTCTGGCTACGAGCAACGACAGCTCGCGCTCGAACGGCACCACTGCCTCCAGTATCGCTGATGTACTGCCGATTGCCTCGAGTGCAGCAGGGTGATCTTCTTTGCGGATGAGCCGCACCTGGCCTTTGCCGTCGTAGCCCATCAGCCTTGTCTTCAGTATGGAGGGATGCCCCAGTGTGGCAGCGGCGGCATCCAACTCGGCGGTGCTGCTTACGGGCGCGAATTGAGCAGTTGGAATGCTAAGATCGCGCAGAAAGGTTTTCTCGGTCAAACGATCCTGTGACGCAATCAGTGCTTCGGCGGGCGGATAAACAGGCAGGCGTTTCGCCAGATGTACTACGGCCGAAACCGGAACGTTTTCGAATTCATAGGTTACGACATCGAGATCCTCTGCGAACTGGTCCAGCGCAGCAGAATCCTCGAACTCGGCGACAATGAGTTCACCCACATCGGCTGCGGAAGATTGCGGGGCGTGATCGAGAAACCGAAAGTGCAGCCCCACTGGATATCCTGCGAGAGCAAGCATGCGGCCGAGTTGACCGCCACCCAACACGCCAACCTGCTTCACGCGTTGGTGTTCCGCGGATCCGGCTTGGCGAGTACCGCCTGGGTTTGCATTGCGCGGTAGTTGAGAAGAGCTTCACGCAATTCCGGATGCGTGCGGCTTACGATGGTGGTGGCGAGAAGCGCTGCGTTGATTGCGCCGGCGCGGCCAATTGCCAATGTGCCGACTGGAACTCCGGCCGGCATCTGCACAATGGACAGCAGCGAATCCACGCCTCGCAGCACCTTTGACTCCACAGGCACACCGAGCACCGGAAGGAGCGTTTTGCTGGCAGCCATGCCAGGCAGGTGAGCCGCTCCCCCGGCGCCTGCTATCAATACCTGGATGCCGCGCGCCTCGGCGGTGGAAGCGTATTCAAAAAGCAGGTCCGGCGTCCGATGAGCGGATACCACCCGCACCTCGTGCGGCACCCCAAGCTGCTCGAGCATCTTCGAAGTGTGGATCATCGTGTCCCAATCGGAATCGGAGCCCATGATCACACCAACCAGCGGTTTCAGGTCCATGTCGATTGCGCACCGTGAGCCCCGCGAAAGTCGCTTGCCAGAAGATTATTGGACGCTGGATCAATCCACAATGATATGATCGTCTTCGAGGGTGAGGGTGTTCTGCCCGCTAACAGTGCACCGCGGCACTTCCTCCAGGTTACCCAGTGAATAGGTGCCGCGAGCCGGGCATTTGGGCGTAAACTTTTCCAACTCGGCTGGATGGAGCCGGCGCTGCGGAATGTCGGGAAGACGGCGAAGCACTTCTTCCCAGCTGATCGGCCCGACCTGTTGTCCTCGATCAAAAGCAGCCTTACGCTTTGCGGCTTGCATGCGGTGCAGATTTTCGCGGCAGGCACGCGCGGCATTGAGATCGCCAGGCGGCGGGCTTTTGCCGATATTCTGCGCAACTCCCTTTACCCGAAAAATGTAGTGCCGCACCCAGCCCACCGTTTTATCCCACTCCAGCACACCCAGGAAAAACAGCGCCGTAACCACCCCCGCACCAATGAAGAGCGGCAATTTATCGCGCAGCGACCGCCACATGACTCATTCAACAACTTCCCGTGTCTTCAGGACGACAGCCTGCAGGTAGCGGTGCAGCAACAGCGCAACGCTGATGAAAAGCATGGCTGCCAACGCCGCGCCACCGGCGGCAAATGTACGCTTGGGCCAGATTCGAAGCTCGGGCTGCACGGGCATGGAGATGGCCCGAAGATCGGCCCCGGCAGGCAGGCCGTTCTCCACTGCATGCGTTGCCAAAGCCGCAGACACGGCATAGCGATTCAGGCTTATGTGAAGGCGCGCCTGGATGCTACGTTTGTACTCCAGATCGCGGTCCAGTCGGGATACTTCACGGGTCAAATCAGCGACAGTTTTCTGCAAGGCCGATATGGAAGTCTGCATGTCCTGGATGACCGAGTTTACAGCGGCGGCCTGGCGTTCCAGTTCCGTGGTTGGAGTCGTACCGGCTGCTCCGGTGCGACTCAGGGCAAGTTGCAATTGTAGAGATGAGATGTGAGACAGAAGGCCGGGAGGCTTGGGCTGCGAATTGATCGATACCTCGACCCTGGAATCACCTCCGGTACGGGAATCGACGTCGGTGTTGAGAATTCTGTCAGACTGCACTGCTTTCTGCGAAAATTCCGCGGGGGCCAGCAGGTCCATTGACTGCGCGAGCAGCTTCTCCTGCAGGACGAGCTGGGTACGTACCTGAGAGCGTTCTCCTTCCGCATGCTGAATTTCGGTTTCGAGCCTGGCGTTCTCGCGCTGCAGGTTGTCGCGTTTGGAAACGGCTTCATCCGCAGCGACATTGCCGAATTCGGAGATGGCGTTACGAATCCAGCTTTCCATGAGGAATCGTGTCTGGCTGGTGCCATCGCTTTGTACCTCCAGCTCGAGAACCGGGGAGACGTCTTTCCGCACGGAAGTGTCCTGTAGAATGTCGGTCTTGACCTTGAACCGGCGGGCAAACTTCTCGAATTGCGGCGCGTGCGCAATACCGAAGGCCTGCATATATTCGTCCCGAACCCGGTGCAGAATCATACTGCTTTCCAGTAGCTGTGCAACCGTAGCAGGGCTGAGGACTTCATCGCGGTCCTGCCCTGCCATCAACCGGTTAACATATAGTGCGCCCGTGGCCTTATACTCCTCTGCCACAAATCGCATCGCAATATAGACCAGTACGAATACGAGCAGACCTGGAACCAGGATCCAGAGTTTGCGCTGCCATAAGTATACCAGGTACGGTCCGAGCAGATCAGGCGCTTCTTCCCTGCGAAGTATCGGCATAAGCGGTAGCTTTGTCTCTCTATGATTAGAAGTGCGGTTTAGCTGCGAGATGCGCATCGAAGGTTCAACAGCTTCTTTTTGACAGGGGCATTCGACGCAGCCCACCCTGCCGCATGCCTGAATTAGTGCCATTGCCCTTCGCGCAACTTGTGCGCCGTATGTTCCGTGAATTCCAGAGAGAGAATAAGATCTTTGACCTGCCGGCCAACAAGTTCTGGCGGGGGGCCGAAGCCGCGGAGCTTAACACCGGTGTCCGGTTTCACGGGTATCCGGCCGCGACACCCCTCGGCCCCGCCGCGGGTCCTCACACCCAGATGGCGCAAAACATCGTGCTCTCGTGGCTCGGCGGCTGCCGGGTTATGGAACTTAAGACGGTGCAGATCGATGATCGGCTCAGCATCGGGCGCCCGTGCATTGATGCGACGAACGTCGGATATAATATAGAGTTCTCGCAGGAGCTGCTGCTGGGGCAAAGCCTGGATGAATACGTAAAGGCCTGGATGCTGCTCCGTATGCTGGAGCAGGAGGAAACGCTCGGTGTCCCGAAGCGCGCCCGCGCGACGGCGCACCACGAACTGCCTAACTTTTACGACTGCATCTTTGACCTGTCGTGCGGGTACAATCTCGAGGGTATACGCAGCGAAAAGGTACAGACGTTTATCCACGGGCTTCTGGACGCTTCCTCTGTCATTGATCGACTGCGCGCGGAAATCCCCGATGAATTCGCACATCTGCGAAGCATCGAGTACGACCCGCGAATCGTGAACACGGCCACGCTTTCGACCTTCCACGGCTGCCCTGCCGATGAAATCGAGCGTATCGTGGAGTTTCTTCTCCGGGAGAACCACCTGCACACGATCATCAAGATGAATCCGACCATGCTTGGCGGCGAACGACTGGATGAGATTCTGCACAACATCCTCGGCTATCCTGAAATGCAGTTAAACCCGGCGGCGCTCACCAGCGGTCTGCAATTTGATGACTCGATCGTCATAACGCGTCGTCTGCGCCGGCTGGCACACAGCCTCGGGTTGCGCGTGGGCGCAAAGTTCAACAATACTCTCGAAGTGATGAACCATCGTGACTTTTTTCAGCCGAGTGAGAAGGTCATGTACATGAGTGGTGCACCGCTGCACCCGATAGCGGTCGAGCTGGCGTACAAGTTCCGCAGCGCTTATCTTTCGCACGTTAACGGCCTGACCACCGATGAACGCGAACCGCAGGAGGACGGCTACGTGCCGATCTCCTTTAGCGCGGGCGTCGACAAGATGAACTTTGCGCCATGCGTTGCCTGCGGATTTGTTCCGATTACCACATGTACCGATTTACTCAAGCCTGGCGGATTTGGACGAACGATCGATTATGTCCGAGCACTCGAGACGGACATGCGGCGGGTTAGTGCGTTCAGTATCGACCAGTACATTATGAACTACAGTGGCAATGACGCCGGCGAAGTTGCGACGCAGACGGGTGAGCTGCTCGCAAACCAGGGTATGTACAACCACGAACGTATCGCACGGGAAGTTGTCGCAGATACACGATATTCGCGCACACGAAACGCCGTCATCCCAAAACGAATCAACTCTTTCCTGACGGTTTTCGACTGCATCACCTGCGACAAGTGCATACCGGTATGCCCTAACGACGCAAACTTCACCTACCAGTCACCCGAGACCGATATTACCTACCGCAATTACCTGCTTAAAAATGGGCAGATCGTTGCGATCGATGGCGAGCACCAGCTACAGCTTAAGAAAAGCCGCCAGATCGCGAACTTCGCGGCCTTCTGCAATGAGTGTGGAAACTGCGATACTTTCTGTCCGGAATATGGTGGGCCGTTTATACAGAAGCCTACCTTTTTTTCGGATTTCAAGGAGTGGGACTCGTTCGAGAAGTATGATGGGTTCTACATCGAGGTACGCGAGGATGCGGAAATCATTTATGGTCGCATGCACGGACAGGAGTATATCCTGCGGGTGCCGAATACCACCGACAAGGAACTGCACGAATTCACAACCGCGCTGGGAACATTTCCAGTTAATCCCGAAAACGTCGAGCCCCTGCCACCGCTGGAGCCCCTGGAAGCGGCTGGCCCGATCGACATGAAGGTTTATCTCACATTACGCATCCTGTTAGAAGGCGTGTTACATGACGAGCGCGTGAATTATGTGAACGCATAAACAGCGGGTCAAACAATGAGAGCGCGAAGATGCTGTATAGATGCACGAGACCGATATGAACCTCGATGATTTAAGAGCTCAGCGAAAGCGTATTTTGGAAGTGGCCCACCTGCATGGTGCTACTCATGTGCGCATATTCGGGTCAGTGGCGCGGGGACACGCCGGAGTGAAGAGCGACGTAGACTTTCTCGTTAGTTTCGAGCCAGGCCGGAGCCTGCTCGATCACGCGTCGTTGCAGTTGGCGCTTGAAACGTTGCTGGCCCGGCGGGTCGACATTGCGAGTGAACGCGGGCTGAAGGCAAAATACCGGGATCGTATCTTAAGGGAAGCCGTTGCCCTGTGAGAAGTTTGGTGGATCGCCTTGAACACATCCTTGAGGCGATTGACCGCATCGAAGAAGTCGCGGCAGCAAAGGGCGAAGAAGCATTTCTTACTGATCGTATGGTCCAGGTGTGGATGGTATACCATATCCAAATCATTGGCGAAGCTGTGCGCTCGATTCGCGAGGAACTTCAGCGGCTTCGTCCAAATATACCATGGGCACAGATTGCTGCAATGAGAAGCATTCTGGTGCACAATTACTTTGGCGTCGATCTTCACGAGGTCTGGGCAGCGGTTGAAAAGGATATACCACAGCTCAAACCCGCTATCCAGGAACTGCTGCATGAAGCTCGCACAAAGCGAGATTAATACACAGCAGTAATATCACGGCGTCATGTGGCCATAATCGGAGGGTCGCGAACCACGTCTTTTAGGGATGCGGGGCGCTGACGATGCGTTAATGATTCCTTTCAACAGGAGGCCCGCCAAAAGGCCCATCGCAACACCACCTGCCACCATGAGCGCGGGCTCGACGGCTGTCGGTGGAACCGAGACTGTGCCATTCTCATCGCTGACGGCGGGCTGATGCACGTAACGGCCATGCGCAGGCCGCGCGATTTCGTCGAAACTGAGCGCCAGTTCGCGAAGCGCAACCCGCATCGGCTCACCGCGCAGCGGACGACCATGACCTGTTGCAACAATCACCGGCTCAAGTTCCGCCAGCTTCCACACAGACCGCTTCGCAGATTCCCAATCCGGCGTAAAGTACGCCGGCGGGCCGTTGACCTCGATTGGTTGCATGATCGCCGCGACGGCGGATTCCTGGCGCGTGGTGACAAACGCGTCGCCGGCGATCAACACGCCATCGCGTTCGCGGTATAGCGACACGTGACCCGGGGTGTGGCCCGGGGTCGCGATCCAGCGCCAGCCGCTCACGCCGGGAACGCTCGCGTCCTCCGGCAAAGGCTGCAAATGCTCGCCAACATGCAGCGGCGCGTTCGGCAACAACGGCGACATGAATGACATCGCGCCACCGCCCACCGTCGGGTCCGGTGGCGGATAACTGGAACGGCCGTCCAGATAGGGCATCTCCATTCGATGCACGTACACAGTCACGTTCCACTGGTTCAGCAGTTGTGTCAATGCGCCGACATGATCGAAGTGCCCGTGCGTCAAAACAATCGCTGAGGGGCGTGCATGTTCTCCAAAACGCTCGGCCACTGCCCGCAGAATTTTCCCGGCTGAAAGATACAAACCGCAGTCCACCAGGATAAAACTTTCGCGGGTGCCGACGAGGTACGCATTCACAACGGACAGCGGGATGCAGTACACATCGCGGGCAATGTGCATGCTGACATGCCCATCGCTCTCCATCTCCGCCCCTGCCGCGCGCATCACTTCAAGCTCTGCCGTCGATCGGTTCATGGCCGTTCTCCCTCGTTCACAGCTTCTGCGGATCACACAGAAACCACGCGTTTGTGGAAACCCCATGCAACGCCTGTGCCTGATTGGCTGAGCTGCTGCTACCGGCAGACCAGCCCCGCACGTCGAAGCATGGAGCGCGTCTCCCCTTCGTGGACAGGGCGGCGTCTAAATCTATAGGTTGCGAGCAGTTTTGCGTCGAACTGTACACTGGCCTTGCATTTTGTCGAAAACCGGTGTGTTTCGGCGGCAGGTTCTGAAGTGCACTGCCTCCGGAGGTTTGATCATGCAGCTCGTTGTCTCGTCGGCATTATGGTGTCGGCTAACTTTAGTGTGCAGTATGCTTCTGCTCTGTGCGGCCAATCTATCTGCGGCACCGGGTGGGTTCATTCTAAAGGAATCTTTCTCGGATCGAATCGTGACCACCACCACCCCAGGTGGAACTACCTGTACGAAATCCGCCGCAGGAACGCTTCAACTCCGCATCATACATCCGGGCACGATACCAACGGATAGTTTCAACGAGAACACAAGTGTTACCATTAATGCCGGTGCGTTTGAAGTCCGCAAAGCACTGGGCGACGACCCCAACTACGAGGCAGGCGACACACAAGCTCGATTCCGGACGATCATTGTCACCCTGGGCGGAACTAGAACGATGGTACTCGACGCGCTTGTTACCTGGAAGAACGGCAACCCCAAAGTGAGTGTTCGCGCAGTGACACCAAACTTCTTCGAGAGCGCCGGAGCTTCCCTGTTTTACACAAACGGACCGGTTGGCACGACGTCTCTCGACTCCGCCGTGGTGCAACTGCTGTTCGACTCTGGAACTTCAACGAGCTTTCTCCAATTATCCGGCGAGGGTTTCGTAACGGTCACCGATAAGGCTAAAACGTCCTGTAATGAAAGCTTCACGCTGCGGAAAGTGAAGGTCAAATCGGCGGGCACTTTCTAGCGTCCGCACACACCTCAAAAACACGGATCCCGGAGCCGGGTCTCTTTTCGGCGCTCCGACTCGAAAAACGCGATTGTCATCATCCGGAATTCCCTGGAAGGGACGCAGATTCGGTTCCCTTTGGGGTCACGGCGCGATCGGCTGATACGGCTGCCAACGGTGTGCCGGCTGGCTACATGGTGACCGGTACTACTTCCGCGGCCCCACCGGGATTTACTTCTGCGGGGAGCTATTTTTTCTTTTCCAAAAACTAGCCGAAGGACAGATCCTGGCTAAAGGCAGTGAGTAGCGCTTTCACTAGCTTCACTCGCATTTCGTCAGACAATATAGGCGAAGAGTAGCCCGAGAGTGGTCGGCAGTGGTTTCAGTTATCCACTTCCACTACCTGCCTCCAAAAATGGCGCTGCCGATGCGGACGATGGTTGCGCCCTCTTCGATGGCGACTTCGAAGTCGCCGGTCATTCCCATGGAGAGATGCGTTGCTGGGAAGTTAGGCGCATTCTGGAATTCGGTGCGCAGCGTTTGTGCAACCTCACGCAATGCGCGGAAGTGCGGGCGCGCGTCTTCGGGGTTGTCGCTGAACGGGGCCATGGTCATGAAACCGTCGATGCGTAGACTGGGACACGTCTGGAGAACTTGTGTAGTGAGCTCATGGGCGTTGCGGGGATTGGCACCGAATTTTGTGTCCTCGCCGGAGACGTTGAATTGCAGCAGGATCGATTGGACCTTATCCGCGACGGAGGCGTGCTTGTTTAACGCCTGTGCGAGTGCGAGTGAATCGACGGAGTGGATGAGGTCAAAGTGCTCGATTGCTGACTTCGCTTTGTTGGTTTGCAGGTGTCCGATCAAATGCCAACGCAGGCCTGCGCCGGCCGCTTCCATGCCGCGTTTTTTGTCGAGCGCTTCCTGCACGCGGTTCTCGCCCACGTCGGTCACGCCGGCTACGACCGCTTGAAGCATCACATCTACGGGATGGGTCTTTGTCACCGCGACAAGCGTTATTTCATTCGGGTGCCGTGCAGCGCGGTCGGCCGCGGCCGCGATGCGGTGCCGGACAGCATGAAGGCTTTCAGCGATGGAATTCATGCCTGGTTAATCACAGCGCCACGGAGATTGGAAATCATTCAGCTAATCTGTGGCCGCAGATTTCTGCCACGCCGCTGATGCTTTCTGCCATGCTGAGTAACCGCCTTTAAGATTCACGGGCCTTTTGAAACCGGCGGATTGTAAAATCTCACAGGCCTTGGCGCTGCGTCCGCCTTTCTGGCAGTGAAGAATAATTTCCTGGTCGCGCAGTGAGTCGAGCTCACCAAGGCGCCGAGGCAATTCGGGCAACGGAATAAGCCGGGCTCCGGGAAGGGAGCCGCCAGCGTTTTCGTCAGGGTTTCGTACGTCGATGATGTTCAGCTTTTCGCCGGCGTCGATGCGGCGCTTCAGGTCCTCAAGCGTAATCTCTTCCAATGCTGGTCCTCCCGTTGGTTGGGCACCTGCCTTCGCCGCAGCGGCAGCGCCGCAGAAGTGTTCGTAGTCGATTAACTGGGTAATGCCTGGATTATCGCCACACACAGGGCACTGCAGGTTTCGCCGCACGCGAACGGTCCGAAACGACATCGCCATCGCATCGTAAAGAAGAAGCCGCCCTGCCAGTGTCTCACCATGGCCAAGCAGAATCTTGATCGTTTCGGTGGCCTGTATGAGCCCAATCAAGCCCGGCAGAACGCCAAGCACTCCGCCCTCGGCGCAGCTGGGGACACTGCCCGGCGGCGGTGGCTCCGGAAAGAGACACCGGTAGCATGGCCCACCCTGCGGACCGGCAGGCCAGAACACACTCGATTGTCCCTCAAAGCCGTACACGCTTCCGAAGATGTTGGGCTTTTTCAGAAGCACACATGCGTCGTTGGTCAGGTAGCGTGTCGCGAAATTGTCGCAGCCGTCCAGCAGCACGTCGTAGTTCGGAATGATCTGCATCGCGTTTGCGCTGGTTAGACGTTCATGATGGGGTACGATCTTCACATCGGGGTTCAGGCCGCGCAGGCGGTCCGCCGCGCTGTCGAGCTTGGGACGGCCGACGTCCCCTGTCGAGTGCACAACCTGACGCTGAAGGTTGCTCACGTCGACCACGTCGAAATCGACAATGCCGATGGTTCCGACTCCCGCTGCCGCAAGATAAAGCAGGGCGGGACTGCCGAGCCCGCCCGCTCCGACTGCGAGAACGCGCGAGGTCAACAGCTTCTCCTGGCCTTCCAGGCCGACCTCAGGCAGTGTCAGGTGGCGAGCGTAACGAGAGTACTGTTCAGTCGAAAGAGGCATTGTTCAACGTCACAAAGTCCTGCGAGATCGTATTCGCAATACTGAGGATGACTGAGAAAGGCTGTGCTGCCGCGCTATAGCTGCCCACGTGCTCGCGCTACCGCGCCATTTCCGGGGCCTTCTTGTCGGTGTTCTTGCGCGGAACGGGCCGTTTGGGTGAGAAGCTTTTCAATGCAGGTAGCGGCTTCATGGGGATGATGGCAGGCTCGGCTTCCGCGCCGCGTTTTGTTACCGTGCGCCGTCCGGTCGTCTCGGCATCTGCAGCCTTTTGTTCTGCTCCAGTTGCGGGTTTATGAACCAGTTCGTCAGGGCTGGCAGGCGTCGGGGCAACAAAGATGCCTTTGGGCTCGCTGCTCTGCGATTGTGTCGTTTCGTCGAGGGGAGGCAGGGCTAAGCGCGGCTGCGGCAGACGTTCAGTCAAAGTCGCGGGTGTTGCAGTGGGAGCCGGATTCTGCTCTGCACCTCGGATTGCCTGGAATGCCTCCTCATAAGGCTTGCCCGAGATCTGGCTACCGGTTTCAATAAAGGTCGCGCCAGTACTGGAAGCCGCGAGTCGCAGGTTGGCGGCGGTAAGCGTGCCGATGGAAGGACTGGACGGAACAATGTAGACGCGCGTGGCAACGCTGGTGAAAGAGTTCACGATGCTCTTTAACCAATCCTGTTGTCGATCGTCGTCCGTACCCAGCTTTTCGTCCGCAGCGCCGGCAAACACGATGACAATCGTTGGCTTCAGGCTTATGACTGGTGCGCTTTCGCGCGCGATTTCTTCGAGAACCTGCGCGTTGGTTGTGAAATCGTGAACATCGAGGCCAAGCGTATGCGTGGTGATGGCAAGCAGGTCGACATGCTTCTTCCTGTTCGCCGCTACCAGTGGGCGCTCGCCAACAAGCGCGACTGTCAGGGTAGAGCCCTGTTGACGCTGTGCACTCGACGCACCTGTGGCTTTGCTCGAGGTCGTGACCGACTGCCCCCGTAGCGGGACGCATAAGGCACATAGCGCAGCCAGTACCAGTATTCGGCAGCTTGAAGAGATCACCTGTTGAAGGCATTGAAATCGCATAGGTGCCGACTTCGCCTGCCGGCAAAATGCAGAATCAACAGGGTTTGCGTGTAAATAAAGGTGGCAGGGAGTTTTCGGGCGGCGTTGATGCAGTTAAGCAGCCAGAATTTGGCAGAGCTTTGCACGCTGGCATCGACTTTGTTTCGAAATACAGCGATGTAACAATTCTACATGAGCTGTCGCAGTCCGCGGCAGACTGGGAGAGACCGCATGGCCACTCGCATAACCGGACACCAGTTGAAGATCACGAACGATATGCGTGCCTACATCGAAGGGAAAATACCGCGGCTGCAGAAGTACACGGACCGCATCCAGATGCTGGATATTGTGCTGGAGCGCGACGGGAACCAGATCGTTGCGGAGTTAAGACTGAAGAGCGGCCCTGTGGAGGTAAACGCAAAGCACCGCGACCATGATGCAATGCGAGCTTTCGACCTGCTTGTGGATAAGGTGGAGGTGCAGCTTAAGAAAAAGTGGGAAAAACTAAAAGGCAAAAAGAAGGACATGACGCTGGCGAACCGGAACGCAAAAAAAGCGGATCTTTCCGGGCCGGAAGCCGGGATGGACGCACGCCCTGTGGGGCGTGTCGCTGCACTGAAAAGGCCATCCGTTGGCGCGCTGCCGACTCGCGCCGGGGCTAGAGATAAGCGGGACCTCGGCGGTGAATCGCGCAGGCGGGGCAATGGAGACGCGCGGACTCCGCCAGCCATGCTGGAGAAGCTCAACGTCCGAGTGTTCCCGAGCGAACGGCATGTCGTCGACAGGATGGACGTAAACGAAGCGGCGGAGGAACTTTTCTTTAAGGACGAGAACTTCTTCTGCTTTATTAACGAAGATACCGGGATAATGAACGTCGTTTATCGACGCAAGGACGGGAACTTCGCGGTTATTGAACCCGAGCACTAGCCGGCTCGCAGATCGAAACCGCGTGGGTGCGCTACGTTTAACTGCAAGAGCCCAACCGACCGTAGCACATCTTTTACCATAATGTGAGCGTACAGCGTGCCTGAGGGCAAGCCCATGCGACTAACCGGTCGCTTGTGCAGCAAAGCCGAGGTCGCGCAATACACTGCGTATCGAGTCGGCGTTCTTGTCGAGAATCTCCGGCGTGACCGTCTTGTCCTGGCGATCGAAATTAAGATCGCTGATCGCGTTGATCGGAACCAGGTGCAGGTGTACATGCCTGACTTCAAGACCGGCAACTATCAGCCCGACCTTTTCTGGATCAAAGGCCTGCTGTATTGCGCGGCTAACGGTTTGAGCCACCTCCATTACCTGTGCCGCAAGTGCGGCCGGCATGTCGATCCAGTAGTCGATTTCCTGGCGCGGAACGACCAGAGTGTGCCCCGGATTCATCGGGGCTGTCGTTAGGAAGGCGACGACCTCGTCATCTTTCCAGACGAAGCGTCCCGGCAGTTCACCGTTTATAATCTGTGTAAATATACTGGGCATCATTTAACTCCGCCGTTTCCGATTGTCTGCTTCAGATCTGCAAGCGAGAACGTCGGGAAAAGTTCATGAAAGCAAATCAATGATTCGGCCATTCCTAGTCGTGATGCTATTCAGCTCCATGGGCTGCTTTGCGGCCGACAATTCGGCACAGATTGACTCGAAAGCCGACCAGCTTCTGCAGGGGATGTCGCGGGCACTTGCCGCGCCGCCGCGGTTGCAGGTGCAGGCGTACGCGCTCGCGCGCATGCAAACCAGGGGGATGCTGCAGGATATGAGCACCACCTGCAATATTGCGCTGGAGCGCCCAAATAAACTGGCTGTGCGTAGCGATAGTCAGTACCTGGGTGGCACGGTCATCACCGATGGGACAACGCTGACCCGCTACAATATGGCCCGCAACACGTTCAAATCCGAGCCCGCGCCGCCGGAACTTCAGCCGGTGTTCGATGCATCACCGGGCGGCGTGACCGGCCTGCTGCGGGACCCCATGTCCTTTATCGGGGAGTTGCTCGGGAAGTCGTCCTATGAGGCCCTGATGAAGGACGTTACCGCATTGAAGTATGTGGGCCGAGAGATCGTCCCGGGCGAAGCGGCGGAACATCTGCAGTTCAGCCAGGACGACCTGAAATGGGATTTGTGGTTATCGACCGGCGAGGTGCCCCTGCCACTGCGGGTAACGGCGGATTTGACCTCGATCATGGTTGCGGGCGTCGCAACGAAGGATGATCGGCGATTCACGGGGGAGATCACATTTGTCGGATGGAAGCTGGGAGCCGAGTTGCCGGCGGATGCATTCGCCTTCGTGCCGCCCGTTGGCGCGAAGGTCGAAAAGCCAACCGGGCCGAGAAGCGAACCCGCACATAAGTTACTGGCGAAGCCGGCCCCGGAGTTCAAGCTGCCGCTGCTGGAGGGCGGCGAAGTTGAACTGGCGGCGCTGAAGGGCAAAGTAGTCGTACTCGACTTCTGGGCGACCTGGTGCGGTCCGTGCCGCATGGCGCTGCCCATTGTTTCGTCCACTGCGATGGAGCTGAAGAGCAGCGGGGTCGAGTTCTTCGCAGTGGATGTGAAGGAGGAGGAGAGCGACGTTCGCGAATTTCTGCGGGAAGCGAAACTGACCATCCCGGTCGCCATGGATAAAGAAGGCGATGTGATGGAAAAGTACAAAGTGGAAGGAATTCCACAGACTGTGCTGATTGGCAGGGACGGCACGGTGCAGGTGGTACATGTAGGGTTTGGGCCCGACATGAAGCCGCAGTTAAAGAAAGAGATCGAAGACCTCTTGGCGGGCAAAATACTGGCCACGAGCGAGACTGTGGCCGCATTAACGTCGGGTGCGCAAGCGCCTGAAAAACCTAACGAAGAGAAAGGAGACGAGAAGGCGACGCCGGACGTGAAGAAGACGAAGACCGCGCCCGACGCGTTAACATCGATGGGTGTGGTACTGGCCTGGAAACTTGATGGCCCGTGGACAGCAGTAGCCGCGGATACGACTGCCTCGGTTATTTTTGCAGCCAATCTCAAAGGCGAGGGTGTCCAGCTTTCTCAGGATGGAAAGCGCAAAGGCGAGTTTAAGCTTCCGGCTGCCGTTTCTACATTACGGGTGTTACAGAGCGAAGGCAAACCCGCATTGCTGGGGTACCAGTCATGGGGGCGCTCGCTGTCCGCATTCGATGCGACGGGTAATGAAAAGTGGAGCGCGGCCGTCGCGGAAGGCATCAGCGAAGTCGCGGCGGCAGACGTGGATGGCGACGGACGCGAAGAGGTGCTGATTGCAGCGAATTCGGCTCCGGCTCTCCAGGTGCTGAAGAACGATGGCTCGAAGCTTTGGAACGCGGAAAAGTTTGGAAAGGCGACGCATGTAGATTCGGCCCGGATGAGCAGCGACGGGAATCTTCACGTGCTCGCGACAAGTACGGATGGTAAGGTACACGATTTCAGCAGCACGGGCGCAGTCTACGGGAAATGGGATCCAAAGGTGTTCGCTACCATTGCACGGGTGACGCGCACATCGCCCACGTTGATCATGGCAGCCGGTACAACGAAGGGTGGCGAGGGGATGGGAGCGGTCGATATGGAGGGGAAATCGAAGTGGTCCACTCCCCTCTCGACGAACTCACGTGCTGCGGTGGACGCGGCGGAGTTGTCGCCAGACGAAAACCGCATTGCGGTAGCGATGCGCGGCGGCGCGATTCACGTGCTGGATGTGAAAACCGGCAACGTTGTGGCAACCATCGCGGCACAGGGGCTTCGGCCAGAAATTGCATGGCTGGGAGGAACCGGCACAGCGGGCGATCTGCTTTTGATCGCCACTGGGAGTGAGTTAAATGCTGTGCGGGTGTCGCCTAAATAATCAAGGAACTGGATGAGATCGGAACCGTCTGGACGACGGCCGGTTCGGGCTTGCAGGGAGCGGGCGGCGGGTATTTTACGCCATTCATGACTGAGCGGTATAGATCCAAATAGCTCTGAGCGATTGCTTTCGCCTGGAAGCACTGCTCGGCGCGGCGACGCCCAGCCTGGCCCATGCGCACTGCAAGCGCGTCGTCCTGCAATATACGTTGGCAGGCTTCGGCCAACGCAGGTACATCGCCAACCGGACGCAGAAAGCCGGTCACTCCCTCTTCGACAACCTCGGATAGCCCGCTACCAGTCGTCGCCACGACAGGCAGGCTGGCGCTCATGGCTTCAAGGGCAGTGATGCCAAAGCTTTCGTACTCACTCGGAAAGAGAAGCAGGTCGGCAATCGCGTAATAGTGTTCGATAAGATTTTGTTTACCTAGAAAATGTGTGCGGTCCATTACGCCGAGGCGTCGTGCGAGCTCCAGGGTTCTCTCGCGTTCGGGACCGTCTCCAATCAGCACCAGCTTGGCAGGCATGCTTTCAGCGATCCGGGCGAAGACATGGACTACGTCGTCGAGGCGCTTAACCGGCCGGAAGTTGGAGACGTGCAGGATGATCTTCTCATTGTCTGCTGCGAAATGTTTGCGGCGACACGCCTGCCGCTCCGTACTGAAGCGGGTGGTATCCACGAAGTTGTGGATGACGTGGATCGAATTCTCGATCCCGAAGGTGCGCAACGTCTCTTCACGCAACCAGTGTGAGACCGTGGTTACTGCGTCGCTTTGCTCAATGGCCCATTTAGTTAAAGGAAAGAAGGCGGGATGCCGGCCGACAAGGGTGATGTCCGTTCCATGCAGCGTCGTCACAATTTTCAGCTCACGAGGCTTGAGCACCTGCTTGGCGGTAATGCCGCTGATGGCGTGTGGCACGGCGTAATGCGCGTGCAGCAGATCCAGTTTCTCGTCGAGGGCGATCTGCGTGATCTTCGATGCAATCTCGAATCCAAACATAGCTGCCGGAATGACGTCGTAGGTCGTGGATACTGTCTCGTGGTAGTAAACGTTTTCGAGGAATTCGCCCTGCTGCAGCCGGAAGGGAAGCTGGTTACTGATAAAATGAACGCGGTGCCCGGCCCGCGCCATTTCGCGGCCGAGTTCGGTGGCTACGACGCCGCTCCCGCCATAGGTGGCAAAGCAGGCGATCCCAATGCGGAGCTGTTCAGTCATTCGAATGAGCCCGTTATCACGGCTGCCCGATGTAAAGCGAGGATTGCAGCGGTAATGGCTGCCGCTGAGGGAGAGTCCTGGCGCGGTTTACAGCAGGAGCCAACCGCGAAAACAGTCGCGCAAGTGGTTCGGCCATAGGCATCTGTAAAGATGCCGCCAGTGGTGGGGTCCGTTTCGATTCCGAGCTTTCGTAAACCAAGAAATGCTGTGTTCGCAATGCCATCGCGGCTTCCCGTTGCAATGATGATAACCGGCGCATGAAGCAGCTTAGTCTCGTCGCCTGTTTGCGGGTTGAGCATGGCTACGCTGTTCGGCCCGGCAACAAAGCCTCTCCCGCTGTAAGTCACGCCTGTAGCAGAGGGATCGATGGTGCACGCAGGCAGGTCTACCTCTGCGCAGGTTTGCGCTACGGCAGTCCCAGCGTTCCCTGCGCCGATGATAATCACCTCGAAATCAGACGCGTTGCGGATCAACTCGCATCGCTGCCTTCCTGCGACGCGACGTAAGCGTCGAGATCTTCCAGGAGGATTTGACCACCAGGACCGCTGCCGCTTACGTGGTGCAGGGGAATGCCCTTTTGCGCAGCAACTCTAAGGATCAGGGGTGAAGCCTTCACAGGAGTGGCCGAAGGTGAAGAGACACCTTGTTCAGGCGAAGACCCTGTCGACGGTCCAGGTTCCAGGACTGCGAGTACGGTTCCTACTTCGATGGTATCGCCGGGAACGCCGCACAGTTCCACGACCGTACCATCTTCCTGTGCCTCGATTTCCATATTGGCCTTGTCGGCTTCGACTTCAGCAATAGGATCGCCGCCACGTACCTGATCGCCAACCTGCACATTCCATTGCAGCAGCTTGCCTTCGGTCATGGACTCACTGAACTGCGGCATAGTGATCGTAATGGTCATTGTGAGGTGCTTACAGTCGCCGCTGCAAATTCGTGCACAAGAAAAGAGTGCTTCGCTTCCGCGTTGACGAGTGGTCGCGGGCCCAACCCACAGTGATTGTCTTGTGAGCCAATTCGCTAAAAGCACTGCAGTGTTCTCCGGCCTCACGCTGGTAAGCCGAATCACCGGGCTGCTGCGCCTCATGGCTTTCACTTATGCGATCGGCGTTCAGCGCACCATGGCGGATGCATACAATCTGGCGTACGTCATTCCAAGCATGATTTATGAAGTAGTGCTGGGTGGGCTGCTCAGTGCGATATTTATTCCGTTGCTGGTTCGCGAGCAGGAGCGAAGCGGAAAAACATCGGCTGAAGCGTGGCGCGTGGCGAACCTGCTGCTCGGATGCGTTGCGGCGATTCTCGCTGTCGCATCCATCCTCGCGGCTGTGCTGGCGCCGCAGATCATTCATGTGCTGACGATGCTGTCCAAAGGCCAGGAAGCACAGGCTAAACAGGAAATGGCAGCATGGTTTCTTCAATTCTTCGCGCCCATGATGTTTTTCTACGGGTTAAATGCCGTCTTTATGGCGGTCCTCAACAGCCACAACGTATTCGCGATCACGGCTGCCGCGCCGATTCTCAATAACGTGGTGGTGATTGCGTCGCTGCTGGCATACAGCTTCGGGCTGATCGGCGCCACGGGAATCGCAATCGGCCAGACGGCAGGTATCGCAGCAATGGCACTGGTGCAGCTGCCCTGGCTGCTAAAGATCGGAATGCCGTTGCGGCCACGTGTGAACTTTCGAGATCCCGTATTCAGATCGGCGGTCGGCCTTGGCATACCAATTGTCGTGGTGGCATTGGCGAACCTGTTCGGCACGGGCGTGCGTACGAATCTACTGACAACGGTACTGGGTGGATTCACCGCTTATACCATCTGTTTTCAGCTTATCATGATGCCTTACGGGATTTTTGCCGTGTCCATTGCCACGGTGCTTTACCCGGCGATGTCGCGCGCAGCGGTCGATAAAGAACGCGATAGTTTCGTTCGGACATTCTCGCTCGGGCTGCGCTGGACTTTCTTTATCATGCTACCTGTTGCGATTGGACTGACGGTGCTCGCACTGCCCATAACGAGAGCGCTGTTTGAACGTCGCGGAGGCGAGTTTCGCTACGCGGATTCGGTCTTCACCGCAGATTTCCTGAAGTATTATGCGGTGTCGATTCTTCCGTACTCGCTCGTGATGTTCGCGACGCGGGCCTTCTACTCACTGAAAGATACGATGACACCTGCATCCATAAATATTGGCGGGGTGATTCTCGCCTCGGTGTTAAGCTACGTATTGCTCAAGCCAATGGGCATTGGCGGTGTCGCCTTGGCTGCGGGCATCGCGTACCTGGTCACGACTATTCTTTCTCTGATCATGCTGCGCGTGCGCGTTGGCGGCATCGACGGCCGCGCAATGCTCTCAAGTGGGTGGCGAATCGTTGCCGCTGCCGCAACGATGGCCGTCGCAGTGGTGGCAGCCGAGCACTACACCCGGCCTGAGGTTGCCGTTATTGCGCGCGGCACGCGCTTCCCGGTTCGGCTGCCGCCGAACGCCGCCAGCGGGACCGCTCTACTCGTGAGGACCGACGGCGACTGGGAGCGTTTGCGCACAGAACTTCGCCTGGAGCCCAACATGGTACCGCATATGAATTTCGATCGCGAATCCGTAGTGCTGCTTGTAGGACCCCAATCTGAGAGCACCAGCACGATGGAATTGCTCTCCACGGACCTTGCTACTTCCGCAAATGCCGCAATTATGGTTACCAGCGTGCGAGTGCTCAGCAAAACAGGCATAGGCGCCACGGATATCGGGACGAGCCCATCGTACGTATTAGCAAAGGTTTCGCGCACATTTAGCCGGGTAGAACCCCGCTTTGAGATAGGTGCAAGCCGACAGGCTGGAACTACAATCGGTCAGTTATTAAGCGGACAGATTCTCCGGCTGGTGCTGTTGGTCCTGCTCGCTGCAGCGGTGTATGTGATCACAGCATGGCTGCTGGGCGCCGAAGAGCTGAAATCGCTCTTCGTGCGCATATTTTCCAGAAGACGAGATCCGACGAATACCTGAATCTAAGTCGGATTCTGCCTGAGATCTGTCCCTTTTAACAGCTTTAGTCCCGCGGCGGCCATGCTGTTTTCATACGTAGTATGATCATGATAATGGTGCATGAACTGCTCGCGCTGGTCGAGTGCGTGTTGCAATGCTTCCACGTCTTCTCCGTTCTCCCGCAGCAGGGTCTTCAGACGGTCGACGAGGGGTGCTACATCTTCACCGGCGTCGCTTAACTTGCGAAGGATGGCAGGCAGATAACCACCCGGGCCAAGCTTAACCTCTGTCGAAGAGAATACGCCACCCACGCGCGCTGCCTCTACCTGGGTGGCGATTGGCACACGGCAGTTCGGAAATACCCATGTGCTTTCGTAAGGCAACGCGAGCAGATAAAGTGCAGCAAGCGCGGGGAAAAGCCGTTGCAGGCTCGGTGCATCGGCCGGGCGCAGATCTGTCTCCTGCGTGGTGATCGCGTTCCAGATTGGCATGCCAATGATTACGGGATGTTCCCCGGAAGCACCATAGCTCTCGGTAAGGTATCGTGCATGTTCGACGGTGGCCAGGAACTCTGTGCAAATATCCGGGTTCAGTCCGAGCATGGAGCCGAGCGCGACCTCGAGGCCCGCACGCAATGCGCGCTCCTGCGATTCAATCCGAAAACTACATCCGTCGCCGTCGCGATTCATTTTCCAGTCGTCAGATATTCCATATGCTTTGGGTCCGCCGACCACGTGCTCCGCAAAAATGGCGGGATCATAGGTTTCCTGCCAGACGACCATCGCGTCGGCGCCCGCGGCCTTCAGCTCAGCGTATTGCATTTCGGTAAGCGCGAGGGTGCAGAAAGCAATTTTCCCTTCGACGCCCTTTGCGTCAAACAACCTTCGCGTTTGTGCGATCAGATCGGGCAGCTGATTCCGCACGACTGCAATGTCGTCGCCGCTGACGAATTCGATGTAGTGAATTCCCTGGTCGACCAGGTATTCCACCTGCAGCATGGCAAGATCAGTCGGCATCTTGAGCCGCTTCATTGCGCGATTTGAAACCCGCCAGCCACAGAACAGGCAGTCGGATGCACAGGTATTGGAAATTTCGACGGGTGCCATTGGGATAACAGCATTCCCGAAGAGCTGCGCGCGGACCTGGGCGCCTCGCAGAGACACGGCCGCTGCGATCTCTTCGCCACCTGCGCCGAGCATGCCTTTTAATAACGCGGCAATTCCTTCAACTGGCACAGGTTCGGCAGGTCCTGATAACAGATTTGCGGCCGATGTCGCGTCGGCGGGTTCAATCGTCCTGGAAACCTGCCGCAATTCATCAAGATTGGGCCGAAAGTATTGCTGAGATGTGGAGGTACTCATACTCGTCTGTGAGCACGGTTACATGCGAAAGCCGTGGAACTTCGATGTGTAAACGGAAAGCCGCACAGCACATCAGACGTTTTGAGTTGCCCTTCGCCGAGCGCGCCGCTGGACTCGTGCGGCATGCTTACGTACCCGTCATGGATAACACCGGATCTGTTGCACCTGGGCAAAGTGCGTGTGCGATGGTACGGGATCATGTACCTTCTCGGGTTCCTGGTGGGTCGCCTGCTGCTAAAGCGGCTCTGCCGGCGCGGATTCATCCGGCTTAACCCGAGGCTCATCGACGATTTCCTAGTCGTTCTGTTCGCAGGAATGGTGATAGGCGCACGGATTATTTACATGATGGTTTATTACCGCGCGAGTCCGGATGAGCCCTTTATCTGGTACTGGACACCATTCGCCGTGTGGGAGGGCGGCCTGGCGTTTCATGGAGCGGTTATTGGAATGTGCCTTGGCACGTGGCTATTTGCGCGCTGGCACAAGCTTCACGTCTGGAATCTGACAGACGCGCTGGCGCTGGCAGGAAGCCAGGGGATTATTTTTGGCCGTATCGGAAATTTTATCAATGCGGAGTTGCCAGGTCGCGTGACCGAAAGTGCAATGGGAATGCAGTTTCCGGTGCGGTGGAACGAACAAATCATTGGATACACGGAACCGCGGCACCCATCTCAGCTGTACGAAGCAGTGGGCGAGGGACTGATTCCGTTTGCGTTGATCTGGCTGCTTAAGCCTTACGTGCGCTACGAAGGAATTCTCGGCGCGCTGTGGCTTTGCTTTTATGCAGTGGCCCGGTTCTTCCTTGAATTCTTCCGCGAAAAAGATGCGCAACTCGGTTACTACTTCGGCTGGATGACCATGGGACAGATACTTTGCGCGGCCATGTTTGCAGTTGGGCTTCTCATCCTGCTCTGGAATCGATACCGTGCAGTTCCAATTGCCGGGGAAGTTGCCTGCGAGGAACCACCGGCTCCGGCTGCGGCAGAAGCATAGAACTCATCGGGCTGCCGTGAACGAACTTTCTCCCGCGGAGCTGCACTCGGCCACAGCCCGGCCGGAAACATCGAATCGTGTCTTTGGGTTGGACTTGCTTCGCGCCATTGCGATTCTGCTGGTCGTCTACGGCCACAGTATTACATTCCTCCTGCCGTTTCTTCCCAGGTGGATTCTCCTGGTGCCGCTTCCCGATGGAGTAGACCTGTTCTTTGTTCTCAGCGGGTTCCTGATCGGTTCGATCCTGGTGAAGACTTATGACCGAACCAGGTTCACGCCATTCCGCGTTTTGCACTTCTGGGGCCGGCGCTGGCTAAGAACCCTGCCGAACTACATGCTCGTGCTCACGATTGTTATTGTTGTAGCGCACTTTAGTGGTCGCCACGGCGAACCGGTCCACCTTGCCAAATACTACCTGTTCCTGCAGAACTTTTCAAAGCCGCAGCCGCCGTTCTTCCCGGAATCCTGGAGTCTTGCCGTCGAGGAGTGGTTTTATCTTACCACCCCTGTCATGCTCCTGTTTCTGGATGCGGTAGCATGCCGCTGGTGCAGCAAACAGGTAGTGTGCTGGCTGCTGGTAGCGATCAACCTGGCTGCGGTTACGGCTTACCGTTTCACAAAGGCAGCGTGGGTGCCCGACACCGACCCGGCGGTATGGGACAAGGTCTTTCGCACAATCGTGGTGACGCGGCTGGACTCGATCATGTTTGGAGTTGTGGGCGCGATCCTGAAGTATTTTCATGAGGAGTGGTGGCGCCGGCATGCCCGCCTGTTTCTAGGGCTGGGGCTAGCAACTTTGCTTGGGGTGCAATCGTTCGCGGCTTATCAACGCTTTGGCCTGAATTCCTGCGGATTCTTTATGAAAGGACCCTATTTCTCGATCGTAAGCTTCGGTACGCTTTGCCTGTTACCGATGCTCGACATGATGCGCAAATCGCAAGGCCTGTTCGCGAAAGCCGTGACGCACATCAGCTTAACCTCCTACTCGCTTTACCTGGTTAATGGCACGCTGCTGGTCGTCACGTTTCACGCCTTCTTCCCGGTTCATACGCTCGAACAGGGAATTGAAAACTTTGTGCTCTTCTGGATAAGCGCGCTGGGAGCGGCGACAGTACTTTACGCCGGGTTCGAAAAGCCGGTACTTGAACTACGCGACAGGCTTACGCCTAAGCGGCACAAGACCGACACGATTACCTGATCAGCGCGAGGATGGCTTCCGCGAGGTTCTGCGCAGCGCGACGACTGTTCATCGTTTCCGGCACTGATACGCGATGCCCGGGAATTGCCTTTTCGAAAAGATGCTGCAGCACTTCCGCGGCGCGATCCGGCGTCAGTTCTTTTTCGGGAATCATCTCACCCACACCCGCGCTAACTGCCTGTTGTGCGTTCAGCGTCTGGTGGTCATAGATTGCGCTCGGAAATGGAACGTATAGCGTATAGATGCCACTCGACAGAAGCTCCGCCATGGAGCTTGCTCCTGCTCGCGCAAGTGCGACATCTGCGGCCGCTATGGCAAGATCCATGCGGGAGATAAACGGTACAAGTTTAACAACGAGATGCGTCGGAGGATCATCGCGGAGACGCAGGTCGAGTTCGTCAAAGTTGTCAGCGCCGGTGCTCCACAGCACCTGGACGTTTGAGTTCGCCGGCACATCAAGAGCAGGCAGCGCGTTCATCAGAGTCTGGTAAAGAAACCGTGCTCCCTGACTGCCGCCCAGCACCAGCAACGTCTTTTTGGCGGGGTTTAATCCGAACAGTCGCATGGCTTCCGTGCGGTCGCCCGTGCCGGTGGTTTCGCGAATCGGCATTCCTACGACGGCACTCCTGCGCGCACGAAGCTGTCGCGCCGTTGCCTCGAAATGAAGAGCGGTTAAGCTGACATACGGCGCCAGCAGCCGGTTCGTTTTCCCCGGAATGCTGTTTGCTTCGTGAACGATGGTTTTGCGGCCACTGAGGATACCGCCCAGAACTGCGGGCCCACTCACGTAACCGCCCATTCCGACTACGGCATTGAAACGCTCGGCCCGAATAAGACGGATTGCGCGCAAAGTGTTCGCGGCAGCGGCGGAAGCTCCCGCCAGTTTGCCAGAAATACCGCTGCCGAGCTGCCTTGCGGGGAATACAATGGGTTCAATGCCCGCATCTGCGTACAGGCGACGCTCCAGCTCGCGTTCTCCACACGCGAACCGCACAAGCACCTGTGGAAAATGCAGATGAAAGGCTTCACCCAGTGCAATGGCCGGGAAGATGTGACCGCCGGTGCCGCCAGCGGCGATCAGTATCCGCGGCTGTTCGCCTCGGGAAAACTCATTCATTTATCAGGTCAGCCATTACAAGCAGCATCGCCGGATCAACTGCCATTAAACGGTAATGCATGTACCGTGACCGGAATTCCAGATGAGTCGCCGAGCGTCAGCACGCAACCCGGTGCCCGGAAATCCCACTTCACATATCCTAATGCGATCGGCCTGGCCTCTGCGAGAGATAACGCAGCAGAGCTTATACGGCCCACTTGCCTGCTTTCCGAAAACAGCGGAGCACCGACGTGCATTGGCTCGGTGCTTTTTAATCCCACAAGTATGTTCGCAGGATGGCCGAGATTTTCAATGCGCGCGACTATCTCCTGGCCGGGAAAGCAACCTTTGTTGAAGCTGATGGCATGCTTTAGCCCCGCTTCGAGCGGTATTGTGTTTGAAGCAAGCTCGGCATCCCAGGCCGGTTCGCCTGCGGTTATTCGAAGTGATTCATATTCCTCTGAGGTACCCATGCGGAACTCGCCGCCGGACAGTATCTTGGCCTGATTCAAGATTGATTCTCTCGGCGTATCGGCCGCTGACCAGATTTCCTGACGCGGCAGCGTATGTGGAGACGTTGAAATGGTAAACCGACGACTGCCGTCGTCTTCACTATATGCACTACCGTGCCATTCATTAGGGTGGTCTACCGTTAATTCGTATTCGGTTCTGTGTGCCGAATTGAGCTCATCTTCCGCGCTCAAACTGGATAGGAACCTCTGATTCGGCACACTGGTAGCGCTGTTCGCAGACAGTTGCGGGCCAACCAGCATGTAGCACTTCCATCGATCAGACATATCCTTCAACTCCGCCTTTTCGGTGATCAGGAACCTGTCGAGGTGTTCAAGCAAAGCGTCTTTCGCCCCGGCATGGGTGGTCATTACATAACGGCTTTTGGATGGCGATGCGATCATACACAGGGCCACCAGCCTGCCGTCGCCGCGCAGGAACAAGGTTGGGCGAGCTTCGCATACGGCAGGCTGATCGGATAAGCGGCGAAGTTCTTTAATAGAAGTACTGCTCATCCGATGCAGGTAATCCTCGGCGTCCGGCCCCGCAATTTCAAGCATCGCTACCGCAGGGCGTTCAAAAACGAGAAGATCAGTGATGGCGTTCACGGAATTGGCATTTTGAGCAGAGAAGCTCTTCGAGGTCTGGAAGGATTGTTGCGTTACAGCAAACCCGTAATTCAGTAGCCAACATTATGGACAGCGTCGAAGCCGCCCCAACTCATGTCAAACCAAACGGGACGGTCGTGAGGATCACCCCGCATGCCTGACCTCAAAAGGCACCAGGCCGTGCTCCTGGCGATTGTGCCGACACCCATGACGGCAGCCGGCTCCGTCAGCGCTGGTGACCTTGAAAAATACGTAAACTGGATGCGAGGGTCGGAGGTCGATGGAGTGCTGATATGGTCGGCTGTGGGCGGCGGCCAATGCCTGGATACGACGGAACTCGAAGAGCTTTACACGGTATGGCGCGCAGCGCTGCTGCCGCATCAGCAGGTGTGGGTGCAGGTTCCGGCCGGCGGCATGCAGCAAGAGCTGGAGCTGTTGCGGTTCCAGACGGTCCATGCGCGCGAGCTGGGAGCAGATGGCATTATGTCCGATGGATTATGCGTGCCGCATCTTAAAGACGTTGCGGGCCAGACGCCATTGCTTGCGCTGGACTTACACATAAGCAAGCGCCCCAAGGCCAATGATTTTCGAGTTTCGGCAAGTGCCGCTCTACAGCTTCCTGTCGAGCAGGACACCCGATTGGAAGCGCTGGACGACGACCAGCTTGCCGTACTTATGCTGGCAGCACTACAGAACAACGGAGTCATTTCGGCAGCCGGGGGATTCTCACCGCGCTCCAGGACACTTCGAAGCCCGGGAAATGAGACTCTACGTGCGATTCTGGATCTGCTGCCGCGCTAACTGAGATTTTATTTCTTGGAGTGTCATCCCCAGCGGAGTGCACTGCGTCTTAGTTGGCATATAAACATACAAACCTGTGGTCCGGCGACGAACAGAGCACGTCTAAAGATCCGCAGGCTGTGGCCGTACTCGTCATCGCTTCGCATCATCCGCAATACCGGCCTGTAATGTGGTGCCCGCGCAGTCGGCAAAGCTGCGTAATGGGGTCCCGGCAGCCAGCCGAGAGGCTACCGGGACCAATTTTTTTACATTTGTGCCCGGAAGAGACCCGCAATGGAGTCGATCAATACGTCCTTTTTTGGCCGCCGCTTCCATTGTTCCCATGTGATCGGGGTGCAGTGTTTCTTATCTTCTTCGAAGATTTCGATCTGCTCGCGCGCAAAATCGGCATCCAGCACGTTTAGATTTACCTCATCGTTGAGGCGAAAAGAACGGTGGTCAAAATTCGATGAGCCAACGGACGTCCAGAGTTCATCGACAATAAGGGCCTTACAATGGAACATGGATTTCTGGTACTGGTAAACTCGCACTCCTGCCTGCAACAGAGGACCAAGCCGGGACCTCATCCCCGCCATGGTGATTGGAGCGTCGCTTGGGCCGGGGATCATCAGCTCCACATCAACGCCCCTTTTGCAGGCAGCAATAATGGTGCGAACGGAAAGTTTGTCGGGGACAAAATAGCTGTGAGCCAGGCGCACGGACCTGCGGGCGCAGGACAGCGCCATTACATACATGATGCGCACGCTCTCCGCTCCGCCTTCCGGCCCGCTTCCAAAAACCTGTGCTTTCATCGAGCCACATGGCTCTGGAACCGGGAAGTAATCCTCACCAAACAAAATTGAGAAATGTGACTGCATCCAGTTATCGAGGAATGCCGCCTGCATTTGGGAGACGGCCGGACCCCGGATAACGTATTGCGTGTCACGCCAGTGGTGGCGGTCTTCGGCGTCGCCATCCCAGGGGTCAGCAATTCCGGCCCCGCCTGTGAAGCCTATTTTGCCATCTACCACGAGTGTTTTACGGTGTGTCCGGTTATTGAATCGCGCAAGATTATGAAAGCCCAGGGGCCGGTAGAATTCCAGTTGGATCGAGTTGCTGCTCTCACATAGCCACTTAAGCAGAGGTTTTTCCATCTTCCAGCATCCGAACCAGTCCAACAGCAGGTGCACACGTACGCCGGCATTTGCGCGCTCAACCAATGCCTCCGTGAATTCGCGTCCGATATTTCCAGACCAGAAAATAAACGTCTCGAACGTAATGGTCTTCTCGGCGGATCGGACAGCCTCGAGCATGGCTGGGAAGTAGCGGCATCCGTTTACCAGCGCGTGTACATCATTCTCCCCGAGAATGGGCGGTCCAAGCAGATTGCCCATGGAAATTTCAAACTGTCGGTCCTCGACAGAGAACTGTGGCTGAACCGTGTGGTTAAGGTGGCGTTCGGGCGCGGAAATATTACGGATTATAAGCACAACGAACAACGTGACCACGATAGATATGAAGGCGATCAACATGGCGTTGGGGGGATCATCAGGTTACAGAAGATTGGCATGCCGCTCATCCAGCAAATGCAAAGCCAAAGGTGGCGCATCAGTCGAAATCATAATCTCCATAACAAGTTATCAGAAGTCCAAAGCATGAATCACGCATAGCGCAACACAACTTACGCGGATAGTTGCACGTCTCGTGAGCGTCTTAAATAGTGGTCGCACGGCTGCCTGACTTTACACGTTAAACTAATAACAGATGCTCTGGCATGCGCATTGCTCGCTGTCGTGTCAGCAATATGGCAGCGCTGTGCGCTGCTGCAAACTAAACCGAGGGAATAGTAATGAAGAAGCTTTTAACAGCCGCTGCCTGCCTGACGCTGCTTGCGGCCACCGTGATCGCGCAGGACACGATTCGCCGCACGGAAACAACCGAGGTGCGCACTGAGAACGGCACCGTCACACAGACAACCCAGATCACCACCGTTGTGCAGGAGTATGTCACCTATCTGCGCAGGGTCTATACGTCTGTCGGCGTATCGGAAGACGTGATTCTCAAAGTGATCTATATCGACATGGAAATATTTGTAGCACGGGTGCGACTCGACTTTGTGCGTGTACGTACGCTGGTCCAACAACAGGTAGAGATCCTCACGCCTGTGGTTGCGCAAAAGGTGGTCACGTATGTAAGGACATCGGCCCCTCCGGCCTCATTGCCGGTATATGCACGCCCGGTGTGGACGGACAACGTGACCTTCTCCGGCACGAGCGTCAACGTGCAGTTCAACGAGCAGGAAGTGCGCACCGCGGTCCAGACCGCCAAGGTCGACGTCAGCCAGGTGGAGCAGGTGACGAAAAGCGTCGACGTGAAGACCGGCAAGGTGAGCGGAGCGGCCGCGACCGGGACTACTGTGTCTGGTGCAACACCCGCTGCCGGTGCGGCCGCAACTCCGAAAGCCGACGAAACTCCGAAGGCAGGAGAGACGCCACAGTCTACTGCCACGCCGAAAGCCGCAGAGACTCCGAAGTCTACACCAACCCCAAAGGCGGATGAAACACCAAAGGCTGCGGATACGCCCAGGGCCAGTGACACACCGAAAGCCGGAGAGACTCCGAAGTCTACACCAACCCCAAAGGCGGATGAAACACCGAAGGCGGCAGATACGCCCAGGGCCCGTGACACACCGAAAGCTGATGAGACGCCAAAAGCTGCCAAACCCGCGAAACCGGCGATGAGCGGCAAGGACGAAGCGCCGGCGGCTGGCCAGACGCCGGCTCCCGCGGCCACTTCGAGCGCAGCCAGCAAGCCAGAGTCGGGCAAACCGGCAACTCCGCCAAGTGCCAGCGAGAAGGCGAAACCAGGGGCTGTTACTCCAGCTTCCAGCGGTGCGGCGAACAAGCCAGCCGACCCGGGAGCAATGGGGGCCAGCCATGCCGCGCCGGACGCAAACAAGCCGACGGGCAGCGATGCGGCCAAGGTGCCGGGCGCGTCCGAGGCTGGCGCCGCCAAGACCCCTGCGTCGGATTCTGCCAGCGATACCGCGAAGTCGGCGCCGCAACCGGAGAAGAAAACCGACAAAGATGCTGCGGTAAAAAAAGAGACGCCGAAGCCGGAATAACCGGACACGGAACCATTTGCGCCCGGAGCGTCATGCTCCGGGCGTTTTCATTTTCAGTTCTAATTTCTGTAATAGTTAATCTTTACGCCTTTGCCTCGAACACCAGATTGAACGGTGTCTCATCCGCACGACGAAAGTGTGTGAAGCCGCCCTGCGTCACCACGTCGCGCAAACGCTTTTCCCCTGCCTGTGCGCCAAGTGCCAACCCTACCTCCTGCGCCTTCGACGCGGGTGTGCAGATCATGGTGGATGCAGCATAGAACACGCGCCCGACCGGGTTGAGATTGTCTTCCAGGTTATCCGAAGCGAATGGTTCCACGATCATCCATGTGCCGCCGGTCGCCAGCGTGCTGAGCACATGCGACGATGCGCCCGCGGGGTCTCCCATGTCGTGCAGGCAATCAAAGAAGGTAACGAGGTCGTATCCGTTTCCTGGAAACGTTTTGGATGAAGCGGTCTCGAATGTGACGCGGTCCGCGACCCCCGCTTCTTCAGCGCGCGTACGGGCGCTCTCTATCGATTGCGGATGGTAATCGAATCCCATGAATTTGGAGTTGGGGTAGGCCTGCGCCATCACTATGGTTGATGCGCCATGCCCACATCCAACGTCAGCAACCCGCGCGCCTTTGCGCAATTTGTCTTCCACGCCTGTCAGAGCAGGGATCCATTCCGTGACGAGATGTGCATTGTAGCTCGGACGGAAAAAACGCTCGGTGCCGATGAACAGGTCGCTGCAGTGCTCGTGCCAGCCGACCCCTTTGCCGGTGATGAACGCCTCAGTGATTTTAGGTTCGTCTTTAAGGGCGGAGGCGACCACCTGGAAACCACCGGCGACAAAACATGGGCTGTTTTCATCGGCAAGTGCCATTGCCTGTTCCGGCGGAATTGTGAAACGGGCGGAAGCTGCATCGTACTTCACATATCCGCCTGCTGCCTGGGCACTCAGCCATTCCCGAATGTAACGTTCATCGGTTCCGGTTTGACCGGCGAGTTCTGCGGGAGTGCACGGCCCCAGTTCGACCAACCCGCGGTACAGCCCGAGTTTATCCCCGATAATAACCAGCGCGGCGTTCATTCCTGCGCCTAAGTCGCTGACGACTTGGCCCATGAATGCCTCGAGTTTTGCCTGGTCAACCGGAGGTGGAGTTGCGAGTGACATTGGAAAACCTCCAAATGGGTTTGGAACGATTCGATCAGGCGCTGGGCGTGAGCCGGGGAGAATGTCAAGCACGAGCAAAAAAGAGAGCCCGCGAATTCCTCAACACTGGATGGCCTCGGCGAATATCTGGCACTGGACAGACAGGAATGTCTGTCCTAACACGCCGCTCAAAAGAAGGTATGGAGGCGGGAACGTGGGTGCAGTGAGAGCGATCTTCGTCTGGCTGTTAATGGTCACCTGTATGGGCGCGGTACGGGCGCATGAGTATAAAGGAATGAGCACGCAAATCCAAATCGAGGCATCCTCGGCAACGATTGTGCTCAACATTGCCGCCCTCGATGCGGTGCTGCTCGCGCCGCCGGTTGACCGCGACCGCAACGGGCGGATGTCGCGCGAGGAGTTCGACCTGGGAAAGATGATGCTGGAGCAGGGCGTCCCGCTGATGCTGAAGTTTACGACCGATGCAATTCCCCTGCTGCCGCAGAGTTCGCAGGCGGAGGTGAAGTCGACTGAAGGGTTCACGAACGAGCCGCATACGATCGAATTCACGATGACCTATAGCGCGCCCCCGGGCATGCAGTTTGGGCGTGTAAGGATCGATCCAAACCTGTTTCGTAGTTTCATCAGCTCTCCGGTGGATGGGTCCGCGATTGTCGGAACGCAGCGCAACACCGTGACCATCCTCGATCGCGGCAATCACGTAACGCTTCAGGCAACAGGACACCAGGTGTACGATTCAGGGGCAGTTGCGGAAGCTGCAGTCGTAACAGCTGACCGTCCGACTACGGTTGCGACAATGACTACGCTCACTATTGCGCATGTCGGTAGCGATACGGGTGCAATAAGCAGCACGGCTACGGCTGGAACGAGCACCTGGGCGTTGATGCTGGATTACCTGCTCGAAGGGATCTGGCATATCCTGATCGGATGGGACCACGTCTTTTTCGTCGTGGGTATTATCCTGATAGCGCCAAACTTTAAGAACCTGATCAAGGTGATCACGGCGTTTACCATCGCGCACAGCATCACCCTGATTCTAACCTCGCTGGAGGTGCTCAAGATTTCGCGTCCGCAGATCGTGGAGGCAATCATCGCGGCCAGTGTTGCTTATGTGGGCCTGGAAAACCTGGTATTGAGGAACCGCCAGATCCCTTGGCGTTGGGCGCTGGTGTTTGGCTTTGGCCTGATTCACGGACTTGGCTTTGCGGGAGTATTGCGGGAGCTGCTGGGCGCAGGCGGGGCCACGGCGGGGTCGAAGGGTCAGCTCGTGGCGTGCCTTCTGACGTTCAATGTGGGCGTGGAAATCGGGCAGTTACTGATTCTTTGCCTGCTTTGGCCATCGCTGCAGGCGCTACGTAAGTACTCGCCGCGGTGGGCGAAATATGTGCTGGTAGGCGCGTCTTCGGTTATCCTGGTGATGGGCATGAGCTTTTTAGTCGACCGGACAGTTGCGCCGGGCCGGTTACCCTGGGTGGAATGGTTTAACGGCTGAGTAGAAGCCCGCGAATTAGACCGGTTGAATCTGGTTGCGATTTCCGTAGACGGACCTTCTGATTCCCCCATACTTCGTGGTCCCCTCGATAGCGGCCAGCGGTATGACATCCAATCATCAGGTCGGCATTAAATGGTTCGAAGACACAAATATTCCAGGGCGGGCTTCACACTTATCGAATTGCTCATCGTGGTGGCAATCATCGCGATTCTGGCAGCTATTGCAGTGCCAAATTTTCTCGAGGCGCAGGTGCGTTCGAAGGTCAGCCGCTGCAAGGCCGATATGCGAAGCATCGCCACGGCAATTGAGTCCTATGTGGTCGACAACAACAAGTATCCGGACGCGTCCTTTGCGCGAATCACGGGGGTTTTTAACAACCGGTTGCTCAACGTTACGACGCCCGTTGCCTATATGTCGTCGTACCCGGTGGACACGTTCCGCCTCAAGCGGACCAAATTTCCCGACAGCGGCAGCCCCAACACTTCGACATTCGATTACACCGACCGACAGACCGCAATCGATCCTTTAAGCCCGAACGACGGCTTCAATCTGTTCACGCTCGATATCGCATTTACGCAGTACTTCGATGCGAATGCGTCGACCGCCTGGTTCATGAATAGCCCTGGACCGGATTTCAACAACGCGCCATTCGATACAGGCACGCCCATTCCGCTGTTTACGACCCGCCGGAGGGTACTGGAAAGCTACGATGCAACCAACGGAACGACCAGCCGGGGTGCTGTGTGGCGGACCAACGCGGTGTTCGACAAATAGGTGCCGTGTTTAAGGGAGTGTTATATACGTACAGCCGGGGAAAACGGGGTTTTCTTAAACCGGTTTAAAATTTGTCTTGATTAAACCGGTTCGATCTTTGTCCACTCTCAGTTGCCTCCGCAATCCGGGCTGGGTTACAACCGCGGAACACGAGGCATCATATTACGCTCGTCACGAGTCACGGAAGGCTAAGGTTGTCCGCGATGTTCTATTTAATGAAGCTTCGCCGCAAAACGGGCTTTACCCTCATCGAGTTGCTTATCGTGGTAGCGATCATCGCGATCCTGGCGGCGATTGCAGTGCCTAACTTCCTGGAAGCGCAAACGCGCTCCAAGGTCAGCCGTTGCGCGGCCGATATGCGCACGATTCGGACCGGTCTCGAAAGTTACATGGTAGATAACAACAAGTATCCGGAAACGGATTATGGTGCCGGAGTTTTTGAAAATCTCGCGGGAGCAGGAATGGATCGGCTTTCAACGCCGATTTCCTACCTTACATCGGTCCCCCGCTCGCCGTTTAAAGAGGAGAAAATCGGACAGAATAACGTCACGCCGAACCGCCATTGCACCCGCCGCGTACTCTACCTGTATGTTTGCGCGAAGCACCCAGACGGGCCACCGCTGGCCAACGGATACGGTATTAGCACGGGAAACCCGTCGGAGTGGGATGGTACTTATCAAACCGATCGGTTAGTTTATCGGCTATCCAACGGCGGATCTCTGGCTGAACAATTCGCCGAAAAAACCAAGGGATCGTGGGGCGTGAAGAGCGTCGGGCCCAACAATCTCGACGACTTTGATACGCAGCAGACCGGTGAGCCGAGCACAAATGCCCGATCGTACGACGCAACGAACGGAACGGCTTCCAAAGGCGACGTTGTAATTTTCAGCGATACCCAGGGTTTCGCACACAAATAATAATTACGGAGCGTAAAGGAGCAAGAACATGAAACAAATCATTTTGGCGGGTGCGATCAGCGTACTGGCATTTACAGCGAATGCACAAAACACTTATAACGGTTTTACCATTTTCGCGACGGGCGAAAATCCCCCGCTGGACAATTTCAATCCTGGTACTTCGAGCGCTCTGCAGTTGCTCAACGATGGAACCGGCGGTGATACGGTTGCCAGCGACAATATTTGGAGCCGTAACGTTACAATTACTTCCTCCCCAGCCGCGACGCTCAATCAGCGCTTCCTGTGGAAAATTGGCTCTGGAGCTCCGAGTGCTCAGTGGGCTTTCAGCTATCCCGGGGGCTTTGACAATAGCTGGAGCCGTTATTTGCCTGGCACGATGAAGTTCCTCTTTGATACAGCGACGAGAAACGACGGATATGTTCCTGATCCCGGCGTAAACGCCTTTGTAGGCCTGCTGTACACTAGTCCTTCACCGGTTGCGCCTGGTAATACGGTACGTGTGGTGGGCAACTTTATCAGCGAACTTGGCGGCAATGACTGGACGACGACCGACCCAACGGGAAACATGAATGACTCGGGCACTGCAGGCGACACGGCTTCCGGCGACGGAATTTTCACGCTGAGCTTCACCGGTGTTGCTGCAGGAAGCTACGAATTCAAAATCCTTGTTAATCCGTCAAATACCGTTGCGAACGACTATGCCAGACAGGTCAGCAACATCGGTTATGCAACGGGCGGCGGGAACCTGAGCGCCAATATCTTTGCGACTTCGGACCAGATCAAAGTGCTTTTTGATTCGAGTACCGGACGTACCAAGGTCACCAACAGCAATCCGCTGGCGAACCCCGGCCCGCCGTTCTTCGCCACGTCGTCCGCATGGAACGTTAACCTGAACGCGACAACCCAGATGTATGATAATGGTACTAATGGCGATGCGATTTCCGGCGACGGAATTCATTCGCGGCTGGTGACCACAACCGCCGGCGGTGCGGGCTTCACTGTAAATGTTAAGCAGGGTGTTGGTCCGCAGTATCCGGGCACGGGTGGTTATCCCATCGACATCGCAACCACGGGGCAAACCGTGTTGGTTCACTTCGACACCAATGTGCGCAGCGACGGGTACAGCCCGGACACCAGGTATGTCTGGACCGATCCGAATAGCCGGCATGTTGCGGTGCCAAATGTAGTTGGTGCAGTTCAAGATGAGCTTGGCGGTGCGGAATGGGATCCAACCAGCACCAACTTCACGCTTGTGGACACTGGAGCCAGCGGTGATCTTGCGGCGGGTGACAAGCTTTTCGGACTAAACTTCACGGCTTTCCTCCCGATTACGGCGCAGAATTGGAAGGGCTGTGTTCTTGGGGGCTATGAGTACCAGTTTGGCTGCCCGGGAGCCGGATATACGCGTGGCGGCAGCAATCCTGAGATTCCCTTTACCTCCAATGCCGGAACGGTCAATTTCCAGATCGATGCGATCACCGGCCGAATCGCGGCGTTCGCCAATGCTGTTACGCCGACGGCTCCTTTCCGTGCATCATTCCTCAACAACTTGCCCGGCGCAGGCGTGAACGACTGGTCAATGTACTGATCCGCAGAGTCGCTGAAATAGCAACGATGTGACAGGGGGCCGCCTCACTTCGGTGGGGCGGCCTTAATTTTTCTGCTATTTATGAGAGGCGGCGTCGCTGGGAGCGCCCGCGTCTCGCGGGCAGGTTTAGTTGGTTGTGGCGTGGCGTATAGAGAAGCCCGCCTGAAGGCGGAACGACAAACGGAAGGCGGACAGCACGTTGAACGGCGGAATGTCACGACAAAGCGCAAGCAAGCTTGCGCACTCCAAAGCAGCTACGCTGCCCGGTTACTTGCGCATTGGGATGGTTTTTTTCGCCGTGTTAGCTGGCGTTGCTGTTGCGCAGCCCGTGGTGACAACAAGCACACGCGAGGCTGGGAAGTATGATGTGGGTTTCCGGCTGAGCGCGCCCGGCGCGAAGAGCGTGCATGTTGCCGGGGAGTTCAACGGCTGGAGCACCGACGCCACGCCGATGACGCGCGGAGGGGCGGACGTATTCGCGACAACGGTGTCGCTGACTAAGGGTGAGCACCCATACAAGTTTGTGCTGAACGGGTCGGAGTGGAAGGAAGATCCGGAGAACCCGAAAAAGACAGAAGACGGCCAGGGCGGGAACAATAGTGTTGTAAACGTCCCCAGCAGTGGCGCGGGCACTCTTGCCCGCGAAGTTGGGAACGCAGGATCGCGGACAGGAGTGTCCGCGCCACGACCTAAAGTTGAACTGCTGCCGGGTGGCAAAGGCAAAGTCACTTTCGAGTTTAAAGCGCCGGGCGCGCAGAAGGTTTATGTCGCCGGCACGTTCAACGGATGGGTCGGCAACAAGGACGAGATGCTCAAGTCCGGCGATACATTTACGACGACCATCCTTTTGGATAACGACGATTACGCATACAAGTTCGTGGTGAACGGAACCGACTGGAAGCAGGATCCAGATAACGTTGAGACCGAAGACGACGGCAACGGCGGAAAGAATAGCGTGGTGCGGGTGGGTGCGGCCGCGGGCTTCAAGATCAGCGAGGAGAAAGTCGGCGACGGCAAAATTCTCTCCGATGCGCTGCACCACGATCCGGCATCAATCGACTACTTCAATTTACTGCAAGACGGCAGCATTGTAATCAAGGTACGCGCCGCCGCGCATGATGTGGAATTCGCAGGAATCGAGATTGGCGGAACCGGATTAGGAATGCAGCCGGAGTATGAAGACGAAAGATTTCAGTATTTCCGGACCAAACTGGAAGAAGGCGGAAGGTATGCCGATGTTCCCGCTCTAAAACCGCCCCATACGTTTAGTTATGAGTTCACATTGCACGACAAAGGTCCGCGAGAACATCTCGACATTCGTGGCGCGACCTCTTGTAGAGTTGCGCCCGCGGATGAACCCGCCGGTTCACCATTTATTCGGACAGTTGCTGCCAACGACATCTTCTCCACTCCCGACTGGGCGCGGAGCGTCGTCTGGTACGAAATTTTTCCCGAACGCTTCCGCAACGGCGATCCCAAGAACGATCCAAAAGTCGGGATGCGCAAGTGGACCAGCGACTGGTGGACGCGCGCAGAGGACGGCACCGAGACTGGCCCCGCGATGGAGATGGGTGTGTTCTCTCGGCGTTACGGCGGTGATCTGCAGGGCTGCCTGGAAAAGCTGCCGTACCTGAAGGAGCTGGGTGTGGGCGCGGTGTGGTTCAACCCGGTGTTCCAGAGCGAGAGTCTGCACAAGTACGATGCGCAAGATTTCCGGCACATCGATGAGCATTTCGGAACGATGGGAGACTGGGAAAAGGCAAATGCGAAAGAAGATCTGCTGGACCCGAAAACGTGGACTTGGACGGAGAGCGACAAGCTGTTCCTCGAGTACGTGAAGCGCGCGCACGCAATGGGGATGAAGGTGATCATCGACGGCGTGTTTAACCACACGGGAACGCTGCACCCGGCATTTGTAGACCTGAAGAAAAACGGCAAGGCGTCGCGGTTTGCGAACTGGTACCAGGTGAAAAGCTGGGAGCCGTTCGAGTACGAAGGATGGGCAGGGTTTGGTGGTCTGCCTGTGCTGCGCGAGGACGAAAATGGCTTCGTGGATCCTGGCCTGCGCGAGCATATCAAAAGCATCACCCGCCGCTGGATGGACCCCAACGGCGACGGTAATCCCGAGGACGGAATCGACGGCTGGCGCCTCGATGTTCCGAACGAGGTGAGCGGGAAGTTCTGGTCGGAATGGCGCGCCGTGGTAAAGGGCGTGAACCCAAACGCGATTATTTTGGGGGAGATCTGGGATCCGCCGGCGAAGTGGCTGAAGGGTGACCAGTTTGACGCCGTCATGAACTACCAGATGGCCAAAGCGCTGACACGCTTTATCACAAACAGCGGTAAGGCCAGCGACCTGCAGCAGGACTGGGCGCGCATGCTGCACCTGGTGCCGGAGCAATCAAACTATGTGATGATGAACCTGATGGACAGCCACGATACGGATCGGCTGGTGAGCCAGCTGTTTAATCCGGGTCGGCAGTTTGACGCGGCCAATCGCCAGCAGGAGCAGCAGCACAAGACGTACTCGAGCCAGAAGCCGCGACCTGAAGTTTACCAGAAGATGAAGCAGCTCGTGGCAGTGCAGTTCTGTTATGTAGGCTCACCCATGATTTACTACGGCGATGAGGCTGGAATGTGGAGCGCGGACGATCCGGAAGATCGCAAGCCTATGTTGTGGAAGGACCTGCAGCCGTACGAAAAGCCTGAAGAAAACCACGTGATGGACGACGTGTTTGCGTACTTCCAGCGCTGCGCAGCGATCCGCAATTCGGTGCAGGCACTGAACACCGGCGATTACGAACCGCTGCTGGCAGATGACGCTGCGCGGGTGTTCGCGTTCCGTCGTTTCAATGATAAAGAGTCGGTGATCATCGCCACGAATGATTCCGGTGAAGTACGGGAAGTTACTGTGCCCGTGCAGGCGGAGTATTGGAACGCGGGCACGACGGGCGGCGCGCAGCCGGCGGGCGTAAAGGGCTACGTGGATTTAGTAACCGACCCGGCCGTGACGGTTGCGCCGGCGAATGGTGAAGGCTCCGCGCGCACCACGGTGCAGGTCGGCGCGAGTACTAAGACTGTGCAGCCTGGCGCAGACGGCAAGTTAAAGCTAAAGCTGGAGCCACACACCACCGCGATTTTGTTGAGGCAGTAAGACTTGTTTCAGTTTCAAAAATGCCGCTGGCGATGCAAAAATGCGTGCGTCGTGTTCGCATCGGCCGCGCCGCTAGTACTGGTAGCGGCAGGTACACCAATGGTGTTTGGCTTCTCCCCGGACCAGCTTGTCCCCGTGCAGTTCAGCCACACATTGGACGTTGGCTTCGGCAACAGTATCTTTGTGTCGGGCACGGGTCCCGAACTTGGGTCGAACGACCTTACCATTGCGCCAAAACTGACATATAACACCGGCGCGGTGTGGCGCGGAACCATTGGACTTCCGCCACAGACGGGCATTACATATCGCTTTTATAATCGCAGTGATTCCTACGCAAATGTCGGCTCGCCTTCGAACGGCACCCCGATTGGATCACAGCAGACGACAACCACCACGAGCTCAAGCGGCGGCCTGCCGCTTGCAACCACCAAAACACTCTATTACCTCTCCTCGTGGGCGCAGCCGCACTTGCTGGTTGAGACCTCGCCAGGCATCTTCAGCGACACAACAATGACGAACGTCGCCGCGGGCCGCAGTGTGGCTGAACGGCGGTGGCGGGCGAATGGCTTTGGATCACCGGGTCGCGCCGTGAAATTTAAGCTGACCGACGGCGTCAGCGGAGTCGACTTTGCTGCAGGCGGTGCGCTGTATGAGACGTACCTGGACGTTGCCTGGCTGCAGGATGGCGGTATCTACAACTATGAGCCCGCCGGCGGAGTTTCGACCAGCCGGATCGAGGTGCTCCCGGCTGTTTCTTCGCCACAGGGGCTGCTGTCCCGGCAGTTGCGGGTGTATCTTCCACGTGGATACGATTCGCACCCGACCCGCCGGTATCCAGTGCTCTACATGCACGACGGCCAGAACCTTTACGGCGCAACCGGAAGCGGTTTTCCGCCGGTCCACTGGAACGTGGACGGCACGCTGGACCGGATGACAGCGCATGGTCAGGTGCGCGAGCTGATCGTTGTCGGCATCGACAATACTGCGGATCGCAATACAGAGTACGTGCCGCCGCTGGCGCCGCCGGGTGGCATCAGCAACGGCAAAGCGGAGAAGTATGTCGCGTTTGTGCGCGATACATTGAAGCCGCTCATAGATGCGGGCTACCGCACGTTGACCGATGCCGCGAACACTGGCGTCGCGGGGTCCTCGCTCGGCGGAATTGTGTCCACATACTTCGGGCTCGAAGCGCCTGGAAGCTTCAGCCGGATTGGTGCGTTGAGCCCTGCGTACTGGACGAACGTAGACGTGGCGGCCCGCTTAACAACCGAAGCGTCCCTGCCGGCGTGGCGGCACTACATGGATTGCGGCACGGCAGGGGCCACTGCCAACGGATCGCCCGACGGCTTTAACGACTGCATCGACGCGCGCGACCGGATGCTGCGACGTGGACAGGTGCTGAACGTTCATGTACTGAACGTGATTGGATTTGGTCAGCAGCACAATGAGACCGCATGGCAGAGCCGCTTTCCGTACACGGCGCGTTTTCTTTTTCCGATTGAAGATGAGAGCAATGCCCTCGTGGGAGCAACAGCTTCCGTCGGCCAGGAATGGAACCTCTACTGATGAGCAACCAGCGCAGCCCACAACCAGCGAACGCGGGGCAAAATGCGTCGGGCAATGGCACGCGCCAGCTGCCGCAGATTCGCAATTCGATATACGAAATCTTTGTCGACCGGTTCGCGGGTCCGGGGGGCGTGGCGCTACAGGCGACCGCTCCGACGGGGAAACCATGGCATCATCACTGCGGAGGAACCCTCGACGGTATTTCGGCGCACATCGATTACATCCAGTCGTTGGGCGCGGATGCAATTTATCTCACTCCGATCTTCCGCGCGCCATCCAACCACAAGTACGACGCCAGCACGTACGAGCATATCGAAGAACGTTTCGGTGGCGATACGGCTTTCGATCAACTGGCGGAACATTGCGCGTCGCGTGGCATGGGTTTGATTCTCGACGGCGTGTTCAACCACGTCGGTGTCGAGCACCACTGGTTTCATGAGGCAAAGTCTGATGTGGCCGCGGCGCGACGCGACCACTTCAAGTGGAATGGCCACCCGCATGGGTACGAATGCTGGCGTGGCCATTCTACACTTCCAGAACTGAATCTCGCAAACCCTGAAGTTAGGGATGCGCTGTTTGAGGGAGAGCAGTCGGTTATCCGCCATTGGCTGCAACGCGGCGCGACAGGTTGGCGCCTGGATTGTGCGAATGACCTGGGTATGCAGATGTGTGCGCTGGCGGCCGAAGCCGCGCATCGCGAGCAACCTCGCGATGGCGTGATTGGCGAGATCATGACCTATGCGGAGCAGTGGCTGACCCAGGGAGGGCTGGACGGCGTCATGAACTATTATTTTCGCGAGACCGTGTTGGCTTTGGCGAACGGGGAAATCCCGGTTGCGCAGGCCGCCTATAATTTTAAACGCATGGCACGGCGTTATCCGCACGAGGCCCTGTTACGCAGTTGGAACATGCTGGCGTCGCATGACACGCCGCGGCTGGCGACCGAGGTGCCTGATCGCGCGCGTCGACGCATGGCGCAGGTGCTGCAGTACGCTTTCCCCGGCACGCCGATGATTTATTACGGTGAAGAAATCGGAATGCAAGGCGGGAAGGATCCGGATTGCAGGCGGCCAATGCAGTGGGATGCGGCGCAGCAGGATCAGCAGACTTTGCAGCTACTAAGCACATTGAACGCGTTTCGTCGGTCGCACCCGGCGCTGACACACGGCGAATACCTGCCGCTTCCACAGCCCGGCGCGCCCGGCATTCTCGCCTTTGCGCGGGTAACCGAAGTCCCGTCCGAACTGGTCGTGGTGATCGCGAATGCATCGGACGGTCCCTTCCATGGCCGTGTGTTCACACCCTATTCCTATCTGTTCGATGGCCTCAAACTATCTGATCTCCTCGAATCGGAGGAGGGGGTATCCGTAGCGGCTGGAAGTATCCTCCCGAAGCTGGGCCCATGGGGTATTGCGCTGTACGCGCCCGAGGATAAGATCGCCGGCTACAGCTTTTTCCGACAGTAACACGCTTCTCCACGCTTCTTGCTGCTATAATGTTATATAACTTGAATCGGATAATTAAACCGGTTTAAACACGGGCGGTAATGATCTACTTTAAATCCACTTCCCTGCGCGCTCTCGGCATAGCGTCGGCCTCTGCCGCAGCAATCGCTTCGTCCACCATCGGCTTTGCCGGTGATGTGATCCTGCAGTACTACGAGAGCAAATGGGAGACGATCGAGAAGAAACTGCCAGATGTGTTCGTTGCCGGATACACTGCGTTCTGGTTTCCGCCACCCAGCAAGGCGGATACAGGTGGATATTCGGTGGGCTACGATGTGTTTGACCGTTTCAACCTGGGAAAGCCGTTTGACCAGACTCTTTATGGCACGGAAGAACCAGCAAAGCAGCTCACCACGATGGCGCATCGTGCCGGCATGCGCGCGTACTTCGACTGGGTTCCCAACCACAACGGCTTCCGGGATCCTTCCACTCCAGGGTTTGTTGCGGCGGGTGACTATCCCGGTTTCGTGACGACTTTAGCGGGCGACGTGGATGGAGACTTTCACGGAGCATACGCCAGCGGCGAACAGGATGGCCGTCTTGCCGGCCTGATCGACATCGCGCAGGAAAAAAATCACGTCTTTATTCGCCAGCCTGCTACCGCGGGCGCGCAGAATATCCCCAATGAATCTCTTAATCCTGACAATGTGCGCTTCTATCCCGATCTGTCCCTTCCGGCAAATGGTCAGGGAATCCGGCCATTCAATGCGGCAAATCCGCTCGCGGGCGACCCGGTAGGTGAAAATGCTACTGGCCTGCTGCTGCGCAACGCACAATGGATGATCGAAGTTATTGGCGCGGATGGATTCCGGATCGATGCGATTAAACACCTGCCGTCATGGTTCTTCACCAACTTTTTTGACAGTGTGATGTACCAGCGAGGACGCAGGGACCTCGCGGGTAATGTGACCACGCCGTACTCCTTCGGTGAGGCGCTGACCGGCGACTTCGCTGTGCTGGGAGCTTATCGCCGCAAGGACGGTTTTGGCAATCGCGACGTTCTGGATTTCCCTCTGTTTTTTGCGCTCGGGAATGTGCTGAGCGCGGGCGGGTTCGGAGACATGCGCAACCTGGAATTTGCCAGTGTGGACGGTATCGATGGCAATGCAAATGATGGAACCGCCGGCGTGCAGTTTGCCCAGTCACATGACAACGGCGCTCCGACACTGGACAATGTTGCTTACGCACATGTGCTGACGCGGGCGGGTTATCCGCTTGTGTATTTCAACGCGCAGGAGTTCGGTACAAACCGCGATTTCCCGCGTGGCGGCCGCGGCGATGCGCTGGGCGGAGACTTCGGTTCGCTCGTTCCCCGACTGGTGGATATCAGTCGGCGCTATGCCAAAGGCACGCACATCACACGTTCGATTGACCAGGATGTATACGTGTACGAAAGATCGAACTCGCTGCTGGTGGGGCTGAGCGATCGCGGCGACGCGGGATATGACCCGCGTACTGTTCAAACCGCGTTTTCAAATGTGACGCTGACAGAGCTCTCGGGTGCCGCGAGCGATCCAGTAATCAACGCGAATGGCGATTTTCCTGCGACGCTCGTTGTCCCGGCAAATGGCATCGTGACGCTGCGGGTCCCGCGTAACAGGACGAATACCACCTCGCACAACAAGGGTTATATCATGTACGGGCTTGCCGCGCCGACGCACAGCCATACGCTGAGCGGCGTAACCAGCGTGCTCGCGCCGGAATCCGCGAGTGTGCCCAACGGCAGCCGCAGGCACACGCCTCTACAGGTCATTAAAGGTAACAGTTTCACAGTTACCGCGCAAACGTCCCCGACCATCGCGGAGGACAACGCGCTGATACGGCTGGATGGTGGATTGCCGATCGACGCTAACCCCGGCCTTCTCGTAACGACTGGCGAATTTGCCGGGTTCGAAGCGTTCACGGGAAGCGCCAGCCCGCGCGCTTCGGCAGGCACAGGCACCTACACCCTGAACGTGAACACGACGACGATGACGGAAGGACTTCATTTCCTGGAGACGGTGGCATTCCTGCCGCGTCCACTTGGCGCGCCCGCGGTATACTCCAGCGCGCGCACCGCAATTTACCTGGATCGTACGTCGCCGACCGTTTCACTTCTCTTCCCGTCGACGACCGGGACGAGTGACGTGCTGTCGCAAAGCTATGGGGTCATTGCGAAATCGGCCGACAACACGGCTAATTCCATGCACGTGTTCTTTGACCAGCCCTCCAGTTACAACTTCCTTGGAAACGTAAACGTCGGCAACCAGATGACCAAGGTAGACCGTGGTGAGTTCCGCTATACATGGAACAACATTACCGGTGGCACCCACAGCATCACGATCGTGGCGTTTGAACCGACGGGCACTTCGAGTATCACGCGTTTCGAACCGATCCAGGCGATTATCCCGCAGCCGCCCATGGCATTTGGTATCGATACCGATGCCGGAGCTGCATCCGTCAATTTCCAGCCGCTTCCTGCCACGATTAATTCGAATGCTTATACGAATGATTTCGTGATCCGCGTGGATAAAACGGCCGGTATTAACTTCCCTTCAAACTTTTCGGTTTACCTCGACGTCGACGGCATCACCTACACGGCTGTTCCGTATAACGCATCGCTGCTACCACCGATCAACGCGCTGGTGCAGAACGACCAGAACCTTGGCGACCAGTACGACGAGTTCCGCTTCGTCTGGCGCGGCTACACCACCGGTGTCCACAGTATGACGGCGCGCGCGGTGCTCACCAGCGGCGCCTCGCCGCAAAATTCCGTGCCGGCTTTGATTACCGTGCCGGAAAGCGTGACAGGGCCAGGCGTTGTAATTTTCAGTCCGTCCGCGGGCGCGACGTTAAATACGCCAACGTCCGTAACGGTCAACGCAGCGATTGGGTTTAACGCGCGCAGCGCACAGGCTTATCTGTCACAGCCGGGAGGCAGCACGCCGTATCAGCTACTGCAGGGAATCAATCTGCCGGCCAGCACGAATGTCACCCTGCAAAGTGCCGTCAGCAGTTACCTGGCGTCCGATAATCTCTCTGGCCTGAATGTGACGAACGGCATCTACACGATACGCGCGATTGCAAGCACGGGCCTGGATGGCGGAGGCATCGCTTCCGAAGCTTCCACGACGATTTCAATCACGGGCTTCCCAAGTGCCGTACAAACCACGACGCCCCTGATTAACGGAAATATTTCCGAGTTCTTCGACCGCACACCCCTTGCGGTTTCCCCTGCCAATGGTGGAACCACGGTACCAAGCCCCGTGACGGACTTCGGATCCGACGGCAGCCTTACAGAGTTCCACGCACGCGTGGCCAACAATACGTTATACCTCGCCGTTCGGGGAGACATTTTTAACGGCGCTGATCCGAACAACAATGCCACTATCGTTTACATCGACGTCGACTCCACATCCTCGACCGGGGCCCGGCACATGTGGACCACTTCGGACTTGTCGGACACTGGCGATGCACTGCGTTCACTTGTCAGGAACTCCGGGTTCGATGTAAACTCGGCGCTGATTGCGCAGGGCATCGGCTTCGATGCGGCGGTGGTCATCACCGGAACCAGTCCGCTCAGCGCGAAGGTGTTCGGCCTTGGCAGCGGCGGAGTCGCCGGCAATCCATCCGCGTTTGCAGAGTTGTCCGCAAGCATTGCATTCGGCACCGGTTTCGGAAGTTACCCCGGGGCCACGGGCACCAACATTGCCGGACCGACCGGCTTCGAAGTCTCCATTCCTCTGAGTCAGCTCGCCAACGCAAATCCACGCGGAATGGCTTTCGTCGCGGTCACAACTTCCGACACGTCCTTCCCGAGCCCCAACCCGCTGCCCGAGAACAGTTCGAATGCATTCACCACGTCCCAGACGATCGAGGCCGTCGCACGTTTTCCTGCGCAGCCGGCGCTGGTATTGAACGAAGCCAATAACGGCAACACCGACTGGGCCGAAATCTATAATCCAACGGGCTCTGCCGTAAACCTTGGAACATGGAGCCTGCGCTGGACAGACGCGAGTGGTGTCTCGGCGCAGTTGCCGCTCAGTGGCGCCAATTCTCCGGCCGGCAGCTACATCGTGGTTTCCGACGCCGCACTTGCTCCAACGCCGCCGGCTGGTTCGCTCAACCTGGGCAGTAATATTCCATGGAATTCCGCGCGGGCGGGCTCCGTGGCGCTCATGGATCCGTATGGCCTGGGAATCGACTACGTCCGCTGGAACTCCAACACCGGTCAGAATTCCTCGGATATTTCTCCTGCGGGGACGATCTTTGGTGGTAACTCAACATCGCATGACGGCACGGCGAACCAGTCGCTCGCGCGAAATCCGTCCTCGACCGATACAAATGTTGCTTCCGACTGGGCCGTGCGCGCGCCGACGCCAGGCACGGTCAACCCGCTGGTTACCACCATTGCGGACTGGATGCTCTACCGGTGAGAGCTTTGCTTGCCTCCGGCAAGTTGCACGTGCCAACACCTGACTGATGCGCACAGCCCGCCTCGGTCCCTCTGACACCCTGTGGGGGTGGTTCTTTGTTGGACCGTTCCTGCTGGTGGCGTTGGTTTTTCTGATTTTTCCGGTTGGCTATTCGTTCTACCTGAGCCTGCGCGAAACTGGCCTGTACGCGAGCTGGTTCGACGAGTTCGGCGGGATGAAATTCGTCGGGCTGGGCAACTACATCGATCTGCTGCACAGCCCGGTGTTCTGGTACTCGCTGCTGGCCACGATGATTTATGCCGTGCTGTTTATCCCCGCAATGATCGCAGCGTCACTTGCTCTGGCGCTTACACTCAGCGGCACTCGCCTGCCGGGTTATCGCTCGCTGCGTGGGCTTTTCTTTCTGCCGCATGTTTTCGACGCTTTTGTCGTCGGTGTGATCTGGCTGCTGCTCTTCAATCCAGGCGCCGGACCTATCTCCGCGTTCTTCCGTTTTTTTGGCATCGACTGGTTCACAAAAAATGGATTCATCGACAACCCAATTACTATCCTGCCGAGCATCGCATTTGCCATGGTGCTTAAGACGATGGGATTCGGCATGGTGCTGTTTCTCACCGCGCTCAACAATATACCCGAAGACATTTTCGAAGCCGCGGATATCGACGGCGCCACCGGGTCGCAGAAACTCTTTCGGGTCACAATCCCGCTTTTGCGGCCCATGATTCTGTTCCTGTCTGTCACAGGCCTGGTCGGCGTACTGAACAGCTTTACCGAGGTTTACGCGCTGACCAATGCGACGGGAGGTCCGGCGTTTTCGTTCTTCGGTAACACAGTCCAGGCCGCGCGTGTCTCGGGCTTTCACATGTATCGATTTTTTGACGAGTCGTTCTATGGACACGCCGCCGCCATGTCCTTCCTGATGCTCATCATTGCACTGGTAATTGCGTTTGTGAACTTCCGCCTTCTCGGTCGTGAGAAGGCATGAACGCAACGACATCGCACGGTCCCTATAGCAGCGATCGGTTGCGTGACCTCCAGGTCTCCAATACGCGCTGGGTCAGGCGCCGCGGTGCCGCGCTCTTCTATGCCATCGTCCTGCCTTTGCTGGTGCTCGTTCACCTGCCCCTCATCTGGATGGTGCTCACCGCATTCAAAGCGCCGGGTTTCGGTCTGGCACTCAGGTTCATCCCGAATCCAGGAGAGCAGATGTACACCGTCGGTAATTTCGCGGCGGTGCTTTTCGATAAAGACTTTCCCTTCTATCGTTACGTGTGGAACAGCTTTGTGGTCGCGAGCGGGTGCGGGCTCCTTACCATCGTCCTGTGCACGATGGCTGGCTACGGTTTCGCAAAAAAGAAGTTCGCCGGTCGCGACAAATTGTTCGCGCTGCTGATCGCCGTGATGCTGGTGCCCGGGCTTGTGTTCATGGTCCCGCAGTATGCGACCGTTCTTAAGCTGCACTGGATCAACACCTACGCCGGAATGATCGTGCCACATGCGGCTAACGTCTTCGGATTATTCCTGCTGCGGCAGCACATCCGCGCATTGCCCGACAGTTTGCTCGAAGCCGCACGCGTCGACGGGGCGGGTGAGATTCGGACGTTTGCGCAAATCGTCGTCCCTCTCTCGATCCCCATCGTCATCACGCTGTTTCTGCTGACGTTCGTGGGACAGTGGTCTAATTTCCTCTGGCAGCTCATCGTCAACACGCCGAACTCGCCACACATCACACTGCCTGTGGGGCTCAGCTATTTCAAAGGACAGTGGGCCACGCAATGGGAGCGAATGATGGCCGGCGCGTGCTTCTCCATTTTCCCGGTGGCGCTGTTGTTCCTTCTGGCCCAACGCTATTTCATCGCAGGATTGACCGCGGGAGGCGTGAAGGAATGACCGCTACCATTAAGAATTCTGAATTCAGAATTCAAAATGCGCAAGTTGCCGCACAACTGCTCTTTTTGCTAACCGTTATTCAATGCAGTTTATGTGTCGCCTCGCCGATTACGTTGTCATTGTGGCAGGGGTTTAAGTTTTCGGAAGTTTCGATGTTGAAGCAGAACGTCGACAATTTCACTCGAGAGTGGAACGCGAAACATCCGGAAGATCCCCTGACGATTCGGATCGACCAGGTTCCGTTCGATGAAATGGTGCGGAAGGTAAAATCTGCTGCGCCTGCCCGGCTCCTCCCCGACATGGTATTTGTCGATGCCAACAAGATGGTTCCACTGGCTTACGGCGGCGCTGCCCTCGCGCTCGATACGATTCCTGACACACCCACTACAGACATCCAGTCGCTTCGGGAGCGTTATGTGCCGGGCGCGTTTGACACCAACGTCGTCCACTTCAAAGGCGCCACACACCTTTATGGCATCCCGGCGCAAACCACTTCGCTCGCGCTGTTCTGGAACAAGCGCATGTTCAAAGCGCACAGCGGGCAGCTTCGCGCGGCAGGGCTGCCCGATGATCGCGCGCCGCGCGACTGGGACGAGTTCATTCACGTTGCACGTGTACTTACGGATCCGGGCAAGGGTCAGTTTGGCTTCGGCATGAACAACTCCCTCTGGTTCACGATGCCGTTCCTCAACCAGTATGGCGTGGAAATAATACGCCGCGGCGAGGATGGTAAGCTGCGTGCCACGCTGCTGGAAACCCACGCTGTGCAGGCGATTGAACGCAAAGTGAACCTTTACCAGAAAGACAAGGTCGAGGGCGGGGCATGGCGCGATGGGAACCTGAACCCCGACCAGGGATTTCAGAACGAGAAGTACGCGATGGTACTGACAGGCCCATGGATGGTTGAAAACTTCCGCTCGTCGGGCCTGGATTTTGGAGTCGCGCTTCTGCCTCGCGTGCCGCTTGGCGAGGCAAAAACGCTGGGCCTTGTGCCGCAGGACGCTACCAACGAATCCACTGCCGCGCAGCATTTGTCGGCGGGAAACATCGGCGGACAGAATCTCGTGGTTACTACCACCTGCCGGCGTCCGGATATTGCCGTCGCGTTCGCGCTCTATTTCACAAGCGATGCGGTTCAGCGCCGCTGGGCGGAAGATCTCGGGCAGATTCCCGTTCTTCTCAAGGCGCAGGAAAACCTCAACCTTGCCAAATTCCCGGAGGTGCCCACCTTCATCGAGCAGGTGCGCCTCGCGCGGCCTCTGCCGGCGCTGCCCTTTGTCGGGACCCTGGAAACCGAAATCTTCAACCCCGAGATCAATCTTGTCCTCCAGGGCAAGCAGTCCGCTGCGGATGCGCTCAAGAAAATCGAAACCGCCATGACCGAGCGGATATTAAATCCGGTAAACGAAGCCGAGGCGGCCAAAAACTAACCACAGAGGCACTGAGACACAGAGGAAGCACCCTGAAAGGAACTCTGTGAAAGCTCTGTGTCTCTGCGCTTCTGTGGTTTGCTTTTCGATTTGCTAAGCGGCACCCGCCGCAACCTTTGCGCCGCAGCTCTCGCGCACCACCAGCTCCAGCGGCACCAGCGTTGTCTGCTCGAAGTCCCGGCTGTCCATCTGCTGGAAAAGTTTCTCGCACGCCGCCACACCCATCGCATCCATCGCCTGCCGGATCGTCGACAGCGGTGGCTGCACGTGGCGCGCGAACGGGATATCGTCGCCCCCGAACAGCGCCACGTCTTCCGGCACACGAATTCCCATCTCGCGCGCGGCGCGCAACGCACCGAGCGCCATGATATCGTTCGTCGTGAAGATTGCCGTCGGCGGCTTCGGCTGCTTCATCAGCCACTGGAACGCCTCATAGCCGGAATTCTCGTCGAAGTAACCCTCGGCGATCAGGCTTTTCTCATCGGGCAGGCCGAGCTTCTTCAGCGCGCGCAAGTAACCTTCGGTGCGATCCATCGCCGTGGTCACCACCTTCGGACCGCGAATGTGTCCGATGCGCCGGTGACCGAGACCATACAGGTGCTCGACTGCCTGCTCCGCGGCGCTCGCGTTGTCACCCAGCACGTTGGGAATGCCCGGTATCGAACTGTTCACCAGCAACACGGGGCAACCCGCCAGTACCAGGTCGGTCAGGTAGGTATCCGTAGAAAGATTCCCGACGCACAGAACGCCGTCAATCGCCCCCTGTTCAAACAGCATCAGCGGTTTTTTGTCATCCTTGAAGTCCTGCGTCGCCAGATCCACCATCATATGGTACTGCCGCGGCGTCGTCACTTCGATGATACCGCTCAGGCACTCCGAGAAGTAAACGTCTGAAAACACGTGGTCGATTTTCGGCAGGATGACGAGGATAGTTCCGCTGCGGCGGTTCGCCAGGTTGCGCGCCGTCTGGTTAGGGCGGTAGCCCACACGCTCGATCAGCGCCAGCACCTGCTCGCGCGTCCTGGCGTTGACCTTGGGCGAGCCGTTCATCGCCAGTGACACGGTCGCACGGCTAACTCCAGCCATTTCAGCGATATCGCGGATGGTGTACCGCTTGGCTGGCTTGGTTTTCTCGTCAGTACGGATGGCGATTTCTCCAGACGTTGCCGTATATTCTATGTCAGACAATTCCTACACTTCAAATAGAATTTTAACCGGTCCAATTCTATTGTATATGCTATACCCTTATGGTGAAAAGGTAGAAGAAGCAAGACGTCGAGAGCCTGATTGCGGGTTCCGGGGTTTTTCGGCTTCGAAGTTTTTGAAAACAATGGTAGGAAGGAACGCATATGAAGATTAAGATTTTTGCACTTGGGGCATTGGCTGCTGCGTCCATTACTGGTACCGCGTCGGCTCTGACATTGGATGGAATAGTTAGCGATTTGGGGGCGGCGGCGGCTTCTGATCCAACCACTCCATGGACTGCGCCTGGCGATGAAGGTGGCGCGGGCAACAATCAAAATTTGGATTTGCAGGATTTGTACGTTGCTGAGAGCGGCGGCATAATCCACATTGCCATGACCGTGGATACGCCTTTCACGGCAACGGTCAATGACTGGGGTAAATACAAGATTTATATCCAGACTGACAATGGTGGCGTCGGTAACACGACGTCCGATCCATGGGGTCGTGCTATCCGCGCGGGTGGATCGTTTTCTCCGCAGTACGTCCTGAGTGCGTGGGTGGATGGCGGTGGTGGCAGCCAATTTCACCATTGGAACACAGGTACAAGCGCTTGGGATGTCGTTGGCGCCGGTTCCAGCTTCGCATTCAGCAACAGCGGCAACGGCGGCAATGCAGGCGTGGAATGGAGTGTTACTCGCGCGGCCCTCGGCAATCCAGCAACGATCCAAGTGCAGGGAACCGACACAGGGGGCGGAGGTAGTGACAATGGACAGGACGCCGTTCCTTCTCAGACAAATGCTACAGACTGGTCTACCGTGACAGTACTGGCGACGCCTACATCTGCAGCGGCCGTACCTGTAACGATTTCAGGATTTTCTGTCGAGTAGAAGTACTCCATCAACTTAAGCACCGGGCCGCGCAACCTACGGGTTGTGCGGCCTTTGTGTTTGAAGTTGCACAAAATCTAATTGCGGCTGCAGCGCGTAATGCCAAATTTTAGCAAACCCATTTCCAGGTCCAGGGGCACACCAGCAAAGAAAAGAATTTCGCGGCTTAAACTGTTTCTGTTCTCTTTGTTGCCTTTAATTGTTGTGGTGCTTGGCGCGGAGACGGCGTTGCGCCTCAAAGGCTTTGGCAGCCTTCCACCCTTTTTCGTTCCCTATCTTGAGAGCGCATCTGGCAGCAAGCTGCTGAACTACTCTTCCGATGCGCTGTGGCCGTACTTTGGCCAACGCCTGGCAAAGGGCGGGCAATCGCGCATGGTCGGTTCCATTGTACCTCAACGCGTGCTTATGCCGAAACCGGCAAAGCTGTTACGCGTTTTCATGGTGGGAGAATCCAGCGTGCAGGGCTTCCCTTTCCCGCCGAATCTCAGCGCGGCCTCATTTCTCGATAAATACCTCGAGCACTCCTTAGAGCCCGGCTATCGGGTTGAGGTTATCAATACCGGCATCACGGCCATCGCCAGCTTTCCATTGCGGCGAGTTGTACGTGAAATATGCGCGCTCGAACCCGATCTAATCATTATCTACGCCGGGCACAATGAGTACTACGGCGCGTTTGGTGTCGCCTCCGCCCAAAGCGTCGGTTCTTCTGCGTGGCAGATGCAGCTGGCCCAGTGGTGGCGATCCACAGGGATCGGGCAGGGGCTGCTTGCAGTAGCTGAAACGGTCGCAACTGCGCGTGCGCGCAAGGCACAGCCGGATGCCCAGACGAGCGAAACCCTTATGGAACTGATGGGAACCGCTGAAATCTCTCCCGGATCGCCGCTACGAGACAATGCCGAAACCGCTCTCGCGTCGAATATCGACGCGATGCTCACTGCCGCGTACAAAGCGAAGGTGCAGGTCGTTATGTGTTCTCTTGCCGCGAATGAGCGAGACCTGCTGCCGGTGCGCAGCATCGAGCCAGGTTCCGAGCCATACCGTACACAGTTTCGCACTGCCTACCAGCGCGCGTTCGATGCGATGAGTTCGGGTCCTGCCATTGCGCGTCCCTTCTTCGAACAAGCGGCGAATCTCTGCCCGGAAAGTGCGATAACGCAGCTTTATCTCGGCCGCATGTGCGACTTGCAGAACGACACAACCGCGGCGCTTGCTGCCTACCGGCGTGCGCGTGATCTGGATGCAATGCCCTGGCGCGCTGCCACCACCTTGAACGAAATGCTCCGTCGCATAGCAGAAACGCAAAACATGCCCTTCTGCGATGTCGACGCGGCATTCCATGCGGACGCACGGGAGCACGGCGAAGCAGCGCCCGGCTGGCGGCTGTTCGCTGATCACCTGCATCCCTCGCTGGAAGGTCAGGCGTTGTTTGCACGCGCGCTTTTTGAGACGATACGTGGAAATAAGCTGCTTCCGTTAACAGAGAGACCCGCCGCTGATTGGCGCGACCTGGCCCGGCAGCTTGGCGAAAACCGGCTGGTCAATTATCGCGTCGCACACCTTATGGCCAGCCTCTTCCAGCGTCCTCCGCTCGATAAGGATTCGGCCGCATTTCGCCATGCCTTGCGCCTGCGCACGGAAACATTGACGGACGCCGCAGATTTCGAAACACGGGCAGCCGACCGATACGTTACCGAGAGCATGAGCAACCGCCAGCCATGGAGCATCTCCTTCATTGGTGGCCAGGAAGCGCTCGCGGCGCGCAACCATTTGTCAGCCAGTCTGTATTTTGATTCAGCCATGCAGGAGGCGGTGCGCTTCAGCCCCGAACGGTCGCTCGCCGGTTACTACTCATCACTCGCGCAGGCACTCGGGCGCGGACAGCTGACGACTTCCACCATCGAACGCGCCCGGCGTGAACTGAGCGAAGCCGCGTATATCGAAAAAGCGGAAACCGAACCCGCAGCCCGGGAAAATCTTCTGCACGCACTGACCGGCCTGTCACTTCTCGCGGACGATCCGCTCTCTGCGAAAAAATGGGCAAAAGCAATTCCGGACGCCTCCGTCCGCGCGCCGCGCGTGATTGCCGAAGTAAAGCAGATAGAAAAGCTGAGGACTGCAAGGCGGACCCTGCCCACAACCTCCACCCTGGAACAAAACCCGGGCGGCCAAAGCTTGAATTTCTCTCTCCCTTAAAACTTTGGCATGGTCCGAACATTCGACAGGAGAGAACAGAGACAACCGAAGCCGCGCGGTCGCGGCTAACTACCCCACCGGCAGCCGGTGCACCTGCACGGTGCCTGCGAGCCGGCGATGGCAAACTCCGCTTAATCCCGTGGGCTCTAGATGTGTAAGTTGTCCCGAAGTAGAATTCGATCGCGCCGTTGATCGTGAATTAAGCCGGGGCCCGGACCTTCAACGTCCATTCGTAGGAATGGGTTTGTGTGAATACGCTGTTCGACATCACGTGCGTAATCCTGCTGCTCGTAAACAAATCTTGTAATTTGATCCGCCGCCCAGCCGACCGCAGTGGCTCTGTCACGAGCTGGACTCGTTGATCTGCAAGTCCGCGGACAGAACATCCATCGAGGCGCTTCGATGAACTGCCATGCAGTGCCAGCAAGGGACGGATCGGTTCTGTCAATGAGTCCAATCGGTAGGATGAAATTGGTCAGGGGAATCTGACTCTGAAGATTAGCCTGAATCACAGTTGCAAATGCCAGTTCCCAGTGATTCCAGCCCCGTGGCTGTTCCAGATAATCGTGTGAGGAAAGAAAAACAGCATGACGACACTTTATTAGTCCATCCTGAAGACTTTGAGCTGCGTCGGTTGCGCGTGGATAATTCTGCTGATCATACCAGGCCAAAATGCCACGTCGAGCGAGCCTCTTGATGAGAGGCTCCACCAACCAGCCCCGATCTTCGCGGCAATGGGATAAGAACACGTGAAACGTGGGAATTGGCCACTGATCTATTTGCCACATGTACTGCTAGGCAATGCGGCGAACAGGTTTCGGAAAGGGCTTTAACTGGTTTATTTTGAAGTGCCCTTCCGGGTGGAAAGCATCTATGACCCGGCGTCCAAATTCTGTAGGAATAAAGACGCCCTCAGTCTCTGCCGCTTGCATGACGGGTGGAGTCGCTGCCCGCATGTTCTCGAGCGCCTCGTGCACTTCAAATTCATTATAGTCTCGGCCGTGATTACGCAGAGCGTCTGCAAGCCGCCCGGCGGAGATTGCATGGTGAGGCTCATTTTGTGGATTAGCCCACGGGATGACGTATAAAATATCGCGGTAAATGCGGTAATCTGAACTGCGTAGCTGAATAAGCAGGTCTTGAATCTCGGCTTCCATTATCGCTCCACGTGTTTGACTTTACCTCTTCTCCGGGAATTACTTCGCGCATCCGCGGATTGAACGTCAACAGCTTCAAGGCCTACCCCACCGGCAGCCTATGCACCTGCACGGTGCCTGCAAGCCGGCGATCGAACGCGAACTCCGAGTAACCCACCCGGAGAACGACTGCGGGCGAATGCCGCAGCACCGTCACGTGCGTGCCCGGAAGGATACCCATGCTCAGGAACTTGCGCACATGCGCGATCTCAGCGTACTTTTCAATAATCCCGCTTTCACCGCGCTTCAGGTCCGCCAGGTTTACTTCGCCACAGCAGTTCCCCGGCGCGGACTGCGTCACCACGTCGGCGTCGACTACCGCAGGGCGACGGCGGAACAGCCGACGCATCAGCCCGATTACTCCAGGCTCGGTGATCGTCTCATAGCCGCACTTGGGGCAGCGTGCCTTGCCACACCCGCCGCTCGATGCACACGTCGTGCAGGCAACCTTCGCTTCTTCGCCGGTGAACTCGTATTTGCATGCGGAACAGATCACTTATAGAATTCCCGTCTTCAGAATAACCCAGTTGGCAACAATTCCCATAATGAGCGCGGTGATGATGATGCCGCCGCTCGCTCCAACTGCGAACTTCCAGCCGCGCTCCTTTTTCATGACGAAAAACTGCGCGATGCACGGCAGCAGCAGGCTGATCACCAGCACCGACACGAAGCACTGGCGCGTATCCAGCAGGCCCTTGCGCTGGAGGTCGAACAGCCCGGCTTCGCCATAGTCGCGCCGGAAAAATCCAAACAGGAACGCGGTGGCGGAACTATCGGGCAGACCCATCGAGCGCACGAGCGGCTTGATGAAGTTAATGACGTAGTCGAATGTGCGTGTCACCGTCCCCAGCCAGATCAGCACGCTCGCGAACAGGAACAGCGGAAGAATCTCGAGGAAGTACCAGTGCATGCGCGAGTATGTTTTTGTGAGTACATTGCCAATGCGCGGCAGACGCAGAGGCGGCATCTCCAGGTAAAACGAGGGAATTTCGCCGGGCAGAGTGCGCGCAGCAATGGACCCAAGGCCCAGGAACAACCCCGTCATCACCAAGCCCCATGCGATGAGCGCGCCCGGCTGACCCGCCAGGATGCCAAGGATCACGCCCAGCTGCGCCGAGCAAGGCACTGCCACACCCAGCAGTAGTGTTGCGATGATCCGTTCCCGTTTCGTCTCGAGAATGCGTGTCACCATCGTTGCCATAGTGCCGCAACCAAGTCCGAGAATAATCGGAATCACGGCGCGCCCGTTCAGCCCGATTTTCTTAAACACACGGTCCAGCAAAAGCGCCAGGCGCGGCAGGTACCCGGTGTCTTCCAGCACGGAAAACAGAATGAAGAACGTGCCGACGATGGGGAGGATGAGTGCAATCGCGTAGCGCAATCCCAGTGTGAGCACGCCGTAGTCGTGCACAAATAGGTCCTGCAGCCACACCCAGGGGATGATTGCTTCGGTCCAGCGCGTGATGGTGGGCGTGAGATACGTTTCGTAGAGCCCGGTCTCGATCCAGTCGACGAGTGTGCCTGCGCCGAACACCCCTACGAACTGGTAGACGCCAAGATACACGACCAGCAGCGCGAAGGGAATCGCCGTCCAGAGATTTAGCGTCACGCGATCGAAGAAACTCGACACCACATTGGATGTTGGGCGGGGAAAGGTTGCGCACTGCACGAGTATATGGTCTGCGTGCGCCTGGCGCGACTTGCGCACCGACAGCTCCAGCGTTCCCAGGTCGTCGGCCGGCAGTGAATCGGTAGCCCCCGAGGCGATCAGCAGCGTCGGGTTCATTTCCTCGGTTTTGAGAAGGCCGGCATTCACCGCCTGCGAAGCGAGTTCCATAACGCGACGCTCGTACGTAATTGCCAGCAACGGCGGATCGCACGCGCCATCGCGCACCACCTGGATAAGATCGGCAATGCCCTCCCCTGTCGTCGCCACTGTCTCCACCACAGGCACTCCAAGCAGCTCGCTCAGTTTGATCGAGTCGATCCGCACGTTGTACCCGCGCGCTTCGTCCATCAGGTTTAAAACCACGATCACGCGATGTCCAAGCTCCAGCAGCTCCAGCGTCATCGGCAGCATGCGGCGCAGGTTCTTCGCGTCGACAATGTGAACGATCAGGTCGCCCTTCGCATCGAGCAGGATTTTGCGCGATACCTTCTCCTCCTCAGAGATGGGCAACAGAGAATACGCGCCGGGAGTATCGCAGACACGGTATTCGGGAACGCTCTGCGAGCTGCCCGACGAGATCTCGACCGTCGTGCCGGGGTAATTGGAAACCGTGGCATAGCGGCCGGTGAGGCGGTTAAATATGAGGCTCTTGCCGACGTTGGGATGACCACACAGGATCAAGCGCTTCTGGGCCGTGGAAACAATACTTTGCGCCGCGGCAGCAGGCGGCGCGGCAGAATCGGTAGTCATAAAAACTTCAGGCCCATCTAATACTTGGCGGAATCGTTCGGCAAAGCTATACCTGAAAGCATGCCACAACTTTGAACGGCTTCAAAGAATTGTCAATTGCGTGAGCTTGCATCTTAAGCTGACAAATTGAGCTCGAACTGGATTGATTTTACAATGGTTAATCGGCATTTGCTCGTCTCAACTGCTTCCTTTGTCAAGCCGTGGTACCCGCACAAGCGGGTGCAGGAAATACCTCATCGGAGCATTTGCACCACCAGCCTCTGGCTCAAAGCAGCCGCTCGATACGAAACCGGTTCACATGAAACAAAAAAAGCGCGCTGGCAGAATTCGCCCTCGCGCTGGAAACTTTGGCATGTCGGTGGTACTAGTGTGCCGAATCAGTTCCGATCCAGTTTGAGCGCGGAAGATGAGTTCAGTTCGGCACACAGAACCGAATACGAATTAACGGTAGACCACCCTACTGTGTGGTGCTGGTGCTACTGTTTGTACTTAATTCCGCATCCGTACGATTCGGTTTTTGTAACGGCTGGTGCTTCACCCTTTAGCGCGGCTGCCACAGCGTCGACGACGTAGTTTTTCGCGTCCGCATCCTTGTCCGCATCGGGCGTCTTGTTATCGTTCAGCGCACCTTCATAGACGATGCTGCCGTCTTTACCAATGACGAACATATGGGGAGTAGTCTTAGCCCCGAACGCCTTTCCAATGGTGCCGTCGCTATCAACCAGCGTGGCAACTTTGACACTCATCTTCTGCGCGATCTGCTTGCTGTCCTCGGCGGTGTTGAAATGGCTGCTGTTGACGGCCAGGTACTCGGCCCCCAAAGACTTAACCTTCTCCTGGACCTTCTGCATGGCGCCCTTTTCATAGCGCCCGGTGATAAACGGGCAGCCGCCCTTGCCGCTGGCGGGCGAGCCGGGGTTAGTAAATTCCAGTACGACAACCTTGCCCTTCAAATCGGCGAGGCTGTGCTCCTTGCCATCGGCATCCTTGCCTTTGAAATCGGGCGCCGGGCGTGTATCCGCTGCAAGCGCGCTGCCGGCAATGGCTACTGCGATTGCGGCCGCGAATGAGACCTTCTTCATATAGCTCCTCCTGTTTGATAAACAGCTTTACACAAGTATGAACCCAAAATAGCGGAAAGGTTCCGTTCAGGATTGAAGTGATATTTGTTGGAACAGCTATTCGAGCGTAACTGAGTCGTAATATTTCAGAGGTGGGCAACTTTGGTTGATTATTTTAAAATACTGGCTCGCAGTTGCAGTTATTGTCGCTTTACGCCATACTGGGAGCCGCGTTCTACTTCGCTTAAGTTCGGCATTAAACAGCCACACCGGTGCGCAGCCGACCCAGTTTAATTTTTTCGTGTGGCATGTTCAGCCGAATGCCGAAGCGCGCTACATTGATCACGATCTGCTCAGCTTCCTCCTGGCCGCATACATTCGCCAGTGACCGCACGAGTGTCGTTTTATGCGCGGATCGCTGCTGGGATTCTACCTTGCTGTCCGGCCACAACGCAGCGTCTATTTCCGCGTACGGGATGGTTCGGCCGGGGCTCCCGGCAAGAAGACACAGCAGCTCGAATGGCTTTGGCGTGAGCTTCACGCGTTGCCCGCGGAAATCAATTTCGCCCGGATTCCTTGAGTCCACTACGAGCTCCGGCGATTGCACCAGGTACTCGGATCCCCTCTCCGCAGCAAGGAGTGGTTCCGGTGCGCGCTCCGAGCCCTCTGCTGCACACGGCTTCTCACGCTGCGCAGCGTTCCATTGCTCAAGCAGGGTAAACCAGTCGGCAGCCTCCGAGCGATTATTAGCCACTTGTAAGCGTTGCGCTTCTTTCACCACTGCCGCCGCTACACGAAGAGGCACTATCGCCTGCAATTCTTCCGCACTGATTTCGGCAATGGCCGCAATGCTGTCAAACCCGGCGCGTACCAGTTGCTGCATGTGAGTCCGCGTCAGGCTGCCGTTGCCAAGGCGCGCAATAGGCAATCCGGCGGCCGTTGTCCCATAGGCCAATCGCTCTGCCAGCTCGTTCACCTGCTCAACAGCGTTCGTGGCGTAGCCGAGCGTTGCCATGCACGCGCCGAGCGCCTGCGCCAGCCATGAAAAATGCGCACCGAGATTTGCAAAGGTGCCGGCAAACGTTCGAAATTGTTCCTCCACTGCGTGCGTGGCCTCCACGGAAATCCATGCATCCGCCAGGAAGATCTTTTTTAACGCACACATGCCGGTATTCGAAAATCCTCCGTCCGGGGCAAGATGCCCCCGCAACGCTTCCGGGAGTGCGTAAATGAGTGAGCCGTACCGCAGTTTCATAAGCCGGGGGTAATGCTGCTCCGCGGCTTCACGATGCGACACTGCGACCGGGAAAACTTCTCCGTCGGTACTGAACGCACACAGCGCCAGCACTTCGAGTTCGCTGCATCCGCCATTCGCCGCACAATGATCGGCAAACGAGCGGATCGTTTCCGCCTGTAAACCAAATGCCGCTGCAATCTGGCCAAGTCCCGTCGCCGCGAGCCGGTCGCCTTTCCTGTTCTGCTGAACGAGCCGCGCAGCTTTCAGCCTCAACACACAGGCGTCGAGCGCCTTGTGCAGTTCTTCCGGTTTGGCAGCCCAGCACGTGGTGCCACAATAAGTCTCCATCATCGCCGTGTTCAGCGCGTCCATCGTGGTACCGCGGCCGGTATGGATCAGATCCAGGCACAATCGATCGAGGACGCCTTCTGTAAAGCGCGGCTCCAGCGACTCCACTTCGGCCCGCACGTATTGGTTCATCAGGCGACGTAGTTCGCCCTCATCTTCAGCAATAAGAATCGATCTGCCGTATGCCTCGCCGCTGCACAGCCGGCCGGCGCGTCCCCCCTGGTTGCGAAACCGCTGCACGGACAGTGGTACAAAGGCTGGCTTTGCGGAAGCGGCGGTCACCAGCGGATCCAGCATCAGAGGCACGCTGATGACATTCCGGCAGTTCAGGTTCACACCCTGCGCGAGCGTCGAGGTCGCGACCAGCACGCGTATTGCCCCTGACTGAAACTGCTCCTCCACAATCCTGCGGAGCTCCCCCCCGAGGTCTGCGTTGTGGAATGCCACGCCGCTTTGCAGGCATCGCTGCATCAGTTCCAGGCTGTGGCTCTCTTCCGCATCCGCCAGTGCCACCTCGCAAAACGTGTCCGCCGCCGAGAGCGCATTCGCCAGGCGATACGCCCAGCGGCGAGTCAGGTCGCGCGTCGGTACAAATATCAGCACCTGCTCGCCACGCCCTGCAAACGCGCAACACAGCACCTCTACTGCGGGGTAGTGAAAGCTCTCCGCATCCGCAACGACACTCCAGCCCGCTGGCGCCGCGTTCTTGTCGTTCAGCAGCGCCTCCACCGCTTCGGCGGCCGAATTACTCTCACTGTAGTAGAAGCGGGAATCGGAAAGGCAGAACACACCCTCGCGTAATTCCGTTGGACGCTCCGTCCATATCAGGGGTTCCGCCCTGAGCCAGCTTGCCAGCCGCAGATTCTCGCCCAGCACAGCCGAAAGACAAACCACCTGGATCTTCGGGTACGCTGTCACAATCTGCGTGAGTAAAAGGTCGACCACATCCCCGCGACCCGGTTCGCCGAGAATCTGCAGTTCATCCACCGATACCATGGCAATACGTGACAGGAGTTCGGGTGCGAGCGTCAGGAAGGCTTTAAGTTTCTCATAAACCATGACCGCGAAATCAAAGTCGCCCCGCGCAATTCTGGAATCGTGTAGCGTGCGCTCGCGCGTCGCGATGACGGTCCGCGCACCCAGCAAAGCATACGTGCTTTCGAGGTAATGGAATTGTTCTTCCGCCAGTGCTTTCGTCGGCACCAGGAAAATGGATTTTCGGCCCCGTTCAAAGTGTCGAATTGCTGCCAGTTCCGCCACAAATGTTTTGCCCGACGACGTTGGGGCAAAAACCGCCACGTTCCCGCCAGACAGCAATCGAGTACGGGTAATCGCTTCCTCTTGAAGCGGTAGAAGCTCCTGTTTGCCTGCCTGCCGCCAGTTACCGATGGTGTCGTGCTTAAAGCCGTGCGCTGCCAGAAAATCGATCTGCATGTTTCTTACCCTTTCACGAATCGAAGGCAAACGCCGGGCGCAGAAGAAATCAAGGTAAATGTAGAACTAATGTTCTATTACCTAGCTGAATCGATTAAGCTCTCCAGACTACTTGACAGCATAAGTCATTTCCTGAAACAGTATAGGGACGATGCTCCATATCCGGAGCCTATTTGAAGGAGTAATTCCAGTGAAACAGTTTTGTCTTCTGCTCGCAATAACGATGATTACAGCCGCTGCGGTTGCCCAAACCGCCAGTCCAATTACTGCATGGGATGTTCAGCCGAGTATTGCCCCGAACGGAACACAGATGGCCGGTGCGGCTGCGGTGGGAGATTCGCTCTATCTCCTGGGTGGAAATAATACCCTCGTCGGCGATACGAACAGTGTGTGGCGCCTTCGACTGGACCCGACCAGTGGCCTCATTACGGCAACCGATGTGGTCACCACTTTGCCCAGCGTTACTTTTGCCTATATCAGCTCGCAGGTAAAAGCGACCACTAATACGGCGACGGCTACCACCGGAACCATCATTGTGGCGGGTGGCGGATACAATGCAGGCGGACCGAACCGCAATTCGGCCAGTGCGATCAATACTAATCCTGACGGAACTTTGGCGGCTGCCTGGACCGAATACACTTTCCCTTCGCCCTATGATCCGGAACTCGGTGCGGCAGCGATCGCAGGCAGCAGCAGCCCGAGCGGCGACAGATTTTTCTACGCCTTTGGCGGCGACAGCCAGTCCGGCACCCCGCCTCTTTACGACACGACCGTTTTTGCAAAAATTAACAAGAATGGAACTCTGGGTGCCTTTTCAGCCGGCGCCACTTTGCCGGACGTAGACGCGACGGGACCAACCGGCTGGTACTTCCCGGCAGCAACTGCGATTAACAATACTATTATTGCGAGTGCCGGCATTCATAGTGCCATTACCAACGCGAATGCTTCCGCAAAGATTTATCTGAACACCGTAAACGCGACAACAGGGGCGATGGGAGCATGGACCGCCGGGCCTGACCTGCCCCTTACCATTTATGGAACCCAGCTTGTAGCAGCCGGCAACACGGTTTTCGCCCTGGGAGGCCGTACCACCGGTGGTGCCGTGCAGTCGCTCACGACGCGTGCCGAGTTTAACACCGCTACGAACACGCTGGGGGCGTGGTCGGCTACACCTGATCTCGATCTTCCCGATGAGGTTTACTACCACGCGGCGGTTTACTCGGACTACACCAAACGCATCCACATTGTGAGTATTCGCCGCGACGACACAACTCGCACGGTGAGTAACGAACAGTGGGTCTCTTCGCGCTTATTTGCCCAGCCTGCGGGTCCTGCGGCTGCGGCTGACTGGGTGCTTTTCAACTAGTTTACTCAGCGGCAATCGCCGTACTGGTCCATCTTTGTTTCAGAAAAAACTGGTGGCCGGAGCTTCCGGCCGCCAGTTTGGTTTTTAAGGGTCGGTCGCAGGCAGCCTGTTGTCTTGAAAGCCCTGAAATAGACCCGCAGGTCTGACTGCATGCTGGATGAAGATCAACCATGGTACGTCCTCCGAAACGTGTCGGAGATTCCATCCCCCGCGCTCATTGTATTTCCGGATCGCATCGAAGAAAACCTCCGCCGTATGATCGCGATTACCGGCGGAACAGACCGGCTGCGCCCGCACATCAAAACGCACAAGATGCCAGAGATCATTCGCATGAAGCTCGCGCTCGGCATTACCAGGTTCAAGGCAGCGACGATCGCTGAAGCCGAGATGGCGGCGCAGTGCGGCGCGCCCGATGTGTTGTACGCCTATCAGCCGGTAGGGCCGAACATCGCGCGATTCCTGGAACTGATGCGCCGTTTTCCGGATACGCGGTTTTGCGGACTTGCAGATGATGAGAACGCGATAAAGGCGATCAGCACGGCCGCATCCGATGTCGGCGTCGTCGTCAAGCTGATGCTGGACCTCGACTGTGGCCAGCACCGTTCCGGTGTCGAGCCAGGTGAGCACGCGCTGCAACTGGTTCGCATGCTCGCACAGTCGCCTGCACTGAAAGCCGCCGGGCTCCATGCCTACGACGGCCACATTCACCACACCGATCTCGCTGCACGAACTGCGGAATGCGAGGCAGCGTTCCTGCCGGTGCAAAAACTCCGCGAAACTTTGCAGGCGGCTGGTCTCCATGTCCCCACGATTGTCGCTGGCGGCACCCCGACATTCGCCATCCATGCCGCCCGCAATGACGTCGAGTGCAGCCCCGGCACGTGCGTGCTGTGGGATCACAGCTATGGAAGCACGCTGCCGGATCTCGATTTTCTGCACGCGGCGGTCGTGCTTACACGCGTCGTTAGCAAACCCGCCAGCAACCGTCTTTGCCTAGACTTGGGCCACAAGGCCATCGCGTCGGAGAATCCGCACCCTCGGGTCTATTTTCCCGCTTTGCCGGATGCGCGTTTCGTCGGCCACAGCGAAGAACACATGGTGCTGGAGACCCCCCGAGCGGGCGAATTCCGCGTCGGAGATGCGTTCTATGGAATTCCGTGGCACATCTGCCCCACCGTCGCCCTGCACAGCGAAGCCGTTGTCATCCGTGACGGAAGCGCCACCGAAACCTGGAAAGTGACCGCCCGCGACCGACGCATAAGCATCTAGCGCACTCAAGGTACTAACCCACAGCTATTACGGCTGGCGCGGCGCGATGGTACCCGCTGGGCCAAGCTGTTTGCGTGGCCCAACGGCTGGCGCGGTCCCACCGCCGTGCGTGACCGCCTGAGGCTCGAAGTCGAGTCCGCGCACATCCGCTCGGCGGGCAATGGAATCCAGCTGGCGGGGATCACCAACGCGTACGCTCACGGTGTTCACTCCATAACCGCTGAACGTGGTAACGACATCCACCTTCGCCGCCGCAAGCGCCGACATAAAATCGGGAGAGAGCTGCGTTACGCCAATGAGAATCTGCGGCCTCGCGTCGCCAAGCGGGCGGGCAGAATGATGGCTGAAAGCCTCCATGGGCGGCGTGCCCGATATTGCCTCACGCCGTGCCGCCAGCAGCGCCGACGACATTTTCACCAGTGAAGGATCACCGCCTGTCAGCGCCATCGCCTTGGGACTATCCTGCGCCCCGACAATCCCAGCGCTGGCATTCAACGCAAACGCCAGCACCCACACCGCATCCGTCCGCCCTCGCCGAGTCATTCTGCCAGACTCCTCGTCACAATGGTTTCGCAGCCGCCACCGCCTGCAAAAACTCGGCGGTCGGCACACCATGCCGACCATCGAGTCCATCAGGCATCAGGCCGTATTACTCCAGCTCGTAGGCGGAGAGGCTAACCGGAAGAGCTGCAGCCTCTGCGTCAATCACTCCCAATCCGGAGTCGTTATCGGTACCTGCCGACTCCACGTTCTTGCCGCTCTTGGCAGCAAGTACGTTGTTCTTCATTGTATTGTAAATGTTCGTTGAGGTCGTAGATCTTCCCGTCAGCGTGAAGCGATGCCGTACTAGCGCCGCCACCGCAGCGGCGTTTGGCGCCGCCGCCGACGTTCCAAAGAAGTTAGGCTTCCCACTGCCGTCGAAGTCACCGCTGCCGAAGAATGTTGTATCGCACCCATCAGGCGCTGTTATCTCGGGTTTAAAGCGAGTTACCGCACTGCCAAACCGTGTCAGGCCATCGGAGCTGAACCAGAACGGCAGGTTGCCCCCACGTGAGCTGAAGTTTTCGACATCAATAGTGCCGACAGCATCCTGATAGGTTCCCGGTGTATTCCCGGCTGCCCCTAGAAGTCGTGCGCTCGGCTCCCACTCGAAGTAGTTGATCGCCCCAACAGCAATTACGTTTGCGGCGGAGTTATGTCCATAGATGGTACGTGCCCCGAGGAAACCGGTATCGGTCACCGATGTATTGGTACCCGGGCTCACAATCAGGTTCATGTTCACCGGTTCGCGACCCTGATAGTGCTCTATGATGAGGTGGTAGGTACCCGCAGCCAGGCCTGAAGCACTGATGATCTCGTACGGCTCACCGGAAGGCGAGCCCAATGTGCCTTGGAAGCTGTTGCTGGAGGCTACCGCGGATGCCACAGGCAAGGCGGTGCTGTTAACGAGATGCAAATCAAGATCAGCTTCTGCTCCAAGTCCAGCACCCAGCGAACCGGCATAGGGCTCGTCCCAGTGCAGGATGGCAAGCACGCTGCCGCCGGCCGCGCTCACGTTTAGCGTAAGAAACCGATCACCGCCCCCAAAAACGTGCAGGTCATTGCCGGATGGCAAACCCGCAGTGTCGTCCGTAACATTGAAGTCTGCAAAAACAGCCTCATGCGCCGAGGAACCGTAGTTCGCGGCGGAGCTGAAATACGGCACATTGTTTATACCGCACAAATCCGCCGCCTGTGCGATAGGTCCATCCTGGTACATTGGTTCGGCAAAGTAGGCCACATCGTCGACGATGACATGGGACGGATTGGTTGCATGTGTTCGCAGCGCGGTGATGTTTGTGGCGAAGGCGGCATAACTGCTAAATGCGGAGGCAAAGGCAATATCGCAGCCCGGAGCAATGTCGTACACCAGTTGCGCCATGGCGTTGCCTTCATCCGAATTTGCCGCGACAGGTCCTGCGTCAATAATGCGGATGCTTGCCGGTAAATCGCCGGAAACCTGATCTGTGTTGCCTGTGAGGATTCCGGCCACAATCGTTCCACCACGCGTATCGCTGAAGCTGTCGCTGATAACCCCAACGCGCGTACCGCTGCCGGTGATGCTGTATGTTGACCGTGCGTCATTACAATTGATGGCGCGGTCGGCCTGGTTGTCGGCCGATCCGACGGAATGACAGCGCGCCTCGGGCTCCTCGGTAATCCCCAGGATATCTGCCCGCGAAGCAATCGCATCGAATTGGCGAGGATCGGTGGCCCGGACCACGATGTTGTTCAGGTTGCCGTCAAAACTCACCTTGTTAACGATCTCAAGACCCTGTCCCGAGATTGCCATTAACAAGTCGTCGTTGATTGATTTAACGCCGAGAATGCATTGCGTCTTGTTGCCGCGTTGTGCGTGCTTGGCTTCTTTCTGCATTGCGGCCAGCCCAGGCATTCCGCTTTTCGCGTGCTGGCGCGCTTTCAGCAGGCTGTGAGACAACTTCGCCAGCTCCGGTTTGCCATCTGCAGTTTTGTTGAGTTTCTCACTCGGAGGGGCGGCGATCACCATTCCCGCAAGCGTGGTTAAGATCGTTACAGCTAAGAATCGATGAAAGCACATTGGCTTTTTCCTGGTACTGATTTGTTGAGACGACTTTCCTAGTATAAGTCTGCCGCCAACCCAACGTCAATCGCAAGTTCTGCACTCATTTTAAAAGAGGTGCAGATTGCACAGCAATCTTCAGGATCCGTTAGTTTCTGCGGCACTTAGGCCTGATGTAAAGTTTGTGCCTGGAACGCTCTGTCTTCTCAAGCCTGGGGTAAAGCTATTCCGTGATTACCGTTTTCGCTCCGAGCTCGGTCAGTGCACCAAAGCCGCCGTCGATGGATATCACGTTGGTGTAGCCCATTTTCTGCAGATTGTCAGCTGCGAGAGCGCTTCGGTATCCACCGCCACAGTAGAGGTGCAACTCGGTGGTTTTATCGGGGACGGTCTTCTCGATATCGCGTTCAATGACGCCTTTGCCCAGATGGCGCGCGCCCGCAATATGCCCAGCCCGCCATTCGTCGTCCTCACGTACATCGACCAGCACGGCGGCCGAATTTGCTTTCAAACGTGCGAGCGCCTGCTCGGCGCTTTCTTCAGTCACACGTGTTTTGGAATCCTGGGCAATCTGGAGGAAGCCGGGCGAATGTTTCATGACGAAAACGAAATCGCTGGCGCCTGCGCACATGCAAGCCCGGATGTCAATCAGGTCGGGCAAATCCCGAAAACGGGGTGCTAAGCGAACACCAATCAGTCTTTAAGGAATTAAATTGCACCTATTTTCGTGGGTATGGGAACTTTTTCGCGATTTCAGTCCACACTTGCACAACTTCGCCTTGACAGGCGCTCCCCAGCCTCGTCAAAAATCGCATTACGGTTCAAGAGTTGTCTTCGTGAACCGCACTAACTTGAGCCTTAGGAGGGTTCATATATGAAACTGTCGCACGTGGTCCTCGCGACCGTTGCCGCGGTCGCTTTGTCGGCCTGCTGCTACCGTCCGTGTCCGCGCCCTTGTGCACCAGCTGCCCCCAGCTATTGCGCTCCGGCCTGTGCCCCCGCACCATACGCTCACCCAGTGAAGCGTATGTACAGCGAAGGCAGCGTAGAGAAGTAAGAAAGCCCGCCATGGAAACGATGTCTCCCGATTTATTGCTGGATCGAGTGCATTTTTCCGTTGCGGTTGCACCTTCGGCCCTTAGGACTGACGGTGCTTGTTTGACTGCAAAAGTAGTTTAATTAAGGTTAGGAGGAAAAAATATGAAGGCGATTTCTATCGCTCTGCTTGTTGCCGCTACCGCTGTCATGATGACCGGTTGCGCGAACCTGCGCACCCGCTCGGCCCCGGCCAAGGCGTGCCTGACAAACCCTTGTGGTGGCTTTGTGCCATGCCAGAGTCCTTGTGGCGGCCCGCCGCCACCGCCGCCACCCATGCGGCAAATGGAAAAGTAAAAACTCGCTTAATCGCGAAAAACCAGCCCCCGCCTAAGGCGGGGGCTTTTTTTGTTTTCTATAATTACGCCGACTCATGAAATTGCCAGCCCTCGTACGCTTCTTCCAGCAACAGTTCGGTTTCGATGATTGCCCGTCGCACGACGTGGTAAGTAAGCATCCCATGCCTCGCCCCCAACCGCAAGCAAGGTCGTCCAGGCTGGCGCCTTCCAAAGGAATTTCGGCGCAGGCGGTTAAGACATTTCACCGCCGCCTGGAAAAGCTCTTTGGTGGCACGATCGACCTTCGCGTCAACGACAACACATCCACGCTGCTTTCCGCGAACCGGCCACGCGGAAGCGAGGTCACGCATTTCTCGGTGCACAAAATGTTCCTGGATGCTGATGACGAGATTCTTGCTGCACTCGCGCAATATCTGCGTCGACCGACTCAGCGCAGCCAGCGGCTTTTGCGTTGCTATATGGATGCACGTACGGCAGACATCCGCGCACGCCGGATCAGCCCGAAGGTGCTCTCGCTGCGGGCGCGCGGACGCACGTACGATCTTCACAAAATTGCCGCCGAGGTAAACGAGGAGTTCTTCGGGGGTGAGTTGCGCGTTTATGTCACCTGGAGCCGCGGCAGCAATCCGCGCGGATGCAGGCGCCGTCACATCGTCTTCGGCAGCTACGATTCGCGCACACGGCTCATCCGCATTCACCCTGCACTCGACGATGCAAACGTGCCGGAATTTTTTGTACGCTTTGTCGTGTTCCACGAGATGCTTCACGCGGTGCTCGATCCAACGTGCGCGGACAATGGCCGCCGTTGTGTGCATACACCTGCATTCCGCACGCGCGAAAAGCAGCACCCCGACTACGCTCGTGCGATGAAGTGGGAACGTGAGTTCATGAGCCGGGGATAAACGTCTCTGCCTCACCCGATTGCAGCCAGCTCTCGGTTGTCACAATCCCGCGCTCCTCGCGTATCCGTGTTAAAAAATAATCCAACAGCTCGATCTTCGACTGCACCGGCATTGAGAAGTATCCCGCCTGCTGAAAGAACGGATGCTTCACAGTCGAGAAATCTGCAATGTCCGCCGCGTGCAGCAGGAATACAAAGGGTAGCCGCGATCGCCCGGCGAAAGCATTCAGTTGCGCGTCAAAGTAGCGGCGGCCCAGGCGCATGCACACGCCCGCCTGGAACGGCAGACGCAGCAGCGGCGACGTGGCTGCAGGAATTTCCACGAGGTTCTGACCGCCACGCCGGTGCGGCGCAAGCGGCCTCGCGGCATCTTTCAACAGCGAATACTGTGTCTTTGAACCGGACTGTCCCCGGACGCGCTTTTGGTGACGCCCATCAAGCCAGCGAAAGACCGCTCCGTAGGGCCCCGGCATCAGCGAAGAATCGTAGAGGTATGCGCGCGCATTCAACGCTTCGAGCAGCGAATCCGAGTGGCCATATCCGGGCGCACGAAACCCCAGCGGTTTTCGCTGCAGCTTCTCCTGCAATAGTCCGTCGCACTGCTCGATTTCGTTTTTAAGTTCGTCGGATGTCAGGTTGCGGAAATCGAGACGATGCGAATTCGAGTGGTTTGCCACCTCGTGCCCCTCATCGAGGCACGCTTTGAGCTGCTGCACGAACGGCGGGTGTTCAAGGTCTCGGCCCACCACGAACAGAGTCGATTGCACTTTATGACGTTGAAATAACTCCCGGAGCCGCGGAAGTGCGTCGGTAGTAACGTGGTGACCTTCGGCCTCGTCGACAGTGAATCCGTAACATTCCGCGATGGCCCATAGATCATCGAGGTCCACATGAACAAACGCGGGCGCTGCCGAACTGCTGTGCGAAATTACGGAACTCCGTCAGCCGAACTTGTGGTGACGGTTGCTTCAGCAGATGGAGCGGGTGTCGGCGTGGATGGAACGGGTGTGGGCGTGGGTGCCGGCGTAGAAACCGGCGTGGCCGCTGCGGTGGGGCTCGGGCTCGGTGTCGCCGCAGGTGTCTGCATGGGAGATTCCGCTGGCGCCGTGGAAACGGTTGCGGTCGACGCAGCGACAGTACTTGCAACAGGTATACGATGGACCGTGCTGCGGCCCCCGGTAGTCGGGGAATCCGCCCGCAGCGTCGTAGTTACCGGTGCCTCGCGGGCGCGATCCAGCCGGTCGTCCAGCCGGCGCCCGGATGTGGTCAACCGCGTCTCCTGCGCTGTGTCTGTCCTCCGTACTGTATCAGTGTTCGGGTCGACAACCTCAGATTCATCACGACGGATAACTCTCGTCTCTGATTGGATGACTTCATTCGTCACTTCGGGGGCCTCGGTGATCTCGGTCTCGGTTTGCACGTTCCGCCGTACCGCCGCCGCATCCGTGTCCGAGCGCCGAACCGTCAGCCGTTGCGACTGTCGAACCTGCGCCTGCGTCATCGGCCGTGGCTTCTCTACAGACACCCATGGCCGCCCCATGGTCATTGAGCCTTTGATTGACGCGACATGGGGAAGTCCCCTGGGGTATTTGCTGTCGAGCACACCCGCACTGTTTACATCTTTGTCGGGAGAGAGGAGAATAGTACGCTCAACCGAATTGAACGGCCCGCCGATTAAGTCCCCGTACTTATCCTGAAGTTCGACACGTACCACATGGTAGCCCGGTCGCAATCCGGTGAGGTGCCGCGGCATTCCGTCTTCGACGAAAAATCTGCGCCCATCCACGTAATACACGACCTTGTTTCCACCCGGTGCGAGCGTTACGTTCGATACCAGGTAATCCAGGGTCACGTCGCCGGCATCGAGACCCAGGTACTCGCCCTGCGGCAGATTATAGGTGAGGGTCGGCACCCCGGGGCACTGGCGATTTGCTGTATCCGGGTAAGCGACGCTAAAAGTCACCATGTCGAGCGAGCCGCGGATTGCCTCGTGCATCGTGTTAGCGACGAATGCACGGATGGTGTGTGTGCCGGGCGCCACGTCTTTGAACACGTGCGGGTGACCCGCATTGAACTGAACTTCGAAGGGCTCATTATCGAGCATGAAATGGACGTTCGACCCGCCGGGCCGCAGATGTGCGCCATGCACGCGGAAATGCACTGTTACATCGGGGCCAGGCAGTATCTGCTCCGGCGCAGGCGACACAATGGCCACACGTGGCTGCGCGATGGCGGCTTGGGAGTAAACACTGGCCAAAAGCACCAGCGCTGCATAGGCTACTGTTTTCAATCCAGGGTACAAGCGGTTATCCTCAACAGGAACATGGATGAAACTGCCTGAGATTCCGCTGGGGCAGATTCGGAATGCAAAGCGAAAAGTAGTGCGGAGAACATATCGTGCCGGTGTCACTCGGTGCTTGAACTTTCGCACCACGGGGCGGTAACAACAGAAATATGAGTGAACATCACGCGATGCCTGTCGCACCACGAACACTGCCCGCGGCACCACCCATTGAATGCGTGGCAGAAGCTTTGGAGAGGCCACGCATAACCGCCGCGCAGGCGGGCAGCTGGGTATTTGCCGGGTTTCTGCTGGTGCTGTGTCTGAAAGTCGTCGGCATTCTCATCGTGGCGATGTGGCTCCTTCGGCGCTTCCCACGAATGGTGTTTGCTGCAGCGGCGGCTATTCCAATCTGGAGCATGGCCAGGCGCGGAAGTGTTGGCAGCCGAAGGGCTGATGAAGTGCGCAGCTCTGCCGATTAGCCTGACCTTCAACTGATGTTCTGGTCGCGCAAGAAGCGCTTTAGCGATGCCCAGGCGTCATCGGCAGAGGAGCTTTGGGGCGCGAAAGCCGAGGAGAAGCTGACCGGCCAGCAATGGATGCGCACCCTGTGGCAAAGTCATCCGATTACACAGGCGCATCTACGATATTACATGACCGGCGACCCGGGCAGGCACTGGCTGAGCTTCGTAAAGGATCGCTATTGTCCGACACCACGCGATCGCGGTCTGAGCCTTGGGTGCGGCGAGGGCAGTGTCGAGCGGGAATCGATCCGCCAGGGCGTTTGCCGGCAGATGGTGGGTTTGGATTTCGCTGCGGCCGCGATTGAAATTGCGAGGCGAGAGGCGCGTTCGGTCGGGTTCCAGGACTCGATCCGCTATGACGTTGCCGATCTCGATCATATCACTTTTTCAGCGGACACATATGATATCATTATCGCCAGCCACTCGGTCCATCACCTGACCCACCTGGAGCATGTCGCTTCCGAATTGCACAAAGCACTGAAGCCAGATGGCATCCTTATACTGAACGAGTACGTTGGGCCGTCGCGTTACCAGTGGAGCGAAAAAGCCGGAGCGCTCATGAACGATCTGCTCCGGATTTTGCCGCGCGAGAAAAGATTCGTGGCGCGGGACAACTCGTACCGGGATGTCATTCTCCCGCTGTCGCACGAGCAGGTGATCGCAGTCGACCCGAGCGAATCCGTGCGGTCTGACGAGATCCTGCCGGTTTTCGAGAAGTATTTCGTCATGGACCACCGCGGCGATTTTGGAGGCACGCTTCTGCAGTTCCTGCTGGGTGACATTATCGCCAACTTTGATGAGAACAACGCGGCCGATCGCGCGCTGATCGACCTGCTTGTTTACTTCGAAGCTACACTGATTCGAGAAGGCGTGCTGACGAGCGATTTTGTATTCGCGGTGATGAAACCGCTGCGGCGTTCCTGAGATGGAACTGCACGACAGCAATGCTTTCTTGTTGCAGCAACACCCCGCGAACGGAACACCAGCAGCATGAACGAATTTCGCGGGACGACCGAGGGAGCTGGGCTGAAATTTGCCATCGTCGCAAGTCGCTATAACGATTTCGTGACGCAGAAGCTTGTCGACGGAGCTGCCAGCGCGCTGCGTGAGAACGGGGTCGGCGATGGTGATATCGATTTGTTTTGGTGCCCTGGAGCGCTTGAGCTTCCGCCCCTGGTAGCGCGGGTGGTATACCATGGCGTGAAAGCGAAGTTTTTCGACGGTGTAATCGTTGTGGGCTGCGTCATCCGTGGCGAAACGGATCATTACCAGTTTGTCGCCGGCGAGGCTATGCGCGGCATTGCGAAAATTGCGCTGGATGCGAAACTGGCGGTGGGAATTGCGCTCCTGACGGTGGAGTCGGCGCAGCAGGCTATCGAGCGCAGCGGCGACAAAATGATGAACAAGGGCCACGAAGCCGCGCTTGCCGCGCTGGAGATGGTAAACTTGTTTAGAAAGATTAAATAATAGGCAACAGCGCATCGAGTAGATACAAAGGCGGAGGCTTTTGTGAAAACACGCGTGCAAACAACCTGGTAGTTCGCGTTCCAAAGGCTATCGCTGCTGAGGCTCAATTGCAAGAAGGGAGCGAGATCGAGATGCAGCACGTGGATGGGGAGTTAGTCATCAAGCCTTTACGGCCACAATTCAGCCTGGATGAGTTGCTAAAGGGTGTTCGGAAATCGAATTTGCATAGTGAAGCAGAATGGGGTCCGGCGGTCGGGCGCGAAGTCTGGTAGCCATTGCTAAATACGTACCAGCGGGCACATTGTGTGGATTGGATTCGATCCCAAGGCAGGTCACGAGCAAGCTGGGCGGCGACCTGCTGTAGTCCTGTCTCCCAGGCGGCCCATTATGCCGCAATCCACCGGCCTATTCCTCTTCCACGGCCTCGCTGCTTCCTGCGAGCATGTAGAGCACCGCCATTCGCACGGCAATTCCATTGGTGACCTGTTCATCGATGACGGACAATGGGCCATCGGCAACTTCCTGGCTGATCTCCACGCCGCGATTTACCGGGCCCGGATGCATGATGAGCACGTCGGGCTTCGCCCATTTAAGCCGTTCGCTTGTCACGCCGTACAGCAAACGATACTCGCGTATCGAAGGAAACAGGTTGCTGCGCTGCCGCTCGAGCTGGATCCGCAGCAGGTTAATTACGTCGGCACCTTCGATGCCACTCTTGAGGTCGTGATGGATTTCGCAGCCAAGTTTCTCGAACTGTCGCGGCACAAGCGTGCTGGGACCTACGAGTGCCACCCTCGCGCCAAGTTTTGTAAGCGCGTAGATGTTCGAGCGCGCAACCCGCGAATGCAGGATGTCACCCACGATGGCAACCTTAAGCCCCTCCAGTCTCTTCTTCTTATCGCGAATTGTGAAGACATCGAGCAGCCCTTGCGTGGGGTGCTCATGGGCGCCGTCGCCGGCGTTGATAACGCTCATGTTCAGCCGCTGCGAAAGTACGTGAGGCGTACCGGGACAGGCATGCCGCATCACCACGTAATCCACGCCCATCGCCTGGATAGTCCGGGCAGTGTCGAGAATCGATTCGCCTTTCGCCACGCTGCTGGTAGCAACGTTGAAATTCACGACATCGGCCGACAGACGCTTCGCCGCGATCTCGAAAGAAGTTCGTGTACGGGTTGAATTCTCAAAGAAGAGGCTGCACACCGTTTTGCCGCGTAGCGCAGGCACCTTCTTCACGCTGCGCGTAAAGATATTTTTCATGCCGGCGGCGTTGTCCAGGATCCGTGTCAGCTCTTCAGTGGATACGTCCTCGAGCCCGAGCAGGTGTTTGCGTGTGTTCACGTATATCTTCTTTTAGGGACCAGAGTAGGTGAGACATTGCCGTCTGTCCTGGCAAGCATGGAACGTTTCATGACGGGAATCCGGGCCCGATCAAGTTCGCCCGGCAGCGGAGTTGATCGCGGGACCCGCTTAACAGGTAGCGATGCCTGTGCTTCGATGCGGCTGAAAAGCTGTTTGCAGGCATAAAAAAAAAGCCGCCTTTCGGCGGCTTTCGCTTTTAATGCTTTTTGCGGGATCAGTAGTAGGTCCGGCAGGTGGTGACATCGGCACCGCTATAGTTTTCTGCGGGAGACCACGGGCGGGGGACGTTCGGTTTGCACGTCCCTGTCACGAAGCCTCCTGCTCCCATCTTCGGTGCCGGTGCGGCGCAACCGGGCGCCACGTATCTGGTCGAGGCGCATCCGGAGAGCGCCGCGGCACAGGTCACTGCCAGCAGGATTCTACAACCTGCACCCAAATCCTCAGTAGCCGCCAGGGCCGCAAGGATTGCAGGCAGGAGCGGCACACTGCGAGCCACAGATGCGAGCAGGCGAATAGTCATACAGCGGATACGGATAGCATTTGGTGTTTGCGGAGTAGCAGCAGCCACCCAGCAGACCAGCCGCCATCGCCGCAACTACAGCGATCTTTAAGAACTTCATGGTCTAACCTCCAACAGATTTTCTAACCTCAAGTGTTGGAATCTTATCTCCAGCCGGGGGAAATCAAGCAAAAATGAACACTACGGAACTATTTCTGATCGCTGTTGTCTCTGCCTTAAATTGCACATGTTAGCTCGGGGGCTCGGCCTTATCCAACCGATCAGGCAGGCACGACCTCTCGCTCGAGGCTCAGCGTCGCGGTTAATGCGTCGCACACCTCGCCCGGCCCGTAATACTGGATCGGGCCTGCAAACAGGAAGTTATCCGTATATTTCCAGTTGGCGCGATTCTCGGCAAAACGCCGAAACGGAGCCCCTTCCAGATCCACGAGAGCTTTCTTGATCACTGGCTTCATCTTGCCCTTGCGCAGCTCCATGTTCAGCATGCTCGTCACCGGTACCCCGCCCATTACCCACTGGTCCGCGGATTCGCTCATATTACTGGCGAAGACAGTGTAGCCGGTGAGGCCCGCCCGAACCAGGTGCGCCGCCGCCATTCCCAGCGCGTAGCAATAATCTGCGTCAAAGTTCGATGGGGCCACACAGCGGCCTTCATATCCAAAGAAGTGCGCCAGCGGCTCGAAGGAGCCATTAAAATTCCCCATCCGCTTCAGCTCGCGAATGCGGAGCTTCACAAGGTCGATCAGCAGTGCCTCGGTCTGTAGTTGCGACACCGGTATATTTCCGTGTTTGTCCAGGCGCAGCAGCACGTGCTGGATGTCATCTGGCAATGAGGAGTAAATCTTCGCGCTTTCTGCCGGCAACTTGGAGTTCACAAACTGGCGCCGCGCTTCATCCGTGTCGAAGCTCTGCAAAACATCTTCTTCGGTCTTGTGGATGTGACCGAGATCTTTGAGCAGCGATTCGAAATCCGCCAGAAACTCGAGCAGACCTTCGGGCACCACCACGATGCCGTAACTGCGCCCGGCCTCCGAGCGCTTCACGACCATATCGACGATGTCTTCCACCACGTCGCCAAGGCGCAGTCCCTTCGCGCGTACTTCTTCTGAAATAAGGGTGATATTCGGCTGGACCTGGAGTGCGACCTCGAGCGCGACGTGGCTTGCCGCGCGTCCCATCAGCTTGATGAAATGCGTGTATTTGCGCGACGACATGGCGTCGCGCGCGACATTCGCCACCAGGTTCGAGTATGTCTTTGCCGCGGTATCAAAACCGAATGACGACTCGATGATCTCATTCTTCATGTCGCCGTCGATGGTCTTCGGCAATCCGATCACCTGGATGCCGGCATTCTCGGCCACAAAAAATTCGGCAAGGATTGCCGCGTTAGTATTGGAATCATCGCCGCCAATCACTACCAGCGACTGTACCCCGTGGTAGGTCAGGCTCTCTTTGCTTTTCTGAAGATCGGCAGCGCTCTCAATCTTATCGCGACCGCTACCAATCATGTCGAATCCGCCGGTATTGCGGTATTCGTGCACCAGTTCGGCAGTGATCTCTTTGAAATGGCCGTCGATGACGCCTTTGGGTCCCCCAATGAATCCGAGCAGGCGGCTGCTCGGATTGGCGGTTTGCAGCGCCTCAAAAAGACCAGCTATGCAGTTATGCCCCCCAGGCGCCGGTCCGCCCGAAAGCACCACCCCAACCGTCAGTGGGCTGTTACTCAATCCAGGTCCGCCGTTTTCAACAAGTCGCACGAGCGGCTTATTGAAGGTGTTTGGGAACAGTCCCTTGATTTCGTCATCATGGGCTGCGTCCGTATGCGTGGCAGGCGATTCCTCAATGCCAATGGTGACGGCCCGCAGTACTGCCGGGACCTTCGGTTCATATGCCCATCGTGCCTGCTGAAACGCCGATGCCTTCCGACTCATCTTACTCCCGCTAACTCGTTATGTTGATCCTGCTTAGCGACTGAACCCTCAGTCAAACTTCACAATAGCCGCAAAGGAGTCGGCTTCAAGGCTTGCTCCCCCGACGAGCGCCCCGTCGATATCCGGTTGCTGCATCAGTTCGCGAACATTCTGCGGCTTCACACTTCCGCCGTACTGGATTCGCACCTGTTCGGCCACGTCCCTGGTGTACAGCTCCGCGAGTAATCCACGGATCAGCGCATGAACTTCCTGTGCCTGTTCCTTGCTTGCAGTTTTGCCGGTGCCTATCGCCCATACGGGCTCGTACGCGATCACGCTGGCGGCAATTTTATCGGCAGCCAAACCATTGAGGCATCCGCGCAGTTGCGTACTCACCACATCACTTGTCTTGTCTGCCTCGCGGTCCTGCAATGTCTCTCCCACGCAGATTATCGGCGTCAGGCCGTGCTTATAAAGCGCCTGCGCCTTCTTGTTAATACCCTCATCGGTCTCGCCGAAGAACTGCCGCCGTTCGCTATGACCAATAATGACATAATCGCATCCGGCGTCTTTCAGCATAAGCGGGGAAATCTCGCCCGTGAACGCGCCATGGTCTTCCCAGTGGCAATTTTGAGCACCAAGTTTTATGCGTGTTCCGCGAATGGCGTTCGCCACGGTTTCAAGGCTGGTAAACGTGGGGCAGAGAACGACCTCTGCCTGCTGGTAAGTACCGACTGCAGCAGCGAGGCCATTCGCCAGGTCGGCGGCGTCCTGCCTCGATTTGTACATCTTCCAGTTTCCTGCCAGGATCGGCGTACGAGCCATGCGTGATTTTTCTCCTTGTACATAAATGAGGCCGACGTTTCCGCCGGCCCTCAGTTTCAAACATGCCTTATGCGCACTGTGGAGTTCGCCAAGGCTAAGGCCTACTCCAGACAATGACCTACATAAAGTCTTTTGCCAGCCGTGCGGCTAACTCGACACAACGTGTGCTGTAACCGGTCTCGTTGTCGTACCATGATAAAATTTTTACCATGGTTCCGTCGATTACCTTGGTCTCCATGGAGTCCACAATCGAGCTGTGCGGGTCGCCATTGAAGTCGCTGGAAGCAACCGGGTCGGTTGTATAATCCAGAATACCTTTCAGCGCTCCGCGTGAGGCTTCAAGCAGGACCGCATTCACTTCTTCGGCAGTGGTCGCCTTTTCAACTTCCAGCACCACGTCCACCAGCGAGACGTTGGGGGTCGGTACGCGCACGGAAATACCGTCCAGCTTGCCCTTTAGCTCCGGCAACACCAGCCCAATGGCCTTCGCAGCGCCCGTCTTGCTGGGGATCATGTTGATTGCCGCTGCGCGCGAGCGGCGCGCATCGCTGTGCGCAAGGTCGAGCACGCGCTGGTCGTTCGTGTAACTGTGAATCGTCGTCATTAACCCGCGCTTCACGCCGAACTTCTGCAGGATGATTTTGACGACGGGCGCAAGGCAGTTCGTCGTGCACGAGGCATTCGATATGATTGCGTGTTCTTTGCGCAGCTTGTCGTCGTTTACACCCAGGCACACGGTAATGTCCGGGTCCTCAGCGGGCGCCGAGATGATTACTTTCTTTGCGCCGGCGGAAATGTGTTTGCCCGCCTTTTCCTTGCTCGTGAAAAGTCCCGTAGATTCAATAACGACGTCCACGCCGAGATCACCCCAGCCCAGCTCTGCCGGATCTTTCTTTGCGAGCACCTTGATGGTCTTGCCCGATACGTTCAGATTGCCATCCGCGTCGACCGAAACGTCACCCGGAAACCGCCCGTGCACGGAATCGTACTTCAGCAAAAGCGCATTCGCCTTCGCATCCAGCAGATCGTTAATTGCCACGATTTCGATATCGGAGTTCTTCTGTGCCGCGCGCAGCACCGAGCGCCCAATGCGCCCGAAGCCGTTGATGCCCACTTTTACCGCCATTTAAGAGGTTCCTCTCCGTGCTCCCTAAATTATCTTGTAGACCATTCGCAAACACACCAAACGCAGCAGCGCATTCGAATGGCAATCGTGACATTTGAAACCGTACCGGGCCTGTCAATACTGATTTCTTAAACCGGGCTAAAGCACGGAAAGATGCGCAATAAGCACCAGCGTTCAGCTCAATGCAGTTGGCTTTTCGGATACTTCTTCCCTGAAAAACGCGGCGAACAGCACGCCTGTCACCAGTGCAATGGCAGCAAGGCTATACCACAGGAAGCTGTAGCTCGACATCTGCGGAAACATTTTAGCTGCGGAAAGGAGCGCCGGGAGCACAAAGGCCGACAGAACCGGCCCGATTCCCAGGATGATAATGCCGAATACCGTCTGGGCAGAATGACGGATATCGGACGTGGCGATGCGGTCTACATAGATATAAGCAGCCGCAAAGAAGCACGCGTAACAGAAACCATGCAGCGCCTGGCTGATTACTATAATCGATATCGGGAGTCCGGGCGTGCCGAAGATAGCGTAGCGCAGAAAGTAGGCGAGCGCGCCAATAGTGATGACCCACTTGAAACGCAGCCGCGCCAGCATGGCGCCGAGTCCGGCCATGACGGCAATCTCGGCGAATTGGCCTATACTCATGGCCGGCCCGATCTGGCTTGGCTTCAAGCCGAGGCTGGACAGGAACGGGGCAGTCTGCACGAAGTATATCTGGTGGATGATGCTGATTGGCAGCGTCGCAAGCACGAGCACCGCAAAACTGCGATAACGCCGGATGAGATCGAACGCCTTGGCAAAGGCCAGCGGCTCGGCGGCATCTCGTCGCGGCGGTGTCGCGGGTAAAAAGAGGCAGTAGATTGCGTACAATATCGACACGGCGCCGCTGACTTTCATGGAATCCACAAGGCGGTGCGTGGAGTTTGGCACCTCGTCCCCGCTTAGAAATGGAGGCAGAGCCTGAAAATGAAGATCCGTCTGCAGCCAGACCATCGGGAAAATCCATGCGGCGGCAATCCACCCGATTGTCCCCCACACCCGAACCTTCGGGAACTGGCGTTCCCTGTCCGTAAGGTGCGCAAGCGCCAGCGAGTTGGTCAGCGCCAGCGTAGGCATATAGGTGATGCTATATAGAATGGAGAGCAGAAGCCAGGAAGAGTACGTCGTCTGGTAGGCGGTGTACCACTTAATGATTCCGCCGGCAAAAAGCAGAACGGCAAGGCACCGTTCAGTTCTGAAGTGGCGGTCGGCAAGCTGACCCGCAATGAACGGCGAGCACACGGCACCAATGGATCCCGCGAGCCCAAGGATCCAGCCCACCTGCCCGGCACTGAAGCCGAGTCCACCAGTTCCTGAACCACCTGCTTCGCCCACAGCCGGAGCCTGCAGATACTGGGCAATCACAGGAAGCCACAAACCCCACACCGCGTACTGCAGGAACATCATCAACGAGAGTCGGGGAGAAACGGGAACGGAAGGAGCTGTAGAAAGCGTTGGAGCGTCGGTCACGTTGGGTTCCTGGTTAGTTTGCTCGATGGGTCACTGGTGTGCCGAATCAGGAGTTCATTACCAGACCAAAAGGCATACTTACCCTCGATTTGGCACACAGAACTGATTACGAACTAACGGTAGTCCACACAAGCAACGAACGCGAAACAACTATTTTCTCGCAGCTTCCTACGCAGGGCATAACTAGTGTGCCGTCCCAGAAGTTCATAGCTATCCTTCAGGAAGCTTTCGAGCTCGGACGGCACACAAAACCAGTGACGAACTAATGGGACACCGCACTAGTGTGCCGAATCAGAAGTTCCTATCCAGTCTGAGCGCGGAAGAATGAGCTCAGTTCGGCATACAGAACCGAATACGAACTAACGGTAGACCACACTCGCCTCTGCTGTCAGGAAGTGTGTTCGCGCAGGAATTTTTCCAGCTCGTTTTCTTCCTTCACGTGCAGGCGATCCTTTTGCTCCTGCAAATCGCGCTTGCGACGGTTTTCTAGTTCCTGGATTTGGACAATTGTGAGCGCTTTTGGGTAGAGAACAAAGCGGGGGTGCTTTGTCAGCTCGATCACCTGGTTCTCGAATTCCTGTGCCGCAAACGGTTTTCCAAGAAAAGCGTCCGCGCCAATCCGCATGGCGTAGTCGCGGTCTCGAGGAGTTGCCTTTGCGCTGATAAACAGAAGAGGAGTTTTGCTAAACCGTGCGTTGCGGCGCAGCGACTGACATAACTGATAGCCGCTCATTTTGGGCATCATCGCATCCAGCACGATGATATCCGGCTGGAACGTCGTGATTTTTTCAATCGCCTGGATGCCGTCGTTCGCGGTGAACACTTCAAATTTGTTATCCAGAATCGCATGTGTAAGCAACAGGATCTCGGAGTCGTCATCCACAACCAGTACACGGGGGCGGACGCTTGAAACAGTCTTCGTTGCGGTGGGAGTCGCCGCGGCTGGGGCAGCCGCTGCTGCTTGAGACGGGGCCGTGGGCGCAGCAGGTGCCGCGGCCTGCTGTTCAACGGCAGCCCTCAAGCCGCTGTTCTGCGCCTGTGCGTCAGCCAGCTCCTTCGGGCCGCTTTTTTCGAGTTCTTGAAGTTGCGCCAATGTGTAGTTCTTGCGCGTGAAAGCGACGGGAGTAGTTTCAAAGAAGACATCTACATTCCGCACAAGGCGCGACGGATCGAATGGTTTAGTCAGGTAGAGATTTGCACCTGCCGTGTAGCCTCTCATCATGTCTTCGCGGCTGTTAAGCGCCGAAAGGAAAAGAACCGACAGGCCTTTATACTTGGGGTGGCGGCGGATGGCCTCGCAGGTCTGGTAACCGTCCATCATCGGCATCATAACGTCGAGGACGACAAAGTCAGGTTCTGATAAGTCTAATTTTTGCAAGGCATCCAGCCCGTCGCGAGCCTCGACGACCTCGTACTTCGTCGACAACGCAGCGCGTACTACGCTACGGATATCCTCTTCGTCATCGACTATCAGTATGCGCCACTTGGGCATTCTGGGCTTCTCCCTTCAGCCGCCTGCAACGGGTGTAACTGTTTCGGACCTCCATTGCTACGAGAGCCGGAGGGACTGCTCAAGCCAATTCGTTCATGTTTGACAGGTATATACTGGCCCGTGTGGCCTTACGCGAGGATGTGCTTTGAGATCGTGGGAGGATTAGCACTCGCCGATCAACGGCACCCTGCTGCGAACGTCGCTTTCTGTCGGCAGCTTCAGTACAATCCGGCTGACCAACAACAGGGCAAGCTTGCACCCCTTGCAGCGGCAAACATTAATCAAGTCGAATTGAGTTCTACAGCGGCAACGGCCCTCCACAACTCGGAGTAGCGTTTATAATAACAGCAGTGCCACGCTTCGCGGCGAAGACAGCAAGAGGAGCAGGTGTAGGTCGATGACAATGGAACTCGAATTCTGGAAATTAAGCGGCGCCGGAAATGATTTCGTCGCGATAAATAACATGGACGGCAGGCTGCCGGAAGAGGGCAGGCACGAACTCATTGCCGCGTGGTGTTTGCGCGGCATGTCCATCGGTGCCGACGGCGCGCTGATCCTGGAGCCGGCCGCTGAGACTGGCGCGCATTTCCGCATGCGTTACTACAATGCAGATGGTGGCGAAGCCGAGACATGCGGCAACGGCAGCCGATGCATTGCCAGGTTTGCGCATCTACAGGGTATCGCACCCGGGCAGATGACGTTTGAAACGATGTGCGGCAACTATGACGCTGAGGTGCTTCGCAATGGGGAGGTGCGCATACGCATGACAGACGCGCACAGCCGTCGCGATAATATCCGCATCTCCGACGATGTTTTTGAAGGCGAGCTGGACTTTCTGAACACCGGTGTTCCGCATATTGTGACGCAGGTCGATGAACTCGCAAATACGCCTGTGCAGCAGGCCGGAAAGCATCTGCGTCACCACAGCGAATTCGCGCCTGCGGGGACCAACGTCAATTTTGTCCGCTTGCGCGATCCTCGGAATCTTGAAGTACGAACCTACGAGCGGGGCGTCGAAGCGGAGACGTTGGCATGTGGCACCGGGTGCATTGCCAGCGCCATCACCTTCGCGCGCTTGGGCCTGGTTGAGCCGCCGGTTCGTGTAAAAACCGCCAGTGGCGAGTATCTCACCATTAATTTTGAGCTCACACAAGACGGCGCGTGCGACGTTACCTTGCAGGGAAGCGCGCACGTTGTCTTCCGCGGCTATATTGAAGTTCCGCAGTTGGCCGAGACTGTCGTTAGCTGATTCTCATTTCTGTTGTCCAATCCAGGGAGATTCCATGAAACTCACTCTTACCCGCTTCACAGTTGCTGCTCTTGTTGTCGCCTGTTTAAATCCTGCGTATTCCCAGCGGCGTCGCGGCAGTTTTGATTTTGAGTTGAGCCGCGAGGACATCCAGCGTCTCCTGAACCAGGGCGAGGCAGCCGCCAACGGCATCGCCAGCGGTGACGGCTTGCGCAGTAACACGGTCGCGGAGCGGGGACCGATTGTAAAACGCCCGACCCGGATGCATATCGCGGTTGTCGAGCGCGATGGCAAGCTGGTGGGACTTCGCTCCATGGCGGACGCATGGGTCGGCTCCGAAGATATCGCCATCGCAAAAGCGCGTAGCGCCGCATTTTTCTCCAGCGACGAGAATGCTCTGACCAGCCGCATCATTGGTGAGCTGAGCCAGCTAACGACCGGCAGCGACGGCAAGATTGCAACGGGTCCGCTATGGGGCATCGGCTCAAGCAACCAGCAGGGAGCCACCGGTGGAAAAGAAACGCGAAACGGGCTGATCACATTTCCAGGCGGTGTGGCGATCTACAAAAATGGCCGGCTTATTGGCGGGGTCGGTGTCAGTGGGGACGCCGTCGACCAGGACGAGGCGGTCGCATTAGGCGCAGCGGTTGGATTCGAACCTGGCGCCAACGCGGTCAAGCTTGGATATAAGGCGCCATCGGTCCCAAGGCTCGAGCCTCCTCCAGCAGTTGCACCCGTCACCGGTGCCCCTGCCAGCGCAGTCCCAGGCGGCCCGACAACAACCGCTCCTCGTTAAGGCAAAATTCACTCCGCGTCGGCGACCCGCGAAGGGGTATCTGCAATCAGCCGCATCACCAGCAGCATCTGCCAGCCAATCGCGAGCAACGTGACGCCGGGCACCGACCAGGGTTCGTGCTGCTGTAACCATTCCACTCCTGCCACCAGGAAAGTCGAGCCCACATAGCTGGTGATGAGGATCATAATGTACTTCTGCATCCAAAACGCGAGCACGCCCATCACCATACCTGCTGCGATCACAATAACCGCTATCGGCGCGGTAAAGGCATACGTCTCCTGCTTCACCTCCGCGTACATTTCGCAGCCCATTCTGCCGAGGAGCGCACCAAAAAGAAAACCCGCCAGGCCAAACACAAAAGTCGTGGCTGCCCGCATAAGTAAAAGTCCGCCAAATGCCCCCATGATAGAGCAGGCCAGCAGCACCAGCACTGTTGCGTTCTCGTCGAGCTTCAGCACAAGACCCAGCAGGTCACCGAAAAAGAAACCGAATGCCATCCCAAGCGCCAGCCCGAGCAGCCGGCTTCCCAGCCAGAAAATTGCCCAGCCTCCAAGGCACAGGACCGCACCCAGGATCGTGTAGATTACCTGCGTTTCAGTCTGCATGGCGATACAGTCCCAGCGCTGGCGCTGTAAGCTCGCGCCGCCGAATCAGGTCCAGCGCATCTCCTCATCTTCGCCGGGCTTGCGCGTCAGCCGCTGAAGCAGCAGGTCGGCGTCCGCGCCACGCAAAGTCAGCGTAAAAGGCTGCGGCTCGCCTCCCGGTCCGCTCGTAAGGGCCGAGAAATAGATAATCACGACCTGTGGCTGCCCACCTTGCCTCTCCACGTAGGCGATGTGTGAGAGGTTGATAATGTGATCAGGTGTGACGAAGAAGTCCATGAATCGACTGCCTCAAACCCACACAGCGCCCGGTCAACAGACAAAGTAGCAGGCTTGACACGACTTCGCGCCCGCCAAGCCATAACCTTATTATGAACTCAACGAATCACCCTCCCATTGAGCAACGCGGGTATGCGCATGCCGACGCATTGGTAAGCACTGACTGGATCGCCGGGCAAATGCAGGATCGATCCATCCGAATCATGGAATCCAATGAAGACTCGCTGCTCTACCCTTCCGGACACATCCCCGGCGCGGTGGAAGTGGACTGGACCCGGGACCTCAACGATCAGCTGCGGCGCGATTACCTGGACCGCGAAGCGTTCGCAGCGCTGATGAGCAAAATTGGCGTCACGCCCGACATGACGATCGTCCTGTACGGAGATAAAAACAACTGGTGGGCGACGTACGCGTTCTGGGTGCTCCAGCTTTTTGGACATAAGAACGCAAAGATTATGGATGGTGGTCGAATTAAATGGGAAAAAGAGGGACGTCCGCTTGTGCGAGAGGTACCGAAGTTTGCAGCCTCCAATTACCCGGCACCGCAACGCGATGATGTGCGCGAGCGTGTGTTTCGGGATGCGGTGCTGGAGCACGTGAAATCCAAAAAGCCGCTGGTTGATGTTCGCAGTCCTGGCGAATACGAAGGCAAAGTGCTTCACATGGAAGGTTACCCGAATGAGGGAGCGTTGCGCGGCGGCCACATACCCGGGGCGAAGAGCGTGCCATGGAGCCGCGCGATAAACCCGGACGACGGCACATTTAAAAGCGCCGATGAACTGCGAGATATTTACTGCGCCGAGCACGGACTCACGCCCGATGACGACGTGATCGCCTATTGCCGCATCGGCGAGCGCAGCAGTCACACATGGTTTGTGCTCAAATATCTGCTTGGCTTCCAGAAGGTTCGCAACTACGACGGAAGCTGGACCGAATGGGGCAATCTGGTCGGAGTACCCATAGAGAAGTAATCGTGCGCCAAGGGTGTTTTTGTGACGATTTACGAAGGAATTCCTCCACGGCTGGCAGAGATGGTGGAGATGTTCAGGACCATGGACCGCAGCGAGCGGATTCAGATGCTTATCGACATCGGCACGAGCTTTAAGGACGTGCCCGTGAATGTGGCGTCGCGCCCCTTTGACGAGGCGCGTCGCGTCCCCAATTGCGAAAGTGAAGCCTTTGTGTTCTCCCAGCCGAACCCCGACGGCACACTGAAATACCATTTCGCGGTGGAAAATCCGCAGGGTATCTCCGCAAAAGCAGCCGCCGTCATCCTGCATAAAACGCTGAGCGGCGCTCCGCTGGAGCAGGTGCTGCGTGTGCCCGCCGACGTGATGTATGACATCTTTGGTCGAGAGCTTTCGATGGGCAAGAACATGGGATTGACCGGTATGGTGAACTTCTGCAAAGTGGCGGCAGCGCAACAATTCGCGAAAACCAGAGACGAGCTGAAGTGAGGATTATCTGCGGTCTTCTGCTCGTGCTTTCGTGTGGTGTATGCGCGGCACAAAGCTGGTCGCGCGCCGACCGAGTCGGGCAGGGCAAGGTTAAACACTGGGATGACATCCCAACGCAGACGTCAACCTCCGCAGAGATTCTGAATTCGATCTCGAAACCGGACGACACGCCAGTGGCACCGCCGCGCACTTCATCTGGTTCCTCCGCACCTTTTTACGATCGTCGCGTCCTGCCGGAGTCCAGCGCGTTGAAGTCGTACTTTGAGCAGGTGCTGGCACTCAGTGATGAGAAAGTAATTAAATCGGCGGGCCTGCGCCTGCAGCTTCCGGATTCGGTGAAGTGGTTTACTGAATTGTACGGAACAGAAGCCGCGGTAAACCTGGAAAAGGAATATTCTGCATTACGTGCAGGATGGGTAAAGCAGTTCAGCACGCTGTTGAAAGGCCTTCGCGAGCGTAAGCAGAACGCTGTTGCCGTGCAGGTGATACAAGGTCCGGACGACCCCGATGCGACGCCTGCGCTTCGCCAGGCATTCGCGGCGATGCAGCATCCGTCGCCCCTTTACACAGTCCGCTTCATCAATTCGGCCACCGGCGAGCAGTATGTCATGCACTCGTTCGCGTACGTTGACGGGGCATTCCGCTATGTCGGAAAACTCAGCGCGCTGAGTGCCCCGCCGGCCCGGATGGATGAGCAGCCACCGGCGCAGTAACGTTCTCCTGTGACAACCGGTTAAGTCAGGACCCATAAGCTATGTGGTGGAGCTTCTCCCAACCCCTTTCGACCGGTGATAAGTTTGTCGTCGCGCTCGCTATTCTGTTTGCTCTTGCCGTGCTTTACTATATCATCCAATGGTTCAGACACTCAAGGCGCTACAGTGACCGCGCAGACGATCATTTCGGCGACTGTGCCAGTTGCCTGGGATGGGGATGCTTTGTACCGGCAGGGATTATTGGTGTTGGAGTATTGTTAATCGCGCTATAACGGATCGATGTTTATTAGTCCAGCCCCAGCTGCGTGCTGCTTTGCTCTGTCCAGGCCGGCTGCTCCTCTTTCCGCAGCAGAAACGGACCTAGCGCCAGCGCATCCATGTTTGTGCGCATGAAACACCGATATGCATCCTCCGGCGTGCAGACAATAGGCTCGCCGCGTACATTAAAGCTGGTGTTAATCAGCACTGGAACTCCTGTCCGGCAGCCAAATTCCTCAATCAGCGCATGATACAGGGGACTGGTTTCGCGCGTGACCGTTTGCAGTCGTGCACTATTGTCCACGTGCGTGACGCTCGGGATTTGTCGACGGCCTTCGCGCACATCTGCGACCAGCAGCATATAAGGGCTATCGTGTACGGAACCATTTATATTAAGTTCAAACCAGTCGTTCGCCGCTTCAATTGTCACACTTGGTGCAAAAGGCCGAAAGCCTTCGCGGAACTTGATGGCACGGTTTAGCTTATCCTTCATGCCCGGATCCCGGGGATCGGCAAGTATACTGCGCGCGCCAAGTGCGCGCGGGCCAAACTCCATCCTGCCCTGGTGCCAGCCTATCACCTTGCCTTTTTCGAGTAACCCAGCTACCTCGTGCACCAGGTGTTCTTTGGATTTTTCTACGTATACAGCCCCAGCCGAGTTAAGATAATCCCGGATTTCATCCGCCGAGAATTCCGGGCCCAGATACACGTGTTGCATTGTGTACTTTCGCCCATTTTTGAGCACGCTGTTCCACAAATAAAAAGCCGCACCAATCGCTCCCCCGGCATCACCGGCAGCAGGCTGAATCCAGAGGTCATCGAAACCGGCCTTCCGCAACACCTCAGCATTTGCCACGCAGTTCAGCGCGACCCCGCCAGCCAGGCAAAGCTTCGTCATACCGGTTTCACGCCGCACGTGTGAAGCCATGGCCAGCATGATCTCGTCTGTGACGCGCTGTACGCTGGCCGCGATATCGAACTCCCGTTGCGTAAGGCGGCTCTCCGGCTGGCGAGCCGGCCCACCGAACAGCTCGTCCATATGCGCGCTGGTCATGCGAATGCCCGCCATAAAATCGAAATATTTCAGGTTCAGGCGAAAGCTGCCGTCCGGCTTCCAGTCAATTGTCTCGCAAACGTTGTCGTAGAAAACAGGCTTTCCATAAGGTGCGAGACCCATCACCTTGTACTCGGCGCTGTTTACCTTAAAACCAAGATAGTACGTGAACGCGCTGTAGAGCAGACCCAGCGAATGGGGGAAGCGGGTCTCGTGTGTCAGATGGACCTGCGTTCCGTCTCCCGTGCCCCACGTTGACGTACTCCATTCGCCAACCCCGTCAACCGTCAGAATGGCCGCCCGTTCAAATGGCGACACCAGGAACGCACTTGCTGCATGGGACATATGGTGGTCGCTGAAGCAGATCTCTCCATGAAAATTCAGCTCCTGGCGAATCAGCGACTTGAGCCAGAGTTTCTGCGACGCCCACATTGGAACCGCTGCGAGAAACGAACGGAAGCCGTGCGGAAAGCAAGCCAGGTAGGTAAACAGCAGCCGTTCGAACTTCAGGAATGGCTTGTCGTAAAACGCGATATAACGAATGTCATCGATTCGCAAACCGGCCTCGCGCAGGCAATATGCCACAGCGTTCACTGGAAGCGATTCATCATGACGCTTGCGCGTGAACCGCTCCTCCTGCGCCGCGGCCACCAGCTGGCCGTCACGCACGAGCGCTGCGGCGGAGTCATGGTAGTAGGCGGAGATACCAAGGATGTTCATGAATCCGACGGTTCTGTTCCGTCCTGCGCCAGCTTGCCAGAAGGAAAAGCGCCGCCGGCTGCGAATTTTCGTTTACGCCGCGTGCTCTAAATCGGACGCTACTGCAAATGAGCCCCCAATTACATCCTTCGCCTTTTGAAAGTGCGCGACTGATCGTGCTCAAGCTGGGCTCCGCCGTGCTGACGACCGGCGGAGGGGAACTGGACATTTCCGTGATGACGCAGATCTGCGAAGAGATCGCTGAGCTGCTCAAGCGCGGGCGCAAAGTTGTGCTTGTGACATCTGCAGCGGTAGCCGCGGGACGCAGCGCGCTTGGGGTGAAAGATCGCAAGCCCACCATTGCCGTGAAACAGGCGCTTGCCGCGGTTGGACAGACGCGCCTGATGCAGATATACACTGAGCTTTTCGCCAGACACGGGGTTATTGTTGGACAGATGCTACTTTCGCGCAGCGACATGGAAGACCGCCGACGCTACGTCAACGCGCGGTACACGCTCGAGGAACTGCTGCGCCGCGAGTGTGTTCCAATCATCAATGAAAATGATACTGTGACTGTCGACGAGTTGCGCTTCGGCGACAACGACGGGCTTGCTGCGATTGTCGCCGTGAAGATGCAGGCAGACGCTCTGCTGCTGCTTTCCGACGTCGACGGGCTGTACGACTCAAACCCGAAGTTGAATAAGAACGCGCGACTGCTGGAACACATCGACCGGATCACGCCGGCCATGCTGGATGCCGCCGAGGATGGCCATGTAAAAGGAGCAGCCCAACTCGGTAGTGGTGGCATGACCAGCAAAGTGCAGGCCGCGCAGGTCGCGACTACAGCGGGTGTTTGCGTTGCCATTGCGCACGGGAAGCGCCAACGTGTGCTGCACGAAATTCTTTCGGGACAGTTCCACGGAACTTTTTTCACCGCCGAACCCTGTCGCCATACCAGGCGACGTCAGTGGATACTTGCCGGCAAGACTGCCGGACGACGCGTGATTGTGGACGAGGGTGCCCGCGAAGCGTTAGTAGCCAAAAAGAAATCGCTGCTGCCGGCAGGCGTGCATTCAATTGAAGGCGAGTTTCAGCCCCAGGACCTCGTCGACATCGTGGACGCGCGCGGAAACATTCTTGGACGCGGAGTGATTAACTACAGCTCTCAGGAGCTGCAGCGCATCAAGGGCCGGAAGACGGCCGACATCGAGAGCATCCTCGGTTCGAAGCCCTACGACGAAGCGATCCACCGCGACAACCTGGCGCTCAATGATGTGTAGCAGCATAACGCAGTGCCAACGCCGTTTCAGGAGAAACATTTCCAGCGGGCGAAACAAGGCACTGCAATGATCCGCGTGCTGCCTGAGTCGCTTGTAAACCGCATTGCGGCTGGCGAGGTCATTGTCCGGCCCGCCAGTGTCGTGAAAGAACTTGTCGAGAATTCCATAGATGCTGGTGCGACCGAAATACGCGTGGACGTGGCGAATGGCTGTCGCGACACGACCATCCGCGATAACGGAAAGGGCATGGATCGCGCCGATGCGCGACTCGCACTGGTGCGACATGCCACCAGTAAAATTTCCGGGTTCGACGACCTCTATGATCTCTCCACCCGCGGTTTTCGGGGTGAGGCGCTGGCATCTATTGCCTCTGTTTCGCGTACGCATATTTTGACGCGACGCCCACAGGATATTGCCGGAACACTGGTCTCCGCGGAAGGAAGCGGCGAACCGCGCATTGAACCGGCCGGGGCACCGGAAGGAACCGAGGTTCGTGTGCGTGAACTCTTCTTCAACACCCCCGCGCGATTGAAATTTCTCAAATCGCCCGGCAGCGAGCTGCAGCAGATTCTGATGACCATCATGCGGCAGGCGCTGATTCGCCCCGATCTCGGGTTCACGGTTGTCAAAGAGGGTACGACGCTGGTCAACGTTCCGTCCGCCCAGCCATGGGGCGACCGCATCGCCGAACTGCTTGGAACTGGAATTCGCGAAAACCTGCTCGCCGTAGATGAAGTGCGCCACGGCATTCGCATCCGTGGATATGTGATGCGTCCTGCCATTACACGGAAGGACAGGCGCCACCAGTTTTTCTTTGTTAATGGGCGGCCCGTAACCAGTCGCTCGATGTCTTTCGTACTGCACGAGGCATACAAAGGCATCATCATGGTCCAGCGGTTCCCCATCGCGGTGCTCGATATTGAAATGCCTGCGGGTGAAGTAGACGTGAACGTGCATCCTACGAAAGAAGAGGTGCGCTTCCGCAACGAATCGCTGGTCAACGGCGTGCTTCACCGCTCTGTCCACGCACGCCTGCAGGCCGCCAATCTCTTGCCGGTTGTAACATTCGGTATGCCTGAATCTTCGTCCGTTTTGGCAGCAATGACGGAAACTTCGATTTCACCGCGGCAAAACTTTACCACAACCTTTCAGCCGGGTAGTCACTCGCAACAAACGTTCACCGCTGTTCAGAGCCCGGTTGATTTTTCTATGTTCACCGGGGGAGTGCAGACCCACTTTGTGCCACCGGCAACGCAGTTGCAGAAGCAGGCGGCTGAAGTCTTTGCAGCCGACCAGGAACTCGCTGCGGTAGCGTTGCAGCCGGTCCATTCGTCTGGCGCGACCACCACCCACGGTCTACCTGAAGACGAGGAAGGCGCTGATTGTTCGGTTCGCCCCCTTACAAGTTCCATTCGCCACCCTGGGGATGCCGTTCAGACAGAGGACGCAACTTCGCCGCTTATGCGAAATGGCGCTTATGCAGAGCCGCTCGGGCAAATTGCGCGATGTTATATCGTCGCGCAGCTTGGAAATGATCTTTTGCTTGTCGACCAGCATGCTGCGCATGAGCGGCTGCTGTATCTCAAGTTCAGTGCCGCACCGCGCGAACTGCCGTCCCAGCCACTGTTCATTCCGGTCTCGATCGATGTTCCGGCATCGGCCGTCGCATACATGGAACGTCTCGGCCCACTCTTCACGCAGTTGGGGCTTCGCATTGAGCCCTTTGGTGGGCAGACCTACCTGGTGCAATCGATCCCCGCCGATCTGCCAAACCTCGACGCAGCCGCTGTGGTGGCGGATCTTCTGGACGATTTTGAATCATTGGGAAAGATTGAACAGATCGATGTGCTCCGAGATCGTATTATTACACGAATGGCGTGCCGGGCGGCAATCAAAGCTGGACAGAACATGCACGCGGAAGAAATGCGCGCACTCATCCGAAACATTTCAGACGCACGGCTCGGGTTCACATGCCCTCATGGTCGGCCGACAATGATACTTCTGACCCGGGACCAGCTCGACCGGCAATTTAAACGCAAGCTGTAGCAGCGGCCAGTCACGTAGTGATTGCATTAGTTGCGCCCTACTTGCCCACGCCGGGTCGCTCGTCAGCTTCCCCGCTCTCCCGCTTCTTCGTCTCCATAGGTGTCGACAGGCTCTGCAGCCAGCCCTGGCGCCAGAAATAATAAATCTCTGCCGCGGCAACCAGCAGCATGACCGCCCAGCAGATCACGTAACCGTACGGGGCGTTGAGTTCCGGCATGTTCCATTTTGAGACATCCGTGTTAAAATTCATGCCATAAACGCCCGCCAGGAACGTGAGCGGGATGAACACCACGGAGATCATGGTCAGCACCTTCATAATCTCATTCAAGCGATTGCTCATGCTGGACAGATATACGTCCATCAGCCCGGACGAGAGTTCGCGGTATGTCTCCAGCAGGTCAATAATCTGAATCGTATGATCGTAACAGTCTCGAAGAAAAATCCGAGTCTCAGCGGTAATCTGGGTGGAATCCTCGCGAATCAGGGCCGCGGTAACTTCTCGCAGCGGCCACAGCGCACGCCTCAGCATCAGCATTTTTCGGCGGATATTATAAATGCTGGTGAGTACTTCCGCGCGCGGTCGCCCCACAATGTCGTCTTCCAGGTCCTCAAGCTGCTCCCCACTGTCCTCGAGGAGGGGGAAGAAAGCATCGATGGTCGCGTCCAGGATGGCATACGTTAAATAATCTGGGCCGGATTCCCGAAGCTTGCCGCGCGCTGTCCGTATTCGTGCGCGGACGCTGTCCAGCGAATCGCCGGGACGCTCCTGGAAGCTTAGAACAAAACCCTTGCCGAGAAACAGGCTCAATTGATCGGTGTTTTCCTCCTCCGGCAGCGGTGCCATGCGCGCCACCAGGAACAGGTAATCTTTGAACTCCTCCAGCTTAGCGCGCTGGTGTGTGCGAACAATGTCTTCCAGCGTCAGCGAATGGAGCTGAAACCTTGCGCCGATAAGTTCCAGGAGCGGTATGTTGGCTAACCCGGTCACGTCGATCCACACGACCGGAAACTCTCCATGCAGCTTACAGGCCTGCTCCAGCGAGCAGTCCTGGTGTTCCTCAAAACCATCTGGTCCATACGCCAGCACGCGAATACTTGTCGGGTACGCGTCCGCGGTCGCGAGTAATTTGCGATGATCCATATCCGCCGAGGGCCGATTTCTGAAAACCCGCCGGCGCTTCGCACGCCGTTTATTTCGTAATGATGAGCTTCGCATATTCCTCACGTCCGCTTCTCACAATGCAGTAATCCAGAACATTTCACATGATGCAAACATGATTACTTATTGCTTGTCACTCGCCGCAACCGTGGCAATCGCATGCAGTCATGTCGTTCCTGAATCAAATCCTGTTGGCAGCGATGCGGTCGATCAATCGCCAGGACAAGCTCGTGCAATTTGCCATCGCCGCCTTCCTGCTACTGCTCACAGCATACACCGATGCGGTAACGGGTCCGGAGCTGTCGCTTTCATTCTTCTATGTCCTGCCCGTTTTGGTGGCGGGTTTCACTCTTGGCCCAGCGTACGGACTGATGTTCGGACTCGCGGCCGCAGTAGCAGAACGTTTTGTACTCGCCCCGCACGAGTTCGCATCGCTTATTCGCATCTGGAACACTCTGGTTCGGGTCGGCACGTTCGCAATCATCGTGTGGCTCATCACGCGGCTCAAGCATACCATGCGAGCCGAGAAGGAAGCGGCGCGTCAGGATTTTCTGACGGGGCTATTGAACAGGCGCGCGTTCGAAGAACGTGCCGAAGTTGAACTGGAGCGTTGTCGCAGAAATGGCACTCCCACGGCGATTCTGTATGTCGACTGCGACGACTTCAAGCAGGTGAACGATACACGGGGACACCGCGAGGGAGACCGCGTGCTGCAGAAGATCGCGGAATCCATGAAGGCGAGTCTGCGAAGCACTGACATTCTCGCCCGTTTCGGCGGCGATGAATTCGCCGCGATGTTACCGGACAGCGGTGAGTCGCAGGCACGCGCCGTAGCAGAAAAGCTGCACAAAGCTCTTTCGGAAGCATTAGACGACAATGGCTATGCATTAACCTGTAGCCTGGGTGTCGCTGTATTTGCGGCCGTGCCCGAAAACCTCGAAGCAATGATTCATCGTGCCGACGAACTGATGTACCGGGTGAAAGAGTCCGGCAAGGGTGCGGCGCAAATTGATGTATTCTTTGGCCATTGATCGGTAGGAAGACGTTTGAACAAACTGGATCAGAAACTTGGATTCATTGGCGCGGGCAATATGGCGCGCGCCATTCTTAAAGGCACTATTGCATCGGGCCTTATACAGCCGCAGCAAGCCATCGCTTCCGATGCACTGCCGACGCAGGTAGATGACCTGGTGTCACAGACGGGAGCCAGGGCGGCCGCCAGTAACGTCGAAGTGGTGTCCGCAGCCGATGTTATCATTTTCGCGACCAAGCCCTACCAGGTTGCGGAAGTCTGCGCTGAGATTCGGGAGCACATCCGGCCCGGCCAGTTGTTCGTCTCCATATGTGCGGGAGTTCGCACTGGCAAAATTGAGCAGGCTCTTAATCCGGGTGCCAGGGTCGTGCGCGTTATGCCCAACACACCTGCGCTTATAGGTTGCGGTTCAGCTGCAATCAGTCCTGGCCAACACGCAGATCCGGCAGATCTGGAAATCGTGAAAGCTATCTTCGATTCAGTGGGAACTTCTGTTGTCGTTCAGGAAGAAAAACTGGACCTTGTAACCGGGCTGACTGGAAGTGGACCTGCATACGTCTTTCGTTTTATGGAAGCGCTACTCGAAGCCGCTACAGACCTTGGGCTTTCCGAGGCAGAAGCCAAAAGCCTCGTGCCGCAGATGGTTCTCGGCTCGGTGCGCATGGCCATCGAGAGCGGCAAACCACTGCCCGAGCTGCGTCAGAACGTGACCACCAGGGGTGGCACTACGGAAGCAGGATTAAAGGTTCTCGAAGAAGGGGATTTCTCGCAGCTTATTCAGGATTGTGTGGAGGCTGCAACGCGGCGAAGCCGCGAACTCGCAAGTTAAGCGCTTTTTATGGAGTGGGCTGAAGCGTCGCAGTAACGTCTTCGATTGCATTCATGACGTCCGCCAGCGTCGTCGGTTTGCGAAGCACTGCCGCAAAACCGCCCGCCTCGATCTGCGCATCCGTTGCATCTGTGCCCGTGATGCAGACAATGGGTAGCGATGAGTAACGTGCCCGTGCACGCACGTTCTGCACGAACGAAAAGCCGTCCATGTTGGGCATTTCCAGGTCCGCAATAATCATTTCCGGCTTCACATCTCCCAGCCACAGAAGCGCTTCGGTGCCGTCCGTATAACCGCTCACGTCATGACCCAGTGCCTTAAGAAAGTTCTCAAGCACAAGCAGAGCGTCCGCATTGTCGTCCAGGATCAGAATTCGCACGTCGTGTCATACCTCCAGTTCGTCAATGTAACGCCGCACCTATGCAGGTGGAACGGTAATAGACCGTTATAATGAGCCATTCCTAAATGGCAAGGACGAAAATCGGCAGACTGCTGTATCACTTTGCCATTGAACCCGGCAAACCATAGCCGGACGCTTACATGTTCAGCGCCTGTCCTGAAGAGGATATGCGAATCTGCTGTTGAGGGTAATAATGCGTTTTATCAGGATTGTTTTTAGCTGCACCGCGTTGATAGTACCAGCTTTAGCCATAGCCGCGTCGGCAGAAAAAAAGGTCGGCGCTGCTGTCACCGCACAGAAGGAAGTGTCAAAGGCACCAGCCGCGGAGATCGCCAATGATCCAGCCGCCGTGGCGCTTCTGCAGCAGATCGAAAGCCAGCATGGCGGCGTTCGCAGCGTGGTGGGCTCATTCACCCAGCAAAGGATCGACTCCAGTTTCGGTGCGGACAAGAAGGATTCGACTGCACGTTTTGCACTGCTTAAGCCAAACAACTTCAAAGTAGAGTACCTGTCACCCAAGCAGTCGATGAATCTCATCAACGGCCAGACCAGCTACTACTACGTCCCCGACCAGAAGCAGGTACAGAAATACACATTTAAAAAGCGCGCAACGGTACGCGACCTCAATTACCTGCTTTTGGGTTTCGGCGCACCCACCCAGGAACTGCTTGCCGTCTACACGGTTCAGCGCGGCGATGCTAAAAACTCGATTAAGCTCATCCCGCGTAACACCCGGGACGCGCAGTTTAAGTACATCCTTATGGAACTCACCGACTCTCTGCTGCCGAAGCGTTTCAGCATGGAGCAGACCGAAGGCAGCAAGCTTTTCGTTAACATCGACACTGCCGGATTACAGATCGGCGCCCCATTGTCTCCCAGGGACTTCCAGCCAAACTGGCCCTCGGGTACTAACGAAGTTGACATGCAGTAGCATCAAAAGGTCCTTCCATTGCTCATGATTTGGCAACAGCAGCGCTCAATTGCTCGGCTCGTCACGCTCGGGGTGCTCATGCTCGTCTGTATGAGCAGTATGGCGGTCATTCCCCCTGCACAGCGTTTGCCCACGCACATCAAGCGAATCTATATCCGCGAGTTTAAGAACAACTCCCGCTGGTTCGGAGCCCAGGCTGACCTCACGCTCTATGTGAATGACGAGTTCATGCTGGATGGACGACTCGACGTCGTGCAGAGCGAGCGCGCGGATGTGCGCCTCGAAGGCAAAATTACCAACGTCACCGAAAAATCGAGTGGCTTCGGCAATGACCAGTTTCCTCTTATCAGCACCGTGCAGATTGTCTGTACGCTTGAGTTGTGGGACCCCTATGATTCCGACCGGCTCGTGCCACTTGCCCGTTATAGCGTCCCGACTGTTGTCCAGTATGTGTCGGATCCGCGGCGCTCGATTTCCGAAACGCAAACCGAAGCACGCGACCGGCTGCTCCGCCAGGCTGCACGTAATATTGTGTTGGCTGTAATCAATAACCGCCCTGCTCCCGAACGGCCTATCGATACAGCCAACCGGCGGCGTTATGAACAGCGCCGCGGTGCCGGCAAATATGAACCGGAGATTCTCGAGCCACGTTTTCCGAAACCAACGCCTGTGTCCGGTTCCAGCCGCCGTGACTCCGACGAGGAAGTGCTCGAAAGCTACGATTCGACTACGACGACGTCCACCATCCGCCGCAGCTCGAAATAGCTGCGCCCGTATTTTAATCCCCAGGTTGAAACGATGACCCTCTGTGATTTGCACATGCACAGTACTCACTCTGATGGCACCGACACGCCGCGTGCACTGGTGGAAATCGCAAGCCAGCGGGGGCTGGCCGCCATCGCCGTCACCGACCACGATACCTTCAGCGCCGTGGAAGAGGCCAAAGCCGCCGGCACGGAACTGGGCGTCCGCGTGCTTTCGGGCGTCGAGATTAGTGTCGAGTACGCAGGCAAGACTGTCCACATGCTGGGCTACTGTTTCGATGCAGGGGCCGACACACTCCGCGAGAAGCTCGGCGAGATCCTGAAGGGCCGCGACGAACGCAACCTTCAGATCGTCAAGAAGCTGAACGAGCTGGGAATGGATATCACGTACAATGAAATCACCGCCGAGGCCGGCGGAAAGGTTGTCGGCCGCCCGCATTTTGCAGCGGTGCTCCTTCGAAAGGGATATGTTCAGCAACGCCAGGAGGCCTTCGATAAGTATCTCGCAAAAGGCGCTGCGGCATATATGGATCGCCTTCGTTTTGGGCCGGAGGATTCTGTGGCAATGATTCGGGAAGCAGGCGGAGTGGCCGTGCTGGCACATCCGAAACTGGTCCGCTTTCCGGACGGCGAAACACTCGACGACCTTGTGCGCTCGCTCACGGACGCCGGGCTTGGTGGCATCGAATGCTATTATAGCCTGCATACCGCTGAGGAAACGCAACAATACCTCTCTCTCTCACGGAAATATAACCTCGTGGCCACCGGCGGCAGTGACTACCATGGTCGTAATAAGCCGAAGATCAGCATGGGAACCGGTGAAGGAGACCTGCACGTGCCGATCTCCTGCGCGGATGCGCTGGAAGCCCGCGCGCGCCAGCGGTAACGTTTGCATCCGAAGTTTATGAGGAACTTCAGTACGCGAAATTGTCTTGAGTGAACCAACTTTGTTCGCCGTAACAACAATAACGGTAGCAGAAGGGACACCCACAGTGGCAATCACGCGCGTACTTAGACTTGGTCTTACGGTACTCTGGTTCACCGGGCTCACTTTTTCCGACGCGAACGCGCAGGCCCCACTCTTTCAAACCAAACGCTGCAATCCGCTCCCTGATCCGCGCCAGATGCACGGCTGTGCCGTTGTCGGCACGCGACTCTACATCATGGGCGGCAATAACGATGCCGGCTTCCGAAACGACGTGATCTCTGCGGAAATCCAGCAGGACGGAAATCTCGGTACGTGGCGGCCGGAAACCAGTTTACCGGAATACCGTCGCTCAATCGGGACTTCCGTCGAGGTCGTGAACAATCGCATTTACGTCATAGGTGGCGCAACGGTTCCATCCGCGACGTCAACCGAAGCGAAGCTCGTACGCGCCAACGACGTGCTGTGGACCACGGTGGACTCCGCCGGTGCACTGCAGGAATGGAAGCGCAGCGATCCGTTCGATGCTGCTCCCCTTTCGTGTATCGGCACCTGCTCGGATGATAAGCATCTGTACGTGGTCGGGGGCAATGGCACCAGCGCAATCAGCTCGAATGTGATTACGTGCGACTTCAGTCCGGAGGGCGCGCCTGTTAACTGGCGATCTGTTTCCCAAATGCCGATCGCGCTGTGGTTCCAGGGCAGCGCGATCCTGAATGGTAAGATGTTTGTATGGGGCGGGCTGACAGCGAAGACGCCTGCATCCGCAAGTAACCGCGTGCTTGCGGCGCCGGTAAAAGAAGATGGAACGCTGGGCGACTGGGCAGAACTGCCGGTGATGACGAAGCCGATTTACAGTTCCGCATTCTGCGGGTTTAATGATCACCTCGTAGCAGTGGCTGGCCGATATATCGGTGGAGTTGGAACTAACGACATCATGTTTTCGAGGCTGGAGAGCGGAACCCCACAAGCATGGCAGCTACTCTCCTCAGACCTTGATGTGCGAATCTATCCCTCGCTTGGACTGGATAAGAGCCGGGGCTGGATTTTCGTAACCGGCGGACGCGCGCAGGAAACCGGCCAGGCGAAGGGCACTATAGCCATCAACGCCATTCAGGCATTTCAAATTACGCAACCAAAGGCATCGAGTTTGATACTTCCCTCGGCCGGAAGCGCCGTCGGACAGCCGGCTTTTACAGCGCCGAACGGCATTTCCCTGGTCAAATTAGGCGAGGCCTTCCAGAATGCTAAGGCGCAGCGAAAAAACGTCGCGATGTTTTTCTACTCGCCCGAGACACCGGCGTGCAAACGACAGTGGGACGCCATGATGAGTTCGCCGGCTGTGGCAGCTGCGGCCAGCAAGTACGTTTGGACCGCCGTCGACGTTTCCAAAGAGGACAAGTCTTACATGTACAAATACATTGTGTTTAAGGTTCCGGCCATTGTCATCGCGGATCCGGAAGGGACCGCGCTTCGAACCGACACGAGCCTCAAGTCTCCAGAGCAGATCCTTAGCGGGCCGTAAGCCGAACGCGGGAAGCAGCACGATCAGGCGTCACGCTTTTGAGTAATGGCACTGTGCCTGGTCACCTCGCACAGAACTTGCCCTTGATACTCGCAACTTACTAAAAAGGAGCAGTTCCATGGCTAAGAACGCCCTCACCGGTGATAACAAGCGCGTCGGCGCAGTGCGTAAGCGCTCACAAATTGATTCGCCGCTCACCGGCAACATGACCAAACGCGACCGCACGACCGGCCGTTTCATGGACCAGAAAACCAGCGGCGGGAAGTTCAAGGGTGTCCGCAAGGAGAAATAGCTTTTTGCACCGAAGGTGCAGCGGAACACAGCCCAGGGAAAGGAGGCCACGGCTTTTTGTGGCCGACGCAGCCCTGGGTTATCGATCCAATTACATCGCGCCCTGAAAGCGGCGCCGGAAAACGCGCAAATGTCGTTACGAATATCTGGAACACCACACCAGTGTGCCGTCCCTGAAGTTCATAGCTATACTTCAGGAAGCTTACGAACTCGGACGGCACACAAAACCAGTGAACGAATTGATGGAACACCATCCCCGGTGTGCCGAATCCGTAGTTCCTTACCAGACCAAAGGGCAAACTTAACCTCGATTCGGCACACATAACCGATTACGAACTAACGGTAGACCTCACGAGTATGGGTTGTCGGGCCCTTGTTGCTCGCGATTAGTTCTCGGCGCCGCGGATGCAGATGCGTTCCCCGGTATTGTCGAAGCTGAACACCGTAAAGTGCTTTTTATCCGGGCAGCGCATGTCCGTGAATCGGTTGTCCGTCATTGGTACCCGAAGCCGTCTGCGCAGCAGATAGACTTCGGTCCACGTGGCATCCATCACACGTGCTTTGGTTGGCACCACTCCCCTGCCTTCGTTGCCGCTCTGATCGATGGCATTCACGCGCTTGAACTCCTGGATGCGTCCAGGCCCGAAGTTAGGCGCATCAAAGTTGACCGACAGTGACGTGAGCGCATCGGGCGAAGTAGCAGCAAAATCTTTCCCGTGACCCTTTTCGCTACTCGATGTTGGCACTGTTCCCGTAGCCAGAATCGCCTTCGTGTTAGTTGTTTTTCCGGCAACCGAACTTCCCGTCGTTTCGGTCTCCGCTGTAGCTGTAGTCAGCGGGTCTGAAGGCGGAGCTGGTTCTAAAGCTTTCGGTTTTCCGCTCTCGCCGCGACTTAGCAACTCGATCGACATGCGAAGTTTGTTCGCCTCGGTCGTCTCTAACCGGATTCGGATCTGGTCGCCTGGATAATAATAAAAGTCCGGCTTTGCGGGTCCCGAATGCCACTCCTTGTTTCTCCAGAAGGGACGAAACGCGCGGCGTATTGGGCTGACGCTGCCGTCCGGCTCCTTAATAACTTCCCAGCTTAGTCCCGCATCGATCTCCTGGTTCTCAGCACGGCCCCCAAGATAGATCGAGGGATTATCGAGAGACTTGCCATTGTCGGGATTGACCCGCTCAGGGTCGGGCTGAAAATCGGGCAACGTAATCACGCCTTCGATTCCCGACCACATGTCCTGGCTGGACACCGCCTTGCGGTAATACGCACCGGGAAAACAGGGGAGGGTATTAGCCGGTGGCACTTCTGCGAATGCGGCAGTGCACAATGACAAGCAGGCCGCGACAACAAGTCTTCGGGATTCCATGGGGCCGTACTATAGATGACAATGCACAGGTTTCCAGAACATTTTACGCGGTGAACTGCGACCCCGGAGATGCCGCAAGGATCGAGCAGATTCGAGCTGGTTTCGCTCAACCCGCTTCAGCGTTCCTTAAATGCGAAATGCATGGAGCGGGGCAAATCTACTTGCGGCAGTGCTATGGGATTTGGTCTACTGCACGTGTTTAGAGCGACGCCGTGTTCGCGCTTGGCGCACGGATTGCATTGTGGTAGCCCCGGTTGCTGGGAGAATGTTGGACGGGAGTTTCGCATGAGCAGAGTTGTCAGCATTGTTGCCGTTGGGATCGCATTGGCCAGCGTGTCAGGTGCGCAGCAGATCGGCAAGGTGACACTGAAGCCGGATGCAAAGACTGGTAAAATGTACGTGGATTTGCGTACTGTTCGGCCAGATGGCGAACCGGTATTTATTGTGCGCGGCGGCAAGGTGATTACGGATGCTGTTGTGGAAAGCAGCGGCAAACCGGGCGGAAGCGTCGTCGTCGTACCAGCAGCCGCCGCAAGCAAGGTTCGCGTCGGCGACATCATTTCATTGTCCGAAGATCCAAAAGCTCCGCTATCGTCCACTGCTCCATCAGAACCATCACAACGCACCGTCGCAGCTGCGCCCGCACTGGGCGATCTCCCTCCGCTGAGCGCTGTCGCGCCCGTGCCCGGCCCGGCCGTTCCGCCGTCGCTGCCTCCCATGGCAGGCGAAGTAAAGTCACTCGACGCGCTGTCACAATCGCAGTCGCAGACAACGACAAAAAAAATAACAGTCGAAGACCAGGCCACGCAGCTGGAAAAAGGCCAAAGCTCGCAGGCTGGGTCCGTTGAAAGCATCAAGTCTCGGTCCGTTGAAAGAGTGACGGAAGCAGTAAGCCCTGCACTGACGCCGCGCAGTAGTGGACTAACCGTTTATCCGCGACCCGCGGTAACGGCAGAAGCCGGTATCATTGGTCCCTATGGTGTCGGCCTTGCAGCCGCGGCTCCAGTAGGCACGCCGTATTTGCGCTCACCAGCTTTTGCAGGTCCGCCGATTATCTACATGCCACAAACGGTCACGCGTGTATTGCTGCCGGGCGTTACTCCCTATCCTGCCAACATCATGGCGCCGCCGGTTCGTTACGCGTACGCCTCGGCTCCATTTGTCCGTACCGACATTTACGTAAATCTACCGTACGGTACATTCTACTGGCCACAGGGTTACGCCGGCACGACGCCGGTGGAGCCGCAAGTACCTGCGTACGTTCTAGCTCCTTCCACCGCAATTCAGACCAACGAGGCAAGCTATACTACCCAGCGGTATGCGCCCGGACTTGCGAATCCTGAGACGCTCAGCCCCATCACTGCTGCCGCATCCGCGCCGGTCGCAGGTGCTGTGGTAGTCACAGGTCCGCAGCCAGCCATCGCGGCTCTTACACCCGCGTCACTGGCTGGCATTGCTCAAATCCCCGCGGTGGTGCCCGGTGGCCCTGCCGCACCAATTGGCGCAGAGTTGTCCGTCGCACCGGCCGAGTTACCCGCCGAGGCAGCGCCTGCTCTTCAGCCTTTAACGCCATTCCCCAGCATGAACACAAATGAACCCGCCTCTCCACCTACGGGTATAGACGTGCCGGCATCGATCGGCGGACCTGCTCCGTTAGCCCTTACACCCGTACCCACACCGACCACCGAAGTGATGGCTGTCACTCCGGGCGCAAGTGCGGCGCCGCTACCTAGCCTGCCTGAAGCCGGCGGTACCATCCCGGCTCTGCCAGGAACTGGCACCGCGCCAGGTGTATCAGCTCCGCCCACGTTGCCAACTCTGCCGGGAGCAACAGGCGCAACGGAAACAGCGCCTCCGTTGCCATCTCTCCCAACTGGGGGCCCGGCAGTTGGAGCTCCGGCACCAGCCGTGCAGGATACCTCCGGAATCATCGCGGACGACAAAATCCCGACGTCGGTTTCAGTCGATCCGCCGCAGGCCTGGGAAAACTCGGTAAACCTGACCGAGTCCTATCAACAGTCCTCACTGATCGGACGTGTCGACGGAACCATAAAGCGTGCCACCTTCTACGCAGACGTTCCTGAAGACGGCGAGTACGAGATCTTCGTGTGGTGGGTGCAGTCCAACAAGCAGTTCCGTTCCGACAAGGTACCCGTCACCGTTGACGCGGCAGCTGGCCCGCAAAAACTTTCCGTCGATCAATCTGACCCCTCCAGCGCCAAGAGGTGGAATTCGATCGGCAAGTTCACACTAAAGGCTGGCCAGCATCAGCCGGTCGTTACGTTGAGCACAGAAGGTGTTGAGCCTGGTCCAACTGTCAGCGTTTCTGTCGACGCAATGAAGCTGGTGAAGCAGTAGCATGCGCGAATGTTGTAAAACATCAGTCGTCAGGCTGGCTACCGCCATGGCAGCGTGCAGCTCAGCAACTGCTGTGCTTGCGGGAGCAGAGGCCGCCGCACCGGCGGCAGTCGCCGCACCCGCAGTTGCCGTTCAGGTTCCTGTATTGCTGCCCGCCACGGGAGCGTCGGAAATTGGTGTACCGTACAATGAGTACTTCAACTACTCATCGTTTGCGCGGCGGTCCTACGCTCCTGCCTACACACCACATCTGACGAGTTTGTTCGAGAACCCGCGCCAGTACCCGTACGCACTTTGTGTGCTGGCTACACCCTATTACCAGTATGCCGGCATCAGCGGGTGGTTTTTCGGTTCGCCACGCGGATACCAGAGCAGCGTTCCGCCCCGCAGCCACGCACTGGCGTACAACCAGGGGGATCTTGGCATCACGGCGAATATGCGCTACGGCTATCCGCAGGGTTTACGTGTTATTGAGCCTGTGATCATTCCGTTCAGCTCCTATGCTGAACGCGGGGGCGTGTTGATTACTGGCGGCGGCCTGGGTACAGCCGAAGTGGGCGAAGCGAAGGAGAATGCAGTAGCGCCTGCGCGTGCCACGCCATTGCCCGCACCGGGAACGGGGTCGGGGTCGGGGTCTGGTAATGGATCGGCTTCAGGTGGGGCCCCGGAAAAGTAACAATCGGGGCATGATGCGGAAGGTCGCCGAATGCGTTTGTAACTGAGCAAAGCCTTACTAATAGTTACTTCGGAATCTCGATCCCGTACTCCATGATCTTATTTCGCAGCGTGTTTCGGTGCAGACCTAGTGCATCGGCGGCGCGTGCCTGGTTATAGTTAAACTTCTTGAGTGCGACGATGATGTGCTGGCGCTCCACTTCTGTCAGCGGCTTGGTCTCGCGTTTGCGCTCCAAATCGGCCTGCTCCTGCGCACGGCGCCTGGCTTCCTCAATGTGCGCGAAATCCGCAGTCGTTAATATTTTGCCGTCTGCCAGCAACACAGCCCGCTCGACCGCATTTTCGAGTTCGCGTATATTGCCTGGCCAGTCGTACTTCTGGAGCAGCGCCAGCGCACCGTCGTTTGCGCCGAGCACCCGGCGATTCAACTTTGCCGAGTGTCTCGAAACCAGGAAATCTACGAGCTGACCAATATCCTCGCGCCGCTCGCGCAGCGGAGATACGTGGAACGGTACCACATTCAATCGGTACCAAAGGTCCTCGCGGAACTGACCCGCCCGAACGGCGGCGGCAAGGTCCTCGTTTGTCGCAGCAATGATTCGCACGTTTGCATCGATCGCGCGCGTTCCGCCGACACGAAAAAAAGCCTTGTCCTGCAGAAAGCGCAGCAGCTTTGGCTGAAGCGTAAGATCCAGCTCCGCAACTTCGTCGATGAAAAGCGTGCCGCCCTGTGCAGCTTCCACCTTTCCCGCAGTCGTGCGAGCCGCGCCGGCAAAGGCACCTTTTTCGTAACCGAAAAGTTCACCCTCGAACTGGTTCGGTGGTACGGTACCGCAGTTAATCGCAACAAACGGACCCCTCGACCGGGAACTGTGGAGATGAATGTGCCGGGCCAGCATTTCTTTTCCAGTGCCGGTTTCCCCGGTGATGAGAACGGTCACATCGCTTTCAGCCGTGCGGCGCGCAGCATTAAGTATTTCCTGCATGCGAAGGCTGCGCGTCGCGTTCATCACCCCAGCCTCGATCTCGCCGGGCTCGGCCGCGGGGGCTGCAGTCCGCAAGTTTAGCTGGTCAACGACGCGGCCAGCCTCGATGGTGCCTGCGGCCAGTTTCGATACGGCATGGAGAAGCCCGAGTTCTCGCTGCGCAAAGTAATCGAGCTGCTTTTTTTGAACCACAAGCACCGCAGTTACAACATCCTGTTGAATCACCGGTGCATACAAAGTCGACAGAGCGGCCGGCTCGATCGTTGGCGGTGGAGTGCTCGTAAGCTCATCGAGGATGTCCGACGAAATAGTCCGCGCTCCCGTGGCATCCGGTGTAGCCGCGGACGATTGCCGGTTGCCCCGAGATGGCACCGGATTCATGTCTTCATCCGCCATCGGCGGCAGTGCAATGCTTTCCGACGAAAGCAGCGCCTGTTGCTTGTCGACGACGGTTGTGACCAGCATTTTGTTGATGGCTACAGGCTCGCCGACCGGCAAGGCCACGACAGGTCGCATTTCGCCATTCAGCGGTTCGCGCATCAGGAGCACCCCGGAATCGGCATTGAGTAGCGTGACGATCTGCGCAACGAGACGCTCTGCAGACTGGGCGAGGGGCGCCGGTGGTGCCGCAAACAAGTCCGCAAAACGCAGACAGAAGTCGATCGAGTTCTGCTCCGAGGTGGAAAGTTTGGCAACCGAGCTGCGCTGCAGCGCCTCATTGAGCGCCTGCTGGTTCGACGGGTAGAGGTAAACTGAATTGTTTGAGAAGCGTGCGTTTCGAATCGTCAGGTCGGAACTAAAGAGAAACCTTGTGTGACCAACCTGGATTTCGTCATTTGGTAGCAGCACCTTTTCCGCCACTTCTTCGCCGTTAACAAGGATGCCGTTTTTGGATCCACGGTCGTGTATCGTGTAGGCGATTCGATCCTGTACGATCTCCGCGTGCACGCGTGAGACATTCGCGTCTGCCACCTGGATTTCGTTCTCGCCGAGGCGGCCGATCCGTGTCCGCTCCCCAAGTTCATACCGGACACCGACGCTTGGGCCCCTGATTACCATCAGCCACGACATCTGCACCATTCTCCTTAACACCAGCAAACCTACGCGCGTTGGCGGCTGGCAGAAAATACTTGTTCTTGAAGCGAGGCCTGCATACATCCCGCCGAAACACAAAGGAAAAGAGGAATGTATGCGCGTGGCGTCAAGATTCGCGTTTCTCGGTACGTTGGGAGTGCTGGCAACATTCAGCGGATGTGACAAAAGTGGCCAGCAGGGCAGCTCTTCCGCAAGTGGCACGGCCGGAGGCTCAGATCAGACCTTCACACTGGCGGTAGCGGTGCCACTTACAGGTAATAACTCGGAAATTGGTACCCAGATCAAGATGGGCGTGGAGGTGTTCGCCGAGGAGCTAAACGCCGCCGGCGGAATTAACGGGCGACAATTGAAGCTCAACGAACAGGATGATGCCGGCAAGGCTGACCAAGCACAGACGGTTGCCAGCTCGATCGCCAGCGACGATTCAATCCTTGCCGTTATCGGACACTTCAACAGTTCCTGCTCGCTGAATGGGAAACCGATTTATAGCCAGGCAAAGATGGTTATGTTTTCACCCGGGTCAACCAACGTGGAAGTTACCAAAAACAGCGAGTACGTCTATCGCAACATATTCACCGACGATTTTCAGGGGCAGTCGCTCGCGCTTTATGCCGGCAACGTGCTGGGACTGAAGAACGTCGCCATCCTTTTCGACAACGACGACTACGGCGCCGGGCTGAAAGACAGCTTCAGGAAGAAGGCTTTAGAATTGGGCCTGAAGATCGTCGCCGAGCAAGCTTACAACAGGGAGCAGCCGGATTTCCGTTCACAGTTGACTACGATACAAGGTGCACAGCCGGAGCCAGAGGCCATACTGGTGGCCGGGCTGTACAACGAAGCTGCCAACATTGCCCGCCAGGCGCGCGATCTCGGCATTCGTGCACAGTTGCTGAGCGGCGATGGCGTGTTCAGCCAGCAATACATCACGCTGGGCGGGGCCGCCGCGGATGGCGCATACGTAACATGTCCGTTCTTGTTCGATCTTGGCGGCGAGAAAGCTGCAAAGTTTGCTACAGCATTCCGCAACAAGTTCGACAAGGACCCCGACGCATGGGCAGTGCTCGGCTACGATGCCGTCACAATTGTATGTGAGGGAATTAAGAAGAACGGCTTTACGCGCGACGCCGTGTTACAATACCTCAAGAGCCTGGATTCGCCTGAGCACTCATACGACGGATTAACCGGCAAAACATTCTTTGATGCGGAAGGCGATTGTAAAAAGCCCGTGCAGGTCGCCCAGGTCCGTGGCTCGAAATTTGTCGCGGCCGCAAAGCAACTCGGACCCGACGGCAAGGCGGTCGAAGTGAAGCCCGCCGCGCCCGCACCGGCCGTGGCCGACGCAGCTTCGACCTCTACATCTGTCGCAACGCAGGTAACTTCTTCACCGCAGTAGCAAAGCAGTCCTTTTTTGATCGAAGAGAAAACCGAGGACAGTATGAGAATGCGCTTAGGTTTTGCAGGCTTCGGAACGTTGGCACTGGTTGCCGCGCTGAGTGGATGTGACAATAAAGTGCAGCAGGAGGGCACTCCGTCGGTCCGCCGCTCAGCGAGTCGCACTCAGCCCGGCTCTACGACCTCTACAGCAGCCACAAAAGAAGATACTTTTATGCTGGGAGTGGCGGGTCCGTTCACAGGTAACAGCTCCGAGTTCGGTGTTCAGATCAGGATGGGAGTAGAGCTGTTTGCGGACGAGCTGAACGCGACGGGGGGCATAAACGGCCGTAAATTGAAGCTTAACATCCAGGACGATGCTGGAAATGCAGCGCAGGCGCAGACGGTTGCCAGCACCATCGCAAGCAATGATGCCGTGCTGGCAGTCATCGGTCACTTCAACAGCTCCTGCTCGCTGAACGGCAAGCCGATCTACACGCAGGCAAAAATGGTCATGTTCTCGCCTGGATCCACCAATGTGGAAGTTACCAAAAACAGCGAGTATGCATACCGGAACATCTTCACCGATGATTTCCAGGGGCAATCTCTGGCACAATATGCCGGCAATGTGCTCAGCTTTAAGAACATGGCCATCCTGTTCGACAACGACGACTATGGCGCCGGGCTCAAGGACAGCTTTAAAAAAAAGGCACAGGAACTCGGGATTAAAATCGTCGCCGAGCAGGCTTACAATAAGGAGCAGCCCGATTTCCGCTCCCAACTCACAACCGTACACGGAGCGCAGCCACAGCCCGAGGCTATCCTGGTAGCTGGACTATATAATGAGGCAGCGAACATCGCACGCCAAGCGCGTGATATCGGTATCAAGGCGCAGTTTATTGGTGGTGACGGTGTTTTCAGTCAGCAGTACATCACACTGGCAGGAGCCGCGGCGGAAGGCGCTTACGTCACGTGCCCGTTCCTCTTCGACCTGGGTGGTGAGAAGGCGGGCCGGTTTGATGTTGGCTTCCGCAAAAAGTACCACAGGGAACCCGACGCCTGGGCCGCGCTCAGCTACGACGCAATCAGCGTGGTGTGCGAAGGCATTAAAAGGAACGGCTTTACCCGCGACGCAGTGCTGCAGTACCTGAAAGGCCTCGACTCCCCCCAGACGGCCTACGACAGCCTCACCGGCAAGACGTTCTTTGACCAGGAAGGCGACTGTAAGAAGCCGGTGCAGGTGGCGCAGGTAAAGAACGGCAAATTTGTGGCTGCGGCAAACCAGCTTGGTCCGGATGGTAAGGCAGTCGCGGTGCGATTGGCTGACGAGTCTGCTTCTGCAGAAAATTCCACCATGACATCAGCGACGGTTTCTGTCACGCCTGCCGCCCCGCCTGGCGAAACCTCGCAAGCCGCTCCAGTCCCGACGCCAGCGCCTGAACCTGTCTCCACCGCACCCACACCGGCTGCAGCAGCAAACACACCTCCGTCCGCTGCTCCGACGGCAACGGCATCACCCACACCACAGGAAACCGCCGGCCCGCGCCCCGCCGATGTGCTGACCAGCGCACCCGCGGCAGCTAACCCGCAATAACTTAGGCGTCGAATATTGAACACATTACACTTGGCAAACTTCCAGTAGTTCACTAGATTTCAACCGGTCTAAGGGCGCGAATAAGATTTGCTCTTCAAATCCCGCACCCCGACAACTCTATCTCCAAAGCATTTGTGCGGCCCAGCGTGCCTGCGCACCTCAGCCTGCGACAAACGCTAAATCTTGCTTTAGAGAGGGGAATTCTTAACGTGAGGAAAGAATTCGTTTTCATCAGTGCAGCGATTGGTTTATTGGCTGTCCCATCTTTTGCCGCACCGACGTATGGCTACAAAAGCCAGTTTAACTCGCCTGGTCAACGTATGACAGTTGCCACGGCTAGTACTACCGGCACCATCTACTTTTGTGATAACAACTCGGACAAGGTATGGATGATTGCTACCCCGCTGACGGCGACTGGTGTCGCAGGGGATTTCACGGTCGTCTACGATGCAAGCGGAAGCAGTGTGCCTCCGGATCCATACGGCCCAGGTTCTTGGGAAGGTATCACCATCGATCCAAATGGAACCATCTATGCCAGCGGACAAGACGCGACCAACACTTATCTCGCCAAATTTGTGCAAACGGGACCCACCACATGGGCGACGAATCTGATTACTCTCCCTGGCGGACTCGAACTGTGCGGTGGTTGCACGGCAGTCGGTGTTAACAAAGTTGTACTGCCTGGGTACGCCTCAGGAAGTCTGCATTTCCTGACCGTAAATACCGGAACAAACACCGCAACGGAAGATGCAGGCAGCCCTGTCACCGCGGCTGGCTTCACAGGCAACGCCCCCAGTGCGACTTACGATGCTGCTCACAGCCGAATCTATATCAGCCACACGGTCACCGGTACAAGCAATGGCGGCGTTCATTACTTCACCAGTACTGCAGGCACACCCGCTACTACAAGTTACTCAGGTGCGGTTAATCCGTTCGTTGCTGACCTGACGGGCGAAAGCAGCTCAAACTCACCTTTCTATCAGTCGGTGAGCCTAAATGCTGCAGACAATATTGTAATGACCGGGCGCGGCGGCAATGCGGTCGGCGCACAAGGTTGGAGACTGATTGATGGCTCGCTGACTGGCCCGAATGCAGCTCATTACCAGTTCATCGACGGGACCGGCAGCACTGGCGGGCAGCTTCCGGCAGCCGATGCAGCTCTCGGTCATACTTTTTTCACTGTGAGCGGTACAAAGTACCTGATCACCGGTACCGAGGATTCCCCTCGTAAATACACCGTCTATCAGCAGACGCCGGCAGCGGTAGCCGACTGGGCGATATACGAAAACTAACAGCTCAACATAGATACTAAAGCCCCGGCGCTACCCGCACCGGGGCTTTTTTGTTTCGTATCCCTACACCCCAAAATCGCCGCTGGTTGCAGATAATCTTTTCCAACTTCCAACAAAGCGCGTTAGCGCGACCCTTTGCATTTTGCGCAGCTTGCTGCGAGGCGTGGGCTCGATTTGGTTGCGGCGGTGCTGCTTTAGGCCGATTCGTCGGATTCGTGGATTCTCATTCTTCTTTTAGACCGTTGCGCTCGCCGCCCCATCTGCGCGGAACGTTCTGGCGGAGGGACAGGGATTCGAACCCTGGATACCCTTGCGAGTATACACGCTTTCCAAGCGTGCTCCTTAAGCCACTCGGACATCCCTCCGCGCATCCGTCAGACCAAACCAACCGCCCGAAATCCTATCAGACCAACCTCGCTTTATTCAGCCCACAAAACGACCAGCAACCCCCGGTCGCCAACCACCCGCCGCCGCCGCCGATAATACTGAAGACTCTTACGACATGTTCGTTCTTCGTGCAACTTCGTGCCATTCGTGGATACAGCTACTCGTTGCCGCTCGAATGCGTCAGGTGTCCGTCGTCAGGTCTCTGTGTTCACTCTGTGCCTCTGTGTCTCTGTGGTTCTCTTTTCTCACGACACACTTTCCCCTTGAATCTTCCAACTGTCACATTGTACTAGGACAGTATAAGATGACACGTCATGCGAATTGAAATCAATTTTAAGTCCGGAAAGCCCACCTACCTGCAGATCACCGAGCAGGTAAAGTATGCGGCCGCGGCAGGAACCCTGCGCGCAGGTGACCAGCTCCCTTCAATCCGGGACCTGGCCGAGCAGCTCCGCATTAATCGCAATACCGTGTCCAAAGCCTACGCGGAACTCGAGCATGAAGGCGTCGTGGATTTGCAGCACGGCCGCGGCGTGTTCGTCGCCAGCAACGGCAGCCCTTTCAAAAAGCGCGTACGCGACGAGATCCTCGTCGATGCCATCGACGCTGCTGTTGTCCAGGCGCACCATTTCCAGGTAATGGATGACGACCTGATCAATCTCGTCCGCCAGCGCCTGCACGATTTCCAGAAGCGGAGGGCCAGCGCATGAACACCTATGCAGCACTTATAGGCCATATAGGTCCTATATCTCCTATAAGTCCTATTCCTCCCATCAACCCCACCAGCCCCATTCACCCCCACCACCCCGGAGGACCCCTGCCATGACCCAGCAGCCCAGCACCACGCCCAACGCCCCCACCCCCGCGGTCGAAATCCGCGGACTCGTGCGCCGCTACGGTAAGACCGAAGCTGTGGACGGTCTCAACCTCACCGTTCGCCAGGGTCGCTGCTTCGGGTTGTTCGGTCGTAATGGTGCCGGCAAAAGCACCACCATGAAATGCCTGCTCAATCACCTGCGCCCCAGCGCCGGCGTTGTGAAAGTGTTCGGCAAGGAACCGCAGTACGACGAAGTAGGCGTAAAAACGCACATCGGCTACGTGCCCGAAGTCGTGGCGTTCCACCCGTGGATGTCCGCGCGCGAGGTGCTCGATTACTCGGCGTCGTTTCGCAGACACTGGAATCGCGACGTCGAGATGGACCTGCTCGCGCGTTTCGACATGGACCCCAATAAACGTGTAGATTCGATGAGCAAGGGGATGCGCAGCCAGCTCGGCCTGGTATGCGCCGTGTGCCCCGAACCCGACCTGCTGCTGCTGGATGAGCCGACGTCAGGCCTGGATCCGATTGTCCGGCGCGAGTTCCTCCAAACGGTCATTGGCGCGTACCTCGACGCCGCTCCCGGCCAACGCACCGTGCTCGTCTCGACGCACCTCATTCACGAATGGGAAGGCCTGATCGACGAGTTTACGATTATCGACAAGGGACGCGACATCCTCACGCTGGAAAGCGAGATCGCGCGTCAGCGGTGCAAACGCGTGCATCTGCGCTGGATGAACGGCAACCGTCCCGCAAACCTCGGCGAGTTCGGCGTCGTACAGGCCAGCCGCGAGGACGGTGTCACTACGATACTGACAAACGAATACAGCGACGACCTGCATGCGAGACTCAAGGCGTTGAACCCCGCGGAAGTCGAAGTCGAGAACCTGACGCTTGAGGAGATCTTCATTGCCACGGGAACGGCAAAGGGCGGGCGCTTGTGAACGCGATTGCTGCATTGTCGCAGCGAAGCGGGGAACGCCCGAACGTCATGGCCATTCGCAACCCACGCATACGCCATGAGTTTCGCATCCTTGCGCCCTACGTTGCTGCGATTCTAGTTTGCCAGGCACTCATCACCATCGGCCTTTTCCTCCTGGCGGCTGCAAATTCTGAAAATCATATGCCGCGCGAGAGATTCCTGCAGGCACTCGGTTATCTTTGTTACGCCATCGGCGGTGCCGTTTTTGTCATTTCCATCTGCGCGCTCTGCCTGCAATCCTTCCTCATCGAGTTTCAGAATTCAACCATTGGCCAACTGGTGGTGCAGCCCGTCAGCCGACTTCAGTTATGGTCTGAGAAGCTCGGCGTCACGGCCGCTGCATTGCTGCTCGCCCTCTCGCCGGCAATTACATGGGGAGTGCAATCGGTTGTAAGGACCGATATTTATCCTCCAGCAACGCTTTCCATGGGCGGGATTCTTCTGTTTTCCTGGGGCGCGGTAATGATTTCAGCCGGGCCGCTCATTGCCATGCTTATGCGCCGGTCGCTCCCAGCGCTGCTTCTGCTCATTGCGTATCTGATTGCCGTGGCGTTCGGGTTCGGATGGCTTCGCGACTTCATGGACGACTTTGACAGGGGTGGTGAAGATTACCTCCAGTTTGCCCTGACCGCATCGCTGCTTCTTGGGTTGCTAGCCTTCGTGACGTTCAGAACAGCCTACCGCCGGTTCGAGCGGCTCGAGGTGTGAACGTGAACAAGAGAAACAACGATACACACGCGCGCCAATCCACGCCCGGGGTACACGCATGAGCCTCAACCAGCAGTTCTTTCGCAAAGAAGCACGCGAGTTGATGTGGTACTGGATTGCAGCGTTAGCTGTCCTTCTGCTCGGGCTCATGCAACTCGTGTATTCCAGCGGTGTGACGACAGGGCAATACAATGGGTTCATCGTAGGTCTGCTCTGGTTTGCGGGTTATACGCTCGTCCATGCTGTCGCCACGTATCCGTTCAGCAGCGAGTTTGCAAACAACACAATGGCGCGACTGCTCGCGCAGCCTGTGCGGCGTGCAGCCATCTGGAATCGCAAAATCCTTCTGGTGGGGGCATGCCTACTGGCACTCGCTCTCATGGAGCTATTCGCAGTGTTGGCATTCCACCTCTGGCCAAATAATCTCCATGAACCCACTGCGGCTCTCTACAAGGCGATGCTGATCATGCTAGTGTCCGCGTTCTTCAGCGGCCCGCTTATGGCGCTGCTGCTGCGCCAGGGTCTCACCGCGCTGCTGGCCTCAATGATCATGCCGTTTGGCGTGCTGCTTCTCGGCGCACTGATTGGCGAGTTGTGGTATCAGTACTTTCACATGAATCCCGCGGAAGAAGGCACACCCATTCTAAAGATCCCCCTGATGTGGTGGATTCTCGGTGGCGCATGGTGTGCGTTCGCGCACTTGTACGCACGGCGCAGGTTTTTGAAGCTGGAGGTCTGACCCATGCGGAATCTTCTAATGGGTTTCTCAGGTGGCGCAGGCGTCTCGCCTGCGGTTGAGGGGTTCCATCCTGCAATAGCCGACACCCCCAACAGCGACCCCGGCGATCCCATTCCACCCGGCCAACTCTCGCCCCTGTTCCAATGCATCGACGTAGACCGCTGCGTCGCCATAACCTCGACCGGTGGGACGACCGCACCCTCGTCCTCTGGGGCCTCAAGTCCGTATGGAAAGTCCAACTCATAACCTGACTCCCAATCGTGCTCGTGCTCACCGTCGTAATCGAAATCCATACACCTTGTTGGTACTCCGCGCTCCGCACTCCGCACTCCGCATTCGGTTTACGCTTGCCCCTTGCCCATGCGCCTGTCTGGCTGCGGCAGAATCTCTGATCAAGGAACCGATGCCAATGCTACAGGACCGTTTCGGAAAACTGATGCTCGTGCTGATCGCCGCACTTCTGGCCGCGAACCTTTTCCGTTCGCCCGGTAGTGCGGAGTTGATATTCCCGCTTGAATCGAGCGCGCACGCGCAAACCACCTTATCCACCACCACAACTCAGCGCAGGCTTATTGTAAAAAGTCTGCAGGGGTTTTCCGTCGCCGATTTGAAGGACGTGGTGGCGGTCGGTGATGGTAAGTCCTTTGTGGTTTCCAACCCCAAGGGATTCATGGTCTATACGGTCGAGACCCAGTAGTAACCCTTGCCGCAGCGCACCATCCCGCAGTTCTTTTTCGAGGCGGCGCAGCGCCACGCGAATGTCGTGGCCCTGGACAACCCACACGGAAATCCGCCCGATAAATTAACTTATGCGCAACTCGCGGCGCAGGCACGCAGTTTCGGAGCGGGACTCGCCGCCAGCGGAATCGCGCCTGGCGAACGGATCGCTTTTTTTTCCGACAATCGCCCCCGTTGGATGATTGCGGACCTTGGCATGCTGGGTATGGGCACCGTCGATGTCCCGCGCGGGTCCGATACCTCCACCGCGGAATTCGAGTTTATTATGAAGCACAGCGGCACCACGGCTGCAGTGCTGCAGGACAAATACATTTACGATCGGCTTTCGAACTCAGAAATAATGAAGGCGGTCAAACTGGTCGTACTCATGGACGACTCGGCACCGGCCGATGCACCGGCCAGTGTTATCAATTTCTCCGCAATCCAGCAGCGTGGCGACTCAAACCTGGAGCAGTTCGACGCACTGTCGGCAAAGGTAACGCCCTCCACACTGGCGACGATCGTGTACACTTCGGGGACGACAGGCTCGCCCAAGGGAGTCATGCTGACACATGGGAATCTTGCACATCAACCCGATGGAGTGGACCTAGGGACGACTGCAATGCCCGGCGAGATCGTTCTTTCCATTCTACCCACGTGGCATGCATACGAACGCGCCGTGGAATACTATGCGCTGCGCCATGGCGCCACTCTCGTCTACAGCGACAAACGGTTTCTTAAGAAAGACATGGAAGAGATGCGCCCGCACCTGATGCCGTGCGTGCCGCGTATTTGGGAAAGCGTATACGACGCCATCCAGGATAAGGTGCGCAAGTCGCCACCGGCGCGACAGAAGCTCTTCGCGTTTTTCACCCGGGTCGGCAGCCGCTACATTCACGCGAAACGCGTAGCCACCGCAACCGACGTCAGGCGCACCCCCGCGGGCGCGGCAGAGAAGGCCCAGGCTATTGCTGCCATGGTCGCCCTCGCGCCCGCCTACGAGCTGGGTGATGCATTGGTCTTTTCCAGATTGCGGGCCGTCACCGGTGGCAGGATGCGCGCAGCCGTCAGTGGCGGCGGGAGCCTGGCCGCATACCTCGACGATTTCTTCGAGATGGTCGGCGTACCGATCCTCAATGGCTACGGCCTTACAGAAACGGCTCCAGTCCTATGCAATCGCCGTACAACGCACAATGTGCGTGGCACGGTTGGACTACCCATGCCGGAAACAGAAATCCAGGTTCGCGACGACCCCGGCAACCTGCTGCCACAAGGCACTGCGGGAATTATTTTCGCGCGCGGGCCGCAGGTTATGAGCGGCTATTACAATAATGTCGAAGCCACAGCCAAAGTGCTCAGTGAGGACGGCTGGTTCAACACCGGCGACCTCGGATGGATCGCCGCATCCGGAGACCTGGTCATTTCTGGACGCGCGAAGGACACGATTGTACTCGTTGGCGGTGAAAATGTCGAGCCTGAACCCATCGAGGACGCCGCGCGCAAAAGCCCGCTCATCCAGCAGATCGTATGCGTGGGACAGGACCAGAAAACCGTTGGGGCGCTCGTGGTGCCGAACTACGCCGCGCTGGCCGTTGCAATCGGACTGCCGGATAACACCTCAGCTACAGAGGTGGCAGCGAGCCCGCAGGCCGTGAAAGCTGTGCGCGAAGCCATTAAGAGTGCGATGGCAGCTGAGGCTACCTTTAAACCGAGCGACCACATCTCGAAGGTCGCACTACTGTCCGAGCCATTCTCTGAGGACAATGGAATGCTCACCCAGACCCTGAAAATTAAGCGCAACGTCGTTGCGAACCATTACGAGAAATTGATCGCTGATTTGTTCTCATAATGGTAAAAGCACTGGAATCTGGTTGGAAGTGACTTCGTGTAACTCTGTGTGAATCCAGTGTGCCGAATAAGTAGTTCCTTACCAGAGCAAAGGGCAGACTTGACCTCGATTCGGCACACAGAACTGATTACGAACTAACGGTAGACCACACTAGATTATCAAAGCTGAAAGCTGGAACATGAAACTGAAATTCTGGGGGGCGGCACGCACCGTCACAGGCTCTTCTCACCTGCTCACCGTGGGCGACAAAAACATCATGCTCGATTGCGGGCTGTTTCAGGGCAATCGCAAACTCGGGAATGTTCTCAATCGCGAGTTCGCCATCGCTCCGCCGCTGCTCGATGCCCTGGTATTGTCGCACACGCACATTGATCACTGCGGCAACATCCCAAACCTGGTGCGCAACGGTTACGCGCACCCGGTCCACTGCACCAGCGCGACTGCGGATTTAGCCGCCATCCTCATGCGCGACAGCGCTCACATCCAGGAGCAGGACGCGCGGTTCCTGAATAAGAAGCTCTCGCGCCAAGGCGAGCTGCCCATTGAGCCGCTCTACACGGCCGATGACGCCGAGCGCACAATCCCGCTTCTGAAGCCGCACGCCTACGGCAGCGAAGTCGAAGTCCTTCCCAACACGATCACCATACGCTACAAAGATGCCGGCCACGTGCTCGGCTCAGCCTTTGTCGAAACCGAATTACAAGAGGCCGGGCGAAATGTGAAGCTGACATTTTCCGCGGACATCGGCCGGCGGAATATGCCCATACTCAAAGACCCGGAAACTGCCTCGCCGGCTGAGTACTTGATTCTCGAAAGCACCTATGGCGATCGGCTTCACCAGGAATATGTGATTGCGGAAGCCCAGCTGGCGGAGGCAGCCACCCGGGTGATTGCACGCGGCGGTAAGATCATCATTCCCGCGTTTAGTGTTGGGCGCACTCAGGAGATCGTTTACGCCATGAACCGCTTGTGGAACGCCGGCAAGATGCCGCGCGTGCCCGTGTACGTCGACAGTCCACTATCCACCAATGCAACAGGGGTCTTCCGGGCGCACCCCGAATGTTTCGATGAATACGTGCTGCGCGACATGAAGGCGGATGCGGATCCATTCGGGTTCGAAGGACTTCTGTACACACAGAATGTGGACGAGTCTAAGCGCATTAATCTGCTCAATGCTCCATGTGTGATCATCAGTGCATCGGGAATGGCAGAGTCCGGCCGCATACTGCATCACCTGCGCAATAACATCGGCGACCCGCGCAACGCGGTGTTCATCGTTGGATTCCAGGCCGAGAACACGCTTGGCCGCCGAATCGTCGAGAAGCAGCCGGAAGTTAAAATCTTCGGCGAAGTACACAAGCTGAACGCAGAAGTCGTGACATTTAACGCCTTCAGCGCGCACGGCGACCGCGACGAATTGCGTATGTTCGCGCGCCAGGCGGCTTCCGCGGGTACATTGCGCAAAATATTCCTGGTTCACGGAGAAGAGAAGGCGATGCTCACCCTGCGAGAGTTTTTGATGCAGGATTTGCCCGGCGTAGAGGTGCTCACCCCCGCGCGCGGAGAAGTGTACGAGCTGTAAAGCAGTGTGACCAGTCGCGCCTGTCGCCGTCTCCTCTATATTCTGCTCCTGTTCGGTATTGGGCTGCCGGTTGCGCAATACTTTGCCGTTTTTTCACCCGGACTACGTTCCTATGTGTGGGTGCTGATACGAAAGCCCCCGCAGTGGCTGACATGGCTTCTCCTTGCTGAGTTGCTCGGATCAGTACTGTTCGTCGCGACACTCCTGAAAACTTCAGCCCGCGATCATCGGGCTGATTCAGCGTCTCCCGCTCTGCTCCAGTCCCCTCCATTAAAGCGATTATTGTACGGCGGCCTGGCCACATGCGTCCTCTTTGGGAGCGCGGCTCTTGGACTGCATTTCAGCAGTGGCTACGAAGGCGACTATACAGGCTGGATCAAGATCGCAAATAAACCCGACCTGATACCAAGTGAGCCGCTCGGCCGCTGGAGCCACTACGCCTGTTTCAAGATGCTGGAAGTCATCGGCGTCGCATCCAACGATCTCGCGATGCGCGTCAGCTCCGTCTTGTCCGGCTGCCTGTTCATCGCTGCCATCTGGGTGTTTGGCCGCCGTGCTCTGCCATATGCGCCTCGCACAGTTGTGATTCTGATTCTCTTGTTCTCCCCGTTAATCGCGCTTTTCTGCGGCTATCGCGAAAATACGCCGCTCGCCTACGCGCTCTCGGCAACGTATCTGTTGCTTGGGTTACGCTACATCCATCTGCGGCTTCGGCGTAGCCCCTGGCCGGAAACTCTGGTTCTCGCACTCGCCATCTGGTCCCATGGCGCCATCTGTTTTCTCACGGCGGCCCACCTCGTTCTCGCTGCCCTATGGTTCATGCGCACGCATAATATTAAACAAGTGGAAGTTTTCGCGGCACTCCAATTGTTCGCACTTTGTATCGCGCCATTTATGCCGCTGGTACTGACCATGGCCGCCGCGTACATTCTAAAACTGCCCGGGCCGTGGTTCGGTAACGCCCTCGGCGGTGGCGATCTCGGAATGTTTGTCGATTTTACCGGCCACCCGACTGGGTCACAGCACACAATCTGGAGCCGAACCTATTGGCTGAATATCGCAAACCTCATCGTCTACGCGTGCCCCGTCCTCCCAGTTGTTCTATATGCAGCGACGACAGGCACTCGAGCAAAAGATCCGGCGACATGTTTTCTAACGGCTGGCTTTCTTGGCATGCTGGCACTCGCGCTCACATGGAACCCCGACATTGGTTACATTAAGGATTTCGACCTGCTTGCCGGCTTTGCAATTCCCGCCCATCTGCTGCTGCTTCACAAGTTGCAGCATTGTACACCGCGCTGTCAGCTCGGCTTCGCGTTACCTTATGCCGTTATAAATCTTACGCTCCACGTCCTGCCATTCAGCGAGGCAATCTAACACGTGCGAATTCTTTGATTGCTGCTCCCCAGACGCGGTAGCCTGATACAGAATGAAAACCGCAGCCATACTCCTGGTCGCAGCTATTTGGGTTTTTCCGCTATCTTCTGTGGCCACAACAAACCCGGTTACCTTGCAGACCAATTCCACCGTAATCGGGCAGGGACCAAAGTATATCGGCTATAACCAGGGCTATTACATGCCGGCAGGCAACACGACTGCATGGCTAAAGCGCGCGGGAATTAATTGCCTTCGAGTATGGACCAACCCGGAAAGTTACGAACCAACGGACGATATCGCGCCGTATGGGGACGGCGTGATCGACCAGACTACGTTTGATGCGCGACGAATTGCGCTACGCGCCGATCCCGAGAATCCACTGTTCATCAATTTTACAGCGTTTGAAGATCGTTTTCAGAATTATGTGCAGACCGGCGTCAATGAATGCACCGCCAACGCTATGCTGTCCGGGTGCAAGTCGCTCGGTGTGGCGACAATTGTTGAGATGGATTCCAGGGCTTATGCGCTTCCTGGCACCTGGGCCGATCGTTGGGAGCATTGGCAGAAGCACTACGCCATGGGCTACTACATGGCCAAAAACTTCGACGTTCACATGTTCGAAACGTGCAACGAGCCGGACCAGACAGGTAGCCCTGTAAGCGAAGCTGAGTACGCCGAATGGACCAAGTTTGCCGATGACGCTCTTCGCTGCGCCGTCCTGGACGTAAATACGAACTACAACAAATCGCTGACACCAACAGTCATCTGTCCGACGCTCAAGAATTTCAGCAACATTGACACCTATGGCCAGACAAAGCTCGCCAATATTCGCACCGATTACAACGGCAACCCCATCGCGTATGATAATTTCCAGGTCTACTGCACCCATCAGTACAATGCCACCTATACCACCTTTGTGAGTCAGCTGACCACGCTGCAATCCAAAATCCCGCAGTACCATGCCGCAGGTCTAATGCTGCCCGTTCTATACACCGAGTACAATCGCTACAACACCTCCACATGGGAGACCCAACCAGTTAGCGTTTCGCTGGAAAGCCCCACGCAGTTCTGCGACATCGCGAACATTCTGTGCTACTCCATGGCGAACGGTGTTTGGGGCATGACCTCCTTTAAGTTCAGCGAAACTTACTCATCTACCTTCGGCAAGTACCGGACTGGCTACCATTACGTTTGGGATATCGGAGACCGCAACGTTACCGGCGCCAAAAAAGCTGTCGACGTGATGAAGCTGTTCGCCCAGACTTTTGCCGGCCAGCGGGACCGACTGCAGATCAGCCAGACCGGCACATCGAGCGGCTATATTGCTCACGCAGCAGTGGACACAAGTAGTTCCGTGTACCGGATCTACAGTAATAATGCGTCCAGTGTGGACAGTGTCGCCGCCACTTACAATTTGTCGGCGCTGGATATTGCCGAAGGTACTACCGTAACGATTGAAGAGGTCAGCGCATTGCAGCACGGCGGAGTCGTGTCGCTTCTCAGTGTTCCAGTCAGCAGGGTTGTCACAGCTACGCAGCCCCCGCTCAGTGTATGGCTTCTTACTGCGCTAAAAGGGACCGCCCCCATTTCAGCTACTTTCACTCCGTCGGACGATACAAACATCCAGGGCGGCACCTCAGCTTCCACCAATTTCGGCAGCAACACCAGTATGCTCGTAAAAACGAGCACTATCAACAGCAACCTGCATCGTAAAGCTTACCTGAAGTTCGATATGGCTACGCTGCCAGCGGACGCAATCATTCGTCGTGCGCTCCTTCAGATCCAGGGACGCAATCCCGTCGACTCCACTCCTCTGAACCTCCATCTTTATGGCTCGCTCAATGATACCTGGCAGGAGTCCAGCCTTACGTGGAATAGTGCTCCCGATCACGATCCGACCACCACAACCGTCACAAACCAGGGTACCAGTTCGTGGCCAATAGGCGACTTCGCATTCGATGGAACCGACCAGGCGCAGCGCCTCGACGTTACGGACTTTATTACGAGCCAGACTGCCGGAGACAAGGTAGCCACGTTCATCCTTGCCCGCGAAACGATGTTCGCCAGCGATACAGCCGACGACGGCCGCCACGCCAACATGACCACCAAAGAGAATGCCACCGCCTCTGCGCGTCCCCAGCTCATTATCTATTATACGTCCGTCTCCATTCCAGTCAAACTGTCAGAACTGAGTCTCGACTAGCACCGTTTTCTGGATGATATGGGCTTTGATGCCCGTCCTCAATAAAATATGGTGCACAGTCTGCTCCACTGCCGGTAGTCGTAATTCCGTATGCCCGACTCGATCCTCGATGACTTGAATCCGCAGCAGCTTGCCGCCGTCACGGCGCCCGATGGCCCATTGCTCATCGTAGCCGGCGCGGGCACGGGAAAAACACGTGTCATCACGCGACGCCTCGCCATGCTGGTGCGCGATCGCGGCGTGCGCCCGTTCCAGATTTACGCTGCTACCTTTACCAATAAGGCCGCCGACGAAATGAAGCGCCGTGTGGCCGAGCTCACACATAACCTATGCTCGCCCGAATTTCACATTTCGACTTTTCACTCGATGTGCGCACGCATTCTGCGCACGCAATCCGTTGCCGCGGGACTTGAGCCAAACTTCACGATTTGCGACGACCGCGACCAGGTTTCTGCGCTGAAACACGTGATGAAGAAACTTGATGTGAATGACAAGGAGATCAAACCCGCCGACGCCCAGTACGTGATTAACCAGTGCAAAATGCGGATGCTGGGTCCGGAACACGTCTATCAGATCGCAACGAACTTCGTCGAGGAATACGAGGACATCTACCGCGCGTACACGTCGTACCTGCGCGAAAGCTCCGCTGTCGATTTCGAAGATTTAATTCTCCTGACCGTGCGCCTCTTCCAAAACGTACCCAGCATTCTGGATTACTACCAGAACCGTTTCCGGCATGTCATGGTGGATGAATACCAGGACACCAATGCGGTGCAGGTCGAGCTGGTAAGCCTGCTTGCCGCGAAACACCGCAACCTGGCTGTGGTCGGCGACGAGGACCAGTCGATCTATTCCTGGCGCGGCGCCGACATTAACAACCTGCTGGATTTCCAGAAGCATTTCCCCGACTCGCGCATCGTGCGCCTGGAGCAGAACTATCGCTCAACTGCGAACATTCTGGCGGGCGCAGCTGCTGTTATCGCGAACAACAACGAGCGTCTCGGCAAGACGCTCTTTACCGAGGGCGAACGTGGCGCACCTCTCTTCGTCATGCAGGCGCGCTCGGAGAATGAAGAGTCACTCGGCGTTGCCTACGCGATTGAAGAGCTGATTAAGCGTGGCTACGGATATGGCGATATCGCCCTGTTCTACCGCATTGGCGCGCTTGGACGAATCTTTGAAGATCGCATGCGCGAATTCAAAGTCCCGTATCGCATTGTCGGCGGCGTGCGCTTTTACGATCGCGCCGAGATTAAGGACATGATCTCCTATCTGCAGGTCGTGGCGAACCCCACCAATTCGATTGCACTGCTGCGTATCATTAACAGCCCAAAGCGCGGTCTCGGCAAAAAAAGCATCCAGACCGTCATCGATTTTTCCAGTCTGCACAACATTGCCATCTTTGAGGCGGCACGGCGAATCCTTGCAACGGACGAGCTTCCGCGTGCGGCGGCGGGCAAGCTTGGTAATTTCCTTTCGCAGATTCTGACGTGGTCTGCATTCGCACGCGAGAACAGCCCGTCCGAGGTTTATCGCCGGGTACTTGAAGAAACCCGCTATATCGAGAGCCTTGGAGATCCGAAGGCGCTCGAGGTGATCGCACGCACGGAAAACCTCGAGGAGCTACTCTCCGCAATTGTGCTGTTCGAGAAGGAGCATCCGACCGCGGCACTGCAGGATTACCTGGAGAATGTTAGCCTCGTCAATGCCACCGACGAACTCAAGGCAGACGAGCCCGCAGTCAGCCTGATGACCCTGCACGCCGCAAAGGGGCTCGAGTATAAGGCAGTATTTATGGTAGGCATGGAGGACTCGATCTTCCCCAGCCTGCGTGCAGTCATGGATCGTGGCGACTACGAAGAGGAGCGCCGGCTCTGCTATGTAGGTATCACTCGCGCGCGGGAAATCCTGACGCTGTCACGCAGCGAATCGCGCGTATGGTATGGAGACGTGAAGTACAATCCGCCATCCGGCTTCCTGCGTGAATTGCCCCACGAGCTGCTGCAGGACCTTGATCCATTCAACCCCTCGTACTATGCTGACGCAGAAGAAGCTGTTCCATCTGCCCCGGATGAAGAACGGCATTATACACTGTTACACCAGCAGCCGCGCCCGTCTGCGCGCCCGCAGTCCGTACAGCCCGGCGCTTTCCCTCGCGAAGGACGTGCGAAACCTTCGGCGCCGTATGCACAACATCCGCTGGTAGAAGCACGAAAGCAACCAGTGGCCCTGCACACGGAATCAACTCCATCCGATGACCTGCCCCATCGACGCCGCGGCATCGACCTCGGTAAGCGCGTGCGGCATCCGCTTTTGGGCGAAGGAATTGTCGCGGGCGTAAGCGGCAGCGGCTCGAACCTGCAGCTCATTCTGCACCTTGACGATGGCGGAGTGCATCACTTGCTGGCAAGATACGCAAATCTCGAAGTACTTGAGGACTGACTTAATGTCGCGTTCAAAAGTGCTGGTCGCCGACGACGTACTCGAAATTCGCCAGATGCTGCGCGCTGTTTTGCAGACCAAATACGATGTAATCGTGGCGCGTAACGGGGAAGAGGCCTGGGAACTCTTCAACTCCGAAAAGCCCGACATAGTACTCAGCGATGTCGTGATGCCCCGCATGAAAGGCGATGAGCTCTGCAAACGGATTAAACTGCAGTCCTTTGCGCCAGATACGCCGGTTGTGCTGATCACAGCAGCGACAAAGGACAAAGAACTTGCGGACGGCTTCTGGAATAAAGCCGCAGGAACAGACGCTTTCGTCTCCAAGCCCTTTAGCCCTATGCAGGTATTGGAATTGGTGGACAGGCTCCTCGCACAGCGTGCCCCGAGCAAACCTTCACAGGATAGCCAATGAAGGCCCGCCTGGCCTTTGCGGGTGGGGTCTTCGCGCTTGTCTGTACCGCGTGCGACTTCACACCAAAGGGTTCCATTGTCTTTCATGTGCCCGGTGAAAAAGAGTACGATAAGGCACAGCTGGCCTACCCTCCCTCCGAGGGCGAGAGGCGCCAGCCATTGAAACTTCGGTTTTTTGATACCAATACGTGGCTTACAACGGCCACCCTCGCGCCCGGAAACTATATGTTCAGCGCGCGGACGGGCGAAGGAGCCTTTTACTCACACGAGGTGCATGTCACCGGTAACCAGACCCGGTACGAGCTGCCGGCAACTTCAAAAGCCGGATCACGCATTACACTTGGCCCGAAAGTTTCAGGTACACTCAGCATTCCTGCCGGCGTAACGATTCCGCCTGAGGTCGTGGTCATCTTCATCGGGCACGACGTCACCGTTCGTCGCGTTCCGCTGCACCAGAACAAGTTCGCCATAGAGGCACCGCAGCGTGGCCGCTATCGGGTCGAGGTCCATCTTCCGGGCGAGAAACCGTTGTCGTTTGCGTCCCGGCTGCTCGATATCAATACCGACCTCGATCTGGAAAAGATTCCGCTGCAATAGAGCCGGCAACGAGGGCCGGTAACATTCCGGCGAATGCATTATCCTGTGATGACTCGCCCCTGCGACATCCGTAGAATCCGGCACTGCAAAGTCTCGGCAAGTTTTTCCTGATGCGTCACAATCAGTTGCGTGTAGCCTTGCCCGGACAGTACACGCATAATACTCCATATCTCCTGTGCGCGCTCCGCGTCCAGCGCACTTGTCGGCTCATCATAGAGCAGGCAATCTGGCCGCATGGCAAGCGCCCGCGCAATTGCCACCCGCTGCTGTTCCCCACCGGATAATTTACCCGGCCGCTGTGTCGCCTTCACCCCGAGGCCCACTTGCTCCAGCAGCTCCATCCCCATGCGTTCAGCTTCTTCCCGCCGCATACCGCGCGCGTGCACAGGCGCCAGCGCCAGGTTCTGTAATACGTTCATGTGCGGGAACAGATGATATTGCTGGAACACCAGCCCACACCGCTGCCGTATGCTCCGCAGCCGATCCTGGTAATCGTTTTCGCCATCCTGAGCACAGACAACAATTCCGGCCACCTCCACTTCTCCGGCGTCAAATCGCTCCAGTCCAACAAGGCACCGCAGCAACGTCGTCTTCCCGCTGCCCGAAGGCCCGAGCAGCGCCACAGTTTCTCCTTTTGATATTTCGAGGGACACGTCATTCAGGACGCTCTGCTTCCCGAAACGTTTAGAAAGGCTGCGTATCGAAATCATGGTGCGGGTGAATTCGTCTTTCCAGTTGGCGTGCAAGTTTCGAGATCGGGTAGGAGATCGCAAAATAGATGAGGGCCGTAACGATGGCAAACTCGAGATAGCGTTGTGTAGCGATGCCGGCGTTTCGAAACGTTTGCGTCAGTTCGGCAATGGCCACGACGGATACGATCGATGTGTCCTTGAACAGGGCCACAAAGTCGTTTGTCACCGGTGGAACAATTAACCGAAACGACTGCGGCAGTATCACATGCCGAATTGTCTGCCACCTGGTCAGGCCCAGCGCGAGACCTGCTTCTGTCTGTGCACGAGGTATCGCCATAATTCCCGCGCGGTAGATCTCCGCTTCGTAAGCCGCGTAGTTTAAGCCTACTCCAACGATGGCAGCCGTCATGGCGCCCAATTTAAGGTGCAGGCCCGGGACTTCCGGCAGGCCGTAGTAGATAAAGAAGAGCTGCACCAGGAGTGGAGTTCCACGAACGAACTCGATGTAACCCAATGCCAGGCGCGAGAGAATGCTTGTGCCATACAACCGGAGCAACGCCAGGCATAGGCCGACTGACATTGCCAGCAGCATGGATGCGACGCTGATTTGAATCGTAACCCAGGTGCCCAGCAGGAACAGCTTACGATAATTCCAGAGCAGCTCGAAAAATGGCGTTCGAATTGCATCGGCCGACGACGTCGGCTGCGCAAACCCGTGCGCCAGTAACACAAACAAACACATTCCAAAAAGAACAAGCCGCCGCTGGGAAGGCGCCCTGCTAATGATCAAAAGGGCTTGAAGATAGGCGCCTGGGCGTCATTCCAAAGCTCCCACTTCCTGTAGATTCTTTCCAGTGTTCCATCTTTTTTCATCCCGGACAAAGCGTCATCGATTTGCCTGCGCAATTCCACGTCTTCTTTGCGGACCGCAATTCCGTAATGGCCCGGTGCAAACGGCTCGCCTGCAAAACGCAGCTTTGTGTTCGGCTTGGCGTAATAGCTGGCGATGCACAAATCCAGTAGAACGCCGTCGATACGCCCGATGGCAAGGTCGTCATAAGGGCGCACATTGTCATCGTAGCTTTTTACTTCGATTCCAGGCGTATTCTGCAGAACCCGCTCCGCGGCGCACGCCGCCAGAGTTCCCACCGCGCGGCCTTTCAAATCTTCCAGCGTTGTCACACTGGTCTGCTCGGCGCGCACTACAAGCTGCTGCGTGTACACATAGTAAGGCTGCGTGAAATCCGCCTCGGCTTTGCGCTCATCGGTGATCTCAATGCCAGACATGGCCATATCGAAGTCGCCGCGCTTCAGCGCCGGGATCAGCGTGTCCCACTGCGCCTGTACAAACTCAATTTTCTTTCCGGTACGCCGGCCGATTTCGTCGGAGATTTCGACCTCAAAGCCAACGCGCTTTGATGGATCTTTTGGGTCCCGAAACTCGAACGGCGCACCGCCGGCCTCATCCGCCCCCCATCGAATCGTGTCTTTTCTGGCGCCTGTCTCCGAACAGGCGCTTATTACAAGCAATCCGCCGATTGACAGAAGGCACAAACAGATGAAATGCGGGAGGCGTGGCATGCAGGCAATCAGCTTTCGCGGCCTGCCGCTTGTCACGAACTAACGATAGACCACACTGGTTCGAAGCTTAAAGTATGGAATTGAAAGTGAAGAGCGAAGGCCGAAGAGCGAGTCCGAAGGCCGAAGAGCGAAGTCCGAAGAGCGAAATGCATTCGCACAGAAGAACGAAAGCGGGGCGGCTTGCGCAGACCCTGGTTCAGCAAATGCTTCTGGTCTGCCACCTCGATCGGGGCAAATGTAGAAAAGGCCTATGGAAGCCAGAGCCAGGCTGATTTCGCCGCAAAGATGGTATCGCCCGGCAGGAGTAGGAGCTATCCGATTTCGCTCTTCGGCCTTCGCTCCTCGCTCTTCTCTTCATCCTTAAGTCTTTCGAATAGGAGGGGTTTTTGCAAGCCCCGTGATCGTACGAGTTCGAATCATAAAGTTTCAAATTGAAAGTGAAGGCCGAAGGCCGAAGAGCGAAATGTATTCGCACAGAAGGGCGAAATGACAAAACCATACGAAGTTCAGAAAAAAACAGGGCCGCCACCGATTCGCGATCGGACATTTGACTTTGCCGTGACCATCGTTAAGCTTTGCATAGAGTTGGAACAAGCGGGGCGGCTTGCGCAGCCCCTGGTTAAGCAAATGCTTCGATCTGCCACCTCGATCGGAGCAAATGTAGAAGAGGCCTATGGAAGCCAGAGCCAGGCTGATTTCGCCGCAAAGATTGGTATCGCCCGTAAGGAAGCTCGGGAAACGCTCTACTGGTTGCGCCTTTTGATCGCAACCGGACTTGTTGCAGAAATGCGACTGCGCCCACTGGTCATTGAGAGTAACGAGTTGGTCGCGATACTCACCGCAATTTATAAGAAGGTGCAGCCGACAAAACGCTCACCTGACAAAGCACAGCACATCCGCGAAGCGGACGCACACTACGGAGAGCCGGACTACGATGAAAACCTCAAAGTCTTTTTTGAACTGCGCCCGGAGTAGCATTTATCCCATCCGATTTCGCTCTTCGGCCTTCGCTCCTCGCTCTTCTCTTCATCCTTAAGTCTTAAAAATAGAATCCCGAACTGAGGCCGGAGTAGCATCTATCCCATTTGATTTCGCTCTTCGGCCTTCGCTCCTCGCCCTTCTCTTCATCCTTAAGTCTTACAAATAGAATCCCGAACTGAAGCCGGAGTAGCAGCCATCCGATTTCGCTCTTCGGCGGGCCGGAGTAGCAGCTAGCCAGCTTGATTTCGCTCTTCGGCCTTCGCTCCTCGCTCTTCTCTTCATCCTTAAGTCTTTCGAATAGGATGGGCTTTTGCAAGCCCGGTCCTGAATGCCCCCTGCCGGCCCCACTAAAAAAGAAACCGCCCCGGGGACGAACCCCGGGGCGTCGATTCTCTTCCTGATTACAGCGAGCGGGCCGTGCCCCGCCCGGAAGATTTACTTCTTCTTGGCAGCCTTCTTGGCTGCAGGTTTTTTCGCTGCCGACTTCTTAGCGGCGGGTTTTTTTGCTGCAGCTTTCTTTGCTGCCGGTTTCTTTGCGGCGGCCTTCTTCGCTGGTTTCTTTGCTGCAGCCTTCTTCTTAGGGGCTGCCTTCTTGGCGGATGAAGACTTCTTCGCGGACGAAGACGCCTTCTTCTTCGGGGCGACAGCCTTCTTAGCAGCGGTAACGAGCTTCTTCACCGTGATTTTCTTCACGACTACCTCCTTAAATTTGCTCGCGGCTTCCTTAACGGTCGCCACGGCTTTACCTCCACTACTAACCTCTGCTACACTTGCTTGCGCGGCAGCAAGCCTTGCAATAGGAACTCGGTATGGACTGCAGGAGACGTAGTCCAGCTTTACTTGATGACAGAAGCGAACTGATTTTGGATCGCCTCCGTGCTCTCCGCAGATGCCGCACTTGAGTCCGTCACGTGTTTTACGTCCCGACTCGACAGCAATCTCCATCAATTTTCCCACGCCTTCTGTATCCAGCGACTGGAACGGATCTCCAGGCAGGACGCGGTTTTCCACGTAGAACGGAAGAAATTTTCCTGCGTCATCGCGTGAGTAACCGAACGTCATCTGCGTCAGGTCGTTCGTGCCGAAGCTGAAGAAATCTGCTTCGGTTGCAATGTCGCCCGCCACAAGCGCGGCGCGGGGCACCTCAATCATCGTCCCGACCAGGTACTTGAACTTTACTCCCTGCTCCTGCATCACTTCGCGCGCGACACCATCGATAACTGCACGCTGATTTCGCAATTCTTCGGTTGTACCCACCAGCGGAACCATAACTTCCGGCACCACGTTGACGCCCTCTTTTTTCAACTGCGCAGCCGCTTCAAAAATTGCGCGCGATTGCATTTCGGTTATCTCGGGGAACACTATTCCAAGACGGCATCCGCGGTGACCAAGCATCGGGTTCAGTTCGTGCAACTGTGTAACTTTACGATGCAGCAATTCGACATCGACCTTCAGATCTTTCGCGAGATCGCGAATCCCAATCTCGCCGTGCGGCAGAAATTCATGCAGCGGTGGGTCCAGCAATCGGATGGTAACCGGCAGTCCAGCCATCTCCCGGAATATGCCGATGAAGTCCTCGCGCTGGTACTTAATCAGTTTGGATAAGGCCGTTTTCCGCTGCTCCTGCGTATCGGAAACGATCATCTGGCGGATGTGCAGGATGCGCTCGGTTTCGAAGAACATGTGCTCGGTACGACACAGCCCAATGCCCTCCGCGCCGAACTGGCGTGCCACGCGGCTGTCTTCCGGAGTGTCCGCGTTTGTGCGAACACGCAGCCGACGAGCCTGGTCCGCCCATGTCATGAACTCTTCATAGTATCGGTAGATCGCTGATTCTGCTTGGGTAAGGTCTCCCTTGAGCACCTGCAGTATCTCGGAATCCATAAGCGTTACCTGCCCCGGATACACTTCACCCTTGGTGCCGTCGATGGAGAGGTAGTCGCCCTCGTTAATCGTGAGCCGGCCGTCTCCCTTGGTAACCGAGAAGCTCTTGCCATGTTCGTCTATGTGGATGTCGCCCGCACCACACACACAGCTTTTGCCCATACCGCGCGCAACCACGGCTGCGTGGCTTGTTTTGCCCCCGCGAGCCGTCAGGATGCCCTGCGCTGCGTGCATGCCGGCGACGTCTTCCGGGCTCGTTTCCAGGCGCACAAGGATCACCTTCTCGCCGCGTGCCTTGGCAGCTTCCGCGTCTTCCGCCGTGAAGACCGCCTTTCCAACCGCAGCGCCGGGACTGGCGGCAATTCCCTTCGCGATCTTCGTCTTCTTGGCCGTCGGGTCGAACATGGGGTGCAGCAGTTCGTCGAGCTGATCTGGATCAACGCGCATCACCGCCGTGCGTTTATCGATAAGCTTTTCGTGCACCAGGTCGACCGCGATTTTGACTGCGGCCGGTGCGGTCCGTTTGCCGTTTCGCGTCTGCAGCATCCACAGCTTGTCATTCTGGATCGTGAACTCAATGTCCTGCATGTCTTTATAGTGCTTCTCCAGCCGCTTGTAAATGCCGACCAGTTCAGCATACGCCTTTGGCATTTCCTGCTCGAGAGTTGAACTGCCCGTGTCGCCGGGATTACGGCTCGCTTCGTTGATCGGCTGCGGAGTGCGGATACCGGCAACGACGTCCTCACCCTGCGCGTTTTTCAGATACTCGCCGTAGAAGTGGTTATCGCCATTGGCTGGGCTGCGGGTAAATGCCACGCCCGTGGCGCAGTCGTCGCCCATGTTGCCATACACCATCGATTGCACGTTGACCGCCGTTCCCCACCATTCCGGCACATTATAGATACGGCGGTAATCGCGTGCTTTCTTTTTCATCCAGCTGTTGAACACCGCACCAATCGCACCGTAGAGTTGCTGCCACGGCTCATCCGGAAAGTTGGATCCTACCTGCTCCTTGTAGATTTCCTTATAGCGTGAGGTCAGCTCTTGCAGATCTTCTGCGGTTAGCTCCGTATCGAGCTTGATCCCCTTGTCGTGCTTCATGGTGTCCATGCGGCGATTAAAATGCTCGTTATCGATTTCCATGACGACCGCCGCATACATCTGCACGAAACGCCGATACAGGTCCCACGCAAAACGCGGGTTGTTCGTTTTCGCAATAATCCCCTGCAGTGTGCGTTCGTTCAGGCCGAGGTTCAAAACCGTCTCCATCATGCCCGGCATCGAGATACGCGCACCGGAGCGAACCGATACCAGCAGCGGATTCTTCGCGTCGCCGAACTTGCCACCCATTACCTTCTCGGTGCGTCCCATGTGGTCGCGCACTTCCTTCTCGAGCGTTGCGGGCAGTTTGCGCCCGTTCGCATAATAGTCGGTGCAGACCTCCGTGGAAATAACAAACCCCGATGGGACCGGGATTCCCATGCGCGCCATCTCGCAAAGATTCGCGCCTTTGCCGCCCAGTAGTTCTTTCTGGCTGCCAGTGCCTTCGCTGCTGCCCCCACCAAAGAAGTAAACATACTTCTTCGCCATTTACGTACTCCTTCTGCATTCCGGACCAGCGCGTTTTGCGCTGTCCGTTTTATTTTATTTTCGCCCACCGGCTGCACGCTGGTTGCGCGAAATTATTTCCGCGCATGCGCTGGTTTGATTGCATCGAACAGCAGCCAACGCGTGAACGTCCGGGAGGCACTGTAAGTGTGTCAATTAGGAATTTTAACACGGGTTGAGTAACGCGCAAGCGCCACAGAAGTGGTGCTTTATGAACAACAGGGAAGCAGTGAAAGCTTCGCAACCACACCACGCAATCCGAGAGCAGTACAGCCTCTTAAAATGCAGGCTATAGCGGTCAGGTAGTAGGTGGCCGCAGCGTACCTGAATGCATACGCACTTCCTCCGTATCTTCCGATCGGAGGATTCGCCGATGACGCTGCATCCAGAATATGTGGTAGACGAGAACCAGAACCGCAAAGCCGTAATTTTACCGCTGGCCGAGTGGGAGTCTGTAGTTGAGGCGCTCGACGAACTGGAAGATATCCGACTATATGACGCCGCCGTCCAGGAACGTGGAGAGGCACTTCCTTTTGAGCAGGCGCTTCAGGAATTAAAGTAGAATCCCTCCATGTGAAGTACACTGTCCAAATACTGCGTGCTGCGCAGAAGTCACTCGCAGCACTCCCAGATAGTGACAGAAGTAAAATCATCGATGCAATACGGGCTTTAGCTGATGATCCACGCCCGCCGGGCGCAGTTAAGCTCTCCGGCCGACCAGCCTGGCGAATTAGAGTAGGTAACTACCGGGTGATTTACGAAATCGTTGACCAGCAACTTGAGGTGCTCGTCGTCGCGATTGGCCATCGGCGTGACATTTATCGTTAAAGATTACCGATGAGCGCGGCATCACCATCTGGCAAACCCGATGAGAACAATAATGATCGTAAGCGGCGCCGCCCGATTTGGGGCATCGTCGGCGCAGGCATTTTCATAATCTTACTCTTATACGTGCTGGTCCTTCCAGCACTTTGCCCCCCGGCATCTTTAAAGGCGGAGATCGGCGAACTGGACGCGATGGGCAGGCTCCCACTCCACGTGCAAGTCAGTTGTTTTAATCCAAATTATAACATCGACGCGGACTTCACGACGGTACAGGTTTCGAGTTCTGACGGTGCTACAACTTCTATAAGCTGGCCGTGGGGCCATGCCAGAGGTTGCGAAGACAACTGGAAGGGCTACGTGAGAGCCTCACTTTCATTCCCGCGCAAACACCGGTACACTTGGTATTTAGGTCCGCTGACATCTCAGTCTCTCATAATAAATGGTACGCGAGCTGAAATAACGGGTAAAGTGCAACTGCGCTCTTTTGATGCCCCCTTATGGCTCATCTATGTCGCAGATCAGTTGGATAGTTATAGGTACCTATCAGGTTCGCTAAACACTAGCGCAATCAATCTACGCCAGACAGTCAAGTTGCACTAACACTCCCCCGACTCAATAAGCTGGAACGCCGTCCTGGGTTCGCTCAATCAGGCCCTGCAGTGTTATCTTTCTGCGCAATCGCGAGTTGCAGCACCTGCGCGAGGTGCAGCGGTTTGCGGTCGGTAAGTTGCTCAACCTGTTCCCGACAACTGAACCCGTCTGTGATAATAAGTGTATCAGCGGCCGCCTCGCGAGCGGCTGGCAGCAGCACACGCTCGCCGATGGCCACCGAGATGTCGTAGTTGTGCGCATCAAACCCGAATGCGCCAGCCATGCCGCAACACCCGGTGTCGGGGGTCTCAACCGTCAGCCCCAGCTTCTTCAATAGCGTGATGTCCGCTCCTGTCGTCAGCACGCTCTTCTGGTGGCAATGGCTGTGGAGTACCGCACGCCCTTCAAGTTTTGGCGGCTGCCAGTCCGGCGCGTACTTTTCCAGGAACTCCGCCAGGGTGAACGTCTGCTGAGAAAGCTGGTGCGCCAGTGGCTCGTGTTCGAACAGGTTGACGATTTCGTCGCGGAACACCGCGACGCAACTGGGCTCGAGTCCCACGATCGGAATTCCGGATTCGATTTCAGCCTGCAACGTGGTCATGATTTCGCGCAGCAGCCGCTTCGCGAGGCCGAGGAAGCCGTGGTCGTACAGAGGGCGTCCACAGCACAGCGCCTGCTTCGGCACGATGACTTCGAACCCCGCCGCCTCCAGCACTTCCAGTGCCGCACGCGACGTCTCCGGGGTGAAGTAATTGTTAAACGTGTCGGACCACAGGATGACACGCCGTATTGAATTCGGAGTGCGGAGTGCGGAATGCGGAATACCTTTGTTTCTGTTTCGCGCGTACCACTTCTTAAAGTGCACTCGCGCAAATTTCGGCATCGGCCGCTGCTGTGCGATGCCGGTCGTGGCCTTCATCAACTTGCTGATCGTCGGGTTTTGCGTGAAGAAATTGACCAGACCCGGCGCGATACTCGACAGCCGCGCCCACCAGTAGATGAGTCCCATTGCATAGCTGCCCATCGGGCGCAGTCTCCCCTGGTAGTACCTGTACAGAAACTCGGCTTTGTAGGTCGCCATGTCGACGTTGACCGGGCAGTCGGCCTTGCAGCCTTTGCACGCGAGGCACAAATCCAGGCTCTCCTTCACCTCTTCGCTTTTCCATCCATCCTGGATGATATCCCCGGTCAGCATGTCCGCGAGAAGGTGTGCGCGACCGCGCGTCGAATGTTTTTCCTCGCGAGTAACCATAAAGCTCGGGCACATCGTCCCACCTTCAACGCGTCTGCATTTGCCCACACCGACGCACCGCAGCAACGCCCGGCCAAAGCTGTGGTCGCTCTCCGCGTAACTGAAAACGGTGTCGCCGCGCCACGATTTGTATCCCACACCGAGCCGCAGGTTGCTGTCGGGCGGATAGGGATCCACCACCTTGCCCGGATTCATCCGGTTGGTCGGGTCCCAGATCCCTTTAAAGAGTCGAAACGCGTGCACCAGTTCGTCTCCGAACATTTTCGGCAACAGGTGCGCACGCGTTTGACCGTCACCGTGCTCGCCGGACAGAGCGCCCTTGTACTTCACGACGAGATCAGCGGCATCCTCCATGAAACGCAGATACTTGTCGATGCCCTCGCGTGTGGTCAGGTCGAAGTCGATGCGCATATGAATACAGCCGTCGCCAAAATGGCCGTACATGGCGCACTCGTACTGGTACTTTTTGCGAAGAGTATCGAATTCGCGAAGGTACTCACCCAGGTGCACAGGCGGGACGGCGGCGTCTTCCCAGCCGGGCCATGTGTTTTTGTTGCCCGGCAGAAACGCGGTTGCGCCAAGGCCCGATTTACGCACCTCCCACACCATCTTCTCTTCCTGCGGATCCGTCATCAGTTTCATCGATGGCGCTTTGGGATCTGAGCCCAGCTCCATCATAAGGTTATGGCACTTGGCCTGGGCTTCTTCGATGGATTCGCCGCCGAACTCCACCAGCAGCCAGCCATTGCCGGGCGGCAGGATGTCACCTGCGTCTTTTGACCTGGGAGCGCCGGCATCTTGCCGGCCTTTTTGCTCGTCGCTGCTTGGCCTTACGTGCATCCCTTTCGCGCGTTCCTCCTGCTTGCGGCGCAGAAAGTTGAGCAGGTAGTCGTCCATGCCCTCAAGACCCACGGGCTTATGTTTCAAAATCTCTTTCACGTGGTCGGCTGCGAAGTATACACTGGTATAGCCGAGCACCAGCAGCGCGCGCACTGCCGGGCTGTGTACCAGCTTCACTTTGGCAGCGAGAATCGTCACGCACGTCCCCTCCGTTCCAACCAGCGCACGCGCGACATGAAACCCGTTCTCGTCCAGGAGTTCCTCAAGATTGAAACCCGATACGCGGCGCGGCAGAACCGGAAAGCGCGTGCGGATCTCGTGCGCGTACCGATCGCGAAGCGCTTTCAATTGTGCGTATAGTTCGCCCCGGCGTCCGCCTTCGGATATAATTTGCGCCAGCTCTTCCTCGGTCGTCTGCCCGACCGTCATCCGCGTTCCATCGTACAACAGGATATCCAGGGCCTCGATATTATCGACCGTTCGCCCGGCCATGACCGAATGCACACCGCATGAATTGTTGCCGATCATCCCGCCCATTGTGCAGCGGTCGTGAGTCGCCGGGTCTGGGCCAAACGTCAGGTGCTTTGTCTCTGCCAGTGCGCGCAGGTCGTCCAGGATGATGCCCGGCTGTACCCAGGCATAGCGCTCCTCCGCGTTAAACTCGATCACCTTGTTCAGATACTTGGAAAAATCGATCACTACTGCGACGTTACAGCACTGGCCTGCCAGGGAAGTGCCCGCGCCGCGTCCCATCAATGGCGCGTTGTGCTTTCGGCAGATCTGCACCGTTTTAATCACATCATCAGTGGTGCGCGGGATGACAACGCCTATCGGAGTCTGACGGTAGTTGGAGGCGTCCTGTGCATAGAGCGACTTAGCCTCGGCGTCAAACCGCACCTCGCCCTCGATCGCCAGGCGTAGCTCCGTGGCAAGGCGCTCGGTATTCACATTTCGTGTCGAAGCATCTGCCTCTGATGTGGCGGCGGCAACTGACAGGACAGGATGCGACACGATTAAGGACATACTTTAGCTGCACTCCTTTGGCAACGGTGGATCCCAGTGCGCGAGCGCACCGGAATTGCGTCAAGTACTAGAAAAAGCGGCGAACGCGCTGAAGGCTACCCATAAAAATACCAGTCGAAATGATCCCGCGTGCCCAGCGCCATGAAACCCGCCAATGCGGTCAGGCGAATGGCCCACCTTCGGGGACCTGTGGGATTAACTGGAGCACCCGGGCGGCCCGCACGCTCCGCAAAAACCGCCAGGCGCTCAACCGCTACCCATGCGAAAAAGTACACCGCCGGCCATGATAGAAACATCAGCCGGGGCATAATGAAATTCGACGCAAGAAACAGCAGGTAGAGAGACATAAAAAAGCAGGCGAGCAGAATACCCCGGCGCGGAATCGTATTACGCCCAAGCGCAATCCCGATAGCTGCGACAATCAAGGGAACATAGGCATATGCCCTGCCCAGGCACACCACCTGGGTGGTAAAGTTTTTTCCAATGGCCGCCAATCGCTCACTCCATGGCAGGTTTCCAAGGTCCTGCCACAGCCACACCACGAACTTATATTGTCGCAGGTATTCCGCCGGGTCATACGCCTTAACAATGCGTGCCATGTAGTAATTCCACAAGAGGGTAGGTAAGAGCGTCGCTGCGGAAAACGTCAGCACGCCCACCCATCGTCGTGACAAAAGGAGCAAAAGCCCGACGAAAATCGGCAGGTTAAAACTTTCCTTCCCCAGCAGCATGATACCGACAACGGACCCAACGCAGCCCCAGATGCAGCCCTGGCGCAGAAGCCGGCTCACGCCCGTCAATTCGCGAGGAACATCGGTTTCATGCGCTATCATTGCTAGAACAAGCGTAACGATCACGGTCGTATAGCCGAAAAGTTCCGGCGTGGCCTGCACGACCCAGAAGCTGAAACCAAATCCGGATCCCGCTACCAACGCAGCGCAGGTTGCGGCCGGCGGCGAAAAACCGAATCGTCTGCAAAAAGCAAAGAACAGCCACCCTGATAGCAGGGCGAGACAGGCGTTCGTAAATTGAAGCACATGGATTGCCGGGAACAGGCTTGCGCCAACGCTGCCATACGCCTGGGCGCCCGCAGGCAACGCCTTCAAGCCTGGATCCGCAGGAACTACACCGAGGACGCGCGCCAAAGTTACCGGTAGCGGATATAGCGGTCGCATCGCACGTTCACGCGGCGCGTTGGTTGGCAGCATGAGCCCGGTCAGCACCCAGCCTGGCGTATCGATATTCTGATGCCGCAGCCGCGCCGGAAAAAAGTCCCTGGCAGCCACGCCCGCCGCGGTTGGATTGTTCAGCCCCACAGGTCGTCCGTCGAAGCGGGCAAAATTCAATGCAATCTGCAGTATGAGGAGAAACAGAACAATCAGACTCACTGCGCGTGGTAAATCCCTGCCGAGCACGGCGTCGCGCATCGTGGCAGGAGAAACGCCCTGTGGTATGGCCGACGCCAGCTTCGCTCCCGCCATACGCTGTTGCCGGGGCGCGGCGGATTGTTTTCTTTTCGACGTTTTTCGAGGCATAGAGTCAGATTTGCGACACGCCGATGCATTTACTTACGTGCTTCAATGTAATAGAGAGCGTCATGCGCCTCGCTTCCGCCATTTTCATTTTCGGGCTCGCAGCAGTTGCCACGGCTGCTGAATCCCTGCCCTCGACATTTGTCCGCGGGCTGCCGGACCAGTATTTCGTTACGCTCTTAATTGTTGGCGGTCTTCTGTTGATGTTGGCTGAGATCAAGGTGACCAGCTATGGGTTGTTGAGCCTTGGCGGAATTGCGTGCGTGATTGCTGCCTGCGCCATTCTAACACGAACCGGCCAGACGCTGTTCGGCATTCCACCGCACATGATTATCCCGGTGCTGGTGGCGCTCACAATTCTGGAAATTATACTGGTCGTCATTTCCGTTCGTTCGGGCAAAAGTGAGCCTTCGACCGGTATGGATAGTTTCAGCGGCCAGGTCGCAGAAGTCTCTCGCGCGCTCAGCCCTGAGGGTAAGGTATTCTTCAACGGCAGCTACTGGGATGCGGTCAGTACTGCTCCAGTCGAAGCAGGCAAAAAAGTACGCATTGTTTCCACCGACAGCATGCGGTTAACCGTCACCCCTATCGAGTGATGTAGCTCGCTCAATAGGCCTACTGTTACCCCGTTCGCCATCGCTTTTCAGCCTTGATGAAGCCAATTACTTGCGCTTTGTAGGCAAAGTATACCTGTGGCTACGGCACTTGAGGCGGACATTCAAGATACTGAACAGGTTCTGCAGTACATTCTTGGAGATTCACGTGAGAGGTACTCCGAGCAGGACCTGGACCTGCTGCGCCGCGCCTACGAGTTCGCCCGATTAGCCCATAGTGCGCAGAAGCGCGCCAGCGGTCAGCCGTATATAACGCACCCCGTTGAGGTCACTAAAATACTCGCCGAGCGAGGACTCGATCCACACGCGTTAGCGGCAGCGCTTTTGCACGATACCATAGAGGATTGCAAAGGTATCCAGCACGCCCGCCTCAGCGAGGAATTTGGCGAAGCTGTTGCCGACCTCGTCGAAGGCGTGACGAAAATATCAAACCTGCACTTTGGCAACCGTAAGGAAGAGCAGGTCGAAAATCTCCGCAAAATGATTCTCGCGATGGCTCGCGACATTCGGGTCGTCATCATCAAAATGGCCGACCGGCAGCACAACCTTCGTACACTCAGCTATCTTCCGCCCGATAAACAACAGAAGATCGCGCGCGACACGATGGACGTATACGCACCCCTCGCAAATCGCCTGGGCATGACTCGCGTAAAGAGCGAGCTCGAAGACAACAGCATGTACTACCTGATGCCGACCGACTACAAGGAGATCGCGCAGAAGGTCGCACTAAAGAAAACCGAACGTGAGGCGCTGGTAAAGCAGTCCATTGAAGTCTTAAAGGCGGAACTCGAGGCACAAGGTGTTAAAGCGAACATCCAGGGGCGCTCGAAGCACTTGTGGTCGATTTACCAGAAAATGCATAAGCACGAGCTGCCGTTCGATGAGATTCACGATCTCATCGGGCTGCGCGTTATCTGCGACGACGTGCCAACGTGCTACGAAATACTCGGGACAATCCATAAGCTGTGGCGGCCGCTTCCCGGACGCTTCAAAGATTACGTCGCGATGCCTAAAGAAAACATGTACCAGAGTTTGCATACAACGGTCGTTGGGCTGGGCGGTCATCGCATTGAGATCCAGGTGCGCACGGCCGAAATGCACCGGTTTGCCGAGGAAGGAATCGCAGCGCACTGGAAGTATAAGGAAGGCCGCAAGGGCAAGCAGGAGATGGAGGAGAAGCTGGCCTGGCTGCGCAAGCTGACGGACTGGCTGAACGAGGTAAACGACCCGGGCGAGTTTATGGACGCCCTGCGCAAGGACGTGTTCGCCGATACGGTTTTCTGCTTTACGCCGCGCGGGGACGTCATGGAGCTGCCCATGGGTTCGACGCCGTTGGACTTTGCGTACGCAATTCACACCAACGTCGGCGAAACCTGCGTTGGTGCGAAAGTGAATCGGCGTATTGTTCCATTGCGATATACCCTGCAGAATGGGGACTTCGTTGAAATCCTCACCAGCAAGACCGGGCATCCATCCTCCGACTGGCTCGATATTGTCAAAACCAGCCGCGCCCGAACGAAGATTAAGCACTGGCTCCGCACGCGTAATTTCCCGGAGAACGTGGAAAAAGGACGAGACCTGCTGGCCAGGGCAGTCCGCGCACGTGGATTGCAGCTCGACTGGGCTGCGCTCGACACCAAAATTCAGCCCCTCCTCAAAACCTGGAAAGTTGCATCCTTCGACGAGCTGCTAAGCGAAATTGGATTTGGCGGGCTACAAGCCTCGAGTGTCGTGCAGCGCGTTTTTCCCGATGCCGCCGCGGAAGAAGCAGCCGCATCCCAGACATCGACAAAATCGCTCACGCAGGGCAAGAAGGCATCGCGCAGGAAGTCGTCACAGGGCGTCCTTGTCGATGGCCTGGCCAGCACGGTCGTGCGTTTTGCAGGCTGTTGTTCTCCCGTTCCTGGCGATGCCATTGTTGGATTTATCACGGTTGGACGCGGGGTCACCATACACCAGCAGGAATGCCCTGCGCAAAAGAAGGCGCTGGCTCAGAACGGTCATACCGCCAAAATATTGCCCGCCGAATGGGACATGCAGCACCCGCCCGTCCGGCGTGTCTCCGTCAGGGTGGAATGCCAGGACCGTAAAGGGCTGCTCACCGACGTGACTGCAATCATTACATCGAACAACATTTTCATCCTGGAGAGCAAAACGAAAAGCCGCGCGGACACGGCTATTCTGAAATTCCTGATCGAAGTGAAAAGTGTCGAACAGCTAAACCAGCTCTTTAACCAGCTCCGTCAGGTGAAGGGCGTCATCAATCTCACCCGCGACAGCCGCGCGACAGAGATGTAACGCCGTTTCTGTTTTGACGTCGCAGGCGCAGCAATGGTCCATCCGCTGATTGCCACCTTACCTGCCGGAACTTTCCCATTGAATACGCGACTCCGAACTTTCGTCCCAGGGCTGATAATCTTCCTTGGCGCGCTGGCAGTGAGGTTGATCTGCCTGCGGGACTTTCGCGAAATTCCGTTTTTTGATCACCTCATTGTAGACAGTAAGGCTTACGATGCGTGGGGCTGGCGAATCGCTCAAGGCGACCTGCTGGGCAATCGTGCGTTTTACCAGGCGCCACTTTATCCGTATTTTGTCGGGAGCTTTTACGCAGTATTCGGGCATCACCAGGTCTGGCTTCGCGTACTGCAGGCAGTACTTGGAAGCATCGCATGCGTGGTCCTCGCACGTGCAACCCAGCTATTCTTCAATCGTACCGCTGGCATTGCAGCAGGCATCATGCTGGCCTTATATGCGCCCGCTGCTTTTTTCGACTGCCTCATACAGAAGTCGGCTCTCGACGTGCTGCTGCTTTCCATTGCGCTGCTGCTGCTGGCGCGCGCTCGAGCGCGCTTCAGGCCCGGACAATTATTTGCACTTGGCGTGGTTATGGGGCTGCTCACCCTGACACGCGAAAACGCGTTGTTGCTGACACCGGTTATGGCCGTGTGGCTTGCCAGTTCATTTGCAGACATACAGCCAAACCCGGAACCCCGCTGGCGATGGCAGCGTGCGCTCATGGTCCTCTTTGGGTTGGCTGTTATACTAGGTCCGATCTATCTGCGTAACGCATATTACGGGGCGAGAACCGGGATCACTACCTACAATGTCGGAACGAGTTTTTATATCGGCAACAGCAGCCGTGCTGAAGGCGGGTACGTGCCGATACGCGACGAACGAGGAACGACGGAGCTCGAAGAAAGCGACGCCGTCGAAGTTGGGGAAGGTGATGCAGGACGACGGCTCACACCAGATGAGGTTAGCCGCTACTGGTTCCATCGAAGTTTTGCAGACATTGGTAAGGACCCCCGCGGCTGGATGCGACTTCTGCTGCGAAAGTTCCTGCTCGCCTTTAATTACATAGAGATTGTAGACACGGATGATATCTATTTCTACGAGCAGTTCTCGCCGCTTTTGCGAGCACTTAATTCATTCTGGAACTTCGGGCTGCTCTTTCCTCTCAGTGCTGCGGGAACGCTACTCTGCTGGAGGCAGCGGCGCGACTTCGTGGTTCTGCTTCTCCTGGCGGCAACTATGGTCTTTTCGCTCACGTTGTTTTACGTGGTCGCACGTTACCGTCACGCGCTGGTACCCCTGCTCATTCCCATTGCGGCTGCGGGACTTATGGAAGCCTCGCGAATCTATGCCTTATTCCGCGCGGATCACAAGCTTACCCGCACGGCTCATGTCGTGGCCGCTGCGGTCGCTTTCCTGCTTTGCTTCGCCTTGTCTCGAATACCATTCTACACCAGGGATCAGCAGTTGGGCACGTCGTATTTTAATGCCGCGGGAGCTGCCTGGAAAACCGGCAAAGCCGAGATGGCTCGCCACTACTTTAAGCTGGCGCGCGAATCCGGCCGTCAAGGCCCTGCCACCGATTTGAATTACGGGGCATTACTTACAGAAATGGGCGACTTTCCGGCAGCCCTCGAATCATTTGCCCGCGCAGAAAAGGCCGGTGCCGAACCGGCACTGCTGGCTCAGAATCGCGGACATCTCTGCCTCGGAACCGGCGATTTTGCGGAAGCGGCACGGCAGTATGAAAAGGCAGAACAGGCAAGCACGGTCACAGCAGAACTCGAAAATGCGCGCGGGGTGGCTCTCATGCATCTGAAGAAACCAGCGGAGGCGCGTGCGGCTTTCCGGAAATCCATCGAGCTGCGGCCCAGCTACTCATTTCCGTACATCCACCTGCTTGAGATGAACAGCACCTCGGGAGAAGGCGGCGCTCAGGAACTTCTGAGCGAGGCGCGCGCTAATGGCGCGGACATTACTTTAATTCGCAAAGCGCTTGAACGCATGCCCGCCACCGCACCAATGCTGCAACCTCACTGAAAATCCGCGCGCTCGGCGTACATGCGATCGTAATAGTCGCGATAAGCGCCACTGATAATCGCGTTCCACCATTCCGTATTTCCAAGGTACCACTGCACGGTCTGCTCGAGGCCCTGTTCGAAATTTACCTCCGGCTTCCAGTCCAGTTCCCGGCGGATCTTTGACCAGTCGATTGAGTACCTGCGGTCGTGCCCCGGTCGATCCTCCACATGCTTGATCAGCGAAGTGGGCCGATCCATAATCTTCAGAATCCGCTTAATCAGCTCCAGGTTATTAATTTCAGTGCCACCGCCGATATTATACACCTGCCCGGGTTGGCCGTAGCTTAGCACATACTCGATTGCGGCACAATGATCGTCGACGTGCAGCCAGTCGCGCACATACAACCCATCTCCATACACCGGGATGGCATTCCAGTTATAGGCGTTTATAATAGCCAGCGGGATCAGCTTTTCCGGGAACTGATAAGGACCATAATTATTTGAGCAGCGCGTAATGAGCACCGGCAGGTTGTACGTGGAATAATACGCCATCGCAAGTAGGTCCGCGCCGGCTTTGCTGGACGAGTAAGGGCTGCGCGGAGCAAGGGGCGTCGCTTCCGTGAACGAACCGACAGGACCGAGCTGGCCGTAGACTTCATCCGTCGATATTTGTACAAATCGGGTGCATCCATAGCGATTCGCGGCATTTAGCAGAACCTGCGTGCCGAGAATGTTCGTCCTAAGGAAAAGCTGGGGATCTTCGATAGAGCGATCCACGTGCGATTCCGCGGCAAAGTTAAGCACGACCTCGGGTTTGTGCTCCTCGAAAACCTCGTTCACTGCAGCGGCATCGGTTATATCAGTTTTCACGAATGTATAGCGTGAGTCCCGGGACACGCCCGCCAAGTTCTGCAGGTTGCCGGCGTACGTAAGCGCATCCATATTAATGATCTCGGCGTCTGGCATGGAACGAAGGAAATACCGGATAAAGTTGGACCCGATAAACCCGCAGCCGCCGGTGACTAAAAATTTCATGGGTGGTAAGATAGCTCTGTTAGGATTTGACCACAACACACAATGCGATGATATTTCGCGGGTCAATGACGGGATTCAAACTCGTCGGGCCGACTGAACGGAGTAAAAAGCATGAACACCAACCGCGCACTTGTGGACTGCACAATCGACGGAACTCAATTCTTTGTCGAACTTATTGCGGAGGGCGACGCTATTACCGCGTGCACGATGTTGGGCAGGCAGCGTAAGGCCGCCGCCACGGAACCAGCCAAAGGCGTACTTCGCGATGCCGCCAAACAGCTTAGGCACTATTTTTCAGGGAAGTCGAACACGCTAGATATTCCGCTGGAGCTGCACGGGACAGAATTTCAGCAAACCGTTTGGGATGCCGCTCGCACGATTCCGGCCGGAGAAGTGCGTAGCTACACCTGGCTTGCCCGGAAGGTCGGCAAGCCCCGGGCGGTGCGAGCGGTTGCCAGCGCCCTCGGCGCTAATCCTGCACTGCTCTTCGTCCCATGCCATCGGGTGTTGCGCAGCAATGGCGATCTTGGCGGTTTCTCCTGCGGGCTGGAGTGGAAGGAACTTCTGCTGGCCCACGAAGGACGGCAGTAGATTCTGACCCACTACAAACTGCTGGAACCACCGCGCGCTATGGCTCCTCGTCTTCCCGACCGAGCAGCTCGCGCGTGACTTCCAGCGCGATCTCCGGATCGTAGCCTTTGCGCATCAAATACTCGTGTAGCTTCAACTTTGCGTTCTGGACATCTGGTTTCCTGCGCAGCGCCAGCGCCTTCTTCTCGCCCACTTCTCTCGCCGAGGCCCGTTGCACATCCAGGTCCGTGAGAGGCTCGACAGCCTGGTCTGCAATTTCGCGATCGACTCCGCGTGCGCGCAGCTCCTGGCGGATTGCCCGCGGTCCCTTTTTCGCCGATCGTTCCTGCGATCGCGTATAAGCTTTTGCGTACTCCGCGTCATTCAGGAAACCATGTTCCTTCGCAACAGCAACAGCGTACTCGATTGCGTGCTCGGGAAACTTGAGCTCGCTGAGGTAGCGCTCTGCTTCACGCGCAGTTTTCTTTCTGAGCGAGAGGTTGCGAATCAGCCTGCGACGTGCCGAGAGACGCTCCTGCGCTACCACCAGCTCACGGTGCCGTTCTTCGTTAAACACCATGCCACGCGCGAGGTGAAACTGCACAGACAAGTCGGGGTCGACCACAAGCTTCGAACCATCGTCGAAATCCACGTGTACTTCGCCACCCGTGCGCTTGCGAACGTACTGGAGCGCCACAATCTGCATTAGGTCACAAGCAGCGCAGCATCGTTGAAGAACACCCATTCATCGTTCGGACATCTGCTTAAAACGCCAGGCGAGGTTCTGGCCGGGAAGATACATGCCCTTAAGGTTAGGGTCGCCCGGGTAGCGGTTCCGGTCCCAGTCTTTTTGAATCCAGTTTAGAGCCTCCTTCGCACGTGAGCGAACCAGGCTCGCGGTTTCTGAAGAGTTGGAGTCTGCCGCTGTTGCGGCGCGATCCAAAGCAAACGAAATGATTCCGGCGGAATGACGCAGGGTCTCCCAGTCCACCGGGTTGCGCTTTACGCCTGCATCCAGCGAGTCGATCTTTCCGATTGCGCCCTTCAATGCCTCCGACTTGTCCGCGAGAGCTTTCCCTTTAGATCGAAACAGCTTCGTCGCAGCGCTGGCTCCCGCCTCGTCGAAGTAACACGCCGTCTCAAAATCGCGCAGATGAAGCGTAGCTGTTCCAAGCTGGTCCCACATGTCGGTGAACACCGCGGCATCGCGAATTCCGAAATACTCGCAGGCAAATGCGCCGAGGCATTGTTGTTTATCAAAGTTGCTGCCGCTCCATGCCTGCGCTCCGGCGTAGGCGAATGCGGGAAACATCGCCCCGGAAAGGTAACGCGTCGGAAGCCAGAAGGTGGTGTTCAGCCCGGCGAGCTTCTCATCGCGGGCCACTTTCGCAAAGGTTCGCACATTGTTGTAATTCATCTCGTCCGGAACAATGATATGCGGGCTGCACATGAGCGACGGGCACGCGACCACTTCGAACCCGCGCGACGTGAAAAACCGGGGAGTCTCCGCCGTCACCTCCGGATGATAGTGCCAGTCGTAAATAATCAGACGGCTGGGCTCAATCTTCTCGAGCATTTCCGGATGCTTGAGCAGCATGTCACCCCACACCGCCGCTCGTTTGCCGTGCTTCTCGACAATCTTCAGGTTTCTTTCAAGCTGGTGCGCGAACCAGTACTCCGGCGGCTTGCCTGGCCAATTTGCCATGCATTGCGCGCATGTCGTCATGTCGACTTCGTCGAAGCCGAGGTGCACGACCGGCGAATCGAACACCTGCGCGGCGGCAACCATTCGCTCTATATACTCGTAACCCTTCTCGCTGGCCGGGCAAAGGACATTCGTATAGCCCGGCATGTCCGTACCCATCCAGTCCGATGGCTTTCGTGCTTTCGTCGTCTGGTGCAGGTACTCCGGGTAATCCTTGCGCCGGGTGAACATGCGCGAATGGCCACAGCTCTCGATTTCCGGGATCAACTCCACGTGATACTTGCGTGCGTAGTCGGCGAGCGCGCGAGCCTGCTTCGACGTCCATGCGTACTTGTGCATCAGCTCCGGGTAGTTCGGCTCGAACAAAGCTGCGGTCTGGTCGTCAGTCAGGTGCAGCAGCATCGCGTTGATCTTCTGCCTGGCGCAAAATCGAATCAGCCGACGGTAATAATCGAAGCTTTCGTTCTGCCGCGCCGGGTCAACCATGACCATTCGCAAAGGCAGATCGGGCCAATCGACCACCTCACACACCGGAACCGACGTTCCGCGATCGACCAGTATGTGCGAGAGAGTCTGAATGCCATAAAAGACCCCAGGCGGATTTCGTGCCGCAACCGATATACCATCCGCTCTTACACTGAGCCGATAACCTTCGGCGCGCCACCGCGATACGGCCTCCGGCGTGTTCGCCACTGAAGGGTCGGGCAGCGAATTGTCCAATTCCAGGGTGATGGGTAGCACGCCCGTCGTTTGAGAAATGCGGCATTCCATCAGCACCCCCCGTAACACTTCCGCCTCGGCCGAAAGTTCGTGTGAAGCCCGTATCGCCACTCTCGAAGCACTGACCGTGCTCGACATCAACTCAGCTTCTTTAACGATTGGCAGCATGGAACTCCCCGGTGCCACACCCCCGGCCAGCATTACAACGGCTATCAGAAATACCGGGCCTCTCGTCGTTAACCAGCCTATCGAAAGGGCCGCGATAACTGGCATACGCGCGCAGATCAATACGAGTAACTTACGCAGTTGCAGATTCACTGCTGCTGTTGCTGGGCACTCGATCCCCGAAGATGGAATTTACTGAACAGGGTGCTGAAAGGCCCGCGTGGCTTTTCGCTTCCGGCTGAAGCCGTTGCAGGATGCGGTGTGGACGGAATAGTGGCGTTTGCATCGGGCCCGCCAAATCCTGCAGGTGTTCCGCCCAGGTTTACGTGTGTCATTGCCGGAGCTGGTTCTGCCGCGTTGGGCACCTCAGCGTCAGCGCTCTTTCCCCTGCTGCTCGCCGTCAACACATCGACGCTCTTCGACTTTTTACCACGTACGCGAACACGGCCGTTATCTGACTCTACGACGCGATCGCCGTTCTCCGATTTGGACTGCCTCGCAGCTTCCGTTCTGCTGCCGCCGAAGACCTCCGCAAGCGCTTCGTCGGATTTTCCCGTTCCGCGCGAAGCCACTGCACGGCGGCCCTTCTTCTGGTGCGACAGCTCAATCTTGTTATGAGCCTCAGCACTTGCCACCGCGCTGCGGTACAGCAGGTTGTGCAAGCCCTGCTCCACTCTCTCGCGTGCCCCTTCAAAGCCCGCCTTGGGCTCCTGCACCTCAACCAGTTTATAGATATGGTAGCCGCGGGCGTCAGGGATCACACTGCTGGCCTGCCCGCTTTTCAGCGTAAGGAGCGCCTGTGCCATCTGCTCGGGAATGTTACTCTTATCATCAAGCCAGCCAAGGTCACCGCCCTTTGCCTTGCTCGGTGCTTCGCTCGATTGCATGGCAAGCAACCCAAAATCCATCCCCGACGCAGCCTGCCTTTGCAGCTTCTCAAGTTCGCGTTCCACAGCCGTTGCGGCCGCAGGATCTTTCGGCCTGCTCTTAAATATCTCCTGGACGTGCAGCTTGCGCGCAGGCTTAAACTGCTGCGGATCTTTCTCGTAAAGTTCGCGGAGCTTTGCTTCGGGGTAGTTTTTCGTCAGGATGGTCTGCACGAGCTTCTCGCCCATTGCGAGATCTCGTAAGTCAGCCGCAACTTCCGCCTCTGTACAGCCGGCTTTCTTTAAGGCGCTTTGCCACTCCTGCACCTGTAGGCTTTTGTTCTTTGCGAGCAGCGGCGCGATTTCATCCTCGCTCACGGATAGTCCCTGCCTCTTCGCCTCTTCCGCAAGCGACACCATGTCAGTCCAGATTTCTGCGGCGGTACGCGTCATCATGCGCTTTGCGTCCGCATCGAGAGTCCGTCCATCCATGGCTGCCAGCGCCTCGGCCCGCCGTGCCGCGTCAGCCCCGCTCAACGAACGGTCGTTTACTTTCGCAGCAGGAACCGAGTCCAGGAGACCCGCCTTTGCGGCAACATCCATTGGCAAATCTGTAAGCCCCGCGCTCGGGACATTCATGCTGGTTGCGCTGTTTGCTCCGTCGGCGGCTGAAGGGTTGCTGATTGGCCCGTCAATGGGAAGCAGGGTCGTCTTTGAAGGATCGGCAATCGCTCGTTTCGACTCTTCGGGTCGGATCGCCGCGGCGGGTAGCGAGGGCGCCGGCGGCAGATTCCACTTATCAGTGCCTGTAGCGGCAACCGGATTCGTACCGAAGCCGTTCGCGTAATTTGGAGTGGGCGAAGCCACTGCCGGCTGGTTCGTAACAACCCCCGACACCGGATCCACACCTGTGGGTGCAGGCGGCAACGCATTGCTGATAAGGGAAGCTCCAGCGCCCCCCGCAGCACTTTCGGCTGCGTTTGCGCCGCGCCGGTCAGCACCGCGAACCACGATACTGGTGTTAGGCGTTGGCGTTGCGGCCTGGGCCACAGGCGCAGTTTGCTGCGTCGCCTGCCAGCCGCTCCCTGCGTTGGATATCGCGGCAGGTGCAGACGCCGAGTCCGGGCTTTCCACCGGAAGCAATGTGCTGGGGTCCAGGCCGGCATTCCCGGCCAGCGCGCTGCGCAGACGATCGGTCGACACAACACCGGGTTGGCTGAACGGCATCAAAGGATCTTTTGCATTCACCGTCAGGCCGGACTGCGTTCCAAAGGCACTTCCCGGCCCCAGTTGTTTCATGGCATCCGTAACGCCGCTTGTGTTAGTAACAATCGGAAGTGCCGCGCGAGCCGTCGATGGCCGCGCCGTCGGGCGCGGTGTCGCAACCGGCGCACTATAGGCCACACCATCAGGTACAGCCATGGGTGGCGCCGACTGCGCGATAGCAGCAGGTACCATGGTGCGTCCCTGGAGCTGTTTGGCCAAAGCTTCCGGCGAAAGTGTGGCGCGTTGCGCAGCGGTCAACGCCGGTGTTCCCCTCGGTGCAGACATACGTGGGTCTATGGGCAGTTCCGCTGCTGTTGTCGATGAAGCAACTCCGGGCGCGGGCACCGCGTTCGTACTCAACACAAGCCTCGGGCCTTCACCCGAATTTGTGGCGCTACCAAGCCCTGGCTGCTCCAACGGCGCACTGGAAGCCGCTGAGCGCTCGATCAGCTCTTTCTCGTTCGTGAGAGTTGAAGCAGGAGCTACGGCTTTCGCCTCATGCGCAGCCGTCTCGTCCGCTTCCTGCCTGCTGCGGTCTACAAACAGCAGCGCGACAAGGAGGCAAATGACAAATGAAAGCCCAAAGAGGGCCGTGCTGAATGAAACACGAATTTGAGCCATCGTTCTGCACCGATCCCATATCACGAATGGGGTACCCAGCGGCACCAGCTAGCCCCGAAGTCTGGTCGGTTGTTCTGTCAGGCGCAAGCAGAAACTGCTTTAAAGTCGGCACTTTTCAAGGTATTCAGCCTGACAAATCCTGCCTTATTTCAGCGGAGCGTTATAAATATAAACGGTTCCCGCGTCGTTTCCATCCGTGTCGTCATACGGCGCAGATACGTAGCACAAAGGTGCCGATAGAGCCAACGCAAAACCGAACTGATCGCCCTGCGACGGAGCGGGGTTGATGAAGGCCCGCAACACAAACGGCAGCTTCTGCGTGAACAGGTAAGCCTCACCCGCGTCCGGTCCGGTGCTGTCATCCAGCGGCGCACCTACTGCCAGGATCTTCTTTCCCCCTGCCACTGAAAACCCGAACGCGTCACCCGGGTCTGGAGATGGATTTGGATACGTCACTTTAATCTTCTTTCCGCCGAACAGGAAGGCGAAGCCTGCTCCGCCGCTGCCCTGCTGAGCCGCTCCGCCAATGCCTTTACCGATTGCTGAGCCGACAGCACTGGCGTTACCAAACACCGCCTTTGCCACTCCCTTTGAATTAAACGCGAACAGTTCGCCGCTGTTTGCCGAGCTGCCGTCCGACGCCGGTGCCACCACGCCGATCGTGCCTTTGAGCCCTGCGACTGCCGCGCCGAATTGGTCCCCGCTGTTGGGTGTGGGATTCAGTATGGTGCTAACCGCGATTCCGCTAAGCGCATCCAACACGAATGCTGCACCCGAGCCCGACGCTTCAACGGATCGCCCAGGTGCACCGACCACGAGTTGCTTCTTTCCGCGAGCAGCAATGGATTTACCAAAGTAGTCACCGGCATGCGGGCTTGGGCTGTGGTAGGTACGCAACAGGATGCCAGTTTCACCATCGAACATGTACGCGATTCCGGCGTTGTTCCCGTCCGTATCGTCGTAGGGAGCGCCAACAAACACGTACTTGCCGGCGGCAGCAACCGCGAAACCGAACTCATCACCACCGGCAGGGTTGGGATTCGGAAGTGTTACCAGCGGAAGTTGCGAACTCCTGTCGAAGACATATACGATACCTGCGGAAGTGCCGCCGTTGTCGTTGCCCGGAGCGCCAATCGCAACGCACGATGGCGCAAGTGTTGTTTTCCCCATGGATGCCAGCGAGAACCCGAACAAATCGCCTGGAAGCCCGGGGTTCGGCAGCTTTCCTACAAATTCCGGGACGATGCCCGCGAAGGTGCTGGTGCAGGCCTCTTCCGTATACGCGCTTTCGCCGTCGCCGTTGAAAGCTTTTACGCGATAGCAGTAGCCAGTACTTGGTGCGAGCCCGCCATCGAGGTACTCGACGACATTCTCCCCGAGTGTCGTAATGACCGAGAAACTACCACCGGACTGAAGACGCCGCTCAACGATAAAGCCTTGTTCGTTCGAGCTGTTGTCCGTGAAGTTGATGCGGATTTGCGTGGAACTGATTGTAACCGCAAAAAGATTGGAAGGTGCTGCCGGGGGCGCAACCGCTGAATCGGGCCCACCCATCAGGAATGCCTGGCCCGCGTTTGTGGCGCCTCCGCTCGGTGTGCTGGTCGGATCCCCCACCAGGACGTTCAGCCCGACAGCCGCAATCGCGAAGCCAAAGCTGTCTGTAGAGTTCGGTTGCGGATTCGGGACGGTCAGCGCATTTGAGCTATCGTTCGCATCGAATACATAGACATTACCCATTCCGGACACAGCACCACTATCATGCGGCGCACCGACGTAGATGTAATGATCAATCGCATCCACCGAGAAACCAAACTGTTCGCCTGCCGTGGGCGTCGGGTCGATTAACGTGCGCTGGAGCGTGCGCGTGGCCCGATCGAATACATACACCTTGCCGGCACCGCCAGCCGTCACGGCCGACGGGGCGCCGATTATCAAACTGGAGCCGAGATTCGCGAGCGCGAACCCAAACTGATCACCCGCACCCCCTGGGTTGGGAATTGTTCCGACCATTGCTCCGGTGGAGGCTGAGTAGATACTCACACTCCCGCCGCTGGCGGCCGTGGCTGATCCAGGCGCGCCGACCGCAACCAGTCCGTCTTCTGAATATGCTACGGCGGTGCCAAAACCTGTCGCTGAACCTGGTGCTGGATTTTCGAGGGTGAATGCCGGGCTGGCGCTGCCGGTTGCGTAGATATAGGCTCGGCCCGTCTGGGCAATAGAGCCCGTCGTCAGCGAAGGCGCGCCCACCGCAAAACCACTGCTGCTGATCGAAACGGCAGCGCCGAAATCGGATGCAGTCTGCCCCAGTGGATTCGCGACGGTCAGCGGACTCACGTCCGTGAGGGACTGATAAACAACCACTGCACCATTGAAAGACGTCTCAGCGGCCGGGCCCAGTGCGTCGGGATCACCTACAATAACTGCACTGGAAGTCGTTGCGATCGCGCTGCCAAATGCCTGCGCTGTCATGCCCGAAGGCACGAGCAGTGTCGATTGCGGGGTGCTGCTGGTTTGCGAAAAAACGTACACCGCGCCGCCGGTTCCCGCGCCTGGCGCGCCCACCAGCAACTGACTGCCGCTGCCTGCAACCGCATAGCCGAAACTGTCACCAACCTGGTTATTTGGATCGTTATAGGCCCTGACAAGAGTGCCGGGTCCCGCCAAACTCAGTGAAGCCACCGCCCCTGTTAAAAGTGCGGCAGCGCTGCGAATCATTCGAGGTGTAAGTGTGGATGTACTGCCAGCCCTGAGATTCAAAATCCGATCTCCTTTTACCAAGTCGCCGCTAATCGGCGCGAAGCTTTGTTTATTGAGACGAAACCTGCACGCCCCACGTTGACATACGACCGAAACATTCTAATCAGCGGGACGCTACGTGCAAGGCAATTAAGCCGTGCGTTTCAGGCAACACGGGATTTGCTTGCAGCCGCACCATCACCTCGCGGCAATACCGCGCCAGATTGAACGAAAGTTGTAACCAAGGCTGATGCTGGGCCGTAAAAACGGATCACTGCCGCGGCAACGCCCGCGCCGCCGTCGGATCGTGCTATGGAGCTTCGCTATCATGAGCGTACTGGTAGCCGCCGCCCTGGCCTACCTGTGGAATTATCCCATTCGTGCGGACTGGGTGCATCAGCGTATTGTCACCAGGCTCCGCAAGGCCGCAGGCGTCGACGTTATTTACGATTCCGCTTCGCTGGATTTGCCCCGCCGTCTCTATCAATTCCGCAACCTCAGATTCTCAGACCCAAAACAGCCGGGGCGTGAGTTACTAAGCATTGCCAATCTCGCCGTGCGCGTTCGCCCGCTCGCCATGCTGATGGGCGCAGAGTCCCCTATTCGAGAAATCGAAATCACGCAGCCCAGCCTGCTTGATCTTCGATACGACCGCAGTGGTCTGCACCTCGGGCCCAAGCTCGCGTTCCTCGCAAGGACTACGCGCCGGACCGCGGATTCGAACCAGGGTTCCGCACGGAGGATCGATCTGCCACTCGAGAGCTTCCGCATTCGCGACGCCAAGATCCAGTTCGAGGAAGTCACCACCAGCCCGGAGTCGCAGATACTCGAGATACGCCCGTCGGCCGTGCTCGTGGGAGATGTCACCGCGCGTTCCACGCCGGATGGCCACGTCATCGCGAAATTCAGTGGAACCGGGTTTGCTCCTCCCGACACTCCGGATGCAATTACCGGCCGCCCCATTGCATCGGATATTAAAGCAACCGCCGCGTTTGCGCGGGCAAAGGATCACGACAAACTGGAACTGAGTGGCTCTATTCAGAGCGCTTCACTTGCTGGACTCTTTTCGAATCTGCCCGCGACAGCCGCCTCCGGTACAAACGTGGATTTTGAATTGAAAGCGCAACGCCAGCCTGACTCTACGAGCGTTCAACTTGCCTTTGACGCGGGTGGGCTGGATGTCACCAGCGGCGAACACGCCATCGACATCCATGATGAGCACGTCCGGGGAAACCTCCGTTCTCATTACGACGTGCGCTCCGGTGAGTTGCAGGTGGATGAGGCGAAGATCAGCAGTAGCCTTGTGGATGCGGAAAGCTCCGGCTCCATTTCCACAGGCGCAGATCACCCCTACAACATTAACATCGCCGCCATTCGGCTGGACGGCGGCTATCGCAAACTTCTGACGCGCTTTCTGCCACGTGGCTGGAACGTCACCGCACCTGCCACGGGTGTGGAGTTTAACACCAATGTCACTGGCAATAAAGTGCAGCTCACAAAACTAAGCGGGCAGCTGCGGTTTCTTGGCGTTGCCGTCACGACGCCGCACCTCCGGCAACCTGTCCGCGACATGTCCGGCCTGATTGATCTCTCCACCCAAACGCTGTCCGTTCACTACCTGGCAGGCCGGCATGGCGAAACGAGCGTTACCTTGGCCGGCGACATTCGCGGCGATTTTCTGCGCCGGCGCGAAGGACAGGTGAACCTGGCCTGGAACACCTCCTCTACTGCGGACGATCTGATGGACCTGCTCGAAGCGGAAAAAGGAACTGCAATACCCGGCAAGACTCCTGTGAAAACTCGAAAACCCAAATCGCGCGGAACCATTGCCGGTAAGGGCATCTACCAGCAGTTCGTTTCGCTGTCGGATGCAGCGCGAACTCTGCCACCGCAGGTCGAGGGAACCGTTATCGTTCGTGGCGCCGGGCTTTCTCACCAGTCGCTGCCGGCTCCGCTCGAAAACCTGAACGGTTCAATGCACATCGACGGTGACCGCTTGCTCATCGACACCCTTTCGGGCAGTCTTCGCGATACTGATGTTGCCATTTCAGGGCTGATCAAGGGCCGCAGCGTTTTCTGGAATGATCCCGAGCTGAGTGCATCGGTAGTTACAAAATTCGACCTCGCTCAGTTCGTCAGTTACCTCCCGGCCGAACAGAAAAAGATCATACTAAAGCATCGAATCAGCGGCGAAGCGACCAGCAGGCTCAACCTCAACGGCAGTTTAAGACAGTTGGCTGACGCAACTTTCGCCGGCAGCGTGCAATTGCGTAATATCGCTTTTCAGCCGGGTGTGGAATTCATGGCCGGCGGCTTCACCAATCTCAATGGTGATGTGCTGTGGGACGGCCACGCGCTCCGGATGCAGGACCTCCAGGGAAAATTGAACGGCGAGCCAATCCGTGCTACCGGGCTACTTTCGCCCGACGCCGTTTCAATTGATCTCGACGGAACCGCCGACCTCGCAGGAATTATCAAAACCTTTCCGCAGCTCGAAAAGTGGCTGGAGATGTCCGGCCCTGCAAAATACGATGTGCGCTTTGGAATTGGCGATCCCGATGCGACGGTGCCAGCCGAGCCTTCGCCGCTGCCATTAACCGACACCGGCGCTGATACCTCTGGCAACCGACTGGCATCCCTTTTCGCCCAGCTTTCGCCTCGTCTCGAAGACGCCGTCGCTGCCCGGCAGTACAGGCTAACCGGACAGGTCGAGTTCCAGGGTTCGAATATGCGTCACCGTGCCATGCCTCCCGAACGTACTGAAGGCGGCAGGCATGTCCCGCGTGGTGAAGTGCGCAACATGCGCGGTATCGCGCGAATCGAGAACGATGTTTTCCGAATTGCTGTAGATGACGTCGTGGAATGCGATTTCGCCGACACTAAGAACTGCCGCCTCAGTGGCACGCTGCAACTTCGTGAAAAAGACCTGCCTAAGATGAAGATGGCAGTCGCCATCTCCAGTGGCAGTACGCTGCGTCTCGATTCTTGGATAACAGGCTGGGGAATGGAACTGCCCAAACCTCCCGAACCGCCGCAAACCGGCAAGGCGTTTGAATTGGATGCTGAAATCCGCGCTCCCTCGATCCTTTATAAGGAGCAGCGCGCCGGGAACTCGCGGGCCTCAATCAACTTTCAAATCGTTCAGAACGACTCGCCCCGCCGCACAACCTTCAGTAACGTTGAGATCAGCGGCAGCCAGCCCGGGCTCGGCAGCTTAACCGGCGGCGGCACCATCGAGAGCTTCGTTTGGAAACCACGTGAATTCCCGCGTTGGAAAACAGAAGTGCAGATCGATCGTATGCCCCTCGAATCCATGCTGACCGCTATATTTAAGGAGCGCACCACCCTCGCCGGCATTGTGCAGAGCGGCAGCATCGAGCTGTCCGGCGTCGGTGCCGATGCCGAGCGCATCAGCGGCGGAGGGTCGGCTACGCTGCGCGACCTCTCCATCGGGGCCACGCCTGTCTTCCAGCAGATCGGCCAGCAGACCGGCCGCAGTTTTGGAGGCAGATCGTTCCAGACTGCAAGCGCTGCTCAGTTCCAGATTGGAAACGGCGCACTTTCGTCGCGCGATCTCCAATTGCAGACCAACGGCCTGAGCATGGATCTGCGCGGCGATTACTTTTTTGCCGGCAACCGCCAGCAGGGAATTCCCGAAAAAACCATCAGGGGCCTTTTAAAACTAAACGTCCTGGAGAGCGTGTTCGGCAAGATTCCGTTGCTGGGCCCGCTCGCACAATTCGGAGATCAACTGGCAGGCAATCTTCTACTGGCATTCCAGGTCAGCGGAAACGCCGACCACCCCCAGATCGCGCCGATCGCTCTACCGCTGTTCAGCGGTGCACTACCGGTCCAGTGACAACCCAGTGTGCCGTCACTGAAGTTCAGGTTTTTTGCACCGAAGGTGCAGCGGGACAAAGCCCAGGGTAAGGAGGCCACGGCTTTTTTGTGGCCGACGCAGCCCTGGGGATATCGATCCAATTACATCGCGCCCTGAAGGGGCGCCGGAAACCGAAATATGTAACGAACGGGACACGACACCAGCCCCCGGTTGCACTCTAACTTTACGGCGCCAACGCAGTCGCAAGCTGATTCTGGTTTGGCACCTCGACCGTAGCTTCTTTTGCGACCGAGGCATCGAGGCATTCGTTCAACATTTGCGCCAGTCGTCGCCCGCCGATTGCCAGTTGCCGCTGAATCACGGGCTTTGCAGCGGCATAATAGTCCGGACCCAGCGTAACAGTCAGGCTCGTTAGCGGATCGTTTTTCAAAAAGCTGTAGCAAACGTTTTTCGCCGTTTTGTGTGAATCCAAAGCCCACTTGTTAACCGTCCCTCGAACCGCCGTCGTTGCCTCGTCCGCAAACCGCTTTCCAATAATCGTTGCGAATTCACGAATGCTGGTACCCGTCGTGGCGAACTCTTCGCGAATCACCTCGTTGAGCATGGTTCCATCCCACGTGCGGTGCAGGTTCTCGTCCCGCCCGAAGATGTTTACCTTCACGTTGTTGCCGCCCTTGTCGTAGTTGTCTGCGCAGTGCAGCGGCTGGTGCATGTCACCCACAAAATGGATGACGTACATCAGCGCTTTTTTACGTGCGTGTTTGTCCTGCGCCGGGTCCGCGAGGATTTTGCCCTGGCTCGTCAGCGCATCCAGGATCGTCCCGTTGGAATCGGAACCGGCCAGCAGCGAACCATCCTTAAGTTCCCAGTCGATGTAATGCCAGCCCGCTTGTTCACGATGCCGGGAACGCTCGTCATCCGCCCACGAGGAAACGTCTGCCATCGTTTGGGTCGACAGCAGTTCCTGCACCTGGGTTCTCGCTGCCGACGTCAGATTGTCATCCGCGACGTGTGCAACCACCATGTGCCCCGCCGCGCCCCACGCAAAAGCAGATAAGTGCACAACACTGAGCGCCAGCGCCACGAGCGCGGCTTTAATATTACATCTATACGTCATCGGTTCCTCCATGAACCACTCACAATAGCATGCGCAGGCGCAGGTGTTCATTTCCTTAGTTGCGAATTCACGGATGCGAAGCCGTACCCAATGTCGACGTCGCTTGCATTCGTTTTCGTTGCGCGCCTGGTACACGTATGAAGATGCTGGCCTCCAATATCCGCAAACTAAGCCCATCGCTCTTTCAAAACGCCATAATGGAATGCTCCCTTTGAATGATAGACCCGCTGATTTGGACTGCGGAAGCCATGCTTCCGCCCTACGGTTTACTGCTAGTGTGCCGTCCCAGAAGTTCATGATATACTTCAGTAAGCTTTTGAGCTCGGAGGGCACACAAAACCAGTGAAAGAATTAATGCGATACCACACTCGCTACACATCATCTGCGTGGAAACTGACTCGATTATCAGCACTCCTCGTCCCTGCCGCCCTTCTCAGTTTCACCACATGTGCGATACAACTGGCCGCCGCCCCGCCGCTTCCTCTTCACATCACCTGCGTGGGCGATGCGCCAACCAGCGACAGCATCGAATTTCGCGGAGTCGCTGCCGGCCCGTTTGATCGCCGCGCATGGACGCGAGGATCGCTCCACTGGCTGCCCGACGTCCGCTCACCGCTGCTCGAGCCACGCCCCGGTGCCGCGCGAAACATCTACGCTCCTTCTATCATAGCGCGTCGCGGATACTGGGATATTTATTACGGCGCGTGGGATGGCGTGCCAACGTTCAACGACCGGATCTACCACACCAGCACGACGGACTTCCTGAACTTCAACGAGCGCCGCACGATTATCGAGCATGGAGAATTCCACCACGTGTGCAACGTCTCCGCTGTTGCACTTGGAGACCATGGGACTGCCATGCTGTGCACCGGCTATCCTGACCTGCGCGATCGCAATAAGCCGGTCTTCTTCTCCAGCACGGACGGCACACTATGGAATAGCCACCCGCCCCCCTTGCCAGCATCGCGCAGCAACATCGTTTCGCTCAGCGGTTATGCCACCTACGACGACGCCGACATCAACGGCATGAATGTTCTCTTCCGGGACAACAGCCTTTACCGCATGTACTTCGCGGATTTCCGTAACTTCGGGAAAGTCTACCGCGCGACAAGCGACAATGGCACCAGCTACTCATTGGATGGCGTCGCTCTTGATAAAGGCGCCGCACCGAATGACATCAAGCGGTTCATCGACGCCAACGGAACGGCCACATACCTCATGGGCCTGCACATGAACCAGGCGAGGACGTGGTACGCAACCTCCAGTGATGGCTTTCACTTTAACCCCATGCACGAAATGTTTCGACCAATAGGCCCTGCCGATAATTACATTGTGGCCATCGGCTTTGTGACCACGGGCGAAAACGAACTGGCAGATCAGCGTCTGCTCGGGGTGCTCTACGGAGCAGGCGCCGTTCCGTCCCTCGACCAGAACCGTATCTTCGCCCGTTGGCTGCAGAAACGTGTGCAGGTGGAACACAACGGAACTGCTTCTACGCCCACTCACGCATACGGCCCGCACAGGCAGTTGCTCAAAACCACCGGCTCAGGGGTAATGGAGTGTAGCGTGAGTTTGTCCGGTGAAGATGGCATTACCAGCCTCGGCTCGACACGGGCTGTGCTGAGGCCCGGTAAATCCTACCAGCTGACGTTTTCGCGCGAGTAAGATGACTTTCCAGTCGGCGTAATCCGCAGCGTAATTGTACCTGCAGCAACCGGCTCGCGCAGATTAATCCCGATTCGCGTCGGCTTCACTTTTGCATTCTCACGGATTTCCTCCATCACCACATCGAACTCGTTCGATCCCGCATCAATCTCCACATGTACCGACGCTGCCCCGTCCACCACCTGAAGCGTGGTTTCATCGACCTGCGTAACTTTTCCCAGTGTAACGAGCGCCGTGCTAAATGACTTCGGACTGGATAATTGAACGTCATCGCGCACAATCAGCGATCCCGCGCCGCTTCGCCAGTACGTAAACTCGCGCTCCAGTTTCTGCAGCTCCGGTACTGCGTATGCTGACTTGATGTCCATCCGAAGACGGTCCGTTTCCGTCGTGAACTCCGTGCTGAGCACTTTCGCTTCTGCTTTGGGCCCCGTGCGCTGGAGCTGACCCGCCACCACAGGCACCGAATGCCCGTACGAATTCAGCAGCTTACTGTCATAACGCCGCGAGCTGAACGTCCGTGCGGTGTAAATTTCTGAGCCGGGATCCAGCAGCACCGGCTTCCCCCCACTTACGACCACATACGAGCCGAGATCGTTGTGATTGTGATGCTCAGCATTGTGTCCGCCTTTAAGCGCCACCGCAAAATCCGCTTTCGATGCAATTGCAGGCCGGCAGATCAGCACGCCCGCATTGTCGAACCACGTGCGCAGCGATTCGTCATTCCCTCGTTCCAGCTTATCGTGTGCGCTCGATTTCCTGGTCGCCTCGATCGCGTACAAAACCGCCTGCGGAAGGAACCCCCGCATTGCAGGCGGCGGCGCCTCCCTTTCATCACCCAGTCGCCGGCTCAGCAGCCATTGCACGTGCGGCGAAGGCTTTGCATCAACGGCGCAATCCGCAAACGCCGGCGAGACTCCATGGATAATCTCGATCCGCGAACCAAACTGCGCCGGCTGCCGCGCCTGCTGCATCTCAACCAACCAGTCGATCTTTCCCGCTGTCGCATCGCGCACGGTTTCACACAACAGCGCAAAGTGCCCAAACCCGTAATTCCAGTAACCCAGCCCCTCGCTGCAGTAACCATCCGGCGTGAATCCAGATAGAAAATCTTTCGAGTAATACTCGGCAGCCGCGATGATTTCAGCACGTTCCTCGCGCGACACGCATTCGATCAATGCCGTTCCCACGACTCCCGCATGACAAACCGCGTTCCAGTTGTTCGTTCCCGTAATCCACCAGTCCCGCTCGCGCTCTCCGCGAATCATCGCAAGGTACGGCTGCACTATCCGCTCCTTCAGCCGGGCCCGAAGTACCGCCCGCACCTCGTCGGGAAGACTGCCGCCCACAAGGTAGTCGGTCATTGCCAGGTTCCACGCGAGTGCGGACGAGCCCAGGTCTATCGTGATTGACGTGCCCCGAAAGTTGGTCAGGCCCTTATCGTGTGCGGGCAAAACCCATGTGCGCTCAGCACAAAGCGTGGTGATCCGATCCTGGATCGCGCGCAGGAATCTGCCCTTGTTTTCAAAGCACTCCGCCAGCACCAGGTCCTCCAGCGGACTTCGACGCGACTTCGCGACGTTCTGCCAGTTAGTCCGGTTTCCGTTTCGCGAATACTCCAGGTACAAGTCGTCCGGTTGCTCTTGAATCGGCCTGGCCGCAATTTTCTCCGCAGATCGTATCTGCGCTGCCTTGTCGCTGTCTCCTGCAATCGATGCCCAGAACTTCCGCTGCCCGATCGGTTCGCCCGGTCCGCGCGGTTCGACCGGCAGCATGCCGGCGATCGCCTCAATCCGCTCACGGCTGATCTTATCACGCGATACTGCCCCGTGCGCTCCAATCACCGCGATCAGGAATATGTTGAGCCCGACAACTGCGCGGAAAACTTGGTTGCGTGCATTGAACATTTGGCCATAGATTGCGAGCGCAGATGCGTTACTCAAGTCTCCTGATCCTCCTTTGGATCGGCACAATCACCGTCAGTTCCATAGCAGTTGAACCCGCCGCCGCTAAGTCCACAACGAGCACCCGCGCTTTCGACGTCGCCACCATCTATTTCCCGAGCTGGCACCCCGACGACCACTACAGCGCCTGGTTCGGCGAGGGTTGGAACGAATGGCAGCTTCTGATGAACGCCCCGCAACGCTATCCCGGCCAGACATTCCTCAAGCCGGACAGCAAACCGTTCAATGAGGCCGACCCCGCACACATGGCTCGCCAGGTTGACCTCGCCGCCGATCACGGAATCGACGTCTTCATCTTTGACTGGTACTGGTATTCCGGCGTCCGCTTTATCGAAGGCGCACTGACCGACGGCTTTCTCAAGGCTTCCAACCGCAACCGCATGAAATATGCACTCATGTGGGCCAATCACGACTGGAAGAATGTCTTCCCTGCTCCCACCACCGGGTCGCAGCAGATGCTCCTGCCAATCCGCCACTCCGTTGCCGATTTCCAGCGCGCAATCCGCTACTGCGCCCAGACACACTTCAACCAGCCCAACTACTGGCGCGTTAAGGGAGCCGTGTACTTCTCCTTCTTTCAGCCCGATGTTTTTGTAAAACAACTCGGCGGAGTCGACAAAGCCCGCACCGCAATCGACGAAGCCCGCGAGTATCTGCGCGAACAGGGAATCGGCGAGATGCATCTTGGCGCCTTCATCTGGCAGGAAAGCGCCATTGAATCACTCACCCGCGCCGGCTTTAACAGCTTCACCTCCTACAACGTCACCGGCAGCGGAAAAGCTAAACTCCCCGAAAAGCCGCTCGACTCCTACGACGATCTTGTCGAAAACCACCCGAAATTCTGGGACTTCCTGACAACCGGCACTCTCCCGTACTGTCCGGTCGCCACCGTCGGCTGGGACCCAAGCCCCCGCTGGCACAAAGACACGCCCTGGCCGCCAGCTCATTCCGAATACCCGTATGGCACACTCGTGCAGGGAACAAATCCTGAAGCCTTCGGCCGCCTCTGCCAACTCGCACGCCAGCACCTTGAAAAACATCCCGCGCCCATGGTTCTTCTCAATGCATGGAACGAATGGACAGAAGGCAGCGCACTTCTCCCAACCGCGGAATTTGGCAATGCCTACCTGGAAGAGGTAAAACGCGCCTTTAAGCGGTAGGTCGGGCTCCCTGGCCTGGCCTGGCCCGGTACGCGCTACATCGCCAGCTTCACGTTTCGAATCTCATAGGGTCGCAGCGGCGCGTCCGGCATACCTTCCGTGGTAATATCATCCTCGATAAAGTTCACGCGCTTCGCGGCTTTCGCTGTTCCATTCAACTGCAGTTTACCGTCCGCCTTTTTGCCGTACGCTTCATAATAGCGCACAATCAGGTCCTTGTCATCCTCTGCCTTTTTCACGCCGGTGATAACGACATTCTCTTCGTTCACAGACACCAGTGATGCGGCCGATGGCAGCGTGCTTTCGGATTTCGCCGCCGCAGTCGCCGTCGTCACCCACACCGGCTTGTTAAACTCGGTCGCCGTTTGCAGCACCCCCGCTTCGCGCCAGTTTCCCATGTGCGGCACCAGGCTCCAGCGCGCAGACTGGGGGCGTTTATTCGGCGCGGCATCCGGGTAATAGTTACTGCGAATCAACGACAACCGCAGCACGTTCCACTTCATGGAGTGACCGTGTTTGCAGTCGTTCAGCAGTGCCGATCCGCACGTCGTGTCCGAAGCGTCCACCCACTTTAGCGCCGGCTGCTCCGCGCCGTCACGGTCGCGCGTGATGTTACCAAACGGAATGTCATACGTCAATGTGGGGCTCGTCAGGTTGAGGTCGAAAGCCACTTTCAGGAATGGGCTGGGCTTATCATTGCTGCCCAGTTCCTTCCAGTGCGTGTGCAACGAAAATTCCGGCGCGCCCTCTTCTGTCAGCGAAACACTCTGCACAAGATCCGACGTGCCGTAACGCTGGCTGAATTGCACCGTCACGCGCACAGGCCCGCTCTCCGTCACCTTCAGCTCGACCGGGCCGTTCAGTGATTGCCGCCCTTTCGGCTCGCCAATGCTCCACGCGCTCATCCCATTCGGTGCCTCTTTGTGCACCTCCAGCCGGTTGCCGCGCCCGCCCGGCGCAATTGCCTCGTAGCCGCTCTTTTTATCCACGAGGCTGGTCACCTGGCCACTGCTTTTATCAAGTGCCATACGATAACGCGAATTCTCGATCAGCGTACCGTCCGCCGACACCTGCAGCCCGCCCTTCAGTTCTTGCGAGCCACCGACTTTCGCCTGCACCTTGAAGCGCGCGTAACCGAACGCCGGCAGCTCCTTCGCCACGAACACAGCCGTCCCGCGCTTGTGCGGGATCTCCTGCAGCGATACGCCTTTTTCGTGCGAGCCGTTCGCCAGCGCCATCATTTTATCCGGCGACGCACCCTCAGGCACATTCACCTCCACCACTGCGTTGCGCTTCCAGCCCACCGGGTTGAACACCACCACTCCGGTCCCCTCGCCCGCCACCCGGGCAGCAAGGTGCGCCAGCGCCTTCTCACCGATGGAACGGCTCGATTCCTGCAGCCGCTTGTACATGGTTTCGCTGTAATCGTAACTGCTGTGGATCGATGTGCCGGGTAATGTATCGTGATGGTGGTTCCAGCAGATGTCCTCCCAGTTGCGCCGGAATTCCTTTGTCGGGTACTCAAATCCGTGCCGCGCCGCAAAGGCTGCAATCGCTTCCGCACTCTCCGTCATCGCCTCCGAATCGCGGTTCCATTTCTTGATGTCACTGTGACTCGTATACACACCCACAAAACCCGATTCCTTTGTTGTGTTCAGGTCGGTCGCGACAGTCGGGAGTTTTGAGAGGTCGTACTTCTCCAGCGAATGAAAAAACTGGGCCGCAGTCGAAAACTTCGACGTCGGCGCATAGGGCTTCTTGTTCCATTCCAGCGCGGTGTCGATGTGTTCGCGGGTCGCGCCGCCGCCGTGATTGCCCACGCCAAACACCCAAAGCATATCCTGCGCGCCGGTGTCCTTCCCAAACCTCAGGCTCTCCTCAAATTGCAGCGGTCCCAGGTCTGCATTGTACCACGTGCCATACATTGGCTCCTCGAATGCCAGCACCTTTGTCCCGTCCGGGCCCTGCCACCAGAACAACGGCTTGCCATATCCCGCACGGCAGAAATAGTAGTACTTACAGCCGCCCAGCTTAAGTATCTGCGGCATCGTCCACACGTGCCCGAATGTATCCGGCTCCCAGCCGACATCCGTCATCCTGCCGTTAAACTTCTCCCGGAAGTACCGCTGCCCATACAGGAACTGGCGCGCATGGCTCTCCGGCGAAATCATATTCTCATCGCCCTCGCACCACCGCCCTCCTGCGATCTCCCACTGCCCTCCCGCCACATGCTTCTGTATGCGCGCGAACACCTCCGGAAACTTTTCTTCTGTCGCGCTGTACAGCGCCGGCGACGACTGGTTGAACGTGAATCCCGGGTACTCGTCCATGAACTTCGCCATCTGCAGGAATGTATCATGGCACACCTGCAGCGTCTCCGTCCACGGCCACAGCCACTGGAAATCGATATGCGCGTGACCAATCAGGTGACCCGTGTACTGGCGCATGTTTGGGTGCATGTGACTCAGCATCCCGCGCGCACGGTGGATCACCTGCTGGAAATGTTCAGCGTCCAGGTTTTCCGATTCCGTGGTCGCCAGTTCGTTCAGTTCCGCCAGCGTCGGGCTCGTCTCCGCCGAATCCTGCGGCAGCGGTTTATTGTTTACGCCAAGCGCCAGGAACTCCCGCCGCAGCGTCGATGCTTCGCGCCGCAGGTTGCCTCGTTCAATTCCCTCCTTCACCACGCTGCGCACGTCTTGCCCGTCCACCACACGGTCGCGCGAGACCGGTACTAACGCGAAGTACTGGCTGTAACCTTCGCGCTTATCCAGCGCGGGGTCCGTCGCGTTGCCGTTCGCGTAAAGCGTCGTCTGGATACCCGTCCCACCTGTGATATGGACGTTGTCCACAAACACGGCGTACTGCCCCTCGGCACGCCCTTCCATCACCAGGTTCCAGCGCGAGCTTGTACGGCTCGACACTTCATCGAGAGGAATCTTGAAGTGATGCCATTTGCCGACCGCCGCCGATAGCCCCCCCGTGGTCTCCACGAAGTTGCTCAGGTAGCGTTTACCCGCCGGATCCCATGGATTTATCGTCGTCGGGTGAAACTGCGCATCGAGGCTGCCCGTCGGCTCCGGGTTTGCCGGGTCGATGAACATATCGTACTCCAGTACATCTCCCGCCGTGAATGTCACATTCCGCATCGTGAACGACGCGTGCAGAAAAAAGTTTCCGCCCCCCTTCGATACATTCTTTGCCGCGAAAAGCAGGCACGTGTCCGTCGTCGACGGCCGATCCTGTGCGGCTGCGCGCGCCCCGGGAATAATGTTTCCTGCAACAAGCAGGGCCAGGCAAACCACACGTGCGGAGCAAATCACGACGAGAGCCTCCAAATGGGAATGCGCCACCGCGCAATGTCAGCAATCCACATGCAACCCCGATCACCTCCGCTTAACTTACTTTTCGCCATACTTACGTTAAATCAAGTTTCTCCCGTAAAATAGACCGGGCGAACGTTTTCAATGAGTTCTAGTTCGCTCGATAGATTCAGAGAGACCCTAGCGCGCCGCGCTTTTGGAGATGGCGTGGTTTTTTATTCGAGCGTGGCATGCTATGCAGCCAGTGCATAGTCGCGATTTTTCCCACAGCCTTTTTCCACAGTTTTCGGTGTGTGGTTTGGGTCAAAGCCCTTGCCGCTGATGACGACGGCACGCATGGTTATTAGCATCTTTCGCATGACGGCGGCCAAGGCGGCTCGTTTGTGTTTGTGAGAGCTTTCGACCAGGCGGTGATAAAACCGGCTAAACTGCGACTGAGACTTAATCGTGCTGGTGGCGCCCATGTACAGTGCGCGTCGGCCGTAGGTGGTTCCACGTTTGCTCAGATGGCTTTGGCCTATCCACTTGCCCGATTTTTTGATCTCGGGGTTAAGCCCTGCAAAAGCTGTCAGCTGGCGCGCCGAGCGAAAGCGTCGCAAGTCGCCGAACTCGCCAAGGACAGTAATAGCGGTAAGGCGCCCAACGCCGGCAACGCTGTCGAGCAGCGCGACATCAGCAGCCAGCCGCTCGTCCGAGGCGACAAGTTGCTCGAGCTGCTGCTCAAGCTTTTGCTGTTGTTTTTCGAGTTGTGCAATGGAGCTTTGAAACGTCTTGTTGATCATGCGCCCCACCGCCTGGCTCATATCATCACTGCACAAGCTCGTCAGTTGATTGCGCAAGGCCACGATGTGGGTGAGCACGGCAAGGCGCGCGCGGGCCACTGCACGCAAATCGCGGTAGATCTGCTCGACCGGCTCATCGCCGACCGGCTGGCGCTCGGCCCCAAAGCACGCGATCGCGCGAGCATCGACCTTGTCGGTTTTATTGCGTAGGCCCAAGCCCTCCATATACTTTTTAATGCGCCGCGGATCCATCACGACAAGCTTCAACGTCGGGCAAAGCTCGCGCAGCCACAAGCTAAGCTGCACCGAGTAATTGCCCGTCGCCTCCATCACGACACACATGCCCGCGCCCTCGGGCAGCCTGGCCTTCATCCAATCCAGCATTTGCTGCGCGCCTTGGCGCGTATGCGCAAATGCGCTGGTTTTGATCTTTCGCAGCTCGCCATCGCGCAGCGGCCCCTCATCACTTCGCCTCAGCGCAACGTAATGCGTCTGGCTGGCGACATCGACACCAAAATAACAGCTCAGCTTAGGCGCCTCCACATCCAATGACTCAAAAGCTAACTCCATCTGACGAATCCTTTCCACACACAGGTGTTTTTAAAAATCTGTGCCCACGGAGCCTCACTTGCCTACTCGAGCTCACTGCGGTTTTGCCGCTGGCTCTGGATGGCGTGCGGTCTTTTTGTGGAGCACGTCGGCGAGAGTGGTCCGGTCTCCAAAACAGGCTGGCTATGCCGCCTAAGTGCGGAATGTTCGGGATAACCACTCTCGCCCCTTTACCTCTCCTGGCCAAAGAAGAAGGTAAACTGTGTTTTTGAAACAACTTTTCCACAATCCACAGACCGAGGAGCACCCCCCTGCACCCCCCACCGACGACTACTCGTATATGTCCACACCCACGCTCGAAATGTTCCACGCACCCTACGTACAAGTGCG
>JBPCLP010000008.1:0-232998 GCA_051003195.1 Candidatus Sumerlaeaceae bacterium | reverse complement strand
GTCACCCTTCAAGCCGGGTTCACCCTGCAATCCCTGCGGGCCAGTCGTGCCGGGGTCCCCAGTATCGCCCTTGTCACCTTTTGCACCCGGTTCGCCCTGGTCGCCGTTAAGGCCAGTCTCGCCCTGCAATCCCTGCGGGCCAGTCGTGCCGGCATCACCAGTTTCGCCCTTGTCACCTTTTGCACCCGGTTCGCCCTGATCACCCTTAATGCCGGGGTCACCCTGCAGTCCCTGCGGGCCTGTTGTGCCGGCATCACCAGTTTCGCCATTGTCACCCTTCAAGCCGGGTTCACCCTGCAATCCCTGCGGGCCAGTCGTGCCGGGGTCTCCAGTATCGCCCTTGTCACCCTTCACACCAGGAGCGCCAGCGGCCCCTTGTGCGCCAGTATCGCCCTTGTTTCCTTTTGCACCCTGCGGACCTTGAGGGCCCTGTGGACCCTGCGGCCCCGGAGGCCCTTGCTGCCCTCCACCACCCGAGTTCGTATCGTTATCAATCACGATTTCCAGTTCAGGGTCGTGACCGCTTCGCTTACCTTCTTTGCTATCGAACTGCGCGTACACTGCACCCGTGCTTGTCAGCGCGATGCCGTAATTGCTGGCCGGCGCATCGACCCAATCTGCCACAAGCGTCGTGATGTCGATAAGCACGTATTTGTTTTTATCTGCCAGGCTGATCGGCTGGCTTGCGAGCGAACCGCCGAGACTGAGTCCCGCGCCGGAACTGAGCGACATCTCGTTCCAGGCCGTTTCGACCGGTGCCACACCGACCGTTCCGGCACCGGTTACCTTGCGCGCAAATATTCTCAACGTCGCTTTGCTAACGCTGGTGCCCACGCTGCCCGAAGGCAGGCTGGAAAGGTTAAAGCGTATAAGACTGTTGTAGGCCTTGGAGCTGCCGACGCGCAGAAATTTCTTTTTTCCGTTCAGCCCGGGCTTGCTCGCGCTGTAATAGGTGTCGTCGGTCACGCTGGCCTGCAGGGCCCATCCGGCCACAGGCAAAGTCGCAATTAAAAGGGTGGATAAAATGAGAGAGAAAGTTGTTTTCATTAACTTTACTTTCTATGGGTGTTTATTAGTGCAGGTACCTGACCAAAATCTGTGCAGCTGTGTCAACTATAAATGTGCTGTAGACGCCGACAGACTTCAGTCCATTGCAACTCTGCCGTAGCGTTGCCGTTTCAATGGGGGGTTTTGGCCCAACGACCAGTTCCGCGACCGCGCTCTCAACCCGGCCTCGCGATTTTGACGTTCGCCCTATTCATATTGGTGTCCAGGCTGTGGCGGGGGTCTGCCTTTTGAATAGCACTCGCCTTGCGAATTGACTCCCACTGCCCCTGCCCTTGTATGAACGAACCATGTCTTCCCTTCTATTGCCGCGTCTTGCCGCCCTCGCATGTGGTGTCGCGCTCATGTACAACCCAGGCTCGGTGCTGGCGACCCAGGACGTGGATCCCGGCGGAATCGGTCCGATTATCGTTTATCGCCCGCCGCATCGCGACTGGCGCGACACCCCTGCAGTTCAGCCGGTTCAAACGACCTTACAGAATTACTACGCACCGACCGCAAAAGCGGCTGCCGCAGCAGCGCCCAAAACGACTCCAGTGCTTAATTCCAGCGCCCGCGTGCAACCCACGGGTGCCCTCACCGGGATTTTGGTGTACTGCAGCGGCGGCCACGGATGGACCGCAGACCCGACCGACACACGGCCCGCCGATTCCGACCGCACCTGGTTCACACAGCGGCTCAACTTTAACGGCGTCATCGAGGACTATGGCAATGTCGAGCAACTCAACGCGTTTGCGAAATACTGCTATAACGCCGGCGCCACTCTCATCCCGTTCCGCCCGATCGATCAGCAGAACCTGGAAGTCGTCCTCGATAACAGCTCCGCCGGCGTCACCTATTCCGGAACCTGGAACAACGCCGTCTCTACAATTTACTATGGCAACGCCGGCGACGCGGTGCCATATCGATACGCATCCGCGGACGCCGCGGCACAAATTGCCTCCGCCGTCTACACACCCACTCTAAGCGCACCGGGTTTCTACCCCGTATACACGTGGGTGCGCTGGGGCGGCGATCGCGTCAACCAGCTCTACCGCATCAATCACAGCGGCGGCGAAACACAGCTTCGTGTGAACCACAAGCGCGTGGGACAAGGCTGGGTGTGGCTGGGAACGTACCATTTCAACGCGGGCAGCGCCGGCAACGTCGTCATTTCGAACTATGCCCCAGGCGAGAGTGGCGTCGTCATTGCCGACGCGATCCGCTTCGGCAATGGCATGGGCGACGTCGATCGCGGCTTTGGCCTGTCCGGATACGAACGCCCCCTCGAGAACTCTCGTTACTGGGTACAGCGTGGCAACGGGCAGGGCGTCTCCACCGACATTTACGATTGGCCCAGTTTCGACGACAACAACGACAACGTCGGCACCCCGCCGCGAAAAAGCGCCGACATGAACAACGAGGCGGAGGGCAACTTCTGGCAGCGGACGTTTCTCAGTTTTCATTCAAACGCGGGGCTGGTAAACACACTGGGTCTCCACATCACCTCTGGCAGCACCGGCACTACCAGTCAGTCGCAGATGGCCGCATACATCGGCAACGAAATCGCCAACAACATGGAAGCGGAGGACTCCGGCGTTTCGTTTGAGCACGACTGGATTTCGCCCCGTTCGCAGGGCGCGCTCGGCGGCGACTTCGGCGAAATTCGCGCGTTCGGCTCTTCGCCAAATATCGGCAATAACGACGAAATGCCGGCAACCATCGCGGAAGTGGCCAGCCACGAAGATGCTCGCGACGCACTGCTGCTGCGCGATCCGCGCTGCCGCGACGTCATTGCACGCGGTTCCTACCGCGCCATCCTGAAGTTCCTCAACGACGGTTCAGCCGGAGCGGTCCCGCTCAATTATCTACCGGAACCTCCTCGCAATGTCGCGGCGCGGTGTAACGGCTCCAGCGCCATCACCGTTTCCTGGCAGGCGCCGCTCTCCGGTGATCCCAAGGGCGATCCCGCCACTGGTTACGTTGTCTACCGCTCCGACAACGGTTACGGCTTTTCGAATCCGGTCACCATCGTCGGCGGTGCCACGCTTTCCACGACGATTACCGGGTTGCAGACAAATCACAATTACTACTTTCAGGTCGCCGCGACCAATGCAGGGGGCGAATCGCTTCCCTCCGAGGTTCTCGGCGTCCGCATGCCGTCCGCTGGCACCGCACCCGTTCTCGTCGTGAACGGCTTCGACCGCTTCGACTACCTGATGTCACCGCGCGACACGATAACCTCCAATACCGGCAGCACATCGAACGCGTCTCCCACCACCATCGGCGTCATCCGACCGCGCAAGATGAACTCGTTCGATTACGTCGTCCAGAATGGAGAGGCGCTCGCGGCCTGTACGCGCGCATTCGACAGCGCCAGCAACGAAGCCGTCTCCGCCGGCCAGGTGCCGCTCGCCGGCTATTCCGCCGTCATCTGGATTTGCGGCGAGGAATCCTATATCACCCGGACTCTCGATGCGACCGAACAGGCACTTCTGACAACCTACCTTGGAACGTCGGGCAACCTGTTCATCACCGGCAGTGAGATCGGCTACGACCTTGTGGGCAACTCCGGCGGTTCCTCTTTCTACCAGACGCAGCTCGGTGCGACTTACGTTGCGGATAGCTCTACCGTCACGGCCGCTTCGGGACTCGGCGGCTCCGTGTTCGCGTCCATCGGCAGCGTTGATTTTTCACTCACGGGTGGAGCGCCGTACGAAGTTGAAGCTGCGGATGTCATCTCGCCGCAGGTGGGTTCCGCCGCCGCCATGAGCTACACGGGCCCGGGCACCACTGCCGCCGTGCAGCGCGCGGGAACGGGCAAGGTGGTCTATGTCGCATTTCCGTTCGAGGGCATCGGCTCGTCGACAACCCGCAACGAGGTCATGAACGCCGTGATGACCTACTTCGCCGTGCCGGTTCCCGTCGGTATTTCCGCATACGAGTTCGATTAAGTAAACGCGTTGGAGGACAGGCAAGCGATGCCCACATTTCTTGAAACCCTGAAGCGTGCTGCAAGCGAGCCGGGCTACCTGAAGACTCTGCTCTTCGGTGCGGCCGTCGTCCCGGCCAATCCCGCTCCCGATGCGTTCGACGACACGGCGCCGTCCGGTCTCAAGCTGCTGCACGTGGCCCCCACAACTGCAGAAGCCGACCTGATGCGCCAGGTACTCGCGGAAGCCGGCTTCGAGATTCAATATGTAGCCGCTTCCAGCACTGGCGTTTTTGGCACAAGCGGCAACAGATCCATTCACGTGCGCGAGGATCAGTTCGAAGACGCGAACCAGTTTCTTACGGAATACCTGGCAGCGGAGCCAATCGAGGAAGAATAGTGCGAGGTTTGGACGCGAAAAGTCAGGATGAATTTCCCGCCTCAGCAACCTGCTGACACACCGCCGCTTCCGACAATCGAATTTGGAGTGCGCGCGGCTTGCCGCCGCTTTGGAAACGCGCGGAGCGCGTAGATGGCGGCGCCCCAGTCGAAAAAACCGCTCAACGTATTGCGTGCTGTCCACAGAACTTCTCGAGTCCCATCATCTGCCGCGGTGGCCAAACAGGTCGACTTCGTGGCGGTTATAGTTCCGCGGATCGTAAACTATTTTAACTTGGCCGCCAACATGAAATCGGCCTTCTGCGCGGCGTGGAATATTGACCGACTTGCCTTCAATTACCTGCCCATCTGGCGCGGTGAACCTGTACACCAGGTAGAGCGGATGCCTGTTGTTGATCTTAACCTGCTGGTTTTCCCGAACCTCGACGATCTCGCCCATGACAGGAAAGCCGGTACGCAGCAGCGCAAGCTTTTGCGACGTGATCAGCATGGCGCGCAGCACAAGAAACCATCCGACTCCGGCAAATGCGCCACCGAATGCAGCAAAGGCTGCCCCGCCAACCCACCATTTACGATTCACACTGCTGGACAACCGCACCGAGTCCGGTTCTTCCGGCAGGTAGACAACCTCCAACGAGTCGCCATCGGTGTAGTTGCGCCAAGTCTCCCACGGCAACTTGTGCGTCGCAATGTGTTCATTTCCACTTCGGTCCCGGAACGTGTATTTGATGGAGTAGTTACTGGAACTTTCAGAACTGCTGGTGTGGAGTTTTTCCACGACGGTGCCGGTAGCGGACACACCGTGCTGATGAATTCGGTATTCGGACCACAGGACGCCGATCCCTGCCGCGACGAAAATGGACCCGACCAGGGCCCAGATAGCCCCGAAAATGAAACCGAAGCTCGAAATGAGATAACGGAACATGACTATGGTCCAGACGAACCGGGTAAAGCCGAGACCGGCAAATGATTTGCACCTGCAATTACTTCAAAACTGTCGGTGTACACGGTTTTCCCTGCGTGCCAGATTTCTACGCGATACATTCCAGGTGGGAACCCCGCTGCGGGCCGGCTTAGAGTAAAGACACCCTCGCGCTGCCCTGGCTGAGATTTAGCACTGCCGATCACGCGGTCGGTCGGAACTACGCCCCCTGTGTCCTGGGCTATCCAGCGGATGCCCAGCGGGTCGGAAGCCGAAGCGTCGCACTGCCAGCCCAAGCTAAGCTTCTCAGCAGCCGTGTTGAACGGCGGGCCGAAGGTCGTACCCGCAACAACCGCCGCGAGTGTGACGCTGGTGAGCGGGCTCTGGTCGACCGGCGTGCTCGTGACCGGATCAAACAGGAGTGGTTGCGGCTCCATTCCGAGCCGCTCTTCGATACGACGCATCGCAAAGAGAACGTCATAGGGCGGCTCTTCTATAATCTCGAATTCCGGTGGGGCAACTAACGCCCGCTGGTATTGCTCATATGCCTCGCGCAGCTGGTCCTGTGCTTCCAGGATCTGCGCAAGCAGAATGAACGTAGGCCGCCTGTTCGTGTCGCGGGCAAGCGCCTGGCGGCAAAGCTCCTCGGCCAGCCGTGTCTGCTGTTTGTGGAGGTGGACTTCCGCGCGCGCGTGAAGCGACGCGATCTCCAGCGGTTCTCGCTCCGAAGGCGGGAGCGACTGAGGGTCCGTAGCGCTAAAACGCAGACTCTCGGAAATCACTCGCTCCGTGCGACCCGCAGCCGAAAGAAACACCCGCCCGAGCGACTGCGGGGCTGAGGTTTCGATGACGAGCGGAAGCATGTATACAGTCCGGCTTGTCAAATCGAAGGTTTGTGCATCGTGCGGTTCGTAAGGGTTCTCAGGCGAACTGCGCGTTGCTCTGCCTGCCGTGACCGTGCAGTTTAAAACTTCCCATTTCCCGGCCGCATCCAGTCCGAGCAGTTGGAAGCTTTGCGGGCCATCTAATTTCTTAAGTGCGGTCGGCGAGCGTCCATACCCCAGCCCTTGCACCTGTACGTATAGGATCATGGGTGTGCCAGGGAGCATCGTAGCCGGCGTCGCCTGCGCGGAACTGATACTCAGCAGTACCTCGGCGCGTTCACGGGAGCCGGTTGCGGACGTCTCCGCCTCGTCTTCCCCATCCGTCCAGCCCCTGGCCGTGGACTCGCTGCTGCCACTGACCGCACCCGTTGCTGGCCGCGCACACGCGTCGCTTATCCTGAACTGCCCCACACAGTTTCCCAGCGTCGCATTGCCGCAGTGCCAGTCCGGTGTTCCGATCTTGTTGATTCCGGACCCCACAGCACTCTTGCAGAATAAAAGCCCTGCCCGTTCCCGTGCCCGTGAGTAAGTGGTAGGGACACTGCGGGGGGCATTGCGCAGGTAAAAGTTCCATAGCACGTATTTCATGGCGCACTTGTCATCACCACTATTCTGCCCCCCCTGCACTGCCACCATGGTGTATGTTTTGTTTCCCACCGCAACGGGCAGTCGCAGCTCCGGCGTGTTTGCAGCGGCATCTCCGCGATTCGTCTGCCCATGGTGCAGCACGCCAATGCCGTGGGCCAGTTCGTGGATGACGACACGACGTGTAAAGTTGGGCAACATTCTTTCGTTGGACGCGCAACTCCTGAGCGATACGCCAATGGACGTGACATTTACAGGCGGACCGAAATTGCTGGCACGTCCGTTGATCCCCGACGGAAGGCTATTATCTACCGTAAGATAAAGTGCGTGCTGTGGCCTCCCGGTGCCGGGCTGACGATTGAAGTTCACCGTGCGCCGATCGGGATCCTGCCCGGAATTCACATACGTCCTGAGCGGGTCATCACCAATGCGGCATACCGACAGCTCCGATGCTGTCTCGAAGGCCTGCAGATGCTGCGCCAGCGGCTGCCCTTTGCGATCCAGGATGAGGAAAAGATCCTTCTTCTGCGGGTCCAGGCGGGAATGGTGCGAGTCCGGGTGCAGACCAGCGAGGTCCCGCAGCATGAATCCGCGGTACTCTTCGAACACGCTGAGCCCGTCTCCTTTACACGAGGCAAAACCGACGGGGCGTGCATCCAGGTCTTCCGCCTGGCGCGCAACCGGATAAGGTGCGCCGGAGGTTTTTGTCGGTGTGGCCGCATTGGCTATGCGGTCGTCATCCACGTCCTTTTTCGCAAAAGGAATACGGGCGAATTTCTCTTCCGTCTCCTTTACCACAGCCTTGTGCCACAATCCGCCAATTTCGCCCTCTGCAACCAGCCTTCCCGACGCTCCGTAGTCCAGGCAGGTTACTTCAATGGTGTCCGAAGCAGCGGGTTCGCGCAGTTCCAGCACCTGCCAGGGGTTTTCCGGTGCCACGTAGCGTGGCTCGCGCCACGCATACCTTCGAAAATCAAACAGGAGATCATTCAGGTAGTTTCCGATTGTGCCCTGCCATTCCGCGTTCTTCCACGCAGGCATGTTCGCGTTGTTGCAGATGCCGGGCAATTGTGACACTTTCTCCAGGCGGTAGCGCCAGCGCGCGGAAGCTCCCGGCGGATCGACTACGCGCACGTTAAACGGAATAACGGATTCGCTGCGTTTCCCGCCCAGTGCCGGAATCCAGTCCTTTGGACATGGGCTCAGCTGCAGCAAAACAGGCCGCGTGGATTGCCTGAGCACCCAGTAACGCTCCCACCCGCTTGTCCCGTCGAAATCCTTATTATCTGTCCAGCGGATGACGGTGCCATCCGGTTTAAACTCGCCTGAGAAAATGGGTACAATGACATCCGGTTGTTTCTTATGAATGTCACCTGCTTTAACCACAGTGGAAAACGGAGTGTCGCCGCGGTCCAGTGATAATTGGTGCCTGGGAAAAGTATCATCACTTTCCAGTTCCAGTTGTATATCCAGAGAAACCTGGTCTGGTTCGCCCTGCCTGGAAGTGTACTGTATCTTTGCAAGGGGCGTGCTGGTTTCCGACGACAGCATGTACTCACCGGATCCACTGCCGCCATTGCCGGCGTTTGTGCGAGTACCATATTTGTCTATCCAGTGAAGATCCTGGTGACTTGCATTCCACTTAGCCTCTTCGAGAATTGCGCGCAACTGGCCACTGCTCTCCTGGAACTCCTCGCGGATCCGAATGTTGCACTGATTTACAAACACCCCGTTAAGCGGAGCCTTCTTTAAAAAACTGACTTCTGTTCCGGATGCGCGCTCCTTATAAACGGCACCACTGGAATATACGCCATTCCAGTGGCAGCGAACTTTCCACTGGGTTTCCGGACGCGGCGTGGGAGTCGCCGGGCGGGATGTCGGACGTGGGGTTTGGGCAGCCGGCCGTCGGGGCTGCTGCGCAGACGACCGGTGCGCCGCGATCAGGCAAAGAAACAGGATGAGCAGCCATCGCACCCTGGTTATAAGGCGTCGCCCCGCAGGCAGTCTAACGTACATAGGCGCTTTTCGGACAAAAGGCGGAGTGAAGATGCGAGCCCCCGTCGGCCAGGTTGGAGGAATAGTAAAGCCGCGCTCCTTCCGCGGTAAAAACCAGAAAAGGCGCTGAGTGAGCGGTATGAGATTCCAGTTCAAACGGTGGCGGACCGGCCCTGTGCCAGGTGCGGCCGTTGCGGGAAGTAAATGTGACGACGCGGGGGCGTGCTGCTTTTTCCACTGCGGAAAGAAGCAGGTAATTTCCCGACGGAACCACGCGTGCACAGCACAGCTCCCGTTCTGACAATTCTCCAGCCGGCTGCCAGTTCGGTTTGCTCCACTTCGCGCCATCGCTTATACTATGGTTCAGCACCCTTAGCCCCTCGCGCAGTCCGAACCACCACAGGTGCAGCTTCTGGTCTGAATGATAAAGAGATGGCGCGAGGGGAAAGTGAGTGCGGTGCATGTCGAGCGAAACTGCGGGATGGCATGCCTGCCACACAACTCCATCCGTGCTCTCAACGAACGAGAGCCAGGCGACGCCCTTATTCAGCTCTTCCTGTGAATGTTGGAAGAGAGAGCGCTGGACGGCAAATGCTCCCACAAGGGATTTGCTGCCGGAGGTCACACTGAAAGCGGCGCACGATGCGCTGGTTTCAATATCCGGCTGCAGCAATGGGTTCTGGCTGTGCTTTTTCCACGATACTGCATCGTCACTGCTCGCCATGCCAAAGGCGCTCCGGTAGCCATCTTCATCCAGCGATCGGCCCTCATAGTACATTTGCCATGCGTTTCCAGTACGCAGGACACACGGGCTTCCGATGGAGAAGTCATCCCAGTCCCCCGGATTTCCACGGAGTAGCGCGGAAGACGACGTCTCCTGCCAGGCAGGGTTTCGCTCCTTATCGGCAGGCTGGGCAGGTGCCGGTGCCTGCTGCACGAACAGAAGCAGCAACAGCAGACGCGGCAGCGGCCGTGGTGATGGAGGCGGCTGGAAAACCAGCTCCATCATCCCTGGCAGCTGGTTACCAGGCACCTTGTCGCGCCCGCCGGTTTCTACTTCGTTTCTGCTCCCGAGAATGGATCAACGGGCTTTCGTTCGGGTCCCGGAGTTGCGGACTTGTCTGCGGGTTCCGCGGTTTTATCTGCCGGTTTATCCGAGGACGCCGGAGAGGCTTCGGGCGTGCTGGCCGGAGCGGTGCCCGCAGCCGTGCCAGGTTGCTTCGCCTCGCTGGCACCCGTGCTTACCAGCAGCGAAAAGTGACCTGCCCCGGGCTCGGCAGAGTTCGATTTCGCATTGGTTGCCGTATTGGTAAGCGAAAGGCTGATGTAGGCTTTGCCGCCAATGGTCGCGGTCCAGTTGAGCGCCTTTGAATAGGCATCCGGCGGATTACCCTTAATATCGAGAGTCTCTTTGGCCACTTCAACCTGGTCGTCATCGTACAGGGTAATGGTATAAGTGGCTTTTTGCGGGAAATAGTAATGATCCCGCGCTTCCCACGGCTTCTGCGCCGCGAGTGTTAATTCCACAGGCTGATCCTTCTGGACTGCGACCGAGTAAAATACAGTTTCGTCGAACTTAATATCTTCAGTGATCATGCCATTGCCCGAAATGGCACCGGCATTGTCGAAGCCCGTTCCCGATTTCACAGTCAGGTTTGCCGGCGCGGTGACGGCGCCCGCCTGTGCGACCTCGCCTTCCACCTTAATTCTCAAGGTATAATCGGATGGTTGTACGTCTTTTAACCCGGAGTTTTCAGCCCAGGCCTTTGAACCCGGCTTGTAGTTCTGGGACGCTGCAACGCTGACCCAGGCCATGCCGTCAGAATCGGCCGTCCAGCTGGCCCGCGTTGTAACCGGTGCGGTTGGATTGTCTTTCGTCTCCACGAACTCGCGCGCCACGGGGTTTAGACCTGGATCATAAACGGTCACAATAAAGTCCTGACCCATTGGCTGATCATAATACGGATCGCCTGGAAGAGGAAACTTCTTAAACTGTCCAATTGCGCGCAGTTCCTGTCCCTTCTGTACCGGCATTTTGTAGAACCGTATTTCCTTCAGGCTGAGTCCGCCTTTGTATTCCCCGGGCTTTACCTCGGTCGCATCGTGAAACCAGGCTCCGCCTTTCAGTTCCTGGCCTCCTGCGGAAAAAGCGCGCGAATCGCGAGGGGTGGGCTCGGGAGTGGCAGTGGGTTCCGGTTTTGGCGAGGGTTTCGGCGTGGCCTTGGCAACTGCGACAGTTACTTTTTGCATTGCCTCGGTAAGCTGGGCGGAACTGTCGGCATTAAAGTACCGGCCACGTCCGGCGATCGCAACCTGCTCAAGAGCCTGTTTCTCTTCCGGCTTCAGATCGAAGCCGATCACGTGCAGAGCGAATGAAACTCCGTACTGACGCGCAAGCCGCTGGGCCACCTGGGCCGGATCACCCTTACAGCTTTCCGCGCCGTCGGTGATTAGTACAATCGAACGCCCGCCTTTGGATCCGGTTAGCGTTTCCGCGGCCTTTTCAAGAGAAGCCGCTATGGGCGTCATGCCCTTTGCCTCAAAACTGGTCCCAAGTTTCTTCAGCGAATCCCGGTCAAGGTCAGCTAGCGGCTGCACAATATCAATGTCTTCACATCCACGCTGTTTGTCTGTGCCGTAGACAACCAGCGACACCCTGAGATCCTTTGGCAGTTTGTCCACCAGCGCTTCGAATGCTTTTTTGGCCGCATCTACCTTGAGTATGCCGTCGGGCGTTTTGGCGTTCATGCTTCCGGAGTAATCGACTACGATGGCGAGATCGCTGATTTCTGCAGTCGTCGCGTCACTGATCGCGATACCGCTATCGCTGGATTTCCCGCTGGCTGACGCCCCCATTGCTGCCAGCAGCGTCTCCGACGCGCCTGCCTTTTTCAGGCGCTCAATGTCTGTTTGGCCAAGGACAAAAACCGTGCCCGCGCTTTTTACCCGCTCAATAATCTGCGCTTCCGGAATCTTAAGTTCCAGCAGCCGGATGACATCCTGCTGGGAAACGGCTTCCTGTTGAGCAAATCCACACGTGGAACACAGCAGGTGTGTGATGATTGCAAAAGATGCCAAAAGACGATTTGCGTACATGTGCGATCCTCCGAAGCAGCACGATGAACGCTGCTGCCTGAACTCAGGGTTATTTCAGCCAGCCGCTTCTCTCCGCCCTGGAAGTCAAGGAGCTTGCTGGCAGTGCGTGGGTCCCAATGTTCGCGTTCCACTTGAGCTGCCAGCAGCGACCCTGATGTTACACGCCGCAATGGGACACTCGTTCACCCGACTGTTCTACCACTTAACCTGGAGCAGCCGCTTGTCGCCCGCACCAGAACAATCGGGAAAAACGTCAACCGCACCTGAAATTGCTTCCGACAATCTAATTTGGAGTGCGCGCGGCTTGCCGCCGCTTTGGAAACGCGCGAAGCGCGCAGATGGCGGCGCCCGGTCCAACAAACCACTATACGTAATTCGCGCGTGTTCCCAGAATTCATATCGCGCATCTTGCGCGGTAGAGCAGGCTTCCAGCCTGCTGCGAGAAGAAGACTCAACCAGTCCTGGAAGCCCGCGCAAACGACTCGAGCCTTGCGCTACCCAAAGCGGCGGCAAGCGGCTCGCACTTCAAAAACCAGCGCCGAGCCTCAATCAAAGCTAATCAAAACTAATCAAAACTAATCAAAGAATTGGCGTCGCTCATTGGCATTTCACGATTTAAATCAAACAGGCCGATGGGGGTAATTTCGCCCTTTGATTTCCGTAATGTTCAGATCATGTGGCCTCCAGTTCTTCTTTTGTTTTTTCGTGGGAGGCGTGTGAGGCGATTGCGGAGTGCGGATTGCGGAGTGCGGAGTACAAGCCGGACTCGGAATCGTCGGCGGCAAGGACGGCGGGTTGCGTTGCCAGGGTCATCAAAATGTCTCCTTTCTGCTTTCAAGTTCAAGTTGGTAATTTCGCCACTTGAATAGCGGTAATCTTTCTGTAAGGTTTCACTCCTGTTTCGAGTTCGTCTGCGTGGGCCACTTGGATTGCGGATTGCGGAGTGCGGAGGACAAACCGGATTCGCAATCGTCTGCGGCGAGTGGGGCGGCGTCGCTCGCGCTGGTTTTGGGGTCGTGAAACTGCGTTTGGTTTATCATTATGAGGACCTGTGTAGCACAGGCTTTTGGACAATGGTATTCCCGCACCACCCCTTCGAGACCCTTAGAGCACCTTAAAGTGCAGAGGTTTCGGCACCAGTCGCCGGGCAGCCGCGTCCATGAAAAGGAACTGATTCGGGAGCTGATCCTAAATCTCTAAATCTCAAATCTCCGTCCCGGTTTTCCGCTTAAGCCTTCTGTGGAGGCCGAGTTCCGTTTTTCCTTGGAAGCTACATTCGGGTATTAGCAAGTACGCGGATGCCAAGGGCTCGCCAGACTGCTGCAGCACGTTACAGCGCCGCAGAACTTTTCGGCAGAAGCATTGATTCTCTGTCAATGGAGGAGCTTCACACTTTTGCCGTAGCAGGCCAGCAGCAGATTTGCCCTTTCAGGTCACAAGCAGCTGGAGTGGAACTGCTCTGTAACAAGAAAGGTGGCGTGTGTTCAATTCGTCCCTTCGAACGACAAATGGATGGCACAGCGATAGTCGGCGGAGCGCCGGCGATTACCTGCCCAAATCGCTTCTTAGAGCAGAGGGAAGTTTTCCGATGGGTGGGCGACGTGATACTGCGTACGGACTCCCCAACCCGTGTGCCGGAACTACCATTTCTTATGGGAGCAGATGCAGACGACAGTGACCCGGATGCTGTTGGAATGATCGACATGGTGCTGGTAAACTCGGAATCGACACCCCTCGCATGGTGCGCGCTCGAGATGCAGGCGGTTTATTTTTCCGGCGGTAGCATGGGGAATGACCAACGCCAATGGCAGAATTGGACAGGACCGAACCTACCCTATCCCTCGGTGCAACGCAGGCCAGATTTTCGTTCCTCCGGCCCAAAGCGTTTGATGCCGCAACTTCAAGTTAAGGTTCCGACCATTCGCCGCTGGGGGAAAAAGATGGCCGTTGTGGTCGACTCGGAATTCTGGGCATCACTGCGTACGATGCGCGAAGTGCCAAACCTTTCGAACTCCGACATTGTATGGTTCGTCGTGCGACTTGAGCGATGCGGGACGACGAGCAATCTCAAGCTGGTGCGAGACAGCGTACATTACACCCGGCTTGAAGATGCGGTTGAGGGTCTTACTGGTGGAACGCCGCTCCCATTAGAGACGTTTGAACGGCTACTGCTCGAAAAGCTTGCGCGTCTCGAAGCCAGGTAAGATCCCTCCCAATTAGCAGCTCCGTCATCTTAGCATGATGCGTGTTTTTCATCGCGATCGCATGAGTTTGAAATCCGTTGGCCGCTGCCAAGGCATTTATTTCAACCGTGTTGTCATAGGTCAGCAATACGTCGCCACGCACCTTCGACAGTAATTTGAACAATACGGTGTGGTCTACTTCCCAATGCTGATATAGTCGCTTCGCGGCAACGGTGTATGGCGGGTCGACAAAGAAAACTACCTTCTCGTCATCGGCATAACGCGTGATCACATCGAATGCATCCGCTTCTAAAAACGATAGCCATTGTTTGCATGCAGCAATTTCCCGAATTCGTTCAGCGAGCGTTTCTGGATACCAACGCGATGAAATGCCTTTACCGTTTTCTCCAGTTTTTACAAGTCCGGCTCCTACCGCCATAATCCCACCGCGTTGCACTCGATTACGAAGGATCGTCGCAAATGCTCGATCACGTTGAGAACTCGGCGGCTGGGCTAGTGTTGCCTTCGCATTTGCGGTCGACAGCTTATACTTCAATATTCGCTCAGCTAACCACTCAGCCTGACCTGAGAATATGGCGTTCCAAACGGCAGCAATGTCGGCATCTTTCTCTACTAATAGCACGTGTTCTGCAAGGCGCTCAAATGCGGCTGTCAGTCCAACGATTCCGCCACCAGCGAATGGCTCAACAAGAACACCGGGCCGTTGCTTTTTGCTGGATAGCCATGTCCTAATATAAGGCACGAGCCAAGTCTTGCCTCCAGGGTACCGGAACGGGGAGAGCTTTGGAACGGAGGCTACATTGACCGGCTTTGCTGCGCAAAAATCACGTGCAGTTTTGTAGGCGACCGCGGGTTCGGCGAGTGGTGATGCACCTGAATCGAGCTCCTGGGCGTACTCCATAACCTTCTTTGCAAAACGCTCAGGAATGCGGACCACCGTCGTGGGCCCGCAGCTCCATTTCGGACGGAAGGTAGTTGATGAACGTGCCATGCTCGCCCGTGTTACATGGGCTGTAGTGACTTGCAAGTAATTTTGTTACACGGGTTTAAAGGGAGAGGGTCGGCTCCCGGTGGCGAGGAATGGTTGCGGAGCCGACGCTAGAATTACCGCCCCCAGAACTACCGGTACCGCAGAACTACCCCAGCTACTCGCCTAAAAACCAATTCCCTTCCATGACAAGTACTTCACGGTCATGAATCTCAACGTTTCCATTCCGTTCATTCTGAATCCGGACGCTTCGATAGGGCCCATGATCGGCCCCTTCCGTTTCGGATTCATTGAAGTCGATAATCATACCTTTGTACTTTTTCTTCGGACCATAATAGAGCGTCCGACCAACTTTGAGACGTCCCGAAGCGGCAACATAGGACCGGCTATTATCTGACTCACTAACCAGCGACTCATCTAAATCTCTCCCTGCTTCCTCCACCAGTTCTGCCACGGACACTGTCTTGTTTTCGGGTAGTTGGGTCCGTGGCGCTTGGACGGCGGAACTGATCGCATGCTGCAATGAATCAAGCGAAGTGGTCACATTCTGCAGCGTGTTTCGGTAAAAATCGCGGCGTCTTCCGTACTCCTGCAGCGCATCGCTGCAGGCCTTGCCGACCTCACCCACGCTCCTTCGTATCATATCATCCAGCGGCTTTAGCGTCGAAGATGGGCACGTTATGCCATTAACTGACGGTATAAATTGCTGAATCTGTTTCAGCACGGATTCAGCATGCAGCCGCTCGGAATGACTGAGGACACCGGTCTCCTTCTCGAAAAACTCATTTCTCACAAGCTCGGTTCCTGGTGTAAAGAGAGCGTTACAGTAGTTCGTATAAGGCCGTAGTTGCTGTTGCAGTGATTGCAGCGCGGTCTGATATGCGGCCACTGACTTGTGCCCTCCTCTACGGGTACTTTGCAGCGTGGGCAGTTCATGATGTTGCCTTTCTAGCCCCAGTGGTGCAATCGTAGCTAGGCAAATTTGCAGAGGTGGGGAGGCTTGTCAAGCGCGCGCTGCTTAAACGCCGCCTACCGATCTTCATCACCTCCCTCGACGATGAAACCAGGAGAAAACTCGGTGACATCCATGATAAGGATTCATGGGTTGGAGAAAGGGGTTCCGAGACCGTTGGAGAGCGTCTCCTTCGCTCGCTAGACGATCACACTTTTTTACTGAAGGCTCTCATCAGCATGGCACGTTGACCAACGGCCCCCATCCGGGAGTTTTCCGCACGCACCAGCGCACGTTCGCCCAAAATCTTTTTCGACTTCATTGGACTTAGCCCACCTTTAGGGTACGCCAGGGAAGTGACACGCCCTCCACAACTGGTGTATACCTGCCCGTGTAGTAAAAGCTGAACACGTTCTTTGACAACTATGCAGCCCGAACGCCGTGACCGACGGCAGATGGACCTGTGCGCCCAATCCGCGTGGCATTTTACGTCCATGCGCCTGGCGGAAAAAGCCGCCCATGGCGCAAGGAAGCGGGAAATCCACGGCCCCGCGAATTCTTACGCGTGGATGACCGTTTTTCAAGTGGCGAAATTACCCCGTTTTCGCCAACTTGATTTATCTGCAAGCGTTTCAAGCTTCTACACCGCCAACTTGAAAAAAACTTGAAAAACTTGAAAACTTGAAAACTTGAAAACCTCCAATCATCACCGCCCGCGCGCTCCGACCGACACATCATTCCAGCGTAGCATTCGGGCAAGACCCTATAGCTTCACTCCGCCCATCGCGATTCCTTTTACGAAGTATCGTTGAAAGAACAGGAAAATGACAAGCGTCGGGAGGAAGTTGATGGTGGCGGCGGCCATGTTAATGCCGAAGCTGCCGCTGGTATCGGCAAACGTCGACAACCCGACCGTGAGCGGTCGCATCTTTTCACTGGCGGTGAAAATTAATGGGTAGAGGAAGCTGTTCCAGGCGGAAATAAAACCGAGCGTCGCCAGGGTCGCGATGGCTGTTTTGCTGAGCGGCGCAATTACCCAGCGCAGAACCTGCCACGGGTTGCATCCGTCCAGCTCCGCGGCTTCCTCCAGCGTAATCGGTATTGTCTGCACAAACTGGCGCATCAGGAAAATCCCCGTTACGCTCAGCATGCTGGGTACCATCAGGACCCAGTAGGTATCGATCCACCCGATGCGGTTCATCATCAGGTAAAGCGGTGTAAGTGTGACCTGGAATGGTACCATGAGCGAGGAAAGCAGCAGCCAGAACATTGGCTCGCGCCCGCGGAACTGTTTGCGGGCGAAGATATAACCAGCCGCCAGCGATACCATTACGCTCACCGCAACGGGGATCGTAGAAATCAGGAGCGAGTTTACGGTCCAGCGCAGCACAGCCGAGCGCGTGAAGATCAGCTCGTAATTTTGCAGGGTGGGTTGGCGCGGGAACCAATCCCACGCGCCGACAAAATAGGTGCGGCTTTTCTGAAGCGACGCGGCGATCATAATAAAAAAGGGGCCAACCAGGACGATTGCGACGGTGAGCGAAACGAGCCACCAGGTGACTCGCGATAGCGTGCGACCGTTCATTGTCAGTACCAATCCCCGACTGCGCCAAGGTAACGCTTCTGGATCCATGTGACCAGCAGTACCAGCAGCAACAGAACGTAAGCCGACGCGGACGCGTAGCCCATCTGGAAAGATTCAAAACCCTGCGTATAAATGAAGTATACGATCGTCGTGGTCGCGTAGGCTGGGCCGCCGCCGGTTAACACGTACGCAGAATCGAAAACCTGGAAAGCGCCAATGGTGGTCAGCACCAGCACGAAGTAAATGGTTGGTCGCAGCAGCGGCAGGGTAATACGGCGAAAAATGGCGAACCTGCTGGCGCCATCCACGCGGGCTGCTTCGTAGAATGTGTCGGGTATTGCCTGCAAACCGGCCAGGAAGTAAACCATGTTCCAGCCCGCACCTTTGAGGATACCCAGCAGAGCGAGCAGCGGCAAAGCCTGATGCTCATTTTGAAGCCAGGACTGCGGACGAATTCCAACCTGTCCGAGTGCCTTGTTGGCCAGGGAGTTGGGCCCGGCCTGGAAAATCCAGCCGAAGATCAGCGCGAACACCACAAATGAGGTGACGACCGGCAGAAAATACGCGGTTTTGAACAACGCCGCTGCACGGGTCTGGTGGTTGACCAGAAGCGCCAGTGCGAGCGACGCCGCAAGCATGGGCGGGACAAAGTAGACGGTAAAGAGGGCGGTGTTGAGAAGCGCCCGCCGAAAAACAGTGTCGTGCACCAGTTGGCGATAATTGGCGAGGCCGATCCACAGCGGGTCGCCTTTGATCTTCCACTCCGTAAAACTGATGAAGAAGCTCAGCACGACAGGCGCCACGTGAAAGAATACGAAATGCGCCATAACCGGTACGAGAACAACGGCAATGAAGATCTTCTCGGACCTGGTCAGGCGCGGCGCAGCTTGAGTCGCTGTTTTCAGTTGTCGAACCAGTGGAAACGCATTTCTTCTACTCAGCGTGAGTGTTTGTTAGAAGCGCAATGCGTTTTGAGGCGTAAATGTTATCACTGGTACAATTGAGAAACACGAGCGGCGAGCGGCGAGTCGCCCTGGTCCAGGAACCGAAGCTGGTGCTGCTGAATGCGAAGTTCGGGTCGGTTTACGAGCTCGCGTTGAATGCCGCGCGTGATGAAGTGGCGCTGGCGGAATTGGCAACACAATCACTGGACGCGACCTCGATCGAATACGACCCGATCTACGAAGGATCGGACCCGGAATGGCGGCTGCTGCAGGCATTCGATCACCCGGAAGAACCCGCGCGATGCCTTGTCACGGGCACGGGCCTTACTCACAAAGCCAGTGCAGAGAACCGGCAGGCAATGCACTCGGCCACGGCGCCGGTGAGCGACAGCATGAAAATGTACATGTGGGGCAAGGAAGGTGGACGCCCCCAGACGGGGTGCGTCGGCACACAACCGGAGTGGTTCTACAAGGGCTGCGGGACAGTGCTGCGCGCACACGGGGAGGCATTGGAGGTCCCGTCGTTCGCTGGAGACGGTGGCGAGGAGTCGGAAATCGCCGGCCTGTACATTGTAGACGACGACGGCAATCCTCGCCGGGTGGGTATGGCCGTGACGAATGAGTTTTCGGATCACGTGCTCGAGGAGAAAAACTACCTCTACCTCGCGCCGTCGAAGCTGCGGACCTGTTCCATTGGACCGGAACTGATCGTCGAGCCGGATTTCTCCGGCAACCGCGGCAAGGCGACGATCAGGCGTGGCGATAGGGTCGTCTGGTCGACCGAGTTTTTCACGGGGGACGCGCACATGTGCCACACCGTCGCCAACCTGGAGCATCACCATTTTAAGGTGCCGCAGCATCGCCGACCGGGCGATGCCCATGTCTATTTCTATGGCACCGACGCGTTCAGCTTCGGGGACCGCATCCTGATGCAGGACGGGGATGTTATGCAGATAGAGGTCGAGCAGTTTGGCAGGCCGCTGCGAAACCCAATCCGTTTCGATCCGTCCACGGAACAGTTCGTCGAGGTTCGCCCGCTGTAGATTTTCAGAAGTGTATGAAACGTGAACAGGGCGTGCGGAAGTCCGCGCACCTGCGGACCGCTGCAGCCGGGCTGGGGGTGAGGCGACGCATGGAAATCATTGTCGCTGGCCTTGTTAACTAATCAGCAATGCCGCCCCTGGTTTCGGCACGTCGCGCGCATAGGTGATCCGCCATGCAGCAACGGGAAGAAGTTCTCCCGAAGACGGCCCTGAAGGACCGGGGCAATGTTCAGGTGAAGCGCTTCCTTAGCTGTAAACATGTTGAGGAGATAACAATGAAAAGCATAGTCGCAATCGCCCTGGTCGCTGCAGGATTTACCTTCTCCGGTTCCACCGCCGAAGCCCGTTCCATTTATGTCGTGGGTGGCGGATATTACCCGACGTACCATTCGGCACCGATGGTTTATCCTGCCTATTACGGCCGAACTTTCGTCAGCACGCCAAGAATTTACAGCCCGTGGTATACGACCTATCCTTACGCAGGTTATCCTTACAGCTCGGTGGTCGTACGTTACTAATTTGCAGCGGGGAGAGCGCCGCCGGTGGCCGAGGGTCGCCGGCGGTTTTTTAATGCGCGCCGGTGGTCGGAATCTCCGCCGTTCCTTTCGTAGCTTTCGCTTGAGTCGCGGGTGCGAGAATTCCGGCATGTCGAAGCCAGGATTCGCAGAGCCGGGGCCATTGCGAAACCGCGTGCGAGGATGGCCGCAGGCCGTAGCCATGTCCGCCGGTTGAGTACAGGTGAAGTTCGGCCGGAACATTCGCGTTGTGCAAAGCGATCGCATAACCCAGGCTGCTGGCAACGTACTTACGATCGTCTTCGGTCTGGACTATGAATGCAGGTGGCGTTGCGGACGTGACGGTAACTTCGTCTGCAAGTTCGTAGCGCTCGTTTGCGAGGTAGGCGGGATAAATCAGCACGGTAAAATCGGGTCGGCAGGATTGTTTATCTGCGTCGTCAGCGGGCGGATAAACCTGCTCTCCAAAGTGTGTGCTGAGGCGCGCGGCCAGGTGTCCACCGGCAGAAAATCCGAGCACCCCGATCCGCGACGCGTCGATCTTCCAGTCGGCCGCATTACTGCGGAGCAGGCGCAGGGCGCGTTGTGCATCCTGGAAAGCAGATGGCCGGTTTTCGGGTACTGTGTATTTCAGCACTGCTGCCGTGATCCCGATGGAGTTCAGCCACTGGGCGACTTCGCTTCCCTCGATGTTGACCGCGAGGTGCTTGTACCCGCCGCCGGGGCATATCAGTATCCCGGGAGTGAGCGTGGCGGTTGCTGGCGCACGGTATAGCGTGATGCTGGGTTGAGTAACGCTTGTGACACGCACGATGTCCCCACCGCGAGAGGGCAGTTGCTGTTCGGCTGGAACGGAGCTTTCTTTATCGTTCGGCCAAAGGTACAGCGTCGTTGCGGATTCATCTGCATGAGCCGCGGCTGCATGCGCGTCCCAAGCGCCAGCAAGGAAACCAAGTGCGCACGTAAAACAGGCGAAACCTTTATGTAATCGTGTGCTCAATAGTTCTCATCTCGGACTTCAGGTTAGACAGCAGCGACCGGGTCGTATTTGCCGAGTGCCGTATCGATCAGACGTCCAACAGTCGTCATGCCGACCCCAACGAAGGAGTCCGCGGCGCCGTAGTAGATGGCGACTTTTGTGTCGCGAGTTTTTACGCCGGAACCGTTGCCGTCGCTGAAGAGCACACCGGTTGGGAAAATGACTGCGGCGCCGATGGTCCCATCGGTCTCGTACGGTTTGTCGGGATGAAGAATGGGGACTGGCCCGGCAACGAGCTTCATGCTTTTCTTGTCCAGAAGGCAAACCGCGGCTCGATAGACAATTTGAAATGTGCCGTGGGTTTCCACCGCGTGGACGCCGAGTACCCAATAGTCCTCGGTCTCGAAGGGTGGAAAGCCCGGCCCGGCGTAAATCATCCATGCGTGCCCGCCCGTGAAAAGCTCGTCCCCCTGTTCCCACTGCTTCAGGTCCTTTGAGCGGAAAAGCACCGTGTTCACACGTTTGGATGCGTTAGGCCGACCGGCCGCGTAGTACCACCCATCGATTTTACGGGGAAACAACACGCAGTTTCGCGTATGCCCCTGGAGAGTGCACAGGAACTCGAAGCTTTTAAAATCGCGTGTACGATATAGCACGTTGTCGCACACATAGGCATATGGCTGGCCTGGCGGTTCGATCGTATCGTAGTCGACTGCCAGGGCAATGAGGTAGCTGCCGTCTTCCATCTGAGTAATACGTGGATCGTAGAATTGCCCTTTGTGCCAGGGTTTGCCTTCTGGCAATTGCCAGCCGCTTCGCGCAAGACCGCCCGGGTCGGGCGCGGCTGGAAGGTTCGGAAGATCCAGCAGCTCGGGCGTGTGGTCCCAACGTACTCCATCGTGGCTTGTCGCCAGGTAGATGTCGTTCTGGCGTTGCTGATTCTGGAATCGCACCAGCATTACGTAGCGCCCGTCGTAGTGGGCAACACCGCAGTTGAAAGTGTCCTGCAGGTTTCGGAGTTGTGGCGCCAGCCCTCCAGGCACAGTGCCCGCGAGCTTGTGCTCAAGGACCGACTCAAAAAAGCCCGCACGCGATGCGACGGGGTTCGCCGGATGCCGCACTACAGGCGGAAGCATGATGGTATTTTTGCCCGTGAATGGATCCACGGCGGATTGCACGTCGCTCATGCCCGTGCGCGAGTGTAGTATGGTGCTAAAGATATCGGTCATTAATTGTCCCGGAGAGTGCTTGTGTGATGTGAGTGCAAAAGGTAGGGGTCAGAAGTCTTCTTCAAGCTCATCCGTAACAGGCAAAATCTGCTTTTGCAATTGGCGAAGCTACCGCGCGGTACCTCCATCCAGGTTGCCGTCCCTGGGTCGCATTTCCTCGCCCTGGGTCGTAAGAGCCGCCTCGGCACGATTTGCAATCTCGTCATCGACGTCGCTTTGAGCGCTTTTGTTGCCCTTCTTAAGTTCCTCTGCTGTTGGTGATGTGGTCCCGGGGTTTTTTGCGGGATGTTTTGGGAGGTCACTGTGGCCGGATTCGCGTTCGATCCAGACCTGGTTTGGCAACTTCGGGTCATACGTCGAGTGCGTTGAGTTCTTCTTCATTATCGGAGCTCCTTCAGCAATTAACCACAGTGAGATCAAAGGCCATGCCGAACTAACTTCCGATTGCAAAAGCATGGCATATCCGTTGCTCATTTATGGTAGTATACGAAGCGCTGCACAGCCGGATAGATGTTCACGGTGAGCGGACGCAGGAAGGCAGGATCATCATGAGCAACGTCACTGTAATTAGAGGAAAAGGGCCCCGCCCGGCGGATGAGCATCAGTCGCGCATTAAGGAGAAGATACAGGATTTTGCGCACCAGCAGCCTAATGTGAGCATGGGCGAACGCCAGGTGAGCCTCGCGCTTGGCGGTGTATTGGCCGGGCTGGCGATGGGGAGCCGACGACCGGTATTAACCGGGCTCTTTGGAGCGCTGGCAGTCGGGTTGCTGCACCGCGGGGCAACTGGACATTGTGAGCTTTACCACTACCTTGAGATTGACCGGGCCAGCAACTCCGAACACGCTGAGCACGATCATCGGCAGCACACTGGCAGATTAGATCAGACGGCGCCACGAGTCGAGGGCGATCTCGTACACGAAGCAAGCGAGGAGTCGTTTCCCGCCAGTGATGCGCCTTCGCATACCCCGACAACCAGCGTTGGTGGCGTAAAGTAAGGCGATCTCACCTGCGCTAAATGGGTGTAACCGCACCCAAGCTGCCGGTTTTGTTTTGCCGAACACAGAGGCAAACACCTGGCGGTTCCATGCGGGCAGGGATAGCTATCCGTAAGCTTTCGAGCTGACCATTGGTCGCATAATCGAGCGGCCTGTTTATGCATCACGCTTCTCGCCAAGCGTTGTGGGGTTTTCAAGCCGAATGCGCTCCATTTATCCGGGTAGCCCCTTGCACCGTGAAAAGCCTGCTGCGCCTCAGATGCTACGTTGCCGAACACAGGTGGCGAATTGCGGGCGGATTTGTCTGCCTGGTGCTGACGAATTACTTCCAGCTACGCGTCGCGAGGGTTGTCGGCGAAGCATCCGATGCAGTCCTGGCGGGAGGTCACACGCGGAACGATTTCGCCTGGTTTGCTGGCTTTATCGTACTTTTAACCGTAGGGGTCGGTGTGGCCAGGTACTACATGCGCACGTGGATTATAGGTGCCTCGCGAGACATCGAGCTTAAGTTCCGCGACGATCTTTTTGCCAAGCTTCAGTCACTGTCCCCGTCATTCTACGATCATCAGCGCACGGGCGATCTCATGGCACGCGCAACCAACGACGTGGACCAGGTGCGTTCCTTCATCGGGCCCGGCTTCCTGCAGTTTTTCAATTCTGTGATCCTGTTCCCACTCGCCGTCGGGCGCATGATCAGCATCGATGTGCGCCTGGCGCTGCTGACCATGGCTCCCTTACTGTCGCTCCCGTTCATCATGAACTATTTCGGCAACCGAGTGCACCGGCGTTTTCGGAACGTGCAGGATCACTACTCCCATATCAGCGCGATGGTGCAGGAAAACCTGGCCGGGGTGCGCGTGGTGCGTGCGTTCGTCCAGGAAGAAGCGGAGAAGAAGAAGTTCGCCGCGCTGAACGAGCAATTCATTCGACTGAACCTGCACCTGGCACGCATCCAGAGTGGCTTCTACCCGAGCCTGCGCGCGCTTGCCGGAACGTCGATTGTCCTTCTGCTTTGGATCGGTGGCAACGAGGTAATGCGCGGCAATATGAGTGTTGGTAAACTGGTCGAGTTTTCAATGATCCAGACCATGCTGTTCTGGCCAATGATTGCTTTGGGATGGACGGTGAGTTTGATGCAGCGCGGCGCGGCCAGCATGGACCGCATTGCCGAGATTCTCGACCTGGCGCCGGATGTTCCCGCCGATACCGGGGAACAGTCGCAAGCTGGCGTGAGCACCGTATCTGATCGCGGAGGATGCGTGGAGTTCCGCAATCTCAGTTTCAGCTACTCTTCGGATCTACCGCCCGCTCTTCGGGACATCAAACTCCGCATTCCGGCCGGCAGCCGCCTTGGCGTGGTGGGGTCCACAGGCAGCGGAAAGAGCACACTGGCCTCGCTGCTGCTGCATTTATATCCCGTCGATCGCGGAAAATTGTTCATCGACGGTGAGGACCTTAGTGACATACCCATGGACGTGCTGCGCGACCGGATTAGCCTCGTTTTCCAGGAAACGTTTCTCTTCAGCGATACTATTGAGAACAACATCGCGTTTGGCGAGCCGGATGCAACTATGGAGCAGATTGAAAACGTCGCGATGCAGGCTCATCTGGCTCCTGAAATCGAGCTCTTTCCAAAGAAGTACGCCACAGTTCTTGGGGAGCGAGGCATTAATCTGTCGGGTGGACAGAAGCAACGAACCGCCATAGCACGTGCCCTGTTGCGCGACCCTGACATTCTTGTGCTTGATGACGCATTGTCGGCAGTAGACACTGAAACCGAGGCACGCATCCTCGACAGCCTTGTCGAGGTGCTGGAGAAACGCACAGCGATCGTAATCGCGCATCGTGTCTCCGCGGTGATGCACTGCGACCATATCATCGTTCTCGAAGAAGGCGCCATTGTCGAGCAGGGAAGCCACGATCAGTTGCTGGCACACGGCGGCATCTATGCCGATTTGTTCGAGAAGCAACAGCTGTCCGATGCGGTGGAACTGGATGCGAGCTGACTTGCCGACGGACGGACATGACGATCACCTCCCAGAGCAAGTGTCGCTTCCCGATGCACCGCGTTCTATAGCGGAGAGCACGTAATCGCAGCCCAACCTTCCCAGGCCGCCGCTTTTTTATTGGATTGCGAAGCAGCAACGGGGTGGTATCGGTGCCTGAGATGGAAGAGCTGAACCTGATAGACTGGATTGAACGCCTGCGTGGTCGGCTTTTAAGCGACGTGCCCGCACTAGCCGAAACGCTTGAGCACATCCGCAGTCGCGACTATCGCACACTGTCGCTGGACCACCTGAAGGAGCGGCTGATCGCGGTTACACTCGGAATCGACGACTCCATGCCCGAAGGGAGGCGCGAAATCCGGCGGCAGCTGAACGCGCTGGATTCGAACGAGCTGGAGCGCGGCCATAACGAGCACGGCAAAACCGTGCAGCAGCTTTCGGAGTCGCTCCAGTTGCTGACCAAAACCTCTCAAAACGGCAACTCAACCACACCCTTTGCCGAGCGGCTGGCAAACTGCCCGAATCTGATAACGGCGGTCGCGCTGGTCGCGAAAGAGTTCCCGTTTTTGCGCGGGCGCAAACCCTACGAGTTTTTGTTGGCGATTGGATATCCCGCCGCAATCCCAGCCGCGGACACCATGCGCTTTCTTTTCCGCCTTGGGCAGGTCACGACTCGTGATCTCAACGCGCAGACAACGCGCAACTATTTTGAGCGAATGCAGCACTTGTCGCGCGTCAGCAACGTACCGCTGCCTGAACTGGACTACCTGTTCGGATCCTACTCGGGTGCGCGAAAGAAGAAAGGTTTCCCGGTACCGTGCGGCAACACGCCGCGCTGTGCAGAATGCACCCTTACGAGCTTCTGCTCCTACGTGAAGCACAATCCGCCGCAGCCGATCCAGCCGCGCAACGTCCCGATAAAAGCGTGGGCACATGATGAACGCCCGCGGGAACGGATGCTGTCCGGTGAACGCCTTAGCAGTGCCGAACTGATCGCAATTATCCTTCGCACCGGAAGCGGTTCGCGCTCTGCCCTCGATCTCGGCCGTGAACTGATCCATAAATTCGGAACCCTGCACGGGCTTGAGACGGCATCCATTGCGGATATCACAACGGTGCGTGGCATCGGAAAAGCCAAGGCCGTGGAAATCAAGGCGGCCATTGAGCTGGGCAAGCGCATTACGCAGCCGGCCGCTGACGCCCGTGACGGGCTGAAGTCGCTGGGCTCCAGCCGCGATGTTTTCGACATGTATCGTCCCCGCTTCAAGAGCGCCACGCAGGAAGAGTTCGTACTACTCGCACTGAACACGAAAAACAAAATCCAGCGCGAGTTCAGCATCTCTGTCGGAACGCTCAATGCCAGCATAGTTCATCCGCGGGATGTTTTCAAGCCGGCGCTGGCTGAAGCGGCAGCCGGAGTTGTGTTCGTGCACAATCATCCCAGCGGGGATCCCTCACCCAGTCCCGAAGACCACGCACTCACGCGTCGCCTTGTGGAGGCGGGCAACATTCTTGGCATCAAGGTGCTCGACCACGTCATCGTTGGAGCGCAGCGATACTATAGTTTTGCGGACGAAGGCATGCTGGGGTGATCAATCTACGATGAGTGCGAGCAACAGCGCCGTGCTTCTGGTCAGCAATCTTACGAAGCAGTTTGGCAGGCACGCTGCAGTAAACGACCTGAGTTTCAGCGTGGATGAAGGCGACATCTTCGGATTCCTGGGACCGAACGGTGCAGGCAAATCCACCACCATGTATATGATGGCAGGGCTAGTCCGCCCCACTTCGGGCAGGATAGACATCTTTGGCCAGCCGCACACGGAAGTAAAAGCTGTGCGAACTCAGCTGGGAACCTTGATCGAAGTACCGGCCTTTTACGAATACCTTAGTGGACGAAAGAACCTGGAAGTCCTTGCTCGCATCCAGGGCAATGTCCCGAAGCAGCGAGTCGACGAGGTCCTTGATCTGCTCGGACTGCTTGACCGCGGGAAGGACCGCGTACGCGAGTATTCGCATGGAATGAAACAGCGTCTCGGAATCGCGCAGGCGCTTCTGCATCGACCCAAACTTTTGCTGCTTGATGAACCCACCAATGGACTTGATCCGGAAGGCAGTGCGCAGGTCTGGGAGCTTCTGAGGCGCCTCGTGGCAGAGGAGCGAATGACCGTTTTCATTTCCAGTCACCTGCTCCATGAAGTTGAGGAGTGGTGCAACCGGATCGCAGTGATCAACCAGGGCATACTGGTCGCCTGCGACGAAGTGCGCCGCCTGCTCTTCTTTTCAAAAGAGGATAACCTGCTTGTTTTTGAAAACGCCAGCACGCGTGACCAGGCAAAGGCGTTTCTTCTGTCGCATGCCGGCGTCGAGGTTCTGAGCGAGGAGCTAAGCTCGGTGTACTCGGGCACCGGTGCTCCCGATGAAACCAGCCTTTATGTTCGGATGCAGCAGGGGATCACTGGAGAAATACTCTCCGACCTCGTCACTCGTAAGCTGGTCCCACGCGCTGTTGTTCCCCAGCGCAAGACTCTCAAACAGTTCTTCCTGGAGCTAACCCGCCGCCAGCCGAGTCCATAAAACGCGCGGGGATTAGTTCGGCGTTTAGCTCCTGCCCGCTACCAGCATGGTGTTTCCGCCGCGCTGAAACTCATAATTAACCTTCTGGAGACGAACCGAACAACCTGCCGCAGCAAGCGCATCCGTTACTCCTGTAATGTGGGGCGACGGATTCCCGTCCATTGCGAGTAGCGGGAACACACGAACTTCCGCGGCAACGCGAAGCAGTTCCCGAAGGGACTCAATATGGAACGCGCAGTCCATTTCGTCGGAGTACAGGAACAACAAATGAGACACGAGCGCGAGGTCAAAGCTGTCGTCCGCGAACGTAAGCTGCGGTAAACTCTGCACCTGGTACCGTCCTGCTGCACGGCCAGCATTGAAGTCGGCGAGAAACTTGTGCATCGCCTCGAGTCGCATTTCGCCAAGGTGCTCCGGCGATGCAATCGCTTCCCAGACAAAACGATCATAGGCACGCCGAACGCCGTCCATGATCTTCGGATACGTTTCGCGCACGCGCTCTTCTATCTGCGTACTGTCGAATGCGTAGATCGGATCCATGGATATCACACGATGCCCAGCTGCCGTCATTTCCGCATTAAAGCTGGCCGGCCCGCCGCCGCAATCCAGGATTCTTCCTGCCGTGTCTGACTCGGAAAGAGAGAACATTCGTATATACTCAGACAAAGAACGGCCCCACGGAACAGCAGTCTGTATGTCAAACTCGTGCGGCACTTACTCCATCAGCAGTCGTTCGTATAATAAGTCAGGGACATTTCGCCGACCGTCGATTATCGCGACAACCAATACATGTTGCTCCGTAATTCGGTAAATCACTCGCCACGGCGAAACCACAAGCTCCCGATAAGACAATACGCCAATGTCATTGCAAGGTGCGTTAGCTTTTTGGACGCACTCTCAATTCGTCCAAGTGACCGAGCGGCTGCCACTGGTGTGTCATGAGTAACTAGGTACTGAACAATGGCTTCTGCATCCTTGGATGCAGCTTCAGACCACAGCACACCGTAGGATTTGCGACGAACCAATGGAATCAGCTTCGAAGTTTTTTGCGCAGTCGCTTAAATACCTGGTCCTGTGACAGAACTTTACCCTGCGCGATTTGTGCTTCGCTATGTGCAATCAGTTTTAGCAGTGCCACTGCGGTGTTCATTTGCTCATAGGTCTCAGCATCCTGAATTACCGCTTTAGGCTTCCCGTTTTCCGTAATCACGACAGGACGACGTGTTTTGCTGACCTGGTTTAGCAGCTCCGAAGTTTTCAATTTTAGGTAGCTGGATGTTCGAATGTCGTCGTTAAGGTGCATTGTAATGCCTATGCTCACAACAAAACCGGTATTCAGTTCGGAATGGCAATACCGAATGCAGTCCGTCAGTTCGCAAAAGAAAAAGCCGGGCGACTTTTGCCCGGCCTTAGACACAGTTGTTTGCTGACTCGTCTTAGACGGCGGTTTTGAGCTTCTCCGCGTTCTCGTACACTTCCTCGATCGCGCCGCACATATAGAAGGCCTGCTCCGGAATCTCGTCCAGCTCACCGGCGACGATCCGCTTGAAGGAACGTATGGTATCTTCGAGCTTCACGTACTTGCCCTCGCGCCCGGTGAACTGAGCAGCCACTGTGAAGGGCTGGCTGAGATAGCGCTGCACCTTGCGGGCCCGGCTGACCACTTTCCTGTCCTCTTCCGAGAGCTCATCCATACCGAGAATGGCAATGATGTCCTGCAAGTCCTTGTAGCGCTGGAGCAGAAGCTGCACGCTCTTGGCCACGCTGAAGTGCTCAACGCCAATAACGCGCGGATCCATCAGCCTGCTGGTTGAGTCGAGCGGATCGACGGCAGGATAAATGCCCAGCTCTGAAATTGCGCGGCTGAGCACGGTTGTGGCGTCCAGATGTGCGAACGTGTTTGCCGGCGCGGGGTCGGTCAAATCGTCGGCGGGCACGTAAACCGCCTGCACGCTGGTAACGGATCCGCGGCGGGTAGAGGTGATGCGCTCCTGCAACTGCCCCATCTCGGTAGCAAGCGTCGGCTGATATCCGACGGCGCTCGGCATGCGGCCCAGCAGCGCCGATACTTCCGAACCAGCCTGCGTGAAACGGAAAATGTTGTCGATGAAGAGCAGCACGTCCTTGCCCTGCTCGTCGCGGAAATACTCGGCCATCGTGAGTGCCGAAAGCGCAACACGCAGACGCGCGCCTGGCGGCTCGTTCATCTGCCCGAACACCAGCGCCGCGCGGCTGTTGACGGAATCTCCGGGCTTGATGACTCCGCCTTCGATCATCTCATGCCACAGGTCGTTACCCTCGCGCGTGCGCTCACCTACACCGCCAAAAACAGAAAGGCCGCCGTGGCCTTTCGCGATGTTATTGATGAGCTCCATGATAACCACGGTCTTGCCGACACCGGCGCCGCCGAACAGGCCAATCTTGCCGCCCTTTGCATACGGGGCTAGCAAGTCCACGACCTTAATTCCGGTTTCGAGAACTTGCGTGGCGGGTAGCTGGTCGACAAACTCCGGCGCTTTGCGGTGAATCGGCATACGCTGCTCGGGATGTGGCAGCGGCTTGTCCGTATCGAGTGTCTCACCCAGAAGGTTAAAAATATGTCCAAGGCATTGCTCACCGACGGGAACCGAAATCGGCGCGCCGGTATCCACAGCTTCCATTCCGCGAACCAGGCCATCGGTACTTTGCATACTGATGCATCGCACCTGGTTATTGCCAAGGTGCTGTGCCACTTCCGTCGTTAATGTAACACCGCGCGATGCATCGTGAATCGTGACGGCGTTCAGAATATTGGGCAGTTCGTCGGAGTGGAACTCTACGTCCACGGTTGGTCCGATGACCTGCTTGATTCTGCCAGTTCCCATTGCCTGGAACTCCTCTATCTAGTGAAAAAAATCACAAACTCGCCAAAAGTGGTTGTCTGCCTCACACCTGTAAAGCACAAAGTGGCGCGGCCATGGATCGAACCTGGCGTCGTTATTTCCACGAGAGCGAAGAGTTCGCTTCCTCACGCCGTTAGCTGTATATGTTTGTATGTAAACAACTTAAGTATTATGGAAGGCTAGCGTATTCGACGAAGTTTCAAGTCCGCCTCGTTAAAATCGACCACATAGCGAACTGGCAATCGGCCGAGTCGTTCCTCTTCGTTACGCGCAATTACAGTCTTATCCGCAACTCCCTCCGCCGTCTTGTCCTGAAGCGCAAATTTTACGAGTTCGGTTGAGCCAAGGTTGGCGTTTACAAAGTCCGTGGGCGGATTCTGCATCACAATGAGTGCGCCCTTGGGCACCTGATGCCGCTCCGCACGTAGAAGCTCAAAAAAAGCGCGGAGCCGATTCGACTGCCGCTTATCCGAATCCAACAGCAGCTGCGTCATGCCGACGCCGACTGCAACATAGTATGCGAGAATTGCAAAGGCCGAGACTCGAACTACGGTGCGCAGCAACGCATCGGAGCTTCGCACGGCGAACAGCGCTCTGACGAGGAGTTGTGCCATGACAAGGGATGCGCCCAGCAGCGGCACGTAATAAAAACGGCTGGCGTGATAGGTAACCAAAAACGTCGACGGCAGACCCGCGGCAATGGTCCACGCGAGTCCGAAAACGATTAGTCGGTCGCGAAAAAGCAGCCCTGCGGCGAGGATCAGAACCGGCAGGAATAGCGCGTAGGAAATAATGCCTTTCACAACAGCATGAATACCCGGCATTGACTGAAGGAACAAGGGGTCGGTGTAAAACCAGAACATCTGATGATTACACGCGAACAGCACCTGCTTCACTCCTGTCCAGGGTTGAACAAAGCGGTAACCGGGCGGGCTCGTCGTGTTCACATCCTTGAAAAACAGCAGGTGGCAGGCTAAATACACACAGGCAATGGCGGCAAAAGGCCACCATTGCCGCGCGACGGCGCGCAGCTTCGCGCGCGGGGTGCAACACAGGTACGTAATCGCCACGAGCAGCGGCAGGTTCAGCACCATTTCTTTGGTAAAACAAGTCGCCACGGCTGCACCTATCGCCAATGCCTTCCATCTCCATGCACCGCTCGTGCAGCTGCGCGCAACACACAAGCAGGTCAGAAGTGTACCGATCGCCCAATGCAGCGTGTTGAAGTTGGCCTTCCATATCAGGACGTCGACATAGACCCAACTGGAGGAAAACAGAACCAGTGCAACGGTTGCAACGCCGGTCCCCGCACCAATGGCCCGCAGTAGTTTCCAGGCGATAAAACAACTAGTAAGATGCAGGATCAGCAGCGCTAGATTATAAGGCACTGGATTCAGGCCAAACAGATGATAAAACCAGCCGAACTGCAGGCTTTGCGTGGGTCTGTAGAACCACACTGCGTGCAACGAAAAGTACTCCCAGAATTTGAGTGGGTTTATCTCGGAATAATAGCCAAGCAACACCCAGTCATCACTGGCAAAAAAGCCGCGGATGTCGACCAGGTAGAGCAGAGTGCATGCGACACAGAACAGAGCGGCGAAAGCTGGCCAAAAGCGGCTGATCGAAAGCGCCGCTGACCCGAGAATTATCTGTTTTGTCTGGCCTGTGCGCGTCATCGCACTGCCTCAAGAACAAGTGGCAAACAGCGGCAAGGGTTTTCGCCCGCGCATGAAGCAACTCCCTTGACCCGAACACCGGCGGTCGCACGCTACGGCTATGCAAAACAGGGGTTTCGCGGCAAGGTCGAAGCAATAGACATGCAAGCCGTTCGCCACGTGTTTCAGTCCCACCGCGAATCCCTGGCGAAACTAATTTAAATCGCGGGCAAGCCGCCACGGCTCCTGCCGCATATCGATTGAAACAACACCATAGCCATCAAGCTTCGCGCGCCTGGCCATCGTCAGCGGCTCACCCTCCACATGTCCTTCGAGCGTCGTGTCGCCACTCGCGAACTGGATCATCTCCCGCGCGCCCCATTCAACCCCGGTATGAGTATGGGCCGGCGGATAAATCCAGACGACGGAACGTGGCGGTATTTCGGCCCGGTGCTGCTCAACGAAGCGAAACAGCCGGCGCGTCGTGGCGCTGTCGCGCTCCTGTTCGGTAACCTGCTTGCGGATTGTCGCAATGTTTGCGAGGGCAAGATAGGCCAATGCCAGCGTGCCCGTAAAATATGCGGCTCGACGTACGCTGGAGATCTGTATTCGACGAACAGCTTCCGTCGCGAGCAGGAGCAGGCGTGCCCATATCAGCGCGGCGCCGATATCGGACAAGTAGTAGTATCGCCCTAAATTGAAACGCTCGAGAAACAGCGACGGACCAAATGCGATCGGCATCCATGCCAGCGCGAACAGCAGTAGACGGTCACGCAGCCGCACCGCCAGCAGCAGCAGCAAAGCGGGCAGAATGACAAGTGGTCCCCAGATGGCGCCAAGCACTGCCTGGACACCTGGCACGCGCGGAAGCAGCAGCGGATCCTCGTAAAAGGACAGCAGCGCGAACTTGTATGAATACAGGAACTGAAAGATGCCGCGCTGCAGCCCGACAAATACGTAATCGGTTGGTTGCTCTGGGAGCAAATGCCGAAACGCGAATGCGCGCACGGCGGCATAAACCACGCACAGAATTACTGATGGGAGGATTAACATCAGCAGCCGGCGTGGTCCAGCGTTAATCGCACCTCGATCGCACCGCGCGTACCACGCGCACAAAAGCATAAGCGCGGGAGTGAACACGGCCGACTCCTTCGCAAACAGATCCAATAGCATGAACCCGGCAGATGCGACAAGCCAGCGTCGCGCGTCCGAACGCGACGAGCGCAGGAAACACACGCACGCAGCCAGCGCCAGGCAGGCATGCTGCAACGTGTTGACGTTCCCCTTCCACAGCAGCACCTCCCCGTGCACCCATGTGAGGCAAAAAATTGCGAGCGCCAGTAATGCAGTGCGTCCGCCCGCCAACATTCGAAGAAGCACATACGCGAGCACCGCCGCAACTACATGCATCAGCAACAGACTCAGGTTATACGCAAATGGGTGAAGTCCAAACAGTTTGTAGAACGCGGCATACTCGAGCACCTGTAGCGGGCGGTACATCCAGATCGATTCCCACGGCAGGAATATGCGCCAGAAATCGCGGCCACGCCAACGGCCAAAGTACCCGAGCAAAACCCAGTCGTCGTTCTGGAAGTAGAAATGTAGCGCCCCTGGAAGGTAGAGCACCAGCGACAAGCTGGCGATAATAATGGCGGCGCCAATTCCGCCCCAGCGAGTGATCATTGCGCGCAAGATGCTATTTCTGCTCGAAAGCATTTGCCCTGGATAACATCGTCGCATCGAGTATCGAGCAATTTATGGAGAGCAGCAAAGCTACCGTATCCATCAAAAGCCTGTGCGTCTTCTGCGGTTCGAGCCCGGGAGGCGATCCGGCCTATGTTTCAGCAGCCGGCGAGCTCGGTCAGTTTCTGGCGGGGCATCAGATTACGCTCGTTTACGGGGGTGGGCGTGTGGGGCTGATGGGTGCGCTGGCGGACGCCGTACTGGATTCCGGTGGACATGTCATCGGCGTTATCCCGGAAGCGCTGGTCGCCAGGGAAGTGGCCCACCAGGGGCTCAGCGATCTGCGGGTGGTGCATTCCATGCACGAGCGCAAGGCGCTAATGGTGGAACTTGCCGATGGTTTTGTCGCCATGCCCGGCGGTTGCGGCACCCTGGAAGAGTTCCTCGAGGTGTTGACCTGGGCGCAACTCGGACTGCATACAAAACCGTGTGCTCTCTTGAACGTACTTGGTTACTACGACGGACTGATTGCTCTGCTGGGTCACGCCGTTACGCAACGATTCGTTCGGGTGGAGCATCGCGACATGATTCTGGTCGCACAAACACCGGCTGAGCTGCTCACACGTCTCAGCAGCTACGTGCCACCCAACGTGCCCAAGTGGATCGACCGCACCGAAAGCTGATCCGTTGGCAGTAGACGGGCTTTGATCCGGGGGCCTCGGCATGAGCCGGCGCAGTCCACGAACTCACCCGACATCTGTAGCTCTTATCGCGCAAAACGTGCGCTGCGTGCGTACCAATCGCACCATTCGGAACGGCTGATCACGCGCACGTTTTGGTACAGGTCCCACGCAACTCCTTTAACATTCGGCATGTAGTTGCGTACACACGGTGATGACGGTGCGCGGTACACGGCTTGCCCCTGACAACGGCAATCCAGAATCCTAAAGGAGTTCCGCAGATGAAACGCAAAATCACTGCTTCCCTTCCAATACTCGCGCTTACAGCAGCATTTGCACTCACCGTTGCGGTCACTGTCACCGCCGGTCCGGGCCCAGGGCCGGGTGGTGCTGATCGGCAATTTGGACGGCGGACAGGTCCACTCGCGGGGGATCGCCCGACTACCGCGATGCTCGAGATGCTCTCCAACCGGCTCGACCTCACGGATGAGCAGAAGGAGAAGATTGCGCCCATTCTCGAGAACACCCGGAAGGAACTTCGCAAAACCGCAGAAGGCACGAAGGCCGTGCTTGAGAAATCCAAAGAAGACATTGCTGCGGTGCTTAATGCCGAGCAAAAGGGGAAGCTTAAGAAAGTGAAAGAGAACATCGGCGGAGCCGTGGGTGGGTTTGCGCGTCAGCATGGTCCTGAAATACGTGAACGGATCCACGACGCGGGCCAGGAGATCGCCTTGCGTGCCGCGCTTGGTTCGCTGGACGATCTGACCGACGAGCAGCGTGGCAAGTTGAAGGAATTGCAGGAGCGTGTGAACAAGCAGCGCGAAGCAATCCAGGCTGAGCTGAAGCCGAAGATGGAAGAACTGAAAAAGCAGGTGAAGGCTGAGCTGGATTCAACGCTTACCGATGAACAGAAGGCCACGCTTAAGGAACGGATGGAGAAAATGAAGGACGCCGGAACTGGGCGTGGCCCAGGCCGGGGTCCGGGCGGCCCGCACCGCCCGGGCGCTGGTCGTCGCGTCGATGGCGATGACGAGCAGCGCGGCAATGACGACCTCGCACAAGTAGCGGGCGAGCTTCAGCAACTCATGGACAACTAGCGTCTTTTAACTGCTTCGAACCAGGGATCACCAACGTCCGCTGCGCTTCCGCGGCGGACGTTTTTTGCGAGTAACACGATGGGGCGTTGCATTCAACCGAGCTCCAATCTGTAGGTGTGCCTCCGTGAGTCCAGATAACGTTTTTGAGCCTTCAGCCCCCATCGGCGTCGTATTTGATAACGATGGCGTACTGGTCGACACAGAAGCGTTCAGCGAAAGCGCGTACCGGACGGCCCTTCAGGAGCAGGACGTCGAAGTAGATCCCGCAGATGCGGCGCGATACTGCGGACTGACCGACGCGGATATCCTGCGCGATATGGAAATGCGACCAGGCATAAAGCTCGACTTCGAGCGCTTTTCCGCACGAAAGCGGGACCTCTACTTTGAGGCCGCTGCCCGCGGACATGGAATGCGGGTATTTCCCGGTGCGCTGGAGCTGATACGCAGTCTGGCCGATGCACAGGTTCCAATTGCCCTGGCCTCCTCAGCAGCACGCGACAAAATTGACTTCAATCTCGAAAGCTCCGGCCTCAGACCATTCTTTCAGCACATCGTCAGCGGCGAAGATTTCCAGCGTGGCAAACCCGATCCGGAAATTTTCCTTACCGCGGCGCACTGCATTGGAGTTTCGCCAAACCGCTGTATTGTTTTTGAAGATTCAATTAACGGACTGATAGCTGCACGGGCTGCCGGCATGGTGGCTGTTGGAATCAGCAATACTTTCGCGTCCGATCAACTCGCGCATCATGCCGACTACGTGCTGGAAAGCCTGGAGAACGTCACACCTGCAAAAATCCGTGGTTGGTTGCAAGCCGGCGCGGCTAGATAAAGTACCGCGGGGCGAAACGGTTAGCCAGCGGGTTGGCGAACTTAGCGATCCCACATTCGATCGATTTTGCTCGTCTGCGAAGATGCGCCGGCCTCCTCATACGATGTACCCGCCAGTGCAGAGCCGGCTTCCAAAGCCGCGCCTTTGATTGTATCTGAGGCTTCACCCATCAACTCGTCCTCAGCCTTCGTGCCTGGAATCACGAGGCCGGCGAGCAGTCCCGCTGCCAGCGCGCCGACGCCAAAAGCGAGTGGCGCTGAATCGAGCAGATTGCCCAGCGCATTGGTCACACTGTCGACCTTCTGTGACGCCTGGTTTGCGATCTCGTGCACGTTGTCGCGTACATCTGCATGCGCGTTTGCGGTTAGGTCTCCTGCCGCACGTGCAGCATCAAATCCGGCGGCGTCCTCTTTGTCTTCGATGTATGAATCATAGGACGGACGCGCGTTGCGCCCGGCACCGCCGCTGTTCTGGAACAGCAGCCATGCGAGACCTGATCCGATGAGGGTCGCCGGCACCGGGTTTCGTTTCAGTTTCCCGGCCGCCATTTGTCCCGCATCTCGCAGCGTGCGTTGTGCGGATCCCTCTGCTTGCGTGCCGCTACTATCGTGGAAATATTTGAGCACGTCGTCAATGAGATGGCGAGGTTTGAGGCGCGTGTTCAGCCGGTCGATAGTATTATCCATTGCCGCGCGAGTGCGTTCAATCTCCGCGCGGATCGCATCGGGAGTCGAATTTCTTAGATCCACGCGGTCGGCCGTACGCGCTACGGGAGGAGGTGACACTTTGAACTCGTCATTTGTCAGCACGACTTCGCCCTCAATCAGCTCACTTTGCTTGCGATCCATTGCTGGTTCTCCTTCATAGTGCGCACCGTCTGTTCCGGCACAACAGTGGTTCGTTTCAGGCTGATCTTTGCCTTCTGCACAAAGGCAATCCCGATGAGTGTGACAAGCCCGCCGACAATGAGCGGCGCGAGCCATGGTGCGTTGTGCGCCTGGCCAATTTTTCCAAGGCCGATTGCGATTCCCGCCACGGCAGCCATCAGCAGAATGACAAAGCCGGCGAACGCTGTCAGGGCCCCCAGCATCAGTATGCCGAAATTGCGAGCGGCTCGATCGGTTTTCTCCGTAATTTCCGCACGCGCCAGCGCGACTTCCTGGCGCAGAAGTGTAGTCGCCTGGTCGCGTAAATCACGCAGCAGCGACGGGATGCTGGTATAGTCGGTGTTTATCTCTGGGTCATGCATCACAGTGCCTCCGGGTTTGAGCCTGGCCCATCTGGATCACCCCACTGCGGCGTGGACGGCGGGGCTTCTCCCGACAAGTCGGCCCCGGCCGCCTCAATTGGATGCGAAGGTGAGTTGGCGCCATCCGGTCCAAATGCGCTGTATGCGCGAGGGCTGCTGAAGGAGCCGGAAATTGGCGTTCGTCGTCCGGCGGAATCATTTCCACCGGCAGGCATGCCAACAGCTGGCTGTTTCCGCATGCTCTGCGGTACGTATGTATCTTCTTTGGTGCCCGCGAACTTCAAAAGTTGTGCGCTGTTGGGGCCGCTTGCTTTGAGGAACCGGGCAATGGCAACTCCAGCTACGAACATACCTCCCACCACAAGTTCCGGCCTGCGGCGGGCAAAGCGCTGTGCGTCTGTCAGCATCGTATTGAGGTCGCGCTGGTCGAAGTAGCCGGCCGCCTTTTCGATCTGGGCGGCAGCGGCTTCAGCGTAGCCGGCGATGGTCAGGTCCCGCTCGTCGCGCATCCGACTGGCAGTATCGCGTATCGCAGATCCGAACTGGCCCAAGCCGGTCGCCGCGCGACCCTTCTGCTCAGCGACAACCTTTTGCGCATACTCGCGCGCCTTTCGAGCCGCTTCTGCCGCGCGCTGCGCTGCTTCATTCATGGTTGGCTCTGATTTTTCGTCGGGTTGCATGGCATGTTCCCTTCCCGCGCGTGCTGCTTTGTGGCAGGAGCTAAACTACTCCGCGAACGTCTACCAGGGAGCAATTTGCAGGCCAGTCTGGCAGACGCTTCCATTGCTGTTATCCGTGAAGCGGCCATAAAATAGTCGCGAGCTTCACGTCCCGCGGCTGGCTCTCTTTATGATTGCACTCACAGGGTTTGCGCTCACTGCGTATGATTCAATGGAGGCTTGGCTGGTAGGCAAAAAGTGGCCCGGCATTCCGCTTTTCCGTTATTGAGGAGCTCGCGACTATGAATCGACTCCGGTTGTGCTGGCGCAGTTTGTCTGTGGCCACCTTTGTGCTGTTTGCCGCACTTGGATGGGCCGACCGCATTGTGCGAAACAATGGGCAGACGCTGAACGGCGCCATCACCCAGCAGACCGCGACCGAGTATGCGATCAAAACGGAAATTGGCGTGGTGCGTGTTCCCCGCGCCGATGTACGCGAACTGCTCTCGACGGAGACGACGGCGGAGGAGGTCGACGGTGACGTTGCACTCGCGCGGCGCGACTACGTGACTGCGTCAAAGAACTACCAGGCGGCATTACAACGTGCCGTGTCCGGCGGACAGGCGGAGACTCGGTTGCGTGCCAGGCTCATGCAGATCGCACAACTTCAGCAACAGAGCCAGGCAAACAGCGCAGGTACCCAATTTGCACAGGCGCAGGCGTTCGCGGCTGCTGGCCAGTTCGAGAATGCGCAACGCGTCCTCGAATCCCTGCTGACCACTATGACGCCGACTGATCCATCTACTTCAGCCGCGCGCATGCTGCTCGCGGACATTCACTTCAAACGCGCGATGGTTGCGCGCGATTCCGTCAGCGAAGTCGAGATGCAGCGGCAGCTGGAAGCTGCAATTGAAGCGTACCCGGCCTATTCTAAAGCGCACCTGATGCTCGGCGAACTGTATCTGCGCAGCTCGGTTACCGAAGAGAAAGGCATCGACCTGATTCTTAAAGGGCTGCAATATGGAGAGGAGCAGCTCACCGAGGAAGAATCGGTGCGGTATCACTATCTCATCGCCAAGCGCTACTACCAGCGCGGTGACTACGACAAGGCGTCGGCCAATTACGCGCAGGCGCTGAGTGCGCGCGGCAAGTATCCGCAATACTCGGATGCCCTGGACCGGCTGGTGGAATCTTACATCAAAATGAGCGAAAAGAACGTCGGCACGGACATTCAGAAGACGATCGATAATCTGAACGAAGCATTGAAACTTAACCCGGACAATAAAGACGCGCTGTTTCTGCTCGGACGAATCTATAAGGATACCGGCAAAACTGAGAACGCGATTTCGATGCTCACCAAGTGCCTGTCGATGGATGCGGCATACCCAAAAGCAGAGCATTACCTCGCGCGTGCAAACATGGACGCAAAGGACTACGACAATGCAATCAAGCACATTGAACTCGAGCTGAAGAACGACCCGTACAACTACGACGCGTGGGCGGATCGCGCGGAAGTTTATATTATTCTGGCGGAATACGACAAAGCGAAGCAAAGTCTGGATGCCGCGCAACAGCTGGAGCCGAACCGGTGGCGCGCGTTCCTGCTCGCCGCTCAATTGGCTTATCGGCAGGAGCAGTATGATGCCGCACGAGATAACCTGCTGAAGGTGCTCTCCATAAAGCCGGACGCGATAGAGGCCCACATCCAGATGGGTAAAGTCCTGGAGGCGCAGAAGCAGCCCGACGCCGCCAAACAGTGGTTTCTAAACGTCGTCCAGCATTTGGAACGAAGCGGTCAGCTTTCATTCCATTACCGGCAATTGATGGCAGAAGGGCAGACGGAACTCGGCGCGATCGATCTTTCGCAGGAGAGCCCGCGGCAGGCGGAAACCCGGCTGCAGAAGGCCCTCGAAATGGTGCCGAACTTTGGCAATGCGCTCAACCGGCTCGGAGATGTGAAGCGTCGGCTTGGCGCCGATGCCACGGACCAGCAGACCAAAGTGGGGTTTTTCAAACAGGCGGAACAGTACTATAAGCAGGCAATCGCCGCAGACTCGCGCAGAGCGGATTTTTACCTGAGCCTGGGTATTCTTTATCACAACAATCTCAAGCTTCCGACCCAGGCTTTGCGGAATTATGAAAAGTACCTCGACCTCGGCGGAAAAGATCCTGAGGTAAACAAATGGATCGTGGAGGTAGGCGGCGCTCCTCGTGATGGTACTACCACGGGAGCTGTCGCAGGAATCGAGGGGACGACATCCGCAGTGCCTGGAATGACGACTGCGCTTTCGGCCAACACTACGGTGACAATCGCGGGCGCGGCTGTGCTTGAGACCACCGCTTCGACCAGCATGACCACACAAACGGCGGCGGCCGCAGGCATCACTACTGCTCCGTGATCGCGACTTGATCATGCTTTCTGCTGTTCAGTAGCCTTCAGCGCTTCGCGCGAAAGTAGTCTTCAGCGCTTCGCGCGAAAGTAGTGTTGCAGCAGCTCTGCGCATTCTGTCTCCAGCACGCCGGCGACAGTTTGCGTACGGTGATTCCAGCCTTTGTGGGCGAGAAGCGGCATCTGCGATTCGACCGCGCCGAACTTCGGGTTTTTGGCACCATACACAACCAGTGGGATGCGTGCAAGCAGGGCAGCTCCCGCGCACATCGGACATGGTTCCAGTGTCACAACGAGAGTGGAGTTTTCCAGACGCCAATCGCCAAGGTGCTCAGCGGCCTGGCGAAGTGCCAGCACTTCGGCGTGCGCCGTTGGATCACGCAATTGGACACGAAGATCGTGCGCCTGTCCGATCAGCTTGTCATTGTGTACAACAACAGCGCCGACAGGCACTTCATCCAGTTCCGCCGCCTGCCGGGCCAGCGCAATTGCCTCGCGCATCCAACGCCGGGCCTCGTCAGGGGTCACGTGTTCTTCCGGTTAAAATGATTCATCGCTGTCGTCAGATCCTTTTTAAAGATCATCTCGACGGCGTCAGCTGCATCACTCCAGCTTTGTTTAAAAACGTCGCGATCTGCGGGCTTCACTTTCCGAAGCACGTACTCCACCAGGTCCGTTACCTCTTCGGTTTCAGGCCGAATACCGATGCGCAGCCGTGGAAACTCGAGCGTGCCAAGTGAGTTGATAATCGAAAGCAGGCCCTTTTGTCCGCCATGGCTTCCACCAGTTCGAATGCGGATCCGTCCGAGCGGAAGGTGCACGTCGTCGCTGATGACCAGTATCTCAGACGGCTCGCCGCCATTCCTGCTCAGCCACGCGCCCACACTTTGTCCGCTCAGGTTCATATACGTCAGTGGTTTCAGGAGCGTCGTATTCCGGTCCCAGATTCGCACTTCTGCCGTCATCGCGTCAAAGCGCCTTTGAAGGGCCCAGTTGCCGGCATGTCGTTGCGCCAGCTCGTCGATTGCATGAAACCCGACATTATGGGGAGTGTTGTCGTACTGGCGGCCCGGGTTTCCGAGCCCAACGATGAGCCTCATACCGCCAGCAAGTTGAACGTCAGAAGCGAGGCAAGCAAAAGCGCAGGATTGCACTGCGGGATTGCAATTGGCGCAACGAGGCGGAAGACGTCGCACATGAAAAAACATACGATCAGGAATTGGTGGCCGCTTTGCTCTCTCTGCACGCTGCTGGCTATGGCGGGATGTGCAGACCACCCGGCACATGCTGAGAAGCTGGAGCGTGACGATAATGTCGAGCGCCTGAAGCGCGGCACAAGCGAAACGCTTTCTGCTGCGGGCGCGCTTGCCGTCGAGACGAAAGACCAGGCGCAGACACGACTGGAGAAGGAAGTAAAGAAGCTCGACGTAAACCTCGCGGATCTGAAGACCCGGGTAGCCCGGGCGGGCGCGGATGCAAAAGCGCGTATCCAGGAACAGTTGCCCGATCTCGAACGCCGCAAAGAGGAGCTGGAAAAGAAGCTGGACGATTTGAAGACGCGCAGCGGCAAGGCATGGGATGAGATGGCAACAGGTACCGAAGCCGCCCTGGGGGAACTGCGAAAGAGCTTCGAGAAAGCAAAGTCGCACTTCGATTGAAGCTGTAGCGTGAGGCGAAACTCATCTCGCCGGAAACAACGCCTGTGATTAACGAGCTCCCGCGCTGTACGGCCCTCTTACAGCAAGGTATCGAAAGGGGCCTGCACATTGGCGCCCAGATGAGTGTGTCCCTGCAGGGGCGCGTCGTTGCGGACTTCGCGGTTGGCCTGGCGCGCGATGGAAAACCCCTGCGCACCGACCACCGCATGCTCTGGCTGTCGGCAGGCAAACCGCTCCTCGCAGTCGCCATTGCGCAGTTGTGGGAGCAGGGCCGGCTCACGCCGGAGGATTTGGTGGCGGATCACATTCCGGAGTTCGCCGCCCATGCCAAATCTGGAATACAGATTCAAAATCTCCTCACGCACACACATGCCTACGAGCCACCGGCCGTTGACTGGCCACGGTTGCACTGGGATGAAATCATCGCGCAAATCTGCAACGCTCGCATTCCCGAGGGTCGAGTGCCCGGCAATTACGCGGCATACGATCCGCAGACAACGTGGTACCTTCTCGCCGAAATCCTGCAGCGGATTACGGGCGAAGCTTTTCACGCCTACGTTCAACGTGAGGTCCTCGGCTCAATCCGTTGTCAAAAAGCATCGATTGGCCTGCCCTCCGGGCAATATACCAGCATGCTTGAAAGCGACGAGATAGCGCCACTTCACGATACAAACCACAGCGCCCGGGATCAACTCGATCTACGAACTCACCAGGTGCCCGTTTGGGCGGGAGATAACGAATTGCGTGCACACGCGCGCAATCCCGGCGGCGGCGCTCTTGGTCCGGCCCGCGAACTGTGCGCGTTCTATAACATGCTCAGCGACCTGTGGAATGGGGTTGCTGGCGCGGGGCCTCTCAGTCCGAAGACGGTTCGCACAATGACCGAACGCTCCCGAAGCGGTCTGGTCGACCGCACCCTTCACGGGCGCATTGATTGGGGGTTTGGTTTTCTCATCAATTCTAACAGATATGGTTCTGAAACCACACCGTATGGATATGGGAAGTATGCTTCAGAGAGCACCTTTGGCCACAGCGGAGTGCAAAGTACGAGTGCCTACGCCGATCCCCTCCAAAAGCTCGCAGTTGCACTTATTTTCAACGGTTTGCCGGGCGAGCCGAAGCACGAGAAGAGGAATCGGGAGCTCAATACGCTCATATATGAAGAACTGGCGCTTGTATAGGAACCCGACACTGGAATCGAGGGCTGCAGCGGATCACTGCTGCGAGCCTTTATGTTTAGATTATACCGGATTACATTTTCCGCACAACACCGACCACGCGGCCAGCGATTGAAAAGTCTTCTTCGCCTTTTTTTACAACAATGGGCTTCATCGTCGTGTTCTCCGGCTGTAAACGCCAGGATGAGCCTTCGTCGTAAATGCGTTTTACGGTGGCTTCGTTCCCGATGACCGCCACACCGATTTCGCCGTTAGCGACGTTTGGCTGGTGGCGCACAATAACCAGGTCACCATCGACAATGCCCGCTTCCACCATGCTGTCGCCCAGCACCTTAAGTGCGAAAGTCTGGTCATCACAATGGAAGAGGCTGGAAAAGTTTACCATCCCGTCGTAGTGCTGCTCAGCAAGGATGGGCTCGCCTGCCGCCACTCGACCCAGCAGTGGAACACCGCCGTGCTCAGCGTAATATCCGCCGGAGCTACGGGCCCGCGTCGTACCACGGTCGCCCCCGGCTACTGAGAAGCTGCGCGCACGCCGTCCGCCTCGCTCAATGGCACCCATAGCTTCCATGCGACGCAGGTGATAATCCACCGTGTTGGTCGATTTAAACTCCATATGGGCGGCAATTTCCCGCACCGACGGATACACACCCGTCGACGAATGTTCTGACCGGATAAATTCCAGGATCTTCTTTTGTTTATCCGGTAGCTTCGGAATTGGCATATGCGTCCTTACTCAGCAGCGTTGAACTTAGCGGTAGAACTTGCGTTCTACGCATTGCAAGTGGAATATGCAGCGCTGTTCATAATTTATGCCGACATCCGGCTGACGGATTCCTTCAAAAAGCAAATGAGACGCACAGCTGCGTGGTACATCAACCGCCGCAAGGGCCTATAGCTCAGTTGGTTAGAGCGGCCGGCTCATAACCGGTTGGTCCCAGGTTCGAGTCCTGGTGGGCCCACCACTCCATTGTGTCGGAGTCGTTTTTTGACACGGCGAATCCGCCGGCTCAGAGTTCCCAAGCCTGCGCTGAGGGCGATAGCGGTCGCCGCGAGCGTGCAGAAAAGCCCCAGGCGCATCGAAAATGGAGAGTACACCAGGCGGATCACCTTTTCCCCGGCAGGCAAAGCCAGTGCGCGCTGGGATCCATTCACAGTAACCAGCGGTATCCGTGTGCCGTCCTGTCCACGTGCACGCCATCCTGGTGCGGCAAATTCCGCCATCCGGAGCAACGATCGCCCTCCGGACGCAGAGGCCTCTGCGCGCACTTCGACACGGTTCGGCGACCAGGACATGATCCAGCCGCGCGTCGGTTGCACACCTTCAGTAAGTCGCAGTGCCTGCAGCTTTCTTGCGTCTAGAAAGGCGGCATCCACCGGTGCTATGACGTTCACTGAAGTATCGTCCTTCACGTCGGCGGAATGGTCGGAATCGGTGCGCTGCGATTTATACCATTGAAGCAGTTGTGTGCGTTCCTGTGCAGGGCCACCCGCGCACGCGACCAGCCGTGTCGGCGGAAAATACACAGCGGCAGGCGACTTGCGCCAGAGATACTCGATGCGGCCGGCCTTGCGAAAGCGTCCAAGGCTTTCCCATTGTCCTGCTGCCGTCACACGGGCAGATAACGTGCGGGCGTAGTTCACGCAGTATGTCCCGGCGAACAACTCTGACCCGATTCCGATATTTTGTGCCAGCCAGGCATAGCTATCCAGCATGACAGGATGGTATCCACTGGCGGTTCCGATGTTTGACAGCATCGGGTCGGTCTTTAGCTGGTTTTCTTCGAGTACGCGAATCGGTTGTGGCGAATTGGCCAGGGGGGCATACGCAGGCTGATTCTGAATGTAGTCCAGGAACGGGGCAAGACGGTCGAATTGCACAAAGTGTCGATTGTGAACTGCGGGAAGTAAAATTCCGATGGTGGCAAATCCCAGGACCGCAGCGCGGGGCCTCCATCGCATGACAATGAAAAGGGCCGCGGCGAGTCCAAGCTCTGCGCCGGCTAACCACAAATCCCGAAAAACCAGGTACCGCCGTTTTTCTGCCAGGGTGGCTATGTCGAGCTTCGTTCCCCATACCTGGTCGAGTCCAATGACTGTAAGAAGGACAGCCACAAACAGGACGAGGACAGCCACAGTCGTTGCCCGGTTGGAACGTATCCACGAAACTCCCAGTGGTTCGGCACTCGCAGCCGGTGCCGGTTTCCGAAATATTGAAGTCCAGCTACGCTGCGCGGAGGCGGCATACCCGAGTAAGTGTTCCAGTCCGAAGGCGGCGAGGGCTATCACGCTGAAGTCGGCAATAAACATGAACGTCCCGGGAGACCTGAAATCCCTGAAGCCGGGCAGCAGCCTGTATAACATTGAGTAAAGCGGCGTGTACTTTCCCAAGCCCACCAATATGGATAAAAGCCCAACGATCAGCAGGAACCATTTATACCTGCGAACGCTTGCTATAAGACCGACAACTGCGAGAAACAGCAGCGGAATTCCCACATAGTCGCTGACGATTCGTTCACCCCATTTACCGCAGTACGGAATCGTGGTGCCGCGCACGCTGTCGCTAAAAACGGACGGCACAATATACTCAAGAAGTTCAGCCGGCGGGTAAGACGTCCGGACCGCCTCCGGATAACTGACTCCGTTGGCCCGATTGCTTACAGAGTGCATTTCCGATGAGGGGAACAGCTGCACCGCACTTAACCAAATCGCGACCAGGATAGCCGCTGCAATTGCACCAAGCCCGAACCATATCGGCAGCGTCGTTCTGCTGAAGACGCCGCGAATATCCTTAGTCCCATCACGTCGTACACGGAGGAAAGCGTCGCCGATCCAATGCAGGGCGCATGCTAAGAAGGTCGCATAAAAGATCTGCGGGTGGCTGGCAAGCAGTTGCATGCTCCATGCGATACCGAGGAGAACGCTGGCCTTCACGAATCGCGGATTCTTCGTGGCCTGGTCTGCCTGCCGAAGCAAACGCGCGGTTGCCCCCAGTGCGACAGGGGCCCAGGCGATCGCGATCATTTTCTGCAGGTGTCCAGCGTAAGTAAGGGTGATGAAGTGGCCGGAAACAAGGAACGCGACCCCGCCCCATATCGCAATCGCGCGGCTAAGCCGAAGCTGCCGCATCCACCATGCAAAGCCAAGCCCACCCAGGGCTGCCGCAAAAACGTATTGCAGCGTGAAGGAGGTGTTAAACGGGAGCACTGCGTACAACCATTGCGACGGATAGAATGGACACAAAGCCGCACTGGCGATAAACGGAAATCCGCAGAATAAATAAGGGCACCACAGGGGCAATTCGCCACGAACGGAAATCGACTGCTTCCACCCATACCAATGCATCAGGTAATCGTGACCGAATGTGTCAGTCCCATACACAAACTTTCCGGAGCCAAGAGCCGGAGCGTAGATAATTAGGCCGAGCACCAGGAAGCTAAGTGCCGCGAGCAATGGGAACCGACGGGGTCGCAGTCGCGGCAGCATTGATATCAATGGAGGCGGCGACTTTAGGGGAGTGTCTGGCATGAGCTTACATCGCGTTCTTGCGTGTCCAAGATGGCAAAAACAAGCTCCACGTACGATGCCCGGCCGATCATCCGCACGACGACCTCCAACCCGCTTAAAGCCGGTGATTGCCTGTGTTGCCATCTACGTGCATTTGTCTGCGGGGTTTTGCGCCGCGTCCGGCCCGATCACGTTGGAGTTCTGGGATTTCCCCCACCTCCCCAGGACGAACGACTATCTGACGTCTGCAATGGCCCGGTTCCAGGCAGAGCACCCGGGAGTTCGTATTCGTTATACAAAGCTACCATGGCAGGATGGGCAGCAGAAGCTGACCCTTTCCGTTCTATCCGGTAGCCCTCCGGATGTCTGCGGCCAGGTGAGTACGGGGCTGCCGGGGTTTATTGCGCAGGACGTACTCGAACCGCTCGAGAGCTATCTGCAGAATGATATCAGCGATTTCCATCCGGCGTACCTGAAGGCGGTTTCCCACAAGGGCCATGTCTATGCGGTGCCGTGGTACAAGGCGTGTTATGTCATGCTGCTCAACCTGGACCTTTTTAAGAAATTCGGCGTTGCCCCACCGAAAGACGGCAGATGGAACTGGGATGAGTTCCTCGTGAAAATGAAGGCGCTTACCCGCACTTCAGCGGGCGACCGCGCGACGACATCTGCCGAGCCAAATTTTTATGGGCTGGTCACAAACCTTGGCCCTATGGAGTACGAAGCGTACTCGATTATTTTTAATTTCGGCGGGCGTATTCTGCAGCAGCGTCCTGAGGGAATCATCCAATCCACGGTAGCCGAGGCCCCTTTTATAGAGGGGCTGCGGCGATTGCAGTCACTCGAGTTTGAGCACCGAGTCGCCGCTCCTGGAATCGGTGCGGCCACCCAGGAGCAAAGCTGGAGCCTGTGGCGGGACAGCCGCACCTGCGCCTGTACCATACAGGGCGCATGGTGCGTTACTGCCGTGGAACGCGCAAACGATGCCATCGAAGCGACGAACCGCCGGAAGGTGGCCGCCGGGCGCACGGGAGAGCTGGAAAAACCAATTCGCTGGATGATTGCTGCGCCGCCGCAAAAAGACAGCATGACGACCCCGGTACTCGCATCCTCCGGCCTGGGCACGTATGTTGTCTTTCGCCAAAAAGACCCGGAGCGCCGCCGACTGGCTGCCGAATTCGCACTGTACCTCGTGAGTGGCGAAGGTCAGCGCGTCCTGAAATATGAGAATGTGTACCCTTCACGTATCAGCGCGGGAGATCCGTTTGCAGATGATCCGCGTCTCAGCGCGGTGTTCAGTCTCTTCCCGGACGGCGTAATGTCGCCGCTGGTACCGGGCGGAGAGCGGATCGACAGGGTACTCCAGCAGGAAGTGCAGAAGGCGGTCCTCGTAAATCCTGGCACCGGCAATCCCCAGGCAACCGTTGAGCAGGCCGCAAAGGCAGCGGATACAAAAATCCGTGCCGTGCTTGAAAGAGCAAAACGGCGATTCGGTAACTTGTAAGCGTTTCAAGTCCGGGTTCCCAATTCCGGTTCAGAGCCTGCGCAAAGTCTTTAAGTTCAAATCTTAGACAAAATAGCGCGGACATGGTCCGCCATTTGTTATTAACTATATTGGAACCGTTTCGCGGCTCGATAAACCGTGTAAGACCTCTTCCATAACGCGTATGCGTAGCCGCCCGGAGGAAGGCATGAAGATGTTCAGGGATATGCTAAGATACCGTAGTCGGCTTGCCATGGGCTTTCAGGTCGCCATGGCAATGTTCGCGCACACCAAAGGCGTTGCAACAACGGGTCCGAAAGCCCCGGAGCCGAAGCCCAAGAGCCCAGCAGATCAGACGTCACGCTATGATTTTACTAAACTTGTCGCTCTTGCAAGCAACCCCGGTTTATTGCAGGAAACCTCAAATCAACCTGATCGACGACGCGATCTTCCCTCGATGGTGGACGCGACCTGGAAACTCGCGACCCACGCCAGCGGTACTTCCGCACCTCTCAACCAGGATAACTTTATCGCGCAACCGCTCGACCGGGAGCAAGCGAGGCTGTGGCTACAGGCTTACAATGCCGGGCCCTATGCCTTGCTAAAATACCGGGGTAACGTTCCCTTTCGCGAGACGCAAAACTACGCCCCTCGTGTGCTGAAATACTACATGCAGGACCTCAGCCAGACGGAATATGAGCCTTTTATCCAGCAAGCCGCTCAAAAATACGGGTTGGACCCGCAAATGATCCGCGCGATTATGAAAACCGAGTCCGACTTTCGCAATTCGTGTGTCAGCGGGGCAGGAGCCAGTGGCCTGATGCAGGTAATGCCTGTGGTCTGGTCTGAAATTAAACAAAAGTATGGTTTGGACTGGGAATACGGGAGCGGTGTGTTTGATCCCCAGAAGAACATCGAGGTCGCCTGCGCATACCTGGGGTGGCTCCGCTACGATTTCCTGCCTCGGCATTTCGCGCAATTCGAGTCTGATCCTGTTGCACCAACGGTTCTGGTCAGGGACAAAGACCGCGGTGTCCCGGACCGGCAAGGCCCTCGCATCGACACAGCCATAGCTTCTGCGTCGCCGGCAGCCGTGCCAGCGGCCCAACCAGCACCGGTCGCGGCAAGAGCAACTGCACCGGCAGTTCGCGTTGTTGCAACCGCGTCAAAGCCTAAGCCGGTTCAACCCAAAGCTCCGACTGTTCGGTCCATTGCGAAGCCAGAGAAAATTACGGTCGAGGTGGCGGAGGCGTCTCCCCGGAAAACCGGGACAGCCACTCGTGGCGGCAAGACGGTAGTTACGCTTCGCGGTTCCGGACCTGTAAAATCAAAGGCGCCGGGTGTAGCAGCAGACGAACCGGAGAAGGAAGTCGCCTCCACCGCAACGGCCAAAAAGGTACCTCCGCGCACACTCAAGAAGCCTGCCATCGCCCAGGCGGAAGGCGGTCGTGACAAAGGAAAGCGGACCTGATCAGAACGAAGCTTACGGCAATGGAATCAGCGGCTTAGCTAAATAAACTCGTATGCCGACAAGATTACTCGATTTTATTACTGGCGGCAGTCATCGCACCATAAACTACTTGCGTCTCATACCGCAGCAGTCAAATTACTTCGGCGCTGTGAAATCAAACGAGGAGATGTTCATGAAGCTAAGATATTTGTCGGCTTTCATTTTGTGCATGCCGGTTGGAATTGGCTGGTCTGTCAGTGAGGGTCTGGAAGATGGATCCAACAACGTTCGTGGTGGTGCGGTGTCATTTACTGTGCCGGACACACTAACTGGCACTTTGGCTGAAGATGGTGCCGGCGGTGAAGACTTTTTCCGTTGGACCGCAACTGCCGGAACCCAGTATAATTTCAATGCTACTACGAGTGGATTGCCACAACTGGACATCGGCATCGAGATTCAGAATTCGGCTGGCACAACTCAACCGCCGGTCCATGACAGTGGCGGCGCAGGCCAGGCAGAGGTATTCAGCTTCACGCCCAGTAGCTCCGGCACCTATTATGTGGATGCGTACCGTGCCGATAACGTGGCAACTGGTGCCAGCTATTCCATCGCAGTATCTGCGGTCTCAGGTATTAACGACTGGAATCTCTACTAAACCTGGTGGGGTCTACCGTTAGTTCGTAATCTGTTCTGTGTGCCGAATCCAGGTCACCCTGCCCCTATGGTCTGGTAAGGAACTACTGATTCGGCACATTAGTACAGTTCTTGAATAGACTGCGGCAATCGGATGATTGCCACAGTCTATTCAGGCGACCTTTCAATACTGCACCACAACTGTATTGAGGCCCGGACGGCGAAGTTTTAGTCTCAGCTCATTGCCTTCCAACTGACTGTCGGTGAGCGGTACCGGGCCATCGTTAATCTGGAAATTCTGCGGCTTTTTCGGCAGGACAATTTCGACCGCGTTGGGCGCTTCACGGTTGTCGAATCGCATGATGCAACGTACGCGACGCTTATCGCCTTCGGAGTCTTTGACCATTTCGCCTCCGAGGAAAGCGCACCGGCCCCAGTCGGACACGTAGGCACTTTCCGTTTTGCTGTGCATAACCTCTGCTATTACCGGCGGAGCCAACCACCACAGGTGAGGATTTTCGGCCGCCTTGTGAATCAGGTCATGCAACACATCAGAGCTCTCCATACCGAGCCGCGCGCGCAGGTAGATATGCGGCAATGTGATGTAGCCTGAATTACCTTTGTACAAAGTAGGGAAATTGTATCGGTACTGCGCATTCGACCAGTTCGGATAAGCTGCCTCGAACGTCTGCTCGTAAGATCTCAGAGTCTCCGGCGCATACTTGAGGTACAAATCAAAGTTGCCAGGTTGAATACCATTGCCCGAGATCGCAGATGTCACGTTCCACGGGTAACGGTCGAGTTCTCCGACCAGGAATCCCTGCCCTTCGTGAAAACCGAGCACCTGGCTTTTGGTTTCGCCAAGCCCATATTCGCGCGCGAAGTCGTCGTACGCAAATCGCGTCAGGGCAAAAACAGCCGCGCGTGAAGCCATGTAGATTCCGTACTCGTATTCGTCTGCGCGGCCAGCTCCTTCGGCAAGCCGCGCGTACGCTACGCACGCCGCAAACGTAGCTGATTCGCAATCACCCGCCCCCGTTCCGTGCCCATGTGCGCCGTTTGAAGCCCGCATCCATTCCCAGTCATCCGTTACGGTAAACCAGCTAAAGATTCGCTCGATCGCATCCCAGTGCGCCCGCGCGAGCTCCCATTGGCCCGTGTACTTGATGAAGGTGTATAGACCGTACAAAGACAGCCCGTTGCCCCAGTCCTGGTCGAAGCGATCAAAGTACGGGCCTTCGATAAAATAGGTCCACCAGTACTGAAGGCCGGATAACGGCTCGGTATGTACGTGCCAGAACCGATCACTCAGGGCAATCGGCAGGAGCTCAGTCGAATCCTGCGTCAGCCGATGCCTCGTGTCTGTTGTCAGGTAGCTCCACGATTGAAAGGCCTGGCACCGGGACTTATAAAGCGCATCGACGCCGTTCAGGGTGTCTGAAGATCCAACATCGCTCATGATCCACTTGAGCAACAGTTCGCGCATCTGCTTCTGCCCGGGAGCCGCGAGCATGCCGCGCTCTTTCATCGGAGGTACAGGCAGGTCGTACCATGTCAGATGAATATCGTCTCGCGAAGAATCGCTCGTCTCAGAACCGCTCGTGCGCGAATCCTGAACCGCGTAGCAGGCTTCGCCCGAGAACGTGATCAAGCCACTTGCTGTCGTCTCCTGCCCCGCTACAGGATACCTAAGGGTTTGTACCGCAAAATCCAACTGCGGCGGCCTGAACAGCAAGGGTGGCAGCCCGCTCAACCCAGCAGGAGCCTTAAAGCTTGAAAGCTGATAGACGCGTACTGCTCCACGTTCGGGCAATACACGAAAGTACTCATCCGTGGCGACCGGCTCATTCACTGCGAGCCGCAGCCATCGGTTCAGGGTGGACTGGGTTGATCCCGGGTCGGCGGTCGCTGCGAGCTCAGAGACAGACGCGAACTTTGACTTCGGCAAAATGCTTCTGATCCCGGTCGGAAAACAAATGTACACATGACCGCCTCGCTTCGCGTCTTTTGCGGCAAGGGCGATTTCCAGTTGGTCGTTAGATCGCGTTATGTTGGCAGATAAGCCAGAAAGAACGAGAACTGCCGGCGGAGTGGCAGTAGCCGCGTCGCCCAGAACATAAACATCTACCGTGCTTTTTTTCGACACTCGAACACCAGCGTGGTTCAGCTCTTCGGGACTCGCCTGCAAAATCACTCCTGCCCGGCCTGCAAGGCGCACGCGAAGCGGAAGCACTGCGCCTTTCTCCAGCTTCAGTATGGCGCCTGGGTACAGCACATTGGAATGCACTGTATACTGGATTACCTGCTGAGACGAGGTGCCGACGACACGCGTGAGTTTGTGCCACGGATCCACTCCGGGCAGGGCTGTATCATTTACAACTGACGCGGAGGAAACGTCGTCCAGTGCGATTTCAATTACCGGACCTTTCCGGGAGGAAATGCGGGTGGGGCTGACCTCCGCCATCGCCGGAAGCCCATCGAACAGAAATTCTCCGAACCTGCCAAATCCAGGTCGTTTGCGGTGGAGCCGCTCGGTCGAGCTGAGTTCGGGATCTGCCGCAAAAATCGCTCTGCGCGCACGATCGGCGTCTATCGCATCGTGGCGTGCCGCAGCCTCCATTGTATTCGGCCGGGGTTCCTGCGGCGCAGTAAATGCAAACGTCAGCGGCAGACGTTTGATTCCGAACGTTGGCTTGTTTCGCCAGGCGAAAATACGCAGCGCCAACACGTTCTCTCCGGCCCGCAATGCCGCGGGGGGTATGTCATATTGTCGCGGAATTCCCAAATCGGTGACGCCCCAACCGTGGCTCTCACCGATTTTCACGCCGTTGAAATATGCTTCGTCTTCGCCATCAATGTCACCGATGGTGATTCGGCCACCGAGTTGCTGATCCGCTGTTTCACGAAGCGATAGAATGCAAAACAATATGCCGGACTTCGTTGCGGTTCCTGAACGCAGGATGACCGTCGGACTGGTCGCGGTAGCCAGCTCTCGTATTCTCGCCGGGCTGGATTCTGGTGGAAGGTCGGCAGATGCAAACCATGGCTGGGTGCTGAGGTCATAGCCCAGTGCCGGAGGCACAATTTCGGACAGGGCATGCGTTGTCTCCTCTGCATCCGCGGGAGCAGTAAGGCCTGACCAAACGGCCAGCAGCAGCCACATTGCAAATGTAGTTCTCCTGGCTGTAAAGTCCCCGCCCCTGTGCCGTTTCATTCGGTCAGCCCGCTTCTTCAAACCCATATGCGTCAACTCACAATGCTTGTTTTGGCTTTCAAGGGCCCGACGACTCTTCCCACTTGATTGCGCCCGTGCGGACATGTGTTTTGAGCGGCGATGAGCACCGGCACCTTAGAAGAAGCACTGGCCTCGGCCGAGCAAACGGCAATGGCAGCGCTACAAATGGCAACAGATTCGCAGGAACTCGAACGCATTCGCCCCGAAATCCTGGGCAAGAAGAGCCCGATTCGTGAGCTGATGCGCCGGATGGGCGAGTTATCGGCGGACCAGCGACCTGCTGCTGGCCAGGCTATTAATGGAGCACAAGCACGGGTTGAAGCAGCCTTTCAGCAGAAGCTCGAGCAGATCAGTGACGCCGAGCTTTCCCAAAGGCTTGCAGGAGAACAAGTCGACGTTACGCTGCCGGCGCCACGTGCCACTTCACCAGGTGCGCTGCACCCATTGACGCAGACACTCGAAGAAATCCAGCGGGTATTCACTTCGATGGGTTATGCCATAGCCACCGGGCCAGACATTGAGACCGAGTATAACAATTTCGACGCGCTGAACATCCCCGCGGATCATCCGGCGCGCGATATGCACGATACCTTCTTTGTTCCAGGCGGGCACATTCTGCGCACACACACTTCCCCGGTGCAGATCCGGTACATGAAGGAGCACAAGCCGCCGGTTGCGATCATTGCGCCGGGCCGCGTTTACCGCGTGGACGATGTGGATGCGACGCATTCACCCGTGTTCCACCAGGTCGAGGGGTTCCTCGTGGACAAGGGTGTGAGCATGGCGCACCTGAAGGGGACGTTGCAGGAATTTCTACAGGCAATGTTCGGCAAGGGGCTGGAAACGAGATTCCGTCCGAGCTTCTTTCCGTTCACGGAACCCAGCGCGGAAGTCGACGTACAGTGCTTCAAATGCCGGGGCAACGATGCCAGTTGCCGGGTGTGCAAGGCCACCGGCTGGCTGGAAGTTCTGGGTGCAGGAATGATCCATCCAAAGGTTCTGGAAAACGTGGGCTATGATTCGACCGAAGTAAGTGGGTTTGCATTCGGCCTTGGAGTCGAGCGTTTCACGATGCTACGCTATGGTCTGGACAACATGCGCTGCCTCTACGAAAACGATGTGCGGTTTTTGCGCCAGTTCGCCTGATCGTAGCGCCGGAACGTCTTTGCGGCCGAATTGCGAATGGAAAGCAGTCATGAAAAGAGAGATCTGACGATCGAACGCCGAGCTTTCTGAGCAAAACTCCACTTTCATTTCGCGGACTTCACACAGCGAAACCCCAAGTGATCTGTCGCCGTGTTCGTTTCGCCTTTTCCGCGCGTGCCGACCATATACCGGGTACAGTATTCGTCCGTGCACAAGAACGACCCGCCGCGGTGTACCCGCTTCTTTTCCGTTGGTTCGAGCGGATCGAAGGGTGTGTCGGGCCCCTCGGGATCTGGTGTAATGCTGCCTTTCAGCGACAGCTGCCTGTAGTAATCGGGCCGGTACCAGTCGCTGCACCATTCCCAAACGTTTCCAGCTACGTCGTATAAACCGTAGCCGTTCGGCTTGTACGATTTCACCGGTGCTATTCCCGCATAGCCATCTTCGCCGGTGTCGGCGACGGGAAACTTTCCCTGGTAGGTATTTGCCATGTGTTTGCCGCCCGGTCGGAATTCATTTCCCCACGCATACACCTGACCGGTTAATCCCCCGCGCGCGGCGAACTCCCATTCAGCTTCAGTAGGCATCCGCTTGCCGGCCCATTCAGAATAGGCAAGCGCGTCGTCGTAGGCGATTTGAACGACGGGGTAGTTTTCGCGGCCATCGAGGTTTGTCTCCGGGCCGCCGGGGTGCCGCCAGTTTGCACCTCGCTGATAGCGCCACCACTGGTAGTGGTTGTTGAGGGGCACGGGTTCGCTGCTGGGCGTGAAGACCGTTGAACCCGCGACGAGGTTTTCTGGTGGCGCATCCGGGAATTCTTCTTTAGTAGGAGTTCGCTCAGCAATCGTGACATAGCCAGTTGCCTTCGCAAACTTTTCGAACTGTGCATTGGTGACTTCCGTCGCGTCCATCCAGAACGGCTGCAGACGGACCTGATGCACCGGCAGCGCGTCCTGTGTCGTGCCCGGCTGAAAGCACATTCCTTCACAGGCAACGTCGCAGCCCATCGAAAAATCACCACCCGGAATCCACACCATTCCTTCCGGTGCAGGCTGTGGAGGGCTGACGGTAAGTGGCTTCGTTGGAAGGAACGCGGATGATACCGTATTGGTGGTTGCATCGGCACTGATAGCCGCAACGGAGGTCGACAGAATTCCTACCACCGCAGAATATAACCGCAAAGATGTTAATCGCACGCAGACACCCACAAGATTACTCCGATTCTAAAATGCACCCGATGCATTGCATTACTTATACGAAAGAATTCGCACCGCTATCCATGCGCTTAATCAGCGGTGGTCTTTCCGAGCCTGTCACCGCTTCAGGAGTTGCTCGAGTTCGTCCAGATCTGCGCGAATACGCGAAAGTCGCAGGTGCACCGTCGATTCGTCCGGAAGCTCACCCTTCTGCAGCCCTGCCTCGGCCAGTTGCTCGGCCTTCACTTCCTCGAGGTTATTCAGCACGACTGCGATGAAGAGGTTCACCACGACAAATACGGCAACGATGACAAAGCTGGCGAAGAAGAGCCACGAAAAGGGGTGCTGCTTGATCACAGCATCCTGCATGTCTACCCACCCTTCGAGGGTAAGCATTTGAAACACGCTGAGCACTGCGGCTCCGAGCGTTCCCCAATGGGAAGCATCGGTATTGTGAAACGTATAGTAACCGAGGATGGCATAAACGTAAATAAGAAGGGCCAGCAGCACAACCACATGGCTCAAAGATGGAATCGACCGCAGCATTGTGGTAACTATTAATCGCAGCTGATCCGAGACTGACACAAGTCGCGCGAGCCGTAGCACCCGCGCAAGGCGGGCAACTCCTGCAAATGCTCCTGCCACAGGCAACAGCGAGAATGCCACGATAATGAAATCGAAAACGTTCCAGCCGTCGCGGAAGAATCGTCCAAAGCGCGGCGCATAGGAAACCAGCCGCAAAAGGATTTCCGTCACAAATATCGCCTGGATCATCCAGTTGATCGCGTGCATGAGGCCAGCATGGCGTTCCATCACACTAGCGGAGGTTTCGACCCCAATGATCGCCGCGTTGATGAGAATGACCGTAATGACAAGAAGCTGAAAAGATTTATGATCGACAATCTTCCGAATGCGTTCTATCATCGCTTCCCTACTCTCTTTGGTGTGGCCTGCCATCGACAACGTAATCGCAGCACGGGCAAGCCCGAATGCGTCTTAATTGTCAGCGCCGGCTTGTGCCTGGGGTTGCGTTTCCCCACTTCTCGCTCAGCCAGACGACGCCGACTGTAAAGGGAACGAGAGCAACCAGCCACCAGTCACTTATCTCGGGAAGCGGAGTGCGCCTAAGGGGTTGTGGGCCGGCTAAGTACATGATGGCCGCGAGCAGGCCGGCATTGACAGCGAAGTGCGCTGCCGTGCTGACCCAAATGGACCTTGTGCGCAACGCGACAAAGCCGAACCACATTCCGGCCAGCGTCATGGGGAGCAGTTTCCCGACCGAGTGATGTGCCACCGCAAAGCAGATAGAGCTGATAATCAGCGCAACCGCGTCACCCCATCGGCGAAGCGCATTCATAAGAAATCCACGGTACAGGAATTCCTCGGTGAAGGCAAAGAAAAGCCCGCCTGCTGCGATGAGGGGCCAGGAAGTTGTTCGCACCATTTGTCTCATTTGGCGAGCGTCGCCGTAGATCATGCTGCGAACTTCCGGCCAATGCCTTGCCAGGATCAGGTTGAAACAGATGTACAGCGGCACAAGCAGTACGGTGGCTACAACCACTGAGACGGCGGCTCCAGGTACAAATCGGTGACTCAATAGTAGACCGTCTGACAACGATACCTTGGAAAGAGCGGTCGCTGCGAGTGGAAGCACCAGCGAAAGAACAACGGTCAGGACGGCAAGCACCGCCCATGAGCTATAGGCCGAAAGTCGGAAAAAAAACACATCCAGCAAATAGATAATCACAAACACCAGCAGCGCCAGCATCGGGTGCACAGAGCGCTGCATTGGCTGCGTCGGTAAACTCACGTGTATTGCTACCCTGCAGCAGACGAAACTAAGCAAAGCCAAAGCTTAATACCCTGGCATTGCCAAGCCGGTTCACCTGCCCTTAATTTTGCTGACCGATGTACCCAGGGCCGCCGCGCCCGGACCATAGCTCGATGGATCGCTGAGCAGTCGCGGCTTTGCGGGAACAGTTGTTTTATCGTCCTGGCTGCGCATCCACGTGCGTAATTCACTTCGCATCTCCTCTATTCGCATTTCCTGGTTCGGGTGGGAGGCAAGATTATGCTGCTCGTGTGGATCAGCCGTGAGCTCGTATAGTTCGTCGGCTGGGCGCTGATGGTATCCGTTCACAATGGCGGCGGCGAACTTATCCGTTTTCGCAGCACTCTCCCATGTGGACCAGAAATCGCGCTGCCCCAGCTCGCCAGGTAGATCAATGTGTGTCGTGAATGCGAACTCAGGGTGAAGGTTCATGATGTACTTCCATTCCGCAGTGCGGACACTGCGCATCGGGTAAATGTTCCATCGTTCGTCGCCGGTGTGGGTCGTGAAAATCCGGTCGCGATGAGAAGTCTTTTCCCCGCGTAGCACTGGCAAAAACGATTGGCCATCGATGTCGGGCGGCGGCTGCCCGCCGGCAGCTTCCAGCAAAGTGGGCAGAATGTCGATCCAGCTCACCGTTGCATCGGATTTGGTGCCGCGTTTCACCACTCCGGACCATTCCACAATTAATGGTACGCGAATGCCGGCATCGTACAGGTTCCATTTGCCGAACGGCCACTGTGCCCCGTGGTCGCTGCTGAACAGCGTGATTGCGTCCTTGCCCAGCTTCGACTGCGCGGTTTCGTAAATACGGCCAAAATCCTCGTCCGCTTTATCGACTGCCGCGAGGTACTGCGCTCGCCATTCCCGCGTCTTCGAAGTGTCGATCGAGCCGGCAGGCAGTGTTAGCGTTTCGGGGTCATGCGTAGAAAACTCTTTTGGCCATGGCACATGTGGCCAGTTTGATCCCACCATCAGGCACAGCGGGCGTGTCGCATTTGGATCGTGCGTCTCGAGAAATTTTATTGCCGCCGGAATTGCTGCCTGATCGTGGAAACGATCATGCGCAAAGTGGTCGAACCCGTAGTCTGCGGTGTGCTGGTAATGCGTCACTTTTCCAAACGCTACTACTTCGTATCCAAGCTCCTGAAAGTATGCAGGCCACTTCCTGATTTCCGGGCGTGGCCGACTATGATTCGCTTCGGCTCCGTTGCGCGCCGGCATGAGACCCGTAATCAGCGCCGCGCGGCTGGGCGCGCAACTGGGTGAAGCGACAAATGCATTCGTGAACGTCACTCCGCGGTCCGCCAGCTTACGCATATTTGGCGTAGAAACATCCTTCGAACCATACACCGACGAATCCAGGAGGCCGTGGTCGTCTGTTATAAAAAAGACGATGTTCGGCCGGGCGGCTGGAGTGGGGATAGCCAAGGCGATTCCGGCAAAGCATAAAAGGAATCGCATAACCCATTTTTCAACGGGGCGTATAACTGGTGTGGTCTTAATCATTGCGGGCAACAACAGTCCCGGCGCGCTCCATCTGCAACGATGTTATGCAGGTTGCAAAATGGTGGTTGCGACTTTGTCGCACGGTGCGATGCAGGGGCATGCCTATAAATCGAAGAGCTCCTGCACGAATTGGAATGGCGCTGCTTTTCGCATGCACCTGCCTTTACATTTTTGATCCATCGCGCACAGCAGCGGCGACTTCGCAATCCGAGTCGCGCTACAATGTTCTGTTTATCGCCGTTGACGATCTGCGTCCATTGCTCGGCTGTTATGGAAATACAACTGTGCGCAGTCCGAATATCGATCGGCTGGCTGCCAGCGGCCTGCTTTTCAATCGTGCATATTGCCAGCAGGCAGTCTGCTCGCCGTCACGTACCTCGCTGCTGACCGGTTTGCGCCCGGACACCACACGCGTCTACGATCTCACAACCCACTTCCGCACCACGATCCCCGACGTTGTCACCCTGCCCCAGCTTTTTAAACAGAATGGATACCACACCCAGGCGCTCGGAAAGATCTTTCACGGTGGTCTGGACGACAAGAAGTCGTGGAGCGCGCCGACGGACTTTGCGACGACGCCCAATCCCGATGACACCCGCTACACCACCGCGACGAAGGTGGGCACCGCGCAGGGCGCTGAAGACGCGCCGGGTCCACGGCGCCGCGGGCGGCCATGGGAAGCGGTCGACGCCCCGGACAACGCGCTGCCCGACGGCTACATGATCGATAAGGCGATTAACCTGATGCGCGAGCGCAAGGACCAGCCTTTCTTTCTCGCCATCGGATTTCATAAACCGCATTTGCCATTCGTCGCGCCGAAGAAGTATTTCGACATGTATTCCACGGCGACGCTGCCACTGGCGCAGAACCCGTTTCCCCCCGAAAGCGTGACCAGCTTTTCGATGACGACGTGGGGCGAGCTGCGGTCCTACCAGGGAATCCCGAAAAGCGGCCCGCTCACCGAGCTGCAGGCGCGCGAGCTGGTTCGTGGCTACTATGCGTGCGTGAGTTATGTGGACGCACAACTGGGCCGACTGCTGGAAGAACTGGACGCGCTGAAGCTGCGCGACAAAACGGTGATTGTGTTGTGGGGTGACCATGGGTATCACCTGGGTAACCATGGTATGTGGACCAAACACACCAATTTTGAGATCGCCACGCGTGTGCCCCTCATCGTAGCAGCTCCCGATCAAAAGTTGGCCGGCGCTAAATGCGATGCACTGGTGGAATTCGTGGATGTGTTTCCCAGTTTGTGCGAGCTGTGCAACCTTGCCCCACCTCCAGGCCTGCAGGGCCGCAGCTTCGAACCCCTGCTGTCGGAACCGCTGCAGAAGTGGAAGGATGCCGCGTTCAGCCAGTTCCCGCGTGGAAAGGATGTCATGGGTTACTCCATGCGCACTGACAAATATCGTTACACGGAATGGCGCAGCCTCTCCACCAGCAACACACTGGCGACAGAACTGTACGACGAGCTGGCCGATCCGGACGAGAATGTGAACCGGGCAGCGCTGACCAGCGGTATCGATACGACTCTAACAGCTACGCTTTCCCGTATGCTGCAGGCGCAGCTAAACACCAATCGCTGAATTCACAGCCTCCCGCCGTTCCTCGGCAAATGTACGCCAGCGGACAAGTACTTACACTTGCCCGGTTTCCCTTTGACTGCTTCGGCCATTCCTGCACTGAACTGTTCCTGTTGGATTTGAAGTGGTCTGGCCCGGGAGGTCCGCATTATGAAAAGATATCTATTAATCGCTGCTACACTCTTAACCGCCGTAGCGGCACCAGCACAGGTTCGCGAAATGGTGGCCTTTCTCAACGGTGTACAGGAAACACCTGCCACCACATCAACTGCCGTCGGAACCGCGCGTTTCACCGTCGACGTGCCCGGAAGCAAGCTTTACTACTTTCTCGATTTCGCCGGGCTTTCGACTACCGAAACTGCTGCGCACATCCATGGACCAGCCGATCCGGGAACCTCCGCGAGCGCGGTGTTCGGCCTCGCGCTGGGCACCCCGAAGTCAGGCAATGTAACTCTCACCCCAACCCAGCTTAGCGACATCCTTGCGGGCCGTTACTATGTAAATGTCCACTCAACACTGGTGCCTGCCGGCGAGATACGTGGTCAGATTGTGACGCATGTCGCGGCCATCGACGGCGCGCAGGAGCCCTCGGCCTCCACCGCAACCGGGTATGGGTTGATGACGCTCGACCGCACGACCAATGTTCTATCCTATTTTATCAGCTCCACGATTCCGCTGGTTTCACAGTCGGCCGCGCACTTCCATGGCGATGCACTGCATTCGCAAAGCGCCTCGCCCATTGTTACCCTGCCGCTTACTGAACCGAAGGTTAGCTCGGCAACCTTGACCGCACTACAGGTGACTTCTCTCGACGCCGGGAAATGGTACATTAATATCCACACCGGCACCTTTCCCGGCGGGGAAATCCGCGGGCAGGTTGTCCGGCGTCTGACGACGTTGAACGGGCAGCAAGAGCCGACGGCTTCAACCGCGCGTGGGTATGGGATGTTCAGCCAGGATACCGCTGGAAACCTTCTTGGATACTACATGACATACGCGGGACTATCCAGTGCCGAGACCGCAGCCCACTTTCATTCGCCAGGTGCACGCGGCGCTACGGCGTCGCCTGTGTTCACGCTGCCGGCAGGCAGTCCGAAACTTGGGTTGTGGTCCCATACCGCCACCGACGCAACGAACCTGGCGAACGGAAACGTTTACGTGAACGTTCACACCTCATTGTTTACGGGCGGTGAAATCCGTGGGCAGCTCGATGCACCTATTGCGGTGCCGGCGTCCATCGGCGACTGGGACCTCTACTAGAACTGCTTGATTGTTATCAGGTTCGCTCCGGAAGGAGCACTTGATGAAGACTGAGCGCGCCGGTTACTTCTTCGTCCGGATGGCGATCAGTCCGACGTCGATGTACTGGCCGCCCTCGGCGTTTTTGCAGTACACCGCGATTTTGTTTTTGCCCGGCTTGATCGTGGCGCGGGCTTTATCGCCGATTGGCATTTCCTCGTAGTCGGTGCGATAGAAGCGCTCCCGCACGGCCCGTTCACCATTGAGATAAACTTCAACGTCCTCGTCATGGAACACGTTCAGGTAGAGGTCGTTTACATCAATGCCTGCTGGAATTTCGATATCCCGCCGCAACCAGATTTCCTTCGTGTGCCATGCGGTTCGGATGGGCCATGATGGATCACCTTTGCCGAATCCCGCCGGGCCTTCCTTCCATCCGGAGTCATCGAACGCGGGCGTGTTCCATTCCTTCGCCGGCTTGTCGAAGGTGTAGCGCCAGTTGATCCCCTGCTTCTCTGAGGTGGGCACCACCTCCGTGATTTCGATGGGCGGGAGTTTGCCGGTGTTCGCGTTTCGGATGCGTTCCTCGTCGACCTTGACGACTTCGCGGTCGTAGGTGATCAGGCCATTGGTTTCGATTTCGACGTCGGTGATCTGGGTGTAGACCGCCGCGCAGAGTCCTTTCTGTTCCTTCAGCAGCCACACGCGGCGCATTAGCTGCTCGTAGCGGTTCATCAGGTTCTCGCGGTCCGACGTGCCCTGGTAGCCCCAGTTTCCCTGCTGGCTCCACGTATGACCCTGCACGGGTAGTCCCAGGCCACCGAATTCACCGAGGACGGAAGCGCGGGTCGTTTCGGGATCAGGTGCACCGGGACCTGGATAGCGGTGCGCGTCTTTGACGTCGCCACATGCCATGTCGATCCATCCGCTGGCATTGTTTACCAGGCGCGTGGGGTCCCATTTCTTCGCCTGCTCCACAAGCCGCGCCGTGTTCTCCTTGTCGTACTGTCCCCAACCTTCGTTAAATACCACCCACATGATGATCGACGGATGATTACAGTGCGTGTCGATCATGCGTTTCAACTCGGCTTCGTACTGTTGCTTCGATTCAGGCGTCTTGTTGTTCCCGCTGACCATGTCCTGCCAGACAAGGATGCCCAGCTTGTCGGCCCAGTAGTACCAGCGGCGCGGCTCGACTTTGATGTGCTTGCGCGTCATGTTGAACCCGAGCCTCTTCGTCATCTCGATGTCCCAGCGCAGCGCTTCGTCCGTGGGCGCTGTGTGCAGTCCGTCTGGCCAGAAGCCCTGGTCGAGCGGTCCCATCTGGAAGATGGGTTTGTCGTTCAGGAAGATGCGCTGGAACTTGCCGTCGGACTTTATCTCCAGTTTGCGCATGCCGAAGTAACTGACGACCTCGTCCACGACGCCGCCATCGGCTTCCAGTGATAGCTGAAGATCATAAAGGGTAGGACTTTCCGGCGACCAGAGCTTTAGCTCTGCCGGCAGTGTGATCGTGGAAGTAATTGCACCGCCTGTTGTCGCATTCTTAGGTGACTGCTCGGGCATTGCTGGTTGCTCGCCGTGCGCGATCTGTTTTCCGTCTTGCGAAACCTTCCACTTCAATGCGGCAGTTCCCACACCTTCGCGTGTGACAGCAGAAATCGAAACTGCGTGCCGATTTACATCCGGGATCAGCTCCAGGTGAGAAATCGAAAGCTTGTTTACAGGCTCCATCCACACCGTCTGCCAGATGCCGGTGCTGGGGGTATACCAGATGCCGCGCGGATTGGTGACCTGTTTGCCGCGGGGCTGGTCCGCCTGGTCCGTCGGGTCGTAGACGCCGACAAGTAACTCGTTGGTGCCGCTGGTCAGGGCGTTTGTAATGTCGAACGAGAAGGGATCGTACCCACCGCGGTGCTGACCAATGTTCTTGCCGTTGACCAGCACGCGCGACTCATAATCGACGGCTTCGAAGTTCAGCATGACGCGCCGGCCGGTCCACTCCTTCGGCACGTCGAAGCTTCGGCGGTACCACACGTGTTTCGCGCGCTTGCCTATACCTGACAGCGACGACTCCACGGGGAACGGAACGAGGATTTTGTGATCGAATTTTTGCGGCGGCTGCGGCGTCACGCCGCTTGTGGGGTCCTCCACAATTGCCAGGTCCCACAGCCCGTTAAGGTTCTGCCATTCCTTGCGGACCATCTGCGGGCGCGGGTACTCGGGATGGACGTTTGCCGGCGAAACGTCCTTTGCCCACCGTGTCATGATCGGCGCGCTTGTCGGTTTCCAGTCCGATGCGCAGCAAATTCCTGAAAGGGCCAGCAACAACAGCGTGGTAGAGCGAACGAACATAGTATAACTCCCGGATGCCTGCCGCAGTATTGGGGACCGCGAATGCGAAACATGCCGCCGCAGATGTCAGGAGCAATGCGAATCTGTGTTCGGAGCCCAGGGTTCAGCCTGAGCGGAATCAAGCGTTCAACTTCGAATGCTCTACAACGCGCAATTCGCTTGTCGAACGTCTGGGTGGATACCAGAAAGGTGTGAACTATGATGAATGGGCGACATTGCGTGTGCTGCTGTGGAGTCCGGGCGTTATGCTTAGGCCTGCCCAGGCTAAAGCCTGTACTCCGAACGGACGCTGTAGTGCGCACGGAACTTTTACTCCGGACGTTGCGAACGATAAAGGCATTTCATATTTGGCTGGCCGTTTTTGCGGCATTGGGCATTTCTGCTGAAGCCCCGGCACGTTCCTCGAGTAAAGCGCCCGACCCGCCCGTCGACAATAGCGGCTATTTGCGTCTCAAGGCCGAAATTGCGCCGCTACCGCTGAAGAGCACGGAAGTGGGAAGTCGCCTCTCCAGAAACTACTTCGCCGACCCCGAGATCTTACACGCGGACAGTCTGTATTATCTCTTCATCACGTCGGGTGACAGCACACGAAGCACCGGTGCTACCACTGCAGGCCTGGGCATCCGTTGCTTTTCGAGCTCCGACCTGAAAAACTGGCGCGACCGCGGGCTCGCACTTGATGCCCATACCTCTGCCTGCACATTCACACAGAACACCATATGGGCGCCGCAGGCACTTCGAGGACCCGACGACGCCTACTACCTTTTCTACAATGCCTCGGGTCCGGAATATGAAAAGGCGCGGAAGGGCGGGTGGGCATCAGATTCGCCTTACCAGCGCATTTGCGTTGCGCGCAGCGAAAGACCTGCGGGGCCATACATCGAATATGCCGCCCCACTCTTCGATGGCCAGGAGATCCCCGGCTATGCGGACGGAAAGAATGGGGTCGTTGGAACCATCGACGCATATGCGTTGCGCGACGTGAACGCTGAGGGCCACACGCGTTTTTACCTCTACTGGAGTGGCATCAACGACGAGAAGAACCAGAACCTGCTGTGGGGCGCCGAGCTGCGGGAGGATTTGCGCGGGTTAAAACTGCCGCCTGAAGGACCAGAACCCCGTATCCTGATCGGTGAGCCGATGGAAGAGTGGGAGAAGAAAGCGTGCGGCAAACGGCGCATTGCCGAAGCGGCATCCGTAGTTAAGAGAGGTGGAAAGTACTACCTTCTTTACTCCGCGAACTCTTTTAACACGCCCGAATACGCAACCGGTTATGCCATCGGAGATACTCCGCTTGGCCCTTTCAAGCGTGCCGACAACAATCCGATCCTGAAGGCGTCGCCAAAATGGCAAGAACGCCTGCGCGATCGAAGCACGCTGATCGGGCCTGCTGGCGGAAGCTTCTTGAAAGACAAGCAGGGCCACGCAGATCGCATCGTGTTCGCATCCATTGACAACCAGACCACCGCGGCGCGTTGTGATAATGATGCAGGCCACTGCCGTAATATTCGCGTCAAGCCGATCCGCTTCGAATCGGATGGAGCGTTACGCGTTGGCAATTAACCCGCCTGCACGTAGATGCGCGGCGCAGTTCTTGCACGACCTGGGCCTTCTATGAACCAGGACGAGTTTGCCCCACAAACGGCGTTTGGATTCCCCAGCCTCAGTCAGCCCGATGTCTACGATGTTGCCATCATCGGTGGTGGGCCCGCGGGCATGAGTTCTGCCCTCGTCCTGGCGCGTTGCCGTCGGAAAGTTCTGGTCGTTGACGCGGGTGAACCACGCAACCGATTCTCCCTTGCGATGCACGGCTTCCTCTCGCGCGAGGGCATGCCGCCGCTACAATTCAGCCGGCTGTGTCGCGAAGAACTGCTCCGCTATCCCACCGTAACCTGGAAAGACGGCCGTGTTGTTGATGTGATTCGCACACCGGAAAACTGTTTTGTGACCGTTATGAATGATGGCATAAACTATCTTTCACGTAAAATGCTGCTGGCTACGGGCGTCATAGATGAAATACCGCAGATTCCAGGAATCGAGCAGTTTTATGGCATCAGTGTTCACCACTGTCCCTATTGCGACGGTTACGAATGGCGCGACAAGCGGATCGTGGTTTACGGAAAATGCGATGTCGGATTCTGCAGCGTACAGGAGCTGACCGCATGGTCGCGAAACCTGGTGCTCTGTACAGATGGACCGTGTGAGATAGACGATGGCCGCCTGCAGTATCTGGACGGTTTACGAATCGCTGTCCGGCAGGAGTGCATTGCGCGACTGGAAGGCGAAGGTGGTCACTTGCAGCGCATTGTGTTCGTGAATGGAGATGTTCTAGAGTGCGATGCATTGTTTTTTGTGACGGGCCAGCACTTGGCACACAAGCTTGCCGAGAAACTCGGCTGCACCATTACCGAGAAGGGTTGCGTATGGACAGGAGATTGCGAGCAGACCGAAGTCGAAGGGCTCTACTGCGCAGGTGACGCTTCGCGAAATGCGCAAATGGTAATTATCGCGGCGGCCGAAGGAGCACAGGCCGCAGTGGCCATCAATATATCACTTACCGGTCAATACAAGGAAGCGAAGAAGAAGCAACTTTCGCCTTAAAACATTCCGGCGCTTAAGCAGTTACCATCGTTCCGCTTTCCCCGCGCACGGCCGCTGCAAAAGCTTCGGTCGACGTAATAAGTACCGGCTTCCCACCCTCTCGGACAAAGTTAACAGCGGCCTGGATCTTAGGCCCCATGCTGCCTTCCGGGAACTGGCCTTCGTGCAAATACCGTTCGGCTTCATCGGCCGTGACCTCTCGCATCGTGCGTTCGCTGGGGGTTCCGAAATCCAGCATCACTTCATCAACCCCGGTCAGGATTACCAGCAATTCGATTCCAAGCAGCCGCGCCAGGAGTGCCGACGCCAGGTCTTTATCGACAACAGCCTCGACTCCCAGTAACCGTCCCTGTGGATTGAGCAGCACGGGTATACCGCCGCCGCCTGCAGCTACCACCCACGTACCCGCATCCAGTAACGCGCGAATTGCTGGCAGCTCGATGATGTCCATCGGTGCAGGAGAAGGAACAACGCGCCTCCAACCGCGGGATGTATCCTCCTTCATTCGCCACCCGCGCTCTGCCATGAGTGCCTGTGCTTCCTGCAGCGGGTATCCCTGTCCAATAAACTTCGTGGGGTTCGCCCATGCGGGATCCTTACCATCTACAACCGTTTGGGTCACTAGGCTCGCCACACCAATCGTCAGGCCCCGCTGGCGCAGCACATTGTGCAGCACCTGCTGGATCATGTAACCCATCCCGCCTTCGCTGGCGGAAACGCAGGTGTCGAGCGGGAGTGGGTATAGCCCGCCTTGCGCGGCGATCTCGCTGCGCAGGAGAATGTTCCCGACCTGCGGCCCATTACCATGTGTGATGACGACGCGGTCGTACTTGCCTGCCACCGCGCTCACCACCGCCTGCATGCTCTCCTCGGTGTGCGCAAATTGCTGCTGCACATTGCCTTCTTCACCCGGCGGGGAAATGGCATTTCCGCCCAGCGCTATGAGAATAGAAGACCCGACGGAGCTCACTGCGATGCGTTCAGACTAATGGCGCAGCCCAAGCTCGATGTTGTTCTCGAGAAACTGTGTGACCGCGGTAGCCACGGATTTGATCTGCTGACGGCTGAGTCCCGGCCAGACCGGCAGGCTGATGACCGTGCGCGCTGCTTCTTCCGAATTCGGGAATTCGCCTTCGCGATGCCCCAGGAACCGCAGAGCAGGCGTATACGGCATCACGACATCGTAGTAAATCGCTGTGGAGATTTCCTTCTCATTCAGGAATCGTTGGGCCCGCTCACGGTCGCGAATGCGAATCGTGTAGAGGTTAAACGTGTGCCGCATGTCTTCCCCATCTGGAATACCAGGCACAATGACTTCGGTCTCTGCGAACAACTGGTTATAAAGCCGCGCGTTCGCAACGCGCTCGAGCACGCTGTCATCCAGCTCCTCCAACTTGTAGCGCAGGTAGAGCGCCTGGATGGGATCGAGGCGGCTGTTGTAACCGATCGTCTCAAAACCGCGCTCTCCCCGGCCATGGTCACGGAACAGTCGAATCTTGTAGGCCAGTTCGTCGTCATTCGTTGCGATCAGCCCACCGTCACCGGCGCCGCCCAGGTTCTTGGTGGGGTAAAAGCTGAAGGCTCCAAACGTACCAATAGCGCCGAGTTTTTTGCCCGCGATCTCTGCACCGCACGCCTGTGCCACATCTTCGATCAGTGCAAGATTATGACGCTCCGCGATTTCCATGATCGCCGTCATAGCGGCCGCCTGCCCAAACAGGTGAACTGGAATAATGGCCTTGGTGCGCTCTGTGATGGCACCTTCGATCAGCGTGGGGTCGATGTTAAATGTCTCGAGCTGGATGTCGACAAACACAGGCTTTGCCTTCAGGCGGACCACGACATCGGCAGTGGCTATAAAACCGAAGGCGGGCATGATTACTTCATCGCCCTCACCTACACCCAGCGCATCCAGTGCCAGAAGCAGCGCGTCGGTTCCGCTGTTGAGCCCAAGTGCGTGCTTCACGCCGAGGTACTCCGCCATTGCGTGCTCAAATTCGCCCAGCGTTTTCGACTTCGAATTGCCGATAAAGTCCGGCGATTCTGACTGGAAGATCTTCTGCAGGTCTCGGAAGTATTCTTTGAGGAAACTCTCGTGGGACGCTCTAACATTTTGAAATGCAATCATCTGGGCTAAGGAACTTCTCTCTCTAGTGTGGGTCTGCCGTTAGTTCGTAATCTGTTCTGTGTGCCGAATCGAGGTCAAGTCTGCCCTTTGGTCTGCGTAAGGAACTACTGATTCGGCACACTGGTAACGTGGGACGGCCAGTCTCTCTCACAGTAAACCTGTGTCAAACCGATAGTCAGTACATCTCCGGATAACCGGTAAATGGATTTAAGCAGATTTAAGCCGGCGCATGGGCGTGCGGGTATACCACACCATGCCTTCAACGCCCCTGCACCCGTCGCGCATAGAGTATGCGGTCGAGCATGGACGCATCCATATCTTCCTTTTTCTCATCGAGGTCCGAAAGGTGGACATCCTGCCCCGAAGAATGGATGATACTCTTGCCGCTCAGGGAAACCGCCACGTGATTGACCCGGCCACTTTCATTCATGAAAAAGATCAGGTCACCCGGTTGGGCAGCTTTTTCCACATCCTTGCCCCAGGCCACAATCTGCCCGACGGTCGCCTGTTCTTCTGCATCGCGCGGGAGGTTAATGCCTTTGGTTTTCCACAGAAACTGGGTGAACCCGGAGCAATCGATTCCCCTGTCCGTCACTCCGCCCCAGACGTACCGTACCCCCATCAGCGGCTTCATCAGATCAAGAACCTGCTGTGAAGTGAAGACCGGCCGGCCAAATCCCGCCATGGAATGTTCAACCATAATCCGCTTTCCTCGCGGTCCCAGCGCGTACCCGGTTGAAGTCGAGCATAACAGCGTTCCGACCGGCAACACCATCGTTTCATCTTCGACAGTTACGGTTGTCGGTCTGGTAAGCACCCCATCTGCCAGACGATACTGATTTGTCCGCCAGATTTCATCGGACCGCATAAAGCCAAGATAACCTTCGCTTGTTTGTGCGAGGTACCAGTCGCCAGCCTCCAGCGCCGTCGGTGCGGAATTTTCACCCTGTCCTGCTTCGCCGTGTCTACTGCGCGTTCCCCCGCCGCGCCATCCCGCGTTCGCGGTAGTTAAGTCATCCTGTCGACCGACGCGAAGCAGTCGAACCATGCCGCCGAGTGGCACACTGTTCACCTGTTCACTTCGGTCTCGAGGCTCCTTACGCATGGTCGCCGCTGCGGTGGTGGACAAGCCATAAATATCCGCGCCGAGTTCTTCGGCTGGCAGCACGGCAATCCGGTTTTCAGCCACGGTAAAATTGAGATTTTGCAGCGCGCTTTCGATTCCGCTTTTGTATCGCCCGACTGATACTTCTCCTTCCAGCTTCACCGTACCCGTAGTGCCTGGGACCCGGTCCGCCCGCACCTTAAACGTAGCAAGTCGGGGGTCGTAGATGTTAATCTGTCGGAACCGTTCGATATAAGTATCCAGTTTTTCAGCAGACGGTATCCCCGACGGTTCAAATCGGGCGAGCATTTGCGCGCGTGACCGTGCTCGGCGAGCCTCGCGCGGCAGCCTGCGCCACCCCTCATCGCTTAGATAATCCGTGGAAGTGTCGATTACGTCGGAAGTGGCTGTCGCAGTCGTCGATGCGGGATCCTGCGCACTAGCCACACCCCCGAACAGCACACTGATCATCAGCAAAATTTGATATAAACGCCTCAAGCCAACCCCTCCCGCTGGAATCTTCGCGCGATGCTTGATCTCAATCGGACACGATCAATAACCAAGTTCCAACCGCGAAATGGACAGCATGCGTGTTCGCATTGACGTGCGTAAATCGTGCTGTGTCATTGGAACAACCCATGTCTAACTCACATCCAGTTCATGTCGCTGTGCTGTGGCACATGCACCAGCCGTATTACAAAGATCGTCGCTCCGGCAAATATCTGATGCCCTGGGTGCGCCTGCACGGCGTCAAAGACTACCTCGATATGGTGGAGCTGCTTAAAGAATTCCCCGACATCCGGATGAACTTTAATCTCGTGCCGTCCCTGGTTGAACAGATACAGGACTTTGCCGTCAATGGAGCGACGGACCTGGTGTGGGATTTGAGCCGCCGCCCTGCAGCTGCTCTCAACGAGACCGAGCGGCTGTTCATCCTGCAAAAATTCTTTCATGCGCACCCGGAAACAATGATTCGCCCCTACCCCCGTTATCAGGAACTTTACGATAAGCGTGGCTGGGCCAAATCAGACGCGGAATTTAACCGCGCGCTGCATTATTTTACAGAAGCGGACTTTCGCGATTTGCAGGTGTGGTACAATCTTACGTGGATCGATCCGCTCCATCGCGAGCACGATTCCGCCTTGCGCGACCTGATCGCAAAAGACCGCGACTTTACCGACGACGACAAAGAGGTGGTGTTACAGGCGCATCGCCGGCTGTGCGGGAGAATTGTACCAGCGTATCGCGAGGCAGAAGCAAGGGAGCAGATCGAATTGAGCTGCACTCCTTTTTATCACCCGATCATGCCGCTACTGGTCGACACTAACCTAGCCTCGATTGCTCGCCCGTCAACGCATCTGCCACGGCAGCGTTTCCAGCATCCCGAAGACGCAGAATCGCAGCTGCGTAATGCAGTCGAATTTCACGAGAAAACATTTGGGCGCCGTCCATGCGGACTCTGGCCCAGCGAGGGCAGTGTCGCGCCGGAGCTTCTGCCCATGCTCAAGCGCCAGGGACTCCAATGGATCGCTACGGACGAAGAGATTCTGTGCGCGTCCGTGGGCGAAGTCGTTTTACGCAGCGTTTCCGGCACCGTGCAAAATCGAGAGTTATTGTACCAACCATACTGGGCTGAACATGAGGGCAACAAGATTGCCGTTCTGTTTCGCGACCACTATCTAAGTGATCTCATCGGCTTTCAATATGGCGGCTGGCCGGCAGAAGATGCAGCTCAGGATTTGCTGAGCCGACTGGAAGAAATTGGGCGCGCGCACGGCGACCCGGAGCGCCCGCTGCTTGTTTCGATTATCCTGGATGGGGAAAATTGCTGGGAACATTACGCGGACGACGGCCTGCCCTTTCTGCGCAAGCTTTACTCCTACCTGTCGCATTCACAGTACGTGCGGACCACGCGCATTTGCGATTACCTGGAGCACTATCCACCGCAGCGCACACTGCCGCGCCTGCACGCGGGGAGCTGGATCAATCACGACTTCGGCATCTGGATCGGCCACAAGGAAGACAACCAGAGCTGGGACTACCTGCACGAAGTGCGTGAACTGGTCGAACATCACATTGAAATGCATGGCTCAGAATTGAGCAGGGAGCAGATCGACGCGGCCTGGAAAGAAATCTACATCGCTGAGGGAAGCGACTGGAACTGGTGGTACGGCGAAGACCATTCATCGGGTATGGACGAAGAGTTTGATCAGCTTTATCGCGACCACCTGATGGCTGCCTGCCAGTCCGTCGGGCTTCAACCCCCCGCGTTTCTTCTTATACCGATTAAAGTTCGGCAGTCGACCGCCACGCATGTTCTGCTTCCGCGAGCATTTCTTAATCCAACCATCGACGGGCGCGACACCAGCTTCTTCGAATGGTTCGCCGCAGGCCGGTACGATCCTGCCATGGGCGGCGGCGCAATGCACCAGGCGCAGCATCTGATCGACCGCATCTACTTTGCTTTCAACAGCGACACACTCTTTTTTCGCGTGGATGCGAAACAACTGCTCATCCAGGAGCACGAGAACGAGAAAGTTCACCTGCGCATTAATGTGATTATGCCTGCAACCTGGCAGCTTTCCATCCCGGTACAGTCCAACCTCCGCAGACCGCCGAGCTGCATGCTCGAAAAGTTTCCGGAGATGCTGGTCCAGGAACTCTCAGATGGAACACGAACGAACATGCCTTTTAACGGCCAGATCGGTGCCGGGTCTATCGTAGAAGCTGCGATCCCATTTACGGATCTCGGGCTGGTAGCAGGCGACGAGCTATACTTCTACGTTGGCGTGCACGTCGATGGACGCGAGGTCGAGCGGTGTCCCGTGCGTGCTCCCCTCCAGGTTCAGATCCCGCAGGCGGATTTTGAAACCCGAATGTGGGTAGTCTAATCCAACCAGAACACTGCCCGATTAAAAACTCGGAGTCGGCACTTTACTTCAGCCACTTCTCCAGGTCCGGCTGAATCAGCTCTTTTATCTCTGGCTGATCCATGTTCTCTTTAGTGACCATGGTGGCACCCGTGTCGATGCGCTTCTCGACCTTCTGGCCCTTTAGCGACTCGGCTATCGTTTTCACGGACGTATAGCCCATTTTGAACGGGTTCTGCAAAACCAGCCCATTGATCTCGCCCTTCTTGAGCGCTTCTACCAGTTTGGCGGAAGCATCAAAGCCCACGAACTTCACATTGCCTGCCAGGCCGGCGTCCTGCAAAGTGCGGAGCATACCGAACGTGGTCGATTCATTACATGTAAAAATGCCGTCGATTTTCAGGTTATCGCCACTCTTCAGTGGAGCAAGCAGGTTCTCACTGGCCTTCTGCGCACTCTCAGTTGTCGCCCCACCGTACTGGTTTTCGCTTACCACCTCAATATCAGGATACTTTTTGATGGCATCCAGAAATCCCTTTTCACGGTTGCCTGTGCTGGCTGACCCCTCCGCATAGCGCAGCATCACCACTTTACCTTTGCCGCCAATCGCCTTTGCCAACTGCTCGCCTGCCAACTGTCCGCCCTTAAAGTTGTCGGTTGCGACAAAGCTTACGTACTCGCCGCCCTTAAGGTCCGAGTCGAAGATCACCACCGGGATTTTGGCGCTCACGGCGCTATGCACGGCCGGCCGCAGTGCGGCGTCATCCAGCGGCGCCAGACAGATTCCCTGCACTCCGCGATTGATAAAGTCTTCCACGACAGAGATCTGTGCCTCCCGGTCGTCTTCTTTCAACGGGCCCTTCCAGATAATCTCCACGTTAAGTTCCTGCGAGGCCTTCACCGCGCCCGCGTGTACCGACTTCCAGAACTCGTGCGTCGTTCCCTTCGGGATGACTGCAATGGTTGGCTTTTTATCCTGGGCGGAGGCCGTTGAAACAATCGCAGCCACAGCCAGGGTGATCGAACACAAGAATATCCGCTTCATGCAGGAAGCCTCCTATAGTTAAACAACTCCTTGATGCACAGCGATACGAAATGGGACCGGTCAAGAACGTACGGCGCACCCTGCGCCGGTACAGTACTTTCCAGGCTGCTGATGCGTATGAAGCTTAACCCTGGAAGTATGCTCGGAGTACACGCTTTAGCCTGGGCCGACGCCTGGCGTGTTAACGACTGTCCGGATTCGTCGGGCCGACAACTTCAACTTCGATCCGACACCTGCCACCCCATTGTACCTACAAATATTTTGCCAGGTACGGTTCCGGGTCCACAGCTACGCCGTTTTTATGCACCTCAAAATGCAGGTGATTTCCGGTCGACGCGCCCGTCGAACCAACCTCAGCAATCAGATCGTTTCGGCGTACGTTATCCCCGACATCGCCAATGAGCTTCGAGCAGTGTCCGTACAGCGTCTCGTAACCGTTCTGGTGGTCCACGATGATGCAGTACCCATAGCCACCCTTCCACCCCGACCAGGTGATCGTGCCATTATCCGCGGCCATTATCCGCGTGCCGCGATTAGCCGACAGATCCAGCCCCTTGTGCATTTTCGATCCGCCGCCGATCGGGTGCTTCCTATATCCAAAGCTGCTGCTCAGCCGTTTGAAGTTCGCCAGCGGCAGGCTGAACAATCCGGACGCGGCGGACGCGACCACGTTGCCGGCCATCGACGGAAGCTTGCCTGCCCGCGTCGCCACTGTGGCTGTTGCCAAATCCCACGGCGTTTTGCCGGCAGTCGTTTTTCCTGCGTCAATATAGCAGTTGGGCAACGTGGAGCCAGGGATTCCGTCGGCCGGCAGATAAGTGTTTGCGACCACGACCTGCCCCCGCGCTTCGCCGATTCCCGCGCGAACCGTCGTCGGTTCAAACGCTACAAAGTTCTTTTGCCCGGCTTTCTCAAGGTGGATACCATCCGCGCCAATGGCTGTGATCTTGTAACCATAGATCGGATCACCGACCGTGTAAAAGGAGTCCGAGCGGGTGTTCAGGTCTTCAACAAGCGCAGTCTGTTTTCCCTGGAAGCTTGCCGTACCCACGATCCGAATGTTCAACTCGGGAGGGGTGGCTGGGGCAGGGGACTTTCCAGGGCCGGCAGAAGACGACGCGACCACTGTCAGCGTATAAACGCTAACGGCGCATGCCCTTATCCAATTACAACCACTTGTCATGGACGCTTCAACCCCTCCTTCTGCGAGGACAACACCATGGGTCTCTGAGTCTGCGGTGCTGTTACCGACCAAACCGCTTGTGATAACCGGATCAGCCGCTGACCTCGCCCCTGCTCCGGGCGAGTTCATGACACTTTCCGCTTTGAACTATGGGCCTGCCGAAGCTCGGTCAAACAAAAAGTGTCCGGAAACCGGACTCTCGCGCCTCAGTTTAATTCATACTCTCAACAGCACGGGCAAAGTCGTTAGCCTGACGCGCGTCCCGGCTGATTGTCACGTGCAGATGGAAAGATGTTTTTGTAGTCGACATTTCGATATAAACATGACCATGTGTGAGGTGCATTGGGGTAGGGCCCCGTACATTTATGCCTGCACATTTACGTAAACTCATGATTCTCAAACTTCCGATACACATTATAATCATTGCCGTCCTGTGGTTCGGAAGCCTGTGCGTAGGGTCTTATGCCATGTTGAGCTATGAGTTTGGGGCGAAGGAAGCCAGTGCACCTGCAGGTAACTGGCCCCATGATACGGCATATTTTCGGAACCCGCACAAGCCCACCCTGTTGACATTTCTCCATCCGAGATGTCCTTGCAGCAAAGCGACCCTCGGAGAACTGGCACTGCTGGTTGCCGCCAGCGGGGAGCGACTCGATACGCGCGTTATCTTTGTGGAACCAGAAGGCATCATCGAGGACTGGCCGAACAACAACCTGCGACAAGCCGCCTCCGAAATACCAGGTGTGACAATCACGTTCGACCATCTCGGTGCCCAGGCGCAGAAATTCCATGCATCCGTGTCCGGCGAAACTTTCTTCTACGATCCGGAAGGCTCTTTGCTGTTCAGCGGTGGCATCACCGGATCGCGCGGGCATTCCGGAGCCAACCCCGGAAGAACGGCAATCACATCACTCGTACATAACGAAAACCCGGAAGTCCGGACGAGCAAATCCTTCGGCTGCCAACTGTTCCACACCCAGTCAGCGTGTTGCCAGACATCGTGTCCACTGCAATAGCATCCAGCCTGTCTGCCGCAGTGGTGACTGACGAAGCGTCCAGGCTCTTTAGAGAGCACCTAAAACAGATCTTCAAGCGTACCGACCGCATGTTTGCCGGGCTTATGATTTTTCAATGGATTGCCGGCATTGTCATCGCGCTTACGGTGTCGCCAAAAAGTTGGGCCGGCGCACAGAGCCACGTGCACCTGCATGTCTGGGCGGCCATTCTCCTCGGCGGCGCCATAGCCGCGTTTCCTGTGTACCTCGCGATCTGGCGGTCCGGCACCACGTTGACGCGCCACAGCATCGCAATTGGTCAGATGCTCACCTCCGCCCTGTTGATTCACCTGACTGGCGGCCAGATCGAAACGCACTTCCACGTTTTTGGCTCCCTCGCATTCCTCGCGTTTTATCGCGACTGGCGTGTGCTGCTCACGGCCACCGTTGTCGTGTCCGTCGACCATCTTGTTCGCGGTCTTTACTGGCCCCAGTCCGTTTACGGGGTTCTGTCGGCCAGCGTCTGGAGAACAATGGAGCATGCCGGGTGGGTCGTTTTCGAGGACGTGTTTCTTCTTATCTCCATTAAGCAGAGCTTGTCCGAGATGCGCCGCGATGCGAACCGGACCGTGGAACTCGTGAAGGAAAACGCCCACCGAAAGCAGGCCGAGGGAGCTCTTCGCCTGAATCAGGAACGTTTCCAGATCGCAGTTCGCGGTTCCAACGACGGGCTGTGGGACTGGAATGTGCTGAGCAACGACGTCTACTACTCGCCGCGGTATAAGGAGCTGCTCGGTTACGGGGAAGACGAGCTCGAGGACACCTTTGATACATTCGAAACTCGCCTGCACCCTGCCGACCGAGGCCACACGCTGGACGCCATTAGCAATCACCTGGAGAACAATACGAATTTTGATGCGGAGTTCCGGCTGCAGACGAAGTCGGGGGATTTCTGCTGGTTTCGCGCGCGTGCAAAGGCAATTCGTGACGGCAACGGCAGTGCAGTGCGCATGGCCGGCAGCTTGCTGGATATCACCGATCGTAAGCTGGCTGAAGAAAAACTACGCCACGACGCTTACCACGATTCGTTGACCGGGCTTCCAAACCGCGCGACGGTCGTCGATATCCTGGTTCGCGCAGTTGCGCGAGCCAAGCGGCATCCTGGTTATGCCTTCGCCGTTTTGTTCCTGGATCTCGACCGCTTCAAAGTGATCAATGACAGTCTTGGCCACATGGCTGGCGATCAGTTGCTTGTCGAAGTGACCCAGCGGCTGCTGAAATGTCTGCGGCAGGAAGACATCGTCGCCCGGCTCGGCGGAGATGAATTCACCGTCTTTCTCGACAACATCCATGAGCAAAGCGACGGGTTCTTCGCAACCAAGGTGGCGGAGCGAATTCTTGAATCGCTCGCCACACCGTTCCTGCTGGATGGAGAAGAAGTGTTTATCGGCACGAGTATTGGAATCGCATTATGCAAAGCAACCTACTCCAGTCCCGAAGATATTTTACGTGACGCCGATACCGCAATGTACCGCGCTAAGAGTGGCGGCCGCGGGCGCTTTGAAATCTTCGACACCGCCATGCATCAGCGCGTCCGTGCGTTGCTGCACATGGAAAACGATCTTCGGCGTGCAATCGAGCGTGACCAGCTCCGCCTTCACTACCAGCCCATCGTATCGTTGAGTAGCGGGCAGATTATTGGCTTTGAGGCGCTGGTCCGCTGGCAGCACCCCGACCACGGGCTGGTTCCTCCGATGGAGTTCATCCCGCTGGCGGAAGAAACCGGCCTGATCATGCCCATCGGCGAATGGGTATTGGGCAAGGCCTGCTCGTGGATGAGTCAAACGCTCGAACAACAACCGGAATCGTCTGCCGTCACCATCAGCGTCAATGTTTCGGGGCGGCAGTTTGCTCAACCTGGGTTCCCAAAAGTAATTGCTGCCGCATTACTCGAGACCGGTTTACCGGCCCAGCATCTGAAGCTTGAAATCACCGAGAGCACGCTGATGGACGGTGGCGATTCTGCAAGAAAGCTCCTAGCGGAATTGCGCGCCATGGACGTGCAGCTCATGATCGACGACTTCGGGACCGGTTACTCTTCCCTGAGCTATTTGTCGGTATTCCCGCTCAACGCCCTGAAGATTGACCGGTCTTTCATCAACAAATTGGGCTCGGCCGAGGACACGACCGAGATCGTCCGCTGCATCCTCGTTCTCGCGAATACGCTGAACCTCGATGTTGTCGCCGAAGGCGTTGAGACAAGCGAGCAGGCGGACATGCTGCGCACGCTGGGCACTAGTTTTGCCCAGGGCTATTTCTTTTCGGCGCCGGTCGATGGCGACGCCGCCATGCAACTCATGGGCCGGCAGCTCGTCGATACCAGTGTGCCGAATCCGTAGTTCCTTACCAGACCAAAGGGCAGACTTACCTTCGATTCGGCACACAGAACTGATTACGAACTAACGGCAGACCACACCAGCATGTGGTCACCGGGTTCGAATTGCCGAATGCGGGCTGCTGAGGGCCATTCCAAACCGGAATTTGAGCGGACAGGTTACAGGTTACAGGTTACGCATTAAGCGTCTCCAACAGATGCCCGGAGCTAGTCCGTGATCAACTCGGAGATGCCAACGGGTACCGCCACGTTGATCGAGATGGTCTTCAGGTCGGACTGCAACCCGCCGCTACCGGTGAAGCCCTGGTCGTTTGCAGTGACGCTTACGGTGTCCGGACCGGAGTAGCCGGTATTGCCAAGGTACGTCAAAGACGACAATGCGTTATTGATGGCAGAGAGCGCGCCGGTGAACACGATGAGTGCATCGCCGGTGCCATCACCCGTGCTGAACGTCAGCCCGGCAGTGCTGTTCAAGGTAAGCTTTCCGTTGTTGGCAGACAATGTGATTTGCAGCTCGCCAGCGCCCAGATCCACGTCGCTGGCTGCGGTTCCATTGATGACGAGCGGGGTGTCGTGCAGAACGCCCTGCGCGCCGGGCACCGTAACGACTGGAGCGTCGTTCACCGATTGGATGCTGATCGGTATCGACGTCGACGCGAGACCCGCGCCCCCGGACCCTGTGTTACCCTGGTCGCTGATGGTTAATGCGAGACTGTCCACGCCGCTATAGTTCAAGTTCGCGCTATAGGCCAACCCGTTAAGCGCAGAATTCACGCTTGTCACAGTACCCGTGAATACCATTGCCGAAGTGCCGTCGGCCCCGGTGAGGAAGGACAACCCGGACACCGAGGCGAGTTTCAGTGTCCCGCTGGAAACGGCCAGCGTAACGTGCAGGCTGGCCGCACCAATATCCGGATCTGCAGCACTGATGCCGGCAATCGTAATACTCGTGTCTTCGTTTCCATTTGCCGATGGTGGTGCACTGAGAACCGGTGCATCGTTGATGGCATTGACAGTGATCGGCACGGACTTGCTGTCGGTCTTTGCTCCGCCGGATCCCGTGTTGCCGAGGTCGTTTGCAATGACGCTGAGCGTATCGCCACCGCTGAAATTCGAAGCACCACGATAGGTAATTGCGTTCAGCGCTGTTGAAACATTGGCCGGGCTGCCGGAGAAAATCATCGATGCAGTGCCGTTCGCTCCGCTGCTGAACGCCAGGCCGATAGTTGATGGGAGCCCAATATTCCCGTTCGTGCAGGACAATGTAACCTGGATGGAACCGGCGCCCAGGTCGGTGTCCGATAACGTAATGGCCGGAAGCGTGAAGGTGGTATCCTCGTTGACGTTCTGCGCGCCGGGCGCTGTGAGTACCGGGGCATCATTTACCGCTGTCACCGTAACGGGAATGGTTTCGCTATCCGTGAGCGCGCCGCCGCTGCCGGTTTGTCCCTGGTCACCGGCGGAAACAGTTATACTGTCCCCACCGTTGAAGTTGGCGGGAGGGCTATAGACGAGGCCTGTTACGGCAGTGTTCGCAGCCGCGATGCTGGCGGTGAATGTCATGGTCGTGCTGTTATCGTTGCCAAAGAGGAATGTGAGTCCTGCAACGCTGCCCAGTTTCAGATTGCCGCTGGTAGCACCGAGAGAAATCCGAAGATTGCCAGCAGCGATGTCGGCATCGGTGAAGCTGACACCCACGATACTAATGCTGGTGTCTTCGTTGCCGCTGGCAGATGCCGGAGCCGCAATGATGGGCGGGTCGTTAATCGCGGCTATCGTAATCGGAATCGAATCGACATCCGTGAGCATGCCGCCTGATCCGTTACCTCCCAAATCGCTGATGGTAATGGACAGAGTGTCGGACCCATTGTAATTCAGGTTTGCGAGGTAGCTTAGGCCCGACAGCGCGGAATTTACATTGGCAAGCGAGCCGCTGAACGTCATTGTCGATGTGCCATTGGCGCCAGAGGTGAAGCCCAGGCCCACTGTCGAACCCAGGTTTAAAACTCCGTTCGTTACGCCAAGAGTGGCCTGAGCGGGACTGGTGCCAAGGTCTGCATCGGCAACGCTGATTCCCGAGATGGCAATGCTCGCGTCTTCGTTACCGCTTGACGAGGCCGGAACACTCAGCACCGGAGCATCGTTGATGGCACTTATCGTAATTGGAACGGACTCAGCGTCGGACTGTGCACCGCCACTGCCGGTGGCACCCAGATCATTTGCAGTAATAGCCACTGAATCCGAGCCACTGTAGTTGGAGGTGGGCTGATAACTTAGCGTGGCCAGTGCCGCGTTCACGTTGGCCAGCGAGCCATTGAATGTCATCGCTGCGGTGCTGTTCGCGCCTGCGGTGAAACTTAGCCCGGTTACGCTGCCAAGCGTAAGTGTTCCATTGGATACGCCCAGCGCCAACTGAACCGGATTCGCCCCAAGGTCGACGTCCGAAACACTGATCCCCGGCAATGCCAGATTCGCGTCCTCGCTGCCGCTGGCTGACGAAGGCGACGCCACAACTGGCGCATCATTTATGGCAGCGAGCGTGATGGATACGTTCTCGGAATCCGCCAGTGCCCCACCCGAGCCGGAATTCCCGCGGTCATCCACGGCAACATTCAATGAATCCGAACCGCTATAGTTGAGGTTGCCGAGGTAAGTCAGGTTGTTGAGCGCGGCGTTCGTATTCGCCAGGGTGCCTGTAAATGCGACAACAGCACTATTGTTGCTCGTTCCGCCTGTGAAGGTAAGGCCCGCGGTCGAACTGAGCGTAAGCTTACCATTTGTGACGGTGAGCGTGGTTTGCAGTTCGCCTGCGCCGGAATCTGCATCGGCCACACTGATGCCCGACAGCACGAGATTCGTGTCTTCAGAACCGTTTTGCGCACCTGGCACTGTAACGACCGGGGCGGTGTTGGGCGCGCCTGCGTTTACCGTGAAGCCACCCAGCACCGTCGCCGTCTGGCCGTCGGGATTCGTGAGCACGATATCGCGCGTGCCGACCGACGCATTGCCTGCGATGTTGAACATGACGTTGGCACTCGTCGGCGAGTTGTAGGTAACGGCGTAGCCGCTTATCCCGTTGATCGCTCCGCCGTTCAATGCCACTGCCAGACGATTCGGAAAACCTGCGCCCGGATCATAAAATCCTGTCCCGGTCAATGCCAGGTTGTAATTAGATGTTCCCTGCAATCCGCTCGCGGCGGGATTGTTGAGCGTCGGGGCTGCGGAAAGCTCCTTCACAATCCAGGTGCTCCACAAGTCCTGACTGCCGCTGGGCGTCCTGGCGTATTCCTGTATGGTCCAGATGCTCATGTCGTCGTTCGGATCCAGCGATGTGAAGCTGTAGTCGCCCCAGCGATTGGGTGAACCGCCGAATGAAACCGAGTATTTTGCATCACCGGCTTTGAACTGAAGGGGGGCTCCCATCGTTCCGCTTGGGTCCGACGCAAATCGGCCGGCGGTCCATGCACCAATAAACTCGGTCGATTTAGCGCCCGACATACCCATTGCGACGTGCCCCTGCCCGCTCACGGCAAGCGAGGGATAGAAGTAATAACGTGCAGCAGTTGCGGCAGTGTCAAAAACTCGCCCGCTCTGCACAAGCGTGGCGTTTGCCGTGGAGACGTCGAGTTCCAGGAACTCGCAGGCAGTGCGATTCGCGCTGGTCGATCCGCCGCTTGCATTTACACCGACATGACGGCAGCACCACAGCCGATTATTGCGAATGACAGCCATCATCATGCGCATATCCCCGACGTCGGCGTCGAGGGACGCATTGAGCGTCGGCACGTCCAGCGGGGCCGCGAAAGCCGGTGTCGTCAGCACGGTCGATGCGGCGTCAATGGATGCAGTTGCTCCGCTCCAGGTTACGCGCCTGTAGTTCATATTCGCATAGAACTGGTGGTTCGCGGCGACAAACCATACCCGCGAAGTGGAGGTTACCGCGTCATAGTTATTCCCGGGCTGCGGCGTAGAATACATGTCCGTGATTAAATCAAAGTCGGACACCGCCCCCAGGCTTGGGCTTGCCGCAATGAGGGGTGACTTGGGAGTCACGACGATACGCGCATGTGAACCGCTCTTGGTAAAGACGCGCATCCCGAAATACACGCCGTTATCATCGAGTCCGAGAGATTCATAGTCGTTAAACTTGGTGTTGCCCGTGGCGCCACCTTGCGCGGTCGGAATAAGGTACTTATCCCAAACGGTTGTAATCGCATCACTGGTGCGTGAAACGGCGAGAATGATATTGTTGGCCGCGCCGGATGAGCTCGCGCCAATTTCAATGATGCAGGCGAACCACCTGCCCGACCGGCGATCATATATCACGCGCGGATCGGTCGACCCATTGCGCGGATACGTGGTGCCGCTGACAGTCAGCGTAAAAAAACTATCGAGCGAGGCAGTTGTAAGCTTTACGCCAGCGCGGGTGAAAACACTCACCGTAGCATTCGTCATCTCCACAAAATGGTTTGGGCCAATCGCTCCCTGGGTATCGGGTGGAATAAAAAGGAAGCCGCTTGCCTGCGAACCTTCGAGCATATCGTCGCCCTTAAATCCGGCGCCGGAAAGTGCCTGCGGTGCCTGCGGTTGCGCTTCAGGCAATGACAATCTGAAGCGTGGCCTTTCAAGGGGCGCAGTTGAAGGGCCTGAATCACGGCCGGGGCGAAGTTCGTCTTCTTCCTTCTCATGCTCCTCGGGTTGCACGTGCGGAATGCCGAGCGGAGGCCTCAGCCCACGTCGAATTTCGTCCTGTCGGCGCGCCTCTTTTACAGCATCGCGGCTTCGGATTGTCTGCCACGACTCAGAGGCTGGTGAGGACCCACTGCCAATCTGGCGGGCGGCAACCTGCGGGACTTGCGATTGCGCACTGCCAAGGCTGAAACCCAGTACAATTCCGAGTACAGTCCCGTGGATGCGTTGACGACATTTTAAGCGAAGGTTCATTGTCATCGAAGGTATTGAACAGCCGCGCATCTACGCAAGCACGTTCGCTAGTGGGGTTGCCGTCAGTTCGTAATCAGTTCTGTGTGCCGAATCGAGGGTAAGTTTGCCTTTTGGACTGGTAATGAACTGCTGATTCGGCACACTGGACAGGACAAAAGATGTTGCAACCGCTCGGACAGGTAATAAAAGGGAACTTGCGCTAAGAATATCGGTCACCAGGGCTAGTTCCGCGGGTTTGTGTGAAAGTTGTGCTTTGGAGCCCGCATATACTCCGGAACAGGTGCCGGGGCTTGTGCTGGATCCTAAGCATTCACCCTTCGTTATCCATAACCCGAAAATCACCGAGCCTAAATATGTGATATGACCGCGGAAGACACCAACAAGGAGGCACAGCGCCTGGCGCAGCGCAAGGACCAGGGATTGCGTGCGCTACTGGAAGCCGCCGCGGACGCGTACTTCCTGCATGATGAGGAGGGGCGAATCCTGGACGTAAACCAGCGTGCATGGCAGTCGCTGGGCTACCTGGAAGACGAACTGCTGCGGCTGCACGTCTGGAATATCGAGCCGCAGCTGGAACGCGAAAAGATCCTGGAAATGTGGCGCCGTATGCAACCGGGCGACACAGAAACGCTTCAAGGCACACACAGGCGAAAAGACGGAAGTACCTTTCCCGTCGAGATTAAGCTGGCGGTGGTATGGTCCACCGAAGGAGAAAAGCACTTTGTCGCTTTAGTGCGCGACATGACAGAGCACCAGCGCGGCAGCAAAGTCAGGGAGGTGTTGTCGTCACTCGGGCAACGGCTCAGCGCAATTACCTCGTTGCGCGATGCCGGCCTGGTGATTCTTGATTCCGCAGACGACCTCTTCGGCTGGGACGCGGCGTTTGTAGAGCTCTACGACGGACGAACCTCACTGCTGCACAATATCGCTTATTTCGATCTTATTGACGATGTGCGCACAGAGACTTTTCCGAGTCACGATGCGCCGGTACCGGGCTCGAATACTGAAAAGGCGCTGCGTCACGGTCCACAACTGCTTCTGCGGGCACGCCAAGAGCAGCTCGAAGGCACGGGCGTGATGATGGGCGACATAGAAAGACGATCCGCATCGCTGATGTTCGTACCCATTCGTAAAGATCAGCAGCCGATCGGGATCATTTCCATTCAAAGTTATCAGACGAATGCCTACACTTCCGAAGATTTGCATCTTCTGGAAGCGCTCGCCGATTATTGCAGCGGGGCCTTCGATCGCATTTTCGTACAGGAGCGGCTTCGCGAAGCTGAACAGAGGTTTACCATTGCGTTTGAGCACGCGCCTATTGGGCTGGGAGTGCTGCGGCCGGATGGAGACTGGATTCGTGTAAATCGCTCACTGTGTGAGATTGTTGGTTACACGGAGCACGAGATGTTGGCGACAGGCCTGCACGGTATTACCTGTTACGAGGATTTGTCACGCGTCCTGGATGAACTGCTCAGTGTTTACTCGGGCGAAAAGGACTTCGTAAATTTCGAATCCCGGCTGATACATAGCAGCCATCGAATGGTATGGGTCAATTTCCGCGCATCACTCGTTCGTGATATCACGGCGCAGCCGCTCTATCTGATTGCACAAATCCAGGACATAACGGGGCAGCGTCGCCGTGAACAGGTACAGAGCGCTGTGCGTGATCTCGGGCAGAAGCTGGTGGCAGCGACCACGCAACAGCAGGTTGCGCGACTCATGTTGGACACGGCCGATACGCTGTTTGGATGGGACGCAGCATTTGTCGATCTTTTTGACGAGGATAGTGGTAGCTTTAGATCTATTATTGTTTTCGATACTATCGAGTCGGAAAAACGCGAGCTGGGTCGAGAGCATTACGAGGTTGAGGCTGCCCCAAATACCCATCGAACTCTTGCCGAGGGCGCGCAATTAATTCTGCGGGATGATGTCAATACCGATCCCAACTCCTTACATCCATTCGGAAGCAGCCAACCCTCTGCGTCACTCATGTACGTCCCGCTACGTCATGAAGGAAGGAATGTCGGCGTGCTCTCGATCCAAAGTTACCAAAAGGAAGCATATACCGCCGACGACCTTAACACGCTGCAGGAGCTGGCGGACTATTGCTGCACCTCGTTCGACCGTGCTTATGCGGAAACCAAAGCAGCCGAAGCGGAACTGGCACTGCGGCAGAGTCAGCAGCGATTCGAATGGGTAATGCGAGCGACCACGGATGCGATTTACGATTGGGACATCCGAAGTGGAAGCCTCTGGTGGAACAACAACATTGAAGTGCTGTTCGGGTACGCATCCGGGCATGGCGAGACCCACATTGACTGGTGGAGTGAACGCATTCACCCGGACGACCGGGAAGCATCTCTTGAAAGTGTGAATGCGGCGCTGGAGGCGGGGAAGCAAAGCTGGTCCCGGGAATACCGCTTCCGGTGCAGCGACGGTACGTACTCTGTCGTGTTTGACCGCGGGTATTATGATGATCAAGGCGCGGTGCGCGCGATTGGCTCCATGATGGACATCACACAGCGCAAGCGGGCGGAGGAACAACTTCGCCGTGGCGCCTATCACGACGCTCTTACCGAACTCCCGAACCGAACATTTTTCCTGGAGGAATTGGAGCGTGCACTTGCGCGTGCAAAGAGGCGTGAAGCCGCGGCTATCGCTCTACTGTTCCTGGACCTGGACGGATTCAAAGAGGTTAATGACGGATTAGGGCATGCAGCCGGTGATCAACTGCTTGTCGAAGTGGCTCGCGTGCTTTGCGAATGTGTGCGCCCGAGTGACCTGGTGTCGAGGCTGGCCGGCGACGAGTTTACCATCATCTTGTACGATCTTGTCGAGAAGAGTGATGCGGAGGCAGTCGCCAGGCGCATACTCGATCTACTGCAGCAGCCATTTCGACTTCGTGCCGGCGAAGTACAGACCGGCGGCAGCATTGGCATTGCACTCAGCCACGGCGAACACACGGAAGGACACGAGCTGCTCCACGATGCGGACGCTGCGATGTACAAAGCAAAAGCGGGGGGGAAGAACCAGTACTGCTTCTTTGCGCCCCCAACTGGCTAGCGTGCGACCACGCGAATAGCGTCTGCCATGACTACATAGCCGGTCGTTGTCCAGCATGAGAGCTTCACGCTGTTTGTACCGCTGAGCAGGTAGAATGTCCCAAGGCTCTGCCATACGCCGCCATTAATCTGCTGGTTTTGCACCACTGTCGCACTGCCGCTCGCGTACGTTCAACATAGGGAGCGGCATGCGCACAAAAGCCCCAGAGCGCAAGGCTCCAGGGCCTCCCGGACAAGGCCTGGGAACGAAGTCCTGCCCGAAACTTACTACCTTAAATACGACCCATCAGCACCAGGATCAGGACGACCACGAGGATCACTCCGATGATGCCGCCGGGAGCGTATCCCCAGCTGCGGCTATGCGGCCACGCGGGGATTGCTCCGATCAGTATCAGCACCAGCACGATGAGGAGGATTGTTCCAACGCTCATATTACGCTCCTTGTTAACCTTCTAACCTTCTAAATGTGTCATACTGCGCACGGGCGCTTTTGAATGCGATTATCGTGCCAATTATTTTGAAATTATCGGTGTGGGCTGGCACGGAAGTGGAGTTAGTAAAAGCCTGAGGTACATACATTGAAAGGCGGAAATCTAACCATGAACAAAGACCAGATTAAAGGCCGGGTTGAGGAAGTCATCGGAAAAGTAAAACAGTCGACCGGGCGGAACTCAGGTGACCTGGACCAGCAGGACGAGGGAGCCGGCCAGGAACTGAAGGGCAAGGTTCAGAAAACGTTTGGCGACGTTAAACATAATATAGCGAAGGAGATCGATCGCTAGTAAGGTCGACCGTTAGTTCGTAATCTGTTCAGTGTGCCGAATCGAGGTCAAGTCTGCCCTGTGAGGTGGTAAGAACTACGGATTCGGCACGCTGGTCGAACTTTAAAGCTTCATGTGATAACGCAGGCCGTTTGGCCTGCGTTTCTTTTATTTAGCAGGAGCGCAGCCGACGGAGTCGAGTCTCTTGGACCGCAACTCTTCTTATATGCTGGAAACAACGCACTGTGGGTGGTGGTATCCGCTCTTTGATCTATGCGCGCACTTGTCCCATCCGGTGTCACACGCACGCTGCTCATTCTTACGGGAGCTGTATTGTTGCTGTGCGCCTTCTGGTGGCTGGTCAGCGTACCGACCGATTCTGAGGACGAACCACAGCAGACGACTGCCGGGAGGCTGTTGCGAAATACCCGTACGCGAATCGCAGACCTGTGGAAGAGTGCACCGGTCCGGCAGGTATCAAAGAAATCTGTTTCGCCCCGGCAGCAGTCCAAACAAGCTACTAAACCTGAATCCGATGCAGCGGTTCAGCTGGTGATCGTCAACGATCGGCAGCTTCCGGTAAAAGATGCGCGCATTGAATTGAGGAATGCCTCGGCTGCGGGCAAAGCGGTGCAACTCAGCAGTGGCTCTTCAGGTAGCGTCGGAGCGCAAGTGGCGCCGGGTACTTATGAAGTAAGCGTTTCGCATCCGCAGTATGCGAGGTTTGTCACACGAATTATCGCATTGGCCAACAGTCCTGCCGCCGAAGTTCGGATCATCCTGGCGGCCCGGTCTACCGTGAAGGGGCGAATACTTGATGAAGAGCGACAACCCTTGTCCGCTGTGCAAATCACGGCGGAAAGGCGGCGGCTTGAGCACCTTGCGAGCGGCGCAACCACTTACGTCAATAACGCCGCGTATGCGCCACAAGAGACCGACGAGCGCGGCGAGTTTTTAATGGACGATATTGCGCTGGGGCCAAACCGGTTTGTTTTCTCGCTGGAGGGTTATGCACCAGTCCAGCACGACATTGAAGTTCCGGCCGGTGGGCCTAAAGAGCCTTTGGAAATCGTGCTGCGCCGCCCTGCAGCGATCACCGGGAGAATTTTCGACGAACAACAAACCCCGGTCTCCAGCGCAACGTTAAAGATTTTGGCGTACCGCTACTATGGCGAGGCCGACCGTATAACAACGGCTAGTGTGGCGTCCAGCAGCGACACTACGGGGGCATTCGCATTGAAGCAGCTCCTTGCCGGTGCGAATTATGATGTGCAGGTGGAGCACCCATCCTACGCGACTGCTGTTTTTAAGCGCATACCAGCCGAGTCTCACGACCTGATCTGGGTTCTCGAACGCGGAGGAGAAATTTCCGGGCGAGCACTGTACATCGATCGACCGACTACTGCTGCGCACGTGCGGCTTGGTGCACAGGCCGTTATCCAGGGCACGACTTTTACGACGCAGGTAATGAGCAATGCGGACGGAAACTGGAAATTCGAGCATCTACCCTATGGCCACTACAGAATCAGCGTCGACTACGACCATCTTGTCAGCGAGCCCCGTCCGCTCGTGACATCCGTGAAGGATCGCGCGACGACTGGAGTGCTGGTCGAGGTTTACGAAGCGTTGCGTATCGCGGGGAAAACGATCGACACGGCAACTGACCTGCCTGTAAGCAAAGCAACGATCACTGCAAACGCGACTTACGGATACTTGAATATCCGCTCGCGAACGTTCACGGTTACAGCCGATGAGGATGGAGAGTTTTCTTTTGAGCGGCTGCCAGGCGGTTCGCATTCGCTGGTTGGAAAAGCCGACGGCTACCTTTCGTCCGATGCCGGAGGCGCCAATCTGACGGTTAGTCTCCAACCCGGCGAACGACAGGACCAGATCATCGTTCCCATGAGCCGTGGCGGAAGTGTTGAAGGCTACGTGAGAAATGCGGAGCACGAAGGCCTTGCGGAGGCCGAAGTTCAATTGTTCGTCGCTTCGACAACGCTTTCCAGTTTCAGCGTCAAAGACTTACACACCATGACGGATGGCGGCGGCCGGTTTGTCATCCGCGGCTTCCCGCTTTCGGAACGGGTGCAGCTCTATTGCAGCGCTTCAAAACCCGGATATGCAAAGGGGCGCAGCACACTTATCGATCTCACGGCTCATCGGCCCAACGCGCTGACGAACATTACGCTGAGCGCGGGTGGCGTCGTCATGGGCAAGATCATGGACACAGCCGGCAAGCCGTTGAACCAGGCGAAGATAATCTTCGAGAGTCGCGAATTCCTTGGGGATCCGTCGCCATCGGGCTTCAGTGTCCAGAGCGGGTCCGATGGCGTCTACCTGCTCGAACATTGCACGCCAGGAAGCATGCGAGTCACTGCGTCGCGCCCGGAGTATGTAACGCAGGTGCGTAGTGGCACCATTAAAGAAGGTGCACTGCTTAACAAGTTCGATTTTAAACTTCAGGCGGCGACCAGGATTGCCGGCGTGGTGGGGGACTTCCATGGTAAGCCAATCGCGGGTGCAAAAGTGAGCGCAACGCCGCTGGAGAAAGCCACCGGATTCGCGTCATCGGTCACGAACAAAAAGGGCGAATTCAATATCGGAAGCCTTAGCCAGGGCTTCTTCAGGGTTGAGGCAGGTTTCCCTCTCACGACGCCCGACGGTGTTCAACAGTACACATTCATCGCACCCCGCGTGAAATCAGGCGTCCTGACTCTGCCGATCGACTGTGATGTAGAGCCCGCATTGCGTGGAGAAATTATCGGGAATGACGGAAAGCGGGTGGACCGCTTTAAGCTGGCTCTCCGCTCCAGGACTGACACGAACCCGCCGCAGGATTTCCGTTTCAATATGGAGCGGTCTTTGACCAGCGCGCACGGTCAATTCCGTGTTCTTCAAGTGCCACGCGGAATTTACACGCTGGAAATACGAGCGGACGGATATGAACTATATCGCTCCGAAAGTATTGTGGTAGGGCCCGGGTTACATACGGATCTGCCAACAGTGCGGCTTAAGAGCGCCAGCGGAATCGTCGGCACGGTGGTGAGCGCCACAACCGGCAATCCAGTCAGCAACTGCATCATCCGGGTACTCGATACGGCCAGGCCAGAGACGATAACCGTGAACCGCCTGGAACTCGGTGCCTATTCACGTCAGGACGTTATGGAATGGCTGGATGCGTGGTTCGATTATAACGCCGACCTGGATCCCAATCGCATTTTTCGACCGGTTGCGCGTGTGCGGGCAAATGTGACGTCCACGGCAAAGACGGATTACTCCGGGAGATTTAATGTCGGCGGGACCGCCCCCGGGCAGTACACACTTGAATTTGAACATCCGTCGTACAGCAGCCTGCGGCTGGCTCGCGTTGCTGTGGCACGCGCTCAGCCGACCGATGTTGGCGAGGTGCAGATGCAACCCGGAGGCGAAGTGCACGGGCAGGTGGTGGATGGACAGGGCAGGCCGGTGTACAGCGCGACTGTGATAATCCGCGACGAAAAAACCGGCCGTGATACCTCGCGCACGGACCTTGGCGGAAATTATCTTTTGCGGGGCATTGCGCCCGGCAGACGCACCGTAGTAATACGCGCAATAGTGGGCGGGCGAAGCATCTATGCGTATGCTTTTGTCGAAGTTCGTGAGGACGAATCGACACTTCGCAACTTTGTGCTGGCACTGGATGCAACCGTGCAGGGCACCCTGGTTCCGCCCGATGGAGCAGCCGTGAAAAGCGGCATGATACGACTTTATCCACTCGATGAAAACGCCCGCGTGATGCCGGAGCTTCATTACGATGCGACTGCGCGCGGCGCATTGTTTACCATCAGCAACATCCCGCATGGAACCTATATTGCCGTGGTGACCGGAAGCGCTGGCGGAACGTTTGCGTTCTGGGAACAGGTGGAAATTTCCAAGGGCGAAAACACCGTCGGTCTTCCACTCGGAGCGAGTTACCTGGGCGGAATAGCCGTGGGCCCAACCGGAACTGCGGCGCCGGGTGTGAAAGTGCGTCTGCGCCCGGACCCCGCAACGAATCCCCTGCCCGCGGCTGTATACAATCTGCTCATCCGCACCGGAACCACCGGCACGTCCGGCAAGTTCAATATCCCGTATTTGCCTGCTGGTGTGTACGAAATACAGTACTCCACTGCGCTCGATCCTGTGTTTATATCGGCAGGCCAGTTGTCGCTTTCAGCAGGCCAGCGGCTTAGCGGTTATCGGCTGGAAATTCCATGAGTGAATGGAGCTGCTGCACCATCGCCTCTTCGTCAGAGTCGAGAGCCAGGCGCGCAACGCACCAGTTCTCCGTGTGCTCCAATGTCTCGCCCGGCGCGATGGTGGTGTAAGGACTAAGCGTTTCCAGTTCCAGCATGGCAGGATTTGTGTAGAGCTCCCAGTTACATCCGAAGTCGGGATACTCCTGTCCGTCGATAAACGCAGCGTGCTTCAGGAACACGCTGCCATTTAGTTCGTATGCGCCCCAGCCTGCGCTGTTAAGCAGGCCTATTTTCTGGCAGTCGGTGGCGTTGGGGTGCTGCCACAGTTGAATGCAGCGGCGCCCCCATGTAAAACGTGGATCTGCCATATTCGTGTACGACCAGAGCACCAATGGTCGTGCCGGGAGCAGCTTCTCGGGAAACGGAACGAATGGTTCCTGCGGAAGCATGGCGCGTCCTCCGGGTGCCACTACGGTCAGACACCACGCAGCGGTGGTGATCGCCCACAGGTTATTGTTCGTCATTCGATGCGTCACCCGCACATGATCCCTTGCAGCAGACATGCTCACACAAATCTCTTTCGAAATCCCGGTAGAGATCTCGGGGGGCTGACGCAGCGACAGCACCTTCCCGTCCCACGAGTGGTCGACCGGCGCGTTGTCTGGGGCATACGTACGGGGAACGGCCTCTGGCGCATGCCAGAGCCGGTGACCACCGTAGGGACGCCAGGTGTCGCCACCCGTCCTTCCAAGATCCGACTCGGCTTCAAAAAACAGATTGGCATCCCCTGCAAAACCGCAACGCAGGATCCGCGGTCCGACGTCCGTTGTTACGAGGAGCTCCATGCTGCCATTGCTCAGCCGCAGGCAATGGGGCCAGCCCGCATAAGCGATTTCGGTACACCTCACCTCAGTCATAGGTACTGAGTTGAAGTGAAGAGACAGCCGTTCAAGCTAAGAAGCGCTGCAATGCATTAAATGCAATCGACCGTGGTCGGCTCTTTCGAGTGGACAGCTTTGCTCCGCGTTTGCGAGAGTCCGGTCATGTTGTACCGCAGTTTTGTAGATCCGCGCTGGCGGCAGGTGGGGACATGGTGCGTGCTTGGATGCATAGCCCTTACGTTTTCCGGCTGCGCTGCGCAGGTTCAGCAACAGCAGGAGGACGGACGCGACGAACCGTCAAAACTGGCGATCCCCTGCGTGAAGTTACCACTTTTTACACTTCCGCTCACGAACCGCCCTTGCTCCAACAACCTGCTGGAGTCGCTGGTGCCAGAGGCCGAGCCTGGTGCTCCGTCGCGTAACTGGTAGTTCAAAAGCAGCCCGCCTCAATAGCTTCCAAAACGAACTCAACTTCATCAATCGTCGCGTCCAACGTCGACGTGCCCGCAGTCAGCCCAATGGTCTGCATCCCGGCGAACCATTCCTCGCGCAGTTCGGCTGCGGATTGGACATGGCAAACTGGAACACCGTGCTGCTGCGCCATCGTTGCGAGCTGACGCGTGTTGTTCGAATGTGTACCACCGACGACGACAACCGCATCCACCAGCGGGAGAAGCTCGCGCATGGCGACCTGCCGCTCGCGCGTAGGCCGGCAGATCGTATCAATCACTTTAATCTCGGCATCTGGATTGTTGAAGCGAATCGCGGCGATGATCTCGCGAGCAAGCGTCGGCTGAGTGGTGGTCTGGCAAATAACTCCAAGTTTCGCGTACGGCAGCGGCACTGCCTGGGTGACGTCACTTATTATGACGAAGTGGTTGAGGTCCTCGGTGAGACCAGTGACTTCCACATGTCCGTCTCTACCGATCACAATGACGAAATAGCCGGCAGCATGTAAGCGGAGTGCTGCGTCATGGGCCCGGCGCACCAGTGGGCATGTGGTATCGAATATTGTCTTACCAGAGGATTCGATTGCGTAGCGTGTTCGCTCACTGATGCCATGCGCAGTCACCATTACCGCGCTCGTGGAGGGAATTACATCTCTACCTGTCTCCGGCAGGAATTGGAAACCGCGTTCGCTCAGTTGCTTTGAAACCGCGGGGTTGTGTACCAGCTCTCCGTAAATAGTGACCTGAGCCGGATTTTGAATCCGGGAGGCAATTTCCAACGCATCCCGAACGCCGAAACACATTCCCATTTCAGCCGCACGAACCACTTTCATTCGCATATCCTCTGCGGCAACTAGTACTTTGTACCGCAAAGGTTATTCGCGCTTATTGCTTCCGTGCGGGTCCCCATACTGGTGAACTGCAGTTTCCGCCGCGGGTCAGCGGCTTTGCTACGCGAGTGTCGGTGTGCATCATGTAAATATTGCGGCCCGTGCCGCGGGTACTCGCAAAAACCAGGTGCCGTGAATCCGGACCCCAGCAAGGATCTGTGTTATCCCCCTGGTTCTGCGTCAGGCGGACCGGCGCGTTTGTGGAAAGGTCCAGCATGTACACGTTAAATGCGCCGCCTTCACGGGCAACATACGCGAGACGCTTGCCGTCCGGACTCCAGGATACCGAATCGAAATAGCCTCCTGAGGTGATGCGCCGGTTTCCGCTACCATCGGCATTCATAACATAGATGCCCGGCTGGCCGGTGTCGTCAGACGTATAGGAAATTTGAGTTCCGTCCGCATTCCAGTCGGGCGAAGTGTCAGAGACATCGGCCCCGGTTCGTGTGAGGCGTGCGAGGTTTCGCCCGTCGGGGCCCATCGTATAGATCTCCGAGTTGCCGTCCTTGGATAACGCGACTGCAAGGCGCTGCGCCGCATCACTCCAGGAAGGAGCCGTATTAAGGCCCGGACGTCGGCTAACCTGAAATCGCCGGCCGTCCAGTGTAATGCCGTACAAGTCGGGATTGTTTTCGCGGTAGGAGGTGAAAAAGACTTCCTGTCCGACCCGACCCCACGCCGGTGATGCGACGAGAGATCTTTCGTTGGTGAGCTGACGCGCGCGCTGGCCGTCGGCGTCGATCACCATCACTTCTTTGATACCGCCGTTGAAATCTCCAAGATAAGCGATCTGCGAAGAGAAGATCCCGGTCTGTCCGGTGATCGCGTGGATTACATCGTCGGCGATGCGGTGGGCCAGGGACACTTGGTCCTGTGTGGCCGGGCCGGTATAGCTTTGGCCAAAAACCCGACGGCGCGAGGCGATGTCGAAGAGTTCTGCCTGGGCGGAGCCCTCCGCGAGAACACCCCGTAATACGTAGCTTACGTTTGCAACCGTCCATCCGTCGTAGTCGACGCCAGTACCCTGCTGCCGATCTTTTTCAGCTGCGGCCGCAGCCGCATCGTTCTGAAGTGGCGCAATTGCAATGTCAGCCAGAGTGAGATCAAACTGCACCCGATTGGCGATGTCACCGCCGGCAAACTGTATCGCGAGCTGGGGAAGGACCAGGTTGCCGGGGCGAACCGCGCCAAGATTTAAAACCGCAGGTGTCGCTGCAGCCGCTGCAGCGACACCTGCGGTAGCAGCTTTCGTCGCAGTTGCGGGCGACGGCTTTTGCGGGGACTGCACCTTCGTGCTCGCAGGCCTGGACTTCTTCGCTGGGAGAGCTGCTTTGTCTAAAGCGGAAACGTTTTCCGTTTCAGCCGCTTTCAAAAAGCCAATGCTTCCCGGCACAACCACCAAAATCGACGTAATCATTACGACAAAACGGCACTTCACAGCAGCATCTCCTCAGTCAGCAGTGGGAACGGGATTATTGTAGACGCTCTGCCTAGTTGTTACAGGCGGGTTCGAGGGATCAAGCCCGATGTTTCCGGCCTCTGAAGGCGACGCCACGTTGGTGAGCCCCGTTTTCGGTTGCGTGAGCACGTACAGACGGAGAGAGTTGCCCAACCCTGATATGCTGGAAAGCCCGAGACGTGGCGCTGCTGAGTGGCACCTTTACATACAAGAAGTACCGCATCCCAGACGAACTGCCGAAGAACTTCAAAGAAACTCTGGTTCAAACGTTGCCCCGGCATGCTTTCCGTGAGATTCAACCGCAGCGCAATCCCGAGTTCTCCATCGGCTGGGTGAATGCTTTTGACCCGATGGATACCCATCTTGGACTCGAAAAGGTACTGTTTGGGAAATACATCCTGCTTGGGATCCGCTGGGACCGCAAGAGTATCCCGGCGGCGCTGCTGAAAGCCCAGTTATCCAGCGCACTCAAAGCGCAGTTGCGCGAACGGAAGGGCAGAAAGCTGAGCCGCGAGGAGTCTGTCGGGCTGCGCGATACCATTAAGGAAAAAATGCTGGCGGCGGTCAGCCCGACCACGCAGCTATTTGAAGTCGTGTGGAACTACGAAACGCAGGAGGTCTTCTTCTCCTCAACGGCGGCCAAGGCTGGAATTCAGTTTGCGGAACTGTTCGAAGAAAGTTTCAAGCTCCCGCTTGAGGAGCAGAACCTGGTCTCGATGACCGAGGCTTACATAGAGCGGCACGGCCTCGGACTTGAGCTGATCGATCTCGAAGCCGCGAACTTCGGGAGCTGAGCGCGCACGACGAATACCACAGAGTTTGACGAGCGTTACGTCGAATATATCGAGCTGTTCAACGAGCGATACTTTTACGACTGCCACGAAGTGCTGGAAGATCTGTGGCTGGATAACGACGATAGCAGCCGGCAATTCTACCAGGGACTGATTCACCTCGCCACCGCGTATCAGCATTTGTTTCGCGGGAACATGCCGGGGTCGGAGCAGCGGTTTGCATCAACGCTCGAATACCTGGGGGGCTATCCGGAGCGGTACGAAGGCTTGCAGTTACAGTCCCTTCGAGACAACATTACGAAATGGCAAAACCGCCTCGACACACGCGGTGGAGGAGTGGTGCAATATCGCGACGCAGAGGTGCCGGTGCTGGCATTGGAGTTAAAACGGGTGTAAGCCGCGTTGGTTCGCGGATTCGACAATATCCCGCTTCGGATCAGGCGAGTTCGGACGTGTCGAGAGAGATGGTTACGGGACCCCAGTTGTTCAACCGCACCTCCATCATTGCCTGGAAAACGCCAGTCTGCACAATGGGAATGGACTCGCGCAGAATATCGACGAAGCGATCGAAGAGCTGACGTGCAGCCTCCGGCGGAGCGGCTCCCATGAAATTGGGACGGCGTCCCTTACGGCAATCCGCGAAAAGTGTAAACTGACTTACCGCCAGGATGGAGCCACCGACCTCCAGCAGCGAGAGGTTCATCTTACCTGCCTGGTCTTCAAAGATACGAAGATTGATAAGCTTATCGGCCATCTTGCGCAGGGACTGCTCGTTATCCTCCGCGGCTATTCCGCCCAGCAGCAGCAGCCCTTCGCCTATTTGTCCTACCGTGCGCCCTTCCACCGTAACAGAAGCTTCGCGAACACGCTGCAGAATGACTTTCATCGGTGTACGCAACAACTGGCGATCGCAATGCGTGCGCACCGCATCCGCGTGAACATGTTACGCAATTTGTCTCAACGCTCGTAGATGTGATGACTGGGCCTGCCGGCAAGGACCTGCTCTTTACCGAAGTCTGTGACGCTGCGGAAGCGCGGCGAACTGATAAAGGCATCAAAGGCTTCCCGGCTGCTCCACTCGGAAACGATGAGATAACTTTGAGGCTCGAAGACGTCCCGGTACAAATGCGTGCTGGCATGCCCTTCCAGCTCAGCCATTACACCAAGTACAGAATTGAACACGCGCTCAAACAGCTCATTTTTGTCAGGCAGCACCTGGTAATTCATGCCGACAGTAATCATGTGATCGATCTCATGTCGGCAATTTCGTTGCGTAACACGAGTTGTGCAAGCGAGGAAAATGCTCCTCGTTAGTCTGAGGTGGAACTACGCCATCCAGTGCGCAAAGCCTGGCTGTGCCGGGCTCTTTTCGCTAAGGTCGGCGTTGAAGCGCCCGAAAAGCAGCGGCGCGTATATCGTCATGTCGCGACCCATGCGCTGCAGACGATCCTGAACTTTTTCATTTGTGAGATTGCCTTGCGCATCAAAGTCGCGGCCAGTGGCAGCAACGTTGTACGGCAGCGCCCACCCATGGCAGTACTGGATTGCCGCGCGCATGTTGTCGAAGCATCCGTTCCCCTGGCTGCCTCCCGTGGCAGAAACCAGGCCGAACAGTTTCCCGCAAATTTCCCGGTAAAGAAAATCGAAGAAGTTCTTAGTCGCGCCGGTCATACAACCGTGGTATTCAGGGCTGCCGACGATGTATCCATCAGCTTCCTCGACCTTGCGAATCACCCGTTTTACGACCTGGTGCTCGTCGTAATCCTCATGCGCCTCATACATCGGGAGCGGATGATCACGCAAATCAAGCAGCTCGACTTCTGCACCCGCTATGCGCGCAGCTTCCAAGGCTATTTGAACAAGGCGTAACGTGTAGGCGCTCTCGCGCAGACTGCCGCTGACGCCAAGGAGTTTCACTGGCATGGTTGAATGATATTGCGCAGGCAGTGGCGAATTCGCTTCTGTCTCACACCGGTTGCAAGCTGCCCCACAGGGCGGATTCCGCTCCCTGCGTGGTCTGACCAAATCCTGCGTCGATGCGAGACATGCCGTCAAGAACGCGCTGCCGATGCGAAGCCACGCAGTGGCGCCTTAATTAAGCATGTTATGTGTCGACCCTGAGCTCCATGCCGCTACAGGCCGAGCGTGGTGCCCCACGCGCGCGACGCGAAACAGTAGTTAATGAGGTTGCACCCTGCAGATGGGATGCCGCACATGCCGCAGGAATGGCGACGAAACCTAAGAGAAAACGGCTCATCTCACGCGACACTGAGCAATGGCTGGCGCATCGAGTTGGAGTTCCGTTTGCCTATCACGTAATCAGTCAGTTCAAGCGGACCTGGCGAATCGAACGCGTGAACGGGGAACGCGCTTTAACGAAGCCGTGCATTTTTGCGATCTATCATGGCGATCTTATTGTTGGCGCCTATGAATTGCCGAACATCCTGCCAAATGTGGATGTGCTGACGAGCAGAAGCCGCGATGGGACGCTCGTCGCGCGTTTCGTTCATATGTTCCGAGGCGCTCGAACCATTCGTGGCAGCAGCTCGAAGGGCGGCACTGGCGCATTACTTCAGATGCGCAGAAGCGTCATGAAAGGGCGTGCGGTTGTAATTCCGATCGACGGACCGCGCGGACCAGAAGGCTCCGTCAAGCCGGGCGTCATCGCAATCGCTTCGCAATCGGGAGTGCCAATCATTCCCGGAGCCGTGCTGTGCGATCAGGCATGGCGGTTCCGGTCATGGGATCGCATGATGATCGCCAAACCTTTTGCCCGCGTTCGCATTGTTTTTGGCGAGCAATTCCTCGTCGAGCCGGATCTCGACCGGCCCGCGCTTGAAGCAAAGCGCGCGGAACTGGAAGCGATCATGCGCGAAATGCACAGCTAAGCCCTACTACGGATTCGGCACACTAGTGTGCCGAATCAGAAGTTCCTATCCAGTTTGAGCGCGGAAGATGAGCTCAATTCGGCACACAGAATCGACTACGAATTAATGGTAGACCAGACTAGGGATAAACGAATACGCGCGTTTCTTTTTCGCGAGTGGCCCGAAACAGCAGCTTGGCGGTCTCTTCACTTACGCGAATGCAGCCGTGGCTGCTACTGTTAAGGCTGCCGACATGAATGGCGGCGCCATTATGGAAAAACATGGCATAGGGCATGGGTGCGTCCCATTGTTTGCTCCACCATAAGCGCGATTTCCATTGGATCTGGAATGCACCCGTGGGAGAGGGAAACTGTGGCTGGCCACCGCTGATACCGAATTCGCGGTTTCCATAACGGCCAACCTTCTCGGAAAGCCAGAGTTCAATATCCGGCTGCCCATCCTGGTCGTCGAGTGTGGTAGTCTCCTCCTGGGCCGCCCAGCCACACATCGTGCCTGAGGACAGGGCGAAAACCAGAAACGCCTTTTTGAACCTTCTCACAGCTGGATCTCCAAAACTCAATTAAAGCAACCTGACAGAGCAGGCTTCATGCCCATGGAAAGAGTCAACGGGGGATTCGAATGCTGCCCATTAATCTTCTTCATTGGGAGCAAAGGGATCCTCAATGATGCGCCGAAGCCTGTCGGCCTGCTTTCTGCGCAATTCCTTACCGGCGAAGCCTCGCAGCTCGGAAATTGTAACGGCGTAAATTCCCGCATCGTAAGCCGCTGTATACGGGTCTTCCTTGGCGGTGGAAGTTGCGACCCAGGCAGCCGCTTCAGCCAGTGGGTCGTTTTTACGCTTAGCTTCGGCGAGCACTGCATAGGCATCCTGTTGTGCTCTCATAAGTTCAGCAGGTTCTGCTTCTCCCTTGGCGAATCGCTCCGCCACCTGGATAACTTTGACGAGGCGAAGGTCCGATTCGACAATCGGCGACTGCTTGGCGCAATAACATGCGAACAGGCGCAGACCGGTCGCGGGTTTGAACTCAATACAGTCCAGCATCCAGAGCATCCAGTCCGAGCGCGGGCACGCCTGCCACACTTCACTCAGCGATTTTTTGCTCTTCGCCAGTCTTTTGAAATCGCGATGTGGATGCGGCAGATACTTGGCAAGAAATCGTGCAAGCTGACGCTCCTGCACGGATCTGCCACCAAATACACTGCTAAGAAATCCCATGAAGTGACTGCTCCAACTGAAAATCGGCGCCGGTTGCAACGAGTGAAAACGTTGAAGACAGCAGTACTTAGTACTGCGCCAGAACTGTGAAGCAAAAACTGCGGCTGCAACCAATTTGAGTGTTTTCAGCAAACGGCACCCCGGGGATTCAGTCGTCACGTGCCTGAAATGACATATAGCCCAGGGTTCAGCGGTGTGAGAATTGCATAGTTGTCCGACAGGTTCGTGGCTAAACATCTAAACATTCTTCTGGTCGACGACGACGATGCCATTGAGGCTGCGATGCGATACGCGATTTCGCGGCAGTCACACCGGCATCGGTTGTTTGTTGCAAAAAACGGCCAGTCGGGGCTGGAGATGCTGCGCGGATTTCCGGGCAGTGACGAAATACCACAGGGGAATCGGGTTGTGCTGCTCGATTGTCACATGCCCATCATGGACGGACTTCAGTTCCTACATGAATTACGATCCGATGACGCATTGCGTCGAACTCCTGTTTTCATGTTAACGAGTTCGCAGGATGAAGCGGATCGAGAGAGCGCGTACAATATTGGAATAGCAGGTTTTATGGAAAAGCCTGTTACTATGCAGGGGTTTTTGGACACGTTTGCTACCATCGAACATTTCCTGCAGATGGTGGAACTGCCCGGCTAGACACGCCCTTATTGTAAAAGTTGCTGCAAATCCTGTGTAGTCTGCACCTTAAGCTGCTTCTTCAGCAGCTCGCCTGTGGGCGATAACAAGGCGAAACTCGGCACTTTGAAAACGCCATATTTATACGACTGGGAAGCATCCGCACCAGAGATATCGATAGCTGAGAAGACGACGTTTGCAGTGGCCGCGGTAAACGCCGGCGTATTGATCAGCTGGTCCCACGTGCGTTTGCAGGCCGGGACCTCAGGCGAGTAAAAAAACGCGAGCACTTTTTTGTTCTGCTGCGCAGCATTTTGCAGCGCCTGCGGAAGTCCGAGTACTTGCGCGTTCGCGGGTGCTGCAGAAGGTGCCGCAGCGGGCGCCGCAGCGGGCTGAGGATTCTGTGCAACCACCAGCTTGGTTTCGGTTGGCTGTGTAAGCTGAAAAGCCTGTACCAGGTCGACTACCGGCGCTTCCGGCCCACGTTTCAGATTTGTTGTGCGGCGGTCTAGGCCCCCCGTGATGAACACCCAGCCCTTGGTGCGATCGAGACCAAGCGCACAATAGAGGCGGGCCTGGAGGTCGGTATTCAAAAACTGCCACGCCGTCACTTTCTTGTTCTGCAGGCGTGCGAACCAGATCGCGTTGGTTGGGAGTCCGCCAACGTATCTTCCCGACACACCGATCAGATAATCGTTAAACCCGGTGAACGCGGATGAGTAAATCGGGTAAGGCAGCGGCGCTTCTTCCTGCCACGCTCCGATCGTTGCATTCGCGCCGACCGGCGCCGAGTACACCTTGCCGCTCACGATCTTGGATTCCTGCGTCGGCAAGCCCCCCCATACGTACACTCGATCTTCAAGGATCGCGGAGCCGTGAAACCAAAGCGGAGTTGGTAATTTGGCAGCCTGCCTCCAGTTCACCGGCGCTCCATCTTCGCCGACATCACACACCAGGACCGCATCACTGACGATTTGGTCGTTGTGCCCTCCGAGCATAAACAGGTTTTTATCGGTCGCGCAGGTCGAGGTGTTCGAAACCGACTGCCCAGGGAACGGCTGGCTCTTTTGCCAGGTGCTTAATTTCCCGTCTGCGCCGACCGTTGTCCAAAGCACGTCCTGGCTTTGCACACCGTTGTCCGCGGAGTTCTGCGCCTGGAAAACACTCCCGCCTACAATGTAGATATGATTATTGATGACCTGCACTGCATTGCCGATGTACGCGCGACGTTCCGGGAGCGGCTCTTCTTTGCGCCATTCACCCAGCGTTCCCTGGCCCTGTACAGGCGCCGAGTAAACATCGTTGATCCATCCGCCGCCAGAGCCGGGCGCCTGCTCGAAATTACCACCGAAAATATAGACGCGGCTGCCAACCACGGCCGTGCCGTGCATCATGGTTGGTACAGGCAGCTTACCTGATTTTGCCAGCGAAAACACCGGCGGCTGCTGAGCCGGCGCATTGCTGATAAGGCCGGCTGATATAAGCGCCGCTACAATGATTAGTTGAACCGGTTGACGCATTGAAAGCTCCCGCAGAACTACATAGATTTACTCCAGTTTCCGTTCACTGATTAACGAGTCAACCTTTGCGGAGCCCTCTGTACCACATTCGTCGGGTCTTTTGCTTTTGAGTAACGCGAAGCTGATCAGACCTGACGCCAACCATGCCCCCATGAGCGGAAGCAGGCTGGGCCACCCACGCGAAAGCCCCACCCATGTGCCGCCGTTAGGATCGGTGCGCCGGTGTCTGAACGCAGGCAGAACCTGCGATGTGAACGGGATAGGATAAGGGCGTTTCGTAAGCGACGGGCGCCGTAGAAACTTGTCGTTGCGAGGCTCAGGTACCTGGGGATCGGTGGCGGTCACAATCAAGTGAAGCGCAATTGCAGGAACGACCAGTAACGGAAACAGCCAGCGGACCGCTGCGTACCTCCAGCCATAGACCATCCCAATTGCAAATAACGGGAGTGCGGGCGCAAGGTGGCGAGGGCTGAACGACCATCCTCCCCACCACATGTAGTAGGCGCTGTTGTATAAAAATACGACGACAACGCTGCTCAGGATTAAAAGCGAAAGAGGACGCAGCCGGCGGTCGCGAAGCATCGCGAGGGCGCCAGCAACGCCAAGCAATAACATGGGTGAATGCACGAACAAACCGCGGAATGGGTGAAACGACAGTAATACGAGAACGCTGAACCGTGGTTTCGTAGCTCCCATCAGTCCCTCGGCCATGGCTGCGCGGAAGCCGGGCACCATATGGTACTGATACGGCACTGCTGGCCGGCCAAAGATGGTGTACGTGTAAACCAGGAAAGGTGAAACTCCCAGCACCGCTCCAAGAACAAAGAACACGTAGTTCCTGCGGCGTCGGCTTTTGATCAGCACATATAATGCAAACAGGCCGCCTGTAATCGCATACAGGTACTCGCATAGCACTGCAAATCCGCACAAAAGTCCGCAGGCGAACGTTACAACAGGTGCAATATTTGGTCGTGCTGCCCGACTTCCGTCCCTCGCTAACCATCGCTCGAAAACGTACAACGCCGCCACAAAAAACGCGTGCGCCGGCAAATAGGACATGAACAGTGTGGAGTAGCTGAAAAGCAGCGTACCAAGGTGCAGTGACACGGCGATCAGAAAAGGTGCGGTCAAAGTTTCGCCGCCCGCAAATCGGATCTGGTACAACAGGAGCAGTCGAAACAGGAGAACCGCAGAAAGCGCACCGGGCAACGCAATGGCGAGTATCGTAACCCAATACCGCTTCTGCTCTGTAGTCAGCGAAGCATCCAGAAGATCCTCGACCGCCCGAGTGAGCACGTACGCAGGCACGCCGAGCAGTGATACGCCGATGATCTTATCAGAGTAGTAGTGCCCCTTGTAAACTGCTGCATCCCATGTCTCGGTGCCCGGCCGATTCCAGTAGTCATCAATTTGCGTGGTGTGACGCTCGACCAGGGCGAACGTCAGTGCGAGCCGCGAGTTGGCATTCCAACCGGAGTTTGTGCGGTGGAAATAGGCGGAACTGATGAACAGCAGAAGGAACAGGACTAGCTCAAGCGAATGCTGTCGACGCATGCCCGGCAGTGGGTGGACGGGCAGCGCGACAGGCAAGGTATGATTTCCACCGGCGGCCGTCTTCAACGCTTGCATTGGTACAGCCGCGTGAATTTCTTTTTCGCATTAACGTGGTAACAGCCTGAGTCGGAGGAGCGCATGTGACCGGCAGCCAATTGTTTATCGACGGTGCGATCATCCTGCTGTATTTCGTCGGCATCCTTTCCATTGGCCTCTATATGGGAAGACGCGAAAAAAGCCTGCATGACTTCGCGCTTGGCGGGCGAAACGTTCCATGGTGGGCCGTCATGGCATCCATCATTGCGACCGAGACTAGCGCCGCGACTTTCCTCGGCGCGCCCGGTGAAGGCTATAACGCGAGGTCCATCGCGTATGCGCAGCTTGTTGTCGGCCTGATCATCGGGCGAATGCTGGTCGGCTATATTTTCCTGAAGCCCTACTACCGGTACAAAGTTTACACGGTTTACGATTACCTCGGAATTCGCTTCGGCAACAAGTCGAAGAACTACGTCTCAGCGCTCTTTCTTATCATGCGAACCTTAGCTTCGGGCACCCGTGTGTTTATACCAGCCATTGTGATGGTGCTCGCCTGGACGATGTTCCAGAAAGGTGCTCCAGTGCAGTATTCGTCCACGAAGGGCGCAGGCGACCTGGCTCTATACTTCTACGCGATTGTCGCTGTGACGGTTTTAACCTGCATCTACACGGCACTGGGCGGGATTAAAGCGGTTATCTGGACCGATGTGGTTCAGGCCACGCTCATGTTTACGAGCGCACTGGTTGCAATAGCCACGCTCCTTTACCACATCGGCGGCGACTCGTGGAACCTGATGAACGGATTGCGGGCGCTTGGCGAAGTTGTGCCGGAAATGAAGACGCATCTCGGTTACTTCTGGTTCGGATGGGAGCCAGAACGAATCCAGTGGTGGGTAACCGAGCAGGCAAAGGTCGGCCGACATGTCATCGCGGGCGAGTTCTCCTGGTGGGAATGGACCAGGCTCGTTCTCGGAAGCGAGTTCACCCTGTTCTCCGCCACCATTGGAGCAATCATGGGGAACATGGCTGCGTTCGGTACCGACCAGGACATGGTGCAGCGCCTGCTGACAGCGGAAACGTACCAGAAGAGCCGGCGCAGCCTGATCACGGCAGCCGTGATGGATCTGCCAATCGCCTCCGCCTTCGCGTTTATCGGCGTATTGCTCTACGTGTATTACACAAAAGACCCGACCTTTAAGCCGGAGGCTAACAAGGACGTATTCGGCTCCTACATCCTCAATGTAATGCCGACAGGTATTCGAGGGCTCGTCCTGGCCGGTGTGTTCGCGACGGCAATGGGATCTCTCAGCGCTGCTCTCAATGCACTGGCGACCAGCGCTACGAATGACTGGTACATTCCCTACTTCGCCCGCAAAAAAGCCGAAGCACACCACGTTGGCGCAGCCCGCATTTTCACCGTATTCTTCGCGGTCTTAATGATTCTGATCGCAACGACCTTCGCCTACGTGACGCTGGTCAATCCAAGTGTCCGAATTATCCCGGTCGTGATCGGCATCGCCGGGCTATTTCTTGGGCCAATGCTCGGCGTGTTCCTGATCGGGATGCTCACGCGCAACCGCGGCTCCGACGCCGGAAACATGATTGCCGTCACAGTCGCGCTGATCGCCATGATCTTTCTAAGCGGACAGCACATTGATTTCTGGAATATATTGCCGCCGGTTAGCAGTGGTGACTTGCCAAAACTAAAGCTGCCTGAGTGGATGCCCGTTATCAAGTGGACATGGTTCGCGATGTTCGGCGCACTCATTGTGGTCGCAATCGGGGTTCTGTTCCGCACACCGGACCATATGATCGAGCAGGCCCGTCGCCGGGCCGTTCAAGCCTCAGCGGGGGAAGACAAACCGATGTACCTCCGTGGAGAGGCCTGATCACAGCACTCTGCCTCCGGAAAAGTATCGCGCAGCCTTGAATTTTGAAAGAACTGCCGCGTAAATAGGCACGCCCAACAACGTGGGGACGTAGCTCAGCTGGGAGAGCATCAGGCTGGCAGTCTGAGGGTCAGGGGTTCGATCCCCCTCGTCTCCACCACCCCTTCTTAACCTTTCTTCAGGCGCTTGTCACTGGAAGTGCGGCAGGTTTTTGACAGACGAGTATTGCACCGCCTGGTTTACCGCCGGCACCTGTAAGTCGCCGACGAAGCGGGTGATTTCCTTGCCGTTCTTTACCAGCACCGATGTAGGCAGTGTACTGATATTATAGCGCTGCTTCAGGCCCTTGCTCTCATCGGCATTCACGATTCCGACTTTGAGTTTTGGCGTGCTCTGCTGAGATAATGCGAGTACCGCCGGGGCAATCGCGTTGGATTCCGGCACCTTCGGTGAGAAGAAGGAAAGCAGTACCGGCGTCGCGCTGTAGGCCAGCACTTCGGATTGAAAGTTCGATTGGTGGACGTTGACGACAGGCATTTTGACCATTTCAGTTTTCACCGGGGCGGCGGTCGGGTCCGGGGTCGCATTGCTGGCCTGTAATCTTTCAATGACGGCCGCAACCTTGTCTGTCGGCTGGCTCCCTTTTATGAAGACTTCTTCACCGATGTTGATCTCCTGGGTTTTTGCCGTCGGACGGGCAGTGGCCCGCGCCGGTTGCGGTGTAGCCGTCTCAGCTGGCGGTGTATCCATGGCTGGCGTCGAGCTGTAGGAAGGTGATGGCGAAGCAGCTGCCTGCATCGAACTCAGCCAGTTCATTACGGACCGCGGTTTACCTCCCGAATCTGCCGAAGACGAAGGCGTTGGCGATTCGGGGTCGGGCGATGGCTTGATAAGGGGTGTAGCAGCGGCGACAGCTTCCGTCGGTTTTGCTTCCGGGGTTCGTACGGCAGCTGAAGCGGGCTGAGGCTCAGCCGCCTCACCCTGGTCCTGCTGCGCGTCGGGCTCCTTTGCGGGCGCATCTACCTTTTGCGCCAGCGCTTTTTCCCGCGCGCGGCTGTTTGAAATGAGCACTCCGCCCGCAAGGCATCCCGCTATCAGGATGCCAACTGCAATGATCGTCAGCCAGGGCCTCGACGTCGGTTCCTGGTAATCGGGCGCCGGAGCATAACCGGCGTTGGGGTCCAGCCCGGGACTGGGAACACTGCTATCGCCGTATGTAAAATTCTGGTCACGCAAGCGGTCCAGCAGCGCTCCGCATGTGTCACACATGTCGAAATTCGCGGAAATCTGCCCGCATTTCGGGCAGATGTTTTCATGCAGGTCGTCACTCATTTACGTAGTCCCGATATTCGACACGTCTGGTTGCGCCAGTTGCAAGCGTTTCGGTCAGGGCCTGCTGTCCAATTCGTCGCCATCCTGAGGCTGCGGCAGTTTGGCATCGCGGTTATATGGCAAGATTTCATGGGGCGGGATGTCTTCGTCAGGAAAATCGTTCGCCCAGCGCTGCCGGTATTCCTCATCCGCATAGTAACGCAGATAAGCATCGTTGTCCTCGTCACTGCCGCTGCTCACCAGGTCGATCATCCATGCGCCGTTTTTATCCATGGGCATGTCGGGGCTTTCCTCATGAAGCACATCGTCCCACAGCCGTTCGTAGAGCTCGCGGTCACTCAAGTGATCGGTATGCACCAGGAAGGTGCGAATCGAGGCCATTGCGCCGATAATCTCCCGCAGCTTTTCATCCAGTTCCAGATCGCTAAGCTCTTCCGGGTCTGGAACGTCTACGCCGATGCTCAGCAGCTTGTCAAAGCCGCTGACCCAGTCGCCCGATTCGAATGCGACCACCTGCTGCCAGAACTGCTCCTCAATCTCAGGCGGCAGGTCGGTATCAGCTTTTCCTTCCACAAGGTCGCCACCTGCAAGTTCGCGCGCGCGTTCCTTCAATTCGTTGATTCGGATTTGCTGGTCTATATCAGGCAGAGCGCGGTCCAGGACTTCGTCATCGTCATCCTCATCGTCTTCAAAGCTGTCATTGTGCTCGGGATCGTCTGGAAACCCGCCGTGCTCTCTGGTCATTTCAGAAGCTCCGTATTCTGCATGGAATCGCTTACGAGGTGATAGGGGCTCCGCTTCAAGGAATATAAGGGCGCAGTGGGGAAACTATTCCTTCACCGCCCCGGAAGTGAGCCCGTCGACAATCTGCTTCTGGAAAATGAGCACCAGGATCACCAGCGGCACGGTCACGACCACACATGCTGCCATGATGGTACCCCATGGTGTTTCGTGAATCGTGGCGCCGGTGAAGTTTGCAATTACGACCGGCACGGTTCGCGTGTTCTCCGTAATCGTAAAACTTTGCGCGAACAGGTACTCGTTCCATGCCGCAATGAATGCGAGCAGCCCCGTCGCCGCCAGGCCCGGCACGGCCAGGGGCAGCATAATTCTCCAGAATGTCTGGAAGGGGCTCGCGCCATCCACATACGCGCTCTCCTCCAGCTCTCGCGGCAACGACCCGAAGAATCCCGACATGACCCATACGGTCAGCGGCAGTGTAAGGATCATATAGCTGAGCACGAGCCCGCCCAACCGGTTATAGAGCCCCAGCGCCGTGATGGTCTGGTGCATCGCGCCCAGCACGCTGATCTGCGGAAACATCGTCATGGCGAGGATGAGGCCGAGCGTGATCCGCCGGCCGCGCATCCGAAAACGCGCGAGGGCGTACGCCGCCATTGCCCCAGCACTCAGGGCGAGCACCGTCGTACTCACCGCAACGATTCCGGAGTTTCGAAGCGCCCTTACAAAGCCCGTGTCTTTCCATACTTTTTCGTACCATTCCACCGTAGGCGGCACAGGCACGTACACCGCTGGCGTTGCAAAGAGCTTCGCCTGGGGAAGCAGGCTCGCGTTCACTGCCCAGTAAAACGGAAACAGCGTAAAGAGTAGCACGAGCACTACGAGCAGGAGAAATCCTGAACGCCCCAGCAGCGTACGTGGTCCTGCCCGGCGATGACTCGCGCGCCCGGTCACTTATCGTCACTTTCCGCGGTATTGCCCATCACATTTGCCAGCCCCAGGTAGATGACAACGAACACCGCGATCAGCGCGAAGATGGTCACACTCACCGCCGAGCCGTACCCCAGCTTCCTGAAGTCGATCATTTGCCGATAGGCATAGGTGGCGAGGCTTTCGGTGCCAATCTGCCCGCGTGTCAGAACCCAGATCACATCGAATACACGCAGCGCATCAAGCGTGCGGAAGATCAGCACGACGAGAATCGCCGGCTTCAACAGCGGCAGCGTGATGCGCCTGAACTGCTGCCATCGGCTCGCGCCATCGACTGCCGATGCCTCATACATTTGTGCTGGAATAAGCTGGAGCCCCGCGAGCAGCAGGAGCACGACGAAGGGCGTTGTCTTCCATACGTCCACCGCAATGATCGATCCCATCGCCAGCCCCGGCTCTGCCATCCATGCTATCTTGTGCGGCAGCAGATGCAGGCGTGTGTAGAGCAAGTCATTAATGACTCCGTAGGTGTCGACCAGCATGTAGTTCCACATTTTTGCGGAGACGACCGTGGGCAGAGCCCATGGCACCAGCATCGCCGCGCGGACAATTCCACGGCCGCGGAACCCTGAATGCACGATGAGCGCGATCCCAAGACCAAGCAGCATCTCAAGCGTCACGCTGCAGAACGTGAATATCACCGTGTGTCGAGCCGCCTCCCAAAACGATCCGCGACTGAGAAGATCCGTATAATTACCAAGCCCCACGAATGCAGGTTCGCGGCCGCTGGCCATGCGAACGTCCGTCAGGCTTGTGTAAAAAGTGCGCAGCAGGGGGTATACACTGACGCAAAACACGATGACGATCGTCGGCAGCAGAAATAGCCAACCCGTGCGTTCCTGTCGCCGTTGCAGGCTCACTTGACTGGCGCTCACCGCAGCACCTCGTGCAATGCCTCGTCCAAGTCCGCCAAGGCGCGCTCGGCGGTCTTTTCGCCCGTGAGAATCTGGTGCACCGCCTGGAAATAGTAGGTGCTGACTTCATTGTAGTCTTCGCCTGCCGCGGCGGATGGTCGCGCTACCGCCTCCAAAAAGACCTGCTTCATCGTTGGCAGCAGTGGCACTGTAGAGGCAATTTCTGGATCATCATACAATGCGACCCGCGCGGGAAGCATCGACGCCTCAAGCGCGCGGCGGCGCTGCACCGGGATCGACGCAAGAAAGCGCACGAACTCCGTGGCTTCGCGCGGATGCGGCGAATATTTCGAAACCGCGAGATGCCAGCCACCAAGCGTCGCGGCGTGACCCGTGCCACCGGTCGGCAAAACGGTCGCGCCGAACTTCCCTTTCACCGGAGACTTGTTATCGCTCGCCAGTGAGTACACGTAAGGCCAATTGCGCAGGAACGCCGCGTTGCCAGACTGGAACATCTGTCGGGCCTCTTCCTCGCCGTAAGTTGTCACCCCGCGTGGCGAGATCGTGCCCACCCATCCGGCTGCCCGTTCAAAAGCGCGCCGCGCGCCAGGGTTGTTCACATTAATGCGGCGGCCTTCCTCCACAATTCGTCCGCCGCCGGAAGACGCCTGCCATTCCAGCGCGTTGCAGGTCAGCCCTTCGTAGGCTTTCCCCTGCCACACGTAACCCCAGAAATCTCCTTTGCCTGTAGCTCGCTCGCCCTTTTGGATGAGCTCCGCCATGGTGGTAAGCTCGTCCCACGTTTGAGGCGGCTGCGACAGGTTGTATTTAGCCAGCAAATCGCTGCGGAAGTATAATAGCCCCGCGTCGCCATACCATGGAATCGCAATCAGCCGTCCGTCGACTGTGTCGTTCTTGATCTGGCTCGGAAAGAACGCCTCGGTTTCGGTCGTGAATGCGTCCTTCAGATCGAGCAGGTGGTTCGCCAGGATTGCCGGCCAAATAACATCCACCTGGTACAAATCAATATCTGGCGATTTTGCCCCGAGAAATTGCAGATACTGGGACAGGCGCTCGGTGGTGTCCGACGGGCCACGAATCAATTCAATACGCACACCCGTTCGCTGCTCATAATCCAGAGACAACTCCTGCGTAAGCTGAAACGCTTTACCGCTGCCGTCCACGTTCACATGAAGCGTCACGCCGCTCGCACTCCGTCCCGTTGGGTTCCTGCTCTTATCGCAGCCGGTGCAACCCAGCAGCAGGGCAGCCGTAGCCATGATAACAGACGGATGGAAAGCGCGCGTAAACACGTGTGGGTTCCTGCTTCGCCTGCGGCACAGCAGCAATTCAATGAGTTTCCCCCCGCTTTAACCGCGGCTAAGCGTATTCGCAGCAAAGTCTTGGCACCGTCCAGGCGCTCGCTGGCACACACGTTGCTCCCTTTAGGGCGAGAACCAACGCAAGGGAGCCTGCCATGATTAACAGGATACTAATGGCCGCACTGCTGACTGCAACAACCACCGCCGCAGTGTGCCAGAATGTAACGACCGAAAAATCCGTAACCACAACCCACAACGGGACCGCCATCCAGAGCACAACCGTGCAGCCCGCAACAACCGCAGTGGGTAGCGCGACCGTCACCAGTTCGCAACCCACCGCGAACGTTACGGTCACCCAGCCGGCACCAGCCGCAAATGTCATCGTCACTGCACCCGCTACCGGACTCGGCGTGGCGACGGCCACCGGGCCCGGAACCATCACCTACGAAACACGTGCGGAAGCCGCCTACCGCGCGGCCGGTATTCCCGACGACGTCATCATCAAGCTGCGCGATTACGACATAAAGATACGCGACGCACGCGTCGCAAATGACGCCGCTCTTGTGAAGCAATACTACGCCGAGGAGTCCAGGTTGCTGTCTGCCCAGCATATCAACGGTATCCGGACATACCTGCGCGCTAACCCTGTCGCACCAACTGTAACTGCCGCGGTAACCGTGTGGGAGGATCCCGCCTACGTCAGCGTCGCCAGCCCCGCGACGGTAGTGAACCCAACCACCATTGTAACCAACGAAGTTCGCACACCGCCCGTCGTCACACGCCAGGTGCAGGTGCCCGTAGCCGCCGGTTCGGTACCTGTCGTCGTAAAAGATCCAGTGCCGGTAGTACGGACGGAAGTGCAGGCGCCCGCCATCGTGAAAGTCGAAACTGCGCCCGTGAACACCATCACCCAAACTGAAGAAATCACGAAAATCCGAACGGAATCAAAGAACTCGTCCAGCAAAGCGAGCAGCGAGAAAAAGGACGAAAAAAGCAGCGACAGGAAAAACGACTAGCCCAACAACCCGCAGTTTTAATGCCGGGGCGGTAATGCCGCTCCGGCACTGTTGTTTGGTGAGAGCAATCCTGTGTACGCATCGGTCAGCGCCGCCTTGCTGAAGCGCCAGTCCAGCGCCTCTTCCATCCGCTTGCGCCCAAAGTCACCCATACGCAGGCGTGTATTCGCGTCGTTCAATAGCTCCAGGATCTTCTCTGCGAAATCTACCGCATCATTGGGTTTCGCGTACAGGCTCGATCCCTCCGCGGAGTAGCGACCTTCCTTCATTTCAAATTGTACGATCGGCTTACCCACCGCCATGTATTCCATGATCTTGTTCATCGTGCTCTTGTCATTCATCTCGTTCACGCGGTCCGGGTTCACGCAAACGTCCGCCGTGGAAAGGTAGCGCAGCAATGCGTCGTCGGGTATGCGCCCTGTGAACTCCACGAAATCCCCAAGCTGCATTCGCGCTGCGAGATTTTCCAGGGCCGCACGTTCTGGTCCGCTGCCAACAAGCGTGAACGAAATATCGGTGCGGCCGCGCTCGCGCACTATGCAGTCAACCGATTGCAGTAGAAGATCGACTCCCTCCTGCTTGCCCATGACGCCGAGGTACACAACCAGGTACTCTCGCCCGCGCTTCAAGGATACATCCGCGCGAACGGATCGAAAGCTTTCCATGTTGGGCGCGCTGCGAACCACGTGAACGTCATCCGCAGTTTTGCCGCCACGGCGCATCGCGATTTCTTTGTAACTCTCGTTCGTCGAAATCACCATGTGCGCTGTGCGAAACGTCATTCGCTCCAGCCAAAGCAGGACATGGTACAGCGGTCCCGTCCGGCCATATTTCGCAATGTAGAGCTCGGGGTTAATGTCATGCTGATCGAAGACGAACTTTACCCCGAAGGGCCGCAGGGTCAGCGCGACCAGGAAGATGTTATCCGGCGGATTGCAGGCATGAATGATGTCAATTCCACGCGTCAGGAATATCTTCCACGTAAGAAACAGTTCCCACATAAACGCGAGGCCATACTCCACCAGGAACCCCAGCGCGTGCCGGTCCGCTTCGTAAGGCAGCGGGTGCCGATAGATCTCGATACCATCGAGCATCTCGCGTGAAATGGTGTAGCCCTTCATCTTCGGGCAGATGACGCTGACTCCATAACCGGCATCGCGCAGCGCCTGCGCTTCCAGCCACACGCGGCGGTCGAATGGCACCGGCAGGTTTTCAACGATAATCAGGACATGACGCGGCTTTACGCGGCTACTCATGCAGGCAAACTCACTAGTGTGCCGAACCAGAAATTCATATCCACGTGTCGCCGTGCTTTTGCGCTCGTTCGGCACACAGAACCTGGCAACGAATTAAGAGTATACCGCACTGGAGTTCCTACCAGCAGATGCCGTGGTAATTGCCGGAACTTGTGCGGTTTAGGTCCACGCGCACAAAATCGACGATATGCTGATCCGCACGCGCACGCTCCAGGACACTCGCGAACTCAGGATCGTTATTCCCGATTACGACACATTCTGCATAGTCCAGCAGCTCGGCCATGCTTTGGACAAAAAGCTGCGACACGTGGGGAATCTGCTGCTCGATATATGCCTTGTTAGCCCCCACCAGCCGTGCCAGATTCACATTGCGGTCGTAAATACGTACCTCGTAGCCCTTACCGATAAGCTGCTCGACCAGTTCGACGAGCGGACTTTCACGAAGATCGTCTGTGCCCGCCTTGAAGCTCAGCCCGAGCAACCCGACTTTCTTTTTCCCGAGCCCGCTAATGAGGCGATAACCGTGCTGCAGTTGCGCGCGATTGCTGGGTAGAATCCCCGCGAGCACTGGAACCGACACGTCCAAAGAACGTGCTTTGTGGTTAATTGCGCTCAGGTCTTTTGGCAGGCACGAACCGCCGAAGGCAAAACCCGGGCGGAAATACGCCGGCGATATATTGAGTTTTGTATCGGCACAGAAAAGTTCCATCACACGATGGCTATCAATACCGAGGGCTTTGCACAGGCTGCCAACCTCGTTCGCAAACGCGACTTTCAGAGCATGGTAGGAGTTGTTCACATATTTGATCATTTCCGCCACGGATACCGGCGCGTGATGAAACGGCGCACGGAGGTGCGCATACAATTCGCGAAGGCGCGCGGCGGCCTCATCGCTGTCGGTCCCCACAAGCGTGTAGGGAGGATCACGGAAATCTTTGAGGGCGCTCCCTTCGCGCAGAAACTCCGGGTTGCAGGCAACCGCGAAACGAGCGCCGGCACCCGCTCCGGATTCCCGCTCCAGTATGCGCTGGCACTCATCGAGTGTCCCGGGCAGCACCGTCGATCGAATCGTCACAACCAGCATTTGCGCGTCCGACGCACGTTTTCTCAGTGCTTTGCCGATCTGCGCACAGACGTCGTAGATATGCTCCAGGTTCAATGCACCGTTCTCGCGGGCGGGTGTCCCCACACACACCAGGCAAATGTCCGCCCACGCGACTGCTTCCTCTGCACTGCTTGTGGCGCGAAGCCGCCCCGCCTTCGCACCTTCCGCCATAGCTTCGTCGAGGCCAGGTTCCACAATCGGCGAACGGCCGCCATTGATCAAGTCGACCTTCACCTGGCTCACGTCGACGCCAAGCACTTCGTGTCCTACAGCGGCGAAGCACGCGCTGCACACCGTACCCACGTAGCCCAGGCCAAAAATTGCGATTTTCACGTAAGTGGCCCGGCCGTGGCGTTCTGGTTCAATCTGAAGGCGTCCGGCTGACAGGCGGCGGAGTGGATACGCTTCTTGCCGGGCGTGACCTCGGAAGAATTGCCTCAAACAGGGAGCTTTTCTTTGTGGGCACGGGTGCAACGGTCGGCTCTGGCGTTGCCAGTGCATCTTCGGCCGGTACGGCTGTGGGCTGCGGCGTCGCTTTGCGCGTGGTCACCTTCAATAGCGGCCGCGTTCGTGTCGTTGCCGGTTGCGGATCAGCGGGCGTGACAGCGCGCTTTTCGACGGCGGCGGGCTCCGGCTCGCTCGGGGTGGGTTCCGGGCGCTTTGGCCGAGGCGCTTTGACGAGATTTCCATTCAGATGCGCCGTGTAGACAAGTTCGCGATGAGACGTATCGTCATCCGTAAACACTTCCCGCTCCACCAGTATCTGGCTTTCGTCTTTCCACGAAGTTGTGAAGCGCGAGAAACCCGTGACATCGCCGGGTTGCGGCTCCGCATCCGATGCCGCAACAATGCAATTCAACGAGACCTCCTCGTCGAGTGGCAAAACTCGGGGATCTCCGTCAGAAAGCGGAACAATGCATAGCACCGGTCGGTGATCCACACATGCCAGCAAAGCCAGCGTCTTCTCATCCGCACTGAACGCCTCTGTCGCCTGTTCAGGTTCAATGATAGACGCGTTGTTGGTGGCAAGAAGGAGCCTGTATCCCTCGCATGCAGAAATCAGGTGGTCGAGGAACTCCTTTCCGAATGGCTTTGATTCGAAGCGGGGCAACGGCCTCAGGCGCAGTGGAAATGCAGAACCGCCCTTGTAGGGCACATTGAGAATCCGAGTCGCCGTCGTTCCAAGCATCGTCACGTCCAGGCTGGTGACTTCCTGCTCAATCGTTCCAGTGGCGCCCATCCGACGGGGCGGTGCGACGAACTCCACCTGATAACCCTCACCCGAATCGCTGTTAAGATAAACGATGCCATTTGCGCTTTTTGCGATATTGTAAGTAAAGGCGCACCAGGTCGCATCCAGCCACACCGGAGATTGCAGCAACCGAACCTGCGTCCCCTCCACATATCGCTGCCGAAGCACCGAAGAACTGGCTTCGCTGCTCACGCGCAGCACCATCCCCCCTGAAAAACGATCGACCTCGCCCTGGGTCAGCTTCAGCAGGCGATCGACAACCGCAATGCGTCGGCCATCCGGTGATGTCGCGGGCCTGCTGCTTTCGATTTGTACGCTCTGGCCGCCTGCAAATGAGAGCGGTAACACCAGGCAGGCTGAAAAAAGAAGTGGGAGCCAACTACGCATATCGAATGTTGGATGAAGTGCCATTTTGCGCGCGTCAACCGCGCTGTCACAGTTTTGTTTGTGTGAACGCGGCTGGTTCAGCTTGCGTAGCGGGCAACCTGGTTTTATGCGCCCTACATGTCTTTGATTTTAATACAACGGGCGCTGCGTATCGCAACCTTCGACGCCGGCAATCGCGAACTCGAAGACGCCGACCTCCTGATTGCCGGAAATCGAATCGAAAAGATCGGAGTCGGGCTTATCGCGCCTGCCGGCGCGCGAATCATCGATGCCCGAGGCATGCTTTGCCTGCCGGGGTTTGTGAACTGTCACCACCACTTGTACCAGTCGCTGACACGTAACGTGCCTCGCGTACAGAACGCGGAGCTTTTCGAATGGCTAACCAACCTCTACGAAATCTGGCGCGAAGTCACCCCCGAACTGGTGTACATCAGCGCGCTGGTGGGCCTCGGCGAACTGCTGCTGACCGGGTGCACGACTTCGACCGATCATCTCTACCTGTTCCCACGCGCCGCGGACGGCCGACTTATCGATGCGGAGATTCGTGCCGCGCAGGAGCTCGGAATTCGATTTCACCCGACGCGCGGAAGCATGTCGCGAGGAAAAAGCCAGGGCGGACTGCCACCGGATGACGTCGTGCAGACCCCCGATGAAATTTACGCGGACTGCGAACGCGTTGCGGAAACGTACCACGATCCCGCACCCGATGCGATGGTGAAGATCGCACTCGCACCCTGCTCGCCGTTTTCGGTTACGGAAGATATTATGATCGAGCTGTCTCATATGGCTCGTCGGCGCGGCCTTCGTCTACACACGCACATGGCCGAAACTCTGGATGAGGAACGCTACTGCCAGGAAATCTACGGCATGCGGCCCATCGAATGGGCCGAGAAGATTGGCTGGCTTGGAGACGATGTCTGGTTCGCCCATGTTGTTCATCTCAACGACTACGAAATCGGCCGGCTTGCCGCGACAGGTACCGGCGTGGCCCACTGCCCTGCTTCGAACATGCGCCTGGGTTCTGGCATTGCGCCCATCCCTAAGATGCTGGCGGCCGGCGTACCTGTTGGCCTCGGGGTCGACGGCAGCGCGAGCAACGATACCGGCGACCTATGGGGCGAAGTGAGAAACGCCATGCTCCTGCATCGTGTGATGGGCGGAGCGGACGCCATCGACGCGCGTACGGTGCTGCGCCTTGCAACCGGCGGCGGCGCAAGGCTGCTTGGCTATGAACAGCTCGGGCGCCTGGAACCGGGCGCCATCGCCGACGTCATCTTAATCGATTTGCAGAAGATTGGCTTTGCCGGTGCATTGCATGATCCCGTGACCGCGCCTGTCTTTGCGGGCGATTCGCACATCGTGGACACCACGATTGTAAACGGCGAGATTGTGGTGAGCGGAGGCAATCTCGTACGCATACGTGAAGAAGAGATCGTCGAGAAAGCAAATGCGGCTGCCGCGGAAATGGTCCGCAGCGCCCATCGGCGTACCGGCATTCCGTTCCTTGAAGCGCCCCCTATTCCACCGCAGGCCAGGCTCTGAGCCTTGAACTAATCGCGCACCTCGACATTCAACGTCCGCAATTGCCCGACTGCCGGGAATTGCCCCGTGACAAAACTGTCCTCCACAATTCTGCTCACTCGAATGAACCGCCGAACGTTTCTAACAAGTAGCCTCGCTGCCGCTGCGGGAGCCGCATTCCCGGCTGCCCTGGCCACGGCCTCCACACGATTCAACACGCCTCCGGGCGACGCCACGCGGCAAGAGCTGACGCGAATTTTTCTTAAGCTGCTGGAGGGTTTCCTGCAGAACGCTCGAAACACGGATGGCACTTACGCCGTATGCGATTTTCCCGATGGGACGATGCTCAAGAGCTGCAGCTCACCGTCCGGGCATACGTACGTCGGTGTCGCACGCATGCTGCCTGCCATTGCGGTCTGGCTGAGCAGCGGCAACGAACCTGCCCCTCTCGCCGCCGGAGGCGCCGATCCAGCGGATCTGCGCCAGGTCATGCTCAGCATATACCAGCATGCTTTTGATCCGGCGCATCTGAATTACTGGGGCGAGTCCAATCCAAAAAAGGCCGACCAGCGCCAGGTGGAAGCATGCCTGGTCGCCTACGCTTTCTGGCGCATGGGCGAACGTTTTGGCGAGGAAGTGGGATCCAAGGCGCGCACAGAACTGCAGAACTGGCTCGCGAGCTGCACGGTGGTTCCTGAGCACAAGCACAACCACGCCTGGTTTTCCGCCATCAACCAGGTTGCCCGACTGCAACTCGCCAGCCTATGGCCGGAGTTTAAAGGGGACGAAGCGTGGATGAATGCCGACCTCGCCGCATTGGATGCCATGGCCCGTCCCGATAGTAATGGCTGGTACAATGATTATCCCGGCTTCGAGGTGTACGACTGGTATAATTTCTGGACGTACGCCAGCCACTTTCTCTACTGGCAGGAAATCGCCGGTGAAAGATTCCTCAATTGGAGCGACAAGTTCTTTCCGCGTCTCCAGCAGTTTTTAAAACATGCACCGGAGTTTTTTGCCGCCAATGGCAGCCATGTGCTGTTCGGCCGCTCGCTGATTTATCGCTGGGCTGCCGTGTTGCCCTTTGTTTTAGCGTATCAGCAGAAAGCCTGGCCGCATTCACCCGGTCTGCTGCGCGGCCTCGTTCGCAGAAATATCCAGTTCTTCTGGAACATGGGGGCCTTCGATGAACAGCGCGGTAAACTTCGCGAAACGTTTGCGCCGGAATCCAGTCCAGCGATTAAGGAACGCTACATCGACAACGGCCATCCGTACTGGTGCATGTCGTCGTTTGCATTTCTCGGGCTGAAAAAAGACGACCCCTTCTGGACGGCACCCGAAGACCCGCTGCCGGTGGAAAAGGCGGACTTCGAGACACGCTTCCCGGCTTTGGGAATGATCGTCGTGGGTACAAGGAAATCCGGACAGGTGCGCTGGGTTGAGTCGCGCAATCTGCACAAATCCACGTATCGAGACAAGTATCTAAAGTTCGGATACTCGTCCCATTTCCCATATAATGTGATTGATCATCCAGATGTTTGTCCCTGGGACCAGGCCCTGGTGTTTCGCAATGTGCTGACCGGCGACAGCGCCAGTCGCACGAAAGTGCATTCAGGTAAATTGCTCGGAGATGGATCACTGATCATCGAGTGGGAAAGCGTGCTCGGGACGTGTGTATTCTCGGTGTCGTCGCGAATCCGGCTGTTCGATGAATTTGAGGAACGCACTCACGTCATCTCGGCATTGGAGCCTGAAGAACTGCCCTTCATTGAACTTTTGGAAGGCTCCTATTCGCATGGCCTGCACGACGTGACTGAATGCGAGCAGGAATCCAAAGCAAACTGGCTGTGGTCGCGCAACAGCAGAACCGGAGCGGTGGTCTTCACGGTGAACCTCGAAGGCTATACCGCAGTGGAACTGGCAACGCACTTTCTTCAGCCCGGAGAGAAAACTAACATTCTCTATCCGCACACTGCCGTGAACACATTGCGCGCAAGCGCTGGCACGTGCACCGGAACTTTTGTAAGCCTTCACTACGCAAGTCCCTCCCCCTATCCAGTCGCCCAACTCCTCGACATGGCAAAGGTGACATCGGGCGCCTCTGCGTGAGCGGTTATTTCCCGATAACCTTCACTTCAAACGCCGGCTCGGATTTAAAAATCTGCAATCTGCGCTGCGCATGTTCCTTCAGGAAAGGTGCGTCGTCCATGAAGTCGATGATGACCGCGTGCTTCTTTTTGGGCGACGGCCGCAATGCACGACCTACCCGTTGCAGCGCGCGTGTTTCGCTCCGTCCCGCGCTCGCAAGGATCACGGCATTCAGTGAAGGCACGTCGAGCCCTTCGTCAGCGAGCGTAGTCGCGATCGCAATCGGCAGCTCTTTACGCCCGAGTGCCGCAAACACTTCGCCGCGTCGCTCCGCCGCGTCTGCGCCCTGCACCAGGGGAACATCCGGCAGTAGCCTTTGCAGTAACTCTCCCTGCCGCACCTGCGAAACCAGGATCAACACGGAGTTGCCCTTGGCCGCCAGCTCGCGTGCAGTATCCGCAATTAGTTGGTTCCTTCGCGGGTTCTCTACAACGTAACTCGAAAAAATGTCCTGGTAGTCTGCCTTGCCAGATCTTACAATGAGGGCCGGCATCGGCAGAAACCGGATTTTCGGCGGAACCAGGTATCCCTTGTCGATCAGCGCGGACGCCGCCGCCGCGAACAGTTCGGGACCCAGTGCGGCCTCGAGCAGCAGGTCCATCCTGTCCGCGCGGTAAGGCGTTGCGCTCAATCCAAAGCGCCACGATGCACCCTCCATCTGCATCGACAGGTCATAGGTCGTATCCGCCGGCAAATGATGACACTCATCAAAAAATACAACCGGCACCTGGCGTATGTAAGCCACAAGGTCGGCAGCGTTGCGGCGTAGATCCGTACGATCAGTCTCCAACAACTCATCATCTTCCGGCGTCTTCGTAATCTTCACGTCCAGCGCGCGGGCGCACGTCTGCACGGTTGCAACCGTCACATGCTGCAGCGACACCACGCCGTCGCCAGCCTGGCCGATGGGCATTCCGAGGTAATCAGAAAGTACCGCCCTGGTCTGATGCAGAAGGTCACGCGTGTGAACGAGGAACATCGCAGGCCGGTCAATTCGCCTGATAATCTCCGCCGCGATCAGTGTCTTGCCGCCACCTGTGGCAAGCTGCAGCACTCCGCGTTTTCCCGCCACCGCCGCCGCGATGCACTCCGTCTGGTAATCCCGGAATTCAACGCTGGACGACGTCTTCCGGGCCGCCTTTCCGCGAGCGGATTTCGACATTGGTTTAGCGACCGATTCCAGGGCTTTTGCGATCGATGTCTCCGCCAACGGGCTCTGCTCCGCCACCTCCGTCGACTGCACTTGGCAAACAATACCTTCCTGCTCCAGCAGCGCCGCCACCCGCGGCACCAACCCGGTCGGCAGCGTCTTCTTGCGGCTATTAAACAGGTGCTTCTTCCCGTCCCACTGGCCTTTTTTGAACCGCGGCATGTAACGATAACCCGGGACAAAAAACGACGTGAGCGCGTCTATCTTCTCCAGCGGCAGCCCATCGCCGACCAGGGTCGTCGTCAGGTTCCCGCTCTGCAGATGCACCTTTTTCGCTCGAATCTGGTGCAACTGCCAGGCGCGCAGCACCTTTTTATCCAGGTCTGCCGATTCCAATCGGAACAGCCGCAGCACAGTGCCAAGCTGTCCAATGGGCAACTCCCACCGTTTGTCTTCCGGATTCCAGCGTCGATCCGCTAACAGCTTAATTTGTGCAATACGGTCTTCATCGTACGGGAAAGCGAGCGAGAACCGGTTTTCGGGTAGTATCTGGATATCAGCCATTTCAGGGTCCTTACTACACCAGTTACGGGGCTTTGCTGCAACACGATTTACATTCTGTGGCACGCACTTTGCAACTTTTCAGGGCTCGACCCCATCGCGGGCGGGCAATAGACTTGGGCTGATGCTGCTTGGAGGGTCATCGCCAGCACAAAGTCAGTCCAGAGCTTGTTGCCTCAACCTCAAATAGTTGAAAGGGTAAGCTCATGAAAAGCATTACCACACTGGCTGCGGCGGTCGCGCTCGCCGCCAGCGTTAGCTACGCTCAGGATACCGTAGTTACGCAAAAGACCACCACGTCGGATCCGGCGGTCAAATCCACGACGATCCAATCCAGCACCGCCGCGCCTGCGACAACCGTGAAGTCGGAGACCACGCAGCAATCGTCCACATCCAGCTCACCGGGTTCTGTGACGAAAACCAGCAGCAGCAGCACCGTTACAAATAGCTACACCACGCGCTTGGAGTCCGCATACCGCGCAGCCGGCGTAGTCGACGCAGACATCGTAAGGCTTCGCGATATCGACCTTCAGGTCATGGAAGCTCGCCGAGCGAACAACCTGGATAAGGTGAAAGAGTATTATACGCAGCAAACGAGCATTCTCAAACCCGAACAAGTGACGAAAGTTCGCACCTATCTTACCGAGCATCCCGTTGCCGTAACGGAGCCGAAGTACTATGTCAGCTCCTATGAAACAGTGCCGGCAACCGCTGGCGTTTCCATCACCACGCCTATGGGCGGTGCAAGCATTGGCGTCCCTGCAGGTGGCACAGTCGTCGAGAAAAAGGAAGTGGTGCCAGCAAATCCGTAACTGCGGCGCGTTTATACCAGCTAGAAGCCCGGCCTTTGCGCCGGGCTTTTTTCTTCCCTGTCGCCGCCGCCCTGCTCGTACTGGATGGATGCTCAAGCCTGGACAAACATTCCGCATCTGCGTTTATGTTCTTGTGTTAGGCAACTCGCCGACAGGAACGAGCGGGGATAGCGCGGGCACAACTTCCGTTCTAACGCGTGCGCATGCGCACAACGATTATGAACACACCAGGCCGTTGTTCGATGCGCTCGATCACGGCTTTGCGAGTGTCGAAGCAGATGTGCACTTTGTGGACGGAAATCTACTGGTTGCGCACGAGCGGAAAGACGCTCGAGCCGACCGATCGCTCCGGTCGCTTTACCTGGATCCGCTTCAGAAGAGGGTGCGCGATAATGGGGGATATGTCTTTCGGGAAAGTTCGCAGTCGCTACTGCTGCTCATTGATATTAAAGCCGATGGCGAGGGCACATGGAGCGAGCTCCAACGGCTGCTTGGATCCTATCGCAACATGCTCACCAGCTTTGGAGATCAGCCAGAGGTTGGTTCCGTTACAATCGTGTTAACGGGAAATCGCCCCGATCTCGCGTCGTTCGGAAGCAAACCTCTGCGTTATGCCGCTATGGATGGGCGCTTGAATGAGATGAGCACCACGGTTCCAGTGAGCCTGATGCCACTGGTCAGCGCCGCCTGGAAGGATCATTTCACATGGCAAGGCACAGGTCCGATGCCAACTCTGGAGCAGCAGGAACTGCAGCGGATTGTCGAGCAAGTGCACGCACAGGGGAGAGCGCTCCGTTTCTGGGGCGCGCCGGACAATCCCGCGATGTGGCGCGAATTAACGAACGCAGGCATAGATCACCTGAACACGGATGACCTCGCCGGAATGCGACGGTTCTTAACGTCAGATCCTCACCAGGCTGATCAACATAGTCGAAGGTAAGAGTCCTCGTCCTTGCGCGACAACCATGCAAGCTCACTTTGTTTTTCAGTGACAAGCGTTGTCAGCCCGCTTGGCTGGCGAGCGATATATGTCTACGCCTTCAAATCCATCGCCACGTTTCGAAATGCGCGCCATCTCCAAACGCTTTGGAGCAACGATTGCCCTGTCGGATGTGAAGATCTCGGTCTCACCCGGTGAGGTGCTGGCACTTGTTGGCGAAAACGGCGCCGGAAAAAGCACACTGATGAAAGTTCTATCCGGTGCCATTCAGCCGGACACGGGCAAGATGGTATTGGATGGCCTTCCTTACGCCCCGCGCGATCCAAAGCAGGCGCGCAGTGCGGGTGTAGCTATGATCTACCAGGAACTCAGCCTCGCACCGCACCTGACCGTGGAGCAGAACATCTCACTCGGATCGGAACCCGGCATTGCAGGTGTGCTGAATCTCAGACAAATGCGCAAGGTAGCGCACAACGCGCTCGCGCAACTCGACCATCCCGAAATTCCCACGTACCTTGCGGTCCAGCGCCTGCCGCTCGCCGCTCGCCAGCTCGTAGAGATTGCGCGCGCCATCGCCGTCGGTGCCCGGGTGCTTGTACTCGATGAGCCCACCGGCACGCTCGCACAAGCGGACGTGGAGAAATTATTCGGATTAATCGAGCGGTTGAAAAAACAAGGCTATGCGATTGTCTACATCTCGCACTTCCTGGAGGAGGTGCTTCGAATTGCAGACCGCTACATCATTCTGCGCGACGGCAAAACTGCCGGTGAAGGATCGACGGCAGGCGCGTCGCCCGAACTCCTCGCCGACCTGATGGTCGGACGCAAACTCGGAAGCATGTACATGCGCAGTGCTCGAACGCCGGGTGAAATTATTCTCCAGGTTGAAGACCTCGGTGGTACACTAAAGCCAGAGCTTGCGTCGTTAAAGCTGCACCGCGGCGAAGTACTCGGCATCGCGGGACTTGTTGGCGCCGGCCGAACCGAGTTTTTGCGCTGTCTGTTTGGGTTGGATGCAGTGCGCCGCGGCAAGATTCGCATGGGTGTGCACACAGGTCCTGCATCTCCGCATGATTGGCTCAGGCACGGGCTGGGCCTGGTCAGCGAAGACCGAAAGACGGAGGGCCTTGCGCTGCAAATGTCGATAGGTGATAATCTAACGCTGTCGCGGCCGGCCTCGATTCCCTCGCGCAGAAACCGGGCTGCTGTTACCTGGATTCAAAAGCTTGCGGTCCGCTGCCGTGGCCCGCGTCAGATCGTGGGCAGTCTGTCTGGCGGAAACCAGCAGAAAGTTGCAATCGCGCGGCTGCTCCACCATGATGTCGACGTGTTGCTTCTGGATGAACCCACGCGCGGGATCGATGTGGGAAGCAAGGCGCAGGTCTATCGTCTGATCGACGAACTGGTGACCGGGCCAAACCCCAAAGCGGTTCTGCTCGTGAGCAGCTCGCTTCAGGAACTCCTTGGCGTTTGTGATCGCGTCGCCGTTATGCACAGGGGCCGGCTTGGTGTGCCGCGTGCCGCCGAGGAGTGGTCAGAACACACCTTAATGCTCGCCGCAAGCGGGACTGCGCAGGAAGCCGCATGAGTGAGCCTGCATTTATAGCGCCGGTGCATGCCGAAATGCTGGACAAAGTGCCGCTGTCGCAGCGCCTGCCCCTGGATCGGCTCATGCTCATAGGAGCCTTGCTGATCGTCTTCGCTTTTTTCTGGTACCGGGTTCCAGGTGGCAGCTTTGGCTCAGCACGAAACCTCGAGACGATTGCCCGTCAAACCGCGATTGTCGGAACAGCAGCGCTGGGCATGACAGTCATCATTGCAGCGGGTGGTATTGACCTGTCGGTCGGTTCCGTAGTCGCGCTCACTACCGTGATCATCGCCTTCGTTTTGCGAAGGTTCGAGATGCGTGCTGAAACCGCCGGTAACTCTGAGCTGCCGCAGTACGCCGCCTACATTGCAGCACTTGCCGGAATCCTTGTTGCCACCGCATGCGGACTGTTGAACGGAATACTGACGACCAGCCTGCGGATTGTACCCTTTATCGTGACCCTCGGGACACTACTGCTTTTCCGTGGATTTGCCACTGGCACAGCCAACGAGCAGAAAATCGACGCACCGATGACGTGGCTGGCCGATGTGCTGGCGGCCCTGCAAAAAAACAAGCAGTGGATGCTGGTTCCGCCCGGCGTCTGGATGCTGCTGGGCCTTGCTGTTGTCGTAGCCTTCATGTTGTATTACACCCGCTTCGGACTGCACGTATTTGCGGTAGGCAGCAACGAGGCCACTGCCCGTCTATGTGGAATCCGGGTGCCCCGTGTGCAGCTATTGGTTTACATGATTGGCGGCTTCATGGCCGGCGTAGCTGGACTGTTGCAGTTTTCGAGGCTCACAGTCGGCGATCCCACCGTTGCGGTTGGGCTGGAACTGGATGTCATCGCCGCCGTCGTGATTGGCGGCGGCAGCCTGGCTGGGGGACAAGGCTCCGTTTTAGGGACACTCGTTGGTGCGCTGTTTATGACGACCATTCGGTCCGGTTGTTCGCAGATGGGTCTGGCCAACTGGGTGCAGCAGATCGTCACAGGTTCCATTATCGTAATCGCGGTAACACTTGATCGATTACGTCATAGGCCCGGCGTCTGAGTACCGTCTGTTACGACAGATGTGGTAACTAAACCGGTTAAATTGTCCACTGAGTTCTTTAGAGTTATGTGCCTTTGCAGGCACAATCAGTTGCGGGCACAAAAACTGTGCAAATTTCTCTTGCATGGGTCGCCATGCGCACGCACAAAACAATGATAAGCTAGCGCAGGGTAACTTGCTTGCGGCGATCCGGAACACCTCGGAACGCCGCATCTGAACGGTCGGACTCGCGGGAGGAAAGGCAGCAGGCGGCTTATCGGGCGGGGGTTACTGACCTACAACGGGGCAGCAACCTACACGACCAAGGCACCTCCGCGAAGTTGCGGGCGGCTGTGGGCGACATTTCTGGCGCTTACAGCCGCCCAGTAGCTTACTGGGATTCCAGTTCAATTGTGCCCATTCGGCTTGAATGCACCTATACGGCAGAGGTCTTGCTCTTACTCTCGGTTAATACGCCATTTACAAGGGGGAAAGACGTATCATGGCGATGAAAGTAACTCACGAAACGGCGACGGTACTCGCCGCTTCCTTAGACGACAGTGAATTCAAAGAGAGTATCGTCTCGAGCCTCGACCGGAAAGATTACACGATGGCGCTCGTGGTTTGCGGTGAAGCGGTCTCGCAGACGCTTCGCCGCGAAACTGACCTTTCGGTAGAAGAGCTAAAGCTCAGGATGCGCAATTGCTCAAAACTTGAGAAGCTGGAGCATGCCATTTCCGTTCTCGCACGGGAACTTCGTGCGGCAGCACGCGAACGCAAAGCGGCCGCGCGCTCGGCACGGTTTAACAACACCTGGACCGGGATGCAGCCGCCCGAAGAACGGATGGTATCGCCCGCGCGTCAGCAAAAGCCTGTCCTTTAGTTTTCAATCGCCGCCTAGGCAAGAGTAGCAATTTCTGACGTGGGCGGCTGGCGATTGAACTCAGCAGGTGAGTCCATGGAAGCGCAACTTGCAGCCAGAATTGCAGGGCAGTCGTTCGCCCACCCATCACCGACGGCGAACATCGCGACGACACCCGCGGTGACGAGCGCGGCGCGGTTCCCTCAGCGAAACCACGTGGTCCAGCCGGCAACAATTCTATGCCAGATAAGCGCCTGAGCTGATTCGCTATTCTACTTGCAGTGCCGTTTGAACGAACCGGGAGTTTAGCAAGCGCGAGGAAATCCTCGTGTCCTTAAGGAGATGGTTCACATGAAAGCAGCATACCAGCAGATCAAAGCCTGGACAGTCGCGGCACTTCTGGTGCCGGGCAATCTCGCGATAGCAGAAATCGAAGCTTCCATTCCCATATTGCCCGAGACGTACGGCAGTGTTGTTATTGGCGACGTGCCCGGACTACTCGATAAAATCGGCGCGCTGGCGTCTAAGGTAATGCCCGGCATGAACGCCGGGGGGATCAAAGCGCAGGCGGGCGCCATGTTGGGAGACCCGCAGCTTGCAGGCCTTCCGTCCGGCTCGGGCCTCGCAGTCGTGATCCCGAAACAGGGGATGCCCTATGCATTCCTGGAAGTGTCCGCCGGCAAAACGGCAGATTATCAGAAGCTGCTGAAGGCACGAAATCTGGGCACGGTTGAAGAGGCTGATGGGCTGCTGATTATTGGCGCAGATCCTGGCAGCGTAAGCTCAGCCAGGGCGATTGCCCCACAGGTTAAAGAAACCCTGCTGGCAGGCAGTGGCGCACCAACCCTAAGCGGAGCCGTTAAGGTTGCGGATGTGCTCAAGCAATATGATTCGCAGATTCAGGGCGCCATGCAGGGAATGGCGAAGAAGGTCGAGAAAGCCGAAAAAGCAACGAGCGCGACCGCAGGTGGTGATGCGGATACGATCGTCTCGGTGTTCCGTGCGTACTATGCGTTCGCAAAACGTATGGACACGCTGGAACTGAGCATTGAGCCGTCTGGAGAAGCGATGGCGATGAATTACGGCGTCATCCCCGTCAACAAGTCCAGTGAGCCGAACGCACCTGTGGCTGCGGACGCTTCCGGCAGCGACCTCATGAAACTGCTCCCCGGCAACGGTGCAATTCGCGGCTATGCGAGTTTTGACATGGTCGGCATGGGAAAGCTCTTTGCAGAGATCGCAAAAGAAATAGAAACTCCCGGAGAGACGTCGAAGGTCAATGTCGAGGAAATCACAAAGTGGTTCGAGGAATGCTCGGCCGCGTTTGGTGGGTCCATGGCCATGAATCTCATGGGCGACCCAGGCGCTCCCCTTAGCGGCGCGTACGCTGTCACTGTGAAGGATGAAGCAGCCGCGTTAAAGGTATTCCGCGAAATGCCGGCAAAAATGGAGTCCACCGGTTTCGCGAAGTTCTACGATGCAATGGGCATGCCCATGAAACTCAGCTTTAAAGAGAACGTGCGAAAGTATAAAGATACTCCAATTCACGAACTTGATATGAAGATGGATTTTTCGCGCGGTCCGGACGAGCAGCAGAAGCGCATGAAACAGCTCATGGGCAACATGGTCTACGAAGTGGCCTTCGTCGATAAGGTCCTGGTATATGCAGTGAAACCGGAGAAGATTGAAGACCTGATCGAAGCTGCAAAATCCGGCAGCAACCCGGCCGCAAAACCATTGCTCAGCAGCGAAAACCTCCCCAAAGGTGGACAGGGCTATTTCGATTACAACATTGGTGCAGCAATGCTGTTTGCCGTTTCGATGTCAGCAAAGGAAGGCGAGAAGGGCGCGGAACAGATGAAGAGCATGGCTGCCGTTGTGAAAGATGCTCCGCCGCTTCAGGTGGGATGGGCCAAGGCAGCGAATAAGTATCGCGTTAATGTGAAAATGCCCGCGGATACACTTCGCGCGTTTGTGCAGGCGGGGCAAAAAGCCGCAGCGGCAGCCAAGGATGATAAGTCGATCGATGCAGAAAAGGCGCCGTCGAAGTCGACTCGCTCATCGGGCCCACGGCCAGCAAAGCAACGCTCTCGCAATGAGTAAATAGTGTCGGGGAGCGGCGCTGCATGCGTCGCTCTCCTCCACTTAATCCGACGACGCCAGCCAGCGCTGCAGCCACCCCAACGTCTCCGAGCGCATTTCAGGTGTCTCCTGGTGGCCGACATCCTGTCGCATAAGTTTCCACGCTTCGCCCGCGCCGGCATTGCCATACACAGTCTTTAAATGTGAGTCGATCCGGTCAAGCCCTCGTGCGGGCGTCAGCGGATCCAGTGTTCCTGCCAGGCTCAGATGAGGCCGTGGGCAAATCAGTGCGTTAATGCTCGATGTGCTGAAGTGGTTCAGCAGATCCGGCACATAGTAGTAAACCCCATGTTCATCCAGCGCGTCGTATTCAATCAGCGCGTGAAAGTCTGTAAGGCAGCAGATGTCGACGCAAGCCGCGATGCGCGGATCCAACGCGGCCAGCCACCATGCCAGCGTTGAGCCCATGCTCATCCCCAGGGTTCCGATGCGCGAAGGATCCACGTCATTGCGGCTGACGAGGTAATCCAGTGACCGCACCGCGTCGTACAGCATCATGCCCCAAAGGATCTGTCCCTTCCATAGCATCTCTTTGAAGACAGAAGTCTCCGTGCGGCGGTGACGCTCACCAAAGTTCCAGCAGTCGATCACCAGGGCTGCAAAGCCGGCGCGCGTGAGCGCAGCAGCATAGCCCGGAGACTGCATGTATCCTCGCCCTGCCAGCAGTTCTTCTTTGCCGATGTGGTATTCGCCGCCGTGCGAGTGATGGTAAAGTACGGCCGGTAGCCTTTCACCATCACGCCCTGCGGGGCGGACGTAATAAGCCGGCACCGGCTCGATGCCGTTCAATTCGAGTTCCAGTTTCTGCACCATGAAACCCTGTGCATGAGAGTAAGGCTCGCCCTGTACCACGGCGGAGATGGGACGGTCCCATGCGGGCAGGCGCCCCAGCAGCATACGCAGACGCGCGCGTGTATTCGCCTGGTCATCGGGGCTGAACGACATTCCAGAGGCACTCCCTGTTTCGCCCTGCTTCCGCAAGTGCCAACCCTAAGCACCGACGGGAACACGTTTGTAGCAAATTGCTATAACTTTAATAATTAATTGAATGCGGCGGAAACAACCCGTTATAATGTGCTGTCGAACGACCCGATGGTGACTTTAACGGAGGCCTCCTCATGACCCCCTATGAATCAATTATCTCTCAGTTAGCCCTCGCGCTTGGCGCAAGCTGGTGTGCGGGAATCAACCTGTACGCTACGGTGGCGGTGCTCGGCTTGATGAGTCAGTATGTGCCGGGCTTCCAGTTACCGCAGGGGCTGGAAGTTCTGGGCAGCCCGTGGGTCATTGTTCCCGCACTGTTCATGTACTGCATCGAGTTCGTTGCGGACAAGATTCCGGCTGTCGATTCCGCATGGGATACCATCCACACCTTCATACGCGTGCCGGCCGGTGCCGCACTCGCGGCCGCGGCTTTCGGCAATGTGCCACCGGAAGTCCAGGTTGGGGCTGCTCTCATCGGGGGAACTCTCGCGCTCGGTTCGCACACAGCAAAAGCCACCACGCGCCTTGCCGCACACACCACAGGCACAAGTCCGCTTGTATCGCCTGCGGTCAGCCTCGTGGAAGACGGGCTGGTTATCGGCACGATCGGCCTGTTGGCCGCTCATCCGCTCCTCAGCCTTTCATTTACCGTTGCGATGATCATCGCGGCGGGCGTGTTGCTCTATGTCTTCGCCGGAATCTTTCGAAAGCTATGGAACAAGTTTGCTGGCCATCGGTCCGACGCTGGCAGTTCTCCCCCGCCTTCCGCGCCAGGCGCAGCCCTGCACTACTAAGAACGTCTATCGCACCGCCGGGGCACAACCATGCAATACCGCTGTTCCGATTGGTGCGCTTACGCACGAATGCGAACGCGCACACGCTCTCGGTCCAGTAGCCACAGTATTCTACGCACGGCACAAGCGTTGCCTTCTACCGCAGACAGATTGATATAACGGAAGGGTCCGCGCGGTGAAAACTCGATTGCTGGTCATTCAGCTCTGCTTTATCTGCACCATTGCAGCAGCAGGACAACAAAAACCAGGGGGCGGCCGCAATCCTGGTAAGCAGGACAGCGGCATGGCCGACCGGCAGAATGCCATGGCGCAGAAAATCGCGAACAGTCCAGCGATGCAAAAGCTGCAAGCTGCCCGCGCGCTGAGTTTGTCCAATGCACAACAGACGCAATTGACGGCGCTCGAACAGCAGGTGAAGCAGCAGATGATGGCACTGCGTGATGAATTCAAGCCCAGGACCCGCAGCGGCGGCGAATCCTCAGGCGCACCGGACCGGCAAAAAATGGCGCAGCAGCTTCGTCCGAAAATGGAAGCGATTTCAAAACAGCTTTCGTCGGGCATCGATGCGATTCTCACTTCCGAGCAGAAGGCGCAGCTCGCGCAGAAACTCGGGCATCCTGTAAGTGCCCAGGGCCTGCGCAAGACCGAAGGCCGTAAACGCGATGTTCGCGGTGCAGCCACGCTCGCCCCCGTTCCTCCACCTCGCCCGGCTGTTTCCGCCGCCATTGCCGCTGGTACCAGCGATTTACCCAGCTCTGGAACCCAGGGAATTGCAAATCCATTCGCGCCCTAGTGTGGTCTACCGTTAGTTCGTCATCAGTTTCTGTGTGCCGAATCGAGGGTAAGTTTGCCGTCTGGTCCTGGTAAGGAACCACAATAGTGCTCAAAAAGCACCTGCCGATTTGGAAAAATGCAGCCAATTAAATAAATTACTTGCCAATGACGAACGTCTACTCCTATCGCCCTTAAACATATCGGATCCTGGAGCAGACCTTATCCATGCAGACACACCCCTTTCGGATTATCGCACTTTTATTTGTCACGGTTCTAGTCGGGGCATGCGCTTTCGCAGACTCTTTAACCGTCCGTTTGGACGACGCCGACGCAACGACTGCCACAGTCCAGACGGCTACGAAAAAGCGGTTCCACGCCGCGCCCGCAGAAGAAGCGGCCGCTGACAAAAAGGACGACAAAGAGGAAGAGGAAGAGAAGGCGGACGAGATCGATCCTAATGTTCGCCCCCTTCAGTACTTTAAGGAAGAGTTTGTGCGCTGCTGCTGCGCCGAATGGGCAAAAGACATTCAGCTCTATGGATACATTGATCAGACCTTTACCCACAATTTCAACCACCCGGACAGCCGGGTCAACTCGTTACGTGTCTTCGACCGAAAAGACAACGCCTACCTGCTCAACATGTTTCAGCTCTACGCAGTGAAGGACCCGACCAAGGAGTCACGCTGGGGATTTGGAGCACGTGTATCGACGGGCTGGGACGCAGATGTAATCTCGCCCTTTGAAGAAGCCCGCACCGACAAATTCGACTGGGAGGAACTGTACGCTTCCTACCTTTTCGACATCGGCGAAAACGGCCTGCTTGTGAAAGCTGGACGCTTCGTTACCCTGGCAGGTGCTGAAGTCATCGAGCAGAAGGACAACTGGAATATTTCCCGGTCATTTCTCTTTGGCTACGCGATTCCGTTTACGCACACCGGTATCCGCGCCAACTACAAAATTAACGACGTTTACGATTTCACGTTCGGCGTGAACCGCGGCTGGGACACTGCTCGCTATGACAACAATGATGCGCTCAGCTACGAGACGCGCCTTGGCGCCACGTGCTCTGAAAAGCTCAGTCTTTCGACCGTTTTTCTTTTCGGTCCGGAGCAAACGGACAACGATCATAACCAGCGTCGCCTTCTTGACTTTGTCGCGACCTATAAGTTTAACAAAAAGCTCACCGGCATGCTGAACGTCGACATCGCGCAGGAAGAGAATGCGGGACCCGGCGGAGAGACAGCCAAGTGGCACGGGCTGGCAGGTTACCTCAAGTACGAATGCGACGACAAGCTGAGTTACGCCTATCGCGCGGAAGTTTTCAAGGATGCCGCCGGCGTGCGGACTGGTACCGACCAGACGTTGTGGGAGAATACCGTAACCGCCCAGTACAAGTTCCGCGAGAACCTTTGGGGCCGTCTCGAGTTCCGTCACGATTCCAGTAGCGATCGTCCCTTTGAGCGCGGGAATGGCTTCAGCGGAAACCAGAACACGATCGCAGCAAGCGTGCTGATTACGTTCTAGGTGCCGTCGCAGAAGTTCATAGCTATACTTCAGCAAGCTTTCGAGCTCGGACGGCACATAAAACCAGTGAACGAATTAATGGGACACCAGACCAGTGTGCGGAATCAGTAGTTTCTGTTCCGACCAAAGGGAGATTTACGCTCGATTCGGCACACTGAACTGATTACGAATTAACGCTAGAATACAGCAGGACTCGCGCGGTTCCGCATTCCTGCAGCAGATCTGAATCTTCGGCAAGCAAATTGCCTTCAGGCTGTGTTGTACGCAATATCCAGGAATGGTGGGTGACCTATGGAACCGCAGCGGTTTGAAACTCTCGAGAACGTGATCGCCTACGCGCAGTCGATTCCCGATTTCCCAAATAAACCGCTGATCCTGGAGCAGCTCGAAACCCGTAACGTTAATCGCTTCCAGCAGGCGATGGCCAAGTTGAACGAAGTGCTTGTGCAGAACCCTGACCCTGAACCCTCGAGCTCAGGCGGTGGAGCAAGTCGCGAGCAGCTTCAGGAGTTGGTTAACCGAATCACCCAGCTGGACGCCAGCGATCCAGTCGGTGGCTGACGAACTCAGTTCTGCCGGATTAAATTTAGGTATTGGGTACGGAGATCTTTTCGAACGTTTTGTAACGGACGCTTCAATGCCCCGCCTGCTGGCAGAAATCGTTGCCGCCGCGGCTAAGACCGGCACAGCTCACGAGCAACTCATGATTGGCCGTTCGCGCGCGGGCCGCGAAATGGTTGGACTGCGAATCGGATCGGGGCCGCTTCATGTCAGTATCACCGCCGGGGCCCACTCGGACGAACCTGTTGGACCCATGACGGCCATCGAGCTGGCCGTTTGGCTTGCCTCGGGCCAACCCGATGCACGGCAGTTCACACGAGATTTTACGTTCTGCATTTGCGCCCAGACAAATCCCGACGGCTCAGCATTAAACTCCAGGTGGTTTGCCGATCCGCTCGATCCATTTAATTATTTTCAGAACGTCGTGCGCGAAGCACCAGGCGATGATATCGAGTTCGGCTATCCTGCGAATGGTGAGCCGGCGCTACGTCCCGAAAACCAGGCGGTTGCAGATTTTCTCAGGCCACATGGTCCATACTTGTTCCACACATCGCTGCACGGGATGGCGTTTGCCGAGGGCGCGTGGTTTCTCATTTGTAAAGAGTGGTCGAATCGCACTCAGCCTCTGCAGCAACAGCTCGCGCGACTTGCGAAGAGTCACGGCTTTCCACTGCACGATATCGAGCGTCATGGTGAAAAGGGATTCACGCGCATCGCGCCTGGCTTTTGCACCACGCCCACTTCTACCGCTATGCGCACTTACTTCCTCGAGCGCAACGATGCCACAACCGCCGCGCAGTTCCGTCCCAGTTCCATGGAATTCGTGCAATCTCTTGGCGGCGATCCGCTGCTTATGGTCAGCGAGCTGCCGCTTTTCATGATTATGGACCCCGCCCAACGTCCGCCCGATGTGCCGCTTCAGCGCGGCGCGACCGCGTATGAGCACTTCCGTGAAGCATTGCCTGCCGCGCGCGCTGCCGCAGAACACGGAAATTTGGCACCTGCAAAAGAGCTGATGGAAAAATACCAGCTCGAACCCGTGCCACTCCATAAGCAGGTGACGCTACAAGCACAAATGATTTTGGCGGCACTGGCTTTTCTGCAAAGTCGCACAGCCACCTGACCATGCATAGACGCGCGTTTCTGCAACGTGTTTACCTCGTGGTGGATTGCGAAAATGTTCGACTGGTACTTTCTGGACAACTGCCTCCCTCGCTGGCCACTGAGGTTGCATGAACTTCAAGTGGCTGCTGATCGTGCTGCTTTTGCTGGCTGCACTTCTTATCTATTATAAGGACGAAATCCCTTCGATGCGCGAGCCCACGACCGGCAAAGAATTGGACGAGCTGGAACAAAAGCCGGACCCCAATGCCGTCCGCGAGCCAAGTACCGAGCGGGTGCCCCAACAATAGATTATTGCGCAGTTGACGCTTTTTGCCAGCGCGTCGCACTTCCATTTATGCGCAGGACGCCCGTAGAATCAACCAACGTAAAAGCTTCCGCACTTACGCCATTTCAGCGCGGCATGTTGCTGATGGTGCTGTTTGTGTGCGTTGGAATTTGGCATGGATACGGCCTGAACCAACGCGGCCTTCTGGAGCACGACGAAGGACACAATCTTCTGGCGGCGCGCACATACTCGGACGTGATCCGTTGGATGGCACACGGCGGGCCGTGGCAATCTTCCACCGCAGAGCTGGCTAAATTGAAACAGACACTTCACCGGCAGGGTGGCACGCTTTATCCCGCCGGCAAACCTGGTTACATCGTTGGGCTGGCGATTGCTTCTTTCGCGGTGGGTCTTACCGGGAAGGCGGCGCTGTGGCTGGCCTGGGTTGCCGGTATGGTCATCGTCGTTTTTGGCGGCATAATTACGAGGCAGCTCTATGGCCGCGCTTTGCTGCCCCAGGTGATTTCCGTTGTCGGAATCGGTTTGTCGCCCCTGCTCGGATATCTCTCACGTGAAGTCGGAGGCACCATCTGGTCGCTTGCATTCGGCAGCGCTGGATTCGCGATGCTGCTGTCTGTCGATGACAAAAAACGCTGGGCTGGTGCGTGCGCGCTGCTGGCAGGTGTGCTGTTCGGCTACGGCTTCACCTGCCACTATAATCTACTGCCTGGCATTGCGGCGGCGTTCGCTGCAGATTATCTCTTCGCACGCAACAACCTGGCAATCACGCAGCCATCCATCGGCGCCGCGGTACGTTCACGCATTCGCGCCTGGCTTTTTACGTTTCTTGGTATCGCTTTAGTGCTCGCCACCTTTCAGCTTGGGAGTATGGCTGCGGAGCACAAGCTGCGGCCGATTTATCCAAAGTATCAGAACTACTTCGCTGAGCTCATGCAGATCGTCGGCGTCTACCAGCTACCTGCTTTGCGCGGGGACGAGGTGGGCGAGGGAGCGCGCGGGTGGGGCTATGACGCTGTCGCCTATGCTGGGCGCGTAGCCGGGCGTGAAGGTATTGGTATCTGGCTGGGGCATATCGTTGCGGTTGCCATGACCCTTCAATTCTGGTCGCGTCGGCGAATTGCTCCTGCAGGTGTCTTCTTTCTGCTGCTACTCGGGTTCTGGGCACTGCACCCTTGGAAAGTAGAGCGCTCGTGGGGTATGCTGATCGTGGCTGCCTGGCTACTGGTCGCCGGCGCAATCTCGGCAATGCAGCAAATCACCCAAGTGAATCAACGTCCCCGCATGCTGGCAGTGCTTACAACAGCCGTCCTGTTGTTGCAGGCGGCACATGTAACTCGATCCGGCTGGCTGCATCTGTGGCAAGCCCGTTCCCCAATTTCAGGAGCGGTTGCATCGACGCTCGACTACGTCCGCGAGAATGGCGGGACCATAAATGCCAACAGCGCAGCCCGTTCATTTGCTCCGCTCTGGAAATGGTCTATTGTCGAAACCGGACGCCAGGCGCAATATCGTCCCGCCCTCAAGCGCGTCGACTTCTCGTCCTTTGAAAAACCGCAAATCGTCTTCACCGACCCGAACACCTGGAACGACCCGCAGTTCGCCGTAAGTCGAGAAGAACTCGCCGCCACTAAACTTGTTGCCAGGCATACGTGTCAAAACCCGCATTGGACCGTAGCCGCATACGATTTGCGCACAACCGGGGGACTTTAACCGCAAACCATTAAAAGCCCGATTACTTGAGCGCGGAATTAGTATTATCCAAAAATCGTAACCTGGTTAAATGTGGAGGTAACATGAAACGTGTCCAAGTGGCGACCATTGTCCTGTTCTTTGGAGCGTTGGTTCCAGTGATCCAGGCTCAACCAGCAGGCACCCAGCCGGCGCAGCACCACGAGCATGTTCACCATGCGCCGCATGGAGGCAAACTGGTTGTGCTGGCCGATGAGTTCGTAAACCTGGAACTCGTCATCGACCACGACGCTGGCAAGCTGACCGGCTACGTGCTGGACGATCACGCGGAAAACCCGGTACGAATTTCACAAAAGGAAATCCTCCTCGACCTGAATTCGATCAGGGGAAAATCGACCACTGCCACGTTGGCGCTAAAAGCAGTGGATAATGCGCTCACCGGTGAGAGGGTGGGAAGCACCTCTGAATTCAGTGGTCCATTAAGCGTTCTGAAGGGCGCAAAGCAGTTCAAGGGAACCATCCGGGAAGTTTCAGCCAAGGGATCGACCTTCAAAAAAGTCCCGGTAACATTTCCATAACTGAGTTGCAGCGAAGATGCGTGCCCACAGTACGTAATAGGGTGTGAAGTTATGAAGTCCAGGTGAGGTTTAAGCATGCAGCAACGTAGCACGAAACACGGATCCCTGAATGTGGGAGTCATCGTCGCTCTCGGTGTACTGGCAATCGCCGGCTTTGCAGGAGCCGTGATGTTTCAGCGCTCGTCCAGCGCTGACATAGCCGCTGCGCCGGCTGAAATTATCCAGGGTTCCAGCTTCAACCAGCCGGCCCAGGCTGCCGTCGCCGCAACGCCTGCGGCAATCGCAGCCCCGGAAGCTCCCTCCCCCGCGAAAGAGCCGACGGAAGCTTCGCCTGCAAAGCCTGCAAGCGCAGCCGATATTCCCGCCGACATTTCCAGGATTCCCTCCGCGACCCCTGTCCCACGCCTGGAAGTCGCATCCGTCGCGGGTGGATCTCCCCCGCCTCCACCAGCCTCGCCCGAGCCCGCCGACACCAGCGGTTATAAGGAACTCAATTGGCAGGTGCTCGCCGGTTATAACTACATCGAACCGGTACCGCGCGAGGGCGCCAAACCAGAAGAGATTGAAGCAGAACGGAAGAAGAACCAGATACCGGCCGATGTGATGGCGCTCAGCGGAAGCAAGGCTATGGTCGAGGGCTGGATGGTACCGATGCAGGTCGACGACAACGGTGGCGTGAAAACTTTCGTACTCGTGAAGACACAGCCGCAGTGCTGTTTCGGCGATACCCAGAAGATGAACGAGTGGATCGATGTCACGATGCCCGAGGGCAAGACCGCCGAGTTCAACGTCGATCGACCGATTAAGGTCTACGGCCAGATGGAGGCGGGCGAAAAAGTCGAAGACGGTTTCGTCCTCAGCATCTACCGCATGAAAGCAGACAAGGTAAGCGGGTAGAGTTTACTGCCCCAGCCGCACATCGAAGGCGTCACGCAAGCCGTCGCCCAGCAGGTTGACTGCAAGGACAGTCGTCGCGATCGCCAGCCCCGGGAAAAGCATCATGTGGGGATGCGTCTGGAAAGTCGCACGTCCGTCGTTGAGCATGCGACCCCATTCGGGCAGCGGCGGCTGCGCTCCGAGCCCGAGGAACGATAGCGCCGCAGCCTCCAGGATCGCGGTGGCCAGGCTCAGCGTCGATAGTACCAGGACCGGTGCGATGCAGTTCGGCAGCAGGTGGAGAAACAGGATTCGCCGTCGACCGCAACCCAGCGCCTCCGCCGCGCGGACGTAATCGAGCTGCCGCTCCACCAGCGCTGCGGACCGCGCCACCCTCGCGAACTTCGGGATGTAAACGATCGCAATCGCGATCACAATATTGCGCAGATTAAATCCCAGTGCTGCCATGATGGCCATGGCGAGCAGGATGGACGGGAACGCCAGCAGCACGTCCATCGCGCGCATGCTCCAGTTATCCAGGCGCCCACCAAAGTAGGCGGACGCAAGGCCAAGCGGCACGCCGAACAAAGACGCCAGCAGCACGATGCACACGCCGGTTCCCAGGGTCAGGTGTGCGCCGTAGAGCAGCCGCTCGCGGATGTCGCGTCCAAGGTCGTCAGTGCCAAACCAGTGCCACGAGGACGGCGGCAGCCGCACCTCCGTCGTCTGGATGTTAAACGTGTTCCGCGCGAGGAATAGCCCGGCAAACGCGGTGCAGACGATAACGACAAGCAGCAGTCCACCGAACATTGCACTGCGATTTCTGCGGAGGCGCAGCCAGACGAAATGCCATAGAGATCGCCGCTCCGAAACCGGTGCGTTGGCCAGTCCCGGTTCCTCAGCAGGTGCGACAACCACGGGTGCGTCCAACATCGCTACTCGGTCGACCCTTCGTCCGCGAAATCGTCGACCGTGCCCATCACGTCGTCGCTGGCGGGCTCACCCGGCGGTGCGTCGGGCTCCTTTTTCTTCAGCAGCAACGTCGACAACGCGTCCGCCAACGTATTGTATTCGCGGCCGACGTAGTTGATATTAAAGCGCTCGAAGCTCTTCTTCAGCGCCTGCGCTTCCTGCACCTTTTTCAGGATCTCCGTGTTCTTCACCTTGTAAAGGCCGGTCATCTGTTTCACCATAAGCTCACTGTCGCTGATGACATGCAGCACCTGGATACCCATGCGCTTTGCCATCTGCATCGCTTCGATGAGTGCAGTGTACTCGGCGATGTTGTTGGTTGCGAGGCCAATGGCGCGGGCAAGTTGCGCGATCTTTTTGCCCTCCATGCTGAACATGGCGATCCCGATGCCGGCATCGCCCGGGTTGCCCTTGCTGGCACCATCCACATAGACTTTCGCCATGCGGACCTGCCCGCGCGAGGTCTCGTCTTCGAAGTTCAGCAGCTCGTCGGGGCGAAACTTTATCTTTACCGGCTTCTGCGTCTTAGCCTGCTGCGGCTGCGATGCAGCGTTCTGCGGGGCTGGCGCCGCTGCCGATTTTGTACCCTGCTCCCAGGCGGGAGTAAGGCCCGCCTCCTGCTCCACCTGCCGCAACAGTACGGCGCATTGGTGCAGCGCGCGGCGCAGGTCTTCATTGCGGATATCGCGGAACCGGTTCATCACCGTGCTGATGTCGCCTTCTTCAGTGGCGAGAATGTCGATCACACGGTGCAGCGGCACCTGCGAATTGCGGATTTTAAGCGCCTGTTGCGCGAGTCGTCTTACTTCGGGTGAAACGGCCATAGCGCAACCAGTTGCCGCGCCCGGTCGCCCCACGCAAAAGAAAAGACGCGCACGCTGGCGAGCAGCTCACGACTGCGGTTGGAGGCTTTCAAGTTCAAGTTGGTAATTTCGCCACTTGAAAAACGGTAATCCTCGCGTAAGAATTCAATGGGCCGAGTCGCCCCGGCGGTGGAGCTTGCCGGATGGGCGGTTTGTCCGCCAGGCGCAAAGACGTGATAAGCAGGGGGGAAACGGCTTTTTGTTTCCGCCCCTGCTCTACTTGCGCTTTAGTGAAAGAGCGGCCGATAAAAGTTGTTCCTCACGGCACTTCCTCAATGAGGATCGGCGGTCCCTGGACCCCGAAAGCCAGCACATCACCGTTCAACACAAGGGGCTGATTCAGCTTCATCACCAGTCGCGTTTTTATGTCCACGCGGTAAAGTTCGAAAACTTCGTTCACGTCCTGGTCGGCCCTGTACACGATGCTCGCTCCACCTGGATCTATCTGGAAATCCACGACATTTCCGCCTGTTACCAACTGTGCATTCAGCTCGGTTACCAGACCAGTTTTCAGGTCAGCGCGGTAAAGTTCATTCCTGTCATCCGAGTCCTGGTCGGCTACGTAAACTACACTCGCACCCTTCGAGTCGATCTGAAAGCTCACCACGTCGCCGCCGGGAGGCATTGGTTCGCTCAATCTGACAACAAGACCGGTCTTCAGGTCCAACCGGAAGACTTCGATGACGCCAGCGAACCTTTGGTCGGCCCTGTACACGACACTTGTCCCCTTGGGATCGATGGCGAAACTCCGGACGTCACCACCTGAAATTAGCGGCGGGTTCACTTTTGTGATGACACCGGTCTTCAGGTCGGACCGATAAAGTTCAAAGACTTCGTCTACATCCTGGTCGGCCCTGTACACCACGCTTGCACCTTTTGGATCAATCTGGAAATCAGCCGAGACGTTTCCACCGGCGACCAGCGGCGAATTCAGTTTCCTGACGATAAGTGTCTTCAGGTCTACTCGGTAAAGTTCCGAGACACCGTCCACATCCTGGTCGGCCCTGTACACTATGCTCGCACCCTTTGAGTCGAACAGCAGATTTCGCACGTTACCACCTGATACAAGAGGTGGATTGAGCTTGGTCACCACGCCAGTTTTCAAGACGACGCGATAGAGTTCCTTCACATCGTCCGTGTCCTGATCGGCCCGGTACGCCACGCTTGTGCCCTTTGGATCAACCTGAAAACCATCAGAGACATCCCTGCCTACTGCCAGGGGGGGATTCAATTGAGTGACGACACGCGTCTTCAGGTCCACCCGGTAAAGCTCGCTGACGCTGGTCTCGTCCTGGTCTGCCCGGTAGACTACGCTCGCAGCCTTTGAGTCCATCTGGAAACCAGAATCCACATCTCCATCGGGCACCAGCGTCGGGTTTAGTTTGCTTACAGTGCCCGTCTTCAGGTCTTTGTAGTAGAGCTCGTAAATGTCGTTCACATCCTGGTCCGCACGATAGAGGATGGCCGAACCCTTACGGCTGATCAAACCGGTAAGAACATCCCCCCCAGCGACCAGGGGCGCGTTCACCTTGCTCAGGAGTCCAGTCTTTGCGTCTACCCTCCACAGCTCATCGACGCCATCAACCTGCTGGTCGGCAAGATACCCTACCGAGCCCGATGAAGCAGCCATGGCAAGGTTGGTGCAAAGTACCACAAGCACGCTGAGCAGCATGCGCTCCAATGCCCGAAGCGCCATCATTCGGGGGTTTATTGGAGCCATTTTAAAGGCCTGTGCAAAATAGCGTCTCATAATTCGTTCCTCAATTACCCCGTCGCGGTACGCCTTACCTGGTCGGTGGGTTTAGTTTACCAGTCGCCTCCGGGTGTCCAATGACTAATCAATAAGGACCGGTAGACTCTAGAATATATATATTATATAGTGCAACTTCCCGGCCAATGGCATGTTTAATTGAGCTAATTCGGGGACGGTGGGGCTGTTGAAGAACCCCTTTCCCATACGGCCCGGTTCCTTGTTCATCTGAAGCAAAGGCCGAAGTGGCTTCGTTTCGAAGAACTCACATCGGGCTCCAATGATATGCTTAACAGGCGCTGAAGGAGCGGAAACGCGGCTTGGTGCAGCTTTTTGGGCACCCCAGGCGCGGTGATCAGCGCCGCCAGGCGCTTGAGGTTCATGACTGCCGCGGCGAGGTAGAAACAAGGGGACAGGCCATGTGTTAATTTGTTAATACACAGCCGGGAAACAGCGGAAGATTTTGGGTCAGCTCCCGATCAGATTCTTTTCATGGCCGCGGCTGCCGGGCGACTGTAGCCGAAACCTGTGCACTTTTAGGTGCCCGAAGGGTCTCTAAGGGGTCGTGCGGGAATTGTATTAGCCAAAAGCCTGTGCTACACAGGTCCTCATAATGATAAAACAAACGCAATTCCCCGACCCCGCCGACCCTCGTGGCGCAGGCGTCTCGCCTGCGGTTGACGGGTTCCAGCAAATAACCGAAGGCAACAGCCATGAAGGTTTCGCGGAGGCTGTTGGTTTGCTGATGAAACTGAAGCGGCGGAGTTGGGCCGGCACGAGCAAACCTTACAGAAAGATTACCGCTATTCAAGTGGCGAAATTACCAACTTGAACTTGAAAGCACCAAGGAGACATTATGATGACGCTGACAACGCAACCCGCCGTGCCTTACCGCCGACGATTCCGAGTCCGGCTTGTACTCCGCAATCCGCACTCGCCTCACACGCCTCCGACGAAAAAACAAAAGAAGAACTGGAGGCGACATGATCTGAACATTACGGAAATCAAAGGGCGAAATTACCCCATCGGCCTGTTTGATTTAAAGCGTGAAATGCCAACGAGCGACGCCAATGTTTGATTAGTTTTGATTAGTTTTGATTAAGGAGGCACGCTCATCTACTTCCTGACTTTGGCGTGGTATCCGGCGATCTTCGCATCAAGGTCTGTAGGTCCTTCGCGGGTCGTGTTTACTTTTTCGCGCCGGGCCACGAGTGCGAACCGATCGACCACAGCCGCGTATTCCGGTCCTGTAAACTCCGCTCCACGCTCACACTGGACGTAGAGAATCGGAAGTTCGGCGCGCTCGATACGTTGCAGCAACGCCGTGTCACCGCCAGCCAGTTCCCTGGCCCGTGAGAACAACGCCGATGCGCTGGTGATGAAATCGCGCGTGATGAACGGCGCGTCCATCGGATACCGGATTCCCTGCGCGGGCTTGTCCATCGTCGGCTTATGTTCCACGCGCATCTGCTGCAGCAGGTCATCGTATTCCTGCATTGCCGGTGCAGCGCTGGCGTAGTGTCCCCAGATGAAATCGTGCACAAGTTCCTTCTCATCCCATGAAGCGTCCCACATGAGTTTGGCAGTCACCCAGCACTTCATGTGATCCTGCTCGGCAGCGCCCTGGTAGCCTCCCTGCAACATCACGCCTTCGGCGTTGTTGCGGATCCAGAAGCGTATGTTTGCCGCCATGATATCGAGGTTGGGCATCGGCGCAAGGTAATGACTGAAGTTAACGTTATAGTCCCAGATGTAGATGCGATGGTGCACCGCTGCCCAGGCAGATGCGAGCTTCGCGATGTCGCACTGCTCGGCGGGTCGGAAAGGGTAAGTCCAGGCACCGACCGCATCGTTACACAGGCGGATGGCCACATTCTTTCGCGGGCGCACCGTTTTCGGGACCTGGATGGTTTCAAGGTACGCAAGCGTGTCGATGGTAACCCGCGGATAATCGGCGGCGATGGCGTCCGCGATTTTGTTCACCAGCACCAGTTGATTAGCGATGTCCGAACCTTCGGCATCGCGTAGCTTTTTGCAGCGCTCGCAATGGCAGACGACCGTGGTGTCGTTCTTCGAGACGCTGATGATTTCGGTATTGGGGTTGCGGCGAAGAATGTCGCGCACCGCTTTGATCGCGATCTTCGCAACTTTCGGCTCGGTGGCGCACAGGGCAATGGGATTGCGCGATCCGTCCGGCTGAAGCGCAAAGTATTCGGGGTGCTTCTTGAAATAGACCGTTGCCGAGACGAGCTTGTCCATTGTGTGGACGAACATGTTGTCATAGTCCACGTGCCCGCCGTGCGCCTCCGGTACCTTCGCATCGGGTGCGTTGGTGCGGTTGCGCAGCGACCACACAGGATCGAACGCACAATAGTAAAACGGATCGCGCAATTTAAGGCGCGGACCATACCGCCGCGGAACCGGCCTGGCAACCAGGGTACTGGTGGTAGGCAAACGGATGGACTCATTCGTGTAGAAGCGGCACCCCATGTCTTCTTCCAGCAACGCGTACACCGCGTTTACAACACCGCGCGTGCGTCCGCCGTATAACAGGATGCGACGGCCATCCACCTGGATCCGGTATTCTTCGTCGTTACATGCGTCATCGGTGCGGATGCTGACAACCGCACCGCGAGCGGATTTCTTAATGGGCAGCGTAGCACTGGTAATCTGCGCGATCCAATGCTGGAGATCGGCAGCGGCTTTTCGTTCCTGCGGCGTGGGCCGGGGCGGCAACTGAATATGCCCGGCAGGTTTTGCGCGGCTGACCAGGGTGACCGGGTCTGACGGCTCGGCCAGCGACACAAGTGCATTGCGCCACTCCGCCTGCGCGATCGCGCATAGGGCGACCATGCCAATGACGAGGTACGGGAGTCTTTGCTGTAAGAACATGCGATGATTCAAATCGGAATGATCCCATTGTCGATTAGATTATGGTCACCGTGAGCCCTGGTTCGAACCCGAGTCCTGAACCCCGACCCCACATCCTGCACCCTCAATCCTAACTGTGAACCGCGAACCCTGAACCCGGGACGTGAACCCTGCACCCCGTCCGAACAACCCCGGCGGCGTAGCCGCTTTGGTGCGAAAGCTTGCTTTGGCTTTGCCTAAAGCGGAGCGATTCGGCGGTCAGAATAAGTGGGCACGATCAGAGGACGATGTACGGGTAACCCGGAACAACAACTCTTGCCTATCCAGCCACACCAAATTAGCTACAGGATGCATGCAGCTGGAATCAATGCATAACCTGTCACCTCAAAACCTAATCCTGGCCCGACACAGCAACTTCGCTACCCATTTCAGTTTGTCGGCCACAGACGCTATCACCAGATGCTCGACGCTCTGTATAAAATAGCTGGTGAGCAGGCAGGGCATGAGTATCTGCAAGGATTTGGCAACTCATCAGTCCCGGCGGTAAGCCGCGCCCGAACCTTCTTCTACGGCGCCGAGCGCGAAGCTCCCCTCGCCGTCCTCGAAGGCTACTGCCATGCTCGCTCATGCGCTGCACCGTATGGGCCTGGTCCCGGTCTATAACGACGTGTCATGGGTCGTGCCCAGAACTTCATTAGTCCATGACAACGAAAATGAAGTCCCATACCATGGAACGTCGAGCAAGGGTGGTCATCGCCGGTTGTCCGCACCATGTTCTTCACCGCGACAATCAGGGCACCGGGTTTGTTTCCGGGGATGCGGTATATGCTCTCCGTCTGCAGCGACGGCATGGACGTTTATCTGAAGATTAGTGGAAAGCGGTACTGAAGTACGCGCACTCCAAAGCGCTGCGCGCTATGGTTTGTTTACAATCCGGGGAGGGCTTACAGCTGGTGCGGAGATTTGGCCTGAACATCGGCTGTGGGCGAATGCGCGTACTTTAGTACCGCTTTCAGCATGCCAGCTTTTTCCCTGACACCTCTACCCCCCGGACTTCGAGGGGATCTACATGGAGAAGAATCCAGTCCAGGATCCTGATGCCAGCAGGTATTTGTCGCCCGATCTTAACCTAGCTCGACGCTGCCCCATGATCGCGCCTCTGCGTGATTGACACTGGAATGCCGCCGATTTTATAATTTTTAAAATCAGAGCCGGGGGCGATTCATGGGAATTCACGGAAATGGCGGCCGAGCGTCGGTACAATGTCTCGCAGCGTGTTTCATAATGTTTTGCGTCAGCGCTTCAGCAACGCAGCCGGTGCGTATCAATTACCAGGCAAAGCTGACGGGTGCTGGTGGCAGTGCGCTGGAGAGCACCCATACGCTTTTCTTTTCCATCTGGCGCGGTGCGGCGGGCGTGGGTCCATCGCCCGGTACCCAGGTGTTTGGCGAGCAAGCCGCTTTAAACGTGAGTAATGGCGTGGTGAACCATACCGTGGGCACGGGCACCGTTCTGTTCGGGGGCCCGTTGACTGACGCCGCCTTTGTAACCAACGAGCCCATGTTTCTGCAGGTCGCCGTTGACGCCAACCTTCCCCAAAATGTCGTACTGCCGCCCACACGCCTGGAGTCGGTACCGTTTGCGGTGCGGGCGCTCAACTCCGACGTGGCAGACAGCGCGCTGAATGGCACTCCCGCCGGCTATGCGATCGTGGGAAACACCGCGACGGCGCCAGCCGGCTTTTCGCGTACCGGCGCCATTTTCGGCAGCTGGCAAACGCGGCCTCCCATGCCGGTTGCGATGTCCCAACTTGCGGCAGCATCGGCCGCTGGAAAAGTGTATGCCATTGGCGCCGTCGGCAGCACGCCCTATAACCTCGTCTTCAACCCGGCTGCCAGCAGCTGGGGCTCGCTGGCCACACCAGACAACCGTGTGGGGTTGTGTTGTGCCCAGGTGGATGGGCTGATATATGCCATTGGCGGGCGATCTGCCGGTGTCGCTGTCGCTACGAACCAGGTGTACAACCCCGGCACAAACGCATGGGCGCCCGCCCAGGCAATGTCGGTCGGCAGGAGCTTCGCCGCAGCGGCTGTTTCCGACGGCAAGATCTACGTATTTGGCGGTAGTGACAGCGCTCTTAACTCGCTGGGCAGCACGGAAGCCTATAGCCCTGTGTCCAACAGTTGGACGCCGCTGGCACCGATGCTGGCGGTGCGGCAGGGAGCAGGCGCGGCCACCGTGAATGGAAAAATCTACGTCATCGGCGGGTTGATTGGAGCGTCGCCCACTTATACCGGAGCCAATGAGGAATACGATCCCGGCAGCAACACGTGGACGTCGAAGTCCCCCATGCCGATTGCCAGGCACAACTTAGGTGTCGTGGGCATGGGTGGAAAAGTCTATGCGTTTGGTGGCAGTTCGGGTGGCGAAATATCCCAGGACACCTACGTCTATGATCCAGCGAGCGACACCTGGACCCAGGGTGCGGCACTTGCAACGGTTCGCCATAGCTTCGCAGCCTGTGTTGTGAACGAAAGAATCTATGCATTAGGCGGAGGTGACAGCATTTTCAGCACCGGTAGCACCCGAAATGAGGAACTCGGCTGGGGAATGCATTACCTGCACACGAAGGATTAAAACCTCCGGTTGCAGCAGCTCGGGCGAGATCGGATGGACATCAGCTCCTTACTATCGAAAGAGGTATTCGCGTGGTTCTATTTCGTGCGTTTTGTGCCTTTTTTGGCATTTCGGAAGGAGTTGTTACTGGTCGGGGCGGCAGGATTCGAACCTGCGACCTCCTGCTCCCAAGGCAGGCGCGATAACCGGGCTACGCTACGCCCCGATCCGGTTGAGCGCGTTACCTTAGCGCCGTAAACGTTCCGTATTCATTTCTGGAGTGCCGGGTCATTCTCATTCGTCCAAGTGGAGCGCGGCGGCGGCGGTCTCTTCGCGGCAGAGGCGTTGCAAATACTGGTCGTATTGCTCTTCCTCGTAAAGCCTTACGAGGCCGGGTTCGGCCGCAGGATATTTTTTCTGGAAATAGCGCGCCGTCTCGCGGGCCAGGAACGGGCGCATGTTTTCGTGGATGCCGGGCAATCGCTGAACAAAGGCCTGCAGCAGGTAGCCGTCGTCTGAGGTGGAAAAATTGCTCGCGGGGACATTGGCGGCGTGGAGTTGCTCGACCAGACTTCGCACATAAATCACACACGTGGAACCGATGCGATCGCCGAGGCGTTGTCGTGCCGGTCCCATTGCCATGCTAAGTGCTGCGGCGAGGTAATGGACAGGCAACAGATCGATGGCTCGGAACAGATTGCGCCCCAGCAACTGGAGCGAGCTGGCCCGGCCGCCGGTGCGCGCATCCACGACTTGGAGGCCCACAATGCTTTTACCCGGGGTTCTGCCCGACGTGAACGCTTCGAAGAGCATAAAGTACAGGACGTGCCACTCGACCACGGCGGCGATAAAAAGCCACATTCGCTCCTGCGGACGCACGAACTCGGGGTGGGACCAGTAAACAGCCGCTACCGCCAGCGTCGCAAAAATAGACTGCACAATGCAATCAATCGTTCCGGCGAGTAAACGGGCGCCGATTCCGGCAATTTGTCGGGCAAGGATTCGGCCGTCGGGCGCGCTCTCGCCCAGGGCGACGGTATATGCATCGAGCTGCCATACGCGGTTATTCTCTCTCGACACCCTGCTAGTTCGGCCAACGGCGCACGCGCAGGCAATGCTAAACTTTTCGCGTTTTCGCTCGCTTTGGCTGCGACAGTGGCGGTTTAACGCATGGCATGAGTGCTGCACAACAGCTTGCTGCCTGGATCGAGCAGCATCGCCAACTGGGGGAGACCAGGCTTGCGGACTTTCTCAGGCTGGAACGACCGGGTTCGGAGGGATCGTTGCCAAATCAGCACCCGGGCAGCACCCCCAGCGCACAGAGCAGGCAGCTCGCCAAATGGATACTCGATAACGATGTTCACGTCATACCGCTGGGCTGTTCTGCCTATCCAAAGCGACTGTTGGATGCACTGGGAGACAATACTCCACCGGTGTTGTATGCAATAGGGCAACTGGAGCTTTTTAACACAGAAGCGATGGCGATCATCGGGACACGTCGACCGTCCGCCACCGGACGAAACGCCGCGCGTAATTATGCGAGCGCTTTTGCGAAACGTGATATTGCTGTCGTGAGCGGCAATGCTCCGGGTGTTGATGCCGGCGCACACGATGCAGCGCTGAAAGCCGAAGGAGCTACAGTTGTTTTTCCACCCACACCCATTGAACAGTTTGTTCCTTCGTTTAATGTTCCGCCTGGTGGGCGGGTGCTGATCGCGTCGCCGTTTCCGCCTGGATCCAAAGTGCAGCCCTGGTGCTTTCTACGTCGGAATTCACTCGTGGCTGCGTTCTGCCGCGGCTCGTTCATCGCAGAAACCGGAACTCGCGGTGGCACGGTTGATACTGTGCGAAAGCTACGGGCATTAAATCGCCCGATGTGGGTGACCAAACTGCATGAGCAGGAGAAGCACTTCCGCGCGCATCAACTCCTGAAGGCCGGTGGAGCTGTTGAAGCACCAATAGAACCAACCGAAGAGTTCATTGCGGAAATGCTGCGGGTGGCTCGACAAAGTCCCGCCGCTGGTTCGTCATCTCGGGTGACATCGTTCTTTGAAATGGCCGCGACGAATGAGTGAGTGGTTCCGCTCGGCATTTGGTGCCGAATACTTATCGCTCTACGAACATCGCGATGAGGCAGAGGCGAAACTGGCAGTTGAACTGCTCATCAGGGTTGCGTTGCTCCAAAAAAACTCGCGCGTTCTGGATGCTCCTTGTGGCTCGGGGCGGCATGCCCGTGCATTTGCCTTGGCGGAAATGCGTGCCATCGGGATCGACCTAAGCCGTGACCTGCTCGATGTGGCTGCCACGTCAAATCTGCCAGGTGCCCCGTCGCCGTGCTACCTGCGCGCAGATCTTCGGGACCTGCCCCTGAAGAACGACAGCTTCGAGCTGGTGGCCAATCTGTTTTCCAGCTTCGGCTACCTGGACACCGATGCGCAGAACGCCGCCGTGCTGCACGAACTCGCGCGCGTGTGTCGCAGCAAAGGATTTGTTGTGATTGATTTCATGAACGCAGCTCGCGTGCGCATGGAACTTAAGCCGGAGTCCATCCGCCAATCTACAAAAGGTTGCACGGTCCAGGAAAGGCGCTGGATCTCCAGCAACCCGCTACGCGTAAACAAGGAGACCATTGCAGTTTCTTCCGCGGGAGAAAGAAAGCAATTCCATGAAAGTGTGCGGCTGTTTACGCCAGACGAATTGGAGTTGATGATGAACACGGCAGGTGTACCCGTGCAGTCTGTGCTCGGGAATTACAGTGGCGGAAAATGGACCATTAAATCGCCCCGTCTCATACTGATAGGTAAGAAACGGTGAAACGGCCCGTGTGTCGTCGTCCCGGCGGGAAACTCCTGCTGCTGCTTTGCCTGTTCCTTCCGCTGCATGTTTCTGCGCAGCAGCTTTCGGCGGGAGATCCGACACGCCTTAGGTTTGCACACGATCCACAAGCTGCCATATTTTCCCCGGGCAACAGCGGCCGGGCATCGTTTCACACGACCGTTACGCGCCAGGCTGCCAATTTCGCTTACGGTGAAGAACGTCAGACCGACGGGCAGGTCATACACCTGTACGAATCGAACTACGAGTTTTCGCCTGCCGGCGCGGATGCGGAATCGACGCGACCGGCTGGGTATTGGCTGCGACTAACCGCCTCCATTTTCGAGGCCGGGCGATATGGTGTAATGACGGACTGCAGAGTGACGAGCGCACTGGCAACTGAGCTACGCAATCATGATATCTCGTGGCCAATGTTCGCCCAGGTATTCGCGGCGAAACTCGGTAATGATGCTGCGCCGCCAATGTTTAGTTTGGAGCTTCCGTCGAACACAGAAGCCGCGTCTGTTCTCAAAGCTTTTGACGCGGCCCTGCCCAGAGCGCTGGTTGGTTACGTCTGCCGCCGTGAATCCGATTTCGAGCCGGCGCGGCGCGGTGATTTTGCGGTGGTAAATGACGCGGCAATACCCCCACAGTATGCCGGGCAGGCAACCTTGTCGTATCTTCGCGCGAAACTGGGGCAAATGCCGATCCTGCTCGAAACAGACCGCCCGCAAATTTTCCGGGAACTGTTCTGGTTAGGGTCGGGGGCAGCCGGCATTCAGTACGGTAATGCCCTTTCAACCACAGGTTCGAAGGACCACCGGGCGGCGTGGCGCAACATACGCAGCCTGTCCAGTATACCCCGTCGATTCGGCGGTAAGTTTCGGCTGGCACCCGAGTTAGCGCAGCGGGGCATGTTTGGTGCAATCATCGCCGATGGGTTTATGTTTGCCGTCTTCCCACTGCGCAACTTCAACGGCGATATGCAACTGCCGGCCAACGCGGAAGACAGGCCTGAGTTCATTGCCACGTGGTACAATCTGCTGACCGACGAAAACATCGTGATGCCACGAGTGCCTGCTCCAAGGTCAGGTAAACTTCACCTGACTACTCCCTCGGGAGATCCATGGATCTACTTTCACGCATTTATGCCAGCGTCCAGCGATGCCAATTCAACAATGACATTGATCCTGCCGGAGCCGCCCGAACCTGCTGAGGATATATGACCACCCTCGCAACGCTGACAGTGGGGTGATGTTTGGCTTTGACGTATGGTTCTCGGCGTCGCAGATTTTAATGATCCGTTTTCGGGAGTTGGTTTTTTGAACGCGAAACTGATCGTCGACATTCCTGCAATTAACTGGGCATGCACTTATCCGCTGGATCAAGAGAAGGTCCAAAGTGCGGGCCGTGGGAAACACAATGCGATCGAGGTGCCGGAGTTGGGCACGAGCGATCGCCACGCAGAATTTTACTTTAGCCGCGGCAACTGGTACGTGCGCGACGTTGGCGGTGAAGGCGGCCTGCGTGTGAATGGCAAAATTGTCCAGGAGAGACCTCTGGCCAATGGAGACGATATCCGTATCGGTAACAGCCAGTTGCTGTTCTGCCTCGAAGAAGAGGCGGTGGAGAAAGAGGAGTGGAAGCGGGCGTCCGAGATCGTTCGTTCCGAGTCCATCCGTGTACGCGACTCCCTCGGTGGCGATAAAGCGAACGCAGCCGTCGCAAAGAAGGATAATGGCCAGGCTACAGAGCAGCCGAACAGGGAACCGGTAACACCAGCCGCACTGCCCACGAGGCCAAAGATGCTTCCGGCCTTGCAGAAAACGCAAAGCGAAGACGCGGCTCCGCCGGAAGATGCGGATGATCTTGTCTGGGTCTCGCGCCAGATGGCTTCGCTTCTCGAAGAGGTACTTTTGAAACCAGCCTCACTTGAGTTTGTTTTTCAACGCATGCTTATGCGCCTCCGCGCGGCAGTCGATGCCGACTACGGATTCCTGATGATTCAAAATTCAAAGACCGGTCGCTGGGTCATTCGTAACCAGGTCGGTGATGCTTTTTCGTGGTCGGGCTACGAGCGCGCGCACCCTGTACCGCTGACCGCCGCCACGATTGCATTTAAGCGCAAGCGTGCCATTAGTAACGCAATGGCGGACGACGATCGCGTGGAAGACGTCGGCCCCAGCGCCAGCATGGTCGCGCTTCGCGTAAACGGGTATATCGCGGTACCCCTTCTCAAGGGAGACGACTGCCGTGGTGTATTATACTTCGATACCCGGAATGGGGAAAAGGAATTTCGCGCGCGCCATGTGAAGCTGCTGGAGCAGGCGGGCGCGACGATGGTGGAAATCGAGAGTCGAAAGCAGGAAGCCGCCAGGCAGAACTGAAAGCCTGGGCCACCGCACTACCCCAGTTTTTTTGCCAACAGCTCGTTCACAACCGCCGGACTTGCTTTCCCCCGGCTTTTTTTCATCACCTGGCCAACCAGCGCCTGTAAAGCCTTGGCCTGTCCGCCTCGAATTTTCGCTACCACATCCGCATTCTCGGCAATGACTTCATCGACGAGTAACTCAATCTCGCCCTGGTCGCTGACCGCCGCGAGGCCTTCGCGCTCGACTATGTCTGCCGGACGACCTTGCGCGGCCATACTCCTCGCGAAGACGTCTTTTGCAATTTTCCCTGTGACTTTGCCTTCGTCAATCATCCGTATCAACGAAGCGAGGTCTTCTGGATTGAGTGGCAGATCGGCCGGCTCAGAATCCGGACCGCGCTCCTTCAGTTCGCGCAATACTTCCGTCATCATCCAGTTACTCAACGACTTGGCATTCTTGTGCGCCATCACCGCGCGCTCGTAGTAGCTCGCGATCGGCTTGGTTGAGGTCAAAATGCGGGCATCATATTCCGGCAGGCCATATTCCTCGATAAATCTCCTGCGTTTTTCGTCCTGTAATTCCGGGAGATTCGCCCGGATCTGTTCACGCCACTCCGGCGTTACCTGCACTTCCACAAGATCTGGATCGGGGAAATAGCGATAGTCGTTTGCCACTTCCTTTGAACGCATGGTGCGCGTTATGCTTGTGGGTTCGTCCCAAAGCCGCGTCTCCTGTAGAACGCGCCCGCCTGCCCCAAGCACCTCGTTATGCCGGCGAGTCTCGTATTCAATGCACTTCAACGCGACGCGCATGGAATTCAGGTTTTTAATTTCCACCTTGGTACCCAGCGTCTTGGTTCCGGACGGGCGAACACTGATGTTCACTTCAAAGCGCAAACGGCCTTCCTGCATTTTGCAGTCGCTGACTTCAAGGTACTCGAGCAGGTTCTTCAGCGTATGCATGTATGCCAGCGCCTCATCCTGCGACTCCAGATCAGGCTCCGATACAATTTCCAGGAGCGGGGTTCCGGCGCGGTTGAGGTCCACGAGGGAATGATCATCACCGCCGATGGAGTGTTCAGGGTGCAGAAGCTTGCCTGCGTCTTCTTCGAGATGAACGTTATTAATTCGAATGCGCCTGAAGGCGCCATTCACATCGATGTCGATGTAGCCGTTCGTTCCGAGCGCCGCATACTGCTGCGATATCTGGTAGTTTTTAGGTAGATCGGGGTAATAGTAGTTTTTGCGGTCGAAACTCATGCGCTCAGGAATATCGCAGTTCAGTGCAATCGCGGTGCGCAGCGCGAATTCGATAGCCTGCTGGTTGAGCACGGGCAACGAACCGGGCATTCCGAGGCACACCGGACAGACCTGGGTGTTCGGCGGTGCGCCAAAGACGGTAGAACAACCGCACCAGACCTTGGATGCCGTGCAAAGCTCTACATGGACTTCGAATCCGATCACCGGTTCGTAGGTTAAAGATGCTGTCATAACGCGTTTTTGATCGCCCCTCGGAAACACCTTCGCCAGCAGAAAATACAGCCAGCCAGACGTGATACAGGTTTTATGTTGAGCTTCAGACCTGAGCATTCGGTCGTGACCGGCGGTGAACAGGGATGACGATCGGCTTTCGGGGTTGGCAGGCTTGGCTGCCTCGTACGAGGGCTTATACTGATGCTCTGGATCGCTTTACTCGCACTCGTACATCTTGGCGCCGCGTGCGTGCTGACCGACCGTTTCTGGAAACCGGCACGCCGGGCGGATTACCCGACGACCGTGCTGCTTACTGCGTTTACTACGTTTTACGGCCTGCCAGTCATCCTGGGCTACACCACGTCGTTCATCAATACATGGACGGTAGTCGGCTCGGCTGCTTTGGCGGTGGGCATGGCAGCTCTCTGCAGCAGACGCTTCACGCCGGGCGATGTAACATTTCGAAATACAGTTACAACACTTCGGCAAATGAGCCGGAGCGAGATTGCTGCGTGGGGTTGCGTCGCCGCGGTGCTTGTGATTGCTCTGCTTGTCGGGGCTACTCTGCCCATTCGCATCTGGGATGCAGCTTCCTATCATAGTCTCGCGCCAATGCGATGGGCGCAGTCGCACCGCTTCCAACTGGATTCTTTTGGCGATCCAACACTGTATCCTTACCTTGGTGCCGGCGAGGTGTACGCGAACCTGAAAGCCATGCTGCCATTCCTGATACTCGACTGGACTGGAAAGCTGGATGGCACCGCACTGGCGCAATGGCCATTCTTCGCGGCCATACCCGTACTGTTATTGGGTATTTTCCGCAGGGCGGGCCTGCCGCGATGGACGGTTCCGCTGGGGGCTCTGTTCTGTATGCTGGCGCCGGAGGTCCTGTTGCAGAGTATCGAAGCTTATGCGGATATTGTGTTTTTCACGGCGCAGCTTATGGTTGTATGGGCATGCCTGGTTACCTGGAGCGAAGGGCCGTCGCTACGCACCATGCTGTTGACCAGCCTGGCGTTTGCTCAACTCGCAGCGAGTAAACCAACCGGGCTAACAGGCAGCGTCGCCCTGGGTATTGCCTACCTGACGGTTGTGATAATGCGTACGCAGGGAGGGCCCTCGCACCGTCTGCGTCGGACGGGCATTGCGCTGATACTGGTTGTCGCGGCGTGCGCTTTGATTGCAGGTCCCTGGTATATGCACGGCCTTCTGAAGTTGAACAATCCCGTGTATCCAATCGAAGTGGCTGCAGGCCAGAAAGTCATTTTCCCCGGGCCTTACAAGCCGGACTTTAACACGCAATACACCGAACGCTATGCACAGGCCAGTGGTGTTCGCGCATGGTGGCGAATGGCGATGGACACGTGGCGTCCGTCGTTGCTCGCATCGTGGAGCGGGGGAATGGGTCTGCACTCAGTCACGCTTGGATTACCAGCGCTTGCACTGTTCCTGCTGTTGGGTGTTCGCGGGGTTGCCTGGCGCGAACGTCTTCTGATTCTCATACTTTTTGCCGTGATGCTCGTATCCTGCCCAACTCGTATTCTCGCCAGGTTTGCACTCTTTGAACTGGCTCTCGGTGCTTTATGTTTTTGCTGGCTGCTGTCTTACGTTACGACACTGCCGAGGCGGGCGCTGGTTACTCTTGCAGCAGCGTGCATGGGATACGATTTATATGCCACGATTCCCAGCATTCAGTATCGCACGCGACCTGTGGAACTCATCGCGTACAACCTGCTGAGTGGTGATCGCCGCGCATTGCGTGACGATTCATTTCCTGACGAGTATTCCACTTTAGATTATTGGCGCGAGCATGTCGCGGAAAAGAAAGCGACGCTCGCTATTCCGGGCGAGATGGCGCCATGGTTCGCCTACGCTCCTAATACCGGTGCCGGCGTCGTACGTATTGCGGATTCCAAGGCTGGCGAGCCTTCGGCACGATGGCTTGCGGACCTGACGGCTGCGCGGGCGACGCATATCTACGCGCTTCGTAAATCGGAAAACTTTCGCGTAGCGATGGCGGATCCTAAACATTTCCGGCTGCTCATGCATCGGATCGACAGCGGCGCCGAGAGTTCGTTGTGGCTCGAGCCTGAACCCGAAGCCGCTTTGTTCGAGTTCGTACCATGACATTGCACTCGCCCCGTCGCCGCACGTTGGCGGGCATTACCGCTCTTGTAGCATCCACCGCACTTTCGGCCTATTACTTCTTCGGGGTCGAAAACGGAGTTCGATCGGCCGGTGACCCCTGGCGCAACTTTTACAGCCTGCTTCATCCCGGCTGGATCAAATTAAGCGAACAGGAAATCCGGGATGTCCTGCGGAAGGGGAACGCAGAGCCGATGACCCTGCTCGCCATACGAACTGCATTGGGGCGCTGGCGTTTGAAAGACATAGCGCCCGAAGCGTTTCCAAACGTGATGCACAATTACCAGCAGGGGCTTTGGCTCACGGACGACGTCGACGCATGGACTCGAGCGTTACAATGGCTGGATGAAAACTGGAAAGATGCCAGGCGAAGGGCTCACCTGTCCGCACAGCCCGTTCCGCCGCCATCCATCACGCGCGAAGGAACAGACGGCCTGATCATTGTTTTCCCAGAAGGCACCTCCGCGCATCAGCTTGGAAGCAGGTTGCGCATTGCGGCCGACGCACCGCCCAATGTTGTGCCTGAACAGGCGCCAAAAATTTATTGGGAAACGGAACAGGCAGCGGGTGTCTCGCCGTATCGCCGGCGCCTGACAGCGTGGGATGTCAGCACTACGACTACGGCGGCTGGAATGCATCGGGTATCGCTTGAACTGGATCTGTCGTGGGAACCGTTCTGGATTGCTCCAGGTGTGCGTCCAAAAGCCCTTCATCTGCGCAACCCCGGCGCTTCGAAATGGAGAAACATCGCGGCAGAATTCGATGACAGTCCACTATTGCCGGTCAGGTAATCTCAATTGGGTAAGATGAGGCCGCCAAACGAAAGGCTTCCTTTTGTTGGAGGCAGGCAGGTAAAGACCCGCTCGAACAGGGTTTTTGCCTCGGCGGCCGGAAGCGGTCTGCTGAAATAAAAGCCCTGCCCCAGCGTGCATCCAAGCTCCAGCAGAATGCGCAGTTGTTCGGCGGTCTCGATGCCCTCTGCGATCGGATCCATCCGCATGTTCCGGGCAAGTGCAATGATGGCGCGGCTTATCTCCAGCGCTTCTTCGCTTTTTCCAAGGCTTTGAACAAAGGTCTTGTCGATCTTCAGGGCATCGATTGGAAACCGGTGCAGGTATGCCAGCGAAGAATAGCCCGTACCGAAATCGTCCACATGAAGCTGAACGTTCAGCTCCTTCAGGCGAGACAGCATCTCAATTGCGCTTTCGCCGTTTTCGACAATCGTCGTCTCCGTAATTTCGAGCTTCAAGCAATGCGGGTCGAGCCCGATTCCTTTCAGAATCGCCTCGATCTGCTCGACAAGGTCGGGCTGTGTAAACTGACGAGCCGAGAGGTTAACGTTGATGGAGAGGCGTCGTCCTATTGACGACTCGATCTGCCAGGATCGCATCCACTGGCATGCCTCCCGCAATACCCACCAGCCGATCTCCGATATCAAATCGGTTTCTTCCGCCAGCGGAATAAATTCCGATGGCGGCACGAGTCCACGTTCCGGGTGCTGCCACCGAACCAGCGCCTCGAACCCGACTACATGGCCATTCTGTAGCGACACCAGCGGCTGATAATAGAGCAGCAGCTCCTGCCTTCCAATTGCCCGGCGCAAGTCGCTCTCCATCTGGAACTGCCCAACGACCTTGTCGTGCATCTGCGAATCGAAAATCGCGTACCGGCCCTTGCCCTGCCCTTTGGCGCGATACATCGCCGTATCTGCATCACGCAGTATGTCCTCTGGCTGTTCGTATCCAGCACTGCTCAATGCGATGCCGATGCTCACGCTTGTGAAAATTTCCGCTCCGTCGATTGTACAAGGCTCTCCCAGGCATTGGTGAACTCGCTCCGCGACGCGAGTTGCATCGCCAGGCAGAAAAACGTCCTCGATGAAAAATGCAAATTCATCACCACCCAACCGGGCGGCGATGTCGCTCGTGCGAAGGCACTTGATCAACCTGCCAGCAATTTGAACAAGCAGGCGATCGCCCGCAATGTGTCCGAGGCTGTCGTTGACCACCTTGAAACGATCCACATCCATAAAGAGCACGGCAAATCCATAGTCGCTACGGCGTTCGGACTTTGCGATGGCCCTTTGTAAATGCTCCATAAACGCTGCGCGATTGGCAAGATCTGTGAGCGCATCGTGATAGGCGCCGTGCTTCAGCTTTTGCTCCACCGCCTGACGCTCGGTCACGTCGCGCATACTGCATATTATCCCATTGATGGCCGTGTCCCCCAACATGTTGCGAGCGGTCGTTTCCAGCCATCGATACTCACCATCGCGGTGCTGCATACGCCATGTGGCAAAGACTGGCTCCGCCGGATGTTCGAGCAAGTGCTGGAAAACGGTTTGGGCTCGGGGCTGATCCTCCTCGTGGAAAATGCTGAAGTTCGCACACTTCATATATTCTTCAGGCTTGAAGCCCAGCAGACGCTCAATAGCGGGGCTGACATAGGTGACACACGCGTTGGCATCAATCAGCAGAACAGCGTCCGTGGAATTCTCGATGAGTGCCTGGAAACGTCTCTCGCTGTCCACTCGTGCTTTTTCACTGTCGCGCATTCTCTGTTCGGCGTAGGTGCGCTGGAGAGCCCCGCTGCAAAAGTCCGCGAGCGTTTGTAGTATGTGAAGATCCTGTTCGTCGTAAGCCCCATCCGTATAGCTTTGAATGGACATCACGCCTGTAGCTCGATTTCCGTGACGGATCGGCACGAACATAAGAGATGCCGAAAGCGCTTCCAGGTTGCCGAACCGTACCACTTCCTCACGTGGCGCGCTTATTCGCTGTACAAGATGGGCGCCCTGCTCAAGAGCCTGCTTTGCATAGGGACCAGCAGGCAAAGTCTGGCCCGCTCTAAGCGCATCAATCCGTTCCCCGTGCACCTTATCGAAGCTGACGAGCGAATAAGTCAAAAGCTCTGAGTCGGTGCTTTCCTCATCGGCCAACAAATTGATAAAACCTGCGTCCCAGCAGACGATTTCATCCGCCGCCTGCAGAACAGTACGAGCGGCCTCCTGTGCATCCACAGCAGATGCCAGTTGCGCTCCAAGCCATGCGAAAACGCCGCGTATTTTCTCGGCGCGTTTACTTTCGGTGATAGCTCTGGCTACCCACAATACCGTGGTGTCCGAAAGCGGCGTGATGGAAGCGCTATACCATATCGGGCCATGGGAACTCTGGAGTACGTATTCTCCATGGACCCCCTGTTTGGAACTGAGCGCGCTGCGTATGTACCCGAGAAAAAGGTCCGCTGTCTCGGAAGGAAAAAGTTCCTGCACGGAATGACCGACGAGTTCGTGCCCGCGGCTTGATAAAAGCCCCGCAGATACCGCCGAGACCTCCTGGTAGATTCCATCCCAATCCAGAACAAATATCTCGTCCGGCAGCGCACCAAACAGCGATGAAAGATCAATGTCGTTCAAAACCACAATCGTACTCCCAGGGTCGTGCGTTGCTACGAGCGAATCGATCTGACTGATGGCAGGCTGGCGTGAACCTGCTGTGGTGCAATAAGAGCTCTACCTTCCGTCAGAGATTTAGTTAATGCAATGGGTTAATTCGACCGACACGGGCCGTGAATACCCAAGTTGAAAAGCTACTTTCGCTTGCAGTCGCAGGATGATTTCCGGATCAGGCGGGAGAACCTGTTGCATCGACCGCAACTCAGAAGAAGAGAATCATGATAGAAGCCTTCCAATGCTTTGTTCTGTTTAATGAGTTTCCCCGTATGGATGCGGAAGCGCTGCGCGAGTACCTGGTTGCCCTTGAGCCGGAAGGTACTGCTCCCGAAGTGTCGGAATTTAATATGCGCGCGACCGAACATGGCAGCAGTGTCTCCTCTGGCGTTGTGACTTGCGGCAAATTGAACGTTGCGGTGCAGGTGCATGGCCACGCTTTGCCGGAGGAGACGTTCCGCAGCACCGTAGAAATTGCCGCCCTACCCGAGGACTACCGCGATACGCTGCGGCAACATCGTGTATACGCTTCGCTCACCTGCCTTGGAAGCGACGAGTACCATGCAATTGAGAGCGCTATCCTGCTGCTGAAGACGAGCATGGGACTTATTGCGCAGGGGGGGCTGGCGGTCGTGAATGAAAATAACTATACCTGCTTTCCCGCCGAAGTCATGGAAGCATACGCGGACCAGGCCATCGAGGATGCAATTCGCCCAACGGAAAGCGCGGGTGAGCCCCCCGAGGCTGATGATGGCACCCTGACATCCCTTTGGGACAGTTTGCGCGATGAAGGAATGCCAGGCGAACTACTGGTGGGATTTCTGCCGGCGGAAGTAGATGGAGAGATTTGGTTTCTCTCGGCCGGTCACACCATTTACGGTTTGCCGGAACTCGCTTACCGGGCAGAGGACCTCAATGAAATTGAAGATATCGACGAGCATTTCAAAACGATCTTTTATTACATGTTTGAGAATGGACCAGTGGTTCGCCCCGGCCAGTCGCTTGGCTATGAGGAGTCCGTCGCGTACCACTTTTCCGAACTGCCGCCCGAGCGCAAAAACCTCGAGGCGCCTCACGGAACTCTTTTCGTTACCATCGAAGCGGCAGAGGAAGAATAACCGCCTGAAACGGGGGATTGCATCGCGGAAAGCGGGATGGCAGTATCCCAGGTTCTGAGTCGCGTGTCCCGCCATAAAACGGTGTTATGGGTTCTTATTTGCCTCGTGCTGCTTGCCGGCGGCGGGTGGTGGGGCTGGCGTCTATTACGATCGAAAACTCCTGCCGCTGGTGAGAATGTTATCACTGTCCGCCTTGGCAAGGTAGCTCGTGGTGATCTCGCCGAAGTGGTTCAGGCACCGGGTGATATTGAACCTCGTCACCACGTCTCCATCAGCGCGAAGGTCTCGGCGCGCCTCATCGAACTGCCCCACGATGAAGGGTCGACTGTCACGAAAGGAAACGCACACACGAGCCCGTCCCTTCTCGTACGGCTGGACGCAACCGACCTTGAGGCAGCGGTTCGCTCAGCGAAAGCTCGTTACGCTGCTCAGCAGGCCCAGATTAAGGTGGGCCAGGCCCGCATTGCCTCTGCACGCAGCCAGCTTGCCGGTCAAAGGTTTACCGTCGTAGATGCCGAAAGGGACTTTGCACGGGAACGCAACCTGATGGCCTCTCGAAACACGAGCCAGCAAAACTACGACCAGGCCAAACGCAAAGTTGACGAGTTGCACAGCCAGTTTGAAGCAGCGGAACACAGCCTCGAAGCAGATGATGCGGGCCTGTCTGCCAGCCGTCACAACCTGGAAGCCGCCGACGCGGAAATCACCCGCGCGCAGGAAGATCTTCGCAATGCGAACATCGTCTCTCCTATCGACGGAATTGTGACCCGGGTTAATGCGAAAGTTGGGGAGATGACCATCACGGGGACCATGAACAATGCGGGCACGGTCATCCTGGAAGTTGCCGACCTTTCGCAGATGCTGCTGGTTGCTCGTATCGATGAAGCTGATATTGCATCGGTACGTGCCGGCCAAAGTGCCGAGGTACATATGCAGGCATTCCCGAATCGTGTCTTCAAAGGTAAGGTGACCAAGGTCGCGCTCGCCTCGAAGGAAAAGGAAAAGGAGAAAAACTTCATCGCGGAAGTTCTTCTCGAAACCAATGGAGAGCGAATACCAAGCGGACTGACCGGCGATGTCGACATTGAAACGAGTCGCCACACCGGCGTTTTGAAAGTACCGAGTCAGGCCGTGCAGGGACGCCCGGTGGAAGATCTGCCTGCGGAGTTGCGCAAAGTATTGCCGCAAGCCCAAAAAGATAAATCCATGGCGACGCTGGTGTGCCGGTTTGAAAAGGGAAAAGCGCAAATGGTACCGGTGGCCGTCGGCCCAAGTGATGTGACGCATACCATAATTACCTCCGGCCTCAACGAAGGCGACCAGATCATTATTGGTCCTTATAAGATCCTGGAATCGCTCAAGCATGACCAGAAGGTTAAAGACGAAAAGGAATCCACAGGAACGAAGCAGGCGACTGATCCGAAGAAGTCCGCGGCAAAATGAGCTCGGTTATCCGTCTCCAGGAAATTACAAAAACCTATCGTGTAGGAGCTGAAACAATCCATGCACTTGCAGGCGTATCGCTTGAGGTGCAGGCAAACGAGTATGTCGCGATGATGGGTGCTTCGGGCTCAGGCAAAAGCACGTTGATGAACATCCTGGGGTGCCTCGATCGGCCGACCTCGGGTATCTATGAACTCGACGGGCAACCTGTATCGAACCTCTCCGGCACTGCGCTGGCAAGCGTTCGCAACGAGCGCATTGGCTTTGTCTTTCAATCGTTCGAGCTCATGCCGCGCCTTAGCGCACTCAAGAACGTCGAGCTGCCACTTATCTATTCAAAAGGCAACTGGTGGAACAGGCAGCGCCTGGCAACCGGCGCCCTGGAGCGGGTCGGACTCGCCTCGCGCATGCACCATAAACCCAACCAGCTTTCCGGAGGACAGAAACAGCGCGTCGCAATTGCGCGTGCCTTGGTTGCACACCCCAGTATCCTTCTGGCTGATGAACCTACGGGCAATCTCGATTCGGTCACGAGCGAGGAGATTCTTGCCCTCTTCGCGACGCTTCATGCAGAGGGACAGACGGTCATCGTGGTGACGCACGAAGCGGAAGTTGCCGCCCATGCTCGAAGAGTCGTGCGCATGCGCGATGGCAAGATCTGCAGCGACCTGCCAGTTTCCGAGGACGCTGCTTCGCTGCGCCCAGTGGCTGAAGCAAAATGACGCACGTGCTGGACTGGCTTACGCGAGGTCCGCTCGCCGTGGTTGTGCTGCTTTACCAGAGCGTGGCGCTGGCCCTGGGGCAAATCTGGACGAACAAACTACGCAGCATACTCACCATGCTCGGGATCATCATCGGCGTTGCCTCCGTTACCGGTGTGATTGCAGCGCTGACCGGGTTGAAGCAAAAAGTGCTCGCGGATTTTGAGACGGTCGGCACGAACAAAATCTTTATCTGGCCCGACCGCCCGGAGACAGGGCCTTATAAAAATGCGAGCTGGCGTCAGCTCCAGTTCAAGCCGCGCAATTTCGACAACATGTTGAGTCACTGTCCCTCCGTGCGGGCGTTCTCGCGAACGACGTGGAACAACCAGAGAGTCCGGCATCTGGATAAGTCTGAGGAGTCAGTTGGCATACAGGGGATCGAACCAGCCTGGCATTCGATAGAGAATCGATCGGTAAAGCTTGGACGCCCTTTCAGTGTTATTGACAACACACAGGGTCGGGCGGTGTGCCTGATCAACCCGCAGGCACAGCAGAAACTCGCGTTGCCGCAGGATTGCGTTGGCGAATCCATTCTCATCGGTGATCGGCGATACACGGTCGTCGGCGTGGTTGAACCGCCCCAGCAGATGTCGCTTTTCGGAGGAGACCAGGCGGGTCTCGAAATTTTTATTCCCTTCAACACGGCCTGGCGCCAAAATAGCTGGAACATGTCCGTGGTGGCTGCATCGCGGTCGCCCGAGCTCTCTGAGGAAGCGCGCGCGGAGATACGCTTTTACCTGCGCAACGAAAGGCGCATTAAACCCGGCGAGCCTGAGCCGTTCCGCCTGGAAGCGATCCAGAAATTCCTGGAGCAGTTTAACCAGACAGCCGTGACGATTACACTGGTTGCAGTCGGCATCGTAGGTATTTCGCTCATCGTCGGCGGCGTTGGCATCATGAACATCATGCTGGTGTCCGTCTCGGAACGCACACGAGAGATAGGCCTGCGCAAGGCAGTAGGAGCGCGCTCATCGGCCATTCTCCTTCAGTTCCTGGTGGAGGCGATCACCCTCTGTCTTTTGGGAGGGTTCATCGGTGTGCTCGGTGGGCAGGCACTTGCCGCGTTGGTCGCATCGATTCCTGGTGCGCGCCTCGATAAAGCAACCGTCCCGGGCTGGGCGGTCTTCCTCGCTTTTGGATTCGCAGCAGGTACCGGGCTGATCTTCGGTATGCTTCCCGCCATAAAAGCTTCGCGGCTGGATCCTATCGAAGCCCTGCGGCACACCTGAGTATGCGCTGTTAAAATGCACGATTCACATCCGACTTTGTATGCAGGTTCATGCCGCTGAACAGTTCGCCACATGAAGAAGTGATTCTGCACCGGGCACCCGAACCCGATCCAGGCACCAGCTTTCGTATGACAGCTGCCTCGATTGGACTCATTCTTATCGGTGTCGGCGTGCTGATGTCGGGGTATATGTTCTACCAGATCGCGCGCGTTCTGCTCGATCCGCGGCCGCTTGTCGAGCAGGTGAACCGCTGGGAATTCGTGATCCGTGGCAGGGCAAACGACATACCCGTACGCCCAATTGAGCGCGGTGAAGCCGAAAAGTTAAAACGTAGCGCGGCGACATCCGCAGATAGCCGGCAGGATTCCGAATCGGAAATCCTCACACCGGGGCAGGATAGCCGCAGTCCGCGCGAAATCGAAGTCGCGGCAGACTTCGCGAAACGGATGGGATCGCTTGGAGCCCGTCCCGCAGCACTGCTGTTGATGTTCGTTCTGCTGGGAATTATGGTGAGAATTGCGATTGGCTTCATCGACGCAGGCGGTCGGCTGGTCAATCTTGCCGCGGGCGAAAAAGAATTCATGCAGCGTCTGCTCAAGGAGATCACGCGGAAACCCTAGGGTGAATCCGTAGTTTCGTACCAGACCAAAAGGCAAACGTCCCGTCGATTCGGCATATCTGGGTCAGCCCTTAAACGAGAATGGATGCGTACTCCGGCTCGGTGGGAGCGTCGCGGAGCGCAGCCTTTTCAAACGCCTCGATTTCTTCGCTGCCGCTGAGCACGCCGATTTCGACGGTGTACTCAACCTGCTCTTCCGGTTCCAGCGTCTTGAGCAAACCCAGTGCGCGAAGGCGTTCGCTGCCGATACCGTACGTATTCGCCGGTTCCAGGCCCAGTACATACATTCCTTCGCCCATCATTTTCCACTGAACGAGTGTCGGCAGAGTGCGAGGATCATATTTCACGTATAATCCCAGTCCGCCATCGAGCTCCGGATTTATTACCGCGGCGGAACAACGCCCGTCCGTGCCGCAAACCAGCTGATGGTAATACACTTTTTCTGTATAGCCGAGTGTCGGTCCCTGGCACAGTCGAAAGAGTTCTTTAGCATCGGCGGCGGCATCGTCGCGCGGAGTAACGTTCCGCGTGCCGGCAACAAAATGCGAAATTGCGCTTACCACCGGAAACCCGGCGTTGATGTGATAGAGTATCTGATGCGGCGTCTTTTCCGGCCCGTCATTGATCACGCGATCCCGGATCTCCAGCCGGCGCTCTCCAGCAATCGCATGCACCGTGCGCCGCAGCAGCAGGTTGGTATGCGGCGGCCGCACTTCCCGCATCTCTCCACGGGCAACCAGGTGCAACTCGTTCTCTACCCAGAAGGTATCATAACTTACATTAGACGCCGGCGTGTTGCTGACACGCCCGTGGGCGCCGATAGGCTCGTTGCGGTGCGTGTCGGGCACTCCGACATTCACCAATCCGCAAGTGGTCAGAAGACCCCCAAAGAATCCCCGAATCCAGTTCCAGCCCTGGGGTTCGTAGTACTCCGGCGCGACAATCGAGGTCGGAGACATCCATGCAAGGTTTCGGCCCCGGAATTCCGCAAAGGCGATATCCATTCCACGGCCGGGCAGTACCGTGAAATTGAATCCGGAGCCGGTTCGAAAATCGAGGCAGCGTACCCCCTGTTCCCGGCCGTCGTTCAGTTCGCTGCTTGTGATCCGGGCGATCTGCCCGGTTGACCCACAGTGCCGACGAAGCTCGGTACGATCGTAATCGCGTCCAAAATTCATAAGTAACGCGAAGCTTTGGTGTGCGTGATTTACTCGCAAGTCCAAACTCTTCACTGTCGCGCTTCAGCTCGGCGCATCAAATGCGCTGCCAGATGTAAACGAGCGGAGGCGCTGCGTGGCTGAACTTGAACCTGAAGTAGAAGTACTCGAGGCGGTGCCGATCGAGCGCACAAGAACGGACCTGGATGCCGACTTGAAGCGCGTGCAGACACTCGCGCAGTTGATGGACAGTCAATTCTCACTGTTTGGGATTCGCTTTGGCGCGGATGCAATTGCCGGCCTTATCCCTGTCGTCGGCGACACACTGGCGCTATTGCCGTCGGTTTACCCCATGTACGTCGCCAAACGTCACGGATTCGGCCGTGCGCTGGTGTTCCGGATGGGCGTGAACGTCGGTGTCGACTGGCTCATAGGCTTGATTCCACTGGTCGGCGACATCTTTGACATTGCCTCAAAAGCCAATCTCAAAAATGCGAAGCTTTTGCATAGGGCAGCCGAGAAAAGGCGGCGGACCCAAGGTACAACATAGAGTACGGAATTCAAATACCTTACACATATATGGCCACAGGCGTTGCGTGAAGTACAATATATTGTACTCAGTCGCATAAAAAGTGTTGCAATTGGATTTCGAATCGCAACAGTACGCGTTTGTATCATCTGAAGGGGAGTTATCCACAAGCTGCCGCGCGCAGGCGCGCCCCTTCATTTTTGCTGATTTCTCTCAGCTTACCATACCCCAAGAGGAAAATTAATGCAGTTTTTCAAGCGGATGGAGATCCACGGCTTTAAGAGCTTTGCCAATAAGACCACCATCGATTTTCATCCCGGTGTGACGGTCATTGTTGGCCCTAACGGATGTGGTAAGTCTAATGTTTTCGACGCTATACGATGGGTATTGGGCGAGCAGAGTGCAAAGAGTTTGCGTGGCAGTCGCATGGGAGATGTAATCTTCAATGGCTCAGGGGGCCAGAAGGCCATGGGCATGTCGCGTGTCAGCCTTACCTTAAACAACGAGGGCCGATTCCTCCCGCTTGATTTTGACGATGTCGAAATCGCAAGGCGGCTGTTCCGGACTGGCGAAAGCGAGTATTCGCTCAACAAGACTCAGTGCCGGCTAAAAGATATAACGACCAATCTCATGGATACCGGTATCGGCACCGACAGCTATTCGGTGTTGGAGCAGGGCAAAGTCGACGCGATCATCAACTCCAAGCCATTAGAGCGGCGCGCCATTTTTGACGAAGCCGCAGGCATCTCAAAGTACAAGGCGCGCAAAGACGAGGCGCTGCACAAGCTGAACCGCACGGATGACGACTTACTGCGCCTGGCGGATTTGATAAACGAAGTACGGCGCCAGTGCAACAGCCTCAAGCGGCAGGCCAACAAAGCCGAGCGATACAAGCAGCTCTCCCAGGAACTTAAGCAACTTGAGATGGAACTGCTCGTCCGGCGTTACTATGCATTTCGCGAGAGCAGCGCATCCAGCGAAGCGCATTACCAGGAGCTGTTTGAGCGCGTACAGAATTTCCGCAATGAGCTTTCGCGGATCGACGAGGAACAGTTATCGTATCGCACACAGGCTGACGAACTGCAACAGGCGGTCGAAGAGACACAGGCACTGAATTACGAGCTTAACCGCGATCTGCAGGAAGTCCAGGGACGCATCGCACTTTTGGAACAGCGGCAGGCCAACAGCGCCGAACGGCGCGAGCAGCTCGACTCACAGATTCGCGAGCTGGATGAAAACGCAAAACAGCTGCAGGAAGCAACGGCACAGTTCGCTGCCGAAACCCAGGAAAAAGAAGCCGAACTTGAGCGGCTGCTGGCCGAACACGCGCAGCGCAAATCGGATTACGAGACGCTTAAGGGCGACAGCGACGCCGCAAGTTCTGACATGGTGCGCCTTCGACAGGAAATCAGCACTGCAACACGCGCACGGCTGGAGAAAGAAAACGAAGTGCGCGTCGCTCATGTAATGGAAGAAAAGCTGATCCATGAGATCGAACAGAGCGACAGCGAGCTCGGAATGTTGCGCGAACAGATCGAATTGCTCAAAGTCGAATGCGACGACAAGCGTGGCGCTGCGGAGCAGTCCGAAATCCAGCGGGAACGTCTTCGTGAGGCAGCGGCGGCCGCGCGCGATGAATTCAAAACGCGCGACCTTGAGCACTACAATCTCAGCATGGAACTCGAGCAGGCTCGCCGCGCCGCGCATGAGTGCCAGAGCCGGCACGAAGCGTTGGCCGACTTACAGGCAAACTTTGAGGGCTATTACCGCGGTGTGAAGGAAGTCATGTCTGCCGGCAAGCGCGGTGAGCTGCACGGACTGGTGGGTGTGGTATCCACACTGCTGGAAGCGCAGCGTGAGCACGAGCTCGCAATCGAGGTCGCCCTGGGAAGTCAGGCGCAGGACATCGTTGTGGATAATTCCGACATGGGCAAAGCGGCCATCCGCTGGCTGAAGGAGTCACGTGTCGGGCGCGCGACTTTTCTGCCGCTTGATCTAATCGAAGGCCGCGAAAATAATTATAATCTGCGGCAGGTGGTTGCCGAGCCGGGCGTTGTCGGGTTTGCAACCGATCTCGTGAAATACGATACTCGCATCCAAAAGGTTGTCCAGTACCTGCTGGGGAACGTCGTTGTGGTTGAGAACCTGGATGTCGCGGTCGCTCTGGAGCGGCGGGGTATCCGCACGAAGTTTGTTACGCTCGATGGAGAGATGGTATCTGCACACGGAGCCATGACGGGCGGAAGTGTTAAGGCAACGGGTCTTCTCAACCGCACACGCGAAGTGAAAGAACTGGCGGATCGTCTCGTGCACCTGCGCAGCCGCGAGCAGGAGACCGAGCAACGCGTTTCGCACCTTAAGGGAAGCCTTGGCGAATTGCGTGACAGCACGGAACGCCTGTCGCGCGAAGCTCATCAGCAGGAAATTGAGGCAGCCCGCCTGCGTAAGGACTTCGAGGTGGTGGACCACCGCGCCTCCGAGAAAGCACAGCAGCTGGAACGGCTTGAAACGCGCCGTGCCGGAATGCAGCAGCAGGTTGAGCAACACCGAAACACGCAGGATGAGGGTTCAGGTCTGCTGGAGCAATTGGCCGCCAATGCAGCTGCTCTTGAGGAACAGCTCCAGGGCATTGAGGAAACTGCGACAGCAAAACAACATGAAGTGGCTGAGGCTGGTCGACTTGTTAACGAGCTGATGATCGCAATCTCGACCGGTACGGAGCGCTTAAAGAACCTTCGCGAGCGCATTGCGAGCGGTGAACGCGAGGGCCAGCGCCTGGTGCAGGCGCAGGCTGACAAGCGCGCCGAAATTGAGCGCATGGATGTGACACAATCGGAGTGCGCAGGCGAGCTGTCGCAGTTGCACGAGCAGCTTGCGAAGTTGCAGGTAGACCAGCAAAGCCTTTCGGCGCAGCTTACGCAGGAGAACCAGCGCAAGGAAAACGTCCATCTGGACCTGCGTAAACTCAGCGAGCACGCGCAGGTGCTTCAGCGCGATTACAACGAGGCGCAGAACGAGTTGCACGAAGTGGAATTGAAGCGCACAGAGTACACCCTGCAGCTCGACAACATCAACGTGCAGGCGCAGGAAAAATTTGGGCTGGTGCTCGACGATGTAATCCAGCGCGTCCTCTTCCCAGAGCCTGAGTTAAACGAGAACTCTGCCCTCTCTTCAGAGGACGCTGTCGAAAACACCCCGGAGAACCCGGATGCAGCAACAGCGGACGTCGCGGTCATTCACGACATTACTGCCTTGGCAGATGAAGCATCGGATTCCGCAGCAGGCGATGAGCAGGCCCGCTCAGAAATCATTGCTCACAATGCAGATCTCGCCGTTGAAGTAGCGCTCGCGCGTCTTCGTACACCCGACGAGATTGCAACACGCATCCAGGAGATTCGCGCCACAATCGATGGAATGGGCCCCGTTCACGTGGGGGCAATTGACGAGTTCAACGAGGCAAATTCACGCCTGGACTTCCTGACCGCGCAGGAGAAGGACCTCCTGGATGCCAAGAACCTGCTCGCGGAAACCATTGCGAAGATCGACGAAACGACAAAGGATCTTTTCGCCACCGCGTTTGCTGAAATTCGCGCCAACTTCGAGCAGGTGTACCGGCGCCTGTTTGGTGGAGGAAGAGCCGACCTGCTTCTGACTGAGGAAAACGGCGTACTCGAAGGTGGGATCGATATCGTGGCGCAGCCCCCCGGCAAGAAGCCGCAGCATATTTCCCTGCTTTCCGGCGGTGAGAAGGCACTCACCGCAGTCGCGCTGTTGTTTGCGATCTTTATGCGCAAGCCGAGCCCGTTCTGCATTCTCGACGAAATCGACGCACCGCTCGACGACAAAAACATTGAGCGTTTCAAAGACCTTGTGCGCGAGTTCGCGGACACAACCCAGTTCATTATCATCACGCATAACAAGCAGACGATGAATCTCGCCAACACGATCTACGGCGTAACGATGGAAGAGCAGGGCGTCAGCCGCGTGGTCAGCATTAAGCTTGATGAAATCGAACACCATGAAATTGTGCGCGAGATCGAAGAGATGGAGCCCGTAGCAGCCTCGGCATGAGACTTTGACGCCTGGTGACAAGTGTGCCGAATCGGTAGTTGCTTACCAGACCAAAGGGCGGACTTGACCTCGATTTGGTACACAGAACTGATTACGAACTAACAGTGGACCACGCTAGCGGTGCAGCATGCGCTCGAATTCTTTTGCTGCTTCAACCAGGTACGGTCCCGGAACCAACGCATGGGCAGCCGCGGGATAGTAGACGTGATGGTTCTTCACAGCATCTATTGTCGGTAATTGCGCCCATACGCGCAATGCGGCCTCTTTTGCTTCCGCCGTGGATGCGCTTTCACCGCCCGACAGGTCAATGATGACCTGTGGATTCCCGAGGATCAGTTGTTCCTTTGTAATCGCAGCATCTGTAGCAATTGCGTGAGAACCGCCCGCAAGGTTCATCAGTTCACCAAGAAAGTTCTTTGGCCCTGCCTGGAACAGATTCCGCAGGTCTCCAGGATCCCGGCTGACTAGTACCACCGCCCGCACAGCAGCGGTTTCACTGGTACGTGCGTGCATCGCTTCAAATTGCTCGCGCATCGATCGCACCAGCACATGCGCCTCGGCTCGCTTTCCAGTAATGCCGCCCAGTTGCTCAGCAGCCTCGTAGATATCCGAAAGTCGATCCAACGCGAACAGCCGGCAATCTATTTTCAAGATGCGCAATTTATGCGCAAAGTCAGCCTGTGAGCGATAGAGCAGAATGACCGTTGGCCGCAGCAAAAGCAGTTGCTCGAGCCGAGGATTGCTGAGTCCGCCCACGCGCGGACGAGTCCTGGCTTCGGCAGGGTATGCGCAGTAGTCGCTCACACCGACCACCTGGGGTCCCGCGCCTATCGCGAAACATGTTTCTGTAAGCCCAGGCACAAGCGAAACGACTCTCGTAGTGGACGAGTCACCGTAAGTCGCTGCACACAACCCAGCGACCAGGCACCATAAAACAACAACGGCTAAAGCACGCGACGGCTTGTTATTTTTGATAAACCAAAACGCCATCACGCACAGTCGCCTCGACGGTTGTGCCACGTAAAATTGCAAAGTCAGCGCGCTTGGCTTTATCGATACTGCCAATTTGATGAAAGCGGTTGATGGACTGTGCCGGGTTCTGCGTGCACATAAGCAAAGCATCTTCTGCCGGGATGCCAGCGAGCGTTTGCAGGCGTTCATACACGTCATTCATTAAAGCCGCGCTTCCTACCAGTACATGGTCCGTTGTGCGCCGCACTCCGCAATCGGATCCAACCACCGCATGGCCGCTAAAGCTTTCAAACGAGCTGCCTGGTGGCGTACCCGCCGCGCTCGCCCCATCGGTGGTGCCGATCAGCCGCTTTGCGCCGACAATTTTGTGAAGGAGCTTCACAACCGGTGGGGCGACATGCAGGCCATCAGGAATAATTTCGAGGCAGACGCGATCGTCCAGTAGTGCGGCCGTGATCAGGTTTGGCGTGCGGTGGTGTAGCCCGCTCATTGCGTTGAAGACGTGGGTAATTTGCCGAACGTGGGAATTCCCAAACATTCTGATGCCAAGCTCGTAGTCGCATGTGGTATGGCCAAGCGTCACCTCCACAGGCGCGCTTCGGGAACTCGTCAGCAACTGCACCAGCTGTGCTCCTCCTGGCAGCTCCGGGGCCAGCGTGACCTTCAGCAGCAGGTCACCACAGATTTCGAGCACCTTTTCGGCGACCTTGAGATCAACCGGGCGTAAAAACCGGTTCGTAAACGCACCCCGCCGTTCCGGGTTCAGGAACGGCCCTTCAAGGTGAATGCCCATGATGCGCGTGCCGGGTAATGAACACACTTCGTCTTCCGCAACCGCCTCAGCCACTGCTGCAGCACTGCCCTGCGCTGTAGCAGCCCCGGCGGCGGGCTTTCTGGCACTTGATTCAACCCGGCCCTGCCGGTATCGTGGCGGCGACGTGTTGCGAAGTATCCTGACAAACTCAGTGAAACGCTCGAGCCCCTCGTCATCATTGGCGAGGGTGGTGGTTGCGACCATCGTTGTGCAGCCGCCGCTCGCCGCCGTGGCTGAAACAGTGGCAAGGCCCGCTTCGTCGGCCGTCAGGAAATCGATTCCGCCTCCCCCATGCACATGCACATCCACGAATCCCGGCACCACGAGCAGCTCTTCATCCCGCGCATTGAAGGCACCCGGCGGCAACCAGGAAGAACTGAAGTCGCCGACCACGGAGACTCGCGGGCCGTCGAATTCGATAAAAACGTTCTCCAGCAGCATCCCGGGTGTGCGCAGACGCCGGCACGCAATTCCAGTTAATTGAAGGGGAGCGCTGCTCATGAGGCATCCAGTTGCGGAATCCGGCAGGGCCACGTCAAAAGAGATTTTTACATACTTGCGCAATATTTGCTGGCGAGGGGTTGATCGCCGCAGCGAATACGAACTTGATGCCAATTGGTAGACGTACGGGCAGTGTACTGAGCCTGGGACCAGGCAATACAGGAAGACGATACAGAGCTAATGTTTGAAAACCTGAGCGATCGGCTGGAGGGTGTATTCAAGAACCTGCGCGGCCAGGGGCAGATCAACGAGAGCAACATCAAAGATGTAATGCGCGACGTGAAGATGGCGCTGCTCGAGGCCGACGTTAACTTTAAGGTGGTGAAGGACTTCGTTGCGCGAGTCCAGGAAAAGGCCGTCGGCGAGCAGGTATTGCTCTCGGTCTCACCCGCGCAGCAGATGGTTCAAATTGTCCACGATGAACTTGTCGAGTTTCTCGGCGGCGAAGTGGTGCCCTTCCAGTTGCAGAAAGGCCGCACCAATGTCGTGCTGATGTTAGGCTTGCAGGGCAGTGGGAAAACGACTTTCTGCGGCAAACTCGCGAAGCGCTATGCCAAAGAAGGCTGGAAGCCGATGCTGGTCGCGTGCGATATCTATCGCCCAGCCGCAGTCACCCAGTTGCACGTTGTCGGAGAAAATGCCGGCGTTCCCGTATACAGCGAAGGCACCGACAAGCCGGCCCCCGATATCGCGAAACGAGGAGTCGAGAAGGCGCAGGCAGACGGTCGCGACCTCGTTATCATCGATACCGCCGGTCGCCTGCACATCAACGATGTGTTAATGGACGAGCTTCTCGATATCAAGCGACTGACAAAGCCAACGTACACGTTCCTGGTAGCCGATGCAATGACAGGCCAGGACGCGGTAGTCAGCGCCTCCACCTTCAATGACAAGGTCGGCATTGATGGGGTTTGCCTGACGAAAATGGACGGCGATGCACGTGGTGGCGCCGCGCTCTCGATTAAGTCGATTACAGGACGTCCTGTTAAGTTCATCGGAACGGGTGAGAAGCTGGACGACTTGCAGGAATTCTTTCCGGACCGCATGGCCGGTCGCATCCTTGGCATGGGTGATGTGTTGTCCCTCGTCGAAAAGGCCCAGGAGCACTTCGACGAGAAGCAGGCCGAGGATATGCAGCGCAAGATGCGCAAGGCCAGCTTCACCCTGCAGGACTTTCTTACGCAGATGCAACAGGTCAAAAAAATGGGCCCTCTAAAAAACCTGCTCGCGATGCTCCCCGGTGTTGGCAGCGCATTGAAAGACATCGATCTTCCCGAAGACGAGATGAAGAAGATCGAGGCAATTATACAAAGCATGACAATTCGCGAACGCGAGGAGCCGTCAGTGCTGAACGGCTCGCGCAAGGCACGAATTGCCAAGGGCAGCGGCACCACTCCCCAGGACGTAAACAACCTGGTGCAGCAATTCGAGACGACGCGACAGATGATGAAGGGCCTGTTCCAGATGCAGGACAAAATGACCGCCGCGGGAGCCGGGCCCGATGGCACCGGGATGAAAAGCAGCATGACAGCGACGAACATCAGCGCAGCGGAGCGCGCGCGCCGCCAGAACCGAAAAGCCTACGAGAAAAAGATGCGCCAGCGGCTGGCGAAGAAAGAACGCCAGAAGAAGCGGTAGCGTTTTACTGAGAACCAGATTACTATGAAGATCGGCGAGGCTGAAGCCGATTGCTACTCACAGGCGGGGCGTCGCAGGCCCAGCCGTCGGCAATTCAAACCAGAATATCGACCCACCGTGGGGCGGGAACTCTGCACCGACGCTTCCACCCTGCATTTCGGCGAGTTGCTTTACGATGGAAAGTCCAAGGCCGGTACTCTTCTCATCTCCCGTTGGGCGATTCGATAAACGCGCAAATTCCTGGAACAGCCTCGAACGCTCTTCGACTGAAACACCCGGCCCTGAGTCCTGCACCTCGGTTCGTACTTTACCGTCCTTTTGCAGCGTCCGCACGGCCACGCTTTCTCCATGCGGCGTAAATTTAATGGCGTTGCTGACGTAATTTGCCGTGATTTGCACCGTGCGATTATAGTCGGCGTGACACTCGGGCAGTTCTGCCATCGGGTCAAACTGCAGCCCGATGTTTTTGCGTGCGGCGTACTGCTGGCTTTCTTCCACGATGGCACCCACCAGCTCATTCAGATCAACTGAGCCCAGCTCCAGTTTGCAGCGGCCCTCGCTTATTTCGCGAAAGTCGAGGAAGTCATTTACGATGTTGCCAATGCGGCTTGCGGCGCGTTCCATCGTCGCAATCATTTCCATGAGTCGCGCATCGCCATCACCGGCCGATTCCTTGCGTAGAGAGTACAGGCACGCGTTGAGCACGGTTAATGGATTTCGGATATCATGGTTTGCGATCTGCAGAAACTTGTCCTTCAGCGCGTTTGCCTCTTCGAGTTCGCGCCGCGCGGCGGCTTCTTCATCGTGCAGGCGCTTGCGGTCCAGGCTGGCGCTGATCCGTGCTTTCAGCAGCGTAGCATTGAACGGTTTCACGAGGTAATCGTCTGCGCCTGCCGCGATGCACCTCACCACCGTCTCCAGTTCGTCCACCGCGGAGATCACAACCACCGGCAAATGCCGCAGCTTTTCGTCAGCCCGGATATGCTGGAGCGTCGTGTAGCCGTCCATCACCGGCATCAGAATATCCAGCAATACAAGATCCGGCGGGTTGGAACGCATCTGCTCCAGTGCCACACGGCCATTCTCCGCAGTCTGTGGATCGTGCCCCAATGCAAACATACTGTCGGCAAGCAGCATCCGGTTTGCTTCCACATCATCTACAATAAGAATTCGGAATCGCGGGAGCATCAAAGCGGGGCTTCCAGTAGGTAGCGTCTGAGAAGTCCAAATAGTTCCTTCGTCTGGATGGGTTTTGGTAAATGCGCCGTACACCCCGCTGCAAGGCAGCGCTCTTCGGAGTCCGCACCTGCACTTGCTGTTAGTGCCACAATGGGAGTGTCGGCCATGGCTGGCAGGGCTCGCAACCTCATGGTTGCCTCAATTCCATCCATTATGGGCATGCGAATATCCATCAGGATCAAATGGGGTTCGTGCTGTTGTGCCAGCTCGATTGCCTCCTTACCATTTCGAGCTACGATCGCGCTGTACCCGCGGGCGCTTAACATATCCAGAAGCATCGAAAGGTTTACTTCATTGTCTTCTGCCACGAGGATGCGGTAGTCCCCCAGCGCGGATTTTGACGATGCGACGTCGCCATCACCCTGCGCAAAACTCAGCGCGCAGGAATAACTATCGGTCTGCTGAGGCAAAGTGAACCAGAACGTGCTTCCCTTGCCAGGCTCGCTTTGCACACCTATGCGGCCCCCGTGCAATTCCACCAGTCTTCGTGTAAGCGCCAGGCCAATTCCAGTGCCGCCAAGTTGCTCATCACGCGTGCGGTCTGCCTGGTGAAACTCGGAGAAAATCTTTTCGCATTCCTCTGGATCAATCCCGATGCCGGTGTCGCTTACGCTGATCCGCACGGCTCCATCGGTATCGTAGCCTGCACGCACAGCCACACTGCCGCCTTCAGGTGTGTACTTCACCGCATTGGAAAGCAGATTAAGCATGATCTGTTTGCATTTCCGAAGATCGCCCGTGAGCGTCTCAAGCGCGGGATCAATTTCGCTCGTGGATTCGATCTGTTTCCTGCGGAAGTTTGCACTTAGCATGCTGAGCGTTGCGTCGATGCAATCCCGTGGCGCGAAACGCTCCATCGTCGTGTCCATTGCGCCGGCATCGATCTTCGCCATGTCCAGCAGGTCGTTGATCAATGCCAGCAGGTGTTTGCCGCTCGCATCAAGCTGGTTCACATACGCCAGCTGCTTGTCGTTCAGCGGCCCAAAAAACTGCCCGCGCAAAAGATCTGCAAAACCAAGAATCGCATTCAAAGGCGTGCGCAACTCATGGCTCATCGAAGACAGAAACCGACTCTTGTGTCGATTGGCAGCTTCCAGCCGTAAGTTCGCATCCTGAAGCCGTTGCACCGTTTTTGAAACCTGGAACGTGCGGGTCTTCACGGTTTCCTCGAGGCTTTGCCGGTCCCGCTCAAGGTCTTCTTCGGCCTTCACCTGTTCGGTCACATCCCGAACGTTAGCCACGATTGCCGAAACAGCATCGTCATTGAGCAGGTTCTTGCCGAAGGCTTCCATGTGGCACCAGCTGCCGTCGACGTGGCGATAACGATATCGTGCCCGCTCCACCGAGCCCGGGTACACAACCAGCCGGCCAAAAATATCCTGCACCGTCGCAACATCGTCGGGGTGAATCAGTTCGAAACAGCTGGTACCGATTTTCTCACCCGGCTGGTATCCAAGAATCCTGTGATAGGATGGGCTGAGATACCGCATCGTTCCATCGGCATCGATGATGATGATCATGTCCGAGGTGTTTTCTATAAGCGACCGATAGTAACGCTCACTGATCTGCAGCTCCTGCTGCGCCCGCTGCTTTTCCGCCGACTCAAGCGCCAGCGCCGCAAGATCAGCCACTGCTTTGCAGAAGTTCTGCTCATCCAGTTGCCAGACCCGCATCTCCCCGCAATGCTCATTGCACAAAACACCGATCACACGACCTGCGGCTCTCACGGGGACATCCAGCATGGATGTGATGCCGTGAGGCCTGAGATAAGACTCTGCAAACTCCGACGTTCTGGGGTCCGCGATCGCATCATCCGCGGCCATGATACGGTCTTCCTCCACGGCTTCGAAATAGCGGGGAAAGTCGGTCGCGGCCAGTTCCATAGCCGCGAGGTGGCGGGCCGGCTTCAGCTCGTAGAGGTCCACACACCGGATCTGCGTGCGCGATTCATTAAAGAGCCACAAGCTCGTGCGCGCGACGCCCAAAGTTTCGGCAGTTGCTTCCAGCATCCGCTGAAGCCCGGGCAACGCATCAGTACCGGTGCTGTTTGTTGCCTCATTTCTTGCCAGTTCAACCAGCGTCGAGTTCTGTTGGCGCAGCCGGCGCTCACTGTTTCGCATCGACTGCTCAGCCCGCGAGCGCTCCGCACCCTCTTTTTCCAGTCTCTCATTTTTTTCAGACAGCTCCGCTGTTTTGCGTCGAACCTCGCGCCGAAGGACAACGTTCAGCGAAGTCGGTACAACGAACAGAATGGCGCCGCCGACCAGTAGCCACTTTAGCCACTCGGGTACGCTCGGCCTTGCGTCTTCCGAAAGCCAGCCGGCGATTGCCTGCTGCGAATCTGCGGCATGTGTAAAGCTGGTCGTGAACAGCAGAACTGCAACTGCGCAGCGCCGGAATACTCGCACTTTAAAAGAATTCCATTGAGCTGTAAGCCTGATCAATGAGCGACTGCCCCGCGTATCTAAAAGTGGTTATCCACACGCCACGCTGAATCTGAACGCAAAACGAACCCCTGCGCAAGAATTCTTGCGCACTAAAATGCCGCGCAATTCGAACGGAGTAGTTGGATTGATGAAGATATTAGCTGCAGTTGCAATGGTTACGCTCGGAGGTACTGTTTCTGCCGGGCTTGAGCAAACCGAGGTACTGAATGGAGTCGCGCACGGGCGCGTACTGGGCCGGGTTACCACGGTACTGGATGGGGAGTGCACAGGCCCCCGATTTCAGAAGATCCCCGAAAATGCCTTCCTGTACGCTTTGGGCGGCGGAGCACTCCAGCCAGACGCAGCGCGACAGGGTGAAGGTCTCATTGTAAACGGCAGGCTCTTTATCAAGTCTCTCGATGCTGCATGCGGATATTGCACGCGAACGGCGACTGGGGTAGAAAGCGCAAGCGGCTGGGGAGCCTTCGTGGCGGGCGTCGATGCTCAGGCTTTGCCCATCGCCCGCTACCGGTTAACCGAAAGCACCCAAACCATGGAACAGGTCTTTACGGAGCTGGCGGCGCGTCACGGCAAACTACTGGGTGTGGCCGGCGTAGGCCGTTTCACCGCCCTCGAAACCTCGGCCATACGTAAAGCCCCGGCCTATGGCGAACCGATTCTCGGCCCGAAACGTGCAGATTACTTTCATCCGAAGGCAGTATTGCGCGACGTGGATGCGCTTTTCTTCGGTTTAGTTCTACGCTCGGCGGCAGACGAGACCTCTGCGACTCAGGCGGTGTTCTACGTCAATCCCGATGATAAAGCAACCTCGGGAGTGCAAAGCCACACGCACTTTGCGACCGTCACGTCCAGGAACGGCATTGACCCCTCTAAACCAGAAACGGCCCTGGGCCAGTTGCAGGAAGTTGCCCACCTGCTGACCCAGAGCCGTATTACATCCGGTGACCTGGTCGTCTATAAGCTGGAAAACCTGGAACCGGTCTCCACCTCTAATTTGAAGGAGCGAGAATAATCTGCGAGCTGAACGTATTGTTGGTGTCGTCCAGTTCAACCAGGGTGCCGTCGGCATCGATCACAACAAATAGATACTGGCCAGATACTACGTTGTGCTGTTTCAGCAACCCACCACCCAGTGTCCGCTTCTTGGTCTTTCCAGCCTTCACCTTGCCGAGCGATACACGATGGACAAAGGTGTCCGTTTCGGTCGTCAAAATATTATCCGCGGAGAGATAATAGTCGAGCGATGTATTTGCAGCGTCGCCCGTTCCAATGTTCTCAATCAGCGTTGTTACATTCTTGATCGTGCAGGTCGTTTCCTTGCACTTGGTCTTGAATGTAATGCTGGTCGTTTGCAGGTCGGGGGTTCCGGCCACGGGTTGGGCAGCAGCGGAACCGGCAAAAAGCCCGCAGCCTATGATCAGTCCGAAACGCGATAAGTGCCTGTTAAGCATGAAATACTCCTTATAACCGGCTCGTTAGCGCAGGGCTACGGTCGGCTTTTGATTGGATTTGAAGTGCATCCTGTACCTAGCATGCAATTATCCTGCCACTAAGACACCTCAAATCCGACAAAGTTCATTTATCGGGCGGGCGGGCCGCATTAACTTGCCGCGCGTCTCGCTCTCACACCTATGTAAGGGCTGAATTTCCCGTTTGCATCCACAGGTTTCCCGGCCTCTGTTGTCCCCACTGGCATGAGTATCACCGATCCCATTGAGCACGCGCTGGAGTCAGGACAGGTCACCCCTGCGGCCGCGCTTGCCTTTGCCATGCTGCCCGAGGCGAACGCTGCCGATGTACAGGTTCTGGCCGAGATGGTTGCTCGACTGTACAGAAGCCTGCAGGCTGAGCCCATTCACCAGTTCTACGACGCCCTCACCGCCGAGCTGCCTGCAGCCATTACACAGCAGGTTTTCGGGCTGGTGCAGCCAGACATCGACGCAACACTCGCATGGAATCAGCGTCTGGAGGAGATCTCCGGCGAACGACTGATCAACGACCTTGTGGACCGCGTTAAGAATAATGACATGCCGGCCGCCGAAACGCACGCAATTGCCCTAATTACAAGCGTAGAGGAGCCGGAACATCGCACCCAGCGCGCAAGGCAGATTGGTAACGCGCTGGGCGGACTTGTGCATGAGCGTGACCGCGCTCAAAGTCTCATTCGAAGCATCAACAAATCGCCCCATAAATTCGGGTTGGACCCGATATCCGCCACCGATGCCCAGGAAGAATTTGCACGCGCCAATGCGGCCGCCGCGCGTCGGGAGCGGCCGGTCACGGGCTCTGCACGAACCCAGATCACCGATGCCATTGTAGAACTTAGCCGCACGCTTCCCGCTCGCAATGCCTTACACGAACCAACGCCGGAGGACCTGCAGGGATTCGACCGGGCGATGCGTGCGATTTTCCGCTGCTGTCTGCTTAGTCCCAACCACGACAAGTACAATGAAGCGACCATGCTCATGGTCGAGTTTTCTCCCAAGGAAGTTTCCGCGGCGGGGGCTCTCGCGGGCGTGGAGCAACGGCTATATGCGACATTGGGACGAACGTCGCGCGCGGTGGCTTCTTCCGTCTTTGGTGAACTGGGCCGCAACTTCACAGCGTATAGTACCTATCAGCAGTTCGCGCGTAATAATCTGCTGCGCAAAATCGGCCGGTATGCCGTTGGAGCGCTGGGGCTGCTTGCGAACGCGCAGTCGGTGCCGTTTATTACCGATGCATTGCACGAGCGCCGTGCCGATGCACGTACCGAGGCGATTTTTGCCCTCGGCTCGATCGGAAATCCGGCTGCACAAAACGCGCTGATCCAGGCTCTGGCGCAGGATCTGCGCGGTAAACTTTCCGAAGGCGAAACCCGTCGCGATGCGTTCGCAATCATCTCGTCACTTGGCCGCGCCGCACGAAATACAACCGAACTACAGCCACGCGGAAAACTGATCGCACAGGTTATTAAGATTCTTCCCAAGGACGATCTCGAATTCCCGGTTCGCGCAGTCCTCAATTTTTTTGCAGGCAAACAGGACGGTATGGATCCCGCACTGCTTACATGGGCCGCGCACGTTGGAACAACTGCGCTATGGAGCATCGACCGTCCTGAGCTTGCGCGCGCTGGACGTTCACAACCACTCGGATTTCGCCAGCCTTTAATCGATCTTCTCGCCCGGCTCGCTCCGCACGTGATGCCTGTTATAAACCAGGTCTCCATGCAGCATGCGAAGATCTACAGCGGCGCCTACCTTGCACTCGGCGAGCTTTTTTCCAAGAACCCGGATCCTTCCCAGCTTCCAGTCATTCGCCAGTTGCTGCTCAACACCGCACTGCATGACGACACGCGCCGCAGCGAGTACCTCAAAGAAACCGTGCTCGATACTGCGACCGATACACGCGAGGAACTCAGCAAAGACCGCGTAATTGCATCACTCGTCTACGCACTTGATAAGATCGACAACGATGAAGCGCACGTGCTCATGGCTGAGATCTTCGAACAGATCCAGACGGGCCGGCTGCCCAGCGCCGGCACCGAAACCGCCGAAATCCTGATGCGTGCGCACATGCGCGCGTCAAAGCAGGCCGGGAAAGCCACCATGGCGCCTGGTTTCGCGGAAGACAACGGGGCGGCCCCCCCTGCGGAAATTGCACCCGCGCAGGTCACCGAGCAGGATCTCGCGTACATGGCCGACCTGGAGGCCAGCTATCTGATGGCCGCGAAACGACGCGCGAAAAAAGTTACGGCCATGAATGCACTTGGGCAGCGTAAGATCACGCCTGCGATTCGTGTGATTTTGCCCCACCTGGTGGACAGCGACCCCATGATCGCCAGCGCTGCACTTACGGCGCTTCAGGATATGGGCGCCGGCGCGATTGCACCTGCTTCGCTGGATCATCTGCATCGTGATCTCGTCAACGCGCTGGAAACTGCCGAGAACCAGATCAAGGTGAAGGTCGCCGAGGTACTGGCGAAACTGGGTCCCAAGCGCAGCCCGCTGAAGGAGCGTCTCGAGAAATTAGCAGCGAAGCCGGACCTCACCCTCGCCGGAAAAAGCATTGTTGCCAAGTTGCTGGGCGAATACCAGACCGGCCAGGGAGTCGCGCCGGCGGCGGCCATTACAGTCGACCCTGAAAAACTCGGTGCGGCGGCTAAGTTCATGCCTCACGCAGGCGCCGCCGCAAAGGGCGAGGCGGTTATCACCGAGATGGACAAAAAACGCGCCTACATGCAGGTGCGACAGGAGTGGATTCGCGGTGGCAAGCGTGGGCCCGAACCGCAACCGCCAGGTTAATCAGAACATTCTTAGCCTATGGTAACCTGCCCCTTCTGTGACACGGAATTCGACTCACCAGAATCCTGGTGTCCGCACTTCATCGGCACACAGGAAGACCTCACGCTGGACGACTACAAAGATTTTATCAGCGGAGAATTTCCAGCCGAGACCGTTGCCGACGAACAGGGAACGCCTCACTATTTCATGCAGCGCGTGCAGGAAGATGAACCGTAGTCCAGACGCGCTGTGCCCAGCGTGGTTTAGACCTGGGTAATAGCTTTTGATCGCAGCTTTATCAGTGAATTGTTAAAGCGCTATCCACCGACCACCATCCCGCAGTCACGGTAATCCGCAGCTGGTAAATAGGAACGCGTTCGCCAAACTTACGCGAATACCAGCCCGCCGGCTCCACCTCATCGCCGTGAAAAAGCTGCACCTGGAACGGATGCTCGGAATTAACCGAAAATCGCGCAACCATATTTTGGCCGGTTCGCAGCAGCCACTCCGCTCTGCGGTACGTGATTTCCGTATTTGGCATCTGCTCCTCATCGATGCTCCACTCCGGTTCGATCCCCGGACCAAAGTTCCAGATCAGTTCGTATTTGTGCGCCTCACCGCTGCCGAGAGTGTCACGAACAAGCAGCTTCCGTTCTCCACTCGAAACTTCGATGGTTCGGCTGTGCTCGACAGGTTCCGCAAGCCGTCGGTATCCGGAATGCACCCCCGCGATTCGAAAACCAAACTCACGTTTCTGCAACTCCTGTAACTCGGCGTCTGCATGCGTCACCCAGAGAAATGGACCTCCGTATTCGGCCTGGTCCATTTCATCCACTCGCACCGTATTGTGCGCAGTCGTGCCTTTGAAATAGCGGCGCCAGCGCTCATTCGAATGATAGCAATACGTTCCGCTGTCTGTCAGCAGTTCCATCTCGCCGAGCTTCGCACACAGGGAAAGCTGATCGCAATGCGAGTGCGCCGCAATCCTCGGATAGCCAAAAGGACCCGCTCTAAAAAGAATGCGCAAAGCATCCACCGATTCTGTTGCAGGCAATCCAAATACGGCATAGCCACCTTGTTGAAAAATCCTCGCAGTTGCCGTGGCCGCAGGTTCACTCTCCGCCCACCTTTCCATGGAGTCATTTTCCGGCAATCCATGCCAGTACACCGTGCGCGGATCTACGGATGGTTCATCACCACGCCCTCGTGCGACGCCTGCTGCGTGGTCGGCAAACGACTGCTCACCAAACAAGCGCCATCCTGTCCAAAGCAGCGACTCGTACAATCCAACGTTGGTCCCGAGATTCAATCCCGTTACTGAGCCATCATCGCGATCACCAATCTCCGGCGCTACGCCCTCATCGTCTACGACCGCATCTATGAACTCCAGCATCTTGCGCACGAGCGCCGCTGTCTCATCCGGAAAGTTCCACCCCGCCCGCTCGAAAAGCGCCATGGCGGTAGTAAGATATTCCAGCGTGTAATAGTGGTAATAAACTGCCTGTTCGCGGTTTACGCCGTCTGCGTGATTTTGAAGATGCGCCTGCCGGAGGAGCTCTGCGCGCGCAAACTCCGCGTACTGCCGTACACTGGGCGCGTTCGGGAAGAAAACGCCTGCCGCTACCAACCCAACCAGCTCCCCCACCAGGTGATTGTTCGCGGAGGAATAGAGCGACAGCGTATCGTGAATGTAACCGGCCTGCTCCGTGACCGAGCGTTCCACCATGGGCCGAATGCTGTTAAGCACAGTGGAATGCCGGCACAGGTCGAATACGATTCCCCACGATAGGAGCCGCAACGCGAGTTCCAGCGAACTCGCCCAGTTAATCCCAACGTACCTCGGATTAGCCGCTATCCAGTTGAGAAGCAGATGCACAATGGCGGCAACATCCTGTTCGTCTCCGGTCGCCGCGTAGTGAAGCGCCCATGGCACCATGAACTGGTGGCGATTCAGTTCCCAGATATATTTCGCGTCGCCTATACGTGCGCTGTCGCGATAATCGATACGTCCATAGAATCGACGCGGTGAGCGTTTGCCGGTGCTGTAATCGCGGTGCCAGTCGATCTCTTCAGTTCCGTCATACAACAGCACGACATCGAAAAATCGCACTTGCCGCGGCTCCGTAATTTCGGGCAGCTCCGCCAACGTACTAAAGAACCTTAGAGCTGGCGTGCGGCCCGCCACTGCAGCGCGCTTCTTAAGCGCCGCCGACTGCTTCGCTCGATAAAAATACTCAGGCAGCGGCATGGCGCGCAAACGGGCCGCGTACCAGCGAAAGTTCATTTCGCCAGCAGCGACCGAAGCGTCGCCATGTTCTCCTGGTCTTCCGTCATCTTGTCATCTTTGTCGGTTTCGAGGACCTTGGGTATTTTCTTCAGTTTCGGGTCGTTCATAATGAACCTGAACGGCTCCAGCCCCAGTTGGCCCTTGCCGATGTGCTCGTGACGGTCCTTTCGTGATCCCAGCGGCTGCTTGCTGTCGTTCAGGTGAATCGCCATCAACATTTTGCGACCGACGATTCTGTCAAAGTCCTTCCACATCAGGTCGTAGCCTTCGCGCGTCCGCACGTCAAAACCGGCTGCAAATACGTGGCACGTGTCCAGGCAAACGCCCAGCCGATCTTTGCGTTCCACGCCATCGATAATCGCCGCCAGCTCTTCGAATTGATTCCCAAGACATGAGCCCTGTCCTGCCGTTGTCTCCAGCAGGATACGCGCTGTGCCCTTTGGTGTCGAGGCAAACACCTCGTTGAGACCGTGGGCAATTGCTTCAATACCGGCTTCGCAACCCGCACCGCAATGTGCACCAGGATGCATCACCACGCCCGGGATGCCAAGCACGTCGCACCGGTTCACTTCATCGATCATATCGTCGATCGACTTTCGTACAAACTCGGGCTTGTCGGAACAGAGATTCACGAGGTAAATAGCGTGCGCGATTACTGAACGTATACTCTTCCGCTCCATTCCCTCGCGAAACTGCTTTATGTCCTCGGGCTTCAGTGGCGGCCACTGCCAGCGCGTGTTGCCTTTAACAAAAACCTGGATTGCCGTGCAGCCAATGGATTCGCCGCGTTCAATCGCACGCGGCATACCGCCCGCCGTGCTCATGTGCGCACCGAGAAGAATATCGTCACTCATAATCGGATTCGCTGCGACGCCGCTCGCATGTGCAAAAGGTTTTCACATCCTGCAGGAAGCGCATTCAATTTCGTCCCGATGTACAGGCTTTCGCCTGGGCAGTATTGTTGTTGCGGTACTAACCCAGCCTAAAGCTCCATTCCAAGTTCGGCATTCCTGCCACAAACCAGGCTCTGGGCGCGCTCCCACACCGCATCAAACATTGGCTCCGTCAATTTTCCCGTCTGCGTGTTCTGCTGGCTCGGGTGAAACGAACAAAGCAGCGCTGGAGCGCCTGCAAAACGATGCTCCGCCAGATGTCCAAATGACGGCACAGGTTTGCCGAGTTCAATGCCTCTCCGCCGCAATTGCGCAAGCCACGCATCATGCGCAATTTTCCCCAGGACCACTACCACCTTTAACTGCGGCCATAAAATATCGACTTCACGATCAAGAAAACCGCGGCAAGTTTCCAGCTCGCACGGCAGCGGCTTATTATCCGGCGGGGCGCATCTCGCTGTTGCCGTAATGTAACAATCGCGCAGTTCCAGTCCATCCTCCCGATAAACTGAAGTCGGCTGGTTTGCAAATCCGGCCCTGTGGAGCGCACGAAACAGCCAATCGCCCGAACGATCGCCCGTGAAAATGCGTCCCACCCGGTTGCCCCCATGCGCGGCCGGTGCAAGACCAAGAATCAACAGCCGCGCAGTCGGATCGCCAAACGACGGCACGGGCTTGCCCCAGTAATCCTGGTCGCGAAAACGACGTACCTTTTCACGCGCGACTCGCTCGCGCCATTCCACGAGGCGTTCGCATGCGCGGCACGCGATCACTTCGCGTTGTATGGATTCGAGGCTGCGTCCCATTCCGACTTGTATATCGCGCATCGAATGAAAGATGCGGTACGTTGTGCAATCGACTGCGATCTTAGGTATGAGCGACAGCTACAACATTACAGAATTCTCCTGCGCGATGTGCGGGAACTGTTGCCGCGGCGAAGGCTACGTCCGAGTCACCCCGGAAGACATCGGACAAATGGCTGCGTTGCTCAAAATCTCCGTCGCCGAATTTCAATCCCGATATACCCGCACACCAGAAATTACGGACCACTCTTCGGCCGGCGATTTATGGCTCCTCGACAAACCCGGGCCGGAGATGGATTGCATCTTCCTCGAAAACAACCGCTGCCAGGTCCACGCTTCCAAACCAGTTCAGTGCATCGGCTTCCCGCTGAAATGGAGGACGCCAGACGTGACGGACTACTGCGTGGGAATGCAGCGGTAATTCTTCGTCAGAGGACGCGCTGACGTCAGTCTTCACTGGGCGGCGGCTCTTCACGCAGTGCTTCCAGGGCGCCTTTGCTCAACTGTAAACCTGCCTGGATGGCACTGGAATCGCAAGCTGCCAGGCGAAACATGCCGAATTCACAGCCTCACCATAGCAGTTCTGAAGCTGCAGTGACGAATGCCTCAGAAGTCCTCACTCGGCAGCTCCCGCGGTTGAAGTCGAGTTTTACGTCCGCGAATCATTTCGCGCATTTCGAACAGCGCCTCCAAGGCGAATGGCCACGCCTGTTCGACCTGCTTTTGTTCCTCTACGGCAGCCGCTCAGATTTCGAACATCAGCTCGAGCAGCTGCTGCTGGAAACGGCCGCGGCGTTCCAGGCTCGACCCGCCGAGCTACACGAACTCGACCTTCAGCGAGAACGAACTCCCGACTGGTTTCAGTCCAACCAGATGGTCGGCGCCATTGCGTACGTCGACCTCTTCGCCGGGGATTTGGCGGGTCTCCGGGCGCGTCTCCCGTATCTTAAGGAACTCGGAATCACCTACCTGCATCTGATGCCTCTTTTCCGTTCGCCTGAGGGGAATTCCGATGGCGGATACGCGGTCAGCAGTTATCGCGACGTGGACCCGCGTCTCGGCACGATGGACGAGTTTGCAGCACTCAGTCATGAATTCCGCAACGCCGGCATTAGTCTATGCCTTGATTTCGTTTTCAACCACACTTCGGACCAACACCTCTGGGCTGAGCGCGCAAAATCGGGCAACGTCGAGTTCCGCGAATTCTACCTGACCTTTCCTGATCGAACCGAACCCGACGCTTACGAGCAAACGCTTCGCGAAATCTTCCCGTCCACCCGCCGTGGCAGTTTTACATGGAACGAAACCATGCACCGATGGGTCTGGACGACATTCCATTCCTTCCAGTGGGACCTGAACTACGATAATCCAGCGGTGTTCCGCGCCATGGCTGCGGAGATGCTTTTCCTGGCAAACCAGGGCGTCGAAATTCTTCGCCTGGATGCGGTCGCGTTTATATGGAAGCGACTCGGCACGACCTGTGAAAACCAGCCCGAGGCGCACATGATCATCCAGGCGATGAATGCTATCGTGCGCATCGCTGCACCAGCGCTGCTGTTCAAAAGTGAGGCCATTGTCCATCCCGACGAAGTGCTCAAATATGTCTCGCCCGGCGAGTGCCAGCTATCCTATAATCCGCTGCTCATGGCACTGCTTTGGGAAACTCTCGCTACGCGCGAGGTACGCCTGCTCGAGCATAGTCTCGCCACAAGATACGCACTTCCTTCCGGCACCTCATGGGTTAATTATGTCCGCTGCCATGATGACATCGGATGGACCTTCGCTGATGACGATGCCCGTCGAGTCGGCATCGATCCGCATGGTCACCGTCAGTTCCTGAACGCATTCTACACCGGGCGTTTTTCCGGCTCGTTCGCCCGCGGCGTTCCGTTCCAGGAGAATCCCGTCACCGGCGACGCCCGCGTCAGCGGAACCTTGGCGTCTTTAGCCGGACTTGAAGAGGCGCTCAAGGACTCAGGAAAGCACCAGCAAACACTTACCGAACTGGCGCTCGCGCGCATCCTCCTTCTTCACGGGCTGATCTTTGCCGCCGGCGGGATCCCGTTGATCTACCTTGGCGACGAGATCGGGCAGTTAAACGATTACTCCTACGAAGCGAATCCAGAAAAAGCCGAGGACAGCCGATGGGTTCATCGTCCCGCCTTCCATTGGGGCACTGCTGAACGCCGCGCAGCCGATCTGCCCCAACGATTCTTCACCGGAATCCAGCGGCTCCTCCGTACCCGCAAAGCCCTCCCTGCACTGTCAGGCTCGACACTGCGAACCATCCATACCGGTAATCCACATGTACTGACCTTTAGCCGCGAGCACCAGGCCGAGCCGATCGTGGTAATTGCGAACATGACCGAGACGTCGCACCAGCTGCACCCCGATATTCTGCGAGGCATCGGCTCACATTGCACCGACCGGATCACTGGTACCCCGTACGATGCAGACCAGCCGCTGAACCTGTCTTCTTACCAGCTTCTGTGGCTGTCGGCAGCACCCAGTAAGCTGCGTGAGTCCTAAATTCAGCGCAAAGTTACTTGAATGGACCGGTTGGACAGGTACTATCCCTCAACAACAAAGCATGTAAATGTACACTCTACAGCAGGAGACGTCACCTCCCCCTTGGAAACCAGGTTCACAATCGGAGCGCTTCGGGCCGCCAAGGCCGCCCAGGATCAGATCAAAGGGACGAGCTATATCTATGCCCCGGAGGAAGCAGCCGTGGCTATCGACAAGGTGCTTGATTTGCCTTCAATTATCTCTCTCATAACCGACATGGTGGATGAAGCAAAACGAGACCTCGCCACCAATCCGGACTGGACCGGCCCCACCGTGCGGATTAATCGATCCCGCCTGAAAGAACTATCGAACATTCTGAGCGAACTCAAAAACGGCTAACCCTCCGGAGCTCGCGCAAAATCCATTTGACGAACTTACCTCATTTTGAGTTATAACTGTTAATTAGAAGACTGCAGAAAGGAGGCGGGGCAATTGGCCGACGAGACTAAACTTCGTCATTTGGCCGAGCGGGTATTGCGAAACTATCCCGACTTCATGCTGGATTACGACCCTGCAGCGACACAGACGGGTGGCTACCGGCTCGAAGTCCGGCGCTACAAGCGCGGATACGGAACCTTTGCAGAGACAGACAAAGTGCGTCAAGTGCAGCGCGATTTACTCCAGGCGTTGCGCAACGAGGGCTTTACAGCCAAGCTGGGCAGCGAGACACGCGACGACTTTGTCATCCGGGTAAAGCCATCGAAACCGGAACCGGTCAACCTGCAGGAGGAAGCCGCCAAAGTAATTCGCGAGCGGGAAGACTCGAACCAGAAGATCAGCGAGTCCGCAAAAAAGACTCTTTCGGCAACTTGATTACAAATTCGGCACACCAGTTCTCTGGTGTGCCGACTCTTATTTACGGCCAATAGGCAATATAGGCCGAGCCATCGCTGCCCAGTACAATATCCCCTGGATCGTCATCCGAGCCCGAAATCGTTTTCAGGTAATCGTTCTTCCCGTCAGGGCCGACGCTGTAAAACCGCGCTGAGGCTGAGTCCCACAAGTACGCTTTTCCGCTGAACGGATCCTGCAGCGGCGCTTCAATAAACGCGGGAACAAGATCTCCAGCCGAACCCGGCGGCACGTTTCTCTCAACTTCGTACAATCGGCTCGCCAGCGCAAGAGCGGCCAGATCTACGTACGCATTTGTCCGCTGTTCATCCGCCGCGCTTTTTGGATTAACCTGCATCAGCACTCTGACGACGACATCCGGGACAAAACTTGCCGCGAGATGTAGCAGCGTGCTCAGTCGCACGACGCCGCCCATGGTCTCCGCCTGCCGCACGGCCTGCTCGAAATCAGGCCTGCGCGGATCCGTAAACGGCAGATTCTCCGCCATGAATTTCGGGTACTTGTAAACTTCGGCCTCAATTCCTTGAAGGATATAGAAGGCACCCGGCTGGCCCGGTTGCAGATTCGAAGGGAAGCCGTCGCGCGCATACTGGCGGAGCTTGCCCACGGCATCACGAGCCAGCGGATCCATCTCAGACGCATGCACCAGTCTCGGACGTATCTCCCGAAGGCTGTGCAGAAGGTGATGCATTGGCTGAACCTGCGTGCAGCTCGTTACAATCGCAGCCGTCGCAATGGCTGCATGGCGGATTAAATGCTGGCGCAACCGCGATGCAGGATCGCCGGGGGCTGCCGCCGCCTGGCCCAGGCGAAACGCTGTTTCCAGTTGGTGGAAAGCAAGCGGCCAATCCTCCGCACGTGCGGACTCATGCGCTGCAAGTGCCCATGCTGGTCCCAACTGCAAGGTGTGGGCGAGCCCTATACCGGTGGCAGAGTTCTCCCAAAGGTCGGCACGGGCAATACATTCCGCCGTGTAGTCCGGCAGATGTGCGATTGCCGAAGTCTCCTGCATAACCGAATTGGCTGCTCTGACGATTAACCCGATAGATGTCCATGCTTCCGGGGTGATAGGATTTCGGGTCTGCAGCGCGATGATCGCGGCCGTAATGGTCGTATCCTGCAGTTGGGTGGTGAAAGAAGTGGCGGTTGCGTCGAATGCTTTTGCGGTGCGCTCAACACCCGCCTTAAGCTCCAGCGAGAACACCGGCGCCTGTTGCCAGTCCGCGGGGAAGTTTACAGGAGTTCTAAGCAGAGTTTGCAGTCGTGTGTTATCAGCCGTGGTCATCGATTTCATCATGAAATGCCGGATAACCGCTGGAACACTGACGATGAAAAGTCCGAGCAGCAGGCTTAACACGGCGACAACAGTGAGGCAACCACCGCTGCACCCACAGCCGGCACAACCGCGGCGCCGTTGCTTTCCGGTATCCACGTCCACAGGCTGGCTTAATTCGAAAGGTTTATCAGGCACACGTTCAGGCGGACGCCATCCACCACTAATGCAACAGGCTAATCTATGCTGTGCCGGTACGACGTTCCCGCATCAGAGCCCACGTCACACCACCGATTACCAGGAATGGCATGCTTACCATTCCAACAATGCTGTAGTAGTACCCACGTGCGCGCGTCCCGATGGTTGCGCCTGCAGTTCCACTGGCGCTTTCACTCGTTACCGCATCTTTGCACATAGGACAGCTCCACGCGCCGAAACACAACACTATGAACACGCCAATCGCAACCGCGCGCGCCGCCGAATGGCTGTTGAATCTTTCGGTCTTTGCAATTTGCTCTTTCGTCATCGCAACACCGGGGGCATCTGGTAAAGCATCCAGTACACCAGGACACCCGTCACAGAAACATACAACCACAGCGGCATCGTCCATCGAGCCAGTCGGCGATGTTTGTCCCAGTGCCGCCTCGCAGCGTGAACGAGCGCCATCACGATCAACGGCACAATGACCATCGCCAGCACGGTATGCGTAAGCAGGATGCTATAATAAATCGTCCGAACGATCCCACTACCCCCGAAAGGCGTGCGTCCGTGCAGCACAAAATGGTAGTATAGATAGGAGGTCAGGAACGCAGCGGAACTCGCCAGCGCGGCAGTAATACAATACGCGTGCGCCCGTACCATTCCGCGGCGAATGAAAACCCATGCGAGAATCAGGAGCATCGCACTGGTCGCATTGAGGCATGCGTTCAAACCCGGCAAATCATTGAGAGGACGATTCAGCACGTTCTGGTGCGGTGTCCCATAAATCCGTTCACTGGTTCTGTGTGCCGAACGAGCGCAGAATCACATCGATACGTGGATATGAACTTCTGGTTCGCCACACTAGAAGTCCTTTCCGTCGGCACTGGTGCTGTTTTTCCGCGACTCCCGCTGTTCGATGCCGATGCGCCGGATTGCTGCCTGCATGCGCTTCATTTCCGGTTCTTCCTCCAGCACGAAATAGCCGCGGATCTGCCCCTCCGCATCCACCAGCGCAAATTTATTACTGTGAACAAACATCTCCGTCACCGGCTTGTCCCGGTTTTCCTCTACGCCCAGCTTAAAACCGGTGGTAATCAAATCGTAAATCTCAGGTTTAGCAGCGGTCAGAAAAGTCCATTGTCCGGGATCTGCGTGGAAAGTTTTTCCATACTCCGCCAGCTTTTCAGGAGTGTCCGTTTCAGGGTCTACCGTCACGCTCACCAGTTGCACTTCGGTATGCCCTTTGTCCCGCAACCAGCCCTGCAGGCCCATCATGTGCCTCGTCATCAGGGGGCATTGGCCACCGCACCGCGTAAAAATAAAATCGACCACCCAGGGCCGCCCCTTCAGGTCCGCCAGCGTAACGGACGTCCCTTTCTCGTTCGTAAAGCCAAATGCCGGAACAGCCCCGAGCTTCGGGAGCGGCTCGCCGAGCCGCGCTCCCTGTAGTTTCTGAAACATCGCCGCGGCGCCAACGCCGATAATCAACACGGTGAACGCAATCCACGCCAGCCACGCGCCTTTCGGCGATGACGACCGCTGGCGAGTCGACCCAACTTCGGCCGCGCTTGCTTGACCATCTGCCGACTCCGTCATCATCTCTCCGCCTTCGCTGCTCACAGCGGCATTCTCCTCTTGCGCGATGCCATGATCCACGCACCTGCAAATGTGGCGATCGCGAAACCCACGGTAATGCCGAGCGACACCCCGAGACCCGGCGAGACCACGATGTCAGGCGCCAGGGCGCGACGTATCAGCGAGTGTCCGTATGTCAGCGGATTGACCAGCATCAGTGCACGAACCCAGCCACTCGCGCCCGAGGCCGGAAACAACGCTCCGCTTAGAAGCCACATCGGCATCAGTACGAGGTTCATCACCGCATGAAAGCCCTGGATGCTTTCCATCGGCCAGGCCAGCACAAATCCCAGCGCCGTGAGTCCAAATGCCACCAGGAAACTCGCACCGGCTACGAGGAAACCTGTCGACGGGCCGACGGAGATGCCCGCCAGGGGCGCCAGCAAAAGAAACAGCAGGCCCTGCAACATCGCCAGGGTGGTTCCGCCAAGCACTTTCCCCATGACAATCGCACCTCGCGGAATGGGCGCTACCATGACTCCCTGCAAAAATCCTTCGCGCCGGTCCTGGATCAGCGATATCGTTGAAAAGATCGCGGTAAACAGCAGAATCAGGAGGAGCGTTCCCGCAAAAAAGTACTGCAGGTAATCGCCCCCCGCCGCACCGGCGGAATTCTGTGGCTGAAAAGATCGGCCCAGCCCCGAACCGATGAGCAGCCAGAAGACCAGTGGCGATGCAAACGCGCCAATCACACGCGAAGGCTGCCGAAAAAATCGCACCAGTTCGCGCTGCCACAGTGTGCCCGCTGCCAAACCGAATGCGCGGATGCCGCTTAGCGGCTCCACTTCCCGCATGCCGTCCTGCGGCATTATGTTCACGCCTGCCGCACTGCCTGTTGAATCGATGTGGTTCATCCTTTTCGCAAACCGGGATTACTAAAAAGAGAGCATGTGAAGACATGTTGTGTTTTCGGCATTAAACTTCTGGCCCCGATTCAAATCTATGACCCGTGCATCTAACGAAGACATCTTCCAGGCTCGGCTTGCCTACACGGCCCGATTCAACCAGGCCGGGGAACGCCTCGACAATGTCCACCAGCAACCGCGCACCCGGAGTGCTGTCGGCGCGGCTCGTTTCCAACCGGACGGTATCAGAAGCTATCACAACCGGATCGCCACCAAACTTCTGGGCAATACCAGCCTGTAACCGCTTGGGCTCGTTGCTCTGCAATTCCAGAACTTCACCCCCGACCGTCGCCTTCAGTTTTTCCGGTGAACCGAGTGCAACCACCCTGCCCTTATGCAAAATCGCCACGCGGTCCGCCTTCTCGGCCTCTTCCATCAGGTGCGTAGTCAGCAGGCTTGTGACACCATTCTCCTCGCGCTGGCGCACCAGTTGCGCCCAGAGTTCCAGCCTGGCGTGCGGATCCAGTCCCGTGCTTGGCTCGTCAAGCAGCAGCAGGTCGGGATCATGCATCAGCGCCTTTGCCACCTCAACACGTCGCTGCATTCCGCCTGAAAACTTTTCGACCCGCTCCCGCCTGCGCTGGAACAGGTCCACGGCCTCAAGCGCCCGATCCATGCGCGCCTTCAGGTGCGATCCTCGAAGCCCATATAAATGTCCCTGGTGCACCAGGTTCTCTTCAGCCGTCAGTTTCTTGTCGAGGCTTGGCGATTGAAACACGACTCCCATGTGCTGTCGTGCGACGCCGGGATTTTGTGAGACGTCCACTCCAAGTACGAATGCCGTACCGGCACTGGCCTGCATCTGCGTGGATAAAATGCGAAACAGGGTGGTTTTACCGCCGCCATTTGGGCCCAGCAGCGCAAAAATTTCGCCCTGTCCCACCTGGAACGATACTCCCTGCAACGCGGGATGATTACCGTAATTGTGTCCAACTTCGCGAAATTCAACTGCTGGAGTGTCAGCCATCGAAGCACACTATACCTCATGCTGCACTCTGCGTTCAAACAATCTGGATTCTCTGCGTCAGGCAGCTTTCCATCCATTGTTCCTTAATCCTTTAAGGTTGCCCGCGCCGGGTTGTCACATGATTGTGTCATGCCTTTGACTCTGAAGTGTATGCGTTACGCATGAGCGATGCAATTTCGAGCCGCAGCCGCGGCACGCTGCAAGTCTGGCTTGCTTTGTCGATTGGACTTAGCTCGGCAGCACATGCTCAAATTTTCCCTGCAGCCGCGTCCAGCGATCTGAACACCCTGGCCGTGCCGCCCACCCCTCCTGCCAAAATTACGGTGAAGGGGGACCAGGATGAGAGAGACATCGCCGCTCCCGGGCAAGTCGTCGAACGCGAGGAAGACGAATCGATGGTCTTCAGGCGCTTGCAGCACGAATCCAAAAGGCGCCGGTTAGCGGCCGACGAGAATAAGGTCAGCCATGCGAGATTACGGCTGCTCGGCATCGAAAACATCCGCAGCAACAAACCGGTGCTGCGCGCATTGCCACAATTGCCGTCGCGCGACCAGTCGACGGCAGCGCCTGTTGGACCACCCGCCGATCCCGAGACTCCTCTGCTTCCCGCCGGGCAAATCTTCGGGTCACGTTGGGTCGAGCTCGGTCCAAACGTTGTATACAATGGCCAACCCGTCGTCGGAAGCCAGGCCAACTCCTTCAGCCCCAAGTGCAAGGTGTCCGGTCGCATTTCGTCCGCCGCATTTGATCCGTCGGATCCCACCTACCAGACTCTCTACATCGGCGGTGCAGACGGCGGTGTGTGGAAGACAACAAACCATGGTGCGACGTGGACACCACTCACCGACAACCAGCCGAGCCTCGCGACGGGCTGTATTACCGTCAACCAGGGTGCTCCGAATGAAATCTACGTTGGCACCGGCGAGGCCGTGTTGTCGGGCGATGCGAAATCCGGGGCCGGTATTCTCGTCTCCACCGACAGCGGTGCGAACTGGGTGAGCCGGCAGTCCGCTACCCTCGCAAGCTCAAAAATTGCGCAGATCACGATCGACCGTACCACTTTAACGGGACCCACGCGCAGGATTGTTGCCGCGACGTTCGCCGGGATTTACATCACCAGCGATGCCTTCCAGTCCATTACGCTCGCGCAGGCTGGACGCTTTAACAATGTGATCCAGGACTTGAGCAATAATCAGGTTTGGTGGGCGACGCGAACCAGTTCCACGTCCGGCTCTTCAGGTCTCTACAAGTCCACAAACAACGGTGTCACCTGGGTACAGCAGAACACGGGCATTGCCACAAATCACCGCGATGGACTGGCCGATCTCGTACAGGCTCCTTCCAACCCGAACATCATGTACGCCGTCTTTAACGCCGACACTGATTTCACGACCCAGACGCCTGATTACGACAAATTGAAAATCTACAAGTCCACAAACGGAGGGGCCATCTGGAACCAGATCGACAGCAGTTACAACGCGAGCTCAGGATCTGGCCAGTTCTTCTACAACGTGTATGTCGCGGTAAATCCGGTTAATGAAAACGAGATTTATATTTCTGGCAGCCAGCCACTTTATCGATCCACGAATGGCAGTTCCAACTTTATAAACGTCGCAAGTAACAGGTCGCTTCATGCCGATCATCAGTTTGGACTGTTTCGACCCGATGGCGCACGCTTCTATGACTGCAACGACGGCGGCCTTTTTTATACAGATGCTCCCGGAGTGTCGGACTGGGTTAGCCTGAACACCGGGCTCGGTTTGCTGCAGGTCAACAACTACGCGGTCGCGCTCCACCCAACCAGGTTCGAGATCCTCGCAGGTACTCAGGATAATGGAACATGCCGCTACCTGGGCTCCGGCATTTGGAGCCTGGTGAACGCAGGCGATGGCGGCTTTACTTTATGGGACCCAACCGACAGCCGTTATGTATATAATGGCTACATCTTCGACACCGTATATCGCAGTTCGATCCAGGGGTATGGCTGGAGTGAAATCTCGCCGAATAGCACGCAGTTCCCCAGCAGTTCGTATTCCTTCCCGTTCTATGCAAAGGGCGCACTGAACAGCACAAATCCGAACATGCTCGTGCTCGGCGGAGATTCGCTCCTGCGCAATTCCGCCGCGCGCACCGGTGCAACCTGGGCTGATGTGACGGGCAAGCTTGATCCCGGCAATGAAATATCCGCCGTCGCGTTCGCGCCAGGCAACGGCGAGATTTGCTACCTTGGATTCGAAAGCGGCAAAGTCTTTCGCACCAGCAACATGTCGGCCGTTCTCCCGGCATGGACGCTTGTTACGACGCACCCTAATGGCTCCTACTGTTCCGATATCGCAGTGGATCCAACAAACCCTGATCACTTCATCGCAGTGTTCTACCGCTTTACCAGCAACCAGGTTTATGAGATATCCAATGCAGCCGGCAGCCCCATCGTCACCAACCGAAGCGCCGGTTTTCCAGCAATCGCGGTCAACTGTGTTGCGTTGGATTCCACAAACCCCTCCGTGTGGTACCTGGGTACAGAAGTCGGCGTGTACCGTACCACGACAGGTGGCACCTCCTGGCAGAACTATTCCACCGGGTTACCCAATTCCGCTGTCGATGATCTCTGCATCGACAATGCGCGTTCGATACTTCTCGCAGGCACGCATGGACGCGGCGTCTGGATGGTTGGCAGGCCTGAGATCAAGCTCGATTCCGTTACCATCGACGACTCCGGCATCGGCGGAAATGGCAATGGAAGCATCGACCGGAATGAACGAATACGCCTTACGATTAACCTGAGCAATGTCGGTTCCGAAGACGCCACTGGTGTGGTGGCCGCACTGGCCAGCTTCAGCACCGAAGCAGGCGTGATACAGGCCGCGTCAGTTTACCCGACGCTACCGCAGGGTGGCGCCCCCCAGGGCAATTCTACCGCATTCGAGTTCACGACTCCCGATTCTATTCCGGCCGGCTGCCAGCTCAACCTGGTGCTCACGCTGTCCAGCAATCTAGGCAATTTTGCGGCAAGCCTTCCGGTCACGTTACGCTCCGGCGTGCCTGCCACGCTGCTGGATATTTCAGAAGGGTTTGAGAGTGGCTTCGGAGCATTTACGCAGACGAACTTGAACGGAGTGGATTCTGCGTGGGTGGCAGATACCTCCAAACCCGCGACTGGCGCAACGTGCGCCCATTTCGAAGAGCCGTTTCCCTATCAATATCAGCTCGACCAGTTAAAGTCTCCCGTCAGCCTGATTCCTGCCACCGCGAATCGCATTGTCCTCTCGTTTGATCAGACAAACGCGTCATCGCTTTACGGCCTGGCCGGCGGCAAAGTTTTCCTGCTGAGAGACGGCGGCTCGCAGCAGGACATGGCCAGTGCACTTGCCGGTGTACTGGAAATTAAAAATGGCTACACTGGGAAATTCGACGGCACATATACAGCCTATCCCAACCAGGACGGGTATGTGAACGGCGGTCCTGGGCTGCCTTACACGCTGACGACTCTGGAGCTCGATCCCGCAGTATGGGCCGGTCACACGCTGCAGGTTGTATTTACTTACAACTGGAACGGCTTCACAGAAAAGCGAAATGGCCCGACTGGATGGTTCATAGACAACTACAGCCTGAAGGCCGAGCAGTACTCCATCCAAAGCGTTGCCGCCGCGTCCGACTGGCAGATGCTAAAATAGGCAATTTCTCCGGGCTCAGCGCTGGCATTGCTGGAGGTACCAGTCTGCGCGCAGGAGTCCGGTCGGGACCGCACCGACACATTGGTTCCTAAATCCTGCGAATGTAAGCGCATCCAAAGCTCTAACTGATGTGCCGAATCAGTAGTTCCTTACGAGGACTAAAGGCCAGACTTGACCTCGATTCGGCACACAGAACTGATTACGAACTAACGGTAGACTACACTAGGATTTTACCAACCCAGGAGGCAAACGCCCGATGCAGCAGATGAAGGTGTGGATCGACGGACAGCTCTATGACAAAGAGGACGCTAAAATCAGCGTCTTCGATCATTGTGTACTGTACGGCGACGGCGTATTCGAAGGTATCCGCATCTACGACGGCTGTATATTCCGGCTCAAGCAGCACCTGGAGCGGCTCTGGTCGTCCGCGAGATACATACGGCTCGAAATCCCGATGAGCTACGAAGAGCTGCGCGACGCGATCGTGGAAACCATTCGCGCCAATGGACTCAACGACGGCTACATCCGCCTCGTTGTCACGCGCGGCACCGGCGACCTTGGACTCGACCCTCGGCTCTGCCCCAAGGCGACCATTTTCATTATCGCGGCCAGCATCAAGCTCTACCCGCAGTCCGACTACGATAACGGCCTGGAAATCGTGACCGTGCCGAGCAACCGCTTCAACGTGGCCGCATGGAACGGGCGTGTAAAGAGCTGCAATTACCTCAACAACATCATGGCCAAGATGGAAGGCCAGCTTGCCAATGTCCGCGAAGCGCTGATGCTCGACCACAACGGCTTCGTTGTGGAATGTACGGGCGACAATGTTTTCCTCGTGAAGGATGGCGTGCTCACGACCCCACCTTGTTACCTCGGCGCGCTACGCGGTATCACGCGCGATGCAATCATGGAACTCGCTGAAAAGGATGGCATGGTCGTGAAGGAAGAACCCTTCACACGCTTCGAAGTCTACGATGCCGACGAAGTCTTCCTTACCGGCACCGCTGCCGAGGCCATTCCCGTCGTGAAAATTGATGGGCGTCCCATTGGCGACGGCAAACCCGGCCCCGTCACTCGCGAACTCATCGCACGTTTCCACACGATAGTGACGACCGACGGTGAAATGGTGTATGAAAAGGCAGCCGCGAAATAGCTTCGATGTGCAGGCTTTAGCCTGGGCAGGCGAAACCGAAACACACACGATTTGCAAAACCAAGGAGTAACGAAATGTCCAATTTCTTCCAGATGGCAACCGGGTATCCACCCGAAATGACCGAACCCATGCGCGCGGAACTGACGCGTCTCGGCGTCGAAGATCTGCGCACACCAGACCAGGTGGACGAAGTCCTCGGCGAAAATAAGGGTACCGTGCTGGTTGTCGTAAACAGCGTGTGCGGCTGCGCCGCCGGAAACGCTCGCCCGGGTGTCGCCAAGGCCCTGGGGAATGAAAAGCAGCCCGATCGAATTGTGACGGTATTTGCCGGTGTCGACAAAGATGCGGTTTCAAAGGCGCGCGCCTATTTCAAAGGCTACAATCCTTCCTCGCCGCAAATCGCACTGTTGAAAGACGGCGAAGTCGTCACAATGCTCGAGCGTCACAACATCGAGGGACGCAGCGCCGACCAGGTCGCCGAAGATCTCGTAAACGCCTTCAACACCTACTGCTGATGTGGAAAGCCCGCGAAGCAGCCGGGCAATGATCCGCTTTTTTGTTGTGAATTACCGCGCGAATCCTGCACGTCGGCGAGCGTGAACACGATGCTTAACAATTTCGGATACCTGCTGGAAGGGGAGATGGCCGGTTGTGGCCATCCCGACTCCTATGGCGATTGCGGCGAGGCGCTGGCCGAACTCCGCGATCGCGGGACAGAAGCGCTGGTATCGCTCGATGAAGACGGAGTTCCTCTGCACCTGGTGGCAGAGCACGGCCTGCACTATCTGCACCTGCCGATTCCCGACTTCCACCCGCCGACACTCAAGCAGGCCGAGGAGTTTGTAGAATTCGCGAAAATGCAGCGCGCGGAAGGACGCCAGATCACCGTGCACTGCCGCGGCGGCTACGGTCGCACGGGAACGATGCTCGCATGTTACCTCATCGCGTCAGGCAAAACAGCCGAGGAGGCGATCAACCTGGTGCGTGCCGCCCGGCCGGGGTCTATCGAGACACGCGGCCAGGAACGCTTCGTACGGGATTTCGAAAACTATCTCCGCGCTACGGATAGGACTTTGGATCGGCGCAAGGCTTCCCGCAAAAAACGCGCGTAAGTACAATCCTTCCCCCGTCGCGAAAGTTCACTCGCGCGGGTACTCTTCCCCCTATTGTGCCGAATCAGTAGTTCATTACCAGACCAACGCAAACTTACCCTCGATTCGGCACACAGAACAGATTACGAAGTAACGGTAGACCCTGGTGTGCTGTCTCAGAGTTTCGCGGCATAATTCCAGGATTCCGGCTTTTTGGACTCTGCCGCCCTCAGGTTTTTTGCACCGAAGGTGCAGCGGAACACAGCCCAGGGTCAGGATTCCGGCTTTTTGGAATCCGCAGCCCTGGGGTTACAGCACTCCATTTTCGCGCCCTGAAGGGGCGCCGGAAACCGAAAATATGTAACGAATCTTTTGGAACCACATTACCCGCTCGCAACATAATGCACCACTTCCGGTGGGACATCTCCGCTGTGAAAACCCATCGCCCGCTTTTCGGCAGCCAGGTCATCCACAGTCATGCGCTCGTGTTGCCGCAGATGATCGATCCACGAGGGAACCAGGAACGTCTCAACGTATAGATCCGGCGTCGAGGTATCTCGAAACAGGCCCCACTGGCTTGCACCGTCACGCAGGCGTATGCGCCGTAACGGCCAGAGCGCTGCGTGAAAATCATCCAGGTCCTGCGCGCGTATAAAGTATTTAACCAGGACGAGCACCGGCCCTTCATCATGCTCGAGGTCATCGTCCAGCGGGAGAAGCTGCGACTGACCGCCAGGCGATAAGTTGTACTTCTCGCTCGCCGGCATCCGATAAAATGCAGAGGTAATTGCCACAACTGCCAGCAATGCACCCGCCGCGACAATCAGCGCCGTTGGCATGGAGTAGCGCGTAGCCACTGCCCCCCACACAATGCTGCTCACTGTCTGGCCGCCCGTGAATACCAGCAGGAAAAGCGCCGCCGCGCGCGAGCGAACCCATTCCGGTGCCGCGTGCAGCACCGCGATATTGAAGCACAACATCGCGCTCGACCACACAAACCCACCAAACACCATGATCAGGTGCAGGCTGTGCCGCTCGCGCACGTAGGCCAGCGCCGCCATTTGCAGCGCCACAAGCGAACACGTCAGGGTGACCAGCGTGTTTGAGGACACATACTTGCGCAATTTCGGCAGCACCAGCCCCGCGACCACTGCCCCCGCCCCAAACCAGCCCAGCAGCAGCCCATAGTGCGTTGAATCCAGCCCGATGTCCTGTCGTGCCAGCAACGGCAGGATCGCCCAGTAGCAGCCCGAGCAAAGGATGAACGAGCCGCAGCGGATCAGGATCGCCCGAAGTGCCGGAGAAAAACGCAGGTAACGCACACCCGAACGCATCGCGCCAACGATGGTCTCCGGCGGCAGGCGGCGCTTGATAGGTTTGCGCCGCCACGCAATCAGCACGCCGACAATCGCAATATACGAAAGGGCGTTCGCAAGGAACACGGCTGCGGGTCCTGCACTGCCCACGATAAAGCCACCAATCGCCGGTCCTACGATGCGGGAAAGGTTAAACCCAATTCCACCCAGCGCGATTGCCGCCGGCACTTCGTGTTTCTCCACCAGTTCGGGTGTAATTGCCTGCCACGCCGGCCATGTCATTGCGCCGCCGACCGACAAAAGAAAGGTGAACGTCAGCAGCATCCATGGGCCGGTCATATCGGCGTAAGTAAAAGCTGCGAGGACACCGGCGCAGAATCCCATCCATAATTGAGTCCAGATAATCAGGAGCCGCCGGTCCACCACGTCTGCAATCGCGCCCGCGGGCAATGCGAGCAGAAAAACCGGCAGGTTTGCCGCAGCCTGCACCAGCGAAACCATCCACGGGATCGGCTTCAGCCCGGTCATCAGCCATGCCGCTCCCACCTCGTGCATAAATGACCCGATATTCGAAACAAATGACGCAAGCCACAGTGCGCGAAACAGGGACCGCCGCAGCGGGACCCACGCCTGGATATGTATCGAAGCAGTGCGAAGTGGTGTGGCATTCGGAAGTCCGGCCGTCCCGGACAACGCTTCTGCCTCCAATTCGCTCATGGGATAGCGCTACTATCCGGACGGCTCCCTTATTGAAATTTTACGGAAAATCATTCCCGCATCGTACTTTTTGCCCGTGCTCCTGCGTCAGGAAGCTTGCAGCGCAGCCGCAACGATACTCCGTCCTCACGCTGCGTGGATCTTCAACGCGACTAACGGGTCGATAAGCCCCCGGAAACGGACGTCGGTGTGTCGGATTTTAACGTACCCGTACCATGCGCTTGTCCGGTCGAGCTGGCATTACTTGGATGCCCTGCCGTGCCAGTGCCGCGTGTGGTTCCCGTGGTGCTGGCATTGTTGCTTCGCACATCGGCACTGCTGGAGCCCGTACTTGTAATGGGCGCACTGCCGGCGGCCTTTGAGGACGATCCGGTACCGGTTGGGGTGCTACCGCTAGTCTGGGCGAAGGAGACTGAAGCTGCCATTATTGAGATGGCGGTAAGCGCAGGTATGCCTTTCATAGTGGGCCTTTCTAATTGCTACAGACAAAAGCCTTGCGGCGGATTTGCGTCTGGCGCGGTGACCTGCAGCTCAATGAAATCGGGGCTGATGCGCGCACTTCGCAACTGAAGCTGGCTTGAGTAGAGCGCATCGCGCAATGCAATCTCGAGTTCATTCATTCGGAATTTCTGCAGTTCGCGCCCACGGCGAATACGACCCGACCAGACCGAGTCTATCAGCGACGACTGCTCCAGGGAAAAGCCCGGGTGTCGCATCAGGACGGGCGCGAGAACCTCGTCGATTTTATTAGTTGGCAGTTGAGAGCCCATGCCAGCCTCTGCCATACCACTCGCGGCGCCGTGTGCGCCCTGTTTCCAGTTCCACTCTCGAAGGCGCCGCCATCAGCCAGCGTACGTGTTCAAGATCGGGATTGGCCACATCCTCAGGGCTCACGAAAAGCCCGAGTTTCTCAAGGCTCGCCTGCACTTCGGCCACCCGTTCAGGTAACTGTACCTGCAACGGAATGCGTCCTCGAAATTTTGGGGATATACTCACGGTCACCAACCAGTAAGGCTCTCGATAGGAAACTCTGGGTTTAAAGTGGGGCCTTGGAAGCAGCCCCCCCACAGCACCCTTAATCTGTTCAGTCGTTGTTTCGACGGAAAATTCTTCAATACACGCGGCAATAGCCATAACTTGCCCCTCTCTTAGGTCAGCGCAGGCCGGGCACTTATTACAACAATCCGGCGAACATCGCCAGAACTATGCCCTTGCAGGGAGTGTCTGCTCTTTCTGACCAGGCACACGCAAAGCGGAGCTCGATTCGCCGGCTAAAACCCCACAGCCCCCTTATGCAGAAACGCCGTAATACTCGTGTGCCTTTGTGCGCAGGTGCCGTAGCAGCGGGGCCGCGCTCAACGAAGCTCCGGTCGCCTGCTGCACGAGTTGCCCGGCGCTGTAACGTTTTCCGTGCTGGTGTACGTTCTCTCGCAGCCACTTCAGAAGTGGGACAAAATCACCCCTCCCAAATCCTTCCTCCAGGTCTGCGACATTACGTTTTGCAGTCTCGAAGAGTTGCGCCGCAATCAGGTTGCCAAGCGTGTAAGTCGGAAAATACCCAATCGCGCCACTGCTCCAGTGGATGTCCTGCAGGCATCCCATAGCGTCGGTGGGCGGCACCAGCCCAAGAAAAGACTCCACCTTATCGTTCCATGCGCCCGGCAGATCTGCAGTCGACAAATCTCCATGCAACAGCGCCTGCTCGAGTTCAAAGCGAATCATAATGTGCAGATTATACGTCGTCTCGTCACTCTCAGTGCGGATCAGCGACGGACGAATATCATTGATCGCGAACATCCACTCCTCATCCGAAACGCTGGCAAGCGCCGCCGGAAATGCAGCGCGTACAGCCGGCATCATAAAATGCCAGAACGGCCGTGCACGACCAACCAGGTTTTCCCACATGCGTGACTGCGATTCATGTATTCCCAGCGACACTGCTTCGCCGAGCGGGGTCCCAAAGTTCTCAGTTGGCAGGCCCTGGTCGTAGAGCCCGTGGCCGGTCTCGTGCAGCACGCCGAAGAACGCGTCCCCGAAATAGTTCTCGTCATACCGCGTGGTCATGCGCGTGTCACCGGGCGCGATAATCGAACAGAACGGGTGAACGCTGCGATCAAGACGTCCTGCCTCAAAATCAAATCCAATCGCGGTCGCCGCCTTTCGCGCGAAGGCTTCCTGCGCGTCTGCCGGGTAATGACGCGTGAGGATTTCTGCGGGAGCTTTCCTGCCGGAATCGCGGATGTTCGCCACGAGATCAATTAACGGACTGCGTAACTCCTCAAAAACACGGCGCAGGTTTTCACTCGTCTCTCCAGGTTCGAACTCATCCAGCAGCGCGTCGTACAGCGGCCCGTGTACCGAGATGCACCTGGCCTCTTCTCGTTTCAGCCCGATGATCTTGCTCAACCACGGCTCGAACTCTGCATAGTTTGAATTCTTCCGCGCCTGCACCCACGCCTGCTGCCCCAGCACTGTCGTGCGCGATAGCTCCTCAACCAGACTTCCCGGAAGTTTGGTCTGCCGCTCGTACGCACGGCGCGTCTCGCGCAGGTTGGCTGCACGTTCGGTGTCCTCGTCCAGGTCGCCCATAGCAGTTTCGGCCTCACCCAGCAGACCGCCCACACGAGCAGAAGTGAATCTCTCATGGCACAGCCGAACCAGCAGCGAGATTTGCTCCGCTCGATTTGCGCCACCTTTTAAGGGCAGTTGCGTTTGCTCGTCCCAGTGCAGCAGTGACACCGTCGAAGCCAGCACTGCGATTTCCTTCAGTTCACGTATCAACGCGAGATAAGGGTCTGTGTTCTCTGTCATTTATTGCTCAGTTCACTCGATTTGCATTACTCTAAAGACTGCCGGATGTCAAATGTTGCTTGCCTGCGCAGGCTTCAATTTGAGATCAGAGGTGTTTCAGGGAAAGGGCGGGACAGAAAATTGCGAGCGCTTACTACAGCACGGGATTGAATACCCACAACATGAGCAATACCGCCCGCGAAGAGAACTGGATGCCCCTTCTGCGAACGTTCTATCGAATGTTCCAGGAGGCGGTGGAACTCAGCGTCGTTTTTCAGCGCGTCTACGAACTCTTTCCGCCTCTGCTTAATGTCAGCCGCGCTAGTATTCTGCTTTATGATCCTGCCCTCGACGCGCTGGTCAGCGGCGACTACATCGGCGCCACGCAACCAGGCGAAGGCCACCTGAAATCCGAGCCCCAGCCCCTCGGCCATAGCATCTCCGGCATTTGTTTTCTTGAGGCACGGCCCATAGTCATCGACGATGTAAGCCAGTCCGATATCATACCGCGCGATGTCGCACAGCGGTTGGCCATCAAAAGCACACTCGCCGTTCCAATCATGTTCGGGGGAACACCAATTGGCGTGCTGCGAGTGGACGACCGCGAACACACGCACCGCTTTGACGAGGAGCTTGTCGAATGGGTTCAACTGCTGGCCGAGCAGCTGGCCATCGTAATTCAGAACGCGCGGCTCTATAGCAGCCTGAACCAGCGCGAGCGAGACCTGCGGAGAATTAATGAAGAACTGCGCGCCACCCGTGACACCGCCCAACAGATGGCCCAGGCCAAGAGCGGCTTTCTTGCCCGCGTCAGCCATGAGCTGCGCACCCCGCTCAATGCGATTCTTGGATACACGGAACTGCTGCGCGAGGAAGCCAAAAACACGCCACGCGTGGAACTGGACGCGGATCTCGCGAAGATCGAAATCGCCGCGACGCACCTCATGGCAATCATCAACGACCTGCTCGATCTGTCGACCATCGAAGCCGGAAAGGGACAGGTGCGGCAGGGCGCCGTTCAGTTGGAAAAAGTAATACAGGAAGCGATTTTTAAATCGCGCAAAAATTTTGAACGCCGTGGCAATTCCATCGAGGTGCAAACGCCCGACGGAGCCACATGCGAATGCAATGGAGACCCGACAAAATTACGGCAGGTACTCGTCACGGTCCTATCGTTCGCCTCCCGTTTGTCCAATGGCAGTAAGCTGACACTTTCAGTCACGCAGCAGGGAACACGCGATCTGCCCCTGGTTGAACTTATGGTAATGCAACCCGCCATCGCACTGAACAGCGATCAACTGAATCGGTTGTTCCATACGTTCCATGATAATGAAACCGCATCTGACACCAGCGAAACGCCGGTAAAATCCGACAGCAACAAAGGCCTCGGTCTCACCATAGCCCAGCACCTGTGTCGTCGAATGGGAGGTGACCTCGCCGCGTTTGGCGATCCTGCCCACGGAACCGCTTTTGTCATCCGCCTGCCTGGAATAGCCCAGGCCGCCTAGTGTGCCGAATCAGAAGTTCCTATCCACTATCCAATTTTGGCCCGGAAAACGAGCCTGATTCGGCACACAGAACTGATTACGTATTAACGGTACTCCCACTAGCCTTTGCAGGATTAAGAAACCCTTCCACCTGTAGCCCAATGCAAGGGCGCTTGCGTCGCCCCTTCGCCCGATGAGCGCTACCGCCACTTCCCATACGTTACCCAAGCCGAGTTATAATCGGCCCGAGCTGCTCGCGCCCGCCGGTAATGATGAGATGATGAAAGCTGCCGTCGAAAATGGCGCCGACGCAGTTTACTTTGGCGTGCAGGAGTTCAATGCGCGCCTGCGCGCAAGCAACTTTGCACTCACAGACCTGCCCGAAATCATGGCATGGCTGCACGAGCGCGGCGTGAAGGGATACGTGACACTCAACACGCTGATCTTCAGCAGTGAACTGGAGGAAGCCGTGCGCGTACTTACCGCATGCAGCAATGCCGGTGTCGACGCCATACTCGTGCAGGATCTCGGACTCGCTGCCCTTGCCCATCAGCTCGCGTCACAACTCCCGATTCACGCAAGCACCCAGATGACATTGACAAGCGCCGAGTCCATCGCGGGAGCCGAAGGCCTGGGGCTCCGGCTCGAACGAATTGTCGCCGCGCGCGAAACCAGCATCAAAGAATTAAACACCATTCGCCGCAGCACTTCGAAGGAAATCGAAGTCTTTGTGCATGGGGCGATTTGCGTGGCCTACAGCGGGCAGTGTCTCACCAGCGAAGCACTCGGCGGCCGCAGCGCCAACCGCGGCGAGTGCGCGCAGGCCTGTCGCCTTCCCTACGACCTCATCGTCGACGGTGAGCCGCGCGATGTCGGCGATATTAAATACGTGCTTTCGCCCAAGGACCTCGCGGCCTATGAAGATCTCGACGAACTCGTCCGCGCCGGCATCGTCAGCTTGAAGATAGAGGGCCGACTGAAAAGCCCTGAGTACGTGGCCGCAACCGTGCAAAGTTATCGCCATGCCCTCGACCAGGTTTTCGAGCCGCTCGACATCGAACACCCTGCGCCGCAACTCGGCAAGCCGCAACTCCTCGGCCGTGACCGCGAAAAGCTCGAGATGACTTTCAGTCGTGGCTTTACCGGGGGCTATCTTCATTCCATCGATCACCAGTCCGTCGTCGAAGGCCGATACCCGAAAAAACGCGGGCTCTACCTCGGACGCGTGGTCCGCATCGGCCAGCGCGAAATCGAAGTGCGACTTGAAGGCCCGCTTAAGCCGGGCGACGGTGTCGTCTTCGACGCAGGACGCCCCGACCAGGACGAATCGGGCGGTCGCGTATACACCATGAACGATGGAACAAACCTCCGCACCTCCGGCAAGTCCGCGCTCCCAGCCGCTTCACATGCCGACGCTTCTGCTGCCCACCCCGTCGATGCGACACTCGCCTTCGGCCCCGACTTCGAAATTCGCCGAGTTCATGTCGGTGACCGCGTCTGGAAAACCAGCGACCCCGCGCTCGACCGTGAGCTCGCTGCCAGCTTCGATGGTGATCAGGTCCGCTTTCGCCGGCCGGTTCAAATGCGCGTCGACTGCGCATCGGATGCTCCGTTGCACCTCCGCGTCGAAGACGAAAACCGCAACGTCGTCGAGCTCGACGATACCGCTCTGCCCGATCACGCGACTCAGTCCCCACTTACGCCCTTAATCCTGAAGCAGCAACTCGGACGCCTCGGTGGCACTCCTTTTTACCTCGACCACTTCGAAGCCTATGTAAGTGGCGAACTGCTGGTCCCGACCAGCCGCCTTAATCAACTCCGCCGGCGTGCCGTCGAAGCCCTCATTCAAAAACGTCGTGCACACAACCGCATGCGCGCGCTCCACCCCAATGCATTAATCGAATTCCGTCGCGAGCTTCCCCCAACCGACCACCCCGAAAGCCCCAGCCAGTCCCGCCTATCCGTGCTTTGTCGCACACTATCCCAGGTCGAAGTCGCCGCTACCCATCCATCCGTCACGACGATTTACACAGATTTTGAAGATATCCGCCTGCACCGCGAAGCCCGCGGGCTCGTGCCTTCCCACATTCGTTTCGCGCCTGCAACGTTGCGCGTCATGAAACCAGGCGAGGCCCCGCTCGTGCGCAAACTGCTCGAAGCAAACCCCGACGCCATTCTTGTCCGCAATCTTGCCGCGCTACACGTCCTCTCTGAAATTTCTCCCGAACTCCCGCTCCTCGGAGATTATGCCCTCAACGTCGCCAACGACCTGACTGCCCTGCTGCTTTGGAAACGCGGGATCCGGCAACTAACGCCCAGCTACGACCTTAACATTGACCAGCTACTCGACCTTCTCGCCCGCGCTCCCGCTTCCTGGTTCGAGGTCACCATTCACCAGCACCTGCCCATGTTCCACATGGAGCACTGTGTGTTTTGCAGGTACCTTTCAACGGGTACCGATTTCACCAACTGCGGCCGGCCATGCGAAGACCACACACTTGAGCTTAAGGACCGCATGGGATACAAACACCCGGTCAAAGCGGATGCCGGTTGCCGCAACACGGTCTACAATGCCATCGCGCAAAGCGGCAGCGAATACCTTCACCGACTTCTCGAGGCGGGTGTGCGCAACTACCGTGTCGAATTCATTGCCCAGCCTGCACAGGATGTTCAAAAGGTGCTCGACGCCTACGCGCCTGCTATTTGCGGCAATGCCGATGGACGCAAACTCTGGCGGCAGTTGTCCGCCAGTAGTAAGCTGGGCGTCACGCGAGGAAGTCTTGACCTCGAGTAGCCGGCCTGCTACACATGTCGTAAATAGCAAGTACAGGGGCCCTTTTGAGAGGCTCCACCAGGATGGCGGACCAACATCATGATGATCAGATTTCTTGGGGTGGGCGGCGCATTCTCTCCTGAGCTCGGAAGTTCCGCAGCCGTTGTAGACACCGGCCTGGGTACATACACGCTTATCGATGCCGGTTGCTCAACCTATGGCGATCTCTGCCGCACACACTGGATCGACCGCATTACTCACATCATCGTCACCCACCTTCACGACGATCACGTCGGCAGCCTCGGCTCCATCATCAACCACCGGTACCACGTCGACAAATCACCGGTTACTCTGGTCTTTCCCCCATGGCTGCGCGAACCGCTACTCACTTTGCTGCGACTTCAGAGAACCAGCGATCCAATCGAAAACTTCCTGAAGTTACAGCAGCTTAATGGCGAAGCCAATCAAGTCGGCTCCACACACATTCAGCCTGTCAATACGACGGGCCTCCACCAGGAGAACATGCCGTCTTCCGCTTACGTTTTCCAAGGTCCCGACAGTACCGTTGCCTATTCGGGCGATCTCGCCGATCCCGACGTGGTATTCGACGCGCTAAGCGACAGCGACAAGCCTTCAACCGTTGTCTTTCACGACGTCTCGTTTGCCGATAACATTCGCGGCAGTCATGTTTATTACAAGGAATTGGACAAACATCTGGATGCTGGATGGGACATTCGCGGCTACCACAATAGCCCGGTTTCCAAACCCGATGATTGCCGCCTGAAGCTCGTTTCCGAGGATCCCGAAACAGCCCCGCAATAGCGGAATACCGCCGCCGCGGGCGCCACAACCCGTTGCCCGATGCTAAGGCGTTTGCGGATCCGGTGTCGCGTCGCCAGGTCTTTCGTCGTCTTGCAACTCGTCCGGCGACGTCTCCTTAGGCGCGGACCGCCGCTGCAGCTTTTCTTCCTTCTTCTTCTTTTTCGCGATCTCTTTCTGGCGCTTTTCGAATGAGTAGTTCTGTCTGGCCAAGTAATTACTTTCTATGTTCGCATCGTGCTTGTAAACTCAAAGGTGCCGACTCTGGTGCCACAGCAACAAGGTTATCACCCCCGTGCAAGGCCAATCCTGAGACCGGTTCCGGCTTTCCATTTCAGATGCACCAAACCTGCACGCTGCACGCAATACCGCGAACTGATTGATTCAATAATCCTACCGAACAACACCTCCACCATCATTCTCTCCACTTCCTCCTTTACCTCCTGCTTAAAAAGTACTACCCACTACCCACTACCCACACTTACACCTTTACTCCGAACGGGGCGATCCTCTGTGCGCTTGCGTCGGCCCAGGCTAAAGCCTGTACTCCGAACGGGCACCAACTAACCACTAATCACTAACCACTAACCACTAATCACTAACCACTAATCACTAACCACTAATCACTAACCACTAACCACTAACCACTAACCACTAACCACTAACCACTCTCCCACTCCGCCGCATTCGAAAGTACTCCGCAATCCGCACTCCGCAATCCGCATTCAAAAGCTGCCCGTTTCTCCTTGGCAACCCACACCCCGCACCCCGAAACTGCGACTCTATGCGTCCATTAACTTTTCAGCTCGCCGATGCGTTTCGCGCTGCTATTCAAACCGCCCTCGGGTTCGATGCGGACCCACAGGTCACCCCGGTCCAGAATACCGCGTTTGGCGATTACCAGTGCAACGCTGCGATGGGACTTGCCAAACGCGCCGTGGAAGCTGTCGGCGGAAAACCGAACCCCCGCGCGACAGCCGAGAGAATCGTTGCGGCGCTGGATCTCGGTGCAATGGCCGAAGATGTCTCCATCGCGGGACCCGGCTTCATTAACGTCCGGCTGTCGCCCGCCTGGGTCGCCGCCCAGCTTTCATCCAATGCCGCCGACGACCGCCTTGGAGTCGAACCCGCGCCCGCTCCGGTGCGGACCGTGGTGGATTACAGCGGACCCAATATCGCCAAGCAGATGCACGTTGGCCATCTTCGCAGCACAATCATCGGCGACGCCATTGCACGCGTGCTGGAGTTCCAGGCACACGAGGTCATTCGGCAAAACCATCTCGGCGACTGGGGCACGCAGTTCGGCATGCTCATCGCCCACCTGCGAAGCACCGTCGCAGGTGCAGCTGGCTTCCAGGCTGCTGATGCGATGCACGTGCAACCACCGCACCCCACCCACCACATCGAGGACCTCGAACAATTTTACCGCGAAGCCAAAGAGCGTTTTGACCGCGAGCCCGCCTTCCAGGACGAGGCGCGTGCCATCGTCGTACAACTACAGGGCGGCGGCGAAGAAGAGCTGAAGCTATGGCGCCTGATTGTAGACGAGACCCGCCTGCATTACCAGCCGATCTACGAACGGCTTGGCGTCGGACTCCGCGAAGAGCACGAGCGCGGTGAGTCGTTCTACAATGAGATGCTGGCCGAAGTCGTCCATGATCTCAAAGACGCCGGCGTCGCCGAACGAAGCGAGGGAGCCATCGCCATTTTCTCCGACAACTTCGGCGCCCCCCTGCTCATCGAAAAAACCGGCGGAGGTTATCTGTACGCCACCACCGACCTCGCCGCTATTCGATACCGCGTGAAAGAGCTCCGGGCGCGTCGACTGATATATGTGCACGACTCCCGGCAGGTGCAGCACTTCGCCCAGGTGTTCGAAGCCGCGAAGCGTGCCGGCTGGGCGGAAAGCGTGTGGCTGGAATTTGCGCCTTTCGGCACGATGCTGGGCGAGGACGGCAAACCGTTTAAAACGCGCACCGGTGGCACCGTGAAACTAAAAGACCTGCTCGACGAAGCGGAGGAACGCGCCTTTGCCCTCGTCAGCGAAAAAAATCCCACCATGCCCGAAACGCAGCGCCGCGAAATCGCGCGCACCGTCGGAATCGGTGCGGTTAAATACGCCGACCTTTCCAAGGACCGCACTGGCGACTACATGTTTTCGTGGGACAAGATGCTTTCGCTTGAAGGCAACACCGGACCCTATCTCCAGTACGTCTACACGCGCGTGCGCTCCATTTTTCGCAAGGCCGCAGAATCGGGAACCTCTGCGAGTTTGTTTGAAAAGGATACGGCTTCCGAGCTTGTGTTGAATGCCGCGCAGGAAATCACTCTCGCCAAGTCACTGCTCCGTTTTGGTGAGATCATCGAAGTCATGGGACGCGAGCTCAAGCCACATCACCTCTGTACGTATCTATACGATGTCGCCGGCGCGTTCAGTTCATTTTATGAGAACTGCTCTGTGCTGCAAAGCGAAGGCAACACGCGCCTCAGCCGCTTGCGCCTCTGCGACGCCACCGCACGCACGATGCAGATCGGCCTCGCCCTGCTTGGGATTTCCACACTCGAACAAATGTAACGTTTTTTTCAAGATGCAGCGCCTCGCGCTTTCTGCTTTTCGCACCAGAGTGCGGCGGCTCACGAATCAGATGAGGCCACCGACCGATGGCTTCGCACCCTCTTCTACCCCAAACTTTTTTCCCACAGACCGTCCACATTTCGTACAACTCGCCACCCCCCAGCGCCCTAGCCTGTGAATTGACCATTACCCTAAATCTTGACCCACCCGAAATAACGTTCCACTGTCCTCGCCCACACTGCCAACAGGCCTCGATCACACCTGTTTCGCAGTCCGGACCGATTCACGCTCAAAGTACAAGATGCAGCTAAACCTACAATATCTTGTATATTTTTGCTTGCAATCGACACAACATACGCTACTACCTCTTTTTCACAGTGTAGTAGATAGAAAGTGCGAACACTGCGGAGGAAAGCGGGCTCACCCGCCAGGCCGGTGCCCAGGGGAGACAGGGCCAACCAGTCGACGGATCAATAGAGTCCAGCGCGACCGCACGGCGGACGAACAGCCCGCCTGGTGCGCCCGACCGCAGGCTAACCGGGCACCACGCAGTACACCGGCAGTAACGACAGAAACACAAGACTTCGGCAATGGAGAAATGCCGCGTGCGGATGGCTGCGTCCAACAGCCGCTGCCCCGTACGCGTCCTTTTGCCCCAAGGCCACTACCCGATGCGCAGCACCGCGACTATTTTGAAGGAGACGTTTGAGCCATCATGTCCGCCACACGCGATTCTGAAATGACGACCGCAACACCCTCGCCCGAGGCGCCGCCCACTCTGCGCGTTCGCAAACGCAACGGCGACTTCGTCGCATTCGACGGCGATCGCATACGCCTCGCCATCGAGAAGGCATGGCTTGCCGAATACGGTGTTCCCGCCGCTTCGGAGCTCCCTTCCGTCTCCCACGGCAAAATCGCAGCGCTCGCGCAGGCCGTCATCCGCTGGGCCAACGAGCGCGCCGCCGACGGTGCCGCCCCCGCCGTCGAGCAGATTCAGGACGAAGTCGAAAAAGCCCTCATGACCAGCGGCGAGCACAAGATCGCCCGCCGCTATGTTCTCTACCGCGAGATGCGCGCGGAGCGTCGCCGCAGTCAATCCCTCCAGGTGAAACGAGCCGACGGGACCCTGGCCGAAATGGACAAGGCGGTATTGCGCGCGCGGATCGAGGAGGCCTGTGCCGACCTCGGCGACACCGTAACCGCCGAACCCGTCATCGAGCAAACCGTCTCCAGCCTGTACAACGGCATGCCCGAGTCCGAAGTCGCGCAGGCCGCTATCATGGCCGCCCGCACCCGCATCGAAGTCGAACCCGGCTACGCCTACGTTGCCGCCCGCCTTCTGCTCCACCTCCTCTACCAGGAAGCTGTTGGCCAGCCCACCACCCTCGCCGAGGCGCCCGACCTCTACAAAAATTACTTCGCGCACTACATCGATCTCGCCGTCGAAAGCGAGCTCATCGACACACGCATGCGCAAGATTTTCGATCTTCACCGCCTCGCGGCTGCCCTGCGCCCTGACCGCGACCTGCAGTTCGCCTTCCTCGGCCTGCAGACTCTCTACGACCGCTACTTCATCAACCTCGACGGCCGCCGCATCGAACTCCCTCAGTGCTTCTGGATGCGCGTCGCCATGGGTCTCTCCCTCAATGAAGCCGAGCCGACCGACCGCGCCATCGAGTTCTACAACCTGCTCAGCTCCTTCGCCTACACCAGCGCGACACCCACGTTGTTCAACAGCGGCACGCTCCATCCGCAGCTCTCATCCTGCTACCTCTCATCCGTCCAGGACGACCTCGACCAGATCTTCAAAGCCTACCGCGACAACGCCCTGCTCTCCAAATGGGCTGGCGGTCTCGGCAACGACTGGACGAATGTCCGCGCCCTCGGTGCCAGGATCAAAGGCACCGGCGGCAAGTCCCAGGGCATCGTTCCCTTCCTCAAGATTGCCAACGACGGCGCGGTAGCCGTCAACCAGGGCGGCAAGCGCAAGGGCGCTATCTGCGCCTATCTCGAAACCTGGCACCTCGACGTCGAGGAATTCCTCGAACTGCGCAAGAACACGGGCGACGAACGCCGCCGCACCCACGACATGAATACGGCCAACTGGATCCCTGACCTGTTCATGAAACGCGTCGCGGAAAACGGCCAGTGGACCCTCTTCTCACCCAACGATGTCCCTGACCTCCACGATAAATATGGCCGCGCATTCGAAGAAGCCTACACCGGCTACGAGGCCCTCGCCGACGAAGGAAAGCTCAAGCTCTTCAAGCGCGTTTCCGCCCTCGAGCAGTGGCGCAAAATGCTCTCCATGCTTTTCGAGACCGGCCACCCGTGGATCACCTTCAAGGATCCATCCAACGTCCGCAGCCCGCAGGACCACGCCGGTGTCGTCCACAATTCCAACCTCTGCACCGAGATTCTCCTCAACAATTCCGGCGACGAAACCGCCGTCTGCAATCTCGGCTCCATCAACCTGGCCGCGCACGTTAAAGTCGAACGCGCCAAAGACCTCTTCGGCCAGGCCACCGGCGACCACATGGGCACCTTCGATGTCCAGAAACTCGAGCACACCGTCCGCACTGCCGTCCGCATGCTCGACAATGTCATCGACCTGAACTTCTACCCGACCGTCGAAGCCCGCAATGCGAACCTGCGCCACCGCCCCATCGGACTCGGCATCATGGGTTTCCAGGATGCACTCTATCTCATGGGCTATAGCTACGCCAGCCAGCAGGCCGTCGACTTCGCCGATTATACCATGGAAGCCATCAGCTACCACGCCATCCAGGCCAGCACCCAGCTCGCCAGGGAACGCGGCGCCTACCCCACGTTCGAAGGCAGCAAATGGCACCGTGGCCTGCTCCCCATCGACACCATCGAAATCCTCGAGCAGGAGCGCGGCATGCCCGTCGCCATGGATCGCTCCGCCCGCTTCGACTGGGCGCCCATCCGCCACGCCGTACGCGTCCACGGCATGCGAAACTCCAACGTCATGGCCATCGCCCCCACCGCCACCATTTCCAACATCGTCGGAGTCAGCCAGTCCATTGAGCCCACCTACAAAAACCTCTACGTGAAATCGAACCTCTCTGGTGACTTTACCCAGGTAAACACGCAGCTCGTCGAAGACCTCCGCGCCCTCGGCCTCTGGGATGCCGACATGCTCGAAGAACTCAAATACAACGACGGCAATCTCGCCGACATCGACCGCATACCGCCCCACATCAAGGAGCGCTACCGAACCGCCTTCGAAGTCGAGCCGCACTGGATCATCGAGTGCGCCAGCCGACGGCAGAAGTGGCTCGACATGGGCCAGTCGCTCAACCTCTACCTCCAGCAGCCCAGCGGCAAAAAGATGCACGAGATGTACTTCCTCGCGTGGCACAAGGGCCTCAAAACTACCTACTACCTGCGCACCCTCGCCGCCACCCAGGTCGAAAAATCCACCGTCGATATCAACAAGTTCGGCATCCAGCCCAAGTGGATGAAACACAAATCCGCCAGCGCCGGCGTCCAGATCAACCGCACCCCCACCGGCGGAATTCCCTCCCAACCCGCACCCGCATTCATGACGGAACCGCCGCAACTCACCAAGCTCGACGACGCGCTGCTCGTCGGCGGACTTCCCGCTCCCAAAGCCTGCAGCCTCGATAATCCCGAATGCGAAGCCTGCCAGTGACAACCCACACACCACTTCCTGCGTCAAACCCTGCGGAACACGTCCGGCCACTCGCTTTTTGTATTCCGCAATCCGAAATCCGAAATCCGCATTCGAAGGTACTCCGCAATCCGCATTCGAAACTAACCACTACTGAAAGAGAACCACACACGCACAGAGTCACAGAGAAATGAAAACCCCGTTGCAAAATTATCCCCCCACTATCGGCGCAGCTCTCCCCTCCCGAGCCAGCAGCCGTTCTGCGGCCGCGCCCGCCGCATCCCATCTCTCTGTGCCTCTGTGCCTGTGTGGTTCCAGCCTGCTCATCGTCACCATCATGTTCACCATCCTCTTCACGTCAACCACTTGAGCCACATACCGGAGCAACCATGACCGCCCACATAACCCCCGTTCCCCACCTCAACGGCACCACCCACTCACTCGAAAGCGACACTCCCATTACGAATCCAACTGCCACCGCCGACGACGCGGCCGCCATCCTCGAAACACTCGGCCAGGCGCCGACCGTCGACGCCAAGCGCCTCATCAACTGCAACCAGGTCGACGTCAACCAGCTCATGCCCCTTAAATATAACTGGGCATGGGAACACTACATCAACGGTTGCGCCAACCACTGGATGCCCTCCGAAGTACCCATGGGTAAAGACATCGAAACATGGAAAGCCGGCGCACTCACGCCCGACGAACGCCTCGTCATCATGCGCAACCTTGGCTTCTTCGCCACCGCCGAATCCCTCGTCGGCAACAACCTCGTCCTCGCCATCTTCAAGCACGTCACCAACCCCGAGTGCCGCCAGTACCTTCTGCGCCAGGCATTCGAAGAAGCCATCCACACCCACACGTTCCTTTATGTCGTGGAATCGCTCGGGCTCAACCAGCGCGAAGTCTTTAACATGTACCGCGAAATCCCCGCCATTGCCCGCAAAGACGCATTCGAGATGCAGCTCACCGCCGCCATTCTTGAACCAAACTTCACCACCGAGACCTTCGAAGGCGCGCAAACCTTCCTTGAAAACCTCATCGGTTACTACATCATCATGGAAGGCATTTTCTTCTACACCGGCTTCGTCATGATACTATCCTTCCACCGCCAGAACCGCATGACCGGCATCGGCGAACAGTTCCAGTATATCCTGCGCGACGAGACCATCCACCTCAACTTCGGCATCGACCTCATCAACGGCATCAAAGAAGAAAACCCACACCTGTGGACGCAGGAATTCCAGGACCGCATCACCGCCAAAGTGCGCGAAGCCGTCGACCTCGAAATCGCCTACGCATGGGACGTGCTGCCCAACGGCATCCTCGGCCTCAACGGCGACCTCTTCACCGAATACGTCCGCCACATCGCCGACCGCAGACTCGAGCGCATCGGCCTCCCCCAGCAAAACCCCAACGCCAAGAACCCCTTCCCGTGGATGTCCGAAACCATGGACCTCGGCAAAGAGAAAAACTTCTTCGAAACCCGAGTTACGGAGTATCAATCCGCATCCAATCTCAGCTGGGACTAAGCCTATAAAGTGGCGGACCAAATCATAGTTGATCCGCTAGGGCGCAAAATCACTCTTTACGAACACACTTGGTACGGACACATCGTGCCCGGTCATCCAGAGATGCGGCGGTTGCGAGCCCAGACCATCACAGCAATTGAATCCCCTGAAGTAATTCTCGTCAGCCTCAGCGATGCCCACTGCCGCCTCTATTACTCACGGCCCTTGGAAAACTCTTCCATTCGCATACGAGTAGTTGCAGATGTTGTCCGCGGAATTGTAAAAAGCGCATATAAGGTAAAGCAGATGAAAGGAGGTACAAGCGAGTGGCCATTGCCGATGCCGTAGAAGGAACACTGGGGCCATCCAATCAGCTTTGGTTCCATTACGATATTGGAAACGACATTCTTTATGTTCGGCTGGTCGCAGCACGCGACATACCCTGTTACGGCGATGAACAACCCGACGGCACCCTACTCATCCTGCGGGAAGATAGCGACGAGCCAGTAGGAGTCACGATCGAAAGCTGGTGGAAACGTTATGGCAATGGCGCCTTCCCGGATTCCCTTAGCCAGATAGCTTCTGCCGTCGAACCCTGGTCCAAATCTATCGCAGCATAGTTCATGACCCGAAACCCGTGCCGAACAGCCTACCACCCAATCACGCAAATCCGTAGCACTCGTCATTCAAGTAATTGCGAACGCACTCCAATTGATAGCCACCCCCATCGTCGCCGCCTGGGCACTACTCCTCACCCTGCTCACCTTTAGCATGTATGGCCTCGACAAAAAAGCCGCGCGACTCGGCCTGCGACGCATACCCGAGTCCACCCTGCTGATGCTCGGGTTCCTCGGCGGCACCGTCGGCGCCATCACCGCAATGCTCTACTTCCGACACAAAACCCACAAACGATCCTTCCAGCTAAACTTCGCAGCCACCACCGCCCTGCAGATCGTTGCCATCATTGCGCTCTTTACGCTGCCAACTCCACTCACGACCAGGCTACGCCCCAACTCAGCCGCAAAACCCCCCGACACCCGTCCCGCCACTCAGATCCAGATCACAATCTCAGATCCCCCCAAGCACACTCCCACCACCAGCACCCGACGATATTAGCTGAAGCAAACGATACCAGATCCAGCCGTCACCGCCTCATTCTAACTTCCCGAAATACTCGATGGTATCGAACCATACTTTGATCTTCGTATACCGACTTTTCGCGCGGCACCAACCATGCAGAGATCGAAACAGCAATTCGCGAGGGCAAGTGGGAGCAAGCAAAGCGCAACCGTATGCCGGCCCGCTGCATTTTCACTTTCGATGCGGATTGGAATGGCCGCAGATATGCTTTGAAGCAGGTGATGCCAATCTTTGTTGAACAAAAACACGTAATATTCATCATAACAGTTTATACGTTCTAGATGTAAGGTGCGGCGATGAAATTCTGTTACGACAAAGGATTGATGCACTCTACATTCGTCTCGTCGATGGCGAGCACCAGTGCCGAACAGTGCAACTAAACGACGAAACCGCTCTCAACTTCCGAGATGGTGAGCGGTTGGTTGGTATTGAAGTGCTGGACGCGAGTGAGATTCTCGGTGCTTCAGGTGTGCCCTCAGTTTTGCTGGAGAATATCGCTCACCAGGCTGCGTGTCGGTGGCAACGCCACACACCTGGTCTAAGTCGATCGCGGATTAGCTAGTGTGGTCTACCGTTAATTCGTATTCGGTTCTGTGTGCCGAATTGAGCTCATCTTCCGCGCTCAAACTGGATAGGAACTTCTGATTCGGCACACTAGGGCAGACCGGACCTGATCAGCGACTCCAGCGCATCCCGTGTCTGCTGCGTAACCTCCTCGCGCTTCAGCACCCCATCGCGCACCGCCGCCGCCACGCACAAATCCGCGTGAGGCTGCACGGTCCCCATGCGCTTCCAAAGTTCGCGCGCCGTCTCGTCGTGGTAAACGTGAATCCGCTCATTCAATTCAAACGCATCCAGCTCACCCGCTTCCCACTGCGCAAAGTCCCCCAGCAACCCAAACTGTGCCTTCCTAAGCTCCCGCTCGTACACCACTCCGATCAGCCGGATGATCTCCTTCTTCACCGCCTTCGGATATTTGTCCAGCATGTCAGCCTCCGTACAGGAATTGCAGGAATTGTGGCCGGGTAAATCTCATTTGGGTAGCGCATGGTGCCAAAGAGAATTCCATTTTCTCCCAGCGGAGAGCGATAACATCTGCATCCTATCTGAGTAAGACAACCGCATATACTGCGCGCCATTAATCGTTCTCGAAACCCACGCCGAACTCGCGTTCCTCCAGATTCGACCAATATGCACGCAAGAGCTCGTTGGTTTCCTCCCGGTTGAAACCGAGCGGGTCAAAATTCTCAGGGAACATGTCGCGATACGAGTCAAAGCTTTCATGGGATGGCTTTGATAGAATCTTGAGGCCTTCGTAGTACCCGCAAATACCACCTACGTCTTCGGGCGGACACGCGTTTGCTCCAGCAACACATTCTGGCAGCGGCGGCTTGCTGTCCCCCAAAGGAATATTCTCCACCTTTTCCAGCGTTATCTGGTGATCCCAGCCATCGCCCATGTCGTATAGATACGTCAATTTGTCACCGTGTTTTTCAAGCACCTCATATAGGCTGATGGTGTCCTCGTCCTCTGCTCCTTCAATGTTTGCATCCACATCATCATCATAAAGTGCAGCAAACATTTCGCGTTTGGTTCGAAACAGATGCAGGTGCGTATTGGTCCAACCAAACGCGATTTGAAGAATCTCGTGCATTTCGCCAAGCGTCACCTCACTCCACACACACAACCGACGCCATATAGCGGGCTTGGAATGGCTCAACGTAACTTTAAGTGTGAAAATCTGCGGAGCGAAGTTTTCATCCGGCAGGGCTTTGCGCAAGATGCTGAAAGTGGCATGAACACCAATCATTGCAAGAAACGCGTCCGTTTTCTCGCTGCCCAGCGAAGCTTCGAGCGCGGACACACCCTTTGCATACAAGGCATCATTCCAGTAAGGCGGCGGGCACTCCAGGTCAATCCCCGGCGCAATCGTGGAGTTCTTTGATTTCTCAGCGGGTTTCTTTTTCGTCATCCTAGAGATCATCCAAAGTCGTTGACCCCCATCCTCAAGTAAAAGTAGCAGCCCTCACCCGCCTTTGCGGAAATACAAAGCGCGGTTCTCGTCGAGGTTATTGCCGATACTCTCCCGGAGGAGGGTCTTCAGACCGACTGGCGGTAACCCCTCCGGCACTCCACAACCAACCAGCGTTTCATATAGGTCCTATACGTCCTATAGGACCTATATGTCTTATATGTACACAGTCATTCGCGTCATTCGCCGCATCCGCGCCATTGGCCTCACCATCCGGCACTCCCAGCGATGACCACACCTGCCTCCCGCGGATTCATCCCACCGCACGGCGGCTACAAAAACCTCCTCTCCTACCGCAAAGCCGAAATCATCTACGACATCGCCTTCCACTTCTGCCACCACCACCTTACCCGAGGCGATCGCACCATCGACAAGATGATCCAGGCCGCCCGCTCCGGCAAACAGAACATCGTAGAAGCCTCCCAGGCATCCGGCACCTCTAAGGAAACAGAAATCAAACTCCTCAACGTCGCACGCGCCAGCCAGGAAGAACTCCTCACCGATTACCACGACTACCTCCGCGTGCGCAGCCACACAATCTGGGATAAAAACTCCAAAGAAGCCGCCTACGTCCGCCAGCTCGGCGCCAACCCCGAAGCCAATTACGAAACCTTCCGCGAAATCATCCAGGCCCGCCGACCGGAAATTATCGCAAACATCGCCATCTGCCTTATCCACCAGGCCAACTACCTGCTCAACCGGCAGATCCGCGCCGCCGAAAAAGACTTCCTCGACAACGGCGGGGTCCGCGAGCGCATGACCCGGGCGCGCCTGCAACAGCGCAACAAAAAGTCGGACAATGGATAGTCATCCAGTTCACCCACCACCTCCGCGCTTCACCTCATTCGCCTTCAGGCCTGTAAAAGTCCTATAAGTCCTATAAGTCCTATACGACCTATAGGCTTTACTACACTTCCTTCGCGCAGGTAACTGCTATCATTCGTTGACCTGCCTGCCGGAGCCTGTAATAAGATAGGTTTTTGCGGGACAGGTTAACAATTACTTTCGGCTGCCGGTCATGTTTTATCCGATCGCTTGCGCCCAGTGGTAACACTTGATAGCACAACCTGCTTATGATCGAGCAGCAACCGATGTCTGATCCGCTTCCGCCATCAACTTCCGAGCGTGAACACGCCCGCCGCTCACACAATACAGCAATCCGCCCCTGGCCTATTGCATGGCTGATTATCGGATCAGTTTTCCTTATTCCGGCAGTATTCCTCGCGATTCGGTACATGCCATTGCTGTCGATGTCCGAGCGTGCGCGCGAGGTTCGGGCAATCGCGCACACAGGTGCAGCTTTTTCCGCCATTGAGCCACGCATACAAAAGTTGGGATTAACTTACGGCATACTACATACCCGGCCAGATCGCTGCTACCAGGTCGGCCCGCTTAAGCCGGAAGAATCGCAACGTTACATCGCCGATGCCTATCGATTTAAGCACGTCAAAGGAATGACAAACTGGCTGGCGCAAAACGTGGAACAGCGTTTTTATGCTCACACGACTTATCTGACGCTCGACTCCAGCGGGACCATTGTCCACGTAGTCACCGGGGAGCCATAGCTCACCGGCGCATCGACACGACACACTGCAATTGCGAACTAATTGAGCTTCCGTCGAAAACGTAGACAGTCGAATTGCGGGGTTCCAAGGAACTTCACATGGACCCCGTTTCGAAACAGTTCCGCACCTGCCCCGGAACTTCTCCTCCGTTATCTCGGGTTAATGATTTCCACCATCGCGCCAGAACGCACCACGCGTCTGATTCATCCAACTCCGGCCAAACGACCACGCACGCGAACAAAAAAACGTACGCCGCGCTGGGAGTGCGACACCGCGTGCCGCACCACACAACCCGGGCATTCCTTTTACGCATCCCTGCGGGTTTGGACCCCGTTTCGCTGGTTCGGCTGAGATCAGTGGGTTAGGGAATAGCTCCGCAAGGTTCGCCAGCTCGGCAGCAAGATCCTTCAAATCCGGACGTAACGTCCAAGTATGACTAAGACAGCGTCGCTACCACGCCCAGACCTTCGGCCCCAGCGTCGGCTACAAACTTCCGCAAATCCGGCATAAACTCCATCAGCCACCCAAGCGCATCGTCATCGGCGGGATCGCGGTCCCAGATCGTGGGATAAACCTCCTCCATCTGCGCTGGAACAAAGCGCGACTTAAGCTCCTCATCACTTATCGACTGCAGCGCCGAGGAAAACGCCGCCACTTCGGCGGCCGTAAGTGCACGCGCAGGACCGTAACCCACGTCGATGTCCCCCACCTCGCGTCCACCCAGCAGAAAGTTCATCGGCGGCTCGCCCTCCCAGGACGTGCCTGTCAGCAGGAAGTGAATGCCATGCCAGGTCTTGGCCATGTCCAGCGTGCGAAGTTCGTTGTCGGCAAACACCAGGTCGCCGGGAGTATCGCGTGGCGGTGTGGAGACTGGTGTTGTTGCGATCTTCATCCCTAGCAGTCGCTGCAGCAAATTTGGCTGCTTCACTTTCATCGGTGGTAGCGGGGGCGCGGCGTCTGGATCCTGCGCCTCCAGAACCTGCCAGATGCGCCGCGGCTCCTGTAGCAGCTTTTCGATGTTTGCGTCACTAAGCGTGCGCAATTCCATGATCATGCTCATGTGCGCACAACGAAGCCGGCTAATGATACTAGTCTATCCCTAATTCTCGCAGGAAATCTGGGGACGTTTGCTCCGTTAGCGAATTTATTTCGGTACTTAAATTCCGGCGGGACTGGGCCGACCTTCACCCCTCACGTATCATACTCACCACTATCGAACGGTTCAAAAAACGCCATGTAGTTGCCCGGTTGCGCTTCGACGGCCCACTCGTCGTCCTCATCTTCGGGCTCGCGCGGGATCAATCCGAACGAAACTCCGAACCGCTCAACCTCGAACGGTTTCACACGGATGCGCGCGAATTCCGTCGTACCAAGCGACGTTAGCAGACCATCGCGGGTCTCCTGGCATCCTGAATCCGCCACATTCCCACGCGTTCCGAGATCCCGGATTTCCGCATTTAGCAGTTTCCCGCTCTGGTCGAAAAGATACAGCGCAAGAAACTCGCGACCTTGTTCGGCGCTAGTGGCCGGCACAAACGGCTCCGTCAGAAAAAACTGCCTGCCATCCGGAGTTCGCCCGACGTACTTCGCCACGTAATCATCATGTTCGATCTCGATGTACTCCGGCGCACCGTTCATGACCGCTCCTTCATAGAATCGAATTAGAGTTCTGTGGACAGTTCCCGATCTCATAAAAAACTCTCTTGGAGTGCATCTTATCCGCTGCTCCAGATTACTTACAATCCTAAATCGTACGGAGAAATTAGTGAAGCTTATCAGACAACCTTTCCTGGGCGCTGTGCTTGTCTTCAGCACAATGAGTCCAGTTGCAGCTCCAGTTGGCAAAGGACCAATCGGGTGGCAGGTTTATCGTGAACTTGATCGCCTTCCGGAGCTGACAAGCGGCGTTCAAACGCTTCAGTTTTCGAGCTACGATCGCACAGGCGGCAACAATGATGGCTTTGAAGGCACCTACTCCTGCGTTAAAAACACATCTGAAGGCTGTGTGATCGCGGAAGCCACAGGAGCTGGCGAAATACAATCCATCTGGTTCACGCGTGATGGAGGTGATGTCAGCAAAACCGGAGATATTATAATCAAACTTGATGGAGAAACCGTGTTACATGCACCCCTTCACAAGGTGGTGCAAGGCGAGGCTGGACCACCATTTGTCTTTCCGTTTGTCGCTGATGCGACCAGGAGTTCCGGGGGCGTCTACATCAAAGTACCCATGCCTTATCGCGAGCGCATGCAGGTCACGGTGCAGAATAATCCCTATTTTTACCATGTGTCCTACCGTAGCTTTTCCGATGCAGAGGGAGTAACTACGTTTGATCCGGCAGAGCCCGCGCTGGATGTTATTGAACAGTGGAAGATGTCTGGCACCCGGGATCCCAAACAGCCCATGTCAGGAGCCTCCACACACAGCACAACTTACAGCCTGGCAGCGGGCAACACAGCCACTGTCTTTGAACACAAAGGCCCCGCTGTCATTTCAGCCCTCCGCGTGCGCATTCCTCAGATACAGGGTGTACCGCCAGGCAAGCCTGTTGCGGACGATGGCCGGGCATTCGGCAGCGGAGGATTCAGTGAATTCACTGCAGGCATTGATCCTGCGCACACCGGAGTCCGCATCATCCGGCGATTTGATGACAGCGTCGCATCCCAGCACGCTCGTGTGCTGATCGACGGGGAATTGGCGGCAAGCTGGGAATCCCTGGCTTCATCTCATGATGTGGAGTGGCGCGAGCAGGCACTCGATCTTCCCACGTCGGTCACAAAAGATAAAACATCCATCAAAGTACGTAACGAATTCGTTGCCTCCAGCCGCGACTTCAACGAGTGCTCTTATCGCTTTGAGTGCCGGGTTGATAACACCTGGAACCATAGCGACACGGTCGACATAGGCCCCAACTCATCTAAAAGTGAAGAAGCTCACCAATACAGAATCAGCGGCGAGACCTGGCAGGGGGAACAGACTCGCAGAGAAATTTCAGTTATGGACCCCTTCCTCCGGCACGCATCAGACGACATTCTCAGCGCCACCAGGCTGCGCATGACCTTTGACGATCAACATACGGTGGACTCACCACTGGGAGAGTTTTTCGGCTCACGACTGGGCGAGTATCCTGTCCGTGCTCTGATGTTCGGAATGGACACATCTCCAGACGGCTGGTACTCATGCTGGTGGCCAATGCCGTACGGACGTACTGCTATTATCCAATTAATCAATGACTCCGGGACGGAAATTTCAGCAGCCGAAGTACAAGTCACCTCCGCCCGCGACGAGCGCTGGAGGTCCGCTGCTCATTTCCGAACAACCAGCCTGGGCGGCCAGACAGACTCCGACAAGCATTGGCCATTACTGGTGACCAGGCAAGGACCTGGCAAATTGGTTGGGGTTACGCATACCATGCTCAGCGAACAGGACCGCGGTTACCTCGAAGGCGATGAGCGGATCTTTGTCGATGACGTTACCACCCCAACAATGCACGGCACCGGTACGGAGGATCTGTATGAAGGCGCTTATTATTTCAATCGCGGCACATTCACGCTCCCAACAAACGGTAACCCGGCGCATGAGCACAAAGCCCATGGTACGAGCGGCGACGCGACCGGCTGTTACCGGCTGCTGATAGGAGATCAGGTACCCTTCTCGTCCTCGCTGCAATTTGACATTGAACACGGCCATGCCAATGAACGCGCGGGATGGTATTCTTCCACCGCCTACTGGTACTCAGCGCCATCTGTCACGGAGGCAGGAGAAGAAGCGCGATAAGAGGCGGCTGGGCTTCGTCTCAATATCCAAAGGAAACAGTTCCACAGCTGCCCCGGAACTTCTCCTCCGTTTTCTCGGGTTAACGATTTCCACCATCGCGCCAAGATCGCACCACGCGTCTGATCCATCCAACTCCGGCCAAACGACCACGCACGCGAACAAAAAACGTACGCCGTTCCTGGGATGGTGTCTCATTAATTCGTCCACTGGTTTTGTGTGCCGTCCGAGCTCGAAAGCTTCCTAAAGTATAGCTATGAACTTCTGGGACGGCACACTGGGAGTGCGACACCGCGTGCCGCACCGCGCAACCCGGGCATTCCTTTTACGCATCCCCTGCGAATTTGCTAGGTTTCGCAACAGTTCCGCATCTGCCCCCAGAAATCGAGTCCATTCGTTGCACGATTTTGAAACGGTGGGCGAACCTCCTTAATCAAAATTAATCAATGCTAATCAAAACATTGGCGTCGCTCATTGGCAGTTCTCGATTTAAATCAAACAGGCGGATGGGGTAATTTCGCCCTTTGATTTCCGTAATGTTCAGATCGTGTTGCCTCCAGTTCTTCTATTGTTTTTTTGTCGGATGCGTGGCTGAACTTTTTGCGTCCAGCAACAAAGCGGCGGCAAGCCGCGCGCACTCCAAAGACCGGACGGAGTAAGGCACGGCGGGTTGCGTTGTCAGGGTCATCAAAATGGCTCCTTTGTGCTTTCAAGTTCAAGTTGGTAATTTCGCCACTTGAATAGCGGTAATGTTTTTGTAAGGTTTCACTCCTGTTGTCCGAGTGCGGATTTCGGAGTACTTTTCGAGTGCGGATTGCGAAATCTGAATCGGAGTCGTCTGGGACGAGTGCGGCGTCGCTCGGGCTGCGTTCGGGGTCGGGAAACTGCGTTTGTTTTATCCTTATGAGGACCTGTGTAGTACAGGCTTTTGGACAATGGTATTCCCGCATGACCTCTTACAGACCCGTAGAGCACCTTAAAGTGCAGGGGTTTCGGCTACAGTGTACGAACCGGAGACATAGGTAACGGATGGTCTATGGACATGGGTAACAATCCGCGCGTGGCGGGGGCAGCCGCGGTCATGAAAAGAATCTGATCGGGAGCTGACCCCAGATCTTCACTCCTGGTCCGCCAGCTTCGTTGGTATCGTCAGCGGTGGCCTCAGAGTGAGAGTGCTATTAACGATTGGCCGGGCCCGATTTTAAATGTCGCCACGCCCAAGTCATTGCGTCTCTTGCTTTGACGAAGGTCCATACCGCAAGTGCAGGTCCTCCGAAAATGACCAGCACACCTGCCGTGGCGACCACAAGCGCACCAACATCCCGGTAAACGAGGTAAGCGATACCATACATGCCCAGCACAACTGGCACTAGCATCACGGGCGGATAGGAAGCATCCGCAAAAAACCTGACCACTCGCTCCGGCAGAATCCGCGAAAACAGCCATCCGAGGAGCAGTAACGGACCGAAAATCAACGCTAGGCCAACCAACTGCGCGCCGGGGATAATATAGCGCAGCAACGCCAACAGGATGACCAGTCCGGCTGCGATCGGCCACAGGCCACCGGCACACAGCAGTGCCAGGAAGCCAAGCACCAGCATCCCTACAACAACCACCAGCCATGTTGGCGCTTTGCGTGGGTCACGATTGGACGTCATATTGGATGTATCGCGGAGACCGTGGGTGAATGTCCAACGGAATTCGGGTACGTTTGACGGGACACCTTTGTAAAGGTGCTCCTCAAAAGTTCTTAACCTTTCCACGCTGCTTCGATGGTGGCCACGTCGATCTTCTTCATCTTCATCATTGCGTCAAAGGCGCGCCTGGCAGCCGCGCGATCGGGATCCGAGATCGCCTGCGTCAGTGCGACCGGCGTAATCTGCCAGTTCACGCCCCACTTGTCCTTGCACCAGCCACACGCGCTCTCTTCGCCGCCGTTGCCGACAATCGCGTTCCAGTAGCGATCTGTTTCGGCCTGGTCGTCTGTTGCCACCTGGAACGAGAACGCTTCGCTGTGCTTAAACTCAGGTCCGCCGTTCAGCCCGAGGCATGGAATGCCCATCACGGTAAACAAGACCGTCAAAACATCCCCTTCATTTCCCGACGGATAATCTCCGGGCGCGCGCATGACCTCACCAACAGACGAGTCCGGAAAAATACTGGCGTAAAAACGCGCCGCTTCCTCAGATTCGCGGTCGTACCAAACGCAAATCGTGTTCTTTGCAGGTTTCACTGGATCACACCTCCGTCGTGATAGGCTCGCCCGACGCACAGCAACCCGCGCGCTCGCAGTCAATGGGCTTCGAGTCGCACTCCGCCGCGACACCGAATTCAGCTGCCTTTTATACTGGAAACCCTGAAACCAAAAAGCCAAAAAGTTTCATGGACAAAAATCGAATTTATGCAATGAGCTTCGCAAGCGTCTATCCACTTTATATTAACAAGGCAGAGAAAAAAGGACGCACGAAAGCCGAGGTGGACGAGATCATCAGCTGGCTGACAGGATATACTGCCAAAGGACTACAGGCGCAGTTGTCGAGAAAGACAGACTTTGAGACGTTCTTCACGAAAGCTCCCCGGCTGAATCCTTCGCGGACGTTGATTAAAGGCGTCGTTTGCGGTATCCGGGTCGAAAATATCGAAGAGCCACTCATGCGTGAAATCCGCTACCTCGATAAACTGATCGACGAGCTGGCAAAAGGGAAAGCGATGGAAAAAATTTTGCGGCAGTAGCCCAAGGATCTGCATTGAATTCCATGAGCACTCAACCCTTGTACACTGGCTCGCTCGCCCGCCTGAACAGCAAACCGGATCCGACCCACAGCAAAGCGAACACTTCATTGAGAATCAACTGCTTGATGCCCAGGCCGGCCACGAGCGCGATAACACCGACGAGCATCTGCGCACCGGCCGTCGCGAACATCACGCCAGCCATTCCACGCGGTTGCAAACGTGCCACGCAGGCGCCGATCAGCCCGACCGCGAGCACCCCCACGACCATCAGGTTGGCGCGGTTATCTTCGCTTCCGATGATACCCACTGCGAGGTTCGCCCAGACGAGCAGGAGCGCTGTGGCCAGCGCAACACCGACAGCCGCCCGGTACGCAACATTGCCTTCCCTTCTGGCTGCCAATTCAAACAGGAGACCTGTGCCAAACAGAAGGGCACCCGCGACCACAAAATCACCCGCACCCCACGCTACCTCGCTGGTAATCTGCATCGCCACAGCCGGTACGAGCAACAGACACGTTGCTGCGAACATAATACCGATTAACCTTTTGTTCTGCACGAAGACCGCCTTGTTTTGCATGAAGAAAAGCCTTTCTGTTTTCCTGGACCAGCCAGGGTCGATGTTACTTTGGAATGCAAAGTACTTGTCGGGCGCGAATACATTCAGGGAAATCTTTCGCGCTCCGCTGCAACGCCGAGATGAAGGCATCATTCTTGCACCGCGCGCGGGCATGATGAAAACTACGATCCTCCTTCTTTTCCTATGCCTTTGCGCGACGCTCGCATCGGCCACCACCACTCTTCAGATGGCGCCCGGCGCGGACCAGGCCAAGGCGCGCCTTGACGCTTCGCCCCGCAAAGGCGAATATGCCCTCATCCCCGTCGCAGGGACCACGACCACACTCCGCACCTGGGTCGTCTACCCCGAAAACAAGGACAAGGCGCCCGTCGTCATCGTCCTGCACGAGATCTTCGGACTCAGCGACTGGATGCGTGCCGTGGCCGACCAACTGGCCGCCGACGGCTTCATCGCCATGGCGCCCGACCTGCTAAGTGGCTGCGGCCCGCAGGGCGGCGGAACCGAAAGTTTCACCCCCGACTCCGTCACGAAAGCCGTGCGTGCCCTCGACAACGACTTTGTAACTTCGGCTATCAACGCCGTGCGCGAGCACGGCCTCAAGCTTCCGGCTGCGTCCGGAAAATTCGCTACCATGGGCTTCTGCTGGGGCGGCACCACCAGTTTCCGCTATGCCACCCTGCAGCCCGATCTCGACGCCGCGGTCGTGTACTACGGCACCAGCCCGGGCGAGGGGTACGAGCGCATCCAGGCGGTCGTCCTCGGTATGTACGGCGGCACCGACAACCGCGTCAATTCGACCATACCAACCGCGCGCCAGAAGATGGACGAGCTGAAGAAGCCGTACATCGTGAAAGTCTACGAAGGCGCCAGCCATGGTTTTCTGCGCCAGCAGGAGGGAGCCAACCTCAAGGCTGCCGAAGACGCCTGGCCCGCCACCATCCAGTTCCTGCGCGAGCACACGAAGTAGTATCCGACCAGCTTACTACCACTTTAGAAGCTCACGTTGCACAGGTCGATTGCGTTTCCGGCACTGCCCGCTATGGACGGGACATTCGGGACGACATTCGGACATTCGGGACGGGTAACATTTCATTCCCGGTTGTCAAAATTCGAACGGACTGAGTCGAAGAGCGCGACCGCGGTTGGCGAGAAGCTCTGACAAGGTGTTGCATTGATTCCAGTGACATGATGCATGCAGCTGGAATCAATGCATAACCCGTCCCCTCAAAACGGCCTGGGTCTGGAGCGAATGGATGTATATCGGACATCTCACGAAACGACGAGCGAAGAAGTATGCTGTTCAGCTTGTCGCTTGGTCGGCCGGGATGTTCCTGATTGTTCCCATCACAATGTTGACGCTTCCATACCTGATGGACGCGTCGTATGAGGAATATGGGCTTTCCTTCTTCCGAATGCTTACTGAGGGAGGGGGCTTGCGGATACTCGGGTTAATCTGGCTGCTTGGAGCTGTTGCGGGGCTTGCGGTCCACTGTTTCAACCCGTTACGCGAGGATGAAAACAGGGAAATTCGGGATACGCGGAAATAAAATATGCCAAAGAAACAATTTCCTGTCATTCCAAATAAGTTGGTGGAAATTCGAGCAGCATGTCTACGAGCCTATTATGGAAAAAGAGGGACGTGTAGTGCGCCGAAAAGCAAAATTACACGGCCCCAATTTTCCGTCTCCAATTTCCCCAACTTTGCTGTCAGTCTATTGACAACCAAGTCGCATCAGCGCGGGCCGGTAATTGCCGCGCCACATAAAGAGTACTTGTGGTGCCGCCAGAATTTGAAGTAGTCGGCTCAAGCCAAACGGCAATGGGAGCGTTTTGACTGTTAAAGCAAAGTGCCGGCGTGGTGCCTGACTGCAGGCCTTTGTAAGCCCAAGACATCAGGGAATCGTCGCTCATAGCAACCGACGATGTCGATAAATACGATCGGCCAAGGTACCAATCGGGTCCGGTAGAAACTAAAAAGGGCCGGGTATCCGAAGGGAACTGCCAACTACCATAGGACCACGTCATTCCGTTGTCAAAAGACTTCACGAAATCAATGTACGATTGGCCAAAGAAGGAAGGAACAAGCCGATGATACGCAAGTACCACCATCCCGGAGTTATTTGAATCCAAGTCCGAAAAAACGCCAGTCGTTACTGAACCCGGCGTTCCATCAGGACGAAGACCAGTTGACCAGGCCGCACCGTCATTGGTCGAGCGGGCAATATACAGCGGTTGATTTTCCTGGCCATTCTCAACCTGCCAGCTGGCAAGCCATGCTCCATTGCTATACGCTACTGAGGGAAATGTATTTACCTGTCCGGCGCTTGTACCCGCCGTTCCATTTACAAGCCTCGGTTCTGACCACGTCATTGCATTGTCTTTTGAAACA
>JBPCLP010000007.1:0-53938 GCA_051003195.1 Candidatus Sumerlaeaceae bacterium | reverse complement strand
CCACACACCGAAAACTGTGGAAAAAGGCTGTGGGAAAAATCGCGACTATGCACTGGCTGCATAGCATGCCACGCTCGAATAAAAAACCACGCCATCTCCAAAGCGCTTCGCGCCGGCGGAGCGTGCGACAATAGTTTCCTACCTGATGATTTCTAAAGCAGGAGCGATTACAGTAACCTCAGTAAAAGCGAAAGCAAGCTTTCGGCTCAGATGCTCCGCATCATCGCGAGCGCTTCGCGCCGGTCGATCGCGCGGCGGAGGTTTTCACCAATCAGAAGTGCGGGCAAAACCCCGAGTTCTTAGGACACCTCTCGATCTAGGCGGCGTAAACAAGGTGGTAGCTTTCGTTGATGCCGTCGGTTGGAGGGGTCGCGCTGGCTCGTAATTCGTAATTTGCGTAGTATCGTGTCATCCTGTGGCTGGCGAATTGCGTCTTATGAGATTATGAAACTCACGAATTGGTTTACACGGAGTGGCGCGGCAGGTCTCCTGATTGCGGCTGGGGGAGCACAAGCTGCCCCGGCGGTCGGGCCGGACAGCCGGTTGGAAACGTTCATTCGGGATCTCGACTCGATTGAATTCCGGGCGGCAAGTACGGCTGCCCCAGAGCTGCGTGCTGTGGCACCGAAAGTAGTCAGCACCGGCGGACAACTACTGCTGACGGCACCCAATCCGACTCCAGCGCTGGAAGACCGACTGGGGCGCGCCGTAGCGAATTCGCCGGACGGAAATCTGCTGGCGGGCGCTCCCTCGATTTTAGGTTCGGGCGATCCGGGAGAAGCGTATGTGATCAACAAGAGCACGGGCGCGCTGATGCTCACCATCCCAAACCCTGCGCCATCGCCGGCCGATGGTTTCGGCGCATTCGTGTGGTCGACCCCGACCAAAATCGTCATCGGTGCACCGAACGATGACAACGTCGCAACAGATGCCGGGCGCGCCTTTGTGTATAGTAGCGGTGGCGCGCTGCTGCAGACACTGACCAAGCCGGGCGCTGCTGTCGACGATCTGTTCGGATGGTCTGTTAACGCTGTGGGCGAGAACGTGCTGGTCGGTTGCAGGCACGATGACACGAGCGGAACAGAGACCGGCTCGTGTTACATGTACAACAGCTCCACGGGCGCGTTGCTGCGTAAATTCACCCGTCAGCCGAATCCCGTTGTCGGTGACAACTTCGGTCTGTCGGTGGCTGGCGTTGGTACTCGCGTGCTGGTTGGCGCGCCTGGTGTGGATGACGCCACGACCACGGATTGTGGCGGAGCGTTCGTCTTTGACTCAGTGACGGGAAACCAGCTATTCACGTTGAGCAATCCGCATCCCGTCGACAACGCCTTTATGGGTTTCCTCGTGCGCGGCGTGGGTAACGACTTTCTCGTTGGCGCGCCGAGTTCCGGTTACGCCTATTTGTTCAGCGGCAGCAACGGCGCATTGATCCGGGAGTTTGCGAACCCCGAGCCGGGCGCTGCGGCCACGAATCAATTTTACGCGGTGGCAGTCGGATCATCGGGCCAGAACATCTTCATTGGCAATCCAAAGACGCAGCCCGACTTCACGCTCAAGGGGGCGGTCTACGTCTTCCGCGTAACGGATGGCGCACTGCGGTATAAAATTGAAAGCCCGCTGAACGAGTTCAATTTCGGAGTGTCGGTACACGGGATGCCGAACAACCAGGTGCTCGTAGGAGAAAACTATTCCAACGTGGGGTCGGCGCAACGGGCGGGCAGAATGTATTTATTCGACGTCGGGGCGGCTACGGCCGCCGACACCTGGTGGCTGCACACGGAGTAGCGGTCACGCGCATTTTACGAACGCGGCGGGTTTGTCCCAGTCGGTCTGCTCGAACTTTTTAGTCGGATCCACAATCAACTGGCCGGCGTTCATCGAAATTGCAAATCGTGCGAGTGCGACTTTGGGCGGCCCGGAAACCGGTATGCCGCTCAGGTTGAACTTTCCATCGTGCTTGGTGCACTTGAGTTGTCCCGGTGTTGCGGTATCTTTTATAAGTCCACCGCGCTTGTGGGTGCACGTGGCCGATAGCGCGTAGATTCTGCCTTTGTCGGAAACGATGACAAAGCCGCAGGTTTTTGCGAAGTCGTCCCACACTCCCGCAGGTGCATATTTTGCCAATGCGCCGATGGTGACGGGCCCTGCTGGAGTTGCCGCTGGTGGGACGGCCGCGCCAGCCTGCGCATGGGAGATGGCGGGGCACAATGCGCACGCGCAGGCAGCGAGGGCGGTCTCTACGAATTCACGGCGATTCATGGAGTTCATTTGAGTCTTTCAGTATCGGGACGTTGGATTCATGCGACAGCAACTGGGGTAATCTACGGCTAGTTCGTAGTCTGTTCTGTGTGCCGAATCGAGGTCAAGTCTGCCGTTTTGGTCTGGTAAGGAACGCCGGATTCGGCACACTCGGTTTGCGGCCCCCCTTCAGGGCGCGAAAAACGGGGTGCTGTAACCCAGGGCTGCGTCGGCCACAAAAAGCCGTGGCCTCCTTTCCCTGGGCTGAGTCCCGCTGCACCTTCGGTGCAAAAAACCTGAACTACTGATTCGGCGCACTAAGGCATCTGGTGGTCGCTCAAGCGGAAAATATCGCCGTTGCTCACACTGCCGTTCGTGGAGTCGTACGCGACATACTTGTATGTGGCGGCGGTTGTTGGATCGGGATCGAGCCATCCATCGCCAAACAACTCCGCGGAGTAACCGGGATAGAGGCGCAACGCATCGCGATCCGGTTGCCAGTCATCCTCCGATTCTCCGTCAATGGAACCATCGATGGTGCCGTTAAAGTAAGTGTCGATGTCGGTGTCCGGACCAACGCTGTCCATCGCCCATCGCGATGGAGATTCGATCGGCATCGCACCATAGCGATAGGTTCGCTGCTGAAAAAAGGATGAGCCACCGCTTTGCTGCGCGCGAAAGATGTCACGCGGCAAACTGGAGATATAGGCTACCGGGGTCGAGAGCACGCGGATCCTGGTGAAGAGATCGGGGTATCGGTTATTGTCGGCGTGATACGCTTCCAGACCGGTTGCCATGGTGCGCAAGTCGGCCTTTGCCCGCGCGACTTTCGCACGAACCTGAGCCTCGATGAAATTTGGAAGGGCAATCGAGGCAAGGATCGCGATTATGGCCACAACAATCAAAAGCTCAATGAGTGTGAAGCCGGCACGGATGTTGGCGATTGGTCTTCTGGAATACACTAGGACCGTGGACCTCCGCCGCGATTTCCATCTCCAGATCCGCGGCCACCGCCGCCTCCCCGGCCCCAGCCACCTCGTTGTGCCTGCCGCTTCTGCTGGTACTTGTCATAGTCGTCGCCAAGTGCCGACTTCATTTTCGTTTCCTGGGCCGCGCGGCGTTTGCTGCGCTCCTGCCCGATCATTTGTCGCTGGTCGGTGGTCAGAACGTCCATGATGCTGCGAAAATCCCCTTTTTCCCGAGCCTCTTCGATTTTCTTCTGCTGCTCAGGGGTGATGTTCGCCTTTTTTGCGAGTTCGTGGAACTCGGCCCGGCTGGGCCCTTCAAAATCGCTGGAGACGCCGTTATTAATCTCTGGTCCCGGCAAATATTTCTGCATGCGCGAGTAGGCAAGGCCTCCGGCAATTAGAATCAGCGCGATAGCAATGCCCGCTTTTTTGGCATTCGAAGTTTCAGAAGCCATTGTTCTCTCCGTGTTTGGTGAGGAGCTGCGAGTGTGTTGTCAGACTCATTCGTTCACTGGTTTTGTGTGCGGTCCGAGATTGAAAGCTTCCTGAAGAATGGCACTTCTGGGACGGCACATAAGTTCAGCCGGCGCGGGTTCGGCAGACTCATTCCTACGCTTACTACAGTTGTAGCGCCAAAAATTTACTAAACCGCATGAATTGGGCGGTCGCAGGCTGGCAAATAAATTCCCTTTACTGGTAGCTACATCCTGTTACGACAACTGTATTACTGACGGCTAATGAGATGATCGGACCCACAAGAGACCTTTCCAAAACCGAGTGGAGTATCATGGGCATCTGCTGGCGCCAGGGCAAGTGCACGGCGCGGCAGGTTTTCGAGGAATCGCTGCAGCAGCGGCACCGCAGCTACCAGACCATCAAGACGATGCTGGATCGGCTGGCGGATAAAGGATACCTGCGAAAAGAAAAACTGGGTCCGCTGTGGCTCTACCAGCCGACTATCAGCCGCTCGAAACTAGTCGCCCGGGCTGTCGAGAATTTCGTGGAGACCGTGCTGGATAATACTGTCTCGCCGTTGTTTGTCCATCTTGCGCAACGGGAGACATTAAGCTCCGCTGAGCTGGATGAGTTGCGTCAGCTTGTGCAGCAGGCTGAACTGAGGCAGCAATGATCCAGCAGCTCGAAAGCCTCGGGCGGATGTGGGCTGCATCGCTGATGAACGCCAGCGTGCAGATCGCGGTGCTGGTGCTGCTGGTCGCGGTCGCTTCCTTCCTGCTGCGAAACAGCTCACCTGTGGTGCGCTATGCGCTGTGGTGTATTGTGCTGGTTCGACTTTGTATTCCCATGGGATTCTCGCTCCCGTCCTTTGAGCGCTCGCTGACTCCGGCAACTCATATCAGTCACTCTTCGGTGAGCCCGTCCCGCGCGTCGGTACCACGTTCGCGAAGTCCCCAGTCGACCGTTTCTCGCAGCCAGCGGCGGGCCGAATTCCGGGCACGGGTGCAGCGCGAGCGTCGTTTTATGACGGCAACGGGTATGGCGTGGATCACTGGCAGCGGCATGATCGTACTTATTGTCGCATTACGGGCCTTGAGCTTACGCCGGCGTATCCGTGCGCTGCCGGTCGTTTGCACACCGGAGTTTGATGCACTGGTGCATGCATGCGCGGCCGATATGGGACTGCGGCGCTCAGTGCAGGTGCGCGTGGCGCCCGATGACGAATGTCCGGCTCCTGCGGTCACAGCGCTGTTTAAGCCCATTATTATTCTGCCGCAGACGATGGTCGAAACCTGGACGGTCGAAGATTTGAAACCGATCCTGATCCACGAGTTGGCGCACGTGCGCCGTCGCGATGTTGGAATGAACTGGCTGCAGATTGTGCTGCAGACTTTCTATTTCTTTCATCCGCTGGTGTGGCTGGCGAACTGGAAAATCCGCACGCTGCGTGAAGAGGCTTGTGACGACCTGTCCATTGCAGTGCTCGGCGGCAGCCGGCACACGTACAGTGTCAGCCTGTTGCGCGCAATCGAACTTGCCAATTCCGCTCGTCCGCGCTGGGGAGTGGTGGCCCTGGCGGAACGTAAATCCGACCTTGTGAAGCGCTTGCGCCGTGTGCTCCGTCCGGAATACAAACCGGCAGAAGAATCGCGTTTGAAAGTTTGCGCCAAAGTGGTGGTTTTGGGAAGCATGTGCCTGCTGCTTTCCGGGATGGTCCCGGTTCAAGCACAGCAGCACCATAAGTGGGCGAAATGCGGCGCGCGATCTGTAACATGCCGGGATAAGCAAATGGCGAGGCATTCCGCGGACACGCAGCTCGCAGCACCAAAGTCCGTAGTCGAGTAGTGTGGTGGACAAGAGATTCGTCCCATAGTTTTCGGTTTGCGGCGCCCCTTCAGGGCGCGAAAAATGGGGTGCTGTAACCCAGGGCTGCGGATTCCAAAAAGCCGGAATCCTTACCCTGGGCTTTGGCCCGCTGCACCTTCGGTGCAAAAAACCGGAGGGCTGCGGATTCCAAAAGGCGGAATGCTGGAATTATGCCGCGAAATTCTGAGACCTAGTGTAGTCTACGGTTAGTTCGTATCAGTTCTGTGTGCCGAATCGAGGTCAAGTCTGCCCTTTGGCCTGGTAAGAAAGTACGGATTCGGCACACTGGAGTGCTCTACCGTTAGTTCGTAATCTGTTCGGTGTGCAGAACTGAGCTTATCTTTCGCGCTCAAACTGGATGGAACATGATTCGGCACACTTGAGTTCCAGTAGGCAACTTTTCCAAGTTGTACCACTTCGTGATTGCGCGGCCTGAATTGACGAACTCTCACTCGACGCTTCCGTTGTGCAACTTCCAGTCGAGGTAATGCCATGGCCTTGCGCCTTTGCCGTTTCGCTGTACTGCTGTTTGCGAGTGGGTTGCTGATGAACCAGACGCCAGTCTCAGCCCAACCGACGGGTGCAGGGCTGAGTGTCACGCAACTGCGTTGCGAAAACCTGCCTGAGCCCATTAACATCGACACGCCGAAGCCGCGCTTCAGCTGGGTGCTCACGAGCACCGAACGCGCACAGCGCCAGTCGGCATATCAACTTCTTGCTGCAAGCTCGCGTGAGTTGCTGGAGCCCGGGAAAGCCGACCTGTGGGACAGCGGACGCATCTCTTCCGATCAGTCGATCCTTGTCGAATACGCCGGCAAGCCGCTGCGGTCCGATCAACAGGTTTTCTGGACAGTACGCGTGTGGGATGCACGGGGAGCGCAAGCGGCTGCGGCAGAACCTGCTTCGTTCACGACAGCCCTTCTTCAACCATCGGAGTGGTCTGCCAAATGGATTGGCTCTGGCGATGAAACGGCGATAACTTCAGTTCCGATGGAACGCGCGTCGTGGATATGGGCGCAGGAGCCGGAGCCTGCCCAAGGCAAGCTGCCGCAGGTAGGCGAGGGCGTTACCTGCACTTTCGTGCGGGAGTTCACGTTGCCCTCCGCGAGTATCACCTCGGCAGTCATGACGGCGTCCGCCGACAACAGCGGCAGGCTATTTTTGAATAACAGAGATATGGGCGAGATCCCGGACTGGGAGCAGGCGCGGCAGTTCACTGTGACCGAGCAACTCAAGCCCGGTGCCTCAAATACGGTGCGGATCACGGCGACGAACGGGGGTGATCATCCGAACCCCGCAGGACTTGTTGGTTTACTGTACGTGCGGTTTGCTGATGGCACCACCACGCAAATCGCGACCGACTCGAGCTGGCGAGTCTCCATTGACGGCGGTAAAGCCAGCCCCTCTGCCGCGCGCGTACTTGGCCCATGGGGTATGAAACCATGGGAGCGAGCAACCGTTACCGCGGCAGTGGGTCCGCGTCCAATTTTTCGGAAACAGTTCGCACTGGCGAAGCCGATTCGCAGGGCGGTCGTACACATTTGCGGGCTCGGTCATCATAAGCTCTTCGTCAACGGCAAGCCGGCGGCCGACACTTTTCTCGATCCGCCATGGGCCGAGTATCGTAAGACCGCTTTCTACAACACCTACGACATCACCTCGCACGTACGCCAGGGCGATAATGCGTTTGGCGTAATGCTGGCCAACGGTTTTTTCAACACGGCAGGCGACCGGCGTATCAACGGCAACCATGCCAGCCGGCCGCTGTCGCTCATCGTGCAAGCGCGCGTGGAATACACGGATGGGACAACGGACGTGGTGCAAACCGACGACACATGGCAGTGTCGGCCCGGGCCATACACGCACACGGCCATCCTCGGGGGTGCGGATTACGACGCTCGTCAACTCCCTAACGGATGGGCTTCCGCAGGAGCCCAGTCAAATGGCTGGTCGAATGCTGCGCTCTCAGTCAAGCCGCAGTGGCTTCTCAGCGCCGCAATCTCGCCGTCCCTTCGAACGTTCGAAGAGTTCCAACCCGCATCCATTACAGAACCCGCGCCCGGGCATTACGTCTACGACTTCGGCCAGAATGCATCGGCAGCGCCACGGTTGCGTGTAAAAGGTCCGGCGGGGTCAAAAGTCCGGCTTACGTACTCCGAGCAGCGGCAGGGGAGCAAGGACGCTCACAACGACGGCAAGGGCCTAGCAGACCAGTCGGGAATTCGCTCTCCAAACTATCTCGAATACACATTGCGGGGAGGTGAGGAAGAGAGCTGGTTCTCCGACCTGTATTACTCGGGTTACCAATATATGGAAGTAACCGGCGCCGTGCCCAACGGCTGGCCCAATCCAGAAAACAAACCCGTACTGCTTGACCTCAAATCCGTACACGTGCGCTCCGGTGCGCCCACTGTGGGCACATTCAACTGCTCCGACCCCATGTACGAGAAGATTGACCGGATGGTGGACTGGAGCGTCCGGAGCAACCTGAGCCATGTACTGACGGATTGCCCGCATCGGGAGAAGATGGGCTGGCTCGAAGTCATTCACCTGATGTGGCCTTCCATCGCTTCGCGGTACGACCTGGCGCGCTTCGGACCCAAAGTCGCACGCGACATTCGCGACGCGCAGCAGCCGAGCGGCGAGATTTTCACCGTTGCTCCGGCGTATCCCGATGGATTCCCCGGCGGGTTTCAGTACACCCCCGAATGGGGAGCCTCGGGGGTGCTCATCCCGTGGTACACTTACGTCTGGTACGGTGATCGACGCGTGCTAGTGGAGAACTACGACTGCATGCACCGATTCGTCGACTACATGTCGAGCACGGCGAAAGATTACGTGCCTGTAGCAGGGCTTGGCGACTGGTACGACTATGGCCATGGGCAGGAGCTCGGCGCGTCGCGCTTCACACCGACCGACCTTACTGCGATGTGCATCTATGCGGACTGCGCGGGTCGCGTATCGCAGGCGGCAGGTGTACTAGGCCGGTCGGATGACGAGCGAAAGTATCGTGAATTGACGGACAAAATCCGCGAGTCGTTCAACCGTCATTTCCAGGTGACGGCAGGCGAGTACAAAAACAACGGCAGCCCGCAAACGGCGAATGCCATGGCGCTGGTGACGGGGATGGTTTCGCGTGAGAAAACCAGCGCAACGGTCGAGCGGATTGTAGGGGATATGCAGAAGCGCGGCTGGCAGCAAACCGCGGGTGATGTCGGGTTCCACTATCTCGTCCGCGCACTGGCGGACGGTCATCGACACGATGCTCTGTTCAAAATGCTCGCGCGCACTGAACTCGGGAGTTACCAGTTCCTTGCGAACGCCGGTTGGACCGCGTTGCCCGAATCGTGGAATGCCTACCGTCACTATTCCATGAACCACTGTATGCTCGGCCACATCCAGGAGTGGTTCTCGCAGGACCTCGCCGGGATAGCACCCGACGAAAGCGGCACGTCCGATTCCGTTGGGTTCAAACACTTCCACCTGCGCCCGGTGGTCGACGGACCCATCACCTCTGCCACGGCGGCGCTGCAATCGCCGTACGGTGAGATCCGATGTTCCTGGGTACGTGTGTCCACCACATATTCGTCGCGCGTGTTTATCAATGCCACCGTTCCCGTGAATACCCGGGCGACTCTGCACTTGCCGTCAGTTGATGCAAACAAGCTGCTCGAATCCGGCAGGCCGGTTGGCGGCCAGTACGAAGTGCGCGCGGAACCCGACTCGAAACGTTCAACTCTACTAATCGGGTCGGGCAACTACCAATTCGAGTTTCCGATCTAGCAAGATATCGAGCAAACCACCCACCGCCTTGCGACGCGCTTGTTGAACTTTGGTAACAATGTGTGCACGGGGTGCGAGCGCATTGTTTAAGCTCCTGATGCAGTGTAGTAGTAACTCAGCGACTTAGACGCTGCTGTGGAGCGGGGGATGACAACCGGTAGACAGGAAAACAGAACTGTTTTGGAGTATCGCTAAGATAAAATGCGGGAGGAGCATTACGCTCCTCCCGCATTCAACGTCATTGATTGGTGATTGTGGCCGCTACTTCGGCCCGACCATTTTAACACCATCTGCCATGACAAAATAACCAGCTGTCGTCCAGCAGGATACCTTCACGTAGTGGTTTCCGCTTACGTTAAACTGGTTCGTGCCGATTTTGTTCCACTGGCCTCCGTTGATCTGCTGGTTAACATAAACGGTGGTGTTGTCAGGCAGGATAAAGGGGGTGGTGGAAGAACGGTTTGTGCCGGCTGGCCACCAGGCATAGATGTCATATAATCCTGCGCCGCTGGTGTTGCAGATGAAGGTGGCCGGGTCACTTACGGCGGCAGTGGAGCGATAGTAGTAGACGCTGCCCAGACGATCGTCGGCGTAACTGGACTCGATCCAGTTGGTAGAAACGTCGGGGGTGTAGTCATAATAGGTGACCGCGCCGCCATTTTGCTTTTTCGAAATCTCAGACTCAATTGTGCTCATCTTGGAATACAGGTAGTCGCCGGGGCACGCTGTTGAAGTGAGCTGACGATGACCGTAGATACTGGATGCGCCAACTGAGGTTGGAAGTTTCCATGCCATAACGTCGCTGAGCGAATCGAGCATTGCTGCGGTAGGCACATTATTATACGGGGTGTGGAAGTAGCCCATGCAGTTAAAGCCGATGGAGTTGGTATTGTATCCGAGTGTGTGAGCGCCAATGGGTTTGCTGCTGATGGATGAGTACCGGCCTTCAAAGATGTAGCCGAACTTGTCGACGAGGAAGTGGTAGGCGATGTCCGACCAGCCGTTGGTATCCATATGGAAATTCTGGATGGCGCGTACATTTGCCTTCGACGCAGAATAGCCGCTGGTTGAAAACTCGTTCCCGGCGGTGTGATGAATGACGGCAAACGTGATCGACGAACTCTGGCTTATGGTGCCAGAAGGTGATCGTGCACCCCAGCACGACCGGGTGCAGATGGTGGGTTGTGTAGCATTGCCACCGCCGAACGAACTGCTGGGGGCACTGACGACTGTCAGCAGGAGACCGGTAACCAGGTACGAGAACCAAACTGTTTTCATGAGGCTTCCCCGAATCTATAATGAGTATATCTGATTAGTTGTAGAACCGAACCAATTCTGGGTGTCAAGCATTACTTTGAATGGTGAAAGAAGTGGGATCCCCCCACTGATAAAGGGGATGCGCGCATGGTACTGGTTTTCTGGTTGACATTTATCGAGGCTCGTAACAATAACTCAACCTTTCAGTGGGCGCTGAAGTGACGCATAGGTAATGAACTACTGATTCGGCACCACTGGTTATCGTCCGGCTGGGTTTGGCGTGGACAACAAGTTAACGAGTTGTTGCATGACATTTATCGTTGCAGGAGATTTAGGATGAGCCAGCAGCAACAGCGTTCGCGTTTGATCATGGTCGTGTTGGGCGTAGTGGCGTTTGCAGCCGCTGTGCTCGTCATTCGAGGGTTAATCAACAATCCGCCTGGGTTGCCTGTGGACTCCAGCGTTGCCAGGGATGACGAGATGGCCATCAGGAAGAATTCCAAACAATCTGCAAGATTAACCAAGAACGCCGCGAGTTCGTCCGACCGGCTGGTTGCACAATCGAGCGAGGATACGGCGGTAAGTGTTCCGGCGGATGCTGATGCGGCCACGACGGAACCTTACCGTGAGCGAAATGCCACGATTGGACGCCTGTTCGACGACTTCCGTGGTTTTCAGAAATCCCTGGATGGCTACAAGCTGGAACACCTGGAACGTACTGTAGACGGCCTGGAACTCGCCGACGATGATTCAGCAAGTTCTCCGTCCGAAGGTGGTTCCAGACGGGGAACGCTGGAATCCCCAGTGATCGTCCTTGCGCAGCCCAGCAATGCCGTTCAGCCAATCTGGCGCGTGAAGTCTGTCCCGGATTCGGGTTGCATGGTAGAGGTGGCGCTAAGTGCAGACCAGGAGAAGTGGTCGCAATGGTACGCTATTGAACCTTCCGGCGACGACATCAGCCCAACGTACCCGGACGGCCGGCCCAACCCGAATTATGGCGCAATCAGCGGAAGCGGTATAGCAAACGGACTCGAGCTATATCCGTACGCGCGGTATCGGCTTACTCTGACTTCAACCAGTAAAGCGTCGCCGGTCCTGCAGGAGTTTCGGCTGACGTACGTGGATACGACGGAGGGGCTCGGTAAAATTGCGGATCCAAACTCCCCACCGCTGAGTGATAAGCCGCCGACCGAGGCAACTCCCGTATTGTAATCTGGAGCCAGAGGGAAATTACGTCGCGGTTCATGTCTGCTGCGGAATCGATGGGACAAAGTTGCCAGAATGAGCATGCATCACCGCGTTCCGCACGGTTGGGCGTTTATCCAGCACGCCGGAAACTCGCTCACCAGCACCCGAATTCTACAGACCTACCGAACCTTCACCTCGAAGATCGTGTCGCCCATGGAACCCACGAGCACGCGGTCCTTCCACGCGGCCGGCCGGGTAAATATAAACGAGGGCTGAAGAGCGACACTCCAGTCGACGGCCTTTTTCTCCAGGTCGACGCAGTAGAGGTTTCCATTCACGGTGCCGAAATACAGCTTGTTGCCCTGCAACAGTGGCAAGGAATCGAAAATGTCATCCTTCTTCGACGGACGTATGTCGAGGTCGAACACCTTTGTGCCGCGCTCGACATCAAACCCGACGACGTGGCCGTTGATCGAACCAAAGTACGCGACACCGCCTTTAATAACGGCAGTGGAGTAGCTGGGCCCCAGTTCTTCCTTGGTCGGCTTGTATGTCCAGACAGTGCCGCCGGTCTGCTGGGAGATGCACCGCACGGTGTAGTCGTGCGAGCAGAAGATAATATTTTCGCCGCTGATGACCGGGTTGCTGGTGGCGGCGGAGAAATGGCCATTGGCACGGTTGGATACGGGAACTTTCCACACGAGGGCGCCCGTGGCCGCATCCAGGCAGTAAAAGAAATTGTCCCACGCGCCGAAGAATAGTTTGCCCTCGGCGAGGGCGGGTGTTGCCTTGATAAGGCGCGTGGCGGCGAAGCGCCATTTCTCGCGTCCGGTCAACACGTCGAGCGCGTACATGTTGAAGTCGCCGGAGCCGATGTAGACTGTCTCGGTGGTGACGAGCGGCGAAGCAGACACGGCTTGGCCGGTTTTCACTTTCCAGACTTCGTTTCCGGTCGCCTTGTCGAGGCAGTAGATGTGGGAATCCATAGAGGCGACGATGACGGTTTGGGAAGTGAGGGCGGGTGCGGAGAGAATTTCGCGGTTCAGGTTCTTCTCCCAAAGCACGTCGCCTTTGTCCGAGGCGAGATTGATTGCGCGCAGGATTCCGTCGTTGGCGCCGGCGTAGAGCACGTCGCCATCGACGGCGGGGTTGGACTGACAGCCGGACTTGAGCGCGAACCTGCGCGTGATGCCGCGTGGGCCAACCGGATCGGCCGTGCGTCGCATAGTTTTACCGAGATTCATCTCCACGGATTCAAACTGCATGGTGGCGCAGATGGTGGTATCCGCGTCGGCGGCTGCCGCGACGGTCACCTGGTGGCGGCCCGGGTTCTTGACGAGGTCGAGCGGCACCTCGCCATTTTTGAGCTGCATGCCGGGGCTGCTGACGTGGTCGACGATGAGCGTGACGGGCCGGGTGAGCGGCTGGTCGCCCATGCTGGCGATGACCTGTTTGCGGCCGGGAAGAATTCCAGCGACGTTTGAAAAGCCGATCTTTGGGAGCGCAGGTTTCTGGGTAGCGATCACGGGTTCGGTGGTCGTCTTATTGCGATCGAAGATGCGCGTGATGGGGGTTATCGTTTCCGGTGTGACATGATACACACGGTAGCTTCGCGGGGGGGCGCCGCTGTTCGACGTACTGCCGCCCATGCAGAACTCGATGCCGTTGAACGAATAGCGCATGAAGCCGTGGCCGTGGCCGTCGCAGATGAGCGGGACGTTGTACGCGCCAATGAGGTCGGCAAACTGGAATTCGTTGTCGATGTAGTGTCCGGCACTGAGCGGCGGGTGGTGCATCACGCAAACACCGGGTTCGCCCGGCGGGAGCGACTTGAGGTCGGCTTCGAGCTTCGCGAGCTGCTGGCCATCGAAGTGGCCGTAGTGTTCGAGCAGCACGGTCACATCGAGCAGGAAGAAATGCATTCCCTTGTGGTCGACTCGGATGTAGGTGTCGCCGACAAACTTGCGGTAGTTCTCCTTGCCGCTCTCGGACCAGCGTACGTCGTGGTTGCCGGTGGCATTGTAGACCGGGCGTTTGCTGGTTTTGATGATGTCGGTGAAGGTGGTGAATTCGTCCACGCGGCCGAATTCGGTGAGGTCGCCAGAGATGACGATGAGCTCGGCCTCCGGGAAGTTGGTATCGACGTCGGCCAGCGCCTGGCGGAGGCGTTCGTCGTGGCCTTCGACGCCGATATGGGGATCCGAGAGATGAATGAAGGTAAACGGTTCGACCACGGCGGGGGAGAGGGCAGGAAGGAACGTGAGGGCAAGTATCGAAGCAAGGATTCGCAAGTTCATCGGCTCATTGCTCGGGAGATGATAAAAAACGACAAGGGAAAATTTGGGGTCGAGGATAGGAGGTTCGATGGGTTCGATGGGATCGATGTGATCGATTGGATGGTTGTTGGGTTAGTGGGTTCAGCCGCCGGCCATGGCTCCGACGATCATGAACGGTTCCGTGCCATTGGCGACAGCGTCGGGCAGGGGAGTGTCGGGCGGATCATGGGAGAAATCCTGCTCGCAGGCGAAGAAGCGGACGAGGGGTCGGCGCTTGTCGCTGTCGTGATCGCGGATGGTGCCGCGCAACACGGGAAACCTGGCCTCGATGGCATCCAGGATCGCGCGCTGCGTGATGGGCCCAGTCAGGTCGACCTGTACCTCGCTGCCGGTGACGCGCGCGAGCGTACGCAGGTGGGCGGGCAGCATGACCCGGACTAGCGACATGGGGTATGCGGGCGAGGCGTCCGCGGTTGCGGGATCATGGCAGTGTCTGAACTTCTACGGACAGAACGGAGGGAAGATCGCGCACGATGGGCGACCATGAATCGCCGGAATCGCTGGATGCGTACACCTGTCCGCCGGTAGTTCCAAAATACACGCCGCAGTCGTCGAGCGTATCGACGGCCATCGCGTCGCGCAGCACGTTCACATAGCAGTCGCTCTGCGGGAGACCTTTGGTGAGTGCTTCCCACTCGTTGCCTCCGGTCTTGCTGCGATACACGCGCAGTTTTCCATCAGGCGGGAAGTGCTCGGAGTCGCTCTTGATCGGCACCACGTAGATCGTGTCGGGCTCATGCGCGTGCACTTCGATGGGAAAACCAAAATCGCTGGGGAGGTTACCACTAACTTCATTCCACAAGTCACCGGCGTTGTCGGTTCGCATTACATCCCAGTGCTTCTGCATGTAGAGCACACCGGGTCGGGATGGATGCATGGCGATGCGGTGCACGCAATGACCGACGTCGGCCTGTGGATCGGCCAGCTCGTAATTGGATTTCAGTCCGCGATTGATGGGCAGCCATGTCTTGCCTCCGTCGTCGGTGCGAAACGCGCCCGCGGCCGAGATCGCGATGTAGATGCGGTTCGGGTTGGTCGGATCGAGCAGAATGGTGTGCAGGCCCATGCCGCCGGCGCCGGGAGCCCACAGGTTACCCTTGACGGCGCGCAGGCTGGCAATCTCGTGCCAGCTCTGGCCGCCGTCAGTGGTGCGAAAGAGCGCGGCATCTTCCACGCCGGCGTAAACGGTGTCCGGATCTGTAAGTGAGGGCTCGAGGTGCCACACGCGTTTGAATTCCCATGGGTGCTGGGTGCCGTCGTACCACGAGTGGGTGCCGAGCGGCAGTCCGGTCTCCGGCGAGACATCATAGGCGAACCTGTTGCTAGGCGGAGCAGGCGGACCAGCGGGGTCTGGCATCTTTTCGCCGCCGGGAGGGTTCCACGTTTTGCCGCCGTCTTCGGACCGCTGGATGATCTGTCCGAACCATCCGCTGCTTTGCGAGGCGAACAACCGGTTCGGATCGAGAGGGGAGCCCTTGAGATGGTAGATTTCCCAGCCGGCAAAGTGCGGGCCGTTCACATCCCACCTGGTGCGCTTGCCGTCGGACGTCAGTATAAACGCGCCCTTCTTTGTTCCAACCAGAACACGTATGCTGCTCATATTTCAGCCTTCCTGCGTTGAGTGATGGTGACCGGGAGTTTCGCGATTTGTAATGTCGACGAGCAGGTGCGAGTCAAATGGACAACACACGCGTTAATCGTCTTTCCCAGTTTGCCAAAATCCTGGAATCAGCCTGCCGTTTCAGCCACGCTTTTAAGGTTAGCGAGCCCCTTTTCAAATTGTCCGCCCACCATCTTGTCGATGTTCATGAACATGTGCATGGCCTTCGCCATGAAGTTATTGTTGCCGGTCATGCTCCACGTCACGCGCGTCTTGTTTCCGTCCGGCTCAAATTTGAACTGCACATCATTCGTCGCCGCAAATGGCTTCAGAAATTCGAGTTTGATGCGCACCAGCTCACTGGGTTGGCTATCGGAGATCGTCATGCTGCCAACGCCAACGTTCTTGTTGCCCTGCCACCGGTAAATTGCTCCGGGACCCGATTCGGGCCCTTCGAACTCCCGCTTCAGGGCAGGGTCCAATTTTTCCCATGGCGACCACGCAGTCCAGCTGCGCAGACTGTTCACGTGTGGAAAGACCCTGTCCGGTGGTGCGAAGATAGTTGCGCTGCGTGTAACCACGAAGCTGCCGGGCCGGGTGGCCACGACTGCACCGAATGCGGCAATTACGACCGCGAGCCCGAGCAATGCGGGTATCATACGACTTCCTCCTGATTTGATGTTGGCCGACGGCCTGATGATCGATGAGTTTGTAGTATTATCGAGTACTACCTCTGCTTCTGACATTTCCCTTTCTCCATGCTTTTATGTTTCGCGGAGACGACGGGCGGCGGGCTCGTTTGAGGACAGCGTCCGAAAGTTTTTTAGTTTTACGGCCCACTTTAAAAAACGCCGAAGAGCATTCAACTGGTCAATGTGAGACGGAGGAGTTTCGTCTGTTAAGCGCATGACAGGTGAAAATTGAAGCCAAAGGCGAACGGTAGCTTAGCCTGGAGTATTTTTGGGCTCTGCGCAGGGGTCGTGCTTGCCGTGTTAGCGCCGCAAAAACGTATCTCGGCGCTGGCAGGTGCATCCATATTGCTGCTCGATACGGCTGTGGTCCTGGTGCTGGTAGGGACCTGTGATGGTGCGTGCGGTGGCAAACGCTTCGAAACCACTTTCGGCCAGGCCGATGGCAGCGCCCCTGCCGACACGGCGGCTGGCGCCTGTGACCAGTGTTTTTTTCATCCGGCTTCCTGGGGAGCGGGACAGGCAACGGGCAGGCGCACGCAGAATGTTGTTCCTTCGCCCGGAGTGCTGGTTACGGTGATACTGCCTGACATAAGATCCATCAGACGCCTGCTGATGGCGAGACCAAGGCCCGTGCCGCCGTGGCGACGTGCAGGCGAGGCGTCGAGCTGCACGAATGGCTCGAACAGCTGGCTGAGCTGCTCCTCGTTCATCCCGGTCCCGTTATCGGTCACGCAGATTTCGGCCAGCTCTTCATCGTCGGTATCTGCCAAACGGCACTCGATCCGTATTTGACCGTCGGTGGTAAACTTGGCAGCATTGGACAAAAGATTAAACAGCACCTGCCGCAACCGCGTGTAGTCGGCGAGGACGTACGGACAATCGCCGCTGGTGGCGACATTGATGCCGTTGCCATTCTGCTCGGCAAGTGGTGCGGCGAGCATGGCAGCTTCTTTTGCAACTTCGGCGGCATTGAGGACTTCGAGGTTAAGTTCGAGTTTCCCTGCTTCGATACGCGACAGATCGAGAATGTCGCCGATCACGGTCATGAGATGTTTGCCTGCGTACAGGATCTTCTGCAGGTCCTCGGTGGCTTTCAGTTCTCCTCGGTCCTGGCTGTCCTCTTGCAGAAGCTCGGCGTAACCGATGATGGCATTGAGTGGAGTCCGTAATTCGTGGCTGACATTTGCCAGGAATTGGCTTTTGGCTAAATTGGCCTGCTCTGCAACATCGCGGGCTTCCATCAGTTCCTGAAGGGTGGCTTCCAGCTTCTTCTCAGCTCTGCGCTGTTCGGTGATGTCCCGCGTAAAGCACCGGGTATGGATAAACGCACCGTCGACGCGGTAGACGCTCGAGTCGATCAGCACATCGCGAATCGAGCCATCTTTGCATACCAGGCGCGCGGGGTATTCGCACAAAATCTCGTCGCCGGTGAGACGGTGCAGTATATCGTCGATTACGGGGGCGTCGGCGTGGAATTCGGCGATGTGACGGCCGATGTATTCCTCGCGGGAATAACCAAGCAACTGAAGCTCAGCCGGATTCGCCCATAATATGGTGCCGTCCGGTCCGACCCAGTGCAACCCGATCCGAGCGGTCTCGACAAAGTCCAAAAGTTCCTTTTGCGCGCGACGAAGCTCATCATCGGGCTGTGGCGCGGATTTGGGGGAGTTGTCTACCATATTACAACTGTGGTAGTTGAACGCGTCTAAACATGCAGGTGCAATACTTAATTCTAGACGCCTGGGATCTATTTGAATTGCAGCCAAATTCTCGCCGGCGGGAAACCCAGGTAACCCCAGTTAGGTCCCGCTAATTCGTTCACTGGTTTTGTGTGCCGTCCAAGCTCGAAAGCTTCCTGGAGTATAGCTATCAACTTCGGGGACGGCACACTGGTGTGGTGCCCAAGAGATTCGTAATAAAAATTTGCGCGCTTTGCGGCGCCCATTCAGGGCGCGATGTAATTTTATCGATATCCCAGGGCTGCGTCGGCCACAAAAAGCCGTGGCCTCCTTACCCTGGGCTCTGTTCCGCTGCACCTTCGGTGCAAAAAGCCTGTGGAGCTGCGGATTCCAAAAAGCCGGAATCCCGGAATTATGCCGCGATATTGTGTGACCGCGGCACCTTCGGTGCAAAAAGATTCCGACGGAATTCTGCGGCGAATTTCTGGGACGGCACACTGGAAGCGTTTCGAGAAACTGGCGTGGACGCCCGAGCCTGAAATTCAGACTGATTGTGCCCTCGCTTTGATCGTCCGGGATCACGTCGAGCACTCAGGGGCCGGTTGCGCGCAAGTGCCCCGGAGGCGACCCGAGAGCCTCTTTGATGTTCGTCTTTAGACGGTCATACTCTTTCTGGGTAAACCCCTCATAAATCTCAATCGTCTTCCCCTCTTTATCAATCAACACCGTTAGCGGGATACTGCGAATCACTTCGCCACTAATGTTGTGCTTCCGCGCATACTTCCCGAAAACATTCGATTCCATTGTGTCCTGAGCGAACTTGAACGAATACGCTCGACGCTCAGCGAACTGGAGCAATTTCGCCGCACTTTCCTTGTCATCAACACCGATTACCAGCACGTCCATGCCCTCGTGATCAAACAATCCAGCCGCTTCCATTTTCCAATGATCGAGCTCCTCGACACATCCTGCACACCAAGTGGCGAAAAAGGTCAGGAGTACTACGCGGCCTTTACGCTCCGACAGCTGAAACTGCGTCCCGTCTGCGGTGGTGAGTTCAAAATCGGGCGCGGCGTCCCCGGCAGCCAACTGCATCGCCGGCGGCCGCAACCCAGTTTCCAGCCGCTGTACCAAGGCCTGCGAGATTTGTCTGTCACCATTCAGACCCGGCTCCCCATACACCCGTTCGAAATAGGCCGTCACCCGTTTTGCATCATAATCCGGCGCCGGATTGTCGTAAGTCAGGCCATCGAGTTTATGCAGCATCAGCCGATCGAGTCGGTATAGCCCACGGTCCTTCTCGGCAGCGCGCAGGTCCTCCATCGACTTGACCATCTCCTGCACTTCGTAGGTGTTCATGTAGGAGTGGCTTCGATTAAACTTCCTCTGCCCATCATTGGTCGCCGTCATGTATCCCCCAAAATAGCCGGTACCCAGCAAAACTGCACCTCCCACCAGGAGAACCCATCTCGTCGAAAGTCCCATGGCTCATCGTTTCACAACGCGGCCATGACAAGACAACAAGAATCCCTATCCCGCTGAATTACAAGTTTCGATATGGAACTCAAGGATCAGCGGAAGATTCGCTACTGCATCCTCCGGAAAGCCACGTCGAGAGCGAACCGTAAAAACTTGGGTCTGGTGCGTTATCGAGCATAGTTATGAACTCTACCGAGTTACCATCCGGATCCAGGAAATAAATCTGTGCCGAGGGCATCCAGCCGATTACGGAAGGTTTCGCCGTTTCCCTGCCTTCAAAATCACGGGTCGTAATTCCCAGGCTATTAAGTCGGCTCCCGATGGTGAGAAGATCCGCCAGCGGAATTGCGATCGCGAAGTGACAAGGATGCAGATTTGCGCCCTGGGCAGTTGTGGGACCCCACAATCCCAGCATGGATTTTTTATTACTATCAAAAAACAGGAACACGGCATCACGCGTCGGCGCGCGATATCCGAATTCCAAGCCCACTATATCGATGTAGAATTTCGCTGAGGCTTCGGTGCTCGTGACCGGCAAATGCGTCTCATAAAGTTGCACGAAGTCTTCCTTTCGGCGTTAAAACTCTGACAGAGCGGCGTTATCCCGAGGATCAAGGCCCCAGCATCTGAATCCCGTATTTGCGCCTGATCCTATCTTTGTGCTGCTCCTGAGAAATCTCCGCAGGTGCGAGTTCGTTCAGTTCCTGCACGAATTCGTCAAATCCCCCGGGGATGAAAAGGTTCAAAGCGCGGCTCGCTATGGTTCCGGGATTGCGAAAACTATGAGGGACATTACGCGGGAGAACAGCCATCGTACCAACTTCGGCCCGGAAAACCTTTTCACCGCACTGGATCTCGTACGCCCCTTCCAGGATATAATAAACCTCATCCTCACGGCCGTGAATATGAAGAGGCACGCCTTCTCCAGGCCCGGTGATGACTTCGAAAGCGCAATATTGCCCGCCCGTGCTTGCGCTTGTGATCAGGCAATTCAGTACGCCCGCACCGGCTTGCCTGTCGCCAAGCGAAATCACGATGGGCTCTCGTTGAACTTTTCCGCTTCCAGCTATGTTGCGGTTTTTAGTGCGCTTATGACGTTTTGATTCCAACATTGTCCGCCCGATGCCCAATTGCAGTGGCCGCATTGTCGACATCAAGCATCTTACCTAGTGAATTCAGTTGCCTGCGGTATAGCACTTGTGTTCTACGCTATATGGTGGAGAATCATGCGTGCAGCCGTTATACGGGTTGATGCTCAGACTAAACCCCACACCCGGGAAATCATTCTTCGTCAGGATCCTCTTGCTGGCCATCCGCAGATGCTCGGTCTGCGGCGGCAGAATCTCGTCATCCGGCGCAATCTCCGGCAACGCGCGAGACCTGCTGCTAAAAAGCTCCTCTGCCATTACTGGCGGAGAAGCTGAGATGCACCTATGCTTAGCGATGTCGCGTTTGATTAATCGATGCTGAACCTGCTGAGCGACACTGGGAGCGTGTAGCTGCCGTTGGCGCCAAACGCCTCGCCGGTTACGTCGGTCATGGTTGATGGAACAGTAATGGTGACATGATCGCCCGTGTTGCTTCCGGTGTTCCAAGTCAGGCGGTAGGTGTTGCCGCTGATCCATGTGACCGAGTCCGGCTGCGCTGCGAGGGTGCCCATCTCGGGACCCGAGAGCGTGTAGTTGGAGGCAAGCAGCGCAGAGCCGGGCATTGCTTCGTTGTAGGTTACGTCCAAGGTGCTGGGGCTGTTGAAGGCGATCGAGGAAATGACCGGGGCGCCCGAGACGCTTGGGTTCAGGTAGATAGCCCACAGATCGTTCAGGCCGCCCTGAAATGCGGCCGCGCCGTTGCCGTAGCCGCCGAAGAGGTAGAGGGTATTTGCCGGGCCTCGGCGCCCGGTTGATGCCTCCCGCCCGCCAGGAATATTCGTGACCGCCGCCGTGCCCTGCGTCCCGTAGGTGCCCGCCTGGTTAATGACATTGCTTCCCTTCATCCAGGTCCAGTTGCCGCTCGCCACGTCGTACTTCCACAGGTCGTTCGGGTATCCAAAAGACGCGGTGGCGCCGTAGCCGGAGCCGCCAAACAGCCAGAAGTTGCCCGAGGCATCGGTCCAGGAGACGGGGTATTGGCGTGTGCCGGGGGTGTTCGCGGGGGCTGCCGTGCCCTGCGTCCCGTAGGTGCCCACCTGATCAATGACGGTGCTTCCCTTCATCCAAGTCCAGTTGCCGCTCGCCACGTCGTACTTCCACAGGTCGTTCAGACGTCCCTGAGACGCGGTGGTGCCGTAGCCATAGCCGCCAAAGAGCCAGAGGTTGCCCGAGGCGTCCGTCCAGGAGACGGAGCCATAGCGGGCGCCGGGCGTGTTGGCGGGGTCCGCCGTGCCTTGAGTGCCGTAGATACCCGCCTCATCAAGGAACATACTGCCCTTAATCCAGGTCCAGTTGCCGCTCGCCACGTCGTACTTCCACAGGTCGTTCAGGGCTCCATCAACCCCGAAAACGCCTTTGCCGTAGCCGCCACAGAGCCAGAGGATGCCCGAGGCGTCGGTCCAGGAGACGGAGGCATTGCGAGCGCCGGGGGTGTTCGCGGCGGCCGCTGTGCCTTGCGTGCCGTAGGTGCCCACCTGCTCCACTGCGTTGCTTCCCTTCATCCAGGTCCAGTTACCGCTCGCCACGTCGTACTTCCACAGGTCGTTCAGATTTCCCAGAGACGCTGCGCCGGAGCCAAAGCCGCCGAACAGCCAGAGGGCGCCCGCGGTGTCCGTCCATGAGACAGAGCCTTGGCGCGCCCCGGGCGAGTTCACGGCGTCCGCCGTGCCCTGCGTGCCGTAGGTGCCCACCTGCTCCACTGCGTTGCTTCCCTTCATCCAAGTCCAGTTCCCGCTCGCCACGTCGTACTTCCATAGGTCGTTCAGGCGGCCCTGAACCCCGGCGGCGTTGTAGCCGTAGCCGCCAAACAGCCAGAGGTTGCCGGAAGCGTCCGCCCAGGAGACAGAGCCTTCGCGTGCGCCAGGAGTGTTCTCCGCGGCGGCAGCGCCTTGGGTGCCATAGGTGCCCGCCTGGTCAGGTGAGTTGCTTCCCTTCATCCATGCCAGGTTCTGCGCCGAGGCCGGAGTTGTCGCCAACGCAGCGGCTACGAGCAGGCCCGCAGCAAACGCCTGCCTTACCCGATCGCTTCGCAGGATGGCAGGGACGACTGCGGCAGTGCGGGCAACCCTCGCGAGCCCCGCTGCGCACACATGCTTGATGGTACGAACATGTACGGCTGAAAAAGAAAAAAGGTGAGTCAAACTCGGGGACCCTTAGGTGCAAAATGCCTGCTCGTGGCAGGGTTGATCGGTTGCGGTACAGCCAAGATCGCAGCGCGGGGGGTGTCGCCGCACGCTGTGCCCAAGGATTTAAAACATTATGGATCAATAATCCGACGCGGTCAACTGAAAGTTGTAATAAGCAACCAACAGCATATGCTTAGCTGCAAAAGTCGAGCCTGCCTCCGCGATGCATGCAGCCAATCCAGCGAGCTTGAAACATTCGATTCACGGTCACTTTTGGCTTGTTAATTGCAGAACATATGTTCTGTATTGAAGCCGATGGAAAATCTAACCAGCATTCGCGGCCGAGGCACGGCGCATAACCCGAAGAACCGTTTCGAGCGGCTGGAGGTGGAGCGGGACGCGCATCCGGAGCTTGCGCCGGATGATGAGATCCTACCGCCGCAGACCGAGCATCTGCGAATGGCCAGCCGCACGATCCTGACGAAGAACGACAGCCCGGACGTCGGTTTTAGCCTGAGCATCAATCCGTATAACGGCTGCACGCATGGATGGACGTGATTTCAGTTTTGGTACTGTTCGTTTCATGGCGCATAGGCAGATGGCTCCTTCGCTTTGTGGCAAGGAGCCGTCTGTTGAGGACCGGGAGATTTACCAAGCGCAGGCGGGAGGCAGTTTTGCAGGCATGGTTCCGGTGAGCCTGCCCTTTTAATCGTTTAAATCCCCGCCATCCGTTCTTCGATCTGGATCTGGATTCGGCCCTGTTTAGCGCGGGTTGTTCCGATCTCCGGGAGAACTGCGTGATCCAATTGCGAATAGACCATACATGAGAATTCCGATGACCCCGCCAATCAGCAAAGCAGAGCAAAGAAAGGCGAGCATCGACTCGATGAAAACCCAGGAATGCCATTTGCCGGGAGAGGCCAGAATCCCGACGACCAGCATGAAGCTCAACGAACCCGCGAGCGCCTTCCAAAAGATGGCTTTGAAGGGTGCGACTGGAGGCTCCGAACGGCGGGAGCCCTTCCACCCGATTGATCCGCCGATGATCCCCGCAAGGATTGAACCTGGAAGCACGAAAAAAACCAGGAATATCCCGTGGAGGAGGTTATCCCCCCCATGGCCCGCCCACGCGTTCGAAACGGTGCCGGCACCGACCATCGCCAAGAGACCGAGTCGAATATGCCACCTGGGTGCGCGGTTCATGCCTTAGGCCTTTGGTGCGGTCGAATCCCATTCAGGAAATTAGAGAAAATTAGGGTGTAATGTTTTTGCATCATCTTTGTATCGCTTGCTCAATCCTACCTCCATGGCACGATTTGCAAGGATTGTCCTGGTCAACGAACCATACGACGTAACGCACCGCGGCAACCGGCGCAGTGATGTCTTCTTTGCGCCCGAGGACCACGAAGTATATATGGAATGCTGGTTGTTTGTCAGGAGCATGCGATCAAATGCTCCACGGGGTGGCGGAGCATTTGCACTAATGGCCGCCCTTAGCCCCCCCTGCAGTACGTGAAGCAAGTTCGCGGTCGAGGTCGAGCATGGCGGAGGGGTCGTTGCCGATGAGGTGAAACTTGGCAACGATGTCCCGCGCGGTTTTCTCTTCTTCCACCTGCTCGGTGAGGAACCACTGCAGCTCAGCCGCCGTGGCGAACGCCTTTTCGTTAATGGAGAGCTCGTAGAGGCGATTGATGCTTTCGCTTACGAGCTCCTCGTTTTTGAGAGCCTGTTCGAAAACTCCATGCAGGGACGGCCATTCCGTCTGCTGGCCGGGAATCGCTTTCAGCTCAATGACAGCACCGCGATCTACCAGGAACTCGAAGAGCCGCATTGCGTGGCCACGCTCCTCGATACTTTGCGCACGCAACCAGGCGGCGCTGCCCCGGAAGCTCATCCGTTCGCACCATGCTGCCATCGCAAGATAGCTGTAGGCGGAGAGAAACTCCATGTTGATCTGGTCGTTGATTGCATCCTGCATCTTCTTGGTTAGGCGCATTGGGTCGCTCCGGTATGTCAGTCTTTAGCTGTTCAGAATGAGAGGCAGGCGCTGTATGCAAGCAGTTAAAGCGGGGGAGTGGCGGGCCAGGTTGGCGATGCGGCGCGGCATGGCTGTGATGGCACTGCTGGCGTGGTCTACCGGCGGTTTGATCGCTCAACCGATATTGCCTTTGCCGCCACGTGATGCCGCGGCGCTGACCGGCTCCCAGTTTTATGAGCGCATACGCGAGCTGCCTGATGCAGCGCGGGAACAGACGATACTGTCGGAGGTCCGAAGCGGAAATGTACCGGGATTTCTGCGCCGCTTCGTTGAAGTATCCATATCGGAAACCAGCAACGGTGTGACGCATCGCGCGCGATATTTTGTTGCTCCTGATTACGTGGCAATTGGATCGGACACGGATTTCTTTCGTGTGCCAATGTCCGCACCTTTGGCGCAATCTGTGGCGGACCTATGCAGTTGCACGCTTCCGACCCGCAAGATGGTGAACGACATTTATCAGCGGGCGACGGGCAAAGTCAGCCCTATCCCGTTCAGCCCGGCACAAATTGAAATTACATCGCCCACGGTGTGGTGGCTGAGCCAGAAAGCGATTGAGGATGAGTGCACAACTCGCGGGGCACACGTGGGTGAACTGCTGGCCGGCCTGAAAAAGGATATCGTGATCACGCCATTGATATCTCAACGGCCGCCGCCGCCGCGCGTTGCGATCTTCGGCTGGCATCGACTGGATGGCAAGCCGATCCAGCCTCTTTCGCTGGTTCACAAGGCGAATTACAAAGACTACAGTCATGGAGTGCGCCTGGTAAACCAGACGGTGGAGGTGGATGGCCGTGAGATGAGCGTGTCCGCAGTGCTGGCCGATCCTGAACTTTGCTGGCTACTGAGCGATGAAGGCTCTTTTTTAAATATTCGTTATCCGACAGACAAGTAGACTCAGTGTCTGCCTGACATGAGCGACCAGCTACCGCGTGCACCTGCTGTCCGAAATGTGCGAATGGATCTGCACCTTGCAGGCGTTCTGCTGTTCGCACTGTTGCTTCGGCTGCTCTATTTAGGCGAGCAGGGCGCAACGTCAGTACTGTTTTTCCAGCCGCTGCTGGATGAGCAGGAGCTTACCGCAACGGCGAAAAACCTGATTGCGCAGCATAGCTTTGGTTCGGAGCCGCTGTTCAAGGCACCTCTATATCCGCTGGTACTTGCCGCCACGATGTTGTGTACAGGGAAGTATTGGTACTGGACGATTCGTGTGCTGCAGCACCTGGCGGGCGTGCTGCTTGTGCTGATGGCGTGGGATACGACACGACGCCTGGCCCCGCGTGGCAGGATGCGACTGATTGCGGCGGACGTGGCAGGGCTATGCATTGCATCTTATGGTCCGCTGATACGCCTGGAGAATTGCATCAACCTGGACTCGCTGGCTGTGTTTTTCCAGTCGGGTCTTATTTACTGCGTTGTGCGGATGCTTTCGTCGCGTGGCCTCGGTTCAGATCGCTATCGCTGGGTTATGTTTGCCGGTATATTCGCGGCCCTTAGCTGGCTGAATCGCCCAACGATTACGCCCGTGCTTCCGCTACTGGCGGTATGGATCTACTTCTGCTGGAAGAACTGGCGACCGGCCCTTCTATTTCTTCTGCTGCCCGTTCTGGGGATGGGTGCAATGGCCGTGCGCAATTACATGACGAGCGGTGAGACTCTCGTGCTTCCGTGGCAGGGCGGATTTAACTTTTTCGAGTCGAACCGCCGGGGCGTGCATGGCCGCTACTTACAACAGTCGAAATTCGCATTTTCTGCGACGGGTAACCCGACCCACGCGCTTGCGCTTGATGGCTTCAAGGAAGCCGTTTCTGCGGGCCAGGTCGTGGCGCCCGCGCACGGAAAGTTCTACCGATCGGTCGACCGGTACTGGTTTCATAAAGGCCTGGATGAGATCGCGGCTGAACCCGGCGCCTGGTTTAGACTCATGCTGAGCAAATGGCGCGATCTGCTGTCCGCGAAAGAGATCTACAGCTACGAGGAGTACGATGTGCAGCGTGAACTATCCGTAATTTTGGGGCTGTTGCCGCTGAACTTCGGCTGCATCTGGCCGTTCACTCTGGCTTCCGCAGCACTGATTGGGTTGTATGGCAGGCGGCAGCGGATTGCTAAGCTTCTGTGGTTGTACGGTGTTGGCCTCGGGATGGCGATATCGCTATACTACACGAGTGGACGACTGCGGATGCCGTTGATCTTTCCTGCCATGGTGCTGGGAGTGGCCGGCATAGCTCAGTTGTTGCTCACCGGTCGTAAATCGTACGGTCGTGTCATTGGCTATGTCCTGCTTTTGGCCGTCGGAATTATCATCAGTTGGTGCGACTGGGCGGGGGTGCGCAGCGAAAGCCGCAGGGGAGTGGAGTATGCCCGGCTTAGTAACGCGGCGTACTATGATGGGCGGCCTGAACTTGCTCTGCAGTACCTGGCAAAAGCAGAGGCCGCGGAACCTGAGTATCCGACTTTGCACCTCCTGCGCGGACAGGCGCTGTATGCGAGTGGGCGAAACAAAGAAGCGCGCCGGGAGTTCGAGCTTTCCATTCAAGCGTTGCCCGGGGATCCTGTCGGGCCTTTTAACCTGGGAGCCCTGCTTTATTACGACTCAGCCGAGACGACCGCTGCGATGGCGGCTCTCGCGGAAGCGCTGCGCCGACAACCGAATTACTCCCGGGCGGCAGCACTCCTGACATTAATCTATTTGTCCAAGGATCAGGTGAACGAGGCCCGTGCGCTGCTTACACCGTTCCTGAACGAGTGTACGGTCGGAGCTTCGCTGCAACTACTTACGTCTGCCCTGGCGTTAAGCTGTGCCACCAACCAGCCGAGGGAGGTGGCACGTTTAACTGATATTATTCAGCGGAGTTACGGATCGCAGGGAATGGATCAGGTTCGACGCGAGCTGGGTCGGACGGGCATGGCGGATTGTGCCGCAGCCGAGGTTCACCCGAAAGCTGAATAAGTAAATAGCGCAGGCGTTTGCAATCACTCGACAGCTGGATTTACAATATCCCAGAGGTGACAGTGCGTTGGCAAAATTAGCAGCCCGAGTAGCAGCAATGTCGGAATCGGTGACACTGGCGATCGACGCCAAGTGCAAGGCGATGATGGCGCAGGGCGTGGATGTGGTGAATTTCGCAGCAGGCGAGCCGGACTTTGATACGCCGGGCCAGGTGAAAGAGGCAGCCAAGGCGGCGCTTGATGCCGGCAAGACCAAGTACGTCGCGAGTGGCGGGCTGCCTGACCTGAAGAGTGCAATCTGCGACAAACTTAGATCAGATAACGGCCTCGATTACAAACCGTCCCAAATACTTGTGAGCATTGGCGCCAAGCATTCGCTGTTTAATATTATCATGACGATCGTGGATCAAGGCGACCAGGTGCTGATCCCTTCCCCGTACTGGGTGAGTTATTACGACATGGTGCACGCCGCTGAAGGTGTTCCGGTGTTGCTGCCAACGACGGCCGAGCAGGATTTCAAGATCACGCCTGAGCAGCTGGAGGCGTCGATCACTCCGCGCACGGTTGCAATTATACTAAACTCACCGAGCAATCCCACAGGCGCAGTTTACACAGAACAGGAGCTGCGTGCGCTGGCCGCGGTGATCATTAAAAATAACATCCTGTGCATCAGTGACGAAATTTACGAGAAGCTGATGTACGACGGAGTGAAGCACTTCTCGATCGCGGCAACGAGCCCGGAGATGAAAGATCGAACGCTGGTGGTGAACGGATTTTCGAAGGCGTTCAGCATGACGGGCTGGAGGCTGGGGTATACAGCCGGGCCGCAGGAGATCATGTCGGCAATGAACACGCTGCAGAGCCACAGCACCAGTAATGCGACGACGTTTGCGCAATGGGGCGGAGTCGAGGCGATGCGAAACACGGCCGACGACGTGGAGAAAATGCGCGCGGCGTTTGACGAGCGGCGCAAGGTTCTTGTGGTAGCGTTGAACGAGATCCCGGGCGTGCGGTGCAACTTGCCGCGGGGTGCTTTCTACGCGTTTCCAGATATGAGCGCACATTTCGGAAAGAGCTTTAATGGAACGCCGATCACGGGATCGATGGAATTGGCGGAGTACCTGCTCATGGAAGGCAGGGTGAGCATTGTTCCCGGGATCGCGTTTGGCGCGGAAAAGCACATGCGATTCAGCTACGCGAACAGCATGGAAAACCTGAAGCGCGGGGTGGAGCGGATCCGAGAGGCACTCGGAAAGCTGGATTAATCCACGAATCTCACGAATCAAACATTCGAGTAGATTCGTGCGATTCGTTGATCAATCAGAACTGATTCGCTGGCCGGTTTCCTCCGTGTTGAGCAGTGCGTGTGTTTCGTGGAGAAGCTTCGGGATGTCGAGGTTCTGAGGGCAGCGGGGAAGGCAGTCGCCGCAGGGTTTGCATTTATCGGCTTTCTGGCCGGGGAACCAGTGACCGGCAACTTCGAACATCTTGTAGCGGTACTTGCCAAATTCGGTGAGGTCGAACGCCTTGCTTAGATTGCGCAGACGCAGCACCTCGGGAATGTGGATGTTCTCGGGGCAGGGGAGACAACGGTAGCATTGCGCGCAGTACTCGTCGTTGGGAATGGTTTTGTACTGCGCGTCCAGCCGCGCAAGCACGGCCTTCTCCTCATTCGATAAGGGACCATCGTTATCAAAGCCGGGCAAGTGCGGCTCGAATTCTTCGACGAAGCTGGGGCCAAAGCTCAGAGTATGCACGTGCGGGTGGAGCCCCAACAGCCAGCGCGAGTTGAACACGGTGGGGTGAATCGGCGCGCATAGTTGAGTGAGCTTCGGCGGCGGGAAGAAGAGCTGTCCGCCTTTGTCCGCAGGGGAGATGATAAACACTCCCATGTCCAGTTCCGCCGCGCGATCGACAGCGGGTCGGTTTCGCTGGTTGAAGTAGTAGTAATGAAGATTAACACTCTCGAATAGCTCAGTGTTAATCGCCGTCATGATGACATCCAGCGGTCCATGCGTTGAAAACCCGACGTGGCGGATTAGTCGCTGCGACACGGCGCGATCCACGGCGGCGCGGCAGCCGTCAGGGCGCTTCACTTTCTCCAGCAGCTCCGAGTTGTTGATGCCGTGGTAGTCGAAATTGTCGATCCATCCGCACTTCATCCGCTCCAGCGATTCGTTGATGAATTTCCACATCTCCTCGTCGCTGTCCTGGGGCGAAATCTTGGTCGTGATGTAGATGTCGTTGCGCGGTAGCTTGTGCATGATGGTGCCGAGGAGTTCCTCGCTGGGGCCATAGCCGCGCGCGGTTTCGATATGATTGATGCCAAGCTCCAAGCCACGCATGATGACCGCTTCCATCTGTTCGGAGTTCACGTGCGGGGGAATGAAACGCATGCCGCCCATGCTATAGACGGGCAGCATCATCTCGGTCTTGCCGAAGCGCCGGTACTTCATGGCGTCGAGTCCGTAGGCGTCGGGAGTTCGCACCGATCAGGCGGCACGAAACGTTTACGGTACCAGCGGATTCCAAAAATGTCGGAGATGCCGACCCACAGCCGGTTGCCGACTCCGTACTTGGAAACGCCTGCCTGACGCGCGTGATGCCTGATGGGAATCTCGGCGACCTTGTATCCGTGGATTTTTAAGATGGTCGGGAGAAATCTATGCAGGGCGCGAAACGCGGGAAGCTGGTTGAGGGCAGCACGACGTACCACACGCATGGAGCATCCCGCGTCATGAATCCCGTCATGGAGCGCCCATCCGCGTACGTTGTTTGCGATGCGCGAAGAGAACAGTTTCATGCGGCTGTCCTGCCGCTTCTGGCGAATGCCGCACACAGCGTCCACTCCGTTGCGCTCGAGCATGTCGATCATTGCGGGCAGATCTGCGGGATCGTTTTGCAGGTCGCTGTCCATGGTGATGACCAAGTCACCGCGCGCGGCGTTGTAGCCGGTCAGCACCGCTGCACTTTGGCCATGGTTCCCGCGGTGAAAGATTACACGCAGACTGGCTATCTTTTGCTGTGCCACTGTCAGCTTCTCGCGCGAGCTATCGGTACTGCCATCATCTACATAAATGATTTCGAATGCACGGTTCAATGGCGCAATTGCATCCTGCACCTTGTGCAGCATGGCGTCGATGTTGTCGGCTTCGTTGTAGCCCGGCAGCACGACGCTAATGTTTATACTGTCCGTCATAAATCAGTTCAGAAGATCGGCGCTGGATCCCAGCCGCAAGAACTAACCTTTAATCGTAACTCACGGTTCCGACTGTTAGCGTGCTCATGCGTTCGCTTTTGTATTCCGCACTCCGCGTTTCGAATTCCGCATTCAGCAGCGCATGCGTATGCACGACATTCAGCTGATTACCGTCACAACTGCGTGAGAAATGGTGCGCCCAGGAAGATTCGAACTCCCAACCTCCTGATCCGTAGTCAGACGCTCTATCCAGTTGAGCTATGGGCGCGCAGAGCCGCACTTGGCGGCGCAGGGGAGTTCTATGCATCGGGTGAGACGTTATTCATCGTCGGCCCTGCTCATTATCGCAGCCGGGCGCCGTGACGAGAAAGGGAAACTAAATGGCCCGCAATTTCAGCGACGTTGCAATTGGCAAGGAAGCCGCAGACCAGCGCAATCTCATCATCGCCTGTGATGTTTCCGTGTTTGATAAATAATATTCCAAAGCAATCTGCTGGATCGTATCGCACGCTATTCGTAAAATGATAGTCCCTGGTGATTAACAGCGCATTATTGGTACATGCCAGCTCCCACACGTCAGTGTCGGACAATCCCTTGAGAGCGTTCTCCGCGACAGAACTTACAGTGTGGCCAAGCTCGCGTAGTGCCGGCGGAATTCGGGCACAAACGCTTTCATCGACGACGATTTTCAAGCAGGAATAGACTTCTCCGTGCAGAGATACGCGGCGTATTCAAGACAGGCATCGATATCCGCGTTTTCTAACCGAGGGAAATCCTGCAAAATCGTTTCTCGATTGTCCCCGGCCGCGAGGTGACTTAACACAATGTGCACAGGAACACGTGTCCGTGCGATGCAGGGTTCCCCTCCACAGACATCGGGGTGAGCAATGATACGAGCGTTCATGTAATTGGTTCTCTGGGGCTTAGCTTACAATTACACAAGCGCAATGATCAGGTTAGGCGCTAAACGGCCGATTTTTCTCGAGTTTTTTCATCCTGTCTCCTCCATAACCTGTGTCCCTGCGTCATTACGGGAGAAGAGCACCAAAGGCTCTTCACAGCAGGAGACAGGAATCCGATGGATCACCGCGAGGATGTGAGAAGTGATGCGGAACTGGTGAAGCGTGCCCTTGCCGGCGAGGAGCGCGCGTTCACGGTCCTGGTATTGCGGCACTTTAATGCCGTGTACCTGACCGCATATGCGCGCCTGGCAGATCGCGATGCCGCGGAAGACCTGGCGCAGGAAGTATTTTTGCGGGCTCATCTGCATCTGAGAGAGATAGAAGATGCAGAGCGATGTTTGCGGGTAGACTGAGGCTTGACGAAGGCAGCGACCCAGTTGTAGCCCGTCTGCAGAATGGTTGTGATGCGCATCAGATCGCTGACCGTTGATCGGGTGATGGCGATAGTCTTGTCTGTGCTTAATTGCACAACTGGATTGCAGGCCGAAACAGCCGCGCAGCGCGGGTTCGAGGAAAGCGCATCCTTTGCAGCGATGCTTCATGCAAACAAGAGTACCGGGTTGGCAAAAGACCGGACGTCAGAAACAGTGCAGCTGAGCACCGCGGCGCTGGAAATCACGCGGAATTCATCCAGGAGCTTTGCGGTCGAGCTCACAAGTGCGCCCGTTATTGCGAGGCTTCACCTAGAGCTTTGGCACCAGGGCACGGATGAGTTTCCCAATGTAACGGTGAACGGAAAATCAGCCGGCCAACTGGTACTGCTGTGGCCGTCGCTTTTGCATCGGAACTACGTGTTGTTTCTGTTCGACGAGGATACTGGCTCAACTCAATCCGGCGTACAGGTAGACTACCAGGGCTGGTTGCCGGCAACCTGCATGCTGGAAGGCAGGCTATTTGCTGAAGGACGCAATGATGTTATGATAAGAGTGGGCAGTGACCAGGTGATGTTGAGAGAGGTCTCGTTGGAATTGCTGAAGCGTCTTGATACGTTCGACACTCTTTACAACTTCGCGACGCCAAAGCCGGGCAAAAAACCCCCGCTGCTGTGGGATGCTTTTGATTAATAAACCATGGAGTTACTGCGAACTCCGGCAGAATAGAGTACGAGAAGAAGCTCTGCTTTTGAATCCATTATCTTCCATGCGGAGCAGGTGGATGCAAATATCGGTTCAGAGAAACTTGAAAAGCTCGATTCAACTCGATTGTGACGTCGTATGCCTACTCGCTTGACGATGTTGGTGCGTAGCTTGTAGGGTAGTTCTGAAAGGTACTATATGAGCATTTCGCCACAGGCACAACTCACGTCCGAGCGGAAACGTCGCGCCTTTACGGTGCATGAGTATCACCGCATGGGCGAAACGGGTGTCCTGACCCCTGAGGACCGGACGGAGCTCATTGACGGAGACATTGTACAGATGACGCCAATGGGCAGCAGGCATGCAGGAATTGTAGCGACGCTAAATAAATATTTCGTGGAGCAAGCCAAGGAAAGATATATCCTGTTCCCGCAACTGCCCGTGCGGCTGGGCACGTTCAGTGAGCCTCAGCCGGACTTGCTGCTGCTGAAAGCACGCAAGGACTTCTATACGTCGGCGCTCCCGACTTCCCAGGATGTGCTGCTGATTATTGAAGTGTCCGAGAGTTCCCTGAAGTTCGATCACAGTGTAAAGATCCCGTTATACGCAAAGCATGGCGTGAAAGAAGTGTGGATTATTGACGCCGGGGCAGGTAAAGTGGAAGTATACCGTAAGCCGGGCAAGATGGGCTACCTCGAAGTGCGGACTTATAAGCGCGGAGATTCGATTACCCTGTCGCAAATAAAGGGCATGAACGTCGCGGTCAGCGAGTTTTTAAAAAAGTAAGGATGCTGAGTGCGTCTGGAAGAGAAGTTGAATTACTGCTGTGGCGGTGAAGGACATTAAACGCACAAGTGCGTTTGTCGCACTGTTCACGTTTCACTGCACACATTGTTTAGCGCAGTTCGGACGGGTGGCCGCAAATACTGGCGAAACCTCTTCGATCCAAATCGCAAAACAATCCAAGCCGTTGAACTATTACCGGAAACACGAACCAGTTCCAGGCAGCATTGAAAACGTTCCGGGTGAGTTCCAAGAGCACCTTCCCGAATGGCGCACCAGTTCTCGCACTCGGGTTGAGGAACGTGCATTAGGGAAACTTCGCGACGGACGGCTCGCCGTCGTTTTTGATTACGAGTATAACGAACGCATTCCAGACATGAGCGACGAGGTGCGCCGCTCAAATATCATCGTTCTTGAAGCAACGCCGAAAAGCCAAGTTTTCGGCGTCATGTACGCGGTGGGTAATGGCCAGACCGATCCACCTTTGTATGTAGATGTGCAGCCGATCGCATCAAGCGGTTCCGATGATCTGATGCTAATCGCATACGTCGAAAAAGCAAGCGGACACTGTAAGGTATACGAAGGGATTTTCTTCAGGGGTAGGCAATGCAAGTGGGCGTACTTTGGCAGCCCAGATGGACTTGTGCACAACATCAGGGAGAAAGAACTGGCAACATTGGGGCTGGAGTGGTGGACGAAGTGCATTACGATATACCCGGATCCCTGGCTGTGCGTTGGGCCCGTAAGACGTACTTCAACACGCGAGCACTCCTCGGTTTCTGCAAAGGTCTCGTTTTCAGGTTATCGTCTTCGCATTCGAAAATGGAAGGAAGAGACGGAAACGGAAGCTGAGCAGCGACGGCTAGCGCGAGAGGATAGGGAGCTGAACAATGTGTATGGCTATCTCTTGCGGAACCTATCGACGGCTGAGCAGAAGTCTTTAATAGAGGAGCAGCGTGCCTGGATCAAAGAGCGCGATCAGAGGTGCAAGAAGTCTGAAAGCAGAGACATGTCAGGACCGACCGGCTGCCTGGCTGATGAGACGTCAGCGCGGACCAACGAGCTTAAGGAAAAGCTCAGAGCGGCAGTCCACTCTGCACGCGGCATTACAAAAGAAGGTGAACTTGTGCCGCAGTGAAGTGAACGGCCATCGTCTGCAAAATTTAAATCAATGAAGGCCAATGCACGAGCGCGCAAGTAAACGTCGCGGCATTGTGAGCCGTGCTCGAGTCCGACTAATAAAAAAACGCGGATTTGGAGCTGAAGCCCCAAATCCGCGATTTATTTCAGCTCAGCCGAAAAGAGTTACTGCACGTCGACCTTGGCGCCAGCGTCTTCGAGCTGCTTCCTGAACTTCGCAGCGTCGTCCTTGCTGACGTCCTTGGAGACTTCCTTGGGGGCAGCCTCGACGAGGTCCTTGGCTTCTTTGAGTCCGAGGCCAGTGATCGCACGGACTTCCTTGATGATCGCGATCTTCTTGTCGGCAGGGTATTCCTTCAGGATGACCGTAAACTCGGTCTGCTCTTCGGCAGGAGCCGCAGCACCGCCGCCGCCAGCAGCAGGTGCGCCGGCTACGGCTACTGGAGCTGCGCTTACGCCGTACTTGTCTTCAATCTTCTTCACGAGGTCGTTGACCTCGAGAATGGTCATCGAGTCGATGCGCTCGATGATCTGGTCGATGGTGATTGTGTCCGCCATGGTTCTAATTTCCTTTTCAAATTCAGCTTATATCCTGCACCATATTAGTGCCAGTGTTTGTCTTCGGGCGACAACTGCCCAACATTAAAACCAGTCATGTTGGACGTAAACTTTGTATCCAACATAGGTCACGCACATCAGCAGTAGAGCCACGAGCACAGTACCTACGAGAAATAAACCTGTCTTTACTCTCAGTCCTATTTTCATCGTATTACTCTGCCGCTCAGGCGGCTTGTTCGGCCTTTTTGCGTGCGACTGCGTCGAACGCATAAACGACCTTCGCGACCGTCTGATGAAGACCATACGCGAGCTTCTGGACCGGGCTGGTCAGACTTCCCAGCATTCGGCTCAGCAGCACTTCGCGCGACGGCATGGAAGACAATTCGCTGATGTCGTGCAGACGCAGCAGACGATTGTCCATCAATCCGCCGATCAGCTTCAGCTTGTCGTTCTCCTTGCTGTAGGCAGTCAGCACCTTTGCAGGACCAACGGGGTCTTTCATCCCGAACGCGAGAGCCGTGGTGCCTTTCAGGTAGTCGTCCATGGTGTTCATGCCGGCTTCCTTGAGGGCAATTTTGGCCAGGCGGTTCTTAATGATCTTGTACTCCACGCCTTCCTTGCGCAAGCGATTGCGCAGGTCAGTCATGTTGCCGACGGTAAGTCCGCGGTAGTCGGTCACGATGATCGACTTGGCGCGCGATAGTTTTTCGCGTGCTTCGGCAACCGCCGTTATTTTTGCTGGCTTTGGCATTCAGTTCACCTCCTTCGCTGTAGGCTGCAGATAGCATCAGAACCGGCGAGTGAGACGTCCGGTCTGACACGCTCCGCGCCACGCAGCGAAGGCATTCCCGCAAGCGGGAGGCCGTTCAACACGGGCAGGGAATCAGTCAAACTGTCCCGTGAACGGGACAACTGGATCATCTTGGCAGGGGCATTTTATGTTTGGCTTTCGCCGCCCGACCTGCTGTCTTCGACTTTCCGGATTCCTGCGATCCTGGATCAGGCATTACCCTGAACCGGAATTCGCTACATGCTGGTACGTGTGCTATTCGTAAGTCTTTTCAGGAGTTGTGTTTACGCGAAAAGATTTACGATTCCCGCCGTAATTATTGGAAAACTTTGATAAACTCCGGCTGGGCGTTGTAGAAGGGACCCGTTGAGGATAACCTCGAAAAGTTTCGGGCCTCTGCTACGTTAGTGCCAATTGATTCAGTTCTGAGCCGATACTCTCTAAAAAAATAGGGAGCCTTAAATCCTTCCGTGGATGGACCCCTCGGGGACCATGAAGCGGATATGCGGGCACCCCCTTCTAAACGAAGGTTCAACACGACTCGGTTGTCACGGCGGTGCGGAGGCTCGTTTTCTTTTATTGCGCATGTCCACGGCGGGAGGACATCGTGCACGTGCAGTATTGCGCGGCATGACTTCTCACAGAAGAGGGCACTGAGTGGCAAAAGGTAGAGAGCTGGAAGATTTGCTCGGCGGCGAGCCGGAAGCCGAGGATGCAGGCTTTTTTGGTGAAGAGCCTCAAGCCTCAAAATCGACTCCTCCAGAGAAGAACCCGACCCCCCAGGCTATCGTAGACGCTGCCGAAGAATTGAATGACGCTGCGCCTGCACGCGATGGGTACGTCGTGCTGGCACGTAAATACCGCCCGCAAACTTTTGATGAGATTGTTGGGCAGGAAAATGTGCAACGTGCATTGCGCGGCGCTATTGCCACCGGCCAGATCTCCCACTCGTATCTGTTCAGCGGGCCGCGTGGGACGGGCAAGACGTCCACGGCCCGCATCCTTGCGAAAGCCGTGAATTGCCAGAACGGGGGACCACGCCCGGACCCATGCGGACACTGCGCATCGTGCCAAGCGATTACGGTGGGAAGCAGCCTCGATGTCATTGAGATCGATGCGGCGTCCAACACGGGCGTCGATAATATCCGGGATCTTCGCAGCGGCGTCGTGCTGGCCCCATTTTCAAGGTTCAAGGTCTACATTGTCGACGAAGTGCACATGCTCTCTACACAGGCCTTTAATGCGCTGCTGAAAACGCTGGAAGAACCGCCGTCCCAGGTAATTTTCATCCTCGCTACCACAGAGCTCCACAAAGTGCCTGAGACGATTGTCTCGCGGTGCCAGACATTTCTATTCCGCCGGTTTTCTACGCAGGAGCTGAAGTCGCAGCTCGACATGATCCTGCAAAAGGAGCTTAAGAGTCGCGCCCTTACGGTGACAGACGAGGACCGCGGCAAGATTCTCGACCTTGTTGCGCGTAATGCGGAAGGTGGAATGCGCGACGCACAAGTGGCGCTGGACCAGGTGCTTGTCTTCGCCCAGGGATCGTTGGATTTCGAGAGCGTGCGGAAGTTTCTGGGCCTGGCTGAGAACGACGCACTGGACGCCTTCCTGCGGGAAATGTATGCGAGGAATATTGACGGGCTGCTGGTGATGATCGACCAGTTTGCTTCTTCCGGGCAAGACCTTGAGCTCTTTGTGAAGAGCGTGTGTGAGCACATTCGCGACCTGCTCATTGTGAGAACGGCACCGGGCCGCTCTGAACTGGTAAATGTTTCCGAAGATCGGTATGCACTTTTGCGCTCGCTTGCCGATGAGCTGCCCCCCGCTTTCCTGATGAACGTCGCGACGGGTTTCTTACGCCTGTCCGAGGAAATGAAAACCGCGGCACATCCGCGATTCCTGCTGGAGCTGGCCGTAATGCGGTTAGGTGTGGTAGATGCCGTGGACGACGTGCAGCAGATATTGCAGCGCCTTGAAGCTGTCGAGCGAGCATTAGGCGGTGGTACCCCGCCGGGGGGCGGCGGCCAGGTAGCTGCAAAAACATCTGCTGTAAGCAACACTGCTGCGCCGCAGGTGCAAAAGTCGGCGCCGCCGAAGTCCACACGTGCGGAAGCCGAAGAGACGTCCGTACCCGAGCGTCCTGCGAATCTGGAAGCGGCTCGTGTTCAGGAGGTGCGGGAAGCACCTGCGGCGCCAGTTGCTGCTTCAAAGGCACCACGGACCGACGGTTCCAGCTGCAGCGCGAACGAGCTGCTTACGTACCTGCAACAGCGCACTGAAGGCAGCAGCATGCTGCACATCACGCTGCTGGATTGTACGCGCATTCAGTATTTCGACGGCAAAACCGCGGTGCTGTCTGTTGATTCGCGGGACAAGTTTGGTTTTACGCATCTGAATCGCCCGCAAAACATGGCACTTATTAAACAGTTCGCGCAGGAGCTGTGTGGGCAGGAGATAAACTTCCGGGTGGAAACGGCCGACTTTGGAGCCAGTGCAGGAGAGCGGAGTGAGATTGCTGCGGCGCCTGTCGCGTTTTCAGTCGCGGAAGCCTCTATCGTGCAAATGCGTCCGTCGATGCCTGTAGCGCCGACAACACCCAATGTCGAACCGGTTTCCAGCAGCGCTTCGGTGGTCGCGGGGGAGGAAATCGAGCCCGCACAAACTATTTATATGTCGCCGGAGCTGCGCGAGAAAGCAGTGCGGGAGATAAAAGGCGAAGCGTTCCGCAAGTTTCTTGAAAACCAGCCCGATCTGAGGGAACTTGTGCAGAACGTAAAAGATGTTTTCAAAATCGAAGATTCGTCATTCAGTTTCCGCGCCAAGAGTTTTTAAGGAGAAGATATGTTCGACGCAAAGCAGCTCCAGAAAATGCAGAAGGAACTGCAGGAGCGTATGGAGAAGGTGCAGGAAGAGATGAAGAGCACCAATGTGGATGCTTCTTCCGGCGGTGGCATGGTAACGGCGACCGTGAATGGTAACCAGGAGCTGGTCTCCTTGAAGATCAAACCTGACGCGATAGACCCTGACGACGTGGAAATGCTGGAGGACCTTGTTATCGCTGCCGTGAACCTGGCATTGGAGAAGTCAAAAGAGCTAAGCCAGGACCAGATGTCAAAAGTCACGGGTGGGATCAAAATTCCTGGCTTGATGTGAGGACCGGCTTTAACGCGGACATGGTTCTAAGTTCGGCGTGAGTACCGCTTCACGATGTTCGATGCTTGCGTGAGATAGCCTCCGCCGAAGAGCAGCGCATGGTGAAGCAGATGGTATAGATTGTAGACGTCCTGGCGTTCGCGCCAGCCCTCAGTTAGTGGATAAGCTGCTTCGTAATCGGCGTAAAACTCATTGCTGAATCCGCCAAAGAGCCGCGTCATCGCGATATCTACTTCGCGATCTCCATAGTATAGTGCCGGGTCAATCAACACCGGTTCTCTTGAGCGAGTGTGTAGAACATTTCCGCCCCAAAGATCGCCGTGGACGAGCGATGGCGGCTCTGGAATCCTTTCGTCCAGCAACTCTTGAACGGCTGGAACAAAGTCTCGGAAAACCGTCAGCTCCGTCTGATCACATCCCCGTTCGGCCATGAGATCCAGAATGTACTGCAGGCGGTGTTCGACGAAGAAGCTTGCCCAGTTATCGGAAACGTTGTTTGGCTGACGCGTCGGACCCAGGTAGTTATGTTGGTCGAGCCCGTACAAGTGGCTCGTCATTCGATGTACCCCGGCCAGGCCCGCGCCGAGGGACATGAACGCAGACTTGCTCGACCTTTCGGGGCCCTGCGCCAGCACATCCTCGAGAAGCAGAAACTGCTGGGGTGCGTCGGCTGGAGTTGTATAATAGACCGCGGGCACCCTGATGCTGTTTGCGGAGGCCAGCAGTTGGAGCCCACGTGCTTCCTTCTGGAACATGTCTGCAGGTGCTTCGTCATTGTACTTCAGAAACAGATGCATGCCATTGGAGCATTCGAGATGCACCGCTGAGTTAATGGAGCCACCTCGCGCTGTTCGTGATGCAGAAATTCGGATGGATTTCCTTTCGCGCTCCGTAACCAGGCGCTGCACCGCTTCTGCAAGCGTCGCGGGAATCATAGCCCGTGATCTGTCCGAATGTGCTGAAGCAAGTCGTTGCAGGCTGTTTCAAGAAGATCCAGCACTTGCTCGAACCCGCCAGGCCCGCCGTAATATGGGTCAGGTACTTGGCTACAGCCGGCGGCAGGGCAGTGGCTCAGCAGCAGTGACAGCTTTGCACGATGTGGTCCGCGTGGCTCGATCCGAAGGAGTTCGGCCATGTTCTCATCGTCCGCCGCCAGGATATAATCGAATTCATGAAAGTCGTTCTTTTCGACCTTGCGCGCGAAGTGATCAAACACGTAGCCACGCTTTTCACCTGCAGCCCGGCTGCGCGCATCGGATCGTCCGCCCACATGGTAGCCATGGGTGCCCGCACTATCAACGAAGATTTTGTCGGCGAGCCCTGATTCAACGACCAGCTTTTTCATGACCGCCTCTGCGGTGGGGGAGCGGCAAATATTTCCCATGCATACGAACAGTACGCGGACCGGCTCAAAGAAAGGCGCACTCACAGGGAGGCTAATACCAACTCGGCCGGTTTACGCCATTTACGATAATGCCGTCCGACCACTGGAAGTATTTCGACTCCACCAGCAGGGCGTCTGTACGGAGAGCGCTGTGGAAATCTACGCTGCGGAATTTATCAAAACTCGGCGGTAGAACCTTCGAGCATTTGCTAAGAATTCGTGCCTGCAAATCGTCAATTGCACTTTGAGAACCTTCATCGGGGGTAAATTCCGCATGAATGTAAATATCGCACAGACTTCTCACATTCAATTCGGAGAGCTGCACAACCGCGGCAGAGGAATTGGAATTGGGTTCCGCAGACAGCGGGCTGATTTCTGATGAAAGCTCTTCGCCCCCGGGGCGGCGGAATGCGATGCGCAGTTCGCCGTTGATCGCAAAGCGGGTGTCATTTACGAGGTAAACTGCGATGCGCTTGTCCGCGTGAAATTCCGGCTGTTCGTCGCCCTCCACGGGAGATTCGCCGGCCAAGGCCCAGGATTCCCGTGGGAATGACCCGACTTCTTCGTCACCGAGTTCGAGCCCGATCGTCAGCAATACTGGCGAGAAAAACCTTCGGCTCATTTGATAAGCCAGCTTTGGTTCACGATAATAGTCAATCAGAGCCCAACTGACCGCGGGATAAGCGTCGTGCAATTGCCAGATCAATGTGCCCGCGGTGGCAAACTTACGACGGCGCCAGTGCTCAATCGCCCGCCGAAGGATCTCCGCCTGAAGCTGTTGTGTTCCTTCGATCCAGCCTTCGAATGTCGTCGGCAGCTTGTGCAGTTCCGTCATATATCGCGCCAGGCGCTCCTGGCCCTGCACCATCTTCTGGTGGTGAATCAGAACGGGGTCATCAATGTCAGCTGCTGCTGCCGCAAACTTCCGGATGCTTTCCGCCGCCGGCATGCCCTGGAAACCAAACTCGCTTAAAAAGCGCCCACGGTCCTTCATGTACATCTCGGGCGATTGCCAGCGTGACCAGCATTCCCAGTTGTGGCGGTCGCCAGTACCCTGATCGTTATAATCGGTTTTCTTTTTACCGAACGGACTGGATTGGTGGTATGGCCGCGACGGATCGAGATCTTCAACGATCGATTTGAGGACGCTGCGCCAAAGCGGTTCACCTATGATGTTCTTCTCATTGCCCTTGCGGAGTTCACCTATCTGGTGGAGCCACTCGTTTTCATTATTGCCGCACCAAAGCAACAGGCACGGGTGGTTGCGCAGCCGCTGCACCTGGTAGCGCGCTTCGAGTTCAACTTCATCTTCAAACTCACGGTAAGTCGGATACGCCGCGCAGGCGAACATGAAATCCTGCCAGACGAGGATTCCGAGGCGGTCACACACGTCATAGAAATGGTCAGGTTCATACAGCCCGCCGCCCCAGATTCGCAGACAGTTCATGCCGGCGGCAGCGGCAGCCGCAATCAGTCCACGATACTGCTCCCCTGTCTGCTCGGCTGGTAACATCGAAACGGGAATCCAGTTTGCGCCGCGGCAGAATACCGGGTGGCCATTCACCATTGGGATGAAAGTTTCGCCTTCTGCGTCTTTTTTGCGGTCGAGTCCTGTTGTCCGCACGGCGAACGTTGTTTGTATAACAGAGGCCGAGGTCCCGCCCGCACGGTCCGTTGCGGACAAGCTGAGCACGAGTTTATACATGGGCTGGTCACCGAGCCCAAGTGGCCACCACAGTTGCGCATGATCCAGTCTCAGGGCAGCCCGGGTGGTCGACTCGCCGGCCTTAATGGTGACTGCATGGTTGGCTTCAGCGACAATGACACCTCTGTCGTCGAGTACCTGGAGAGTGATGACGCCGGTGGCCTTGCGCTTTCCGAGGACGTCCACCTGGACGGAAAGCATGACACTATCCGCGGACGTTGCTCCGACCGTAACGGGTGCCAACTCTTTGAGGTACACATAGGGATGCCGCAGCAGATGGGCGGGCTCGCGTTCGATAGACGGCAAGCTCATAATCGACACACTGCTCAATCGCGCGGCCCAGTCCCAGCCGGTCAGGCATTGGCAGCGTCTCGCGTGTACGCGGGCCGTATCGAAGCCAGAAGGTAACTTTCCGTGCGCGCGTTCCAGTAATTCGGTCACATGTTTGGCAGAACGAATATATATGAGCAGCTCATTTGTGCCAGGCTTTATAAACTCTTCTATATCAAACCTATGCATTCGAAACTGGTTACTGACACTGCCGATCCGGCCACCGTTAAGGAAGAGTTCACCATAGCAATCAATATCCTGAACGACCAGGAGCAGGTCCTCTTCGGTGGATAACGCGGGCTCAGGCACATCGAAAATGGCCCGGAAAACCCAGTCCAAATCTTCGACCCACCGGCACATCAGGTCGTTCTGTTCAATGAGCGGATCCTGTATCTGTCCTGTTGATAATAAATGGCTTAGGATGTCATTTGGAATCTGGATCGGCGACCATGGCCATGTCGGGCTCTCTTCGATCGCGACGGGCTGCTTCATGGGAGTATGGGAACGCGAGCAGACCAACCAGCTCGCTTCACTCAGGTCGATTAGGGTTGTCATCAGGCCTCTCGGTCCCCGTCCGTGATCAGAATAAGATGTGGCCCGGTGAGTAGGCCCACCCGGACAAGAAAACGGGGCCTTCCTCGAGCAGGACCGTTAACCTCATTTTGCGCAGTGCGCGCATACTCAACCAAAACGTGACGCAGGAGACGAGTATTGAGACGATTATTCAAAAGACGGCCACGGCTAACCATGGGCCTGCACATCGCGATTGCGGTGCTGGCTCACGGTAAGGGCGCTGCTGCCTCAGCGAACCTCGCCGCCAATACCCCGCCATCCGGCGAGCCGCTTTCGGATGCGAAGGCGATTCGTGAGTTTTTGGCCGATCAAACACAGGTTGCGCTGAATTCGGGGAAAGATGCACTCGCCAGTGCATCGGCAGTATGGGAGTCCGTTATTGGACTCGCGCAGGGCACAGGAGCTACGACGCTGACGTACGAGGAGGCCCGACTGTGGCTGCAATCGTACAATGCTGGTCCGTATGCCCTGTTAAAGTACAAAGGCCGCGTGCCTTATCGGGAAACGCAGAACTATGTTCCGCGGGTAATGAAGTATTACCAGCAGGATCTGTCGGATACGCCTTACGAGCCCTACATCATTGCCTCAGCAGCTAAGTACGGTCTGGATCCGCAGATGATCCGTGCGATCATGAAGGCGGAATCCGACTTCAGGAAAACGAGTGTTTCCAGTGCAGGCGCTCGAGGCCTGATGCAGGTGATGCCGTGTGTGTGGTCCGAAATTCGGAAGCGCTACAAGCTGGAATGGAATTACGGCAAGAGCGTGTTCGAGCCGCAGAAGAACATCGAAGTGGCATGCGCCTACCTGGCGTGGCTGCGCTACGATTTTCTGCCGCGGCACTTCGCCGAGTTTGAGTTGCACCCAGAAGCACCTACAACGTTGGTAAGGGACAAGGTCCGTGATCGGGCGGTGCGTATCGAGACTGCTTCGGTTCCAGCGGCCCTGCCTCTTCAAGCGGCACGCACAGTCGGCTCGAGTAACGTAACAATGAAGAAACTAAAAAACGGCAAAACAGTGGTCACAGTGCGTGGCAAATCCAGGAAGTCCAGCCAGGTTGCCAAGGCGCATTCCGTGGAGGAAGCAGCAAGCGTCGGCGGCTGATCTCGTAATTAATCTCATTTGTTAAGGCGTCCGGACTTGGTTGAATCCGGGCGCCTTTTTCAATTGCTGCTTAGTGTGGTGTCCCACTAACTCGTTCGCTGGTTTTTTGTGCCTTCTGAGCTCGAAAGCTTCCTGAAATATAGCGACGAACTTCAGGGACGGAACACTAGCGTTCATCGAGAAATTGGCAGACGCCGTCGAAGACCTGCTCGACGGTGATCTGATTGATGAAATAGCCGGCGGACAAGCCGACTGCTTCCTCATGAGTGATGGGCGACGGCAGCGCACGTATGAATCGGTGGTACGGATTTGCGGGCAGCGCGCCCCACTGTTCAGGTTGGGTTGGACCGTACATTGTAAATGTTGGTGTGCCTTGCGCAAAGGCCAGGTGTTTTGGTCCAGAGCATGGGCAAATCAAAAGCCGCGCTTTCGTGATGAGAAATCCCAATGCGGAAATCGAGTGCGTTTCGTCCAGGATGCGGTAGCGTTCCGGTGGCAACTTCAGTCCAGCTTCCAATTCTCCGCGCCTGGACTTTTGTGTGAGAAAAACGAGTGAGCAGGGGTAACGTTCACTCAGCTTCTGAGCAAGCTGCACCCAACGATCCAGCGGCCAATCTTTCTCAATCCAGCCACTGGTAGTCTGCAGCAGGAGGTAATCACGCTGGCCAATAAACTGCACATGCCGGCGAGCCTCAGGTTCGCCCGGCGCAAAATCATATGGTTGCAGAGAAACCGCTGGAATTTCGACAATCGTGCCGAAAAGACGGCGGAGCTCGTCCAGCTCATGAAGTTTATTGTGCTGCTTCCAAACGATCTGTGCTGCGATTGAGTAATCGCGCGGTCGATCGAAGCCAACCTCTGCATCGAAGGTCGCCGCCTTGCGCGCGAGCACATTGCGCCAGAGCGAGGGGTCGCCCTTTGAGTAGTAGGGAACCAGCGCGAAATCGGCGTCTTGTGCCGCGTGCCGTGTGGAGCTATCGTCGGACTTCGGCATGACTGTAACGTTCGTTGGCATGTTTGTCAGAAGTTCCGGATAACTGGCCACCACGTGGATGCGCGTGTTCGGGATCGCAGCGGCGAGGGCGGCGATGACCGGGCGCAACATAACCGTATCGCCTAGGAATGTTAATGCGGAGATAAAAAGTAGTTTCGGCTGAGCGGGGGGCGCTTTTCGCGGGCGTAGTACTTTGCATGCGTCATAGTAAAGGTCCGCGGCGATTTTACGGACGGCGTGATATTGAAGATCTCGGAGTTTGCATGGAGACGTGGCACCGGCTTGTAACGCTTCGGCATGTGAAGCACGCCAGCGCTGCAGCCAGAGGTATGATCGAACCACGCGCGGCGCACTGAAGGATGCCAATGAGCATGCGAGATTTGCGCGCGCATTGACGTATTCGCGAGTGACATACTGGGCGAAATCATTGGAAGCGCGTCGTTTCCAGTAAGCGACGCCGTCCGCGCGCATTCGGGAAAGCACATAACGAAAGCCAATTCGCTCCTGCGGAATGTCATGCCTGACGACGATGTCAGGCCGACTGCATGCTCGCAGGCCATTTACGCGAACGGTCCGCCACCATTCGGCATCCTCGCGACCGCTATAGTACAGATCGTGCCCGCTGTGCTCTCGCGGCCGCTCCTGGAATGGAACTCTCTGGTATACGGCGCGGAACGCAGCCAGGTTGGAAGCCGCGGGATAATGCTCGGGCTGGCCTCGCATAAATCCCGGCGTCGACATGCCGATTGCCCAGTCCAGCTCGTGGGACCACCACCATGGGTATTGATAGTGCCGTTCCGGCAGGCAGGCGCCGCCCACCGCATCGCATTCCTTGAGCCCGCTGCGGAGTTTCGACAACCAGTCTTTCTCTGGAATGCAGTCATCATCGGTGAAGGCGAGGATATCGCCGCGTGCTTCGCGAACGGCGAAGTTGCGCGCCCGCCCAAAATCGAAGACATCCTCCACATACGGGACAATGCGTACGTGCTGGTCGAGCTCTGAGAAGTCGGGCAGCCTGGCATCGGCACAGGTGCGGATGAGCAACACCTCATCGTGTTTTCCCAGTTGCGGCAGTAAAGCTTCCAAGGTTGTGATAATCGAGGGGCGACCGCTGCAGAGGATCGCGACCGTACAGCTTGGATCGCCTGGTCCCGCGCCGCTCCTCCGGTCCGCAACTGCCACGTTCTGCACTATGTTTTGCCATGCAACGCGAACTGCCCGAAAACCTCGTGGTCAGTACGCTTTTGCCATTTTGCACGCGCCGCACGCAGGTCCTGAATCTGCCGCAGTCGCTTTAGCGTTTCGGCCAGGGCTGCAGCACGTACACGCAGCCGCGGTTCTCGTGCAAAGGCAACCCTTCGTGGCAGCGTTCGATAGTATTCGCCAAGCCAGCGCTCGTCGGTCATGTTTGCCAATACAAACAGGTGGCGATTCCGCTCCTGCACAATTCGGAGTCCATCCTCTCCCAAGGCACGGCGCATAGATCCACCGCCGAAATGATATGCCAGCGCATGCGGATTATAGAGATTTTGCCAGCCTGCCTTCAGCGCGAGGTAACTGACGTCGTAGTCCTCCCAATATCCTGGTGCGAACAATGCGGAAAAGCCGCCGAAACTAAGGAATTCAGCGCGGCGCATGGCGCAGCATCCGCCTTGCAGGAACATCGTTGGAGCTGGCGCCTTGCTGTTCTCGTGAGTCAGATGTAACTCGCCGCCGTACCACTGGGCTGCCATGTTTAGATGGTTCGCAGTCCCATCCTTCCAGTCGACAGTCTTGCCGCTCACTCCAAATAAAGCGTGGTTTTCGACCAGAGGCAGCACCAACTCACGAATCAGCGGACCTTTTGGAACCAGGTCATTGTTGAGGCAAACGAGGATTTCTCCCGAGGCCGCGTTCGCCCCCTCATTTACCGTGGCGCCAAATCCTCGATTTACGGACTGCCGAATTAAACGAACCCGGCTGAAATTACGTTCCACGATCTCCGGGCTGCCATCGTTGCTGGCATCGTCCACCACAATGCACTCGTATGGGCAGCCGCTTTCCTGCGCCGATTGCAAGGTGCCGGCAAGGCAACGCGCGATAAAGTCGCGACCGTTCCAGTTTGGAATGACAATGGAGACCAGGGGCTGCATACCCGCACCACTGGCTTAGCTGGAAAGCTGAATCAATAGCTCTGTTCGGAGCCTTGGGAAACCGTCAGCGCGCGCCCCTGCGTCTGCATGGCAAGAATCATAATCATCAGTTCAAGCTGCACCAGCCGCCGGTACAAGGGGACCTGGTTTACCTGGCGGCCACACAATCCGTCCTGTCGATATGCCTGGAAATACTCAGCTACCACCATGCTGCACGTTGCAAGCGCTTCATCATAGCAGTGCCGGCGAAGATGTTCGAGTAATGTGTCGTGCTGGCCGAACAGATCGGTCTCTTCCGCGAACGCTAGAACGTCTTCAAATTCGATTGAATGGTATTCCATCCCTATTCACCGTACGGACTTTGTGCGGTAGGGATTACGCAAAGGTTGGGCCAGCGCGCTGGCCCAAAGATGAATCTTCACGGAAAAGGTCTAACCTGAGGAAAATGAGTTGGCAGACGTGCTGAAGGTTGCGCGTACTCATACCGTAAATATGAAAAAAGCACATACAGACCGAACACGTCCGGGAAGATCGAACGGCTCCGAGATGGATGCCGCTGCGCTTTCCGCGGCAGTGATTCAGTGGTTTCGACTTCACCAGCGCGATCTGCCCTTTCGGCATACGACCGACCCATACGCGATACTGGTGTCAGAGCTCATGCTCCAGCAGACCCAGGTGGCAACCGCTGTCAGTTACTTTGAACGTTTTATGGATCAGTTCCCTACGGTGCAGGCGTTGGCGGAGGCCAACGAGCAACAAGTTCTGGCGATGTGGGCAGGACTTGGTTATTATCGTCGCGCGCGCCTGCTTCAAAGCGCGGCCCGCAAAATTGCAGAGGATTATTCAGGTGTTTTCCCAACCGCTCTTGTCGACATACAGGCACTGCCGGGCGTTGGCCGGTACACCGCAGGTGCGGTGTACTCGTTCGCTTACGATCGACCTGCTCCCATTGTGGAAGCAAACACGGCAAGGCTGCTTGCCCGGCTGTTTGCGATCAGAGGTGCCATCAAGAGTACGGCCAACCAGGCGCAACTTTGGAAACATGCCGAACAACTCCTACCTGCGCAAAACGCCCGGGAGCACAATTACGGGGTGATGGAACTCGGTGCGCTCGTTTGTAAGCCTGTGCCGTTATGTGATAAATGCCCGCTGACTCGCTGGTGTGCCGCTTTTCAGACGGGTCAGTCGACTACTATTCCAGAAATAGCGGCCAAACCGACCAAGCTGCGGCGACATTTCGTCGGGATTGTCGCATGTTCGGGGGAGCACTACCTTGTGCGACGTATCCCGGAAGGGGAGTGGCACCACGGAATGTTCGAGTTTCCTTCGGTGCGCGTGGAGCACGGTCAGACGGCTGCCCAGCATTTGAATGCGCTGGAAAGTATGACCATCGGCACGTGTGCCAGCTTGCGCGATGTAGATTCTTTCGCTGAGTACCGCTACACGGTCACGAATCATGCGGTTCACCTGCTGGTTTATAAGGCCAATGCCCTTCCCGCGGCATCGTGGCCTGAATCATTCCAGTGGAAGACCCTACACGAGATTTCCCGGTTGCCGCTCGGTTCGACCCAGCGGAAACTTCTCGACCTGCTGCAATCGCAAGACGACCTGTTGGCGGTTATACGATAATGCAAAAAGCTGAACTGACACTGGAGACCCTGATCCGGGATCGCGGCCGTGAGATGGATCTTACAGTATTGAGCGGGCACGCAAAACTGGAAAGAACCATAAACAGCCCCGAGCTGAACCGTCCCGGTCTTGCCCTGGCCGGTTTTTACGAGGTGTTTGCGCATGATCGCATGCAGATTCTCGGCAATACTGAAATGTCATTCCTCTACAGCATGGAGTTGGGGGAGCGCGCGAGTCGCCTGCATAATGTGCTGCGCTTTCAGATGCCCTGCATTGTGGTGACTAACGGCAATGAAGTGTCGGACGACATTATCCAGGTGGTGGATTCACATGAAATTCCGCTGCTTAGGACCAGCCTGCCGACGACGCGGCTGCTCAGCATGTTGAACAACTTTTTAGAGCACCACTTCGCTCCAGTCACAAACGTCCATGGCGACCTGCTGGACGTTTTCGGTATGGGTGTGCTGATCATGGGTTCGAGCGGGGTTGGTAAAAGCGAGTGCGCGCTGGAATTAATCGAGCGTGGGCACCGGCTCGTAGCGGATGACCAGGTCATGATACGGCGTCTTTCCAAGGAGGAACTGGTCGGCAGGAGCAACGATGTGCTCCGTTACCACATGGAAGTCCGTGGTCTGGGAATCTTGAACATCGAAATGCTTTTTGGAATCGCGGCGGTTCTTGAGGAAAAACCCGTCGAACTGGTCGTCTGGCTGGAGAAGTGGAATGACCTCGTGGAATACGAGCGACTCGGGATTGACGAAACGACGCACAACATCTTCGATGTGCGCGTGCCCAAGTATGTTGTGCCCGTCCAACCCGGCCGAAACATATCAATCATGGTAGAGATGGCAGCCCTGACCCAGCGGCTGAAGAACTCTGGACTTAATCCGGCGCAAATGATGGAAGATTCCATAATGGCGCGGATGTCTGGCGCTGCATTGCCACGTGTGCCCAAGGTAACGCGATAGACGGTTATGCTTCGTTGTCGCTTTTCCATTGTTCTGATGTGCCTGTGTTTGACACTAGTCGGTGGGATTGGCGCTGCGCTTGAAAAATCGTCCGCTCCACGGCGCGATACGATATTTGCGCGGCGCGGGTTCATTAAGGTTCTTCTTCCGTCCATTTCAGGCACCGCGACGATTCGAACGAGTGGCCCATCTGATGTAAGCTGCGGCTCGCAAACGGTGCGCGCTCTCACCGGCAGTGTAACCGTTACTGGTTCTGGCGGCAGTCTCGCAGCTTCCGAAAGTGGCAAAGCGTTGCTTTCCGGGACTACGTTACAAGTTGGCTCCCCGCGGCCAGGTTCAATGGTCCAGTTGCCATCTGGCTCGTATCGGGGTATGGTTGAATTATCGCGCCGGGGGGGCAGCATCCGGGTGCTCAATGTGCTGCTGATTGACGAATGGTTGAAAGGTGTGCTGCCGGCTGAAATCGGCGGCGACTCCGCCCCGGAAGCACTCAAAGCACAGGCTGTCGCGGCGCGCTCTGAGGCGATCTTTCGCCTCGCGAGCCCACCGCACGCGTCCGAAGGATATGACTTTTGCGCGGGAGAGCACTGCCAGGCTTACAAAGGCACGCGCCTTGAAAGCCCGACGGCTAACCAGGCCTGCGACGACACTCTCGGTGTGGTGCTGCTCAGTGATGGCGACGTGTTGAATGGCGTTTATCATAATCTGTGCGGCGGCGTAACGGCCGGTGCTGAGGATGTGTGGGAAAGTCCCCCGATGCCGGGCCTGGTACCTGTATTCGATGATCCGGCCAAAGGCACTCCAAATCTGGGAACAGACGAAGCGCTCGCGGCGTTTCTACAACGCCCGCGTCCCAATACCTTTTGCGACTGCGCGAATCGCGGCTGCGCCGACTACGCAAAGAAGTATTATCGATGGACAAAGACGCTGAACGCTTCTGCGCTCTCACGAGCCACGGGCGTCAGCCGTATTCGCGACGTTCGGGTGACGGAACGGCGCGCGAGCGGCCGCGTCCGCAAGCTTACGATTTACGGGGACAGCGGCAGCAAGACGATGGAGAAAGAACTTCCCATACGCCGCGCACTGGACCTGTGGAGCGGACTGTTTGTCGTCACTGTCGAGAAAACAGACGGCCACGTGCGCTCCGCTACTTTTACCGGGGCGGGAAATGGCCATGGCGTAGGCCTGTGCCAGCATGGCGCGCGTGAGATGGCTCTACGTGGCGCGTCCTATCAGCAGATTCTCGCGCACTATTACCGAGGCGCGGAAATAGAAAAGATTTACCGGCCCTGAACTAAGGCAACACTGCTGGCACTGCGACAGTAACCGCGGCAGCGGATGCAGGCAACGCTTTCCAAAGGAACGCGGCAATAACGCCACCCAAAAGCGGTCCAACCACCGGTATCCAGGCGTATCCCCAGTCGCTGCTTCCTTTGCGGCCAACCGGCAGGATGGCGTGCATGATTCGTGGACCGAGGTCCCGCGCCGGGTTGATGGCGTAGCCCGTCGTGCCTCCGAGGCACAATCCAATCGCAAGCACCACCAGCGCAATTGGCAGGGCATCTATTGAGCCAAGTCCAACGGACGGCGCCGAGAGCATCAGCGCGGCGAATACGAGCACAAATGTCGCCAGAACTTCAGATAAGAGATTTGCAGGCGTGCTGCGAATGGCTGGAGTGGTACAGAACACCGCAAGCTTCAGTTGAGGGCTTTCGGTGACAGAGAAATGCGGACGATAGTGCAACCATGCTGCGGTGGATCCGGCCATGGCTCCAAGCAATTGAGCAGCCATGTATCCCGGCACCTTCGACGCCTCAAACTTGCCGGCAACGGTAAGGCCAAGAGTCACTGCCGGGTTCAAATGCGCACCACTTCTGGCACCCGCAATAAATACTGCGACGAAGATGAAAACCGCCCACCCCAGTGTGATAACCAGCCAGCCGGAATTCTGTGCTTTCGTCTGGTTAAGATAAACATTGGCCACCACACTGTTTCCCAGCAGCAGCAGCAGCGTGGTTCCGATGAATTCGTACAGATACGGCTCCATTCAGGGCAGGCCTTTCACAGTGTGGATAAGGTAACAGGTAAGATACGATCGTGAGAATCTGCGATAGTGCAATCACGGTGCGATATACGTTCAAGCAGAACATTGGAATTGCATTGGGTTCGCTACCATTGCTTGTATCCGGAGCTACGGCCACTGTGTGTGCCGGGTACGCGAAGGTTTCGAGGTGAAGACAAAAAGTGAAATACTTTAACAAGCGCGGCACGAGCAGCCCTGGCATCGGGACTGGTCTTTTGTCAGCAGGAGTGATACTGCTTCACCTTGCCTTCAGTTCGGTCGCATCGGCTGGTGCGACTAGTGGTACCTTGAGCCAGCAACTTACCGAAATCGTGTCGCGCGGAATCGGGAAAGCTTTTTATCCGGGGGCGGTATTGATCGTCGGCCGACCGGGTGAGGAATTGTTCTCCAAGCCGTATGGTCATTACACCTACGACGCCGATGCCAAGCCCATGACAATGGACACGGTATTCGACCAGGCGTCGGTTTCGAAGGTGGTCGGTACATCGACTGCGGCAATGAAGCTGCTGGAATTGCACAAGCTGGGTCTGGACGATCGCGTCTCTTCTTACATTCCGGAGTTTGCCAGTGGAGGCAAGGATGATGACCGCATACGCGACCTGCTCACGCATGTGTCGGGATTGAAATCTTATACCAGCGCAGCGGCGGCAGAAGCCCAGCGCAAAGCCGAACAATCAAAATCGGACGCTATGATAGAGCACATCGCAACGCTTCCCGCGTCCTACCCGCCCGGCACGAAGGTCGTGTATAGTTGCCTCAATATGCAGTCACAGGCGCGCGTGAATGAAGTGGCGATCGGTGGACGCATGGATGAGTTTCTGAAGGACAATGTCTACGTTCCACTGGGCATGAAGGACACGGTGTACGTGTTGAACGAAGACCAGAACTCCCGTTGTGCGCCGACACAGCGCAATAAGGACGGTTCGGCGATCGTCGCAAAGACGCATGATCCGATCGCGAATTACCACGACTCGGATATCCACTGCCCCGGCAATGCCGGATTGTTCTCGACGGCTCCCGACCTCGCACGTTACTGTGACATGATTCTGTCTGATGGTAAGGCGGGCAACAAACGCGTATTTAAGCCGGAAACCTTGCGCCTGATGACGAGTATCCAGACGCCAAAGGAAGTGCGGGATGAGCGGGCACTCGGATGGGACATCTACACCACCGCACCGTACTGCACCCGGCTGAACCAGACGGACGAAACGCGTTGCATCGGACACACCGGCTACACCGGGACGATGATATGGCTCGATAAATTGAGCAAAACCTACATGGTGTTTCTCACGAATCGCACATGGCCTGACGATTCGACTACCAGCAGCAGGGGAACTGTCGCAACGCGCAAGGCACTCATCGATGTGATCCTGCACTCTCGTCCGGAATACAAAGAGGTATTTGCATCGGTATCGGCATCGGCATCCGCCTCGGAGTGAGGCCGGCGATAGTGTGGTGTCCCAGAGAGTCGGATGTGTTTTCGGTTTCCGGCGCCCCCTCAGGGAGCGAATAATGGTGCGCTGTCACCACGGGCTGCGGGTTCCCAAATGCCAGAACCCTGAACCTTGG
>JBPCLP010000006.1:0-24007 GCA_051003195.1 Candidatus Sumerlaeaceae bacterium | reverse complement strand
GCAAAAACCGTTAAGAGTCCACCCCATAAACATCGCGAACCTTGCCACGCCCAAGCAGCGGAAGAGAAAGCTCGCTCGGGGAAACAGTCACGACCGCATCCTTATCACCCTATGAAGCGATTCAACCCAAAAAATGGGCGGGTCGCATCCTGCGCCAGAAGAACTGGCTTGTCTGCGCATAATTGCTCTGCCTTGCGCAAGGCTTACACTAAGACTTGTGCCGCATCGGGATCGCATCTTTACGTTGCATGTGCCCCTATTTGCTACGACCTCTGCACAAACCTTTATTGAGAGATGGAATGGGCAACACGAAGGCGAGACGTTCGTCGCACGCGATTCACCAGCCTGCCAGTCAGCCCACAGCCTCCGGCCTTTCGTCCGGCCAGAAAAGACTTTTCGCGGATTTCGCTGCCGTATTCATCGCTGGGCTGCTCATTCTACTGTGCGGATTGATTGCGTTTGCCCCAACTCGCCTCGCGCTCTTCTCGGATTCCTCCCCCGAACGGCTCATTCTAAATGACGACGGCATTTTTAGTCAACTCGCGTTCGCCCATTTATGGGATCGCGACTCAGTATTTAACTCACTCTCTAATCCGTATTTTGTAAAGCGGACTAATACAGACCGTAAATACGCAAACTTAATTCTGATCACTAGAACTGGCAATTTCGATCCAACGGCGGCCATACAGCCTAACGGGAATCCGCAGGAGTGCTTTGGACTAGATCCTTCCTTGTACTTCAGATTCTTTGGTCACTGCCAATTTAAGTGGAAAGTTCGGCAAGGAATAGCGGAAGAAATAATCGACGTTAACAATAGCTCTTTCGTAAAGATTGGGCCCACACAGCCGCCTTGTCTAACCAGCTTCCTTGATCCTGGAGTAGCAAACTACCTGCTTGAGGGAGAGATCGGCGAAGACACTGAAGAGATACAGATAACCGACGGCTTCGAATTCTGCTGGGGGGTTAAAACACGTGCTTGTAGTCTGGCCCAAACCGGATTTCAAAACCTCAATCGACGTGAACTTCCATGGGCAATGTTTAAATTTAGATTCTCTTCAAATGGTGACTTAATCTCGAACTTGGCAGGTCCACCAACTTTGAGCCCTGATCCATCGCTGTCGCCAGATGCACCATTGGATTACAGCACCGTTCCTACGATACGAGTCTTTCACAGATACTGGGATGTTTCGGAATTCAAAGTAGAGCCATTCGGCCAGGTAACAGAAGATTACATGCAGTTTCTGACGATTGGTAATATTACAGGTACTCCTTACTATCCTGGATTTTAACGAGGTTAGAAATGAATTCTTATGTTTTAGTAGTCGTTATTTTATTTCCTGTACACCTGTGCATTGCACAAGTGTCCGCAAATGACGTGGCCGCTAAATACTCACTTACTTCTCACTCAATTTATCAGGATTACAAACATGCATGGAAAAGCGCATTGTATGATGAGCTGACAACGGATGCTCTTGCCTCGCTTGGAATGTATGTGCGCGCTCATCTGAAGCCAAATGAACTACTGCTGTTGAATGCCGAAGCATCGCTGCATTATGGAACTTTTGCCTACAGACTGGCTGCAATACAGTCCATACGTCGGTCTTTGGATGGTGGCACAACGTTAACTACGGACGAATCAGCAGTAGTCACCAACTCAATTGTAGAGGAGCTGATTACGATGAAATTGCAACTGGTTGAGAAAAGGAAATCGAATCAAGCACTCTATGAACAATTTGACTTCATTAAAGCCGCTGAATATATAATGCTTCGCCTGGGCGACTGCAGGGTATTAGATCTGATATCGTGTGACAACAGTGCTTTACACAAATTATCGCAGGGAGATACCGCCATAGTCAATGCGGAGTCAGCATGCGACAAAGCTCAAAATAATAAACGGAGCAATTCTGATCCCATTGCTATTCGTTACTATGACATTGCGTGCAAATGCTTTTCATCTAATTATTCGACCTCTGGGAGCATGTTTCTTGGCGTTCGAGAAATTCTTAAAGCGAGGGAATCTAAATGATAGCAAAAGCGAATTGTTGTGAATGGGGGTTGCAAAGTTCTCGGGTTCTTTGTATAGTATCGATACTATTGTTGGTGGTTACTTGCAGATCGCAGTCTCTTCCATCTGATATTGCGACGCGGTCTTATTTAGTTAGTGCCAAGAGCTATGACGAATATAAGCAGGCACTTATCCTTTCGCGCTCAGACGGCTCGACAACAGAGGAGAGAATCAGCATTTCTGCTTTTGTTAAGAATCGTTTGACACCAGAACAGCGTGTACGAATCACAGCTGAGGTGTACTTGCCTGGGCTAGGTACTCAAGGTCCGCTTAATGCCGTTAAAGCCATTGAACGTTGGCTTAAAGAAGGCGTTACACTTACAAGCACTACTCGCAGTATTGTGGTTGACTCAGTTATGGCGGAAATCCGGCACATAACGGTGCCCTCCGCCGGTAGACGGAATGCAGACATTAGTTTTGTAATGGCTGCCGAAAATGTGTTGTTGGCGATAGGTGACTGCAACGCATTGAACTTGATTTATTGCCACCCTGCTCGCGCACGTGGGTTCAGGGGAGAGGAGACTTATGACGAGAACTCTAGTGCTGAGCTATTGTGTGAAGTCGCGGCAAGACAAAGTGCTAAGCCAGGAGCGTCAAAAAAGATGCTGCAATTCTATTCACTGTTGTGTAAATGCTCCAGTGAGGGGCACGTAATTACGAGCGCCACGCTACCGAACATACAAGTACTTTACACACATGGGGGCTCAAGTCTACCATGAAGTACTTCGATTTGTCGCCGTTTCCTACTCTGTATAGCTCAATTCCAAACATAAAAGAATCGCGTTCCGTTATAACAGGTGATGGCGCACTTGTGGCTCTGTTGCGGAATTGTACAAGCGACCTGCGCAAATCTGCGCAAATCAACGGAGCGCCGGCGTTTGGAGAATTTGGCGTTTATGGCGTTCCGGGCAAGCCTTTCAGTATTAAGTGGCAGACCACGATAAACCGCGGCGAACAGCCCGTGTTGAAAATCTGGAGTCCCCGCCCGGCTCAGGTCCCGGTTACCGCCACGTTTCGCACCGGCGGCAAACAGCAGGTAGTGCCTGTACCCCCCAGCACGGCGGGCGCTTTCATTAAGCCCTCGCCGGAATTTCCAGCCGCTTCGGCAAACGGTCAGCTCGCAGAAATTGAAATTCGTTCGACAGTGCCGGAAGCCGCGACTTCACCCGTTCTGGTACTTGATAAGATAAACATCAACGCGCGTGGATTCGGGAAGGGCTTTTTGGAAGCTAATGCCTGGACAGTTTTTCCCGCGATGTTTCTACCCTGGCTTTTATTTGTAATCGCACAGGTAAATCACGTTCCTCAACGCACTGCGATGGCGCTGGCAGTATGCACGGCTATATTGCTCGGCATTGCAGGCACGCTTTGGAAACCAGCCTTTGCAGTAGGCGGTATGGTCTATGCCACCGGTACTACATTGCTTTGGTTATACGTTTCCTTTTCAAGTAATTGGCGGGAGAAAAACGTAGAAGCTGCAACCGTTGATAGACAACGCCTTCGAACTCAGTTTTCCGCTCTGATTTGTATAGCCTTACTCAGTGTGGTTCTGGCCGTGCGCTGGAAAGAATTAAGTAACATTGCGGACGTCCCGCTTCTGCCGGATGCACTACATTATTTTCAGCTCGCCATTGCGATGCATCATCCGCTGGATACCTTACCGCGCGAACCCCTCCACATGATGCTGCTTCGAACCTTTTTGGCGGTGACGAGCTGGAGCGCAATCGCTGCACGAACTTACACGCTTTTTCTGTCGCTGTTACTTGGCGCCGGCTTATATCTTCTCACTTTAAGATTTGTGTCGATACCTGCCGCCGCAGTTGCACTGCTCCTGTACGCCTTTAATCCCGTTCTGGTGCAGAGCGCGCCCCAGGGCTTGCGTGAAGAGCTCTTTCCGCTGCTGATCATGTTACTACTTCTCAACTTATTTAACCTTGTTAGGAATCCGAAGCCTGTGACCGTGCACGCCGCGAGTGGCCTTGCCGGTGCTGCGATAGTACTTACGAGGATCAGCGGCATTTGTGTATTCCCGCTGCTCTACGGCGCAACGCTTATAGGCCAGTGGCGAAAGTCCCGCCCCTCCGTGACGTCTGTTGCCACGGCTTGCGCCGCGTTTATGGTGCCGATATTCTTTATGCTGACTTATGCGGGAATTGTAAAAGGCGACCCGTTCATCTCTTCCACGATTGTAACAAAGTTTTATGCATATCAGGAATTTGCAGGCAAGCCCGGCTTCCCGTCGCGCCTGGAGCTGGAGCGGGATTCCTTTACCGGGCCTGCGGTCACTACCGGCGAATACCTTTTCAAGTACCATTCAATTGGAGAGGTTGCAGACTCGATAACGCACGGCCTGTACCGTATGCTTTTCGGTGACGTCGCTAGAAAATCGCTGATGCGAATCGGCACGAATGCTCCCAAAGATAAGGCTCTGGCCGAAGTACCACCGCTCCTTCATGAGCACTTGCTCTATGTTTTTTACATATTGGGTTTCTTCCTCTCCTTGCGAACTTTTGAAGGCCGGCTGGTCGTGATGGCGGTGTTAGCCATGCAACTACCACTGGCATTTCTCGCCGGTCGCGATCTTCTTCATCCGCGTCTCATGATGAACGCCACACCGTTTATGCTACTATTGAGCGTGATCGGCGGCCATGAGATCGTACGCTGGACAAAGCGCTTTGTAAGCCAACTATCCCCCGCTGAAGCTTCACCGGTGCAGTACAGATCAAAACGGAAGCCGCGAGGCGCTTAGCAACCACGACCGTGCCGCTTAGATTGACCGCGATTTGGTTCGCTGAAAGTTGCAGACGCGTCTCGCTGGTATTTGGACAGACAGGATGCGTATCCTACAACGGAACATCTGTCAAATTACATGAAGGCGAGCTACGGGAGAGTTGAAGACGTTTGCTCATCCCGTTTCTGCTTCCATGCCAGTTCCCATTGCTCCGCGGTTGCCTCGCGGTCGAGTGTTAAACCCGTCGCCTTGCTAAGCGGCTCGTGCATCGCCCACGCCATCTGTTTCTTTTCCAGCCTTCGCCGCAGTGCCAGCATCCGCGGGACGTCTGTTGCAGCGTCTCCATACGTCGCGAGTATTTTTGCCGCATTTGGCGAATCGACATCCGCTGTCCTCTCCACTACGTCCCGCGCCTCTGCGACACTCGTAGCCCCCTGGCTTTCCAATTTTCTCAGCAGGCTACTACCAAGCTGTGTACCTTCCCACTGGTTCAACCAATCCGCCGTACGCCAGTCGCGTCTCACCCAGCGGTCCCATGTTCCCCAGCTTACGAGCGCTACCAGCATGGCTACACCAGTCCACCGCAACACCTGGTAACCTCGCTTTTGTGGCAGGCTCGTCTGCCGTGCACGCTTCCGCAGGCTCCGCGCCCACAGCACGGCCGCCAGGATCCCGAGCGGGACAAGACTGATCGGACCGAGCATCATACTTACCAACACGCCTCCCAGCACTGATGCAGCAGCAAACAGTAGCGTCATTCCGACATAGGGAATGCCGTAAGCACGAACCACGATCACCGACACTACGTACCAAAGCACGGACACCCCGGTGATCGGCCCAATCGGCACATACGGATCGGCTAGCGAGTAAACACAGACGCCACAGGCCGCCGCTTCCCAGTGGATCGCCAGAAGAAGCAGGGTAGCAGCCAAAAGCCAGGTGTTTACACGCATGCAATTCACGTGCATCAAAGTTGATTGCAAGTCAAGCGGCCTATGGAGCGCGCTGCACGTAATGGACCTGATAGACGTGATGGACAGGAGGGTGGCGCGTAACGGAAAACGAAGTCTTACGTGCCGGGTTTTCTCTTGGTTGACCGTACACGGTAAAGCCGTTCTGTAAACCCGCCTTCGCTTTCGAAGCGCTTGGCCTGTGAAGGCAATCTGACGATCAAGCAGCGCGCAGGCAACCCCGATTAGTATGTGCGCTGCATTTGCCGCAACCTCCGAGTAACGAGGCTTCCCGATTGCTGGCCCACTCGATTTTTCAGTTCAACCAGGTCCATCCAGTCCATCATGTACCTCTTTTATCCATGCAGCAACTTCCTCTGCCGTTTTACACCGGCGCGCAACAAGACTGCGTCGCCGAGAATCATCTGCAGGCCACAAGGCTAGCCCACGCTGCCGAAGGAAATCCTCATTGTCCAGGCGCAGTTCTTCCAGGCCGGCTCGCGCTACGTTTGTGAGTTTAATTTCCATTTTGGCGGATGTACCCGATGCCTGACTACCCTCTGCAATGTTCTGAACACCGCTACGTGCCGCCTGCAACATCTGGTCGTGCGTTCTGCTTCGTTTGTCCACGTAACGCTCGCAAAAGCGGACAGTAACATCATAGACAAGCTGTGCGATCTGAAAGCTCTTAAGGCGGCGGTAACCCCATGCTTCAGAACAAGTTCTTCGCTCATCCTACCCGGGCTATCTTGTCCATATCGTCCATTTTGTCCATCGTGTCCAGCTTAGCGTCTAAGTAATCAGCATAGGAGTCTCGCAATCAACGGCTGCCCTACCTCGCCCGATCCGTCACCCGCTCCACGAACGCGTCAAGCGCCTGCAGTTTCGCGCGACCCTCCTGCTTCTCATCAAATCCATCCGCCTGCTCCACAATGGCGTACTCCGCGCGCGCGGATTTCGTAAAACCCTCGAAATCGCGCAGATCGAAGTCCGGTCCCTCGGGATCGTTCAGCACCGTATACTCCTTAGCCAGCTCGAATTGAAGGTCCGCCTGCATCAGGTGATGCGTGTACAGCATCTTGCTCGCCTTGTTAACCTCGACGTTCTCCTTCAGTTGATTCGTTAGGTCCTTCATCGAATACGGCCTGATAAATCGAACCGCTTTGTAGAACTCCGCTAGCTGCATTTGCGCACGTTCCCGCTCCACCTGCAACAGTGCAACATGTGGCAGCGAAGTAGTTTTAACCAGCGCGGAAAGTTCGGCAATGCGCGTTCGAATATCACGCTCCCATGTGCGCGGAGTCGATTTGTCGGGAATCACATCCACGATCGACGAAAACTGTTTCATACGCTCGAATCCCTCGCCGGCAACTTTCTTGATACGCTCATCGCCCGACTTCTGCGCGGCCTGGTAATTCGCACCCGCCTCCTGGAAGGCGCACAGTTTCTCAAAAGCCTGCGCCTTAGCCAGCGCCACAACTTCTTTCAAGCGTCCCGGATAGATTCGTTCGTAATTAGAAAGGCGCACGATGCTCGCGCGAAACACATTCTGTCCGTTCGCATCTAATGGATAAGGGAACCGATACACATCATCATTGATGTGGCGCTGGATGTCCGCTACGATCAGGAGCAGATTTTCTGCCGGCTGTGTATTCGCGAGCGGCTCCTCCTGCCGAGACCACGGCGCCGCTATGGGTTTATGGGAAACCAGTAGCGACGCCGATACAATTAACACCGTTCGAAGTATAGGCTTTAGCCTGGGCTGGCGATCCAAAAGCAGTGCCGACCTATACTGCAGACCTTCTAACCATAATTGGTATATCGCCTTAACCAAACCACTCCTTTGCGCCCGCACTGCCGGCCCAGGCTGAAGCCTGTACTCCGAACAGAGCCGTACGTGTTTACCATTTACACTCGCGCAACTCACAATCCAAACATCCCATCCATGCTTATCCTCGTCATCAACGTCGGGTCCACTTCCCTTAAGTTTAAGCTGTTCGAGATGGACGGCGAGCAACTTCTTTCGTCCGGCCGCGTCGAAGGCATCGGCCAGCCCCACAGTATATTCGAATACAAGACCCCCGACACCGCATCCCAGTCCGGCACACACACCTTCACCGGCTATCTCGACGGCATCGACCACCTGCTGAAATACCTGCTGGACGACAGTGATGCACTTCAGAGTCTCGATGTTCTCAGCGCCGTCGGATTTAAAACGGTGCTCGCTAAAAATATAATGAATGCCGCCGTCCTGGACGAGGATGTTCTTGCCGCCATGGATGCAATGTCTCCCATCGCCCCTACCCACAACCCACCTTACATAGCCGCTATTCGCGCCTTCCAGCAGCGGCTCCCGCGCACCCCGATGATCGGACTATTTGAGCCGGCATTTCACCACAGTATCCCGGAATTTGCATGGCGCTATGCATTGCCATACGAATGGGCAGAGAAATACGGCATCCGTCGTTACGGGTTCCACGGTGCCTCACACCGGTATACCGCACAGCGCGCCGCCGAAATACTCGGCCGGAAAGACCTTCGCCTGATTACCTGCCATCTCGGCGGAAGCACTTCCATCAATGCCACGCGCGGCACCACCTCCATCGACAACTCCTTCGGGCTATCACCGCAATCAGGCGTCATCCACTCTGGACGTCCCGGTGATATTGACCCAATCATTCCTCTTTGGATGATTGAAGAACTCGGGTTGAGCACGGCGGAAGCACGCAAGATTCTCAGCAGTGAATCGGGCATCAAGGCTTTGTCAGGTGTCAGCGGAGAAATGCGCGAAATTATTAACGCCGCGCAACAGGGCGACGCACGTGCTCAGATGGCAATCGATGCCTTCGTTTATAAGGTTCGCCAATGGATTGGCTGCGCCGCAGTCGCACTCGGGGGCATCGATGCACTTGTTTTCACGGGCGGAATCGGAGAGCGAAGCGCGCTTATACGCGCCAAATGCTGCGAGAACCTGGACTTCTTGGGGGTCCACCTCAGGATACAGGTAAACGACACAGCGAAGCCGGACTGCGACGTGGCGACGACAGGCTCCCCGGTTCGTATCCTTATCATCGAAGCAAATGAGGAAATCATAGTTGCGCGGGCATGTAAACAGGTCCTCACCGGCTAGTATCGCGGCATCCGTCAGACCTTCTGCATAGCACTACTGCCAGCCGCTGTACCATTCCTCACTTCGGCCGGCGGTAAAGAACGAGCGGCACCGGCAGGAGCCGCTCCACACCGCCCATATCACTTGGCAGGTTTACCACCCCGTCACGCAGGTGGTCGCGCAGCTTGAGAGGGTGAACCGCCGAATCGTTTACAAACATCACCGACGAGCCGCCGCCGTCCATATTCATCGCCGACTCACATCCCAGGTTCAGCATCAGTTGCGCCAGTTCGGCTAACGTAGCGCCAATGGAGTGCGGCAGGTCCGCGCGACCATCCACCACAACCAGCAGCACCGAACCATCGCGCTGCACACCAATCGCCGTGCGAGGGGCGCGCGTGCGGTTCCAGTCATAAGGAAACCGCGTCGGCGGCACACCGCGTTTTTCGCAGTTCAGTAGCGCCGGTGGAAGCCCGGTTCGCGACAACCCGGAAGACTCATCGAAGGACGGCGAATCGCGGAGCACGATCGGCTGAAACTCCTCACGGCTTTCCCCTAGTGGAACGATGCTCCCGCTCTCTACCAGCATCGGCCCCACGGCGAATGCATGCTGTATCGCCACCTCGCGCGAGCCGCTCGGCTCGTGCACCTGCACGTCCACCGCATTGCGCGGCTCGATACGCCCGCCAAATGCCTCTGAATCGCCAATCACCCAGCCATTGGACGGTACCTCAGTGGCGATTTCTTCGAACGTCTCAACAATGGAGTTCCCAACCAGAACACTACCGAAGAATAGCGGGCCGAACTTGTTTTCCGCAAATGCCTTCCCGCTGTTTTGCCAATAAGATGCAGACGAGCTTTCGCCTTCGAATACAAGCACATCGGAGTTCAATCGATTGCCGGCGCGCGTTGTGACGTGCGCCTGTCCATCGCGGCTAAGCACAAAGGTGGCACGGCGCAGCGTTTTGGCCTGGTGTGTTCTGCCATTCTCAACAAGTGCGGCCACCGCATCGTTCATCGCGCTATGCAAGGTGGCATACTCTTCGGGGAAGTTCAGAAAGAATGTTGAGTTGGTCGCCGCCAGCACCTCCCCCTCGAAGTCCTGCACCTTGCCACGGCGGCGCAACTCTGCGATCTCGCTAACGGTTTCGTACAAGTAGGCACACCCGCCATAGGGGACCACGCGATGAATGCGCACGAGATGTTCGCTTGCAGGTCCATCCGCGCGCACACTCGCGATAAAATCGCTGCTCTTCGACTCGGCGCGAATCTTCGGTCCGGCGTCGCTCACTGTTTCCTGCGCCGTGTCGTTAAATGGCCACACGGCCGCAGAGTGAGACTTTTCCAGCTCACGCCAGCCGGCAAAGACTTTTTCATTTTCGGCGGTGAACGCATCGACAAACCCCGTGCGGTTCAACTCCCTCACAGCCAGCAGAACATCCGCAGCCGCGACTTCGTACAGCCCTGGCTCAAACCCCACACCTACGACAAAGCTGTTTGAGCGCCTGTCGAATAGCAACGCCTCTGCTCGCGTCAGTATTTCGATAACGTACGCCAAAATCGATGTCCGCCCAAACAAGCGCCGTCGCAGCGACACGTACCGCTCGTGAAAAGGCGCAGCAAATTCGAATCGGCTGCTTCTATCGATAGGTAAAAACGCGACAGGGAAGGTTTCCCCGCGCTCCGCACGTCGTGCACCGGTCGCCCAGAATGTCTGCCAGAATGCGTTCGCAATCGCAGCTTGGCTCGGCAGATGTCCCCGGTCACATGCCGAACCGTCAGGCGCGATCGCGTGGAGCACCAGTGGGCGGATATCCAGCGCTCCGTTCTTCAGTTCATCCGCGGGAACTCGAAGTGCATTATAGGTAAAGCCTCCGGTCACATCATTGCCGCGCGAAAGCAGCAGAGTCTTCAGCTCATACTGCCACTCCTCCCGACGTGCCTCAAAATACGCCGGCGCTGCGGGATCCAGAACATGCTTCCCCACTATCCACTCACCGGGACGGACCTGCCGCAGATAATCCCCATGCTCCGTATCGGAAATAGTAAGCTTCTCTATATAAAGCGGGTACATGGTGAATGCACGCCGTTCCCATTGAAGCCTTGATCCAGCGATGCCCAACAGCGATTCTGTCCCACCAGCATAGTCGAACCCCAGCTGCTCAATCTGCGACCGCAGGAACGATAGGAATGAGTCAACTTCTGGACCTCCAAATGGAGATCCAGTATCGTCTACCACGGCCTGCAAACCCAGTACGGGATCGGTGTTCGTTGCCCTGATGTCGGATAGAGGATCTATCGCGCCCTGCGGTTTCCCCTCGCTCCCCGCCTCCGTCATCGCAGACCCTGTCCCGGCAATGGCCCGCTTCCCTCTCTGGCCAGCGGTCCCCCCGGCTCAACGCCCCTCACTTCGACAAAAACATCGAGTAGATGATACGGTCGTCCTGCCCCTCGATGTAGCCCGAGATCACCACATCACCGCGTTTGTCGGCGTTCAACTCAGCCACTGCGATGGACGAAAATTTCGTCGGGTTCGTCGGCACCACCGCCGCAGCGGCTTTTGCAAATCCTACCTTCTCCGGCCCGGTGTTGGTGAACACACTGAACTGCTGCGGCCCCGTCTTGAGCACCAGGTCCGCAAGTCCATCGCCGCTCATGTCCGCGTTCGTGACAACCTGCTGCCGGAAAAACTGGCGCGCCCCGTAAATATCGTAGCTCACAATTACAGGAAACGTAAAACTCGGCGAGTCAGGGAAACGGTTACGGCGTTTATCATATAGGTAAAAACGCAAGTCGCCTTCCAACCCGTTTCTCAGGTACGCCTTTAATTGCGATGATGCCGAAGAGGCTTGGAAATCCAGGTGGAAAAGCGCGATATCCAAAACCCCGTCGCCGTTAATATCGCCGACAGGCAGCGCGTCACTGTATGCAAAGTCGCGCGTGCGAAGCACCATATCCGGTTGCTCCGGCAAAGACCGGTCTGGCCGGCCAAGGTACACTGAAACATCCGTGCGCGGACTCAGCTTCGCCGCCGACACTTCGACCCGAAAGGTATCCAGCGCGCCATCTCCGTTGAAGTCGACCAGGTTGGGTTGGCTCACGAGCGCGTTGCGATTTTCGTGCGGAACAATGGCCGAGTAGATCCGGCTCTGAATCGTGCTCTGCACGGGCGTAAATCGCCCCGCCGACTGCTGGTACAAAATGCGGTTGGCCTGTACGACATCCATACGCGTGTCCCTGTCGAAATCCGTAATGAGCACGGGCAGGCTAACGGTGTTCACTGCATATTGAACTGCGTGCCACTGATCCGTCGCGGGAAGCGTTTGTACGAGACCAGTAAAAGTCCCACTGAAGATGGAGCTTCCCAGCAGTGACGGTTCCGTGGCCAGCTTGGTGGTTTGTTCGTTCCGCATCGTCAGCGGTATCCTGCCGCGCAACGTAAACTTTTGCTCCGCGTCCGCGCTGAAGATCTCCAGGTGGTCAAAAGTTGGAACCACCACGTCGGTTTTCCCGTCGCCGTCCAGGTCCGTTGCGGCGTTGCTGTAGTCCAGCGTAGGGCCAGGCGTAATGCTCAGTTTTTTGGCGATCAGGTTATGCGGTTCCACCGGGTGAGACGGCTGACCTTTAAGCTCACTAACCGACACATAATCTACACCCTCAGGCCCTATCAGCAAAATTTGCTCGCCTGGGTCGCCGCTCACTTTACCGATGCTCACCTGCGCATACGTTGCAGGAACGGGCTCTTCTGAACCAATCTCGATGTCAGGCGCCGACGGAAATGCATCGGCATTGTTCTGGAAAAAAATCATGATCCGTCGCTGGTAAATGGCCAGAAGGTCCATTCGACCATCTCCGTCCAGATCATGCGAGTACTCGAAGGCGGTCGTCGATGCCGGAAGATTCACCGCGGACCGGACAAAATCCACCGCCGCTTCAGCCCGGCTGCCACGCATCACCCCAACCGCCGTGAGGACAACCACGCACAATTTCGCGAATCCGTTCCGACGGTTTAAATACAGCGAATAGGTCATAAGGTGAAGCCGCCCCCAGAAAGGAAAACGAGCCTGCTCGACGCAACAAGTTTATGTGCAAAATTGTTCTGCACCCCTGCGGTTTTTCATAGCCATCTGCCGACCGCACCGTGCTCCTGTTCGAGCTATGGATTTTAGATCAAACAGCCCTTCCTGCCTTCCAATTGCGATTTGCCTGTTACTGAGTTGTGGCTTCGCGGTTGGACAGACCACGTCGACGCTGTCTGCACCTGCCAGATTCGACGGGCAACGCGCCTTTTCAGACCTTATATTACAGTGTGAACTGGGCCCCCGTCTTCCCGGCAGCAACGCACACCAGAAGACTCGCGAACACATTCTGTCCGTCCTCGAACACAGCGGACTTACCACAGGCAGCCAGCCCTTTACCGCAAACTCTCAACTCCTGGGCAAGTCGATAGCTGGAGTAAATCTTTATGGAACCTACCCTAAAGCACCTTCTATCAAATATCTCCTTTCCGCACATTACGATACACGGCCATTCGCAGACCAGGAAAAATCGCCGGAAAAGGCCGCGAAGCCGGTACCGGGCGCAAACGACGGCGCCAGCGGCGCTGCCGTGCTGCTGGAGATTGCCCGGCAGTTGCCAAAACTCAACCTCCCGCACTCTGTGGGACTGGTTTTCTTTGATCTCGAAGACCACGGACTACCAACTGATTCCAACGGGTTCTGCCTTGGTTCGCAGTTCATGGCAAAGCAACTGCCCGCAACTCTGCAATTTGAGAACGGAATCAACGTGGACATGGTAGGCGATGCCGATCTCCGGCTCCCGGTTGAAGGGCATTCGATGCGGCGCGCGCCCGACCTCGCGAAACGTTTCTGGGATCTCGGTGCCCGCCTGCATCCTGCCATTTTTGTGAAGCAGTCCGGCCCGCCCGTTCACGACGATCACATCGCGTTTCTGGAACTCGGAAAACCGTACATAGATATCATCGATTTTAACTACCCCAGCTGGCACACGCTCGGGGATACAGTCGATAAATGCAGCCCGGAAAGCCTTCAGGCAGTAGGAGATACGCTGCTTGAGTTCATCCAAAACTAAAAGCACATCACGCTTCGAAAAAGCCTTGCTTCTACTTTGTGGAAAAGCACTACTACGCTGCTTTCGCTTAAGCCGTCCTCGTTAAGGGAAATACTTCACATTTTAAGGAAAACATCGTGTCCGCAATCGTCGATCAGCATGTCTGGGAGAAAACGCTCGCCCGGCTCCAGGGCCGCCTTGATGATGAAAGTTTCGCAACATGGCTTCGCCCCACTCAGTTTCACCATTCCAACGGAGACACTGTAACACTAAGCGTTCCCAGTCCGCTGTTCAAAAGCTGGCTTTGCTCCAATTACCGCGACAAGATTGAAGGAGCACTTAAAGAGATTACGGCGCAGGATCTGCGCTTGGATTTCATGGTCGACGCAGCAACCGATCGAGCACCCCAAGAAATTGCAACGGACAATGGCTCTCAGCCTCCCGTCGAAGCACCTTCAAGTGCCATGCGACAACAGGAGCTTCATAAATCAAATCATCTTAATCCCAAATACGTGTTCGACCGCTACGTCGTAGGTGAGAGCAACCGCTTCGCGCACGCCGCCTGCCGCCAGGTGGCCGAGCCCCTGTCGAAGTCCTATAATCCACTGTTCATTTACGGTGGCGTCGGTCTCGGCAAAACGCACCTCATGCATGCCATTGGACACCAGCTCCTCAGGACGAACACCGGCGCCAAGGTGCTCTACGTCACCAGCGAGCAATTCATGAATTCCTTTATCGAATCGATCTCACAGGGGAAGCAGTTTGAATTCCGCGACTGTTATCGCAATGTGGATCTGCTGCTGATTGATGACATCCAGTTTTTCAGTGGCAAGGAACGCACGCAAACCGAGTTCTTTCATACGTTTAACGCGTTGTATGACGCCGGTAAAAAAATTGTCGTATCCAGTGATCGGCCGCCAAAAGAGCTCACCACGCTCGAAGACCGCCTGCGCAACCGCTTCTCCTGGGGCCTCGTGGTCGACGTACAGCCCCCCGACCTCGAAACCCGTATCGCAATCGTCATGAAGAAGGCGCTCGAGGAGCAGGTGGACCTGCCCAGCGAAGTGGCCCTCTACATCGCCGAGCGCGTTCAGAGCAACATCCGCGAGCTCGAAGGCGTCCTCGTGCGCCTCAAGGCCTACTCTATCCTGCAGCGCCAGCCCGTTACGCTTGAACTTTCCAAAAACGTCCTTGCCCACCTGCTCGAGAATGACGCACCGCGCCCTATCGATATCGAGGATATCATCGAAGTCGTATGCACGTACTTCGACGTCAAGCGTACCGAGCTGCTTGGTAGCAGCCGGCTTAAGAAGTTTGCCAGCCCAAGGCACATTGCGCAGTACATCTCGCGCAAGGCCACTCCCCTTTCGTACCCCGAAATTGCCCTGAAGTTCGGCGGCCGTGACCACACTTCGATCCTGCACGCGGTTAAAAAGATCGAAGATGAAATGAGCCACGACGACAATTTGCGCAATCTTGTGGCGTATTTAACAAGGAAGGTGCGAGGCACGCAGACACCCGCGTAGGACCCGCCCGAACATTGGCCCAGCGGTTGCTACCCGGGCCTCGACGTTATTGAATGAAAGGCGAGGTTCAGCCAAATGAGTAAGCGATTCTGCCTTAATAAACATAGTGGTTTTACACTGATTGAGATCATGCTGGTCGTGGTGATCATCGGCATCCTGGCGGCCACCATCGGACCGAAGATCGCCGGCAAATCCGACACCGCCAAAATCCAGGCGACGAAAGACCAGATGCGTTCCGTCGAAACTGCACTTGGTATGTTCGAGGTCAAGGCCACCCGTTATCCAACGACCGAAGAGGGACTCCAGGCACTGGTAACCAAACCCGGCGGCCTGGAAGAGGACGAATGGGAGCAGGCGATGAAGGAAGTCCCACTGGATTCTTATAAGCAGGATTTCATTTACCGCTCCCCCGGTGAAGGTGGCAAAGAGTTCGACCTGTTCAGCAAAGGCAAGGATAAGCAGGAAGGCACCAAGGACGACATTCATCCCGGTTCCGGACGCAAGCAGGAGAGCTAGGTCCAAATTCGCCGGGAAATCTTTTCCGTTTGTCTGCCCCGCGGTGCGGGGCATTCTTTTTTTGTTTCCGCTGTATACAACCACAAATAACAGCACCCGGAGACCTCTTGCCGCAGATTCACCCCACAGCGATTATCGACCGCTCCGCTGAAATCGACAGCTCGGCTGAGATCGGGCCGCACGTCATCATCGACGGGCCGGTCCGCATCGGCGCACGCACGCGCATCCTGGCGAACGCCCACCTTTCTGGCCGCACCATCATAGGCGAAGACAACGAGATCCACATGGGCGCGATCATAGGCCATGCGCCACAGCACCTCGCCTACAAGGGCGGCGACAGTGGCGTCCGTATCGGTAACCATAATGTCATTCGAGAGTACGTCACCATCCACCGCGCCTATCATCCTGGGCAGGAAACTGTGCTCGGCGATAACAATTTTCTGATGGCGCTGTCGCATGTCGCGCACGACGCGACAGTGCAAAACAACGTCATCATGGCAAACGGGTCCCTGCTGGCCGGGCACACGCATGTCGAAGACTCCGCAAACATCAGTGGCAACGTTGCCGTGCATCAGTATGTCCGCATTGGGCGGCTGGCCATGATCGGCGGATTGTCCAAGGTGATCAAGGATGTTCCTCCATTTATGATGGTAGACGGCATTTCACTCATCCACGGGCTCAACACCGTGGGTCTGCGGCGCGCCGGTTACGATCTGCTGACACGTAAGCAGATTAAGGAAGCTTACCGCATTCTGTACCGCAGCGGGCTCAACGTACCCCAGGCGGTGGAGCGACTCGAAACCGAATACCCCGGAGTTGCCCCCGTCCAGGAACTCGTGGACTTCATCCGCAAAAGCGTCCGTGGAATCAGCCGCCACGCGCCCATCCACGAAAGCGTTCAGGAAGCTGCTGTTACTGAAGATTAGCGGATTACAAGCTGCAGTGGAAGCGACTAGTGCGATGATTCGTGTCCTTTCATGAGATTCGTGGATAACAAATTAGCTGTTATAATATTAAACCTGAACGGTTGCGCGGTGACCACCGATTGCCTGGCGTCGCTCCGCAAGTCGCGGTTTGTGGACTTCTACACCATCGTCGTCGACAACGGCTCCACCGACGACTCGGTCGAAACCATCCGCCACGACTACCCCGAGGTCGAGGTCATCCCCACAGGCGAGAACCTCGGCTTTACCGGCGGCAACAACGTCGGCATGCAGCGCGCCCTGGACCGCGGCTGCGGCGCACTGCTCCTCCTCAACAACGACACCATCCTCCACGAAGACTGCCTCGGCGCGATCATGAGCACCCTCAGCGCCGATCCGGCACTCGGCGCCGTCACACCGAAAATACTATTCCACGATCATCCCGACCGCATCTGGTGCGCAGGCGGCGACTTTTCGCTGTGGCGCGGCATCGCCAAACACCGGGGCCTGCGCGACAAAGCCGACGACGCACGCTATGCCAGCCCGGCAGACTGCACCTTCATTACCGGCTGCGCGTTATGCGTGAAACGCGACGTCGTCGACAAAATCGGCCTGCTCGACAACGACCTCTTCATCTACAACGAAGACACCGACTACTCGATACGCATCACGCGGGCCGGTTACCGAATCCGCTATGTGCCCGATGCCATTCTGTGGCACCGCGAAGGCTACGACAGCCGCCGCGCCAGCGGGCAGCGCCGACGCATCCACCTGGTCACCCGAAACATCCTTCGCGTGCACGCGAAGCATCGCCGATGGTACCACCTGCTCACGTTCGTGCCATTCTTCGCGTTCCGCTGGATCGGCCTCAGCGGCGGCTACGCGCTTGTTCGCCGGGACTTCGCGACAGCCGCAGGAATCCTCGCCGGCATCCGGGCTTACTTCCGACGAGAAACCGGACCGGCTCCCTCCTAGCGAGCGTGAGATCTGTCTTTAGGTAAAAAAAAGGTCTCCACGCCGAACCTGGCGTGGAGACCGTGTTGCTGTTTTGCTATTCGAGCAGTTGCCAATCGCTTGCGGCTGCAGGCGTAGGGCCGGCCAGCAGATAGGTAATCGCGGAGTTCAGCAGTGTCTGCCGCACGGTCTGGCTGTTGGTTGCACCGGCGGAATCACCAATGCTTTCGAAGCCAAAGCCCAGATGAACGACCTTATTGCCGTTTACCACTGCTGCATAACCGGTGGTGTTCGGCACGTTGCTATACTCGGCAGCACCAACGCTCCCGCTAAGAGCCTGGAGCACCTCGTTGGATGACGTCTGGAATGCTACCTGGTTATTGATGAATACGCTGATGTTTGTGTTACCCGTAAACCCGCTCAGCACACCGGTGCCCGAGATGGTCGCAGTCGTGGAACCGCTATTAGGGTTCACGAGCGAGCTCTTCAGCACGTTCGTGAGAAACGCCTGCGTCGAAGCACCACGCGTGCTGAGATCCTCGGCCAGACCTGCGCCGGAAATCAGCAGGTTACCGTCCGCCGTGTTAAAAGCGGTAAGCGCCGTGACACTCTGCGTCGTGAGCGCGACGCTGGAGGTTGAACTTCCGTCCAGAAGGTTAGACCAGATTACCGCACCGGTTGCGCTGGGGGTAAGTGTCAGCAACCCTGCATCCACCGCGGCTGCAGTTCCACTGTCGTAGGTGCGGCTGAGGCCGTTCAGAGCGATGCCATCGTAAACGATAGCATGGAAGTAGCCTTCATCGGTGAATGAGGAACTGCCCGGTACGTTGCGATCGGCATCGATAATCACGCGATCCGCAGGTGCAGCGCCGGTCGGGCTGAGCCTTACGCCCAGAACGACGTTGCTGACAGATTCATTAGCCTGTGGCGTAGCATTATCTACAGCCGTGATCTTATAATACAGGTTGGAGCCAGTGGCCTGACCGGTCAGGGTGATATTTGTCGCACCCGCCGCAGCGGTTGCGATGGCGGTGGCTGGGAACGTCAATCGGTTGAATGTCGGTGCATGGAAGTTCGCATCGGTTGCTGCGAAAATTTTATACTGGGCCAGGTCTGGTTCAGTGTTTGCCTTCCAGGTCAGGACAACATCCCCTGAATTCGGGCCCTGTTTAGCACTGTACGGTACGGGGGGAGCAGGAGCGGTAACATCCGTCTGCGCATTGGAGTTCCGGATGTTATCAATGAAAAAGCTGTTCAGATTGCTGGTGGGTTCTGTTTCTGTGTAAAGGAGGATAGTCTTGAGACGGGCAGGATAGGTAATAGTCCCGTCACCAGTAACCCATCCCGTTGCCGGCGTGGTGCCGAGGTTCCATGTGTAGGTGCCGGCGCTGTTAGCAGGGAAACTGACAAGTGGACCGCGCTCAAGCTGTGTCGAGGATGCAGAATCCACCACGAGCGATAGTTGAATGGGGTACGGGTTGTTATTAAAAACATCCGCTACGAGAATAGCCGTGTTACTCAACGAGTTTCCGGTCAGGGAAGCCGGAGCATTGCAGTTATAGCGTATTGACCAGTATGTCAACGGCCCTCCGGAAACGAACGAGTTGCTGCCGGCAGCCGCTCCCGGAATGGTCCAGGTTGTAACAAACTCCCCTGCCAGTGTGCCTTCCGTGACATGCGCCGCGACGAACTTAGGCGTGTCTGTGGATACAGGGTTAGTGGCGTTCTGAGTCTGTCCGGCGGGCGAGGACGCCTGCCAGTTTCCGGGGTCAGTATTGGTCTCAAATCCCTCAATGGCAGCTGAAGCACCAAGGGCTGGAATCAGGCCGGTTAGTGCTGCAAACGCGAAAATCTTTAGTTTCACTTCATTTTCCTCCGCACAGTATAATGGATGGTCCATCTCTACTACTTCGGAACAGGGCGTTTCAATCTGAAAAACATGGAACGGTCCAAGTTTTTTAGCGAGCTTGAGGGTCGAGGCGGCACATTAGCAAAGGCGCGCCTCACGGCGGTGTTTTTTTGTGGAGTTCAAGAGCACAAATTCGTCGTATTTTGTGCAGGGGTTGGACGGTTGAGGTTGTTGGGTTTGGAGTTCAAGCGCACAAAATGAATTTGTGCTCTTGAACTTTTGATTCGAAGTGGCCTGTAAACTCAGTGCGAGCAAAGGCGTGCGAAGCGACATCTGAAATTGGAGTGCGTGCACTGGTTTGGAACTTGATGATGGCGCGGGCTGTGGATATCTCCTGGTTTTTGGGTGCGATACAGCGGTAGTTTTTATCCACGAATCGCACGAATAACAACGACTGATATGAACGTCGGAGGGTGCTAGTGGTGGCGGGTGGAGGCTTTTCAAGTTTTTCAAGTTTTTTTCAAGTTTGGCGTGTAGAAGCTTGAAAGGCTTGCAGATAAATCAAACTTGAAAAAATGGGTAATTTCGCCACTTGAAAAACGGTCATCCTCGCGTAATAATTCGCCGGGGCCGTGGATTTCCGGCTTCCTTGCGCGATGGGCGGCTTTTTCCGCCAGGCGCAAAGACACAGAAGCCACGCGGATTGGTCGAAGAAGTCCCTTTGCCGTCGGTCGCGGCGTTCGGCCTGCATAGTTTTCAAAGAACACGTTCAGCTTACTACGGGGTCAGGTATACACCAGGTTGGGGGGGCGTGTCACTTCCCTGGCGTTCCCTTAAGGTGGGCTAACTCCAACAAAGTCGAAAACGATTTTTGGGCGAACGCGCGCGGGTGCGTGCCGGCAATTCCGGATGAGGGTCCTTGCTTCGAGGTGCCATGCTGATGAGGCCTTCCGTAAGAAAGATTGATCGTCGAGCGCGCGAACCGGAAGTTCGCCCCGTTCCCGTAAGTTAGCCCTGCAACTGATCTTGTCGCGAGTATCGCTGACGCTAGCAAATTAATTAGTGAACACGTCAACCGTCCCCGGTTAGTCCGAATTTCACTTGCTTCCCTTTTTAGCAGAACTCCGTCTAAATCGCTCCAATCGTTCTTCATGATCAAGCCAAAGCTTTGCCCCGTCAGAAGTGAATCTTAATTGCTTGATAGTACTGGTTTCGAGATCGTAGACAACAGATGCTCGATCAGAGCCGAGATTCCGAAGATGAGCGGACAATCGGCGGCCATTTAGAACGGCGGCAAATCCTGATGTTGTCATTAAAATAATTGAGCCGCTTGAATTGATAAGGAATACGTCTTCTTCAGGTCCTGCATATTTACTTTTTGTTCTAACGTAGTCGCGTTCAAGTCGAGGTAGGACTTCCCTGCGCGGAACGCCTACTCTTGCTATCTCCTTGAACCGCTCGCGACGACCAGCCAGTGTAAAGGCAGGCATTAAATCGTACAATACTATACCGAACAAGAATAAAGTGATCGGAGCTGAGCAGTACAAGCATCCGCGCATTGACCGAGGCCCATTTGCGAAGTCCGAAGATCGTGCCGTTCGTTCATTAAGCATCTGGTTCTTCCCGGAATTCTGAATATGATATGTATGAAGCATGGAGCAGTGGAAGTAGATCATATCGGTGACGGTCTATGTTGCGGAAGCAGCGTTCTTTTTGACGGCTGGAGAAAGCCACCCCTTTTAGTTGCTGCAGCGCTCGATGCAATCGTCATAGTCTGACTCGCAATTGTAATGCAGAGTGCCACACATAAGCGCAGCAGCGATGCAAGCGTTCGGATTGAGTAAACAGGCGATGGCCAATGCTCCACATTGATTTCCCGCTCTTTCGTGACACTGCAAATTGTCCAAATAACACTTTTCCATGTCTTCTGGGCTACAGGGGCAAGGTGGCGGAAGGGGCACTGGGCACTCAGGGCATGTGCCGTGTTCTGTTCCTCCACCGGTCTCATCGTCGTCGGAAAATTGCTTTCCACTTGGATCAACATACCGAGTCGGGGAATTCTGAGAAATTGCGTACGGCTGTTCTTTATCATGCCGAAGTGGGCTATGCTCCAAAAACTGACCAGAACGACTATCTAACCACCTTGCGCTAAAGTAATACAATCCAGCGTCTGCATCCCATTCTTTGGTGGTCAGGTGAGCGCCAGCCTGTGAGCCGCTGCGGACCGTGCCGAAGGCTTCCATGTCGTACTGATCCGCGGGAATGCCATTCTGGTTGCTGAGGGCGGTGGTGTTCCCCAGCAGGTCGTAGTGGTACCAGCGGTTATTCCACGCGGAGGGTGTGGAACCGCTCCAAGCGGTATACTCCTGGTGGGCGAGGATCTGACCAATGCTGGCTTGCTTTAATAAGTTAACTTTCTTCGGCCGCCAGACTCCGCCGCTGGGCCTTTCCTTTGTCAGAAGCTGGTTGATGCCGTCGTAGTAGTACTTGCTTTTTGTGCCATCAGTACCGGTGCGTAGCAACAGGCGTCCGGAGTCATCGTAGGTGTAGGACACCTGGTTCACGCCATCGAGTTCGAATTGCTCGAGTCGGTTCTCGCGGTTGTGAGTGTAGAATCGGCTCGGAGTAAAAAACTCGTCGTCAGTTTGCAGGTTGCCGTTTGAGTCGTAATAGAATTCATCAGCGTCAGACGTGGGCAGGTAACGGAACGTCAGTTGATCTGCATCGTTGTAGTCATAGGTGTAAGTGGATGTTGTACTGATGTTATGGGCGTTGAGTTGGGTTCGATTGCCGCCGGCATCGTAAGTGAAGCGGTTGCCGTACAACTGGGCATTGTTTGTACTGAAGCGATACTCGTCCGTCAGGCGCAGGCGTTTGTCGTAACCGTAGATCTTATACCAGTCGATCGTGTTGCTGTCATCGCGAAAGTCGATGCGTGTACGTATTGATTTCGCGTTGTACGTGTATGCCTCGTAGTGGAAGTTCGCCCCAATGTTATCGCTTGTGCTCTCGATGGAGCTGACCCGGCTCAAAGCATCATACGAGTAGAGATTAGCGGTTTGATTCGGATAACTTTCGTCGGTTTGAAGTCCGGTGGTAGAGGAATAGGTGTAATTGGTCTGACCAAGCAATCCGTGATTGATCGATGAAAGTTTCTTGTTATTTGCGGACGTGTTGTAGGTATAGGTGGTCCAGTTGTCGTGGGGATCGGTGAGAGTTCGGCGACGGCCGAGTGCATCAAAGCTCCATCGAACGGACACACCGTCCGGGTAAGTTTCGGAAGTCAGCCGGTCGTTGGCGTCATACGCCCAGGCAAACCTCTGACTGCCGAGGTCGGCGCTGGGCAGGCGGGTGTCTATCGTACGTATTTTGCGCCCGGCGGCGTCGTAACTGTAGCTAACTGTGTCACTACTGCCGGAGAACCGTTTACGCCATAACCGTCCGCTGGTGGTCTCGTAGTCAAAGTAACTCGTGCGATTGGCAGGATCTGTCTTTGACATCAGGTGACTGGATGCTCCACCGGAACAGGAACTGCAACCAGTACCCGCACCGTAGCTGAACGTCGTTGTCTGGCCCAGCGGATTCTTCTCGCTGACTTTTCGTCCGAGGAGGTCGTAGCCATATACCCGGTTCTTGCCTCGCTCATTGGTGTAGGTCGTGAGCCTGTCATTGGCGTCGTAGCTGTAGGTCGTAATTGAATCGTCTGCGAAGATGACGTTCTTCAGCAGGTTAGAGTAGGCGTGATAAACCTGGCGGGTCTTGTTTCCCATTGGATCCGTGGTTGAAACCTGTCGGTTGAGCGCGTCGTAACCTGCAACGGTTTTGTTGCCGAGCTGGTCGGTGGTGGTGGTGAGGCGATCGAACGCGTCGAACGCGAATGTAGTGGTCACGCCTAGTGAAGTGCCGGCTGTGCGACGTCCGCTGCCGTCATAAGTGTACGTGGTCGCGCGGCCCTCGGTGTCGGTGGTGACCGTTACCTGGCCTCTGGTATTGTAGCCGTGCCGGGTGGTACCGCTGGTGGGATCTTCTTCCTCGGTCAGACGACCGAGACCGTCGTAGCGATAGAACCAGGTGTTGCCCATCGGGTCTTTCTTCCAGACCTGATTGCCTGCGCTGTCATAGCCAAAATAAGTATTACGATTCAGAGGACGCTTAATGCCCGTAACACGATAATTGGCGTCGCGCTCGTAGTCGGTGCGGCTGCCGTCGCCCTTTTCAATCGCCATGACATGGATCTTATCCCAGATCGGCGCGGTTGTGGAACCTTCGTTGAGATAGTAGTATGTTGTGGTACTCCCGCCGTCGTCGACCTTG
>JBPCLP010000005.1:0-83604 GCA_051003195.1 Candidatus Sumerlaeaceae bacterium | reverse complement strand
TGCAGATCGAAGTTCCTGGTAATGACTTTCACTTCCGGCATCAGCAAGCCCTCGCAAAATCCGGCATGCGGAACGCATGCTTTGGAGTGCGAAAGCTTGCTTTCGCTTTGCAGTGAAGGGGCTGAAGTTTGATGCACTTCATGTGGTTGCTCCAGCCATGGTGCCGTAGTTCTGGAAAATCTTTTCCAACAGTTCCGGCGTCACGTTATCGTGAAGATCCTCGCCCACCATCATCGTCGGGGCCTTATCACAATTTCCAAGACACACGATCGGCAGCAGCGTGTACTCACCATCCGGCGTCGTCTCGCCCATGCGAATTCCAAGTTTGTTTTCCAGGTGCTCGCGATTGCGATCGTATCCGCCAAGGTAACAGGAAATGGAATCGCATACGACGATAATCTTTCGTCCAACCGGCTCACGAAAGAACCAGTTAAAGAAAGTAGCAACACCCTCGGCATCAGGAGGTGCGATGCCCACAATCTCTGCGGCTTCATAGATTGCGCGGTTCGGAAGCCAGCCGCCGTAGTAGGCCTGCAACTGCTGCATCACCCAGATCAGTCCGACGCGCCGGTTCGCATAGTGTGTGCAATGCTCCGAAAGCAGCTCGCGCAACTCTGCAGGCAACGGGGGCAACTTGTCCGCTTCTTGATTCGAGCGGATCAACTCGCCACTGGCGCGCTGCGCTAGTACTTTTGCATCGGTTGCGTTCATCTAATTCAGGCGCTCATCTCTCGTAAGCCACAGCTCCTCGATTCGATAACAATGCAGATAGTCGTGCATCATCAGGTGGCGCAACATCACACGCGGGGTGTACTCTCTATATTCCGGATGATCGGCGTGCTTGTCATAGTCCGCAGGATTCAACAGGCTGAACGCATCGATTAAACGTTCCCGCGAATCATCAAAGCAATCAAGCCGCGCGTTCAGCTCCATCTCCAGCAGGCTGCCCGCCTTCTCGGCCTCCGACGGATTGTACGGAACAATCTTGGGCTCCGCCTGTGAGCGAAACGCCTCCAATCGCGGGATCATAATATCGTCCACCATCGTCATGTGGACGGCATGTTCATGGATCGTCCACTTGCCAGGCTTGCGCGCCTGCTTCAGCATCTCCGCGGGAATGTTGGATAGCAGTTCCCGTAGAAACGATGGCGCCCACAACAGGTTCTGCACCATGCGGTCCGCATCGAAGGAAACTTCGTACGTAGGCGGCGTCATCGGTCCACATCCGCCAGCACATAATCCATCGCGCCGATCACGGCCAGCAGGTCGCTCAGAAGTCCGCCTTCGCACAGTGCCGGTAATGTCTGCATGTGCGCAAAACTTGGTGCCCGGATGCGAAGGCGGTACGGCGACGTACGCCCGTCGCTGATCACGTGATATGCTCCCGCACCCTTCGGCTGTTCCACCATCATCCAGCTTTCGCCCGACGGAAGATCCAATCCCCAGCCCACCGCCAGGAAGTGATTAATTAGCGCCTCGATGTCCATCATCGTCTCTGCTTTTGGCGGTGGGAAAGCGTACCGGTTATCCCGCGAAATGTATTCGCCTTCCGGCATCATGTCCACGCACTGCGCCACGATGCGCGCACTCTGCTCCATCTCCGCATGGCGGCACGCCGCGCGCGCCCAGCAATCCCCGTCGGTCAACGACGGCACATCGAATTCAAATGCCTCATATCCACCGTACGGCATCGACTTGCGCACGTCCCACTTCGTTCCGCTCGCGCGCAGGTTGGGCCCGCTCACGCCCCACTCCCAGCATTCGGCCAGGCTCATCACTCCAACCTGCTTTGTTCGCGACTTGAAGATCGGATTCTGCAGCAGCAAGTTGTCGTATTCCTTCAGGTGCTTGCCAAAATCCTTCAGGAAGTATCGAATCGGCTCCTGCCAGTTCGGCGGCAAATCCATGCTCATCCCGCCAATCCGCAGGAAGTTCGGGTGCATCCGCCCACCCGTGATCATTTCCACGATCTTGAACAGGTTCTCGCGTTCACGGAACGTGTAAAAGACCGGTGTCATCGCGCCGACATCGTGACCCAGCGTGCCAAACCATACCAGGTGATTACAGATGCGGTAGATCTCACCCAGCATGATACGGAACACCAGGGCTCGTTCTGGCACTTTGATGTCCGCCAGTTTCTCGCACGCCATCACGTAGGGCATCTCATTGTAAGTGCCGCCCAGGTAATCGACGCGATCCGTGTACGGGATGTACGTGTGGTACGTCTGACGCTCCGCGATCTTTTCCTGCGCCCGATGATGGTACCCTATCACTGGGTACACCTTCTCCATGTACTCGCCGTTCAGCGTCAGCACGACACGCAAAACACCGTGTGTTCCCGGGTGGTTCGGGCCCAGGTTCAGGATCATTAGATCCTCGCCATGCTCGCCCTTCATCCGCACCGCCGAATCCCCACTACTGAACGTCTCGTAACCGTCAAACTCGTTCAGGTCCTGTTCTGAGATCACGAGCGGTTCCATCTCTGTCGCGCGTCCGGGATGTTCCTTGCGCAGCGGATAGCCTTTCCACCAATCCGGCATCAGCATCCGCCGCAGGTTCGGATGACCCTCAAAGCTAATGCCGAACATGTCGTAAACTTCGCGCTCGTACCAGTCGGCATTCTTATAAACTTTGCTGGCGGTCGCGACCTTTGGTTCCGTACCGCTCTCCAGGGGTACCTTCAGGCAGATCGTCTCGCCGCGGTCTGGGCTCAGCAGTACATACTGCATCGTAAACCGGTGCGTCTCGCCCGTTGCACGCCCCAACCGCTGCGATTCATCAATTGCGGTTAAGTCCAGCAACACGGGGAATGGCTTTACTGCGTCCGTCTTCAAGCGGTTTAGCTGGCTGATAATCTCGCGCTGCGGAACCGTCCGCACTTCGTTAAAGCCAAGCACACCCTTCTCGCCTGTAAGAAGTACGTCCGACCTGGTTTCCCAGACAGGTGTTTCGACCGTGCGTGAGAATTTCATTTATTTGGTGCTCAAAACCTCGGTCGAAGTAATGTGCAATGCATCAGACGTTCGTTTATCGTCGAGCACCAGGCCGAATGGCCGCTGACGGCTTTTTCCGATCTGCTCCTGCAAAATCAGCAGCCCTTCAAGAAACGCTTCCGGACGCGGCGGGCATCCCGGGATATACACATCTACAGGCAGCAGCGTGTCGATGCCCTGCACCACGCTGTAGACGTCGAACATGCCACCGGAGTTCGCGCACGAGCCCATGCTTATCACCCACTTTGGTTCCATTAGCTGCTGGTAAAGCCGCACAATGCTGGGCGCCATCTTCTTGAAGACCGTCCCCGCAATCACCATCAGGTCCGCTTCGCGCGGAGAACCGCGAAGCACTTCCGCGCCAAAACGCGAAACGTCATACTTGGATGTAAACGCCGTCATCATCTCCACGTAGCAGCAGCTCAGCCCAAAGTTAAACGGCCAGATCGAATACTTGCGCCCCCAGTTCACCAGGTCGTCCAGGTTCGCGAACGCTACCGCGCGGCCGAGACTTTTCTCGAACGATGGTGCCATTCCAGACCTCCTCTCAACCAGATGTAGGCAAACCCACCCGTTAGAAACAGGATGAAAATGAACGCCTTGAGAAATCCGTCCCAGCCCAGCTCTCGCAATGCGACGCCCCACGCATAGAGAAACGCGATCTCTACGTCAAACATCAGGAAGAAAATCGCCACGAGGTAATACGGCACCGAAGTTCGCAGTCTCGCGCCACCCGTCGGCACCATCCCCGATTCGTACGGCATATCCTTATGCTTGTTATGAGTCGCCCGTCCCAGGAACTGGCTCAGTCCAACGATCATGACGGACATGCCGACCACCAGGACCGTATAAACCAGGATTTGGAGCACTCATCAAGCCGATCTAGATAATGATAACAAAAGCGAGCCGAATTTGGGGAAAAATCACCGCCGCGACCCATGGCAGGCAAGAGAAAAATTTCACAAACTTGCCCATGACATCACCGCAAATGCCAATGCCTTTACACACGTCGGTTACGCGCCGATTTTTGCACACAATCCAAGTAAATCCAATGCGATACATCCTTATACAAAGGTTTTGCGTCGCGCAGCAGCTGGTCCCACGATCAAAAAGATCAAACGCGAATAAAGATGCGTTTCCGGTAAAGTGGCCACAGCATCAGCACCCACAATGTCACGAATGACAACGCCCACGCCAGCGACTCGTTTTTCGGACTCTCAAAAGATGACTCGTAAAAGAGGTACAGGAATCCTTTCACCGAAGTCTCCTTGCCAGGTTCGCCCAATTTAATCATGCCCATCAGCCGCGCCATCAGTCCCGATCCAAAGAACGCTACAATCGCGTTGGTTCCAAGAATCGCGAATGGAATCGCCCACCTTCGAATGTTCAGTATATCGCACAACCAGTAACAAAGAGCCAGCAGCAGCGAGCCCAGCCCGCCCGCATGCAACACATAGCTGCTCGTCCAGATCTTCTTATTGATTGGGAACCACACGTTCCAGATCTGGCCCAGCATAACCAGCACCACGCCTCCTGCCACCAACCCGACTGCTTTCCAACCTCGAGATTGATCCGGTCGCAGTATCCACGTTCCTGCGAGCGTTCCAATCAGCACCGTCGCAATCGCGGGAATCGTGCTCAGCAGGCCCTCCGGGTCCGGCCGATGGCTGTACAGGTGTTGTCCCAGCAGCCGCACATCGATCCAGTCATTCAACACTCCCGCGAAGGGCGCACCCGCCGGCGCATCCACGTGAATGCCCGCAGCCCCGTTGCCGATGGCATATCCCGCCGGCGCATTTACAAACTTCATTACCAGCCAGTAGCCAAGCATCAGAATAGCGGCCCAGATCGCACGTCCTACGACCCGTGTGTTTAGCGCGATCATCGATGCAAACAGATAGCAGAGCCCAATCCGCTGCAGCACGCCCGGTATCCGAATCGGCGTTTTGCCGCCTGGTTGCAGCGGAAAGAAATCGCCGAAGGCGCTGCGCGCAGTCGGGCCGTTAAAGTACCGGAAATCCACCAGCCACCACAGCACTCCCGCCGCCAGCGCGCCCCAGCCCGCTGGCGTCCACACGCGTGAGTCCGCGTCCGGTTTTCGCGTTACCAGTTGCAGCCCCGCAATTGCCAGGATGAATGGCGTGATAAGCCGGAAATTGGGAATTCCAGTCAGCACCAGCCCCAGCAGGATGAGCACCAGGGAACGCGCTGCGACATGCCCCAGCATTCCCCCGCGAGAAGCACCTGCTGCCAGGCGCCTGTCGAACGACAGCGTCATCGCGACTCCCACCATGAACAGGAAAAACGGAAATACCAGGTCCGTCGGCGTCCAGCCATCCCACGGCGCGTGTCTCAGTGGAGCATACGTCGCATTCCACGTGCCCGGGTTATTCACCAGTATCATTCCCGCGATTGTCATCCCCCGCAGAACATCCAGGGACAACAGACGCTGTGACTTTACCGGATCAAGAAGGGGAGCGGCGGGCGGCGGACCGCTCAAAGGCATCTCTGCTGCAACTGAAGGTTCCATGCTCATCGCGCCATCATCGTTGCGCTAATGCAAAGTGCAAGCAATGACAGGCAAGTCGCGCACAAATTATAAATATTGGCTTTAGAATCTGCTATCGTTAAACAAGCGGTAAGGAAAGTCTAATGACCTCCCTTCGCCAATACATTGGCGATCCTGGTGTGCCGAATCAGTAGTTCATTACCATACCAAAGGGCAAACTTACCTTCGATTCGGCACACAGCTGATTACGAACTAACGGTAGACCACACTTGACGGGAAAAACGGGCATTTGGAACAAATGCTCTCACTGCATCTATCAGCATCGTGATGACCGGTACCAGCCATTTGTCTTCCGCCCCACAGCGCGCTCTGACAATTATTGAACTCCTCATCGTGGTGGCAATCATTGCCATCCTGGCGATGATTGCAATTCCAAGCCTGCTCAGCGCGCAGACGCGATCCAAAGTATCGAGGGTGAAGGCGGATCAGCGTACGATGGCTGTAGCAATCGAAGCCTACGCGACGGACCAGAAGGATTACCCCGGCGTGGATTTCCCCAACATGGCAGTCCCGCACGGCCTGTCCGCAAATTACCCTGCGGCCGGCATGACCACTCCCGTCGCGTATCTCACCTCGATTCCGAATGACCCATTTGGCGGAACACTCAGCCCGGAAGACAGCCAAGGCTCGAACCTTAACTACTGGTATGCCACAAAAACCTTTTACGAGGACACCACGCGCCACGTACTCTATCCATGGCTGGTTACTTACGATGCCGGCAGCGCCGACGCGCCCGGGCTATACACGCCAAAATGGAATCTGCAAAGTCGGGGTCCCGATCTAATTTTAAAAAAGCGGGCCGGCGGCTACGGAAACCTTGAGGTGGATCAGCCCATGAAGTGGCAGTATGATCCCAGCAACGGCACCGTTTCGGCGGGCAACATCGTCCGTGTCGGTCCGTAAAACTGTCCAGGGATTTCAACCACATTCACCCGGCAAAACGCTAATCCGCTGAAACAGCGGTCACCTGCACCGGCACTGCGGAAGTGGCGCCAAGCACCGTCACGTCATCGAACGCGGTCACGTTCCACGTCGGCGCACTTTGCACATGCCGCAGAAATACGGTCGCCATCGCGCCTGTGGCCGTGGTGCGCGCCACCACCGGGTGCCATGCGCCGGGGCTTTCGAGCAAGTCAGACCACACGACGCTCCCCGCGTCCGGGTTCGTGCCGCCCGCTGGATCGATGCCGATACGCCCCGTCGTATTACCGAACGAACCGCCTTCACGGTACGTGCGCACCCACGTCGCGGCGGTAATCGTCTGCCCTGCGGTTGTGAAGTACTGCTGGTAGACGCCGCCGTTTTTCACACCGAAGTTCGCCGCCGCGCCCCAGAAGCTGGAACCCGTCCGCGCGGTGATGCCGCCGAACCACGAGCCCGATTGCACGCCATCGCTCGTGCCGAAGCTGGTCCAGTATTGCGCCGCCGATTCGAAACCCGGGTTGCGTGCAAGAGTGGTCGTGGCATCAGCCACAAGTGACTGCCGGCGCAAGTGCCACCACGCCGGCTTTCGTTGCGAGACGAGCAGCGCGTTGTCGGTGTGCAGGCCATACTGATTGCCGGGATCGAAGTCCGCGAGACAGAACCATGTCGCCATTTGAACACGCGCATCGGAGCGGAACAGGTTCAACGCCGTGTCGAGATTCGCCGCCTGCCCGTCCGGTGTCACGTGATTCGATCCCCACCCGATTTCGCTGATCCAGAACTTCTTCCCGTGCGCGCTGGTGCCCTCAATCGTATCGACGGCCGACATCATGGAGTCCAGGTGCAGGTCCAGGCGCGCCGAGATATCCGCCGCATCGGTCGAACCCTGCCGCGCGTAGATGTGATAACCGATTCCGTCGTAAGGATACGAGCCGGTCAGCGTCTTCACATTGTTCCAGTCGAGTGAGGGAATTGCAGCGTCGCCATTTTTCCCCGCGTTCGCAGTCGAAGTGAAGTACGTGTTGCCCAGGTCCCCATCACCGCTGATGTCGTGCGTGAACATCGGGCCTGAAACGATGGTCACCTGCCACGTTGGATCGCTTACGTGTGCATCGCGGTACTTCACGTTCATGTAGATTTCCTGCAGCATGTAAGCGAAATAGCGTGGCTCCACCTGCGCGCTCGAACCCCCGGCCCAGTCGTTCGGCTCATTGAACGTTTCGAACACCTGTACCCGGTCCTTGAAGTGCCCAACAATTGTCTCGAAATTCGCCGCGTACTGGTCCGCATACTGGCTCGTATTCAATCCGAAACCCGAGTTCACCGCCTGCCCGCCGATCAGCATGTATACCGCGGTGCCCTGCGCGATAAAGTCGTTCACGATCTGGTCGTACGCCTGGAACCACGTCCGGCCCGAGTGGAGCGTCGAATCCGACGGCGAACTCCACGGGGCGATAATGCAATTGATGCGCACCCGGTTCGTCGCGAGGCCGGCGATGGTCGAGGGTTGAATCTGCTGAGAGGTCGCGCCGGTGGAAGTATTGATGGGAGCGTTGACGTCAACGCAGGTTTGGAACTGTGCGAGCGCTGTGGCCGAACACCATAGCGCGAGCGCTGCGCTAATGGCGCGAAGAAACGCGCTGGTGCGTCGGGAGTTCACCGAAAGATTTCCTCCGGGTACAGCGAACGCACGGCAAGCAAAAGTTGCGCGCGCCAATCTCCTTAGCCGTAGGCTGCACGCCACAGCTAATGGCGCTTGACCGAACTGCACGACTGTGGCTAACTAAATATTCTATTCCGACCGGGAGGATCTGAAATCCGTTTGTGCCGCTATACAGTTTCTGCAGCCCTGGCGTGCCTTACATGTGTGGCCCATCCGGGTCCGCTTGCGGATGCTTTTTCCGGCCAGGCGATGTTTGTGGAAGACACAGCGTTTCAGCCACCATCGGAGTGCCGCAGCCACGCCGAGTACTCATCCGTTCTCTTCAACTCCCAATATCGTATGTACTTCCGTTCGTTCCGAAATCCAGATGGCACGTACGGCGACATCACCGGCATTGGCGTGGCGACAAGCAACGACGGCAACACCTGGTCAGCCTACAACGGCGGCCGACCCGTCCTGCCGAACCTGAGCTATACGAACGGCTCCGGCACACATGCCATCCAGGTTTTTGCGCCCAGCGTGCTGGTGGAAACCCTGAACTCGGTGCCGACGCTCACCATGGTGTTCGAGACCATGGATACAGGGGTAACAGGCCCCAGCGCACTGCCGCGCAACTACGTGGCTGCCGCGCAAAGCACCGACGGCATCAACTGGCAGCTTTTCACCGACGGCTCTGGCAACCTGCGCAAAATACTCGTGGCGCAGACGTCGTGGGAAGGCATCATCAGCGGCCAGCACTATGGAAATGTCGGCACGCCGTCGCTTCACAAATATGGCGGCACATACTACGTGTACTACCACGGTTTCAGCGGCATCGATGGCGCCAACTGCCTGAAGCGCGGTTTTGCATCCGGAACTACCATCACCGCCCTGACAAAGTACGCCGGCAACCCGGTGTTGCTGCCGCCCGGCCAGTGGGCCGACGCAGGCCCCGGACGCGGTGACATTACCGAGGAAGACGGCTTTTACTATAAGGTGATCGAGGGGCTGCGCTACTCCGCAACCTGCGGGCTCACCGTCACGGGCTGGGGGCTCGCCCGTTCCGCAAACCTGGTCAACTGGCAATACTCCGCCCGCAATCCCGCACGCATCGATCGTAACGCACCCGGATGCGGAGAAGACATGCCCGCGTTCCAGAAGATCGGCGCAGATGTTTACGTGCTGGCTGTTGCTTCGGACATCAGCGAAATCCCTGCGGTTCGCCGCTACAAAATTGTCTCGACCGCGCGTCCGCTCACTACGTCGAACATTGCGGCGGTCGCCGGGCGTCCGGCCGGTGACGGATACTGGCAACTGGCGGGCACGGGCGAAGTCTTCGCGTTCGGCGCCGCCACTCACCATGGCAACGTGACGCTGCCCGCAGGCGCGCAGGCCATCGACATCGCCGCCACTCCGTCCGGACTTGGCTACTGGGCGGCACTCTCCAATGGAGGCGTACGTGCATTTGGTAACGCTGCACTGTATGGCTCGGTCGAAGGCGTCTCATTAGCACAACCCGTGCGCGGCATCGTACCCACCGCCAGCGGCAACGGCTACTGGCTTTTTGCGGGCGACGGTGGAATCTTTACGTTTGGCGATGCGGGATTCTACGGATCGCTTGGTGGCAGTCCGCCTGCCTCGCCAGTAGTCAGCATGGCCGCGCGCCCTCCCGGCAACGGTTACTGGCTGCTGTCGGCAAATGGAACCGTGTATCCGTTTGGAGCTGCTCCGGCAGCGGGTTCATTCACAAGCGGCGGTTCGCCTGCGGTCAGGCTGCTGCCCGGCACCAATGGCAACGGCTACTGGATCGTGCTGCAAAACGGCACGGTCTACACGCTGGGAACCGGAATGCCATTCTTCGGCTCGACCGGCGGCGCGATGCCGTCCCCGATCACCGGCGGCAGCGTATGTACACCGGGCGGCACGGCAAGCGGCTACTGGCTCACGGCACAAGACGGCGGCATCGTCGAATACGGCGCCGCGCGTTACCACGGCGATCCGTTCTTCACCACCGTTCCCGCCGCCATTACCGAGTGGTCCGGCTACTGAGCAATCGCTGCTATGTGATACTGGTATGTACATGACCCTGGTAGCCCCAGCCTCCGCACCCTGGTCTTTGAACTACTAAAGTGTGAGTCTAACGTGGGCCGGGCATTCCTGGCCGACGCGTTTTCTAATAAGGATGCGGGAATTCTGGACAAGCCACCATCGCGCCAGATCGCACACGCGTCTCATCCATCCAACTCCGGCCAAACGACCACGCACGCGAACAAAAATCGTACGCCGCCCTGGGAGTGCGTCACCGCGTGCCGCACCGTACAACCCGGGCATTTCCTTTTACGCATCGCCTGCGAATTTGCCAGGTGTCGCAACAGTTCGCAGCTGCCCCCAGAACTTCAGATGCACAACAAAAACGACGAATGATGTGAGGATCCGAGTGCGCGGGCGACTGCGGTTGGAGGCTTTTCAAGTTTTCAAGTTTTTCAAGTTTTTTTCAAGTTTGCGGTGTAGAAGCTTGAAAGGCTTGCAGATAAATCAAGTTGGCGAAAATGGGGTAATTTCGCCACTTGAAAAACGGTAATCCTCGCGTAAGAATTCGCCGGGGCCGTGGATTTCCGGCTTCCTTGCGCGGTGGCGCCGTTTTTCCGCCAGGCGCAAAGATGTAAAATGCCACGCGGATTGGGGGCAGAAGTCCGTCTTCCGTCGGTCACGGCGTTCGGGCTGCATAGTTGTCAAAGAACGTGTTCTGCTTACTACGGGGGCAGGTATACACGAGTTGTGGAGGGCGTGTCACTTCCCTGGCGTCACCTTAGGGTGCGCTAAGTCCAATGAAGTCGAAGAAGGTTTTTGGGCGAACGCGCGCTGGTGCATGCGGGCAACTCAGGATGAGGGCCCTTGCTCGACGTGCCATGCTGATGAGGCCTTCCGTAAGAAAGCTTGGCGTCGAGCGTGCGAAGGCGACGTGCTCCCAATTCCCGGCCACTTAACCCTTCGACGTAACTGATCTTGTCGCGAAGTATTTGCTGACGCTAGCAAATTAATTAGTGAAAAAGGCAACTGTCCCAGTTATTCCATAGTACGACGGCTGGCATGGTGGAGCGGCGCCATTGAAGATTTAAAAAGAACATTCAAATCTGCTTATTTGTGTGACCCAAATTCCAGGAGCAGGTTCTTCATCAGGCGCTTTTCCTTTTCCAGTTGGTGCTTTTCCTCATGGCTGAGTTTCACTCCCAGTGTTTTAAGAAATGCTGAGTATGATTCCCCGTCCTCCAGAGCGTCTATCGGCAATTCTCCTTCATCATCCGCAATATTAGGATCGGCTCCGTTTGCAAGCAGGAGTTTTGTAAGTTCATACCGCTGAAACGCACAGGCCGTATGAAGAGCCGTCGATCCCTTTGCCCCCAGGACATTAATATCTGCTCCCGACTCCACAAGAAGCTCAACCATCTTCCTGGCACGCTTCTGGGACATAATTATGTCCCTGGATATCGCCTCAAGCAGATTTGGCTCAGCCGCCAAATGCACCGCCGTGTCGCCCCAGCCATTTGATTTGTTCGGGTCAGCCCCCGCCTTGAGAAGCAACCGGGCAATTTTATCGTTTCCGCGGTGGGACGCTATGTGCAGCGCAGTACTCAGGACTTTGTCTGTGTTCGTCTGACGCTTGCCAGTCAAGGCGTCGATATCCGCCCCCCTCCTAAGGAGAAGTTCAATCATGCGTTCATCGGAATGTAACGACGCGAGATGAAGGGGTCGGAAGCCGTCCATATCCGGCACTTCAATTTTCGAACCGGCATCGAGTAGCTTCTCGGCTGCGGACCGCTGACTTGCAATCACGGCAAAATGAAGAGCTGTTCGGCCGTAAGTGGTACATGATTCAAAGCTGACACCCTGTTTAATAAAGAGCTCAAGCAGCGGCTTGCTGCCCACATCGGCTGCCAGCATCAGGCTTCGCGATTGTTTAAGTTAAGTCAACGCTGAGTTGCAAGAGTGACCATTCAGGCCACGGTCCTCATGCCATCATACTCAGGGCTGCGTCGGCTGCACGATTAGTTCCTAAAGTGTTACTTTAGGATTCTCAATCCAACTTATGAATGCAGGCATGCTCACCCGAAGATTCCGGTTATCCGGGATTCTCATTTTAGAGACAACGCACAGACGGTGATCTTCCGTCGAAAACGTAGACAGTCGAATTGCGTAATTCCGTACCCCGACTCGAGAAAAACGCCACCTCTCCGCGCTGAGCGCCAAACTGCAATCGATCTGGTTGGAAAAGGCGTAATAATGTCGGATTCAGGATTCCGAACTCGAGCTGTCTGCTGTTTCGCTAAAGAACTTCTCAAGGACATCCCAAAGATCCCGTATGTGGATTGTCGCCACTTCCCACACGATCTGCGCATCTACGTTCGCGTAGTCATGCGCAACGATGTTTCGCATCGCGCGCATTCGCCGAAAATTGAGAGCCGGAATCGCATCGCGAGTCTCAAGACGTAAATGCCCGGCTGCTTCTCCAATGATCTCGATCCGGCGGATCACCGCGTCCTGTTTCTCCTGATCAGCGGCAAATCCCGCAAACTCAATACCACTTACATAAGCCGTAATCAGTTGTGCCGCGTTAAGAATATCGCGGAGCCGGCCGAGTTGATCAGCTTCCATGCAGCAGCAGGGCATTATCCAGGATATGCTGCCGCGCGTACGGATTGGGCGAAGCCTCCACGCGCGAACGTATCACAAAATCCACTCGGCGGCCGACAAGCTCTTCCGCTTCGCCAGCCATATCCAGCAGTTCGGCGACCGACGTATTGTCCGCCGGTGTTACAAGCAGATCGATGTCGCTTCCGGGCGCGAGTTCGCCACGCGCAGCCGAGCCAAAAACCTCCAGCCGCTTCAGATGATATTTGTCAAACATCGGTTTCAGCGCCGATCGAAGCTCCGAAATTGTCAGAGGTGCTGTCGAAGGTTTCGAATGCATGATAAAAGCTCATACAAAAGCGGGCAGGCATGCAATCGAATTTCCTGCGCGTGTCCCGGAGAAATTGGGGGGAGGGGTCGTTAAGAACGTGTTCAGCTTACTACGGGCAAGGGAAGCACCAAACTGGGCACTGGTGGCGCCCCCGTCAACTTCCGGGCTGGTAAGGGTAACGGAGGTTTGCGAAAAAGCAGAGGCGCAGACAAGTGCCAGTGCAGCGCTGCCTAAAATCTTCGCTGTGTACTTCATGGGGGTCTCCACGATACTGGGATTTGAAAGCGGCGTTGTCTTGGCGAGAGACGGCGTTGCTGCACGCAATGAGTATATATTAGCAGAAACGTCTTTAATTGCGCCATGCACTTATAATAGGCTGGAGTTCTGGGGATCTCGAGTTCTGGGTCAGCTCCGCATTATCAACGATCGGGAGCGATCTCCCCTCGATGACTGAAGGAGAATCAATGTTCGTGCGATTTCGTAAACGAAGCTGCGTGCTAATCATTCCATGGATGCTGGCGTCTCTACAGCTGCATGCTCAGGACATATCGACAACCTCCGGCAAGTCTATCGTTCCCCTGAGCAGCCTCGACCTCACTCTTATGCAGCAGAGCTGGGGCAAGCCGCAGATCGACCGTTCCATGCGCGAAACATCTATGTCTATCGCCGGCCAGAATTTTACTTCCGGAGTAGGCACGCACGCCGAGAGTACGTTCTGGATAAACTTCGGCGCGGGTGCCGAACGCTTTCAGGCGATGGTCGGATTGGATGACGGAGCCAAAGGTGCCGGATCCGTGCGCTTTCTGGTTATTGGGGATAACCGCAAACTCTTTGATTCCGGCATTATGCGGCCCGGTACCAAGCCCCGCAAAGTGGACGTTTCTCTCAGTGGCATCAAAGCGCTATTGCTGAAAGTAGACTCCGGCGATGACGGGCACCAGTTCGATCACGCGGACTGGGCCGACGCGAACTTTATTGTACACGGTGAGAAACCCAGGGCAGTCGCGTTGCCCGATGAAGAGCGCATTGTACTGACTCCAAAACCGGGACCTGCGCCACGGATTAACTCCGCTGCGGTGTATGGATGCCGCCCCGGCAACCCGTTCCTGTATCGCATACCATGCAGCGGCACACGTCCTGTTACGTTCGCCGCGCAGCATCTGCCGCCAACTCTGCAGCTTGATGCCAGTTCCGGCATAATCGGCGGCATCGCTCCTGCAGCCGGGCACCATAGCATCTCAATTACAGCTTCAAACAAGGAAGGCAGTACCAGCCGGACTTTGGAAATCGTCAGCGGCGATACTCTGTCACTGACTCCTTACATGGGATGGAATCACTGGTATGCCCACTACGACCGCGTCAGCGATGCCCTTGTGCGGCGTGCTGCCGACGCAATGGTCGCATCGGGCATGGCCGACGCCGGCTACAGTTATGTCTGCATCGACGATTGCTGGATGAACGCGCCCCGGCATGCCGACAGCAAACGCGTTGGCCCGCTGCGTGATGAGCAGGGCAATATCTTGTGCAACACATACTTCCCCAACATGAACGCTCTTACAGATTACATCCACGGCAAAGGATTGAAAACCGGTATCTATACGTCGCCAGGCCCTCTTACGTGCGGTGGGTTCTGCGGCAGTTACCAGCATGAGGCGCAGGACGCCTCCCAGTTTGCAAAGTGGGGCTTCGATCTTCTTAAGTACGATCTCTGCTCGTATGGGAAAATCGTACCCGAACCGACGCTGGAAGAGATGAAGAAACCTTACGAGTTAATGGGTCGAATCATCAAAGAACAGAAACGCGATATCCTCTTCAATCTGTGCCAGTATGGCATCCACGATGTGTGGAAATGGGGCGAGGAAGTTCATGGGCACTCATGGCGTACGGCTGGTGACCTGGGCTTTGAACTGAACCGCATCTTTGATGTTGCCGCGCGCAACGCCACCTTCAGGGCGTGGAACGGACCCGGCCACTGGAACGATCCCGACTACATCCAGATCGGTTACATCGGAAACGCCCGCACCGGGGGCGAACCCAGCCCATGTCCTCTTACTCCGTCCGAACAATACTCTTTCATGTCCCTCTGGTGTCTCTCCGCGGCGCCACTTATGTTCAGCGGCGATATGGATAAGCTCGACGACTTTACCCTGAACATCCTTTGCAACCCCGAAGTCATCGCCGTGAACCAGGACCCATTGGGTCAGTGCGCAACACTCACCAATCTCGGCGACGAATGCTTCCTGCTGGTAAAACACATGTCGGATGGCTCGAACGCGGTGGGGTTATGCAACGGCAGCGAGACGCCCGCGAAGCTGACCGCTCACTGGAATGTGATGGGCATCCAGGGCAAACACAGCGTACGAGACCTGTGGCGACACAAAGACCTTGAACCTTGCACCGACCAGTTCACTGCCGAAGTTCCAAGACACGGCGTATCGTTTGTCCGAATTGCCAGGCATCCGTAGCGTGCTCAGGGTTAAAATACCGGGGAAACAGGGGGACAGGCCATCAGTTAATTTGTTAACACACAGCCGGGAAACAGCGGAAGATTTTTGTGTCAGCTCCCGATCAGTTTCTTTTCATGGCCGCGGCTGCCCGGCGACTGTATCCAAAACCTTGCACTTTAAGGTGCTCTAAGGGTCTCTAAGGGGTGCTGCGGGAATTACATTAGCCAAAAGCCTGTGCTACACAGGTCCTCATGATGATAAAACATACGCAGTTTCCCGACCCCGAAAGCAGCCCGAGCGACGCCCCACTCGCCGCCGACCCTGGTGGCGCAGGCGTCTCGCCTGCGGTTGACGGGTTCCAGCAAATACCCGAAGGCAACAGCCCGGCCCAACTCCGCCGCTTCAGTTTCATCACCACCAGCAGCCTCCGCGAAACCTTCAACCGCCGCGTCCTTCAACTACACATATGCAACGCACGGAGGGCGGGCATTCCTGCCCGCCTTGAAGACGCACCAGAGCCCATGCTCTCCCTCGCCTTCATCACTCCCTGCCATAGAAGAAGACACCTGAGCGGAAATGCACCGACGCAGACGAACTGCAACAGGAGTAAAACCTTACAGAAAGATTACCGCTATTCAAGTGGCGAAATTACCAACTTGAACTTGAAAGCAGAAAGGAGACATTTTGATGACCCTGACAACGCAACCCGCCGTCCATGCCGCCGACGATTCCGAGTCCGGCTTGTACTCCGCAATCCGCAATCCGCAATCCGCACTCGCCTCCGACGAAGAAACAAACGAAGAACTGGATGCCACATGATCTGAACATTACGGAAATCAAAGGGCGAAATTACCCCATCGGCCTGTTTGATTTAAATCGTGAAATGCCAATGAGCGACGCCAATTCTTTGATTAGCTTTGATTCGTTTTGATTAGTTTTGATTAGGTTTGATTGAGGCTCGGCGCTGGTTTTGAAGTGCGTGCCGCTTGCCTGCCGCCGCTTTGGGGAGCGCAAGGCTCGAGACATTTGCCCGGGGCGCTTCCAGGACTGATTGAGTCTTCTTCTCGCAGCAGGCTGGAAGCCTGCTCTACCGCGCAAGATGCGCGAAACAGAAGTTCTGGCGGCAGCTGCGAACTGTTGCCAAACCTGGCAAATTCGCAGGTGATGCGTAAAAGGAATTGTCCGGGTTGTACGGTGCGGCACGCGGTGACGCACTCCCAGGAGCGGGGAGCGTCTTTTGTTCGCGTTCGTGGTCGTTTCGCCGGAGTGGATGGATCAGACGCGTGGTGCGACCTGGCGCGAGGGATGGATTCGACGCGTGGTGCGATCTGGCGCGATGGTGGCTTGTCCAGAATTCGCGCATCTTTAGCGGCGGACGCTCTTCAAGAGAGTGTTCAAGGGTCAGCTCCTGCGGGTGCGCTGGAACAGGACGGCTCCGACGATGATCGCGCCGGTGAGCATGAGGCGGGTGGCCTCGGGGACGGCGTTGATACTGAGTACTTTTTCGAGGTATCCGATGGTGAGCGCGCCGACGAGCATGAGGCCGACTCCGCCGCGCCCGCCGGCGAGGCTGGTTCCGCCGATGACGACCATCGCGATGGCGGTGAGCTCGTAGCCGACGCCGGCTTCGGGGTCGCCCTGCACTTCCTGCGCGGCCTGGCAGATGCCGGCAATGGCGGCGAACAAGCCGCTGAGGCCGTAGCACAGCAGTTTGGTTCCGCCGACGGGAACACCGGACAGGCGCGAGGCTTCCTCGTTGCCACCGACGGCGTAGACGTAGCGTCCCCAACGCAGTTTCGACAGAAGCACCCAGGTGATGGCGAGCACGACGAGAAAGACGAGGGTGACCACGGCGACCTGGTCGTGAAAAACGCGGGAATTGAGGAGGTCGAAAATGGGAGGGGCCTCGACGTACTTGTAGACGCCATCGGGCTGCACGACGGCGGTGGAAATTTTTTGTCCGCCGGACAGAGTTTTTGAAAGCCCGCGGGCAAAGACCATCATGGCGAGCGTGGCGATGAACGCCTGGATACGGAAGCGCGCGATGAGTCCGCCGGACACCAGCCCGGCCGCAAGCCCGCAGCCGAGCGTGGCGGCGATAGCGGTCGGCGCGGACCACTGCCAGTGGATGCACAGGCGCGCGAAGATGACGGCGCCCAGCGCCAGCACGCTGCCGACCGCCAGGTCGATGCCGCCGGAGATGATGACGAGTGTCATGCCGCAGGCAAGGATGCCGTACACGGAGAGCTGGCGCAGCATGTCGCGGTGAGTGCCCCACTGCCGAAAGGCGCCGTCGGCGTGGAAGATGAAGCCGAGCGCGACGACGAGCGCGAGCGCCCCGAGGGCACGGGTGAGTGGATGGATGAACAGGTTTCGCAGGCGCGTGGAGCTTTTATACTGCCCCGGTGCCGCGGAGGTGTCGATGCTGGTGTCAGGCGCTGTTTGAGAGTCGGTCATGCGGCGGCGGTTTCCGATTCGCCCATGGCGGCATTGAGCACCTGCTCCTGGGTGGCGTTGCGTCCGGCGAGTTGGGCGGTGACGCGGCCGCGGTGGAGCACGACGATGCGGTCGGCCAGTGCCAGCAGCTCGGGCATCTCGGTCGTGACGAGAAGGATGGCGCAACCCTGGTCGCGCAGGCGGAAGATGAGGTCGTAGATCTCCTGCTTCGCACCGACGTCGACGCCGCGGGTCGGTTCGTCGAGCAGCAGGATGCGCGGTTTGGTGATGAGCCATTTGGCCAGCAGCACCTTTTGCTGGTTGCCGCCGGACAGGGACGCGAGCGGTTGCTCGAGGCTGCTGAGTCGGATGTTGAGGCGCTGCTGGTATTCGCGGGCGGTGTCGCGCTCAGAGGATTTTCGGATGAGGCCGCCGGGACTGAAAGCCCACAGCGCGGCGAGGGTAAGGTTTTCGCGGACAGGCCGCTCGAGCAGCGCGCCGGTTTCTTTGCGGTCGTTGGTAAGGAGCGCCAGCCCGCGGCGGATGGCATGCCGGGGTGAGGCGATGCGGTAGGGTTTGCCGGCGACACGCGCTTCGCCGGTGAGTTTTGAGCCGAAGACGCCGAACAGCACGTTGAGGACTTCGCTGCAGCCGGAGCCCTGCAGCCCGGCGAGCGCAACGATCTCGCTGCGGTAGGCGTCGAGCGCCACGTCGTCGAGCAGCCTGCGCTGCGTGCCGGCGGGGTCGCGCAGGGTAAGTCCGCGCAGCTCGATCATCGGCCGGTCGTCGGGGTGGCGCGGGGGGGCTTCGCACCGGCCGAGGTGCTGGCGAAGGTCGCGGCCCACCATGCTGCGCACGAGGTCGTTCGCGGGCAGTTCAGCCGCCGGTGCGGTGATGACGTGGGTGCCATCGCGCAGCACGGTAATGCGGTCGGCGACGCGGTAGATTTCCTGCATCTTGTGGGAGATATAAACGATGCCGCAGCCCTTCGCCTTGAGCTGCGCGATGAGCGCGAACAGGCGATCGACTTCGGCGTCCGCGAGTGCGCTGGTGGGTTCGTCCATGACGAGCACGCGCGCTTCGAGCGACACGGCCTTCGCGATTTCGATGAGCTGTCGTACGGCTATCGGGAATTCGTCGACGTGCGAGTTGACGTCGATGTCGAGGCCGAGTGTTTGCAACGCCGCGGTGGCAAGCTGGCGCTGGCGGGCGCGCAGCAGCCATGCTGCCACGCTGCGCTCGCGGCCAAGGAAGAGATTGTCGGCAATGCTCATCGAGCCGATGAGCGACATCTCCTGGTAAATGACCGACACGCCGGCGCGGGTAGCGGACGCTGGGGAGTCGAAGCGGATGGGTTTGTCGTCGAGGTTGATGGTTCCGCGGTAGTCCGTATGTACGCCGGCGAGTATCTTGATGAGCGTGCTTTTGCCGGCACCATTCTCACCGGCCAGCACATGCACTTCGCCGGGCTGGACATCGAAGGAGACATTTTTCAGAACGGGAACACCGCTGAAAGATTTCGATATGTGTTCCATGGACAGCAGCAAGCGCGCGCTCCCGGGGTTACTGGCTACGAAACGGCAGGCAGTGCAGAAGCGTGAGCTGCGCAGTGCAAGCTGGATTTGATTGACGAGGCGATGTGGAGTTTCCCTGACTACCGCGCTTTCGGTGCTGGACCCGCTGTCGGCAGTCCCTGTCGTGCCAGACTTTTTTGGAGGAACTCTCATGACCCGTTTTGGATTTGTGATCGCGCTCGCTGGTGGTGTTGCGCTGAGTTTGCCAGGTTACGCGGAAGAGACTTCCGCGACCGAGGTAGCGGCTGTCGAGACTTCAGCTCCGGCAACTAACGCCGAGAACACCACGGCGAGTTCTGCTGCAGTCGAGCCGGTGACGACGGAGGTGAAGGCAAACGACAGCCGCAACCCGTTGACAGGGTTGCCAACAAGCCTTGCCGCGTTGCGCAATTACCGTTCGATGCGGGTGGCCAGTGATGACCGCAAGGGCAACGCCGATATGCGGCGGATCGAGCCAGGGGCAACGTTTACCGCAGCCGAGCTGCAGGGGCCGGGCGAGATTACGCACCTATGGACGACGATTGCTTCTGCCAACGAGAACCACCTGCGCGACACCGTGATCCGCATCTACTGGGACGGAAATGATTATCCCTCTGTCGAGAGCCCCATCGGCGACTTTTACGGATTAGGGCACGCGAAGTATTACATCTTTAACAATCCAGTTCAGGCGATTGGATCGGACAAAGGGATGAACGCGTTCTGGCCAATGCCGTTTGCGAAGTCGGCGCGCGTGACCATCACGAATGAAAGCGCGACGCCGATCGATGCGTATTATTATTATGTGGATTGGCGGAAGTTTGACGAGCTGCCGCAAAACGTGGGGTATTTCCACGCGCAGTATCACCAGGCGTTTCCCTGCCCGGATAAAACGCCGTATCTGATCCTCGATACGGATGGCGGGGCGGGGCATTTCGCCGGGGTGAGCCTGTCAATTCACACGCAGGTTGGAGGCTGGTGGGGCGAAGGCGACGATATCTTCACGATTGATGGAGAGGCGACGCCGTCGCTGTGGGGCACCGGGAGCGAGGATTATTTTTGCGGCGCGTGGTGCTACAGGGAGACATTTTATAATCATTACTTCGGCCTGCCGCTGCGCACGAAGCTGACGCACGATTCGGACAACTACTGGAACGTGTACCGGCTTCACCTGGAAAGCCCGATTACGTTTAAGCAGTCGCTGAAGATGGAGATCGAGCACGGGGCGAGCGGATTTGATAATACCCGTGCCGTTCGGAATAACGATTATACCAGCGTGGCCTACTGGTACCAGGCGACGCCGCGGCCGCTGAAGAGCACGCTACCGCCGGCGGCAGAGCGGATTTCAAAGTTCGCGCCGCCTGTGGGTGCGCCCGGAATTCATGAATTCAACTATATGCAGTATAGCAGTGGGGGAGGGATCGAGGCAGAGAGCCAGACGCTGGCGTCGTTCTCGGTCGAGGGGCGCAAATGGTTCAATGATGATCACCTTTGGGTGAGAAACCAAAAGGCGAATCAGTCGTTCGAGCTGACGTTTGAGACGACCGCTTCAGAAAGCGGCAAGGCGGTGCTGCGTGTAACCAAAGCGCCGGATTATGGAAAGGTTGCTATGTCGCTCGACGGCGAGCCGCTGACTGAGTATGATGGTTATTCGAAGGTGGTGAGGCCGGAGATTATTTCCCTCGGCAAACGAAGCCTCGCGGCAGGCAAGCACACCATTACGGTCGTAGGCCAGGGCAAGAACAGCGCATCGAAGAATACCCACTGGGCAGTGGATTACCTTCGCGTGGGCGGAACGGCTCCTGAGGTTGAAGCGGCAGCGGCGGCGGCTAAGAAATCAGGAGAAGGGTCCGAGGAGCGCAGCGGCAATGCGACCGAGCGGCCACGGCGGAGAAGCAATACACGTCGTAACTAGGGCCGGCACGGGTATGCCATAAGCCGAGCCTGCGTGCAGCAGAATGCCTTCGCGGGCCAGCAGCACGCTGGCTTCCTCGTCGCGCCCGCGCCAGGCAGCGGGAATCGGCACGCACAAGTAGGGTCCAGCTTCGGGAAGCTGCACAGAGAAGCCGGCTTCGTTCCACGCGCGGGCGAACTCACGCATGCGACTCGTCAGCTTTGCGCGCAATTCCGTCGATATGGCGGGCAAATGGTGCATCAGTTTTGGGAGAACGTGCTGCGTGATTTCGCTGACGCACAACAGCGTGTCGGAAAGATACTCGCATGTGTTCAAAAAACTTTGTTTTCGATCCGGCGCGCCCTCGACGACCATCCACCCGGCTTTCAGGCCGGGCAGTGAAAGCATTTTCGAGAGACCATTTATGGTGATGCACAGAGGCGGATCGTATTGCGTGGGACGATTTACAGTCACGCCGGGCTGATGCACCGATTCACGAAACACCTCGTCAAAAATCAGCGCCAGGTTGTGTTTTTGCGCAGCCTGACATATCGCGGCGAGTTCTTGTGCAGAGTGCACCGACCCAGTGGGATTGTGCGGTGAGACGAGAACGATGGCTCGTGTCTGGGGTGTGATCTGAAAGAGGAGATCGTCCAGGTCGAAGTGCCAGTGCCAACCTGTTATCGGCGGCTGGAGATGATAATGTCGCAGGCGAACGCCGGCAAGAGTCGCGATATCTTCGAAGAGCGGATAGGAAGGAGATGGACACAGTATTTCCTCACCGCCGGCGGCGAGCGCACGAAACGCATAGTAATAGGAAAGGCTGGTACCGGGCGTCAGCAGGATGTTGCCTGGATCAACGTCGCTACCGTGGTATTGCGCTATGGCAAGGCGCGCAGCGAATTGTCCTTTTGCATCGGGAGCATAGGCACCCAAAGCCGCGGAGGCGTCGGAAAAGATCTCGTGCAGCAATGCGGCTGGGTATTCGAGGCCGTGCTCCAGCGGGCTCGCATTGACCAGGTCAAATATCGGTTTGCCGGAAGCGCGCGCTTCTCGCGCTGCACGGGCCCATTCCGATTCGCATGCTTCACCCCAGATGTGTTCAAGCGCCTGCACATTCATCGGTGCAGAACGACGTTGAGGTTCGCGTGCGCTCAAGGTGTTTCGAACGCATACATTACCGAAGACGATTTCCGCCGGTCGATTAAGTGACTGGCTTCGAGCGCTCTGTTGAACCTTTCATCCGCTTTGGCTGAAATTTCGTCTTGGCGTCGTTGCGGCGCGTGGGAGAAGTGGCGTTCGTTCCGCGTTCTGAGCGCGGTGGTTTCGCAATGGATTTTTCCGTTTTGCAACGAAGTGCTACGCATAGCCGGAGCAAAGCGCGTGCTCAAGGTGAAGGGATCACGGAATTCCGGCGGTGTTTGTGGGCCATCTATCGGTTCGAAAAGGCATCGCTGGAAGTCCTTCCTCATTGTAAAGCGTTGCCCACGGGTGGTTCTGCCACCCGAAGCGGACCGCAACGGGATACCGCACCTTGTCACTATGGAGCTGAAGGGTATCCGTGCTGACGAGTTGTGCATCCGCCCAGAAATATTTCCTGTTGGCGCCTGCCAACTGGAAGCCGCGGAGTTTTTGTCCGTGCATAACAAGTCCGCCAGTTGTCGTATCAAAGCTCACGCGCACTTTTGAGCCGACGATCTTCATGGACTTGGGCCTGTATGCAGGGCCGCGATACGGAACCGCAGTTTCGCCGTATGCCGTGTTTCGGGCGGCATTGAACAGGCGTTCGGCGGCCTCGCGTTTGCGCAGGTAATGCGGTTCAGTCGTTGCGCCGAGGTCGTACATGGGCGCAACAGCCACGTGGGGAACGTTATTTTCGACGTAGGATTGGGATTCGCGAACTTCAGCCCATCTGCTTTCCTGCGGCTCGTCTGCATGGGGCAGCCAGCTTGCAATCTGCGCGATGATGAACGGCAGGTCTTTCTGTTTCCAGCGATTGCGCCAGTCGCGGATGAGGATGGCGAGCAGATGACGGTAGCGGTTCGCCTGGTAATCGTCGGCCTCACCCTGGTACCAGACAACCCCGCGGATGGCGTGGTTCACGAGCGGAGCGATCATGCCGTTATACATGGCACCGGGGTGCGGCCACTGCTCCGTGCTGGCCCACGGGCGGGGTATTCCCTTGATATTCAGCCCGACGCGGTATCTCCAGTCCCCGGCAAGCGGCAACGATGTGAAGCCTTCGGTGGTGGTGGTTTGCAGCACAAGGCTGTCTGTAGTGCCATGGATTCCGCCGTAGAGGTGGGTATCCAATATGCGCACTGCGACGGTGTTGCGTCCGGTGCGCAGGAGTCGTGGCGGCACCTGGCAAACTACGGTGGTCTTCCAATCGTCGCTCGCCGCGATTTGTTCGCCATTAAACCAGACGGTGCCGTAATCGTAAAAGTGTGCGAGGCTCAGGGTGGGAGAGGTGTGTGTCCAGGGTTCCGTCAATTCGAACTGTTTGCGGAACCAGACGACGCCGTCCAAATCGGGTAGGCCGCGCGCTTCCCAGGGAGATGGCAGGCGCATTGTTTTCCAATGGCGGCCCATGAGCAGATCGCGACTGTACCATGCTCGCGTCCCCGTGGATCCGTCCGCCTTGTCCTGCAGTTCGGTTAACCAGTCGCGCCAGCGCTGCTCGTCGTCCAGGCGTGCGCGGCCGACCGGAGTGCTTGTTCTGCGCAAGGCGTTCAGCCACCAATCGTAGTCGGGAGCCTGCGAAGCGGCGGCCTCGCTCATCCAGAGCGGAATGGTGGTGTTAACCCACGTGGCGGAAATGATGCCTACGGGTACGTCGTAATGTTCGCGAAGTCTGCGACCGAAAAAGTAGCCGATGGCCGAGAACGCGCGCGCGGTATCCGAAGTGCATGGCGTCCAGTGCGCAGGAGGCGGAAAATCGTTCTGCGGTGCGAACGCGGTGGTGCGCGGCACCTGAAACAATCGTAAAGCTGGCACGTTTGCAGCGGCGATTTCTTTTTCAGGATCTGCGACCCCTGCCAATGTCTGCGCCATGCTGCTCTGGCCGCCGCACATCCAGACATCGCCAATGAGAACATGGCGTGAGGTGACCGTGGTATGGCCGTCGCTGACTACCAGGCTAAACGGTCCGCCTGCACTCAGGGGCCCAATGGTCGTAGCCCAAAGGTTCTGCAGCCCGACCGTTACACTGGTTGATTGGCCAGCAATGCTGATGGTGACGCGCTGGCCTTCCTGACCCCACCCCCAGATCGGGATTTCCCGGTCGCGCTGGAGGACGGCCCCATCACTGAGAAGTTGCGGAAGCCGCACGGGGTTCGTGGGAAATGCCACGGCATAGTCCAGCGGCGCGGTCGATTCGTTGTCTTCACTGTCGAATGCATAGGCCGGGGCGCAGCAGAGCATCAGCAGCAGCGAATAGAGAGCGTACCGGCGAAAAGGCATCGCACACGGGTAATGCAGGCGCGGCGCGGGTCAAGCAATCCCGCGCCGCTAAAAGGTCTACTTATCTTTTTCCAGCTTCAAAGAAACCGAGTTGATACAATAGCGCTGGCCTGTAGGTTTCGGGCCGTCGTCGAACACATGACCCAGATGCCCGCCGCATTTCGCGCAAAGCACCTCGGTACGGCGGCCGTAGCTGTTGTCTTCCTCGGTTTTAACACTGCCCTGCACCGGCGCGTAAAAGCTTGGCCAGCCGGTACCAGACTCAAACTTCGTATCGCTCTTAAAAAGTTCCGTACCACAGCCAGCGCATTTGTAGGTGCCCTTTGCGTGCTCACTATGGTAGGAGCCTGTAAATGCACGCTCAGTGCCCTTTTCCCGAAGTACGCGATATTGTTCCGGAGTCAGCTTTTTCTGCCACTCCTCGTCAGTCTTTGGCATTTCGGTGGAAACTTTAGCCGTCTCGGCCATTTTATTTGTTCCTTTCGTCAGGGTCGTTGTTGCCGTGGTTTGCGCGTAGAGTGCCTGTGCAACTGTAATTGCCGCTGCCAGGCTCAAGAATCCGATGAACCGTTTTCGCATGCCCCTGCCTCCTGCGTTTTAGACGTTGGTCGAAATGGCCAGTTCTGTTCTTACACTCAAAGCGGCGAAATGGTCGGGTCCGGCGGGGAATTGTGGGCTATCAGCAGTCTGCATGCTAAGCGAGGCGCGGCCGCCCGGCTGGCGTTTTACCATTTGGCAATACCAATAAAGAGTTCGAACTGTCGTGGCGTCGAACTTGCCATATCCTTTCAGCAGCCACCGTGGCATTTGCGAATAGTTTGAACGTGGCGGTGCAATGTTTTGTCAAACGTCGGACAGTCGGCAGACTTTTCCGCCGAACGTTCTAGTGGGAGTATTTAGCTTTTATGAACGGATTGAAATCCGCAACACTATGGATCGTGCTGTTCCTGGTGTTTATCGTGATGTTCATCAACATGAACAGCCACGAGCAGCCAGACCGGCTGAACATAAGCACGGTGCTGGCTTACGCAAAAGATAAGAAAATTGAAGGCAAGGTTATCGACAAGGACCGCAAGCTCGAGGGCGTGTACCTTGATAAAGAGAAGAAGAAAAAGCCCTTTGTAGCAGGTTACCTGAGCGGGCAGGAAGAGTTTGTCGCGAGCAACCTGATTGCAAGCGGCGTGGAGTATGACGGCAAGGAGGGATCGCAACTGCTCCAGCAGTTCCTGGTTTCGATCCTACTGCCACTGCTTGTGATTATCGCGGTCTGGGTGCTCATTATGCGCCAGATTCAAAGCGGCGGCAACAAAGCGATGACGTTTGGAAAGAGCCGGGCGAAGCTCGTGAGCGAAGGACAGACAAAGGTCACGTTTGACGATGTACAGGGTGTGGATGAGGCGAAGGAAGAGCTGAAGGAAATCGTGGAGTTCCTGAAGGACCCACAGAAGTTCAGCCGCCTTGGTGGAAAAATTCCGAAAGGTGTGCTGCTGGTTGGCCCTCCAGGTACCGGCAAAACATTGCTGGCGAAGGCCGTTGCGGGTGAAGCAAACGTGCCCTTCTTCTCGATCTCCGGTTCCGATTTCGTTGAGATGTTCGTGGGTGTGGGCGCGAGCCGCGTGCGCGATCTTTTTGAGCAGGGAAAGAAGCACAAGCCCTGCCTGATTTTCATGGACGAAATCGACGCAGTTGGCCGCAGCCGTTTTGGTGCAGGTTTTGGCGGCGGACATGATGAGCGCGAGCAGACGCTGAACCAGTTGCTTGTCGAGATGGACGGCTTTAATTCGAATGAAGGTATTATCCTGATCGCGGCAACCAACCGTGCGGATGTACTCGATCCGGCGTTGCTGCGTCCAGGGCGTTTCGACCGCCAGGTGATGGTGGATTACCCGGACCTCAGTGGACGCGAGCGCATCCTGCAGGTGCACGCGCGCAAGGTTAAGCTGCACGCAGACGTGGACCTCAACCGCCTGGCGAAGGGAACGTCCGGTTTTTCGGGCGCGGACCTGGCAAACGTTATCAACGAAGCGGCTTTGCTGGCAGCGCGGCGTAATCGGGACGATATCAGTATGTCGGAACTCGAGGAAGCCAAGGAACGCGTGATGATGGGTCCGGAGCGCCGCAGCCTGGTGCTGACCGACAAAGAAAAGAAGCTGACAGCTTACCATGAGGCGGGACACGCGCTTGCGGCGAAGTTCGTTGGACTTGAAGACGAAGTGCACAAGGTGACGATCATCCCGCGTGGGCGGGCGCTGGGCGTTACAAGCTTCCTTCCTAGTGAAGAGCGGTTCAGTCGCTTCCGGAACAAGCTGAAGGATCAACTCGTGATGGCGCTTGGTGGACGTGTGGCCGAGGAACTGATCTTCGGAGACTTTACGACCGGTGCCGGCAACGATCTCCAGAGGGTGACACAGCTTGTGCAGCGTATGGTGTGCGAGTACGGCATGAGCGATGTTCTTGGCCCGCGTACGTTCGGGGAGAACAACAGCTCGCTTGCTCCCGGGCGCGACTTTGGTGAAGGCCGTTCGGTATACAGTGACGCAACCGCAAGTGTGATCGATTCCGAAATTAAGAAGTTCGTGGACGAAGCTCATCAGCGCGCAACGAACATCCTGGGCGAGCGCAAGGAGTTGCTAATCCGGGTGAGTGAAGTGCTGATTGAGCGCGAGACCCTGGACGGCAATGAGTTGGATATGCTTATTCGCGGCGAGGACCTGCCGGAACGTCCGCGCACGCCACCGCCACTGCCACCGGTCGCGCCGGAGCCACCGTCTGCAATTGCAGAGGATAAAAAGCCGGGCCGCATTTTCGGCAAGCCGCTGATCGATCGCCCGACTGAGATGCCTGGATAGCAAAGAACGGCAACAAATTAACTCGACGCCCGCGGAGGTATGCCTCCGCGGGTGTTTTTTATGTCCGGCACCTTCATTGGATTCGGAGGTTGCTTTGCTGCATCGTGTTCCGAAACTCCGGGCGGCATGCAGCTGGATAATCCACATGAGCCGCAGCTCCGACGCACGCTCGGGCTTTTTGCCATTACGGCATTTGGGGTGGGGGACATTCTCGGGTCCGGCGTGTACGCGCTGGTGGGAAAGATCAGCGGGCATGTCGGAAGCGCTGCCTGGATGTCTTATCTCGTGGCGGGGTTTGCAGCAGCGCTGACAGGCCTCACGTACGCGGAATTCACATCGCGCTATCCGCGCGCAGGTGGAGCGGCGCATTTTGTGCAGACGGTTTTCCGCACGCCGTTGGTTACCTTCCTGGTCATGTGCTTTGTGGGGCTGTCGGGAATGTTCTCGATGGCGGCCACGTCACGTACGTTCGCCAACTATGCTCTCGCAGGCACCACGGGCGCACATCCGATCCTTAAAGATTATCTTTTCCCATTCGCGTTTCTGCTGATCATCGCGTTGGTAGCGATTTACGGAATTGTGCTGTCCTCACGTGCGAACCTGGTATGCACGATTGTTGAGATAGCGGGGCTGTTTATCATCATCGCGCTTGGGATACGATTTCTCGGACGTGTCGATTACGTCGAATTTGCAAAGTCGGAGCAGGGGACAGGTCCGCCGCTGCTGGTGCTGCAGGGTGCCGCGCTGGCGTTCTTTGCCTTTATCGGTTTTGAAGACATGGCAAACCTGTCGGAGGAAGTGAAGAACCCGGAGCGAAACGTGCCGTGGGCGATCTGCCTGGCGATTGTGATCACCTCGGTTATCTATGTCACGATCGCCCTGATAGCGGTGTCGGTGCTTCCGTTCTCGGCGCTGGGAAAAACGGATTCGCCGTTACTGGATGTCGTCCACACGTCACGACCAGGCTTCCCGGACTGGATCTACAAGATCATACCGGCGTTTGCGGTTTTTAACACGGCGCTTCTGAACTGCCTTATGGCGTCGCGATTGATCTATGGCATGGCGCGCGGGCGAAATAATGTGCTGCCCTCGTTTCTGGGTCATGTACATCCGCGCTGGCGCACACCTGCGATTGCGGTGGGTGTGGCGACGCTCATCACGATTATCATGATGGCGTCCACCAAACAGATCGCTGTGCTTGCCGCCGGCACGACGGTGTTTTTGCTGACTGTGTTCATGGTGCTGCATATTGGACTGATCAAAACGAAACTTACGCGTGGGGGAGAACGGCCGCCGTTTCAAGTGCCGATATTCGTGCCCATACTGGGAGCGATCACTTGTGCGGTTCTGCTGGTGACGCAGAAGCGCGAGGCGCTTCATACCGCGAAGTGGCTGGGGGTTGCCATACTCGCGCTTTTTGTCGTGAACTGGTTTTTCCGTGGCCGGCGACAAATTGAGGCGATAGATTAGAGCAGTTGGCCGGCATTGAACAGGAATATCATCGCATCGTTAATGCACCCACCGCGTTTCGAGGATGTGCCGCCGATTAAAACCATTCTGCTGGATCGCAAGGACCTGCCGTCGAGTGGAGCCGGCGAAACGCCGCTTATAGCGATTGCACCTGCGATCGCAAATGCCATTGCCGATGCGATGGGGAAGAGGCTGCGGTCGCTTCCGCTGACGCCGGACGCTTAAGAAGTCTCCGCGGCGCTGAGTAATTGTTTCACCATCGCGATGTGTGGAATTGTTTGCTCGTCGAAGGGCTCGCCAAAAGTGCGGTAGCCGAGCCGCTCATAAAACGGTACCGCGGTTTCCCGGGCATGAAGCAGCATCTCGTAAAAACCGTGTTGCTGCGCGTGCTGCTCGGCGTGGGTGACAAGTTTGCGGCCTATGCCGTTGCGCTGATGATCGGGGTCGACGGCGACCTGCCGCATCTGCACTGTCTGGTCATTCACGCGCGCGAGCAGTAGTGTTCCGAGCAGGGCGTCGTGCTGCGAATCATAAGCGGCGAAGTGGATGCAGAGTTTTTGGGATTCCAGCTCCTCCTGCAACAGCGTTAACCCGAGTGGACGGCGAAGCACGCGCTCGCGGAGCTGGAGCGTCTCGTGCCATTCTTTGCTACCATACTGTATTTCACGAATAAGCACCTGGCCAGGCAAATGCTGAATTTCTTCAGGCCTGCAATTCCTGGAGCGGCTCCTGCAACTGGTTCACGGCGGCTTGGATTACGAGCGCATCATCCTGATGTCCATCGGCGTGATCTTCATCGCGCACGAAGTAGCGCAGGGCTGCCAGTGCGATCAAGAGCTGGCGATCTGTCAGCTTATGCGGTTGATCGAGCAGCGCGCGCACATTGCGAGCCTGCTGCAGCGTCTCGTTGTGCGTTTCCTGATCGACTACGCGCAAGTGCGTAGTTTTCGATTCGAACAGGCCGGTGATTGCATCTACCTCGGCAAAGGAGACGGTCGCAATTTCGTTTTCCAGCAGTTGTTCGTAGATTCCGGGTACCGGGGTATACATGACAACATCCTTTGGCTGTCGATAATCCTGCAGTGATTCGTGAGACAAGCAAAGCAGAGTAAGCGGAGACACGCAATGAAAACTGTTATCCGGCGGTCAACCTGCGGCGGGATTCTCAGGTTCGCCCGAACGCGCCTTCCAAATCGACTCCGTTTCGCGAACGGTTTTCCCTTCCAGGAACGCACGCTCTACCTGCTCCTGGGTTGGCTGCCATGCGAGGTTTATGGACAGCGTAGTGCCAGTGAGCAAAGCCTCGCGAAGCCGATCGGCAGCGGTGATCAACTGGACACGTAATTGAGCGGGTACCTGCGGGCTGGCAGCGATGTCGCTCAGCCAGCCAATGGAGAGGCTCGTTCCATTGTTATCCACAGCGGCAGCGGCTGACAGCCTGGTGAGAGACCAGTATTCCATGGGAAGCCGCTCAAGGGCGCGGGCAAGTTGTCGGTGCTGGAACTGGCTGGTTTGCCAATTACGCAACTGATCCGGCCAGGTGCTTGTCGTTACGAGTTCCGCTGCGAGCTGGTGCTGTTGCCATTGAACAGGTTCCCAGATGCGGACACCGGGCACGCCGGAACATGAACTGGCGATGCGTGTGCCATCGGGGGACCATTGTGCCTGCCACGCTCGGCCGCTGTGTCCTTTCAAAAAGCAGAGTGGGCGTCCGGATTCGGGGTCCCAAATGCCGATCGTTGCATCGTGCGCGGCGGTCGCAATCCGTTTTCCGTCCGGGCTGAATGCAATGTCGGTAAATTCCGACGAATGCCGGGAAAGGATTGTTTGAAGTTTGCCTGTCTCGGCGGCGAATATCGCTGCACCTCCACCCGCACCGGCTACGGCAATGCGCCTTCCGTCACGGCTGAAATGTAGGGCGTTGATACGACCGTCGATCGCGGGTGCCTGCCATTGCTTTTGGCCGTCGGCGATTGCGACGCAGTCGAGCCGTCCATCTACATGGCCGATGGCGAGGCGGCTACCGTCGGGAGAGAAGCCGACAACGTTTGGCAAATCCGATTTCGTCGAAACGGTTTTGATATGCCGGCCATCCTGCGCGGACCATAGATCGACAGTGGGAGTGCGCGGCTGTGGGTAGGAACTGCGAACGGTTGCAATTATGCGGGAATCGGGCGAGAATGTGATCCAGCTCGCATCGTCGGAGCCGGGCTCCAGTGGTAACTGAAACAATTCTTTTCCCGTAAGTGCCGATTGAACCAGGAACCCGAAATGGCGGGCGGCGAAGGCGACCTTTGTGCCATTTGGCTCGTATGCGGTGGAGTGGCTTCGGTCGGGCAAAGGCAAATCGAGGACAATCGCCCGGTGTTCAGGCATGAGATGGTGGCGCTTTTGCTGAAAGCTGCCAGCTACAAGTTCCTTCCCATCGGGCGACCATCGAAGCCCGTGGATGCCGCCTTCGGAATCGAAGAGCGGACGGGTTGTCTGCGCGTCCTGTTGCTGGTCATAGAGGCAGATCGCACCAGTCTCTGAGCCGACCGCCAGGTAGCGGCCCGAGCGGGCAAGGTCAATGGAGCACACATCGCTGCCAGTGGGAAAAGTGACTGGTTCAATGTTGCGGAATTTGTGGGTGGCAGGATCGAGGTCGCGCCAGCGGAAGGCTCGTGAGCCAGGCCTGGCGCGCATTCCAGCGATGATTCCCTTACCCTGATCCGTCCAATGTATATCGACCGCCCAGCCGTATGCGCGGGCGTTTTCGGGTTGAACCAGGTCGCTATCGGTAAAGTTGGCGAGCATGGCCCCATCAGGAACTGAGCAGATATAACTACGCGCGCCTGTGATGGCGATGGCGACCTGCCGGCCATCCGGCGAGAATCGTATACCGGAACATTCTGATGCGTCGGGGGCGAGTGCGGCGAGGGTCGTGCCGCTGTCGATGTTCACGAGCACGGCGCCCGAGGGCCCGACGCCCGCGGCTGCGAGGCGTCCGTCTGGACTCAGATCAAATGCAAAGGCGCGATCTGATTGCAGGTCGATATCGCGTTTGAGCTGACCTGAGGCGACGTCGAAAAAGCGCAGATGCGCATCACTCGCGAGTGTTGCAAGCTGATCTCCCGCGGACGTAAAGTGGATGTCTTCTACTGGCCCGCCATGTTGTGGGAGTGAGTGGAGGTGTTTCCCAGACGCAGCGTCCCAGAGAACAGCAGTGTGATCGGCAGCCGCTGTGGCGAGGCGCTTTCCATCGGGCGACCAGCAGATTCTTCGGACGCTGCTGTTGTGCGCGCCAATGCGTTGAAGTTCACGTCCGGAGTTCACATCCCAGATGCGCGCCGATCCATCGTTGCTTGCCGAAGCGAGATACCGTTCATCGGGACTGAACGCGACCGAGCGAACAGGCGCAGTGTGGCCGCTATAGGTCATTAGCTCCGGGTGCGCAGCGGCGATGAGGTATCCCCACTCCCAGCCCCGGTGTTGAGGGGGGGCCGCGAGGAGTACTTCCTGCGCGCGTGCAAAATGTTCTTCGTCAATTTCGCGTTGTGCCAGCCTGATACTGGATACATAATAATCGTAAAGTGCCTTGTCGCGGGTTGCCTGCAATTCGTGCTGTGCAGACACGGCGAGCTCGCGATTGGCCTCGGCTTCGACTCTTCGGGATTCACTTTGTTTCTGCGCGTTTCGCGCTGTTCGTTCCGCAGCGAGGGCAGCGGCTTCCGAGATTTCCGCTTTGCGCAGTGCTGCAGCAATGTGTGCACGGGAGACGAGGGCTATGGCAGCTACCGCAATGATAAGCAGCACGCACATGCCCATGGCAAGAATGCGCTGCGTACGGAGGCGTCGCGCGCGGCGCTCGGCGACCGCGATTTTGTTTATCGATTCCTGTCGCTGGTTTTCATCCTGTAATCTGGCCGCCTGGACGCGTGCGCGGTGGAGATCCCCGCCTTGCAACGCCTCTTCCGCAAGCAGGCCAAGCACCTTCTGCTTAGCGGCGGTCGCTTCCGGGTTTTCCGGATCGAGTGTAATGGCGCGAGATAATGCGCGGTCGCATTCTTCGAGGTCCTGATACGTATCTGCGACTTCGGATTGCTGCTCCAACAAAGTGAGCGCGGCAGTCGCTTGTGTGGTAATCGCACGCGATTCTTCGCGACGTGACGCGCCGGTCTGGTAGTCTTTCAACTTTTCAAGGAAAGCTTCGGCGGCTGGCAGCCGTTTTCCAATTTCGGGTTGAAGACATTCCATGCAAAGTTGCGAAATCTCAGGCGGAACATCGCACGATTCACCCGTTGAGCGTTTAGCGATCCGCTCTTCGGGCGGCTCGACGAAGCCGCGGCACGCCGCCATGAAGGCATCCGAAGAGCGCGGGAACGGGTATGGCGGTCTGCGTGTCAGGATTTCATAAAGCACGGCACCGAGCAGCCAGACGTCTGTCCATGGACCGAGACGCGCACCGTTGCTTTCCGTCTGCTCGGGAGCCATGTATGCGGACGTTCCGGCTGGATTCGGCGCCTTGTGAACATCGACGGCAGCGTGCGCCGTTTCGTGCAGTGCGCCTTCGCCAACATTGCGACCGGTATCGAAGGATGCTGCAATTCCCCAATCCATCAGGTACACTTCGCCGTGGCGGCCAACCATGACCTGAGATGGCTTGAGGTCACGATGGATGATGCCGCGCTCATGCGCGAATGCCACGGCTTGTGCGACATCGATAAGGATCGGAAGATGAAGCGCAAGGCGCTCACGCGGTGTGTGGTCCTTGTCGCGCTTGAGCATATCGGACCAGGGAGTGCCACGGACGAGTTTCATCGCGAGCATGGGCAGGCCGTCGGGTCCCAGACCGAGATCATGTACTGGAATGATATGCGGGTGCTCGAGCCTTGCTGTCACGGCCGCTTCACGCGCGAAAAGTTCAAGATCCGCAGCGGTTTTGTCAGAGGCGGGTACTCGCATCTTAGGCCGCTTGACGGCGACGGTGCGACCAAGCGAAGTTTGCTTCGCTTCGCGCACTTCACCCATGCCGCCCTGGCCGATAATGCGGCCCAGTATAAAGGCAAAATCGTGAGTCGATGCCGGGGAACCTGGACCCGATGAGTCGACGATCACGGAGAGGGATACGCTGTCCATCGAATCGTCGGGATCACCGGTTGGTTCCACACGAAAGTTTATGCCAGACAGGTGCGACAAGGCGACGTTGCCCAGGTGTTCCGGGTTTGCTGCTGGCTTTAAGGAAGCTTCGGGGTCATCGGGCAAGTCGCACGGCAGTATGTTCTGCGTAAGCGTTTGTTTGTCTTGTGAGGAGTCATCCATTTGCATGCGGCACCGTCAGGTTGCATCACTTGCAGGTGAAGCTACGCACGTTCAAGAGAATATCGGGAAGAGACATCGCGTGCCAATGCACAATCTACTGATATTTGTAGTTGACGGTTGTTTCGGGAGTGATTCACCTTGGCAGCGCTTGCTGTACAAGGTTCTTTGAGGGATGACAAAATGGTTGGGAGTTCGCTGAAGCTGACGCTCGCGATGGCTGTGCTGGTAGCCGTCGCGACCGGGTGCAACGGTCCGCAGGGACCGCCCGTACCACCGGAACATTTATTTAACCGCTGCCCGCCGGGGCCGAAGCCGTGTCCGCGCGAGTGCCCGGATTTTCCTCTGCCGCCTGGAGGCCCGTATCTCACGACACCGGGAATTCATGCGCCGCTGAATCCTGCGATTGCACCGGCTGAACCGGTCGGCGGGGGCGAGCTGAGCGTCAAGCAGAAGTAGTACCCGGGTTGTGTTCTCCCTGAAGCTTTAACGCTGCCGAAAGGTACGTCTTTGTGCATGCGAACATGGCCATGACGACTTCAAGCGTATCGTTATCGATGAGCATGGTGCCCCCGCGGATACCCTTCTCCGCTTTGTCGATCTAACCACAGAGGCACAGAGACACAGAGACATTCACAGAGAGAGCAAGGTACGATATTTTGTAATCCACGATCTAACGAATTCACACGAATCGGACTGCACTGAAGCCCTTCAGAACAATATTCAAACCACGGATGACACGGAAAACACGGATAACCCCCAATCCGTGTAATCTGTGTAATCCGTGGTTATTAGTTTTTGGTTTTTTCTTGTTCTGCGGGAGCCTGCTGCGAAACTGGTATTGCTTGCAGCCGAACTCAAGAATGGCTGGAACGCTCAGCAGAGAATTACCCGTATCGTATAAGTAGCGGAGACTTGCGACGTTGCAGGAAATGCCGTTTTCTGCATTGCATACCCCCCCGCTCGCATTGTGCTGTAAACCGTGATCAAAACGGACCTCCTCATCATTGGCTCCGGCATTGCGGGTTGCTCGGCTGCGCTTGCGGCAGGCGAGGCCGGGCTTGAAGTTACCATACTGACCAAGAGCATGGATCCACGCCGCTCCACCGCCACGGAGTGGGCGCAGGGCGGGATCATTTATAAAGGCGAGGGAGACAGCCCGGAACTGCTTGCACAGGATATCTTCCGCGCAGGCGCAGAATTCGGCAACGAAGCTGCGATTCAGCAGCTTGCGCAGCTTGGGCCGGCTTACGTAGAGGAATACCTGATCAACAAAGTGGGTGTTCCATTCGATCGGAAGCCTGACCACTTGTTGGACATTACAGAAGAAGCGGCGCACTCGGTGCGGCGAATCATTCACGTCGCTGATCTGACCGGGCGCGCGGTAGAAGATCGCCTGGTTGAAGCAATTGCGAAGTATCCGAATATCAAATTTGTGACGGGTGCCATTGCGCTCGATCTATTGACGCTCTCGCACCACTCGAAGCGGCCGTCGGATGTTTACGCGCCCCCGAGCTGCGTGGGTGTGTACGCGTTTTTCCAGGAGAATGGAAAGGTGGAGCCGGTGCTTGCGGGGGAAACGTTGCTGGCAACGGGCGGACTTGGACAGCTTTACCTGCACAGTACAAATCCTCGCAGTGCCCGCGGTGACGGTGTTGCCATGGCTTATCGCGCAGGCGCCCGCCTGCTTAATATGGAGTATATCCAGTTTCACCCAACGGCTTTATACCAGGACGGATTGAGCCCGGCGCAATCAAACAAGGCCAGCTTCCTGATCAGCGAAGCGGTGCGCGGTGAAGGCGGTGTGCTTATCCGGCGTACCGGTGAATCCTTCATGGAACGATACCACCCCCTCGCCTCGCTTGCGCCACGCGACGTTGTGGCGCGTGCCATCCAAACGGAGATGCTGGAGCACGATGAGCCGTGCGTGTTCCTGGACATCACCATGAAGGAGCCGGAGTGGGTTAAGCGGCGTTTTCCAAATATTTATGAGAAGTGCATGGCGATCGGAATCGACATGACGCAGCAACCCATTCCCGTAGTGCCAGCGGCGCATTATGCCTGTGGCGGAATAGCCGTGGATTTGCAGGGGCGAACTTCCATTCAGCGGTTGCGCGCCGCCGGAGAGGTGGCCTGCACGGGTGTCCATGGAGCGAACCGGCTGGCGAGCACGAGCTTGCTCGAAGGGCTGGTGTGGGGCGTCGAAGCCGCAAAGTCGGTTGCACAGGAATGTGCGAACCAGACAAGTGACGGCTACTACTTCCCGGAAATAAGTGAGTGGCGGTACGAGAACGAACCCGCAGACCCGGCGCTGATTCTGCAGGACTGGCTGACGATCAAGTACACGATGTGGAATTATGTCGGGCTGGTGCGTACAACCCGGCGAATGAAGCGCGCGCGCGCCATATTGCGTGAATTGCAGACCGAGATCGAATACTTCTACGAACGCGCACGACTTAGCGATGAAGTGATTGGGTTGCGCAATGGCTGCCAGGCAGCGCTGGCAGTGCTTTTTGCGGCGCTTGAGAACCGGACGAGCAGGGGTGGACATTACCGTGTGGACTGATCTTCGGCACGTCATTGCAATGGCGCTGCTTGTTTCGCTGACGGGCTGCCTGCGCGCAGCGGATACTGTGCGATTCGACCTCGATCCTGAGAATGAGGAACAGACCACCGCTACCATTCGTGTCACTTCGGCGCCCGTTACCATCGACTTCGACATCTCTAATGCGGGCACAAAATTTAATCCCGGCGTGCGCGGCCTTGCGCTCAACGACGAGCCGATCTCGCGTGCAGCGTTCTCTGTCGCGATTCGCGACTGCGTAAATCTCTCCGACAACAGCTCCTTACGTGGTGTGGCCGGCGGATTGTTTGCGGATCTTTTCGACTGGCGCACACGAAACCATGAAGCACGCCCGCCGACGCTCGAGTTTCTGCGCTGGGCGCGTGATCACAATGCCGAGCTCTATATCACGGCGAATGCACGCGGGCTCATCGACCGGAAGAACGAACAGGGAAAGGGAATCTACTATACGTCGGACACGGAGACACTTGCGAACCTTGCGGCGGACTGGGTTCGCTACTGCAATCGTATCGTGCAGACGTATCGCGAAGGCGACGTTATCGAAGATGCCGAGGACCGCCGCATCATGGACCGGCTGATCTGGAGCTCACATGTTCCCGGAGACCAGTTCACCACGTTATTGCGTGCCGGCGAAACTACAACTCCGAAAGTCCGATACTGGGAAATTGGCAATGAACCGAGCGTCTCCACAAGCGGCAGCATCAACGTGCTTAACGGCTATCGCACGAGTCCTTATGACTTCTACGAAAAGTACAAGGCGATCGCGCTGGCGATGAAGGCGGCCGACCCAACGATCAAGGTCGGGCCTTGTATTGTAAACGCACAGGAACGGCGGGAGGGTAAGCACCTGGCACTGATTCTGGGTGATCACTCTGTGCCGGTGGATTTTATCGCTTATCATCCCTATCAGCGCATGGGCGATAAAAAGAAATCTGCAGCCGATATCGAAACGTACCTGGAAAACGTATACTTCTACCACAAGCGCGAGTTCAAGCTGGAGCAGGATACGGTTACATCGAGCGGGCGAGACGCCAGCAAAATGGAGTACGCCGCAACGGAGTGGTTCGTCAGCTACTGGTCGTATAACGAAACCGAAACCGAAGGCCAGATGGCCCACATGCTTGGAAGCGTGGAAACGGTTTTCTCGTTTGCGCGGCTGGGCCTCAGCGCGGCGCATTACTGGATCTGGATCGCGAACAACACCGATGGGACCAGCTACCCGGTGACGCTCGCGTGGAACGCGATGCGCAATCACATGGGGGACGAGCTTATGAAGACGGTGCGCGAGCCCGGGCTGCGGGGCTACGTGACGCGTGACAGCAAGACGAGTGAAGTTGCAGTGTGGGCAATGAATTTCAGTAATGAAGTGGATCGTGCACTAACGATTGAATTGCCGGAGGGGACCACGACGGCGAGCGCACAACTACTCTGCGCGAAGTCGGGAAAGACTACGCTGTTCTCTGCGAATGTCGCGCCGCACACGCCGGGCGGACCGAAGAATGAGGTCGCGTGGAAGCCACTGGAGTTGCCCGCGCTGCCGGACCGGCGGGTGAAGGTGGTCTTGCCGGCGGCGACTTTGCTGCTGGTTACGTGCAGGTGAGTCAATTTATGGCATTGCACACAAAATGAAATTCAGCGAACTCGTGCGGCACGTGTGGAGCGATCTTGAAGTCGGCAGGCTTGAAGTGAAAGGCAGGCAGAATGATTAAGCTTCCATATTCGCTTATCATCGAAGCGACGGACGAACCGAATTACTTTGGGTTTTTTTCTGATGAGCTTGAAGGTTTTTCGGGAATTGGTCATTCCATTGAGGATTGCATATATAAGGGGCGACATGGAATGGAAGAGCACGTCGCGCTTCTTCGGGATCGCGGACTCGCTTTCCCGCCAGAAAATTTAAATCCAATCATCCTGATTCGGAATGAGGCTAAGGATCGGGCTGCTTAGCGTTCGGAGGGAAAATGCTTAAACTCCCAGCGGTCATTGAATGTCCATCATGCGGCAAGCAGTCCATGCACCGCAAACGTAAGAACCTGACGCGTGAGTACCACGGCACTTCGTTTTTGGTTCAGGATCTGGAGTTTCACGAGTGCAGTTCCTGCGGTGAGCGGCTGTTCACTCCAGATGCAGTGAGGAAGATCAAAGCATCTGCTCCATTGTTACCAGGCCGACGTAAACGCGCTGCTTAAAACTGTTTGCCGCTGACCGAAACGGGTTTTTCGTGCAGCGGACATTATGCAATATTGCGCGTTTTGCGTACAGTTATATTGGTGGGAGGTGATACCCCACTCGCCAGCAGCGCATGCTTGATAAACAGACCCGTCACCGAACGTTCATTGGTGGCGACCTGCTCGGGTGTACCGGTGGCTACAATATAACCTCCAGTTTCTCCGCCCTCGGGCCCGAGGTCCATAATGTAGTCGGCGGTTTTAATCACGTCGAGGTTGTGTTCGATGACAATGACTGTGTTGCCGGTGGAGACGAGGGCCTGCAGTACCCCAAGCAGTTTGCGAATATCCTCGAAGTGGAGACCGGTGGTGGGTTCGTCCAGAATGTAAACCGTACGGCCGGTTGCGCGTTTGCTGAGCTCTTTCGCCAGTTTTACGCGCTGCGCCTCACCGCCGCTCAGCGTGGTAGCGCTTTGTCCTAATGTCAGATATCCAAGACCAACATCTCTCAGGGTGCGCATCTTGTGACAGATCGACGGCTGCGCGCTGAAGAACTCACAAGCCTCGTCGATGGTCATCTCCAGCACGTCGGCAATGGACTTCCCCTTAAACGTGACTTCGAGCGTTTCGCGGTTAAAACGCCTGCCGCGGCATACCTGGCACTCAACGTACACATCCGGCAGGAAGTGCATCTCAATTTTGCACATGCCGTCACCGGTGCACTCTTCGCAGCGACCACCCTTCACGTTGAAGCTGAAGCGACCGGGACCGTATCCGCGAATCTGCGCCTCAGGCAGTTGCGCAAATAGATCGCGGATGGCAGTGAAGACACCTGTGTAGGTGGCGGGATTGGAGCGGGGTGTACGGCCGATGGGAGACTGATCAACGTCGACGACTTTGTCGATCAGATCCAGGCCATCGATCCTGGTGTGCGCACCGGGACGCGTTCCTGCATCGTAGACGAACTGAGACAAAGAATTATAGAGGATGTCGTTCACGAGGGTCGATTTGCCGCTACCGCTGACACCCGTAACGCAGATGAACAGCCCGAGCGGAAATGCGGCATCGAGGTTCTTGAGGTTGTGCTCGCATGCGCCGCGTACGACGAGCTGACGCTTAGCGTCAGGCTTGCGGCGTTCGGCCGGCACCGCGATCTTTTCATCACCGCGCAAAAATCGCCCGGTGATGCTTTGCGGGCAATTGATAATATGCGCCGGGCTGCCATAGGAAACTATATGGCCGCCGTGCGCACCCGCACCGGGGCCAAGATCGACGACGTAATCCGCGGACCGGATCGTGTGCTCGTCGTGCTCTACAACGATGACGGTGTTACCGAGATCGCGCAGGTGCTTCAATGCGTCGATGAGCTTTTCATTGTCGCGCTGATGCAGCCCGATACTGGGCTCGTCCAGCACGTACAGCACGCCGGTAAGCAGGGACCCAATTTGCGTCGCAAGGCGGATGCGTTGTCCTTCGCCGCCGCTGATGGTCGCGCTTTTGCGGTCCAGCGTTATGTAGTGAAGTCCTACTTTGCACAGGAACTCCAGCCGCTCGCGGATTTCCTTAAGGATCTGGCCGCCAATGGCGAGTTCGCGTTTGCTGAGCTGCAGTTCACTTAAAAAGCGCAATGCGGCATCCACCGCAAAGCCGCAGAACTCGCCGATGTTCAGGCCGCCAATCTTCACCGCAAGCGAAGCAGGACGCAGACGCAGCCCGGCGCAGTCGGGGCAGGGCATGTCGCGAAAGAAGCGCTCCAGTTCCATGGCCTCGTCCTCGGTGTAACGGCGCAACACACGCGGGACCATCCCTTCCCACGTCATCATGCTCTTTGTTTTGTTGCCACGGGCGGAGACCTGGATAACTTCGAACTTTTCGCGGCTGCCGTGGAGCAGGATCTTCTGGTGCTCCGCAGTCAGTTTGGCGAACGGTTTCTCCAAATCAATTTTGAAGTGCTTTGCCAGCGCGTGAACGATCTGGCTTTGCCAGGGGTTGCGCGCCTTGCCGCCGGATTCATGGATCGCATCAGCCCAGGGGGCAAGCGCCCCGTCTTTTACACTAAGAGTGCGATCTGGCACCACTAAATCCCCGTCCACTTCCATCAATGTGCCAATGCCTTTGCACTTCGGGCATGCGCCGTAAGGCGAATTGAAGGAGAACAGGCGGGGAGTTATTTCTTCGACCTGGGTACCGCATTCGGGGCACGCAAAGTGTTCGCTGAACAGGTGCACCTTGTTGTCGTCGACGGTCTGCACTTCCGCCAGGCCGTCGGCCTTACCGAGAGCTGTTGTGAGCGAGTCCAGCAGACGCCCTCGCGCGTCTTGCCGAACGATCATCCGATCGATCACAATTGAAATCTCGTGCTTAAAGCTTTTCTTGAGTTTGGGAGCGTTTTCGAGTTCGATGATCTCACCGTCCACACGGGCGCGCACATACCCCTGGCGGCGGGCATCGTCGAATTCCTGCCGGTACTCGCCCTTGCGGCCGCGCACGATGGGGGCCATCACAAGTATCTTCGTGCCCGTGGGCCACCCCAGAATGGAGTCCACGATTTGCGCAACGGTCTGCTTCGTGATCTGCCGTCCGCACTGAGGACAATGGGGGCGTCCGACGTTCGCGTACAAAACGCGCAGGTAATCGTAAATTTCGGTGACTGTGCCGACGGTGGAACGCGGGTTTTTGCTTACGGTCTTCTGCTCGATGGAGATGGATGGGCTAAGCCCTTCGACGAATTCCACCTTCGGCTTATGCATCTGGTCGAGGTACTGCCGAGCGTATGCGCTGAGCGATTCCATGTACCGGCGCTGGCCCTCTGCATAGATTGTATCGAAGGCCAGTGACGATTTTCCGCTGCCGCTAAGCCCGGTGACCACGGTCAAACTATCGCGTGGGATGGTCAGGCTGACGTTCTTGAGGTTATGCTCACACGCACCCCGAATCACGATCGTATCTATGGCGGCAGTGGACACAGCAGGTTAGTACAAGTGTTCGATAATTTCCATTGGGGATCCGTCCTACTTAGTGCAGTTTTTAGCGTGTTCCACTGCAGATTTAGCTTGTCTATCAACGGTGCTTTCGAAGAATACTGTGGCTGCCTTACGGGGCACTATTCGTACAGGGTTTGGGAGATCGATTTTGAGATTGTTAGTAACGTTCGTGGTCAGCGCAGCATGTATGAGCGCCATGGCGCAGACGAGTATCTATACCAACCATAGTTTTGAATCCGGAGCGACGGGCTGGGCGCAGTCACCTTACTGGACAACGTTGGGAACCCGCACTGTGGTGACTGGTGCTTCGGATGCGGCTGACGGAAACAGCTACGCGCGTATTACTTCGACTTCCAACGGAGACCAGGTGGCCTGGGAGCCAAGCAGCTACACGCTGCTGCCGGGGTGCACTTATAACATGACTTTTAAATACCGCACTTCGAACGCCAATGTAATCCCGGTGTTCGGACAGGGCTACGGTGGAACCGCGGTTTCGGGCAATACGGCGTCCCAGTGGTTCTACCTGGACCACACCGCTTATCCGCCCAATCCAGGAAGTCCTATAGCGACGAACACGTGGCTGACGCAGAGTAACACATTTACCACCACTCCCAACGATTACTACACCTACTGGCAGGGCCCGTACTTTGGCGCCACGGCCTGGAATAACGCGGGAACGGCTTACGTGGATTACGACGACATTCGCCTGACGCTGCTGGTGAAGCCCAACCCGGTCAGTCATCTTATCACAAGCAACACGGTTAACAGCATCTACGACTACTCGAACACAGGCTGTCGGATCAAGTGGAACAGCATGGCGCAGGATACCAGTTCCACGGTGTTGCTAAACGCGGGTGTTGCGCCGGGGCTCGAAGCGCGGCTTTCCCTGGGGCGCTGGTGGACAATCACGTCGACGGGTGGCACATTCTCCGCCCAGCCGATCTTTCCATATACGGATGCCGAGTTGAGCGCAAACGGGCTTACGGTCTCCACCCTGAAGCTGGTAAAGCAGGTTGGCAATGGTCCGTGGATAGATATCCCGCGGACGATTAATACTACGGCGAAAACGATCACGGCAACTACTGCGCAAACGTCATTCTCGAACTGGTCGCTCGCCGGGCCTGCGCCTGCGGCGGCGGACGAATGGCAGTTGTACGATTAGTGCCCAGGCGCTAGACCAGCGGCGTCTGCCCGGGCACTGGTACCGGATTCAGTACGACACTTCCCATGTCATAATTTGCCGGCGTCAGGTCGAGCTTCGAGGAATTCATGACCCACTTCCATGAGAGCTCGCGGCCCGTGTAGGCGCTCATCCGGCCCATGATTGCCGTCAGTGTGCTCTCAGCGATGCGGCGTCCTTCATTGAGCGGTTTGCCGTCCCTGATGCTTTTGATCAAATCGGCATGTTCATTGAGGTATCCGATGCGTCCGTCTTCCTTGCCTTCGTACTTGTACGCGTTGGCGCCATTAATCACGCCATTCGGATCGCTGCGTCCTTTGGTACCAAAGACGTACTCTGCGACGCGGGAGCTCGCGCCCTTGGTCTGGCGGCAGAAGCTCTGTACGCGCGCTCCGTTGGCGTACTCGTACTCGATAGCAAAGTGGTCGAAGACGTTGCCGTACTCGGTTCCCTTGCGCACCTCGCGTCCGCCCATGCCAAGCGCTTTTACCGGCGGGCCGCCCATCACCCAGTTGATGACGTCAAGGTTGTGCACGTGCTGCTCGACAATGTGGTCGCCAGACAGCCAGTCAAAGTAGAGCCAGTTGCGCATCTGCCATTGCATATCGGTCCATTCCGGCTTGTGCTCCTTGACCCACAACTCTTCCTGGCACCAGTAGCATTGACCTCCCATGACTTCGCCGATGGCACCATCGTGGATCCGCTTTATGGTTTCGATATAGGAGGGTGTGTGGCGGCGCTGGGTGCCGGCGACAATGCCGAGACCTTTTTGCGCCGCGAGCTCAGACGATTCGATGATGGAACGCACGCCAACAGGATCGACAGCAACGGGCTTTTCCATAAAGATGTGTTTGCCGGCTTCCACAGCTGCCTTCAGGTGCAGAGGGCGCATGCCGGGTGGAGCGGCGAGAATCACCATGTCGATATCTGACGCGAGTACCTTCTGGTAGCAGTCAAACCCGCTGAAGCATGTCTCCGGTGTCGCCTTGAATTTGTCACCAATCTTCTCGCGCAGCTCCTTGCTGGAAGAGTCTACGCGTTCCTGGAACACGTCGCCAACGGCGCTGATGACCACATTTTGTGAGCTCTCGACCGCATCGATGGCGGCGCCAGTGCCGCGGCCACCAGAACCGATGATGCCAATGCGCAACGTTTCGCCGCCGGCAGGATGGACCATGGGTTGCGTGGGGGTGGTTTGCTCGGCTGAAATTGCCGGCAGTACTGCAGCCGCGGCCGATGCGCCGATCGATGCTCTCAAGAAATCGCGGCGGGTTACGGCGTCTAAAATCTGGTGGTCACTCAAGTGTGTCGTCTCCTTAAAAGCTGTCGCACGCGCGGTACGCGGCAATGGTGGCACGCTCGCCTTCGACGGTGTTGCGGGAGTTGCCGTGCTCCATGCCAAGCACCCCTTTGTAACCCTTCTTGTGCAAGTGTGCGAAAACGTTTTTATAATTCACCTCTCCCGTTCCCGGTTCGTTGCGACCGGGATTGTCGCCCAGTTGAATGTAAGCGATCTCGCTCCATGCACGGTCTAGATTCGGGATGAGGTTGCCGGCCGCAATCTGCTGATGGTAGAGGTCGGCGAGGATTTTGCATGATGGGCGATTTACTGCCCGGCAAACTTCATATCCTTCGGCTACCGTGGCGAGGTACATTCCCGGATGGTCGCGCGGATTGAGGGGTTCGAGCACCATGGTGAGCCCGGCGGGTTCACAAATATCGCAGCAGTCACGCAGGTTATCAATGACGTTGGCGTCCTGGTAGGCGCGCTCGGATTTGGGATCAACGAGGTCCGGCACGACCGTGGCCCATTTTGCATTTACGCGTTTAGCCAGTTCGACCGAATCCTGCATGTCTTTACGAAGACGGTCGCGCACTTCGGGGGTGCGATGAACGAACGTCTGTGCGCTGAAATCGCCGTGAGCCACGAACACGCCCATGGTCATCCCCAGCCGCTCCATCTCTTTCGCGATGCGATCCTGCTCCTCGCGAGTACGGCCTTTCATGCCGTTGTCTTCTAGCGCCCGAAATCCCTGGTCTGCCATGAACTTAAGCTGCTCAACCGGGTCCTTGCCGGCAGATTTTTCAAACATCCCGAAGTGCGGCGCATACAACAGGCGAAACCCGGAGCCGTCTGACGCGGGGGATGCAGCTGAAGTGCCGGTAGTTTCCAGCGCGCCGAGGGCTGCGGTTGCGGCTGCGGAAGCTGAAACGGCTAACGTCGAGCATAGAAAATTACGTCGGTTCACAGGAGCGCGCCTTTTCCAATATGGAAATGGGAAAGCCGCCTCATCGCAATGAGCGATACGACGGTTTCAAGAACTATGGTACACACCACTACCCGTTTTCCGGCTGCGCCTCGATGCTCAAGGGTTCACCATCTTCGTCGAGTTCCACATGTAACAGATTGGGACGGCAGCAGGTCTGGCAGTCTTCTACGTAAGTCTGGTGTCTCCCTGCCGACGCATCTATTTCTGTGCCGTTCTCGGCGCCACAGTGGGCGCAGGCGAAACTGGACGATGGCATGAAACCGAGAGTGGATAACTTCCGTGTCGGAGCAAGCTCTTTAACAGAGTAGATTGGGTAAATGCAGCTTTACAAAAGTGGCTGAAATAAGCCACATGTTGCTACGGTAGGGTCGTACTATGGCAATTGATAGTCCTTCCCAGACTGGCGAAAGCCTCGTAACTAATTCCTTACGCCGCTTTGTTGAGGGCTTGAGCGACGCGACCATCCTGGTTTCGCGTGACCACAGGGTGCTATATGCAAACGGCGAGGCCAGGGTGCGATTTTCGCGCGCAGACCTGACCGAGAACTCAAACTTCGGCGCTGTGCTGGAGCAATTGTTTCCGGAGACGAACTGGAGCGAGATTGCTCCTGTTTTGACCGAGCTGCTGGAGGCTGAAGACCCGGAGCCGAGGCTGTTCTTTCTTTCCCACGGCGTAAAGCAGACGCACATGCGGGCAAGCGCGCTGACATTTGATGCGGACTGCCACTGTGGGGCACTGGAGAATGTGCTGGGCCTGACATTCTTTGATCCGGACACGGACGCCATTATGAGGCGCCTTGAATTCGTACTCGATTCGTCAACGGACGGCATCTTCATTGTTAACCGCAGCAACCACATCGTATATTTTAACAAGGCGTGCGAGAAGATGACCGGCTGGCAGAAGAACGCTGCCATCATGCAGACGTATGAGTGTGCAAACGTGCTGCGATGCCACAATGACGCAGGCGAAAGCATGGCAAGCGAGGCGCTTTGCCCGGCGAAAGTTTTCTTTCACAAGGACAGCGAACCAAAACCCCACGAAATGCTGATCACCACGACCGCGGGCAAGGAGCGATACGTCGAGACCAACTATTCGCCGATCAAAAACACTACGGGCGAGGTGGAGTTCATCGTCGGAATTATCCGCGACATTGACGAACGCAAACGGCTGGAGAGTCAGCTGGTTCAGAACCGCAACCTGGCACTGCTGGGCCAGCTTGTCAGCGGGATCGCGCATGAGATAAAAAATCCACTCGGTATATTGATGAGCAGCGCGGAGATAGTGTTGAACGAGAAGCGTCCCGCGGCACAGCGGCGGGAGGCGGCGACCTACCTGCGCGACGAAGTGCGTCGGCTGGATGAACGGATGAAAGACTTCCTCGTATTCGCCAAGCCTAAAGCGCTGATGGTAGAAGAAGTTGATGTGGCGCAGCTGGTTAAACGGACAGCGTCTGGCTACCAGGCATCCCTTCGAAACAAAAAATTCCACGTGGTGCCGCAGATGTGCAGCCACACACCGGCGACCCAGGCTGATCCCGATCTGCTCTTCCAGGTCTTTTTAAACCTGATTATTAATGCCGACCAGGCGATGCCGGAAGGCGGGGTGCTGACCATTACAACTGATGTTGTGGACGACGCGATTCGGCTGCGGTTTATTGACGCGGGCAATGGAATCCGGGACGAGGATCTGCCGAAGATATTTGATCCGTTCTTCACAACAAAAGCGGGTGGCACCGGACTCGGTCTGTCTGTGGTGCACCAGATTGTTACGTCGCACCGAGGCAAGATGAACGTGCATAATAACGACGGGAAGCCGGGCGTGACGTTTGAAGTTCTGCTGCCAATCGTGCAGAATGGTTCAGCCACATGAGCCACGAACCTCGTTTGCTCGTTGCGGAGGACGAAGAACGCCTCCGCAGGCTGCTGGAAATGCTGCTGAGCAACCAGGGTTATCAGCTTACGATGGCGTCGGATGGAACCCAGGCCTGGGCGGCGTTTCAGTCGGGCCACTTCGATCTCGTCATAACAGACCTTCGCATGCCGAACATGGACGGTATGGAGTTATTGAAGCGCGTGAAAGCAGCGTCACCCCAGACGCCGATTGTGGTAATCACGGCGTTTGGTACCATTGAGAGCGCGGTAGACGCGATGCGGGCCGGCGCACTGGACTACATTACGAAGCCATTTGAGGAAGCGAAATTGAAATTCGCGATCGACCGGGCGCTGAGCATTGGTCGTATTCTCGGAGAGAATCAGAACCTGCGACGGGAGATTCGCGACCGGCTGAATCTCGACCACATGGTTGCCGAGAGCGCCGCGATGAAGCGGTTGCTGGACGTGACGCACCAGGTCGCAGGGAGTAATGCGACGGTGCTGGTGCACGGCGAGAGCGGTACGGGCAAGGAGCTGATTACCCGCGCCATCCATGATGCAAGTCCCCGCAGCCATTCGCCCTTTGTTGCGATTAATTGCGCAGCAATACCGGACAACCTGCTGGAGAGTGAGCTGTTCGGCCATGAGAAGGGTTCGTTTACAGGAGCAACGGAGCGTAAGGTTGGAAAGTTTGAAATGGCGGATGGCGGCTCTCTTTTCCTGGACGAGATCGGGGAGATGAACATCGCGGTGCAGGCAAAGGTGCTTCGCGCGATCGAGCAGCAGGAATTCCAGCGTGTCGGCGGAACGAAGACGATCCGGACCGATATCCGATTTATCTGTGCAACAAACAAGGACCTGCGTCGCGCGGTGAGTGAGGGCAAGTTTCGCGAAGACCTCTTCTTCCGCGTCAACGTGTTCCCAATCGAAATTCCGCCGCTGCGGCAGCGCCGTGATGATATTCTGCCGCTTGCGCGTTTCTTCCTCGCGAAGTTCTGCCGGGAGATGGGCAAGCGAGTGCCGGAGATTGAGCCGGCAACTCAGCAGGCGTTGCTTTCGAATTCATGGCAGGGCAATGTGCGCGAGTTGCAGAACTCGATCGAGCGTGCGACCATCCTGTTGAAAGGTTCTGTTCTTACCGCAAGAGAGCTTGGCCTGGTGGCGGTATCGGGATGGACAGGAAGTGCAACGGCGACTCCAGCCGCATTAACGTTTAGCAGCGACTTTGTTATCCCGGATTCTGGATTCAGGCTGGAGGATCACGAGCGCGGCTTGCTTTTGCAGGCTCTGGAGCGGTCGGGAGGCAATAAAAGCCGCGCGGCGAAAATGCTGGGGCTAAGCCGGGCGACGCTACGTTACAGGCTGGAAAAATTCGGCATTGCGGATAATGAGGTGGAGGCGTCGCTGCCGGCACCGGCGTCAAACTGGTAGTGCACTGAACTCAGTTGGCGAACTTCTGCTCCTTGAGCCATTGTTCGCATTCCCCCACCCAGGGGTGCCGCGCAGCCGGATTCCATTTTTCGGTTCCGAGGCCTAGTCCGTGCGGTCCATGCGGATAGATGTGCAGTGCGAATGGAATATCGTGTGAAGCAAGAGCTTTGGCGAAGAGCAGGCTGTTCTCGACCCGCACAATGGAGTCGTCGCAGGTGTGGAAGATGAACGCAGGTGGCGTGTTCTTGGTGACCTGCAGTTCATTCGAGACCAGCTTCATGAGTTCGGGCGGCGGCGTTGTGCCCAGCAGGTTGTGCATGGAGCCCTGGTGTCCTTTCTCGCCAAATGAGACTACCGGATAGACGAGAATGCCGAGGTCCGGGCGGGAATTCTGGCGTTCGACGGTGTCGGTGCTCGTCGGGTCGCCAGCATCAAAGTGCGTCATGATCGTCGATGCGAGGTGCCCGCCTGCAGAGGAGCCTATGATTCCGACGCGATGGTTATCCAGGTTCCATGTCGCAGCTTGTGCGCGTACAAGCCGGATGGCACGCGTGGCATCCTGGAGCATGGCTGGGTGGCGATAGCCCTGGCTGCCGAGGCGGTATTTCAGCACAAATGCGGTGATGCCCAGCTCATTAAGCCAGCGAGCGTAGTCCGCTCCTTCGTGCGCTGTCAGGGCGGCATACCCGCCGCCGGGGCAGACGACAATGGCTGCGCCGGTCGAACTTGCGATATCCGGAAGAAATGGCTGGAGCGTCGGGATATCTCCAGGTTTGTTCCCGAGCGCTCCGGGCGCTCCGGCTGGCCAAAGCAGGATTGGCGGCTGGCTTGTCAGTGCGTCGTTTGCGCGGCATTGACACACTGCCAGTGTTAAGAAAAGTGCAAGAGCATGCAGGTGTCTGAGGGTCATGGGAGTTTTGCCTGTAGTAGGATGGTTTCGGACCTGGCGTGATGCAGCCGGGATTTCAGAGACAAGGGGCGGAGCCTGCGCCACCATGCAGTTAGATCCCGCTGGCGTAAATGTCCGGGTCTTCGGCGGGGGTGAGTTCGGGTTCCCAATCAGGATCGAGTTCGCGTTTGGCGACCTTATCGACTTCGGACTTGATCAAGTCGTGAAGTTGGGCGGTGAACGCACTTACGTCGGCTGAGGACTTCGAGCGCGGATGGGCGAAGGGTACCTTTACGGTTTTCTTGATGCTGCCGGGAGCGGCGGTCATAATCATGACGCGATCGGCGAGGTAAACGGCCTCGCGAAGGTTATGTGTAACAAACAGGATCGTCTTGTGAGTTTCCTGCCAGATACGCTGAAGTTCGTCGTGAAGCAGATCGCGGGTTTGTGCATCAAGCGCACTGAACGGTTCGTCCATAAGCAGCACGTCAGGTTCAACCGCGAGAGCCCGCGCAATGCTTACGCGCTGGCGCATTCCGCCGGAGAGCTCATGCGGCAACGCATCCGCATATTTCGACAGATGTACCATCTTAAGGTATTTTTCGCAACGCTCGCGACGTTCATCCCGCGAAAGTCCCTGCAGTTTTAACCCGTACTCGACGTTCCTGGTGACGGTCATCCAGGGCATAAGGCCAGCCTCCTGGAAGACCACGACTCGCTCGGGGCCTGCGCAAGTAACCTTGCGGCCTTCCACGCGAACTTCGCCAGTATCGGAAGTATCGAGGCCGGCAAGCAGGTTCAACAGCGTCGACTTTCCACAGCCGGATGGCCCGATAATGCAGAAGAATTCGCCGGACTCGATCTCGAGGGAAAGAGGCATAAGCGCCTGCACAATCTTGCCTCCAGAACCGTTGCGATTCTGGATGAAGGTCTTACTGACGTTGTTAAAATTGATCTTCGCCAAAATACTGACTGCCTCGTTCGCGGCTGGGTTTATTTAGAATTCAAAAAAAATGAACCCGAACATTCGCGGAATGTTCGGGTCCGTGGACGTTTTGGTTAAATTGCGGCGGGAGTGACGAGCAGGTCGTCGATGTTGTCGCTCTCGGCACTGATGTCGGCAAACAGCCAGGAGCTGAGATAACGCTCGGCAGGGGAGGGGATGATCGCGACGATTGTTTTTCCGATATTTTCCGGACGTTTTGCCACCTGCACGGCAGCCCATACCGCGGCGCCACTGGAAATGCCGATTGCGATTCCTTCTTCCTGGCATGTGCGCTTGGCGTAAATCGCACAATCTTCCTCGCGCACCTGCATGACCTCATCAATGATACTGGTGTTGAGAACGCCGGGAACAAAGCCTGCGCCGATTCCCTGGATCTTATGGGGGCCGGGCTGACCGCCACTGAGGACGGGCGAAGTCGCCGGCTCAAGTGCGATCGCTTTGAAGGATGGCTTGCGCTTTTTAATTACTTCGCTGACGCCCGTAATGGTTCCGCCGGTGCCGATGCCTGAGATCAGAAAATCAACTTTGCCGTCGGTGTCGTTCCAGATTTCCTCCGCGGTGGTCCTGCGGTGAATCTCCGGGTTGGCTGGATTCTGGAACTGCTGGGGAATCACGGAATTGGGGATCTGCGCATTCAGTTCTTCGGCCTTGGCAATCGCGCCCTTCATTCCTTTAGGGCCTTCCGTCAGCACGACCTTCGCACCGAGGATTTTCAAAAGCTTACGCCGCTCGATGGACATCGTCTCAGGCATAGTCAGGATAAGGCGGTAGCCCTTCGCGGCTGCGACAAAGGCCAATGCGATACCGGTATTTCCACTCGTCGGCTCAATCAAAGTTGTCTTACCGGGTTCAATGCCGAGGTCTTTCTCCATAGCGGCGATCATCGCCGCACCAATACGATCCTTCACACTGGAAAGAGGGTTGAAAAACTCCAGCTTCGCGAGCACTGTGGCAGGTGCGCCGTCTGTCACTCGATTCAATTTTACGAGTGGTGTGTTTCCGATTGTGTCCAGAATACTATTATAGATACGACCCATGGGATGCTCCGTTCCTTTAATGATTCGCGCGCCCGGCGCTATATGTACCACATGAGTGCTTCAACTTCTTCGTCGGTCACGGCTTGTTCAGCCAGTTCCTGCAAGGTGACCGTGTCGAGCTTCTGGCGGACATATTGCCTGATCTCGTCAAAAATTACGGCGACTCCGGCGGGCGGACGACTTGCGCGTTTGCTGGTATGTGCAATCGGTTCTTCAACTGCGGCGAGGATGCGGCCGACCGATATAGAACGAGCCGGTTCGGCGAGTTCGTATCCGCCTTTTGGTCCCGCTTTACTGCGCACAAGTCCTTCTGCCTTTAGCGCCAGCAGAATCTGCTCGAGAAACTTCTTGGGAAGCTTCTGCTGAATGGCGATCTCACTGATGGTCATCGCTTTTTCGCGCGGACGTGCAAGGGCGATCAACGCGCGAAGGGCGTATTCGCCTTTTTTGCTTAGTCGCACAGGAATTGATATCTGTTCAATTGACCACCATTTCGGATAGAATGGTCCAAGTGATTTAGATTGTGTAAAGTACAAACGCACGACAGAACGGCGCCTGTGAGCGGCAAATCAGACGAGGCCATGATAGAGGTTGTGGACGTTTCGAAGCGTTTCCTGCTTCGTGGACATGGCCTCAACCCGGTGAAGCGTGTTGCACGGCGCCTTGTGCATGGGGCCGTTCAGCATGAACACTGGGCATTGCGTGATGTCAGTTTCAGCCTGGCAGCCGGCGAAACTCTGGCCCTGATGGGGGTTAACGGCAGTGGGAAAAGCACGCTGCTCCGGATCATATCCGAGGTGATGAATCCCACATCAGGCTATGTCAAAGTGCGAGGACGTGTCGGCGGGATTATTGACCTTGGCGCAGGCTTTCACGCCGAGCTGACGGGATTTGAAAACATTTTCCTCCATGGCACCCTGCTTGGTTTATCCCGCCAGACAATCTGGAAGCGGCTTAAAGCGATTGAGGAATTTTGCGAACTGGGAGATTTCCTCAATACGCCCGTGCGGCATTACTCCTGGGGAATGTTCCTTCGGCTGGGATTTGCGATCGCCGTGCACACTGATCCGGACGTGTTCGTGGTGGATGAGGCGCTCGCCGTTGGCGACGGCTACTTCCAGTGGAAATGCATGCGGAAAATCGAGGAGCTGCAGCGCGAAGGCAGGACGATCCTGTTCGTTTCGCACGTGCCGGAAGTCGCTGAAAGCCTGTGCCGGCGCGCAATATGGCTGCACGAAGGAGCGGTGCGCGCATACGGGGCCAGCAGCGAGGTGGTGCAGCAGTACAATGCTTTCCTGTTCCACGATCTCCTGGAGAACGAGCCCACATCCGACACGCCGGATCTGGCGACAATCATCCCTTACAACCGGTTCGGAACTAATGAAGCCATCATTCGTGCGGTGAAACTGCTGGGGGCGGACGGACAGCCCCGCCGCTACTTCGAATCCGGGCAGCCGATGGAGATAAAGTTTGAAATTGTGGCAAAACAGCCGATCCAAAATGCGGCGGTGTACCTCATTGTGAACCGTCCTGCGCAACCCGTCAGTTTTTTCGACTCTGCAGACAGGCAGCAGATCGTGCAACTCGCACCTGGCGTAAACCGTTTGAGCTTTCAAATTACAGACATGCGGCTGCGTGAAGCTACTTACTACGCAACGCTCGCGGTTGGTCCAGCGGGTCAGCATAATGTGCTTTTTGACTGCCATCAAAAAATATATGCGTTTACAGTGATTCCGCCGCAAGGGCAGCGCGCAGACGATTTCTCACATCGGCTGGTGGATCTGCGGCCGCAGATCCGGATCACCTGATTGGCGGCATTCCGGTTGATGTATCCAGCTTCGCGCACAATCGATTGGAGCCTCCAGTCAACGATGCCGAATAAGCCGGTTTTCGGCTGGTAAACTGCCCACGCGCGGCTTTCGCCGCGCATATGTTGGCGTGTGGCGCAATTGGCAGCGCATCCGCCTCTGGAGCGGAGGGTTCTAGGTTCGACTCCTAGCACGCCAGCCAACATTCCTTGCGAAAAAGAAGACAAAGAAGAGGAGCGGAATAGTAGACTCCTCAGTTGCATTGCGTCACCTCGGGATGCAACAATCTCCGGGCTGAAACCGGTGACTCGTACTGACAACAAGCCGCCCCGCAGGATAGCCGGGACTAACGGCCATCCGTACGGAGCTGTGATAACCTTGGTTCAGTACGTCTGTTATACGGGCGGCGGCAGGGCGCGGCGGCGTCGAGTTGCGAAGTTATAAATCGCAAGCACCAGGATGGCGCCAGCGACGGACAGCAAGAACCCATGCCAGCTCCAGCGAGTGACGTCACCCGTGCCACCGAAGGCAAGGCTGACAAACTTGCCAATTACAGCGCCAACGATACCCAGGATCGTTGTCAGGATGAAACCTGCCGCGTCGCGGCCAGGCATAAGCGCCCTTGCTATCAGGCCGGCTACAAAGCCGAAGATTATCGCGCTGATAATCCCCATAATTCACCTCCAGAATTAGTTACAGCAATGAACTGAGAGGAGATGGGTGCAACGAGCGTGCCAAACCATGCCGGCAACCGCGCAGGAAATCTGTTGCTAGACAGCTTGCGCATGATAACGATCATGATTAAAGCGCATGAGCCAAGCATTTCTATACCCATCGGCTGAGCTTGACCTGGAGCCGCAATTCTACGAACTGGCACCGCCGAACGTTACACTGGGACGCCATCCTAATAATACCATCGTGCTGCTCGTGGAATCCGTTTCACGATACCATGCGAAACTGCAGGATGCCGGGGCAAAGTGGACTGTTGAAGATGTCGGTTCGAGTAACGGCACCTTCGTTAATGGCGAGCGGGTCACTGATCCCTATGCTGTAAAAGAGGGTGATGTGATCACCCTTGGACGTGCGGATTTTACGTTTTCTTTTCTGAAGCCGCAGGAATACACTGCTGCCGGTCGTGCCGGGCAGGAAGTGCACACCAGCAGTGTGAACATTGTGACGGACGAACCTGGCACCAGCACGATTTTGAGCACTCAGCTCAGCACGGACTCGACGCCGTTTAAGACTGCGGGAATTCCCGAGTCGCGTGACGACGTCGCCGCACTTCAGAAAATGACCAAGCGGCTGATGACGCTCTACAAACTGAGCGACATTCTGCGCGCTGCCACCAACCAGGACGAAGTCGTAAACAGCGTCATGGATCTTATCTTTGAAGTTCTGCCTGCCGACAGGGGAGTAATCCTCACAATCGATAGCCCCACCGAGGAACTCGAGCCACTGATCGTGCGCTTTCGGGACCCTTCCTACAGTGAAGAACTGAGTATCAGCCGTACGATTGTGCAGAAGTCGCTGGACGAGCGCGTAGCCATTCTAAGCCGTGACGTGCGTGTGGATTCACGTTTCGCGGCGAGCGAGTCGATACTGGCTTCCGATGTGCGCTCGGCGATGTGCGTCCCGCTAGTATCCAAACGCAGCATCATCGGCGTCCTGTTTCTCGATTCGAAAGAGTCGGTACGTGCATTCAGTGAGGATGACCTTAACTTTGCTTCCTCGCTGGGCAATGAGGTTGCGATGACACTAGATAACCTGGCGCTCGCGCAGGAGAACATTCATAATGAGCGCCTGGCGGCGGTGGGACAGACGATTGCCGGCCTGGCACATAATATTAAGAACATTCTGCAACTGGCGCGCGGCGGCATCGAGCTGATGGACGGCGCAATCAAACGCAAAGCGACCGAGGACATCGAGAGCTTCTGGCCGGTTGTGAGGCGCGGGATCGACAGGATGCAGAGCCTCACCCAGGAGATGCTGGATTACTCGCGTCACACGGCGCCGGAGCTTGTTAGCGTCGACGTGAACGTCGTTCTTACTGACCTGGCACAATCGTTCCGGCAGGACCAGGTAGAGCCGGGCGTCGACGTGCTAGTTGAGTTGGCGCCGGAGTTGCCGGAGCGCAGGATTGATCCGGATAGCCTTAACAAAGCCATCATGAACCTGCTTAGCAATGCCGTCGATGCATTCGATGGTACGGGTGGCAAAATCGTGATCAGTACACATGCCGTCCGGCAGACGATTTTTATTCGAGTGCAGGACGACGGTAAAGGCATCCCAAAAGACAAACAGTTGAAAATCTTCCAGCCCTTCTTCACTACAAAAGGCTCAAAGGGCACAGGGCTGGGCCTGTCCATGTCTCGCAAATACGTCGAGGACATGGGCGGCACGATGTCGCTGGAAAGCGAAGAAGGCCGCGGTACCACGTTCACCATCACATTACCGCCGCTGCATTCGACGGTTGAGATGGATCCGTCAACGAGCGGCAGTCATCGTCAGGCGAGGGGTTTCTAAATCCTGCCAGCCTCGGCGTTTTCTGCCTGGTCTATGGCTATCGAGTAAATCTTCAGCCCGTATTTGCCGGGGGCCGGCGCGGGAACGGTTACCATCGGGTCGGTGTCGATGCTCAGGTGCAGGCGCTTCAACTCGGTGTCGGTGGAAGTAGAAAGCTTCAGGGTTGTTTCTTCCTGAACGACGCTTTTTCGCCGATCAGCACCGCTCAACATTTCCACGTTCACAACGCGCTGAATCTCCCGGTCGTATTCCGGCTGCTCGAAAGTGGGCGCGCAGTGAAGACGTATGACATAGTAGCCCGGCGCGAGCGTCACCGTGAGGTTCAGATCGACATGCCTGGTCCTGGTCCACACGCAACGCCGACCTTTCGAGTCGTAGGTCAGGTCGGGGCGTTCCCATTCGAATTGAGGTGACTTGAAGACAGGGTCAGTCGCTGTGAAGAGAAACTGCGTTTGCGAGCTGGGCTGATCAACAACCCTGAGCGATTCCGGATCATTGTACCAGAGACTCAGGTTCTTCTGGTCAAGGTCCGAAGCCTGGAGTACCATGTTCAAGCGGTCTTTGTATAAGAGCTTACTGTTAGAATACTGTGCAAGCGCGCCACGAAATGTATAGAGATGTGGCTGGCGATTCGGGAACTGAGAGATCACGAAAAAGATTCGGCTTTCAGGCTGGAGTGTGGCATATTGATCAAGCAACTGCGTCGCTGAAGCGCTTTCGAATTTCTTGCCGTAAAAAGTATTCCAGTAGCGCCCGATTTGCGCGGTAAAATCTGGCCAGAAAACGGCGAGGTCGTGCTCGCGTGGGGCTGCCTTGATGATTTCGTTTCGCATCGCGGTCCAGGAAGTTTTCTGGAGCGTAATTGCCTGCCGGATAGTGGCGGTCAGAAAAATCCCGCCGAGTACCGCGAACAAGATTGTGCGAACGAGGGGATTGCATCGGGAGATCAGCAGCGCAGCAGCGAGCACAAAGAATGGGAGCGTGAGCAGCGCCTGCTCGTTCGCGACAAAGCGCGGCGTTTTAAACAAGCTGTATACGTAGGGAATCAGGAGAGCTGTCGCAAGCGCAGCGATTGGCGACAATGCTCGAAAATCGCCGCGTCGCATTACGCGAATCAGTGGCGGAAGAAACAGCAGGTAAATGGCGACACTGAACGCGGTGGAATAAGGAACGTAAAAGCCACTCATGCCTCGCATATCATAGTGGGAGAAAATACGCAGCAGTTCGTAGATACCCGGACGCTGCAGCGGCCATGGCAGCCTTGACGGCATGACGGACAGCCAGGGCAACGCTACTGCCCCGACCAACAGGTGGTTGAGTAGAATTGCCTGGATCAGCATTGGCCGCCGAATGCGGCGTTGTTCTTCAACGGGAGGATAAAACGCTGCGCGGATAAGCTGCAGCAGCGGAAATGCTGCGATGAGCAGGAGCGCTTCACGATGCAAATAGAACAGAACGGCCAGGCACAGGTCGTAGATGAGCCAATCGCGCCAGCGGTTGGACTCGGCGCTTCGTATCATGTAGACGAAAGCGACGACCAAAACCGCGCTGAACAGCGCAAGAGGCTGCGCTTCCTGCGAGTAAAAAATATGGAGCGGATGGAGAGCGAGCAGATAGCCGGCCAGGAGCCCGGCAGCAGCTCCATACAAATAACGCCCGGCGAAATAAATGGCGACGCAGCCCATGCTTCCGCCGAGCAGGGCTGGAATTCGCAGCATATCGATGGATTTGCTGATGGCTGCCAGGGGGTGCAGGAGCAGATAATACAAAGGCGGACAAAGGTCTGTGTACGGGAGTGAAAGGTAGTCGGATGGTTTGCGCAGCGCAATCAGACTGCCCATCATCTCCGCAAACCCAGGTGCTTCGGATCGCATGCTCCAGGCGCGCAATCCTGCAGCGAGCACGAAGATTGCGGCAGCGTGAAAGACTATCAGGAACCTGCGCATAAGATGCAGGCACTAAGTTTGCCGACCCGCGTACGCTAGAAAAATGTGCTGTCAGGCTCGCCGCCTGCCATCTTTTCAATTTGCTTCTGGATTTAGGCGACACTTCTTTGAGGCAGTTCAGTTCAGCCACGTTCAGGAGGATCGGATGCGCCTTGGAGTTTTTCTCGCGCTTTTTGGAAACCAGTCGCTGGAGACAGCGTTAGATTATGTGCAGAAGCTTGGGCTCGACACGGTAGAAGTCGGAACCGGTTGTTATCCGGGGGATCCCCACTGTAAGACGGCCGAGCTGGTCGGCAACAAGCAGCTCCAGAAGGAGTTCATGCAGCAGTTCGAAAAGCGCGGAATTCGCATTTCGGCACTTTCCTGCCATGCAAATCCAATTCACCCGGACGATGCATTCGCGAAGGCTCACGCTGAGACGCAGCGGCTGACCATTCGCCTGGCGGCTGAACTGGGTATCGGCCGCATAAACACGTTCAGCGGCTGCCCGGGGGGCGGCCCCGGTGACAAAACACCAAACTGGGTGACCTGTCCATGGCCAGATGATTTCCTGACGATTCTCGACTGGCAATGGAACGAAAAGGTGATCCCGTTCTGGCAGGCTGAGTCCAAATTTGCGCGCGAGCATGGGGTGAATATCGGTCTCGAAATGCACCCGGGATTTGTTGCTTATAATCCGGAAACGCTTCTACGACTGCGTGCGGCTGCCGGCGATAACATCGGGGCAAACTTCGACCCAAGTCACCTCTGGTGGCAGGGCATGGATCCCATCGCGGCCATTCGCGAACTCGGTGAGGCAATCTTTCACGTGCATGCTAAAGACGTAAACATTGACCCGATTAACACGTCGCGCAACGGCGTGCTCGATACGAAACATTATTCCAAGGAACTGCAACGCTCGTGGGTATTCCGCACAGTTGGATTCGGGCACGACGAACTGTTCTGGAGAAATTTTGTGAGCACGCTACGTATGGTCGGTTATGACGATGCAATTTCCATCGAGCATGAAGACAGCATGATGAGTGTGAATGAGGGATTGTCTAAGGCGATTGAGTTTTTGCAGCCGATTTTGCTTAAAGAAGAACGCGGTGGTATGTGGTGGGCCTGATGCGCTGACGGAAGCGTATTACCAATACCAGTAGCTGCCGTACCAGCCGTCGCCCGCGTAGCCGCTGTAGCCGAGGCCGTAATAGGAGCCGTCGTTGTGGTACTGGTACGGGAAATAGCTGGAATTGTACGACCAGTACGGATCATAACGCGGTCCCCATGAGTAGTAGTAGGGGTAATTATAATAACGGCGGAAGCCCTGGTACTGCCGGGCATAGTCGTAATTGAATCCGCCGTACGCCTGCGGAAAAGTAGTGGAGCAAGTGGTAAGCAGTAAGATTGCTATGATCGTGCGTAAGAGCATGAGAACCTTTGCCCAGTTAGAATGTTAATGTTCGTCAAGACTCAAAGCGGGGAATTCAACTGCAGAGTGAAGTCTCCTGGTTCCGCTCCAAGGTGCATTAAAAGTAATACGTACCATGATAGCCGTCACTGAGAAATCCAAAACTCCACGGGCGCCGGGTTACAGGGCTGCTATAGAAGCCTGAACCAGTGTTTCGGTAGTAATAGGGTGAGGACATGGTGGCGAAGTTCGTGTCCGAGGTCCGGAAGTTAGGAACAACGACATACGGGCTGCTGCCATACTGGTAGTAGCCGGTGTAGTAGTAGGGGAACGTCTTGTGCACATCCACTGCTTCACCCAGTGCAAAAGCGGCAGCAGGCACACTCAGGGCGAGGGCAGCTAATAGTTTAACGCGGTACATTCAATGCTCCTTTGGGAGGCGTAAGCTTGGTTGGTGCAAAACTCAGGCCATTTGCCCTAGTCGGTGTGAAAAGTAGTGCCTAGCCTGCTTCTAAACGGGCTGGTCTCGGTGCGTTTGGCAGCAACGGAAGTACGCTTTGAGGCATCAGGATCGCGATCCACACGAACACCCACGCTGGCCAGAACATTACCGTGTTTCATGGACGGGGCCAGCATTGTCTGGTGCAGGTAACTGACGTCGGTCGAGTCCGCGCCTTTTAGCAGGGAAATCTCAGTATGGCCGGTGGTACGCTTAGCCCGGAAACGGATAACTGCAAAGGTGCCGTTGCCGCGAACGGGTGTGATTTCGGAGGCCACATCGTAAGTTATCAGTCCCGCGGCATTGTCCGCGCGGTTGTACTTCGCAAAATCGAACGGAAACTTCTCCGATGCGAATCCCTCCTCGATATTCACACCGCTGCGGATTCGATTGCCTCGGTCCGCGTCGACAACTTCAAGTTCCTCCGGGTTGAAACGAGCAAGTATGCGGAGCCGATCCAGCGGCGCCCCGCTTTGATTCTGCAGGATGACTTTGACTTTGAACTCTTCGCCTTCCATGACAGCAATTACTGAGGGTTCCAACTGCAACTGCATGATGGGAGGAGCGGGTTGCGACTCACGAGAGCTGATGATCAGTCCGCTCTCACCTACTTTCGATACCATTGTTTTTGCCTTGGGTGAACGCACCATCACAGTGGCTTTTATCACGCCGTCATTTGCGTTAGGGACGGTGCCGAGCAGGTTGTTGTTCTTAAAGAACAGCCCGCTGGGACGCTGTGGGTCAAACCCAAAGCCGATCGTAGTGCCGTCCGTTGCTTCAAGCGCCTCCCAGACAATCTTGATGAGGGGTGTCAGCGCAAACCGGGTGGGTTCTTTCAGCGGCGCGGTGAAATAAATCTCGCCGGCGTCAGGATCGAAAGAGTACTGAACTTCGCCGTCGACCAACGGGTCGATCGCTCGATGGTCCAGCGCCAAAGGGTTTAGAAGCTGCTTCGAGTAGCGCAGCAGAATCGAGACCGAATCCACGGTGCCGGTCTTTGTCTCTGCGATGACATTCGTTGCAAAAGTGTCGCCTATGTTGACGACGCTATCCATCGGATCGAACATAAGGATCGTGCGGGATTCACTTCGCGCGGCCTGAGGAGACTGGGACTGGGGCTGCTTCTGCGCCTGCTGGATGGGCGGTGCCATGGTGGCCGGCTGAATCGGCCCGGTGGGTAGCGGGCCGCCTGCCGGTGCGCTTGCCGATGCGGTGGTGCCGCCGGTTGCCGCCGCCATCGATGCAGCCGCAGCTTTCTGCTGGTCTTCGGTTTTCTTGCGGTTTTCCTGGATGATCTTCTCGATGCGTTCGTGGTGCTGCTTGATGCGCTCTTCGCGCGTCTGAACCTTTTCAGGTTCGGCGGCTGCTGTCGTGGGTGAAGGGGTGGCGGCGGTTTGACTCTGAGCAGCGAGCGTGGATAGACTACACACAAGCAGGAGCGGGAAACGTTTCAGCGGGAGCTTGAGCATGGAACCTTCACTATTCGCATAGGATGTGAATCTAAGTATTCCCTCGGTGAACAATCATGCAGAATCCTCCTTGGAACTGGCCGCCAATAAGCGGTCAAATATAATCGCCGCGGCTGCCCGAACGGAGAGATGATTAAAGTCCGATAATCCGCTAATGGGTTCCAGCACAAGGTCGCATTCAAGAATCATCTCCGGGTGCAAACCCCATCCCGTACCGAAAAGCAGGCAAACGGGAGGCCCGGCGCTGCTCAGGACAGCTCGGACTTCGGGGAAGCTGGTACTGCTGGGGTAACGACGAGCTGAGGTTCCAATAAGAAGCGGCGAACTGCCCGTTTCCTCACGGATGTGTGTCATCAGCGCACCCAGATCCGTGGCAAGTCGGGTTACGCTCAAGGCGTCTGTCCGGTTCGGGTTATAGGTTGAACCCCACCCCGTTTCCCAGTGCTCAAGAATTCGACGGGTGAGCCAGTGCTGCGCTTCTATCGGGGTTACCAGATAATAGGCCGCCAGCCCATAGGTTCGAGCGCTGCGGCTGATGTCATGAATGTCGAGGTTTGTGATAGAGGTTGAGACTAAATGCCCATGTTTGTCGACAACCGGGTAGTGAATTAAGGCGGCGTAGACCGGGCGCGGCATTTGGAAAATTAACCTGTCGAGTTGAGACTGGCGCAAGTGGTTTATTTTGCTGGTTTTGCACACAAGACATTTGACATCCGGGCTCAGGCATTAATGATAGATGCTTTTGGAGGTGCAGTTGGGAGGAAATTGACTGTGAACCGCAGTTGAATCAGTGGCCAGAGTGCTGGCGTACTTCTGGCGATTTGATGCGCCCGATTCACCTGTTGTAGCCTTTTCAATGGCTGTAAAACTTAGTAAGGAGAATGGCCGGGACCACGCAGGCCACTGGAGAGACAGGAGTTCAATGCCGTACAATCCTCAGAATCCGGTTATCGTCCAGTCAGATATGAGTATTCTGCTGGAGACGATGGGTCCTCTCTATGAGGAAGCCCGCGCCTTTCTGAACCAGTTCGCCGAACTCACGAAAAGTCCCGAGTACCTTCATACCTATACCCTTACGCCTCTGTCGCTTTGGAATGCTGCGTCTGCCGGACTGAAGGCGTTGCAGATCCAGGAGGGGCTGGCGCGGCTGGCGAAATACGACGTCCCGCCGAATGTGTTCACCGAGATCCGGGAGCTGATGGCGCGTTTCGGAAAGCTGCAGCTTATCAAGCGCGAAGACGGCAGCCTGATGCTTCGCTGCACCGACCAGTTTGCATTTAAGGAAATCCAGGTTTCTTCACAGACGCGCCCTTTCCTCGGTGAACTTGTTTCTAATAATGAAATCCTCATTCGACAGGGGACTCGCGGACGGATCAAGCAGGCGCTGATCAAGCTCGGTTTTCCGGTAGAGGATCTTGCCGGCTATGTGGACGGGGATCACCTTGAGATCCAGTTTCGTGACGTAACGTTACGCGGACGCCCGTTTTCTGTGCGGGAGTATCAGCAGGAATCGATTGAATTGTTTTACGCCGGGGGAGCTTCGCACGGGGGTAGTGGTGTACTTGTTCTACCCTGCGGAGCCGGTAAGACGGTCATTGGCATGGGATGCATGTCCAAGGTGCAGCAGAACACGCTGATTTTGACGACGAACATTACCGCACTTCGTCAATGGAAGAGCGAGATTCTCGACAAGACGACTCTGCGGGAAGACCAGATTGGTGAATACAGCGGTGAACTGAAGGATGTGAAACCCGTCACCGTTACAACTTACCAGATTTTAACCTACAAGAAGCGCAAGAGCGACGAATTCGCGCATATGGACCTGTTCCAGAAGCACAACTGGGGTCTCATTATATATGATGAAGTGCATATGTTGCCCGCACCGGTGTTTCGCGCGGTCGCGGAAATCCAGGCGCGGCGACGACTTGGACTGACTGCGACCCTGGTACGCGAGGATAATAAGGAAGACGATGTTTTCTCGCTGATCGGGCCGAAGAAATTCGACAAGCCATGGAAAGAGCTGGAACGCCAGGGATGGATCGCGGAAGCCATCTGTACCGAGATCCGGGTACCCATGTGCGAGGAGCTGAAGCTCGAGTACGCGGTTGCCGAGTTGCGCGCCAAGTACAGGCTGTCGATGGAGAACCCGGCGAAGCTCAAGATTGTGGAGCAATTGCTGAAGCGGCATTCAAATGACCGGGTGCTGGTAATCGGGCAGTATCTGGGCCAGCTCGACCAGATTCAGCAAATGACGGATGCACCCATTATCACTGGCGCAACGCCCAACCAGGAGCGTGAAGCGATTTACGGGGATTTTAAAGAGGGCAAAATCAAGGTGCTGATCGTCTCAAAGGTCGCGAACTTTGCAATCGATCTTCCAGACGCGAACGTCGCAATCCAGGTATCGGGAACGTATCGTTCGCGACAGGAGGAAACGCAGAGGCTCGGTCGCGTCCTGCGGCCGAAGTCTGACGGCAGCAGCGCGTATTTTTACTCTGTTGTTACGAAGGACAGCAAGGATCAGGATTGTGCGAAGAGGCGATCGATGTTCCTGACCGAACAGGGGTATCGCTATCAGATCCAGGCGCTGCAGGGAGAGAGCCTGGATGAAACACCAGCAGTGGATGCAATACCGCTGGCCCCTGATGAAGCAGAAGACGACCTGGAGCTGCAAATGGAAGCGGCGTCGCCGTCGAGTTGAACTGAATGCCTTTAGACCGAGCCGCACTCGCAGACTCACTGAAACTTCGAGCAGCCCTTCGCAACGTGGACGCCGATACGTTGGCTTCGATCAGCGATTTCTGGGGGTTCAAAGCGTCTTCAAGGACGGAAACCGAAGGCACTGCCCAGGACGCAGCGGATTATCTATACCCGCGGTTGCAGGCAGCACAGTATTTCCGCCCCGCATTCGACCGCCTGAGCAGGACTGAAAAGGACCTTGTCTATTTCCTCGCGATCCATGGCGGAGAAATGGGCCTGTCGGAGCTTGCGGCCCGCAGCTTTCGCGGAAATGCCGGCGCTGCACGCAAAGCCGTTCAGTCGCTCCACGGGAAGGGCTTTCTTTTCGTAACCGAAACCGCACCTGCGGGCATCCTGAACGAGAGCAGCTGGATTTCTGTCCCCGAAGCGTACCTGAAGCTGCTGGAACTTCCTACACACTGGCACGGATTCCTGGGCGGCTTGCTGCGCCAGGTGGATACTGAGGCGCTGAACACGATTGCCGAGCGCGTGCTGGGTGAGGAACATGGCAGTGCAATGCCGGCAAATACTCTGCGTGCCCGTATACGGCACACACTGACGCACCCGGATCAGCTTCGCGCTTACCTGGACCAGATTCCACAGCTTGAACGCGATCTGTTTTACGTGATACTGGACCGAAAAGGTTTTTGCCTTTACCGTGACCTGCTGGATACAACCAGCCCGAAAAAATTCGACCACGCGCGTGCGGAACATCTGAACTCATTGATTGGCACCAGCGGATTGGTTTACATCGTGGCCGAGGGGGCAAACAAGTACATGAACTCCCTGCTCGTGCCACGCGATCTACAGTATATTATTTCCCGCAAGTTCCAGGCGGACACGCGTTCGCTTCAGAAGATCGATGCCATGTCGGGCACGAAGGAACTGACACCTACGCATGTGCTGGACAACTCACAGGCGCTGTTGCGTGACCTCGCGATCTTTGCAGCGCGCATTGATACGCAGCGCGCGAAACGCCTGACCGGCGGCGGCATCAGCAAGACCGATTTGAAGAAAGCGGTTTCGGTCTTCCCGGCAACCAAGACAGCAAAGTACGGCGCAATGATGGCCTCATTCCTGATCGAACTCGGTCTGCTGGTCGAGGTAAATGAAGAGTGGCGTGCCTCTGAGCAGTTTGTTAGTGTTCTGCATGATACCGAGCATCTCTTCCATGAGCTTTGGCGCTGGTGGTTTCGTACGCTGAACTGGAGCGAGCTTTACGCTGATGGTAGTCCGTCCGCTGCAGAGCGCCCGTCACAGGAGCCACTCGATATTCTGGAACTTCGCCAGCATGTGCTCAGGGAGATTGCGACCTCGGCACGCGACCGGTGGATCACCTTTGAGTCGTTCTGGGAAAATGTGGCGCCGAGGCTGGAGGCGAGATTTCTCAAAGGTTCCGGCAACAACGCGTCTTTCGGCCTGCCGGCCCTGCGCGATACTGTAGCTGCAATTATTGGGGAATCGCTCGCGTGGCTCGGCATTGTCTTTTATGGTGGTAGTGGTGAAATCATCAACCCTGCAGCATCGCAAACCCGCCGTGCGGAGACAAAAAAGGGGGCAAGAAGCAGTCGCTCAGAGGCCCGTTCTAACCTGGAGTTCTCATTCCAGCTGACTGCGTTCGGCAGGAGTGTTGTGGACGCATCCCTGGATGGCGGCGGCGAAAGCCCGGTAACTTCATCGCCCGGAACGGGGTATCTCGCACATCATGCCCGTTGGCTCATTATTCAACCGAACCTGGAAATCGTCGCTCCTCCTGATCTTTCGCTCGACGCGATGTTCAATCTCGCACGGTTCTGCGAGATTAAAAACATGGATGTAATGACCACGCTGGAACTGACCCGCGACTCCCTTCGAACCTGTCTGGAGCGAGGTTCTCGCGGTGAAGAGATCCTGAGTTTCCTGAGTGAGCTAAGCCGGGCAGAATTACCCCAGACTGTACGCCATATCATTGAAGAGTACTCCACAAAACATGGTGAAATCCGGCTTGGTAGCGCGGGTGGATACATTATGGCGTCGGATCCGGTGGTGCTCGAATCCGTCCGGCTCAATCCGAAATTTGCTGGCTATATCAAAGACGTCCTGGGTGATAACGTGATGGTCCTCGCTGAGCAAAGCGATCTCACCAAGGTCGCAAAAGAGCTGCGCAACCAGGGGCTGATGCCTCACATGGAGACTGGAACGGTTCATTCCAGCAGCGACGGCCGCTATCATCTATCGCTCACTGGCCAGGAGCTGTACGATCTCATTGCGTCCGCGCGATTTGTTCGCGTTGTGGAGCAAGCTGTGAACAGTGATATTTCGGAAGGAAGTGCGGCGGTATTGGCTCAGCGACTAAGCCCGGAATCGACTGGCTTTTTCGGCGCAAGCCAGGGAATTGAAGCGCGCTCGCGTGCTTTCCAGAAACGTTTTGAGGCAGCTTTTCAAAAAACGCTGGAAGACATCGAGCACAGGTATAAAAACCAGGTTTCGAAACTAGTCAGCAAGTCTGTCAGTAGCCGCGGTCCGTCCAAGTATCACTACAAGGGAGCCAACCCTGCAGTCGAGCGTGCTGATATCACGGAATTAATCACCTTCGCGCTGGAATACGATCTGGAGGTTGAACTGCTCTACGTAAAACAAAACGAGCAGGAGACCCGGGTCGTGCTTTCGCCACGCGGTATTGAAGGAGACAAACTGTACGCGCACAATCCCTCCACGGACAGTGACGGAATCTATTCCATTCCGCGAATGTTAAGAGCGCAGCTTCTTTAGAAGCGCAGTCGTACGATGGCCGAGAAGGTTCATCCGGCAGTCGCTGGACTCGTAACAAAGGTTGGAAATGTATTAGAACGGGCCATGCGCTCAGCCGCATGCAGGAAACTACTGGTCGCCGTCAGCGGTGGCGCAGATTCGATGTGCCTTCTGCATATCGTGGCGCAACTGGCAGAAAAACTTTCCATCGATCCGGTTGTCGTTCATGTGAATCACGGCACACGGCCTTCTGCTGCACATGATCAAAGCTTCGTCGAGAGAATGGCCACGGAATGGGGACTGCCGGTACAAAGCTACGTTGTGCATCCGGCGGGCACGAGCGAGGCAGAACTGCGGCGTGTGCGGTATGAAGCCTTTCGGTGTACAGCGGAAAGTTCAGGCACAGGTCAACTGGCGCTGGCGCACAACCAGGACGACCTGGTCGAAACGCTTCTGATGAATTTACTGCGTGGCGCCGGGCTGCACGGCTTTCATTTTCCCGATATTCAGATAACCGGGAAGCTTACTCTTTTGCGGCCACTGTCGCAGATTCCCCGGCGTGATATTTTGCAGTACCTGGATGCGCATAGTATTGAGTACTGTACGGACGAGACAAACGATAGTACCGCAGCAACGCGAAATCGGATACGCCATGTGCTGCTCCCGTTACTCGAAGCGGAATTCAATCCGTCAGTTCGGGATGCTCTTGTAAGATGCGCTGCTGTCCTTTCTACTACCGACGAATACCTGACATTACAAGCCGGACACGAACTGGATCGCTGCGCGAAGATGGTGAGACGCGCAGACGTGCTCCCGGTTCGGTGGCTTCGACGTCGTCCGGCTGCATTGCAGCAGAGGATTCTGCGTATGTGGATTACTCAGGCGTTGCCAGATGCGTTTGTCTCGTTTGAGCACCTTAAGCTGCTGATTCATATGCTTGAAGACGGCCATGTGCGCCCGGTGATGTTGCCGGGCGGCAGCGCTGTTGTGTGCACTTTGCGAGCTCTGTGGCTTTATAATGCCAATAGTTTTGAGCCAATCGATCCCGAACAGGAACCGAGCGCGAAGCTGGCACGGGCGCATTGTACCTTATTCGACAGTGCGCTTTCCGAAATGAAAGAACACCTGCATCTCGAAAGAGCCACTGGGAGCGTTACAATGTTGAATGGCCGCACAGTTATTGTCAGTACGAGTGCTGCGCCCGGATTTACGGTTCGTAATCGATTGCAGGGCGATCGTCTGGCGGCGGGTGGCAAACTGAAGAATGTCCTGATTGACGACAAGATTCCGGTTTACGTGCGCGATTACCTCATCTGCGTCGCCGATGAACGGAATCGGATCGTACACGTTTTTGGTCTGGACCGGCTGAATGGGCGAATCCGAAAGAAGCTCGGCCGCAACTCGCCTGCATTTCACCTGCAAAGACAGGCGTGATGGTTTGAGCAGTTAAGATGGTATGTGCTCCCTATGGCTGACAAGGAGAGCATTAAAGTTATCGCGACAAACCGGCGCGCGCGCCACGACTACCACATTGACGATGTGGTGGAAGCGGGCGTGGTGTTAAGCGGGACCGAGGTAAAATCTTTGCGCGCCGGGAAAGCCAGCCTGGCCGATGCCTATGCTGCCTTTGACAAAGGTGAGGCATTCGTCTATAATCTCTATATTAACCCATACGATAAGGGAAACCGCGAAAACAAGCCGGAGCGCCGTACACGTAAACTGTTACTGCACCGGCGCGAAATAGATCGGCTGCTTGGCCAGGTCAACCAGAAGGGCTACACGCTTGCGGCGTTGGAATTGTACTTCAAGGGCAGCACCGTAAAGTTGAAACTCGGACTGGCGAAAGGTAAAAAGTTTTACGACAAACGAGAGGACATTAAGACGCGCGAAACACGCCGCGAGCTGGACCGGGTAATTAAATCGTCCCGACGTTCGTGAAAGCGCCTGGCCTGAAATGAGCCCATCGGCGCCAAGGCAACTTGTCCATTCGGCTCCTTATTGTGACACTATTCATATGCGCGCGCTGGAAGCGCAACTACCCGGTATCATCTGGATGCGACTGGGAGCGACGCTTGAAACCGAACCTCGCTATGAGGTTCTCTCGTTTGATACGCCACACGTGCTGTCTATTCCAACAGGGGAGTCGCTGATCTGGCTGGATCAGCAGCTTGACGCGTTGCCCGCCGACGAACCGGAATGGTGTGGCTATGCTGTGGCACTTCACTACGAAGCCGGTGCGCTGTGCGATGATGCAATAGCCGCGGACAACCGCATGCGAGTACCTGTGGCGCAACTAGTGCGGCTTGATGCAGTGTACGTGCTGGACTGCCTGAGCCACACAGCCTGCCTGCAGTTCTCGCCTGACGCTACGGAGGAGCGAATTGCGAACTTCTCGAAGCAGATACAGAATTTATGCGTCCAACCGCCGCAGACTGTACGGCGGCGTGAGGCAAGTGTAGACGGCGATCTGCAGGTCTGCGGTGAAATGTCTCGTGGTGATTATGAAGCAACTGTCTCGGCTTTGAAGTCGCAGATATTGGCAGGTGATTTCTACGAGGTTAACCTTACGCAGCATTTTCAGATCAGTTCACACGCACATCCAGATGCGGTCGCTCTGTCACTGTTTGCGGATGGTGCCGCTCGACATGCCCGCAATCTGGATCTCGGGAAGTATTCGGTGATCTCCAACTCGCCGGAGCAGTTCCTGCGTATTCACCAGGGCAAAATTGAGACGTGCCCGATCAAAGGCAGCAGCAAGCGGTCGGCCGAACCGGAAGCGGATGCCCGTTCCCATAGCGCTCTCGCGCGTAGCGTAAAAGATCACGCCGAACACACGATGGTCGTGGATATGTCGCGCAACGATCTCGGCCGGATCTGTAAGCCGGGAAGTATAAGTGTTACCAGCGGCTTCCTTATCGAGTCGCATCGGGACCTGCATCACCTGGTCTCAACGGTAGAAGGCGAACTACGTGACCGTAAGCTTCCAATCTCCGAGATTCTCCGCGCGACATTCCCAGCGGCGTCTATCACAGGAGCGCCGAAGATTGCCGCGATCCGTGCGATCCGTGACATAGAAAGAAGTCCGCGTGGAATCTACACTGGCGCGCTTGGGTTTGTTGGACGGGATCGCATCGATCTGAACGTCGCCATCCGGACCATAACCGCTACACATTTCAATGGCAGCTACGTTTATGAGTTCGGTGCCGGCGGTGCAGTGGTTGCAGATTCGAATTCTGCTGAAGAGTACTGGGAATGTCTGACGAAAGCCCGTGCGCTTTACAACGCGATCCAAACCGCAGATCACTTTTAATCCAACAGCAGGTGATTGACGGGGCCGCGGCCCTGTCCTATTTTATACGCAGCGAGCAAACGGGTTCGCACGAATTCCCTCGCGTTCAACACCGCAGTCAGCGGCTGCGCGCCGCGTGCCAGTTCGACACAAATGGCTGCAGCCAGGGCACACCCCGTTCCCCGCGTGTGTTCCGTCGGCACACGCGGGTGCCGCAGCAACTGGAACTCACGTCCATCATGCCAGGCGTCTACCACCACTTCCGAACGGGGATCGCTGTCACCGCCCGTGATGAGCACATTCTTACACCCGGTTTTTCGAAGGTCCTCAGCGGCTGATTCCAGCGACTTCTCATTGCGCAAAGTCTCGCCCAACAACTCCTGCGCCTCAAAGCGGTTCGGCGTACACACAGAAGCCATCGGAAGCAGTTCCGCTACCATTGCCTGAAGACCATCAGGTTCGAGTAGTCTTTTGCCGCTGCTTGAAACCAAAACCGGATCCAGAACAATTGGCACACCTTGCAGTTGCCGCAATGCACGCGCTACGGCACGCACATTTGCACAGGTTCCAAGCATTCCGATTTTGATCGCGTCGCACCCGTCTTCCAACGCTGCCTGCAATTGCTCATAAAGCGTTTCGGCGTCGACCGGGCGAACTGCCGTCACACCCTGGCTGTTTTGCACTGTGAGCGCTGTAATCGCCGCCATGCCGTAGGCACCAAGCGCACAAAAGGTTTTCAGGTCACCCTGGATTCCGGCTCCGCCGCTCGGATCGCTTCCGGCTATGGTTAAACATTTTGGCGCATGCATATCTGGCAAATAAAGGGATGACGGGGAGGGTAGTTCAAGCAGCTTTGCAGGCTGCGCCGGAGTGGCGGAATGGCAGACGCAGAGGACTCAAAATCCTCCGAGGTCACACTCGTGTGGGTTCGACTCCCACCTTCGGCACCATCGCATTGTTTGGGGTGATTGAGCCACCAAAGCAGTTGAAGTCACCCGCATCGAGTGTACTAGTCCTCCGATATGTTTATCGAGTTGCTGGTTGTCGGTGTAATTCTATCGATACTGTATAGTTCCGGGTATCTGCAGTTTAACTCCGGCTATGCTCTAGCGATCAGCATCGCAGTGGCGCTGGTGGCTAGTTTCCTGGGCTTTCTAACAACGCATTTCATTGCGCGAACGCTTGTGGACCGCATGTTTGGGTTCGCAAGCTGGAATCCAAAGGCAAAACCAGTGAAAAAGGCCGGGATGGATCCAGCGGAGGTCTTGCAGCTCCAAGGTCTTTCTGAGCAGGATTTAAGGAAATCGATCAAGGCCAGACCAAACGACGCCCAGCTATCTCGCCAAATCTCAGAGATTTACTTGCAACGTGGCCAAATTGAAAGATTTGTCGAGGAACGTCTGCGAGCAATTCAAGCTGGTTTATTGACTCGCGAGCAGGTCTGCGCTGTATATAATCGACTTGCGGATGTGAGAACGAAAGAGGGAAGGAATCAGGAAGCCGTTCATTTCTTGCAGCAGATCATTGTAACTTACCCGAACACTGTTGAAGCTCGTAACGCGCAACAGCGGTGTACTCTCTTGTCAGACAGCGCAGCCTTGGAGGTTAGCGAACAGAACGCGTGAGCAAAACTTATTACGAAGTACTGGGTGTTCCCAGAAATGCTGGTGAGCTGGAGATCAAGGCTGCTTACCATCGGCTTGCGCGTAAATATCATCCCGATAAGGCGGCGAGCCCTGCGGAAGCGACTTCCATGGAGAAAGAGTTCTCGGAAATCTCGACTGCATATAATGTCCTCAAAGACCGTGAAAAACGCAATGCATACGATCAGTCGCTGGAGGCAAAGCGACAGCAGGACGGGAGTAAATCCGGGCCGCTGCCGAAAGCCGGACCATCGACGGCTGCGGCAGGTTCTGCTGCTGCGGGTTCCGCTGCTAATGAAAAAAACCGTGCGAACGTAGCGAAGCGCGCTTACATCAAAGGAGCCCAGCTTGTCACGTCCGGGGATTTTATGCGCGCCTCTGAGTTTTTCGAGGTCGCCATCAAAAACAATGATGAAGAAGCGCTGTACCACGCAAAGCTCGCCCAGACACTGCTGCGAAGCCAGAGAAGCTTCAGCCGTGCGACCGAAGCGGCACAGCGGGCAATTGAACTCGATCCATACAATAGTGACTATCGACTGATCCTTGCCGAACTGTATGAGAACGCCGGCTCAACTTCCATGGCTGTAAAAACTTACGAAGAGATTCTGAAGTGGGATCCCGTAAACGAAAAGGCCATTATGGCACTGTCCGTTCTGGCTCCGAAGAAGCTGTCTTTACTCGGCCGACTGCTGGGCAAGAAGAAGTAATCGGCCGATGGAGCGTGTTTTAGGAATTGACCTGGGAACCACCAATTCCGTGGTGGCCTACCTCGAACAAGGCCAGCCTGTCATTATGCAAAACGCGGAAGGATCGCGTACGACACCGTCGATCGTACTGTATAAAAGCCCCGAAGAGATCGTAGTTGGTGAGCTGGCAAAGCGGCAATTTGTCACCTATCCAAAGCAAGCTATCCGCTCGGTGAAGCGATTCATGGGAGCCCGCTATTCCGAGGCACGCCAGTTGATGGAGGGTATTAATTATGAAATCGTCGAAGGGCCTGACGATTCCGTCCTGATCGACGTTGGCTGGACACGTATATCGCCCGAGCAGGTTTCCGCTGAAATTCTCAGGAAGATGCGCCGCACTGCGGAAGAGTTCTTTGGTGAGCAGGTTACTAAAGCTGTGGTTACTGTACCCGCTTATTTTAACGACAACCAACGTTCAGCAACGAAACGCGCGGGGGAGCTGGCGGGCCTCGATGTGGTGCGCATGATTAACGAGCCGACGGCCGCTGCCCTTGCCTACGGTATCGAAAAACAAATGCAGCAGAAGATCACGGTGTTCGACCTCGGTGGTGGGACGTTTGACGTTTCTGTTCTCGAAATTGATAACGACGTGTTTGAGGTTAAGAGCACACGTGGTGACACAAAACTGGGCGGCGATAACTTCGACGCTGCGCTACTGCAACAGGTCGTAAGCGAATTCCACGCGGAAACTGGAGTGGATCTATCTACGGACCTGCAGGCGCTTCAACGTTTGCGCGAAGCGGTCGAGGCGGTTAAGTGCGAGCTTTCAAGCACGACTGAGACCGTGCTAAGTCTGCCTTTTATAAGCTCTGGACCGGTAGGCCCCCTGCACTTACAGAGGAACGTGTCGCGCACGGAATTCGAAAGCGTAATCGGTACGTTCATGCCGACGCTGATTGAATGCTGCAAAGAGGCTCTGCGTGATGCCAATCTTAAGGCTGCTGATCCAGCCGCCGTGCTGCTCGTAGGGGGATCGACACGCATTCCCCTGGTGCAGGACGCTGTACGTCAGTACTTTGGCAAAGAGCCCAGCCGGTCCCTGAATCCCGATGAGGCTGTCGCAGTGGGCGCCGCAATCCAGGGAGCAATTATCAGTGGTGGATTACGAGAGGTACTCCTGCTCGATGTAACACCGCTCTCTCTTGGAATTGAACTGGCCGGGGGCCTGTTTGGAGTTCTCATTCCGCGGAACAGCTCGATTCCAACTTCGTACACAAAAACATTTACCACCGTGCGCGACAATCAGACCTCGGTGAAAATCCATGTTCTACAGGGTGAACGCAAAATAGCCCTTGAGAACCACAGTCTTGCGCATTTTCGACTTCTGGGAATTACCGCGGCACCAAAAGAAATACCTGCCATCGATGTTTGCTTTCAAATTGATGCTAACGGCATTCTGCACGTGCAGGCAACCGACGTAACTTCCGGCTCATCAAGTGCAATTTCGGTCGAGAGCTATTCCTCCCTGGCTGCCGAGCACGCCGAGCAGGCAATTAAAGATGCTGAGTCGCGTGTCGATGAAGATCGCACTTTTGTCCGCATCGCTTTCCTGAAATCGCAGGCTGAATCTATGCTAAGCCTGGCGAATCAACAAATGGCGGATCCCGCAAGCGAGGTGGATAGCCAGTTGCTAAAGTCTTTGCGCGAGGCCTCATTCCGATTCGATGTCGCGGTGAGCGCCGCATCTATTCCCGATATTGAAGTCGCATACGAAGAACTGAAAGGGCTGCATGGCGATCTAACAACTCAGTTGTTAATCTCTCGCTCTCGCGATCTCGAATAGCACGTTCAATACGCGCGTGCACATTAGCGCCAGTGTGCCGAATCATTACTTCCTTACCAGACCAGGGGAGACTTGACCTCAATTCGGCACACAGAACTGATTACGAATTAACGATAGACCGCACTACGAGCTCTTATTGCCGCCAAATAGTTTACGTAAGCTCCACTTCGATTTGGTGGTGGGTTGTTCGCGGACCTGGAAATAAAGCATGGAAGCCCGCTTAGTTAGATCACGCACCGCTGCGTTGCCACTTGTGCCATAACGGTCCATCACTTCCTTATAAACGTGTTTTGCCGCTTCATATTCCTTCTTTGCGTCGTGCATCTGAGCCACCGAAAACAGCGCTCTCGCCTGAAGGTATTCGTCCTCGGATGCGCTGTTTAGCACTACCTCATAGTAGCGGATCGCTTGATAGGGCTCGGATATCTTTGCGTGGCAGTCCCCAATTTGCAGAAGTGCCCTGGAAGTGAATTCCAGATCCTGAGGGAAACTGTCGATGACGCGCTGGTAGCATTGCGCGATTTTGATCATTTGTTGGCGCCGCTGTTCGGGTACCGTGGACATAAACTGCGCTTTTTCGTACATGAGCGCAAAATTGTATTGGTCTTTTGCGCACGGATAATCGGGAATTACGAGCTTCTTTTCCGTCTCTTTTGCGGCAACGGCATTCCCGCACCAGCAACAGCAGAAAAGCAGTGCCAGGATGTGAGGAATGAAGCGAGTGTTACCCTTCAGCATAGTCGATCCTAATCTAGACGTTCTATTCTGGCGCAAGCCGGCTTTTGTAATCAAGCTCTAACGGTGGTCTGGCCAAGCACGCGCTGCAGCCTTGCCACATTTTCTGCCACTTCGCCATTCTTAAACACCGCGGAACCCGCCACGAGTACATCGCTGCCAGCGGCAGCAACCAGTTGCGCCGTCTCTTCATTTATTCCGCCGTCTGCCTGGATATGAAGCTTTAGGCGGTTTTTGTCGCGCAGTTTTCGGAGTGTCCGGATTTTATTGAGGCAGTTTGGAATCAGAGGCTGACCGCCAAACCCTGGTTCGACGGTCATCACCAGTACGAGATCAATTTGTCCCAGCACGTCCTCCAGTACGTTTATGGAAGTACCAGGCTTGATACTCACACCAATGTGCATGTTCAGCGCCTTGACATCTTCAATTATCTGCCCAAGTCGATCGCCACATGCTTCTGCATGCACTGTCAGGTTCTGTACTCCGGCCCTGGCGAAGGGCTCGATCAGGTTTTGCGGCTCCTCCACCATCAGATGTGCATCGAAATATGCCTTTTTGCTTACCTTGCGAAGAGAGGCAACGACAGGCGGGCCAAAGGTAAGATTGGGCACAAAATGATTGTCCATTATGTCGAGGTGAATCCAGGAACAACCCGCGCGCAGTACCGCTTTCAATTCTGCGCCAAGTTTGGAGAAGTCTGCGCTTAGTAACGAAGGCGCTAAAATAACCGGGGTCGGCTTGTGCAGGTTGCCGGCTGCGGTTTTGCGCATTCGCTAAACGCCTTTAAGGTGCTGCAGTTGCTCCAGGGCTTTTTTCTGCCCAGCGGATCCTTTTGAACTCAAGTTTACTACGCGCTGCCACGCGCTTCTTGCCTCTGCAAAGCGACCGAGCGATTCCTGTGAAAGTGCCAGGACGCTGTAAGCGTTTGTGTTCTGCGGCTCAGTGCGAACAATTTCCGACGCAAGCCGAGCCGCCTCATGAAATTTTGCCAGGCGATCTGCTCCTGAAGAATCAACGCCTTCATAATAAAGTGCGTTGGAGAGATGAAGTTGATACAAGCCGGAAGCCGGCAGCAAATTTGCAGCCTGACGGTACAGTCTCACCGCCGCAGAGAGATTACTCTGCTGCAGCTCCGCAGTGCCCTTGCCATCGTATGCCTGCGCGAGAGTCTGACGGATGAGATCTCGCGAAGCCGTTCTCGTTCCGGACTGCATAGCCGGTTCAAGGACCACGATTGCGGAGTCAAACTTCCTGGAAGCGACATACTCACGGCCTTTTGCGAGCACCTCCTCCTCGGTCGGACCGACAGGGGCGGCGGTAGAACTGAACAGCGACGGCATAGCCATCGACGACTGCTGAACTCTCGTGGTCACATTATCATGTTTGGCAGATCGCGCGACTATTCCCGACTGTTTTCCAAAAACACGCTTCGACTGAATGCATGCGGCAGCAACGAAGATTGCCAGGACGAAATAACAGCTTCCGTATGCGAATCGCGCGGGGTGCGTTTTTTTCAGCAGGAGAATGCTTCTCTCAAAACCGCCCGCCAGCCAATCTTCCAGAGAAGATGGCTCCTGAATCAGCCTGGAACGGCGGTTGCGCTTGCGCGTGTTCACAGGAGCACGTTCCACTTGTTCGTCTTCTTCCTCGAGTAAGCGATGAAGTGCGGATCGCGCGCTTTCCTCCATCGCCTCCAGGTCCTCGGAGTCTGAGAACGAGATCGGCTCCTCATCAAGGTGAAGGTTCACATTTCCTTCTGTACGTACGGATACCCGCGGGCGTTCAGCGACGCTGTGCCGGGTTCCGGAAGTCACAGCGGCGGTTCCAACAGGCCCGCGCATGGCAGTTGCGAGTGCCGTACTGGGGACCGTGCGAACGGCCGACCGGGTGGAGGTACCCGCAGGTGCAAGAGCCGTTGGGCTGCTCCAGCCAGAATCTCCGTATACGGAACGTCTCGCGAAAATCGCGGGCTCATCCAGGGAGACCTGTTCCTCCTCATAGGCAAGCACACGCGCGAGTTCGGCACGCAGCTCTTTACGCAGTGGCGCCAGCTCTATGGCTCGCCGCAGAAATGCCGCAGCTTGCTTGAAATCCTCGCAAGCCACAGCTTCTTTCGATAACAGATACAGCTCTTCTATCTCATCTGTCGGATGGTTCATCAACCTAACCTCAGCAGGTACGGATTATCAGCAATTTGACCGACTTTGCTAAAACTTCAAAAACCCTGAGCAAAAATGCAATTAAATTGTGCCGCAACTTGTGTAGGCCCAAATATAAGGCATTTGAGTCCGGGTTCAAAAAAGTGAAAGAATCGGCTCGAATTTTCTAGAGCATCCTCTTTCACTGTGCTTCAGTAGCTGCTCTTACATGAAAAACTCGTTAGCACGACAGATATACGACGTTGTCTTCTGGGCAGCCATTATCGCCCTGGTCTTTCTGAATCGGGGCCTCGGCAAGGCTTTCCTCGATATGCTGCCGTCGATGATTGGCCCTTATGCAGAGGTGCTGCTCGTCCTGATATGCCTGGCGATTCTGCTGATTGCAAATTACCTCCGCCACGCGATTGCAGCCACGGTGGAGTCCATCATCATGGTGGCGACCGGTGGAAAGCCGCTTAATTACGAAAAGGGTAGTTATCACGGTAACCTGGAGCGCTCCGCACGGCGCCTTGAGAAGAAGAGAGACTACTCCGCCGCTGCGGAAACCTATGAAACGCTTGAGAGCTGGCCCGAGGCGGCATCTGCCTACGAACGCGCCGGGCTTTTAACCCGCGCCGCTGCGGCATGGCAACGTGCAGGCGACGTGAATCGCGCTGTTGAATTGTACGAGAAAGAGCAGAACTACGAGCAGGCGGCTCTGCATTGTGCAACTGAGGGGCTTCGCGAACGCGCGGCGAAGAACTGGCGGCTTGCAGGCGAACGCGCCTTTGAAGCCAACCTGTTCACGCAATCGGCAAGCTATTACGAGAAAGCGCACGACTTTGAGCGCGCGGGCAAAATTTTCGAAACGGTACAAAAGAATGATGAAGCGCTGCGGTGCTACGAAAAAGCAGGGGCAACGGACAAGGTCATCGAACTTATAAAGCGCGTCCAACCTGCCGAAATCAGTCGTCGCAGCAGCGAAAATGCCGATATGCTCCGTCGCTGTTCAGAACTCCTGGTTCGAAATGGAAAGAAATCCGAGGCAGCCGAACTGGCGGAGGCGACCGACGATTTTGTGCGCGCGGCGGAGATTTACGAATCGGCGCAGCTATGGGAAAAAGCCGCCGAGCTTTACCTGCGTGCCGACCAGGCGGAACGCGCGATTCTGTCGATCGCGCATTTGCCCGATCGTATGCAGATTGCCGAATTCCTGGCACGAATCGCACAGGCCAAGGGCGACTGGCAGACAGCCGGCTTGAAATACGAAGAAGCCGGCAAGTTTAACCAGGCAGTGGATGCTTATAAACGTATCCGGGATTTCTCCGCTGCCGCTCGCGTTTACGATGCGATGGGCCGGTACCTGATGGCGGCCGAAATGTATTCTGCGGCCAAGGATCCAAAAGCTGCGGCAGGCGCTTACTACAAGGCGCACGACTGGCGCAATGCCGCCGAATGTTTCGAAGCTTGTGGGGATCTTGGCCAGGCCGTTGAAGGATATGCGAATGCCGGTGCCTATTTAAAAGCCGGAATTCTGTCAGTGCAGTTGGGTGACAACACAAAAGCCATCGAGTATCTGCAAAGAGTTGCGCCTGCCTCTGCCGACTACAAGCTGGCGACCGCCTATCTTGCGACCGCGTTTTATTACCAGGGACGGACCGACATGGCGAGAGAGCTGTTTCGCCGCGTAATCGACCAGATCCCGATAAGCGCAGAGACGCTCCCGATTTACTACGCGTATGGGCGTTTGCTTGAAGACGAGATATTGCCGGAGTCGCTGCCCATCTATCACCAGATCATGGGTGTTAACCTGAACTTTGCCGATGTAGCGGATCGCATTCCCCGGCTTGAGGCTGAAATCCAACGAACGATGGTGGAGGAGAAGGCCTACCAGACCCCTCTGCCGGGATACTACCAGGCGGCTTCGGTCGGGCCAGCCAGCGCGGCGGATCAATCCTCCCTGGGCTACTACAGTGGCAGCGGGCAGCCAACTGTTCGCACCAAGACGCCTACGCAAACCTCGGATACATCACGTTTTCGACGGCCTATTACGCAGGCGCCCGAGACACGCTTCGGCGACGAGGGCCGTTATAGAATTGTGGAAGAGCTGGGGCGCGGCGGCATGGCCATCGTCTACAAGGCGCTGGACCTCCATCTCGAGCGTGAAGTCGCGCTGAAAACTTTTCCGCTGTCGCGGTCGTCCGGCCCTGGACGTGAAGAAGTCTTTCTTCGCGAGGCACGACTTGCTGCCCGTCTGTCCCACCCCAACATCGTCACCATTTTCGACTCCGGCCACATGAACTACCTCTACTACGTGGCCATGGAATATGTGAATGGCGACAACATGAAGCAACTTATCAAGCAGAAGGGCCCTCTTTCGCTGACCGATGCCAAGCATACGCTGACCCAACTGGCTGAGGCGCTGGAATATGCACATTCAATGCAGGTGCTGCACCTGGACATCAAGCCGGGTAATGTGATTCAGCGCGCAGGCAGTGCGCACATTAAGGTTGTGGATTTTGGACTGGCCAAGATCATAACCGACGCCGCCACCAGCATGACTCACCAGGAGGACTCGCAGCAAACGATCATCGGCACGCCGCAGTACATGGCTCCGGAGCAGATCCAGAACACTGGCGTGGACGCCAGGACGGACCTCTACTCACTTGGGCTGACATTGTTTTATTTCCTGACCGGCCGCACTCCGTTCGAAATCAAAAAAATTACCGACCCGCTGGAGATTGCCCGCATGCAGGTACAGTCGTCCCTGCCGCGACCCACGACATTGCGCGCAACATTGCCTTCAGCAGTCGACGAGATTTTCATCAAGTGTGTCCAGAAGTCTCCGGGCGCGCGTTTTCAATCCGCGCGCGAGTTCCTGGAAGCGCTGCAAACCCTGTAAGCTCTAGACCATGGATGCGCTGGACTGGGAGTGCTCGAGCGCGGCGCTTACCAGCCCCAGGAACAGCTTCAGGTGCGCTTCCTCTTCGAGCGCGAGCACTTCGGGGTGCCACTGGACTGCAATTCCAAAGCCGTAATTTTCGAGCTCGAAGCTTTCAATAATACCATCGACGGGGGAGCGGGAAGTGATGCGAAGTCCGCTACCGGGTTGATCAATGGCCTGGTGATGTGCGCTATTGGCGGACAGGGTGCCCGCACCGACCATTTCCGCCAGCCGCGTCTTCGGTTCCACAATGACATCCTGTCGCACGTAATGCGGCGACAGTTTTGAGGAATGGGGAACGGAAGTATCTTTTTCTGAAGCAATGTCCTGGATAAGAGTGCCGCCCAGTGCGACGTTGATCTGCTGGCATCCCAGGCACACCGCGAGGAACGGCTTGCGACTGCGCATCACCTGCTCAATGAGCATAAAGTCGTACGTCTCGCGACGCGCGGGCAGTTTGGATACTGTGGGATTGATGCTCGTGGCGCCGTAACGGGTTGGGTCAATGTCCGGACCACCTACAAATACAAAGCCATCGCATACGCTGATCTGTTCGCGAACGATGGACTGATCGAGCACCGATGGCAGCAGTATCGGAACGCCGCCCGCTGCGTGTACGGAATCGACGTAACTTGTGCGCACAGCGAGGCTGGAGAACTCGCCCGGCCCGCCGGGCAGCAGGTTTGTATTAATGCCGATGACTGGTTTCATTTTCCGCCTTTTTGTCGCACAAGCTATGAGGGAACAGGGGAGCGAACCGCGACAGTAAGTACAATTTATTTTTGTGAAGCGGTACGGGAGTAACTCACCTGGCAGTTGCCGTGGAAAGCTGCTCGGCTTCCTCCACCAGTTCTTCCCATTCCTTGATGGCTTTGGGCAGCATGGACTCGAGGCTCTTCGCTTCCTTGAGAATCGACGGCGTCAGTATACCTTTCGTGAATGCATCCGGATCCGCCTGTAGTGCGTGAATTTCCGCAAGCCGGGTCTCGTGTTTTTCGATCTGTGCCTGCAACGTCCGAATGCGCGCATTCAACTCGTTGCGTTTCTGCGCCCGCTCCCGGCGTTCGTCGCCCTGGTTGCGTTTTGTCTCGGTGCGATCGCGGTTAGCCATCTGAATCGCCGCAAGCGCACCACTTGGATCGAACGCAGGTGGCGGCTTGGGCGCGCGGGACGACCCCTCGCTTTTTGCGCGCCCGCGCAGGTTGGCCTCGGCCGCTTCGTCGCTGCCCTTTTTTGCAAGGAACTCCGTATAATTTCCAGGATGGTTGATTGCGGTACCGCCGCCGACTTCTACAATACGGGTTGCAACGGAATCAATGAAGTAACGGTCGTGGCTGATCATGATGATAAGCCCTGGAAATTCACGCAGCGCGTTTTGCAGGACTTCGCGTGTGTTGATATCCAGGTGATTCGTCGGTTCATCGAGCAGAAGAATATTGCCGCGCCGCATCATCATGCGCGCCAGTGCGAGCCGGCTTTTCTCTCCTCCGCTGAGCACGCGCACGGGCTTATAGACGTCGTCGCCTGTGAAAAGGAAACACCCGAGCAACGTGCGAATCTGTTCATCGGTCATCCCGACGCCCGGCACGCGCGCCTCCGTCAACACGTCATTTTCCATGTTCATCTCATCGACACGATGCTGCGAAAAATACGAGATCTGCGCCTTGGAGTGTTTCTCGACGGTGCCTTCGTAATCCAGCACGCCGGCGCATATTTTTAACAATGTGGATTTGCCGGCGCCGTTGCGTCCAACCAGGGAGACCTTGTCCCCGAGTTCAAAGCGCAGGTTAACTTTCGTAAAGACTCGATTCGAGCCATAGGCTTTGCCGATATCGCGGAGCTCGAGAATGTGGCGGGCCGCAGGAGCGGGTTCGGGAATTCTTAGCCGCACCTTCTTAGCGCTTTCCGGCAACTCAATGCGCTCGATCTTATCTACCATCTTGACCCGGCTCTGAACGGAAGTCGCCTTGGAGGCCTTGGCACGGAACCGCTCGATAAACCGCTCGTGGTGCGCCAGTTCCTCCTGCTGGTTCTGGTAGCGGCGCAGCAGCAGTTCTTCCGATTCGTCGCGTTCCTTCAGAAAGCCGGAGTAGTTGGTGGCGTAGGTATCGAGCTTGCGCTGGTGGATCCACGCGGTGCGCGTCGTGATCGTGTCGAGGAAGTAGCGGTCGTGGCTGACGACGATCAGTGCGCCGGCAAAGCTCGTAAGAAACTGCTCCAGCCAGCCGATACTCTCCAGGTCGAGATGGTTGGTCGGCTCATCGAGCATGAGGAGATCGGGTTCTTCGAGCAGCAGGCGCGCGATGTGCGCGCGCATCTGCCATCCGCCGCTAAAGCCTGACAATGGCTGATCCTGTTGCTCGAGGGCAAAACCCAGCCCAGCGAGAATCTTGCGCGCGTCGGATTCAGCGCTTCCAAAATCGTGATGATGTACGTGCTTCTCCAGCAGGTGGATGCGCTCGTAAAGCTCCTCGTGCTCAGCCTCAGGGGTTGTTGCCAGCGCATCGTACAAGGCGTGCAGCTCGGTCTCGGCCGCTTTCTCACGCTCGTACGCTTTCATCGCTTCCTGCAGCACGGTTTCGTCACCCATCGCGGCGTGGATCTCCTGCTTAAGGAAGCCGATGCGCGCGCTTTTGCGTAACTGAATTGTACCCTTGGTCGGCTCGGTTTCACCCGCGGCCATGCGCAGCAATGTGGTTTTACCGGTGCCGTTGTCACCAACGAGACCCACCCGGTCGCCGGGCTTTACGTGCCAGTTCAGTCCCGCGTAGAGTTCCTTCTCGCCGGCGTAGTGCGTTATGTCGATGAAACGGATCATTAAATGGAGTCTAGCTTTGGGATTTCTTATGTCAGGTAATCGGCAACCAACGAGCGTACAGCCAGCTTTGCTATTGCGGGCGCTCCAAACCATTCAATACGCGATTCGGGACAGCAGGGTCAATCCAAGCTGGGATGTACGTATTTCAATGAACTTAAACCGCTACCGGGATGCGACGGCTGCGAACGACAGCCCGCAACTTTGCGAGTTTCGGGCGGGGATCGTCCGACTGGCTTGGTTTTTCAAGTGGTCAAATTCGTTTTTCAAGTATACGCGCAGGGCTGATTATGAAGGAGATAACATTCAAGTGCGGAATTATAGACTTGAAAGACCGCTATTCCCAAGCCAGCAGCTAAGAAGAAATGAGGCGGATTGCCAACCGAAGTGCAACGGGCGCGGGGGGCTTCATGATGAGCTAAATACTTCTGCGGGAGTTCGCCAGTTCAGGCACTTGCGAGGCCGGTTGTTGATGGCGTCGATGTAGAGGTCG
>JBPCLP010000004.1:0-56514 GCA_051003195.1 Candidatus Sumerlaeaceae bacterium | reverse complement strand
GTGCTCAGCAGTCTCGCCGAAACCAGCACCCCGAAAGCCCTGGAGCTCGCTGTCGCAATGCTGGACGACCCGGCGACGCGCGCGGAAGCGATCCAGGCGGTGACAAAAATCGCGGACGGCCTGAAGGCACACGAGGCCGACGTTTCAAAAGCTGCACTGACCAGGGTGCTCGAGGTTTCCACTGACCCGGAGGAGCGCAAGCGAGCCTCTGCGGTGCTGGAGCAGCTCACCAGCGCTACGGCCGTAACCACGGCAGACCCGCATACGTCATCTGCTGCTACTCATTGAACGGCTGAGTCAGGTGTGAATCGGCACTGAAACGCTTTCACCATCTGCCTCATACCGCACACAAAAAGACAGGACCAATTCGCGGTGCGAGATCGCCCCTTGTTAAAGTGGGTCGGAGTTTATTCCTTACCGACGATCTTCGGAATGTTGAACAGCGGCAGATAGAGTGCGATAACGATAGCACCGACGATAACGCCGAGGAAAACGATGAGGACCGGCTCGAGGATGGACGTCAGCGCGTTGACGGTGTCGTCGACTTCACGCTCATAGGCTTCAGCAACCTTTGTCAGCATTTGGTCGATGGCGCCCGTTTCTTCGCCGACGGCGACCATGTGGACCACGAGCGGCGGAAACACTTTGCATTTCGACAGCGGCTCGTGGATCGTCTCGCCGTCTTTAACAGAATCGTAAACGTCGTTGAGCGCGCGGGTAATGACTTCGTTGCCGCTCGTCTCGCGGCAGATGTCGAGCGCCTGTAGAATCGGGACGCCAGAGGTGATCAGTGTGGCAAGTGTACCGGCGAAACGCACAATGCCGGCTTTGCGGAACAGCTGTCCGAACACCGGCATCTTGAGTTTCATGACGTCGATACGATAGCGCCCTTCCTTGGTCGCATTAACTTTTTTGAAGACGAAAACAAGTCCGATAATGCCGAGGATAACCCAGTGCGTATCGTGGGCGAGAATGTTGCCGCCCTCAACGAGTAGCTGCGTGGGCCCTGGGAGCTCGGCGCCAAGCTGGTCGTAAATGTCTTTAAACTTCGGCACGATGAACACGAGAATGAAGGCGACGATCACACCGGCCAGGAAGACGACGACTACCGGGTACATCATGGCGGAGCGGATCTTGCCGATGATGGCCTGGCGTTTTTCCAGGAACTCGGCGATCTTGTTCAGCACTGCTTCAAGCACACCACCGATTTCACCGGCGCGCACCATGTTGACGTACAGGTTATCGAAAACCTTCGGGTGCCGGGAGAGCGCGTCGGAGAGGGTCGTGCCGGATTCAATGTCCTTGGCGATTCGGTTGATCTTTTCTTTAAAGATGCTGGACTCGACCTGCTCCTGCAGGATGGCGAGCGAGCGAAGGATGGGCAGACCGGCGTCGATGAGTGTGGCGAACTGGCGCGTGAAGGTCATGACGTGCTTGGTTTTGACGCGGTGGAAGATGACGCGTAGACCGGGCATCGCGAGGATGTCGACCTGGGTGGCCTTCGTCTTGTGCAGCACCACCTCGAGCGGGTAGTAGCCCATGTTGCGAAGCTTCTCGATGATGACTTCTTCGCTGCTGGCTTCGATGGCGCCCTTTACTTCTTTACCGCCCTTATCGAGGGCCTTATAGGAATACTCGGCCATGTCTCAACAGACCTCGCGCTAGAATTGTAGTAGTTACCCTGTGGAAAACTGGGTGTTCAATGGATTTGACGCAGGACGGCGGTTTTTGTTGACGCTTTATTTAGGGTAACTTTCGGGTGGGATGTTTTGGCTATGGGAAATCTGGAGTGACGCAGCGCGAAAGACCGGAAGAATGCCGGTGCGGGTCGTGGCTGCATGCAGGTCTTCTGGTGCTGGGGCTTGCGGGCTGTGGAGAACTTAAGATGCTCGATAAGCGGAACCTGGCCCGGGAGAATGACCCGCGCGAGGACATCCTGCTGACAAAGGTATCCGCAGACCTTACAACGGGCGGCCTCGTGCAACACCGGGTGAGTGGGAACGAAGCCACCTTCTCCCAGAGCCGTAACCTGCTGGTCTTCAAGGACGTGGCCGTTAACACGTATGCGTCCGACGGGACAATACAGGGTGTGACGCGAGCGGAACTGGGGCAGGTGTTTCTTGCGCCGGATCCAGCCCTGCAGCGCAACCAAAACGATATGCGTTTCGCCGGCAACGTGCGCTACAGTGCGCCAAACCGTGACCACCCTGAGACCGACACTCTGCAATTGAGTACAGAGCAGCTCATCTACGACGATGCACTTGAGGAGTTCCAAGGGGTATCCACGCACTCAGTCGTGATGATGCCGCCCGGCAAGCGGCCGCTGTACATGCAGGGCAGCAAGCTGCGGGTGCCCCGGGACATGAGCCGTTTTTCAATGCTGAAGGGCTCGGTGGGGCCTGTGTACAACGTGGATTCCGCTACGAGCTACGCGCAGGCTAAGCGGGAACTTGAAATTGCGGCGCAGCAGGCGTTTAAAGGGGCAGAGCGTGCTCCGGTGCGACCGACACCCATCCAGGTGCCGGAGGACCCGGGGACTCCCGAGAAGCCTGAAATGCCGAATGTGCCGGCGATGGCGCCTTCGCCGACCCCAGTTCCTCCAAGTGGACTGTTAAGGAAGAATAGCCAATAATCTATGCTGTTGACTGATCCTATGCAGACTGTTGCGATCATAAGAACTTCGTGTGCTCTCACCTCGGTGTTGGCTGTTGCCGAAACTAAACGCTCCTGTACTGCCGGAAGGGTGTGATGACGATAAAGACGATTGTGGCAATTGTGCTGGCGCTGATGGTAGCGGCGAGTGGTATGGCCCAGACCTCGGACCAGCAGCCGTCTCCTGCAGCGACTGCTCCGGAAACGGGTGAATCGGGTACCAGTTCGGCCGCGATGCCTGCCGTGACGGAACCCGGGCCTGATGGCGAGCAAGGCATGCTGTCAGGGGATAAGCCGTTTACCCTGATGGTAGATCCCGAGGTTGGCGAGCTGAACTACATCTTCGATGAGTCGAAGAACCTGGAATCGATCCAGGCAAAACGCGGCGTGGTGTTTTCCAGTGAAGACATGACCCTGAACTCGGATGAATTCGATTACAAGACGCTGAACTCGCAACTCGTTGCGACTGGTAAACGTGTGGTCGTGCGGCTGGGCGAAGTTATAGTAACCTGCCAGTTGTTTAAGTACAACCCTGACCGCGAGGATGGCGACTTCACTGGCAACCCGGTGGTTTATAGTCGCGATGCGACTGGCAAAACCAGGGTGACCGCGGGCGGACGCATTACGATTCACAATGTAAACGGCAAGACGCAGATGAACGTGCAGGGCAGGGGCACGACGCCGTACATGAGGTCGAATGCGCCTGAGCCTCCGGTTCCGTCGGAGACGACGCGACCGACTCCTGGCAAAGGCGCGAGGATGTCACTGGATAATAACACCGCACCGGGCGGTAGTAATGTCTCTCCCGTTGCAACACCAGGTACCAGCGGAGCGCCGGCGCGTTCTGGCGGTTTGCTTGGTTTGCCGGTTGGCAGCGGAAATGATAATTCTGTTCCCGCGGCGAAACCTCGCGGTAATCGTATAGATCCTAATAATCCGGAAGATGTTCGCTCGGTTATTAAAAAGCAGCAGTAGGGTGCTCGTGCCGATCAGCATTAGATTCAGCTAACAAGGAGAGGGAGCATTGCGCTGCATTGTGACGGGGGCGGCGGGGTTTGTCGGGTCCTCGCTGTGTGATCGGCTGCTGGAACAGGGCGACGAGGTTGCCGGGATTGATTGCTTCATTCCGTATTACGCGCGGGAGCTGAAAGAGAACAATCTCGCACGAGCGCGCTCTAACAACCGTTTCCAGTTTATGGAGCAGGATATCTGCACAGTGTTCGAGGGGGGATCGACGGCGGGGGAGCTACTGGACGGTGTAGATGTGGTATTTCACCAGGCAGCGCAGGCGGGAGTACGCGCAAGCTGGGGCAAGGATTTCGAGATATACACGCACAATAACGTGCTTGGTACGCAGAAACTGCTGGAGGCCTGCCGCACCCGGCCAGGTATCAAGGTAGTGTATGCGAGCAGCTCCTCGGTATATGGCGAGACCGAACGATTTCCCATGAGCGAAGCTGACCCAACGGCGCCGGTATCGCCCTACGGGGTTAGCAAGCTGGCGGCAGAGCATCTGGCGCGGTTGTATACGCACAACTTTGGAGTCCACACGGTTTCGCTCCGGTATTTCACGGTCTATGGTCCGCGGCAGCGCCCGGACATGGCATTCCACCGGATTATTAAGTCGATCCTGAAAAACGAGGAATTTCACCTTTTCGGAAGCGGCGAGCAAACGCGGGATTTCACGTTTATAGGGGATATTGTGCAGGCGAATATCGACGCGGCGCAACGCGGCACCGCGGGTGGATTTTACAACCTGGGCGGTGGCACTCGCATCTCGATGAACGATGTAATCGCATTGATCGAGAAGGTGACAGGTAAACGTGCGAAGGTGCAGCGCGAGGCGCGTCAGCATGGGGATGTGTCCAACACCGGGGCGGATGTGTCGCGCGCGAAGGCGAGCTTTGGGTTCCAGCCCAAGGTGGGACTCGAAGAAGGGCTGCGCCGCGAGGCGGAGTTTATTGAGAGTGTGGTGCTGCCGCTGGGCCTTTAAACATCCAGCAATCGTGCGAATGCATACGAATGGCAGTTTACTGTCCGTCTTTGCCGGAGCAAATAAACCCCTGTTGCGGCGCTACATACCGCCAGCATGAGCGACACGGTTTCGGAAATCTTCGGCTATATCGTACTTGTGGCGGCGGTGGTGCTCTTTGCGTGGGAGTATCGCGCGTTCGCGCAACGGGAGGAAGAGGACAGCTGGCTTCTTACGGCGCGGCGGTTCAGGCGCCGGACGATCGTATCGATAGTGCTGGCGGCGATCGCAGTGCTGATCACCGTGGAAGCGCGTGGGACCATTAACCTGAGGCAGCTTCCCGCATTGTACTTTTATGTTTTCTCTCTCAGCGGACTGGCCGTGCTACTGGTGGTGCTCGCGGGGATCGACCTGATGGATACCGCAAAGTCGGCGAGCCGTCGCGCGATGGAAGAATTTGATGCCGCGCTGGAAGCGGAAAAGCGGCGTGTTGCACTTGAAGCGGAGCAGCGCCCCGGCAAATGAGAATGGCTCCGTTCAGCTTTCGCGCGAAGGTTTTGCTCATCTATTCTGCATGCGCGCTCGCGTTAGTGTTTGCTGTGTTCGTGGCGGGAAGCTATTACGTCAACCGGCTGCAGAAGAACAATGTGCAGGCGGCACTGACGCTGGCGCAGGACCAGGCGCGGCGAATGTCGCGCGAGATCCTGGAAATGTCCATGCAGCAGGGTTCCAGCAATTTAAATGATCCTGGAATGAAAGCCGGAATTAAGGCGCTGACGCAAATTACAGTACGAATGAACCGCAGTATTGTATGGGCAGCAGTGGTGGATCCAAACGGCAATCGCACGATTACACAATCTGTGCAGGGCGAGCCCGGCGCACTTGACGTGCAGGCCTTTGAAGCATCGACGAAGAAAACAGAATCCCGCTTGCCGGGTCCTGGCGCTGCCGACCTTACTGTAGAAACTCATGCTCTGGACCGGGGCATGCACGAGGTAAAACAACCTGTTTCGCGCGATGGCAAAGCCATTGCGCATATCATGCTCCGCATTAAGGACAATCCAACTTTTCAGAAACTTGAAGCCAGCAGCAAGAACATCACGGAAGCACTGGTGGGCGGTTGTGTGCTGATGCTGGTCTTTTTGCTCCTGATCTTCTGGGTGCTTTACCGGTTATTTTCGCGACAGGTACACCTGGTGGAAAAGAATGCGCGCCTGGACAGGATGGCCTACGTCGGTACGCTGGCGTCGGGGCTGGCGCACGAGATTCGAAATCCGCTGAGTGCAATGTCGATCAACCTGGAGGTCATGCGGGAAGAGCTGGCGGATGCAGTCCCGGTGGGCGACACTTCCGAACGCGCCCGGGAGCTGGCGGGCCGTGTGCAGCGCGAAGTGCACCAGTTGAATTCCACACTGACCAGCTTCCTGGATTTCGCGCTGCCTTCCAAGGAAGGCGTGACGGAGTTCTCGATTCGCGGGCTCATTGAGGAATTGATCGAGCTGCATTCTGAAGAGATGCGACAGGCGGGGATCACGGCGGAGGCGCAGGGGCCCAATGACGAGAGTGTGGAGATAGAGGCGGACCGCCGACTGATCCACCAGGCGTTCCGCAATATCCTGGTGAATGCGATCCAGGTATTGAGACCCGCTATTAAGAAGCACATAAGAATCAGAATCGAAGCGCACGGGCAGCATCACGTCAGAGTCTTCGTCAGCGATACAGGGCCTGGGATTGCCGAAGAAAACCTTGGAAAGATTTTTGAGGTGTTCTTCAGTACACGTAAAGGCGGCTCCGGGTTTGGACTCGCCATCACAAAAAAGATTATCGAGGAACATGGCGGCAGCATCCGTGCGGAGAATAATGGCCAGTCACTTGGGGCCGTATTTGTCATCGATCTGCCCCGCCGCGCACTGACTGCACGGCAGGCGTTCAGCCTGCGCCGCGTCGGGCGCATGATGGTTGCGCCACGTCCGATCAGTTCTTGAACTGGTCTTCTGCCGCGGCGTGCATTTCATAACTGACCTTGGAAAGAATGACTGAATCGCAAATGCCTGGAACACTGCTGCTTGTAGATGACAAAGAAACAAATTTGGCGAGTCTCCAGGTGGGGTTTGGAAAGTCGGGTTATGAAGTGCTGACTGCGCATGGAGGCACAGCGGCTGTGGAGACGCTCGGTTCGCGCGCCGTTGACGTTGTGGTAACCGACCTGCGGATGCCAGACGTGGATGGAATGGGCGTGCTGCAGGCCGCACTGGAGGCAAAGCCTTCTCCGCAGGTTATCATTTTAACCGCTTTCGGAACGGTTGAGAGTGCGGTGGAAGCACTGCAGAAAGGCGCCTTCACTTACCTGACAAAACCCGTGAACCTGAACGAGCTGCGGGCGCAGGTGGCCAAGGCACTGGAGGTGCAGGAACTAAAGCGTGAGAACATCGAGCTGCGCCGCCAGATCGACCGCCGGTATGGTTTTGAGGAGATGATCGGCGAGACTCGCGAGATGCAGCAGATGGTGGAGCGCGTACGCGCCATTGCGGATACACGCGCCACGGTACTGATCGAAGGGGAGAGTGGCACGGGAAAAGAGCTGGTTGCGCGCGCATTGCACAAGAACTCCGGCCGAGCGAAGAAGCCTTTCATTCCAATTCATTGCGCGGCTTTAAGCGAGTCACTCATGGAGAGCGAACTTTTTGGTCACGAGAAGGGCGCGTTCACTGGGGCGTCGCAACAGCGGCGCGGGTTGTTTGAGCTGGCTGAGGCCGGAACGGTGTTCCTCGATGAAGTGGGGGAAATTCCCCTGGCAACGCAGGTGAAGCTGCTGCGAGTGCTGGAGTCGCGCGAGTTTCTGCGCGTCGGTGGCACTGAGCCTGTGAAGGTGGACGTGCGCGTGCTGGCGGCTACGAATCGTGTTCTATCGGAAGAAGTGGAGGAGGGGCGCTTTCGTGAGGATTTATATTATCGGCTGAACGTCGTTCGAGTTGTGATTCCGCCTCTGCGTGCGAGAGCGGCGGACATTCCGCTGCTCGCCCGCACGTTCCTGAAGCAGTTCGAGGTCGAGCACGGCAAGCCGCCGCTCGAGCTGTCAAAGAAAGCGCTTGCCAAGCTCCTGCAATATCACTGGCCCGGAAATGTCCGTCAGCTGAGGAATGCGATTGAGAATCTTGTCTTGTTCTCTAAGGGCGGTGAGATCGACGTGGACGATCTTCCGGCTGATATGCTGACAGGACAGTCGGAAGAGATCAGCATCGCCGTGGGCGTGCCACTGGACCAGGTGGAACGTAAACTCATTGAGCGAACGCTGGTGTTCACCAACGGCAATCGCACGCGAGCGGCGGAGTTGCTGGGTATCTCGCGCAGGACGCTGTTACGGAAATTGAAGGAGCTGAGCCTGGAGGCTTAGCACTAAAATAAAATTCGTAGTGTATGGGGCAGCAGGTATGGCGATTTGCTCAAACATGCGCCAGGACCTCAGCGGGTTTTGCTGCGCGCCAGGATCTGGATGGCTTTGTCGCGCAGAGCGGCGGCCTGTTTTGCGGCTGCGCTTTTCGGGTAATCGAGCAGCACCTTGTTCAACTGCTCGACAGAGTCTGAAAATTTCCCCTGGTTGTAGAGACGCTGCGCATTCTGGAAAGCAGCATCGGCCTGGTCGGGCAGGCGCTTGCCATGGTTCCATTGCGCGTACTTCGCAAGCTGCTCAATCTCCGACACGCGGCGGGTAAGCTCCGGGTCGGAATAGCGCTGGCGAAACTTTTCAATCCCGGTGATTACCTCAGGGTATTTTTCCAGCTTGTAAAGGCTTGTCAGGCCCTCGATTTCTTTTCGACCCTGCTCGAGTTCGAGCAGTTGAAGCTGAAGCAGCGCATTTTCTGCAACCACTGGCTCATTACGCAGTGCATTAAAAATAGACGAGGCTTCCTCGTGCAGCCCCATCTTGCGCGCCCAAACACCCAGCTTGTAGCGCTCCAGTGGATCCGCATTGCCTGTTGCAGCGCGCTTCTGCAAAAACTCAATACGGTGCTGCAGCTCCGCGCCGGCATCTGGGGCGTCTTGCGAAAGGCCATCGGCGATGGACTGGGCTTCGGTATAGCGGCCTGTTTGTGCGAGCGCAAGTGCGGTGGATATGCGCATGTCGGCGATCTCAACGTCGTTGAACCAGTCCTCGAAGGTATTCAGAATGGCGAGCCCGGCCGCAGCCGTGCCGGTGGTATCGTTTTCCTGTCGTGTCCGATTGAGGACCCAAACGAGCTGCTTGCGCATCTGGGCGGCGCCTATTGGGGAGGTAGATGAAGCAAGTATTTGGATGGATTCGTTCCAGCGTCGTTCCAGCGCAAGATTCCTGGATGCACGCAGCTTCAGCAAGGTGGCAGCATACGTGGTGGGCGCGTCCGTCTCAATGGCGTTGAGCAGAGAGAAGGAGCGAGAGGTCAGTTCATCGTGCGGCAATTCAATTAATTGTTCGCAGCAGTCCACAAGCGCCGATGCGAGCCGGCGACGCAGCTGCTGGCTGTGCATCAACGGACCTGTGGGCAGGCTGAGCAGCAGGTGGGCGGCCTGCTGAGTCTCGCCGCGGGAGGTATGAAGGCGCGCGACAAGAAGCTTGAGGGATGCCGCTGCATCTGGCGGGAAACTCTGGCACCATAGCGCGAAAGCCTCCACGTCGGCGGAGCTCTGGCTCCGCGCATTTTCCTCGAGGGCGTCCGCGTGCGCAAGGATCGAATCCCGGGCTGTGCCGCTACTGACTGGATCCAGCTTTTGCAGCAGGGCAGTCACCGCGGCGAGATCCCCGTGCTGTGCTGCGGCATCAATCGTGATGACCGTGTTGTCGGACACAGTCTGCCGTGTGATTTTAATTACCGATGAACGCGGTAGCGTTACGAGGCCCTCGGGAGTACGCACGCGTACCTGGCCGTGCTGGTCGGCTTCCACAAGGCCTGATATTGTCTTGCCATTGTTGAGAGTGATCTGGTCGGCAAGACAAGGAAGCGCCACCAGCAGGAACATGGCAAAACCTATTAATTTGGTGGGCATTATTTGTAGACGGATTACCCGGCGAGCGACGGAATGTTTGGAAGATGTCGAGCGAGCGAATTGCGCGGGTGCTTGCTGGGTGTTTTCTACGCTAGTTCGTAATTAGTTCTGTGTGCCGAATCGTGGGTAAGTTAGCCTTTTGGCGTGGTAATGAACTACGGATTCGGCACACTGGTGTGGTCTCCCATTAATTCGTTCCCTGGTTTTATGTGCCGTCCGAGCTCGAAAGTTTCCTGAAGTATAGCGATGAACTTCTGGGACGGCACATTAGGTGTTCCCGCCCAAGGCCGGCTGGTCCTTGGGCTGCGGCAGCTTCTCCGGTATCCGTCCCTGCTGCCCAAACGTGTTTAGTGTCCGCTCAATGCGCTGGGCTTCGGTAGGATCGCGGCGCTGCCGCTGGTGTTTGGCATAGGTCATGCCCGCAATCGCCGCCAGTGTAACCAGCGCCAGTATCGACGCAAAAGCGTACTTGATCACATCGCGCGTTTTCATCGGCGGTCGCCGCGCTGCTCCATTCCCATTCATTGCGAAAACCCTCTACTGGTGAGGCTTCGCGCGATTCAATGCTTTCCGCGCAGAATATCGGAGTGCCGCCAGAAGCCTGGCCAAATAACCGGCCGGACATGGCAGATTCCGAACTGAATGCGATGGCTTATTGCAGGGTAAGAAATCCCCGGCTGCTGGAATAGCTCAGCTGGTAGAGCAATCGATTCGTAATCGATAGGTCGCAGGTTCGACTCCTGTTTCCAGCACCAGCTTTACCCATTCAAACGGAATCTGCGATTCCTTCTGTACGTATGGCCGGACATGCAACTATCTCGCTGTCGTCGCAAGGATAGCGGCGACAGTCATCACCTGGACAATGTCTTCGACTTTCGCGCCGCGGGAGAGGTCGCACATCGGCTTCTGCAGACCTTGCAGCAGGGGACCTATCGCCTCGGCGCCTGCGAGACGCTCGACGAGTTTGTAGGCGATGTTTCCAGAGTTGAGATCCGGAAAGATAAGAACGTTGGCGCGGCCTGCGATGGGGCTTCCAGGCGCTTTGCGCGCCGCGATGTCTGGGATGATGGCGGCATCGACCTGGAGTTCACCATCAACGAGCAGGCCGGGCGCGCGCTGTCGCAGGATCATCAGCGCGTCGCGGACTTTGGTGACGCGCGGGTGCTGTGCGCTGCCGTAAGTGGAGAAGGAAAGAAGTGCGATGCGGGGCTCGCAGCCGAGCAGGCTTCGCGTGGTGCGGGCGGAAGCAATTGCGATTTCGGCGAGCTGTTCCGAGGATGGATCCACCAATACACCGGCATCTGCGAAAACCAGTGCCCCATCTTCGCCAAAGGTTTTGTCGCGGCACAGCATGACGAATACGGACGAGACATCCTGTACGCCGGCGGCGGTGCCTACAATGAAACGCGCCGCACGTGCGACGTCGGCAGTGGTGTTGTTCGCGCCGGCGACAACGCCGTCGACTTCGCCTTCGCGCAGCAGCATGGCGGCGAAAAAGAGCGGGTTGGACAGCAGGCGGGCCGCGGAGGCGGGTGTTGTCTTTTTTTCGCCGCTGGAGCGGAGAAGCGCATACTGCTCGCAGAAGAAGTCAAAGCGGGGATGGTCGCGAAGGGGCAGGATCTCGGGAAGCGACGCGTATGAAATGCCGAGCGACGCCGCCACTTCGTGGATGCGTGCCTCGTCGCCCAGAAGCACGGGGATGCAGACCTGTTCACGCATGGCGGCGAGAGCGGCCTGCAGCACGCGAGGTTCATCGGCCTCAGGAAGAAGAATACGTTGCGGAACCTTGCGGGCCTGGTCGCGCCAGCGGAACCGGATGTCTAGCATAGTGACAAGGCGGGAACAAGAAATAGCCGGAAGAAAGCACAGAAGGACCTAAAACGACAAAAACAGCCGGTCATTTTTGAGAGGCGAATTTTTCGCGGACGGCTGTTTCGACGTGCGGGGGTACAAAGTGCGAGATATCGCCGCCGAAATTTGCGATTTCTTTCACGAGCGAAGAACTCAGAAATGAGAACTGGGGTGAGGGAACCATGAACATCGTCGTGATTTCCGGAGCCAGGTTATCGTTCGCCATCGCCATTTGGAACTCGAATTCGAAATCGCTGACAGCGCGCAGGCCACGCAGAATGACAGTTGCGCCGATCTTGCGCGCAAAATCGACCGTCAGTCCGGGAAACGCCTCGACGTAAACGTTGGGCCATTCTCGTGCGCATTCGCGCAGCATGGCGACACGCTCGGCAGTGGGGAACAGCGGCTCGCGCTTGGTCGGATTATCGGCGATCGCGATGGTGATGCGCTCGAACATGCGCGCGGCGCGACGCACGACATCAAGGTGCCCGTAAGTGACAGCGTCAAACGAGCCGGGGTAGAGTGCATGAACCATTTGGCGAATTTCTGATTTCTGATTTCGGAATGCAATGATCAATCAGGGCGAGAAATGCTGGAACGTAAAAGCCGTAGAGGTGCCCTGGGCCAGGTAAGCCCACGTGCCCACGGCGCCCATGCCCAAGGCAAAGCCGATCACATCTCCAATCAGCTGGCTGTCATGCCATCGTCAGTGCCATCACGCTCTTGCACGTGTGCAGGCGGTTCTCGGCTTCCTGGTAAATTACCGAGTGCGGTCCGTCGATGACCTCGTCGGTCACCTCATTGCCGCGGTCGGCGGGAAGGCAGTGCATGTAGATGCTCTCCTTCTTCGTCAGCTTCATGAGGTCGTTCGTGCAGATCCAGTCCTTGTGCTTTTTGCTAAGCTCGAGCGCTTCCTGCGGCTTACCAAAGAGTTCCTCGATGCCCCAGCTTTTGGGGTACACGATGTCGGCGTCCTCGAAAGCATCCTTCATGTTATCGACAACTTCGAATTTCGTGCCGTGCAGCTTCGCCTGCTCTTCGGCATAGCTCATCGTATCCTTCATGAGTTTCCATTCTGGTGGTCGGGCAAGCGTGACGTCCATGCCCATGCGCGTCATGAGCATAATAAGTCCCTGGGGGACGCTCATGGGCTTGGCGTAGCTGGGAGCGTAGGCCCAGGAGATGGCGATCTTGCGGCCCTTGAGGTTCTTGCCAAATTTTTCGCGGATGGTCATGAGGTCGGCGAGCGTCTGGAAGGGATGGTCGACGTCGCACTGCATATTGAGAACGGGGCGGTCGCTGTGCTTGGCTACCTCGCGCATGAGGGTATTGCCTTCGCCGGGGACGAGGTCGTGCCGGATAGCGATCGCATGGCCGTATGACGAAAGGATGATTCCCATGTCTTTTGGCGACTCGCCATGGCTGAGCTGGCTGGTCTCGGCGTCGATGAAGTGCGCGTGTGCTCCCAATTGCGTGCAGCCTGCCTCAAACGAGTTGCGGGTGCGCGTGCTCTTGTCGAAGAACAGCAGGAAAACGGTTTGGTCGGGTAGCAGCCGGTGCGGGATTCCGTTGCGGAATTTGTACTTCAGGTCTGCTGCGAGGTCGAGTGCTACGTCGAGCTCTTCATCGGTCCAGTCGCGGGTTTCGATGTAATCGCGGCCGCGCAGGGCGGCTAGGATTTTTTCGTCAAACATCAAAGGTCTTTCATAGGGTGAGAAATGTTAAAGAGCGCGACTTTGGGTGGCCGTAAGGTGAAATCAAGGGTAAGCAGAGACTGAAGAAGTAATGAAGTTGAGGTTATATCGATGTTGGAGTTCGGGCCTGAATAGTTAGATCGATGAGGGATTGCCGATGTCTGCAGTAACAGTTTCGCCTAAGTATCAGATTGTAATTCCTAAAGACGTGCGTGAATCGATGAAGATCAAACCTGGCGATCGCCTGACCATGGTGCAGATCGGTGAGCGTATCCAGTTGGTACGGTATGTTTCTATCGAGGATGTGCGCGGTTTGCTGAAAGGGATGAACACGGATAACATCCGCGACGAAGAAGATCGGTATTGATCCTCGTCGAACCCGAGGGTTTTCACGTGCTTGATTCCTCCGCGTGGATCGAGTACCTCGTCGAAGGGGCTAATGCGCATCTGTTTCTGCCCCCTTTACGCATGAAAAACAAACAGCAGCTTATCGTCCCTACGATCGTCATCTACGAAGTTTGTAAGAAGATAATGTTCGAGGACGGCGAAGCCGCGGCAGTAAAAGCCATAGCCGCCATGCAGACAGCAACTGTGGTTGAACTCTCGCAGAAGCAGGCGACACGGGCAGCCGCCCTAAGCCTGCAACACAGACTTCCCATGGCTGACAGCCTAATAGTGGCAACGGCCCTGGACTACGATGCAATTCTTTGGACACAGGATGCGCATTTTGCAGCTTTTCCCAACGTTAAGTACTTTGCAAAATGTTAGTGAAACAATTGGCCCTATGTTACAAGGGAACTAAAGTTGTCAGCTTCCAGCCGTGCTGTATTGCTCCGCAAACGCCGCATAAAAAGCGGCCGCTTTGACGAGGTGATCGACGGTTACCAGTTCTTTTGGCGAATGGGCACAGGTTTCATTGCCCGGGCCAAGACCGAAGCTCGGAATGCCGAACATACCCATCGTCGCGATGCCGTTTGTTGAGAACGTCCACTTGTCGACTTTCGGCTTCGAGCCCAGTGCGCCTTCGTAAGCTGCAACGGCGGCTTTGAGCGCTGGGTGATCCTCCGGCAGAACCCATGTTGGATAGAACTTTTTCGTCGGGTAGACGAGGCCGGTGTATGCGGGTACGGCGTAATCGAGAATCGAGACGCGGCCCTTAGCCGTCTGGACGCTGGGTAAGGCTTCGAGTTCGGCAACCGCACTGTCTGGCGTTTCGCCATGCGTAAGGCGACGATCCAGGTGGATGGTGCAGCTATCGGCCACTGCGCAGAGTGACGGGGTGGTGGAGCGAATCTCGGCGATGGTGATGGTGCCCTTGCCAAGGAAGGGGTCGTCCTTCAGGCGCTCGTTCAGTTTCTCGATATCGAGAATGATGGGAGCCATTTTGTAGACGGCGTTGACGCCGCGTTCGGGAGCGGAGCCGTGTGCGCTGAGGCCGGGCACGAATATTTCCATCTCCATGCGCCCGCGATGGCCACGGTAGATGTTCATGTTGGTGGGCTCGGCAATGATCACGCATTCGGGTGGCGGGTCGATCACCTTCTCCCGCAGGATATATTGCCAGCACAGCCCGTCGCAGTCTTCTTCCATTACGGTGGCGGTGATGTAGACGGAGAGGTCTTTGGCGAGACCGAGCTCCTTGATCAATTTTGCGCCGTAGACGAGGCTGGCCATGGCGCCCTTCATGTCGGTGGTGCCGCGGCCGTGGACGACGCCGTCGATAAGCTGCGCACCGAATGGATCGCGCTCCCAGTTTTCCGGATTGCCGACGTCGACTACGTCGATGTGCGCATCCATGGCGATGCGGCGCGGTCCGTTGCCGACCCGTCCGATGAGGTTGCCCAGGCCGTCCACGCGAACTTCGTCGAAGCCGAGTTTGTGCATCTCCTGCGCAATGCGGTCGATGACGGGTTTTTCCTGCCCGCTGAGCGTTTTGATGCGTACAATGTCCTGCAGGAAGCTGGTGACGGCGTCGCGGTCGCGCTCGGCGGCTGCGTAGATGTTTGAGTAGTCGGACATTCTTTGGTTGAGCCTGTTCTAGTTATGCTTTAGCAGCAAAAGAAAGAGAATCTGTCTTCGACCGTATAGTGTGTCAAGACTCAGACGCATTGCGGACGCTTGCACCAGCGCTAACCCAATTCACGCCGATGTTGGCATGTTCGCGCAGGCGGTCGGCGAGCTGGGCCGAGTGGTGCTGGATGTGGCGTATGTTGATGAACTGGTGCTCGAGTTTGGAGAGCTTGTACCAGCTGAAGCCGCTGTCGGGGCGATCCAGGTCCATGGTGTTGAGTTGCTGGTCGACAAGCGGGTCGCAAAAGGTCCAGTAGTCCTGAAGTTGCTCGCGTGTGTAGGGTTCGCCGGTTTGCGGCGGGCGGTGTGGGTGCTCGCAGAGATCTTCGATGTCAGGCGGTGAGGGGTAGCCATCGAGGTACTGGATGTCGGTTTCATGAAAGTCGCGCGGGCGGAATTCGTGGTCGTTGTGCTGCAGATACAGGTGTGTGAAGTAGAGCGTGTGGTAGGCGACGCGCCAGAACGGCATCTGGTTTTGGCCAGCATGGGTCCAGAGGTTGCGAGGGCAGAGGTCGATGGCCTGCTGGAGGTGTGCGAGCGCGGCGTGGTATTGGCTGCGCAGGATGTCGCGTAAAGGTGGCATGCGTGCTGATGCGGCACTGGCTTGACTTGGAGAGTCAAGGTTGCCGAAATATATGGACAAGATTCCTGTACAAGTACTCAATAATGGAAACGACGTATTCTGCCGCGCGTTCGAACCTTAAGTCGCTGATGGATCAAGTCAGCGATACAAAAGAACCGATTATTATACGCCGTCGCGGCAATCGCGACGTTGCGCTTGTGGCTTTGGATGAATTAGAAGGATTGCTTGAAACAGCTCACCTGTTGCGGTCGCCGAAAAACGCAGAGAGGCTACAGCGGGCACTCAAACGTGCAAGGAGCCGGACCTTAAAGCCGGCGCCACTGGAAAAACTGAAGCGCGATCTCGGAATTGAAAAAAAATAAGCCCGACACGGCGGCACAAACGCGGCGTGTTTCTGTCTTTCACTCGGAATTTCGCGAAGACCTCAGTTACTGGGTAAAAACTAATTCACGAATTGCACTGCGTGCATTAGAAATCGTAGAAGCTATTATGCGGGATCCATTCAGCGGTATTGGTAAGCCGGAGCCTTTGAAGCACGACTTCCAGGGTTGCTGGTCGCGGCGGCTTACCCAGGAGCACCGCATTGTTTATGAGGTCCACAATGAGCGGATCGAGTTTCTGCAGGCGCGGTACCATTATTGATTAAGCCCAAGCGGCGAAATGAACCAGAGCGCTCGAACTCTATGTAAATCCATGAAGTCAGCGGAATGTTACCTCGTTTATCTCGGCTGGACGTTCCGAAATACCGGCACGTCCGAAAAGCCGTACGCCGTGCGAGGTTTAGGAATCGGTGAGCCCGCTTCAACAAGCCCTTCCAAATGAAACTGCAAAGCTTCCCGATACTGCTTTTCGACACATTTGCGGGCTTTTGACCGATCATCGTGATGCAGCCGGTGACCTGGCGAGCAGCGACCAAATGTTGCGGCCGACGGCTGCAACGTTGACGTATTCAACCCGACTACTGGGTTGAGGAATCGGAAGGCCGTCTTCACGTAATCCCTGAAGATGCATCTTGATAGCGGAGCGGATTTCCCGTTCAGTCTCCTCGATGGTATCGGCAGCGGTAACACAGCCCGGCAAATCAGGAACATAAGCGGAATAGTTCTTTCCCGCTTTTTCGATGACGACTGCATAGCGCATTGAGCAATCTTTCCCCAAGGAGCTAACTACCGGAGTGCAGGAACTTCTGAAAAACCATAGGTGGCCGTTGGCTTCGGGATCGGCAGACCAGCTTCTCTCAATCCTTCCAAATGAAACTGGAGTGCTTCACGAAATCGACGCTCAACACCTTTGCGGGTCTTCGCGGTGGCCATACAACCAGGCACGTCGGGCGAATATGCAGCCCAATTGGAATCTGCCTTTTCATAAATTACAAGGTACTGACGCATTTGTATCTAGTTACCGCTTAAGCCCTGCTTGCTTCAAGATGTTATTTAACGTCCCGAGCGGTACATCGTCGTTCGGTTTGCTGGAGACTGTCACCATCCCCGGCTTAGGTCGGATGGCCATATTGTCGATGGCTGCCACGTGTGCGTTGAAGTGACCAGCCGTCTTTTCTCAGCAGCTTGATCAAGTCCCGAGTCTTCACCCCGGTACCATAGATAACGAAGCTCGAAGTAGGCGAGAGAATTGCAAAGTAAGTTGGCAGTCCCTTATGATTTTAACTCGATCACAGTCACCAGTCGCAGATAGACATTAGTGTCTGCCCCACAGAAATTCGATCACAATCACGACCACGATTCCGGTTATTTAGACATGCACCGGCGGCTGGATGCGCTCCATTTCGCCTTTGGCGAGTTTGTCCTGGTACTGGCGCCAGGTGATGTGCGGGATATCGCTTTCGCGTTCGACCATGGTGATGCAGCCGGTGACGGGGCAGACGAGTGAGCACATGTTGCAGCCGACGCACATGTCCTGCTTGATCTCGAAGATGTTCACGCGGCCATCGCCAGCGCCCGAGACGACGCGGCGCCCGCCGCTGTCCATGATTTCCTTCGGTGCGGCGCCATTTAGCGAAACGTATTCGTCCTCGCTCATTGTGCTCATGCGAATGGACTGGTGCGCGCCGTCTTCGCAGGCGATGTAACAGAGTCCGCAGTGGATGCACTTGGACTGGTCGATCTGCGCGACGACTTTGTAGCCGAGGTCGAGATCGGCCCAGTCGCCGACGGTGGGTGCGGTGAGGCCCTGGAATTCCGCGAGGGTCGAGAAGCCTTTTTCCAGCATCCAGTTTTCCAGCCCCGAGGTCAGGTGCTCGACAATGCGAAACCCGTAATGCATGACGGCGGTGCAAACCTGAACCGTGCTTGCGCCGAGCAACATGAACTCAACGGCGTCCTGCCATGTCTGAATTCCGCCGATGCCGCTGACCGGTAACTGGATTTCTTTATCGGTAGCGATCTGCTGCACCATGTTCAGTGCGATTGGCTTTACGGCGGGGCCGCAGTAGCCGCCGTGTGAGCCGCGGCCGTTTACCTGCGGCTTCGGTGCGAGTGTGTTGAGGTCGACGCCCATGATGGAGTTGATGGTGTTGATGAGCGAGATGCCGTCCGCGCCAGCGCGCCTGGCGGCGCGTCCCGGCATGCGCACGTCGGTGACGTTGGGTGTGAGCTTGACGAGGACTGGAAGTGACGACGCTTCCTTGGCCCACCTCGTTACCATCTCGGTGTATTCGGGAACCTGGCCAACTGCGGAGCCCATGCCGCGTTCGCTCATGCCGTGCGGGCAACCGAAGTTCAGCTCAAAACCGTCGCAGCCGGTGTCCTCACAGCGTTTGACGATGTCGTGCCAAGCTTCGCGGTTGGATTCGACCATCAGTGAGACGACGACGGCGTGGTTGGGGAAGTCGCGTTTGACCTCGCGAATCTCGGCGAGGTTCACTTCGAGGGTGCGGTCGGTGATGAGCTCGATGTTGTTCAGTCCAAGGACTTTGCGCCCGTCGTAGTCTATCGCTCCGTAGCGTGAGGATACATTGACGATCGGTTCGTGGTTCAGGGTCTTCCACACGGCGCCGCCCCATCCCGCTTCGAATGCGCGGCGAACCTGGTAACCGGAATTTGTCGGTGGCGCGCTGGCGAGCCAGAACGGATTGGGGGATTTAATTCCCGCGATGTTGGCGGAGAGGTCGGGCATGCGGCGGTTCATTTGACTATTCCTTAATACGTTTTCCAAATGTTCCAGGCAACGGACGTCTGCGAAGTCGGCCTGGTTCGACTACCGTGAAATGGTGGTAGAAAAGTTCCGAGTCTGACTGTAAGGCTTCGATTAGCGTGGTCGACAGTGCATCGACTTCTTCGCTAGTGACAGCCGAGCGAAGTAGTATGACCCCTGCTGCAGGAATGCGGCGATTAAAGACGAGATCGCCGAAGCCCTTGTCTTCGGTGAGCAGGATCCAATCATTACTCGTAGCGCTGGCAAGTACCTGTTCGTCGACCGTACCAGCCTGGAATACCGACTGCCACGGTTGCAGTTTATAGCCTGCTGCTTCCAAGCTGTCCAGAACGGCTTTTCGTGTACATTCATCCACGAGAAACCTCATCCAGCCAACTGTTCACTTGCGACGATACGATAATCCTCGAGTAGGTCGCCCGCGTACGCCAGAGCCGCGTGAACTCCCTCAATTGTAGCACTTGGAAACTCCGCAACATACTGTTCAGGCGTCATGCCTCCGCCAAGGTACCGTAGCACGTGATAAACAGGTAACCGTGTTCCTTTGATACATGGTTTGCCTACCATAACTCTTGGATCGATGCTGATCAGGGGATGTTCGTTCATATCATCACCTCCGTGGTAGACTGATATCAAACCTGGACTGAGTTTAGTTCGTTTTCAGCAACTCTGTGTGTCTTTTGGCCTAAAGCCGTATTGATTGCATGCGCGGCAATTTTGCCTTCCTGCACAGCGTTGACGATCTCTGCGCCTTTGCTGATGCAATCGCCGCCGGCGTAGAGTCCGGGCACGCCGGTGTAGCCGGTCTCGCGATCGACCAGCAGGCGTCCGCGTTCGAAACGCAGACCCGGAATGCTGCGGATGAAGTCTGCGAGCGGGATTTGCCCGAGCGCTTTGACGGCCATATCGCATGGCAGAATGAACTCGCTTCCCGGTATGGCTTCGACCGCTGAAGTGCGGGTGCCGGGCTGGCAGGCAACGCGCAGAAATTTCATTCCGGTGAGACGCCCGTTATTTATAACGAACTCGACCGGTTGAGCGTTCCACTCGAACTGAATACCGTCCGCCTTGGCGAGTTCGTACTCGTACGCATAGGCCGACATCTCCGCCGCGGTGCGACGATAGACCATCGTGACACTTTGCGCGCCGAGACGCACGGCTTCGGTCGCGCAATCGACGGCCGTGTTGCCGGCTCCAATGACGATAACGTTTTGACCGACCTTGCAATTTGAGTACGGGCCGCGGTGCGTCTGGAAAACGAAGTCAAGGGCCTCCCATACGCCGTCTGCGTCTTCGCCAGGCAGGTCGAGGCGGGAGGTCTGCCCGAGCCCAATGCCGAGAAATATGGCATCGTACTCGGCTAGCAGCGCTGCGAGTTTCGAGCCGTCGACAGAAGAGTTCAGGCGCAGGTCGATTCCGCCGATCCCCATTACATGATCGAATTCCTTCAGTGCGTCCGCGGTGGAAATCTTGTAAGCAGCAATTCCCAACGTGTTCAGTCCGCCGCCGATGTCGCGCGCTTCGAAGACGGTGACATCGTGTCCGGCACGGCGCAATTCGTGCGCGCAAGACATACCGGCTGGCCCCGACCCAACAATGGCTACTTTGCGGCCAGTGGATGCACTCGCATTGAAAAACTGAACGCTGCGATCCTGCGCGTAGTCTGTGGCGTAGCGTTGAAGGCGTCCAATGCGTACCGGCTCTTTTAACAGTGTGCGGTCTACGCATGCGCCCTCGCACAGTACCTCAGTAGGACAGGCGCGTCCGCACGATCCGCCGAAGACATTTTCCGTGAAGATGGTTTTAGCGGAGCCCAGCGGGTTGTCGTGCATGATCTGGCGGATAAAGCGAGCGATGTCGATATGCGTGGGACACGCGCGCATGCATGGAGCATCGTAGCAGAACTGACACCGGGTGGCCTCGGCGACGGCTTCGTCGCGCGAGTAAAGCGGATGCAGGTCCGCGAAGTTCTGCTGAAGCTGGTCCTCAGGCAGGGGAGTCTTGGGTGTGGCGTTCATTGCTAAGCTTTCCAGGTAGCCGGAAGATGGCGCGTATATGACCTATAGGTTATATAGGACCTATATGAGTTATTGGTCTGCTGGCGACGGGCCGTGCCCCTTACGCATTTTGAATTTTGCATTTTGAATTGCCCCGCCTAGCTCATCCAGTTTCCGCTGGTGCGGTGCTCGTCGGACCATTTGGTGGTGATCTTTTTTGACCTGGTCCAGAAGTCGATCGCGCCTATGCCGGTGATGTCGCCGTCGCCGAATGCACTGCTGTTCCACCCGCCGAAGGGGAACGGTTCGCGCGGAACGGGAACGCCGATGTTGATGCCGATCATTCCGGCGCTTGCGCGGTCGGAGAAGTACTGGGCGACGTATCCAGACGTGGTATAGATCGCAGCAGCGTTGCCATACTGGTTCTGGTTTTCGAACGCGATCGCTTCGTCGAGGTTCTTACAGCGGACAATTGTCAGCGTTGGGCCGAAGATTTCGTCGCACGTCGCTTCGTGATCCGGGGCGGCATGGTCGATGATCGTTGGTCCAATATAATAACCTTCGGCAGGAACGTCTTTCGCGACCGCTTTGCGGCCATCGAGTATGACCGTGGCTCCATCTTTCGGTGCCCGTTCGATGAATCCGGAGATGCGATCACGTGCCTGCTCGCTGATCACGGCGCCGAAGTCGCGTCCTGCTACCATCGTGCTCATCTTCTCTCGAATCTTGTCGATGATGTGATCGACTTCGCCCACGGCGAGCAGTACGCTTGCAGCCATGCAGCGCTGGCCTGCGCAACCGGTGGCCGAAGCGACGACATTGCTGGCAGTCATTTCGGGATCTGCGTCGGGAACAACGACGAGGTGATTTTTTGCGCCACCCATCGCACGCACGCGTTTGCCCTGCCCGCTGCCGCGCGAATAGACCAGTTGCGCAACTTTGGTCGACCCTACGAATGCGATGGCCTTAATGTCCGGATGATCGCAAATTGCTTCCACGATTTCGCGGTCGCCGTGAACCACCGAGAATATTCCGGGAGGTAATCCGGCGCGTTCCCACAGGTTTGCGAGTTCGACGGAACTGAGAGGAGTCTGCTCGGAGGGTTTAAGAACAAATGCGTTACCCGTCGCGATTGCGAGTGGCGCCATCCACAGGGGCACCATCATGGGGAAGTTAAATGGGGTGATACCGGCGACCACGCCGAGGGGGAAACGGGTAAGTTTGCATTCGACCCCGCGACCAACTTCAAGAACCTGGCCGGGGATGAGCTGCGGCAGGCTGCAGGCGAACTCGATGCATTCGACGCCGCGCAGGATGCTGGCCTTCGATTCCTCGATCGTCTTGCCGTTCTCGCGGCTGACGATTTGAGCGAGGCGGTCGGTCTCGGCTTCAAACAGCGCCTTTAGTTTGAACAGCACCTGCACGCGATCCTTGACCGACTTGCGCCCCCAATCCTCCTGCGCTTTTGCAGCTGCCTTAACGGCCGCATCGAGATCGGACGCGGAGCTGAGCGGCAGATCGCCGATGGCTTCGCCAGTGGTGGGACTGGTGACGGCGAGGCGGCGTTTGGAGGTGCTCTCGACATGTTTTCCGCCGATGACGTTTGGCACGGCCGGTGCGGTTTTAGGGGGTGTTAAAGTGGTGCTCATTTTGAAACCTCTTACATTACGATTTACGAGTTACTGATTACCGAGCTTCTGAATGGGACGTGAGGGCTGGTTCGGAGTACAGGCTTTAGCCTGGGCTAACTTGGCAACTGCGTTGCGCATTTCCACTAGTTTGTTGGCCCAGGCTAAAGCCTGTACTCCGAACGGGATCTGCGCTGCGAACCTGAAGTTTAAAGAGATCATGCCTGCGGTCCTGCGGATTTGCGGGGTAGCCAGCGGCCGCGTCCTTCTTTGCCGACGACTTTGTAATCGTCGACGATGACGTCGCCGCGGGAGAGGGTGGTGCGCGAGAAGCCCGCGAGGTCCCATCCATCGTAAGGATTCCAGTCGGCGCCGGTTTCCATCTTCTTCGGGTCGACCGTGATCTTCTTTGTTGGGTGGATGATCGCGATGTCGGCGTCGGAGCCTACCTGGATCGCGCCCTTCTGCGGATAGAGACCCATTAGCCTGGCCGGATTGAGCGACAGTTTCTCGACCATCTTTTCCATGGTGATTTTCTTATCGAGCACGCCGTGGGTGTACGTGACCGGCATCAGTGTTTCAAGGCCGGGCATGCCCATGGGAATTTTCGTCCAGTCACCTTCCCACATGGCTTTCTGTTTCCTGGTGAAGGTGCACGTGTCGGTGGACACGACGGAGACTTCGCCGTCGCGCAGGCCCTCCCAAAGGCGCGCACAGTCTTTCGGTTTCTTCACCTGTGGGCAGCAGCCGTAAAGGTGACCGTCCTTGCGGTCGAAAACGCTGTCATCCAGCACGAGATACTGCGCGCAGGTTTCCGCCACCACATTCACTTTTCGCGCCTGCGCCTGGCGGATGAGGTCGGCGCCTTCGCCTGTGGACATATGCACGATGTAAAGCGAACCGCCGGTCACCTCGCACCAGTGGATGGCGCGCTCGATGGCTTCCGCCTCGATGTAGTTCGGTCGCGTGATTGCGTGAAGCTTCGACTTGTGCTTCTTCATCAGTTCGGGCGTGTGGTGACGTTCGATGAGTTCATCGAGCACCTGCGGCGACTCCGCGTGCAGGAGCAGCATGCTGTTGTTTTCCTTCATCTTTTCCAGCGCGCCGAAGAGTGCGCGGTCGTCGGAGGCCCAGCCTTCCTTCGCGTAAATCATGAACTCTTTAAAAGTTGGGAAGCCGCGTTCCACCATTCCTTTGATCTGGTTCTTATGGTCGTCCCAGCGCGTGACGCATATGTGGAATGTGTAATCGATCATGGCCTTGCCTTCGGCCTTCTTGTGCCACACGTCGGCGGCCTTGCTCAGGCTGTCGCCTTTATACGGAATTGCGAAGTCGATAACGGTGGTGACGCCGCCGCGTGCGCCGGCGCGAGTACCGGTACGGTAGTCATCGGAGGACGTTGTTCCGCAGAAGGGAAGTTCGAGGTGTACGTGAACATCAAGCACACCGGGGATAACGTAATGCCCCTTTGCGTCGATGACCTGCGCGCCGTTTTTCTTCGCGACGTCGGCCAGACCTTCGCCGACCGCGGCGATTTTCTCGCCCTTGATTCCGACGTCGGCGTTCACAATCCCGCCGGGGGTGACGACCTTGCCGCCTTTAACTATTTTGTCGTACATCATGCCTGCTCTCCTAAATGGGTTCTACGTACTGAGAAAGCGCCGCTGCTAAAGCAGCTCGATCAAACATTTGCCGGATAATCCCCGCACTACGTGCGGGGCTGGAAAGCGTAGCGGCGCCCTGCGGGCTCACTCTCTCTCCAAATTGAACAGCTTGTGTTCCGAACATGATTATGGCCGAACTCGGACTCATCACTACATCTTGCTCAGCACTGCATCCAGCGTATCCAGCGCGAAGTCCGCGTCGTCCTTCGTGATGCACATCGGCGGTTTGATGCGCAGCACGTTGCCGTACAGGCCGCCTTTGCCGATGAGGATGCCGTTCTCGCGCATGCCTTCCATGATCTGCTTGGTTTCCTCCACCGCGGGTTCTTTGGTGGCGCGGTCGCGCACGAACTCGAGGCCGAGCATCAGCCCCATGCCGCGGACGTCGCCGATCACCTTGTGACGCTGCTGAAGCTTTTGCAGGCCGGCCTTCAGGTGACCACCAACAACTTTCGAGTTCTGCTGCAGACCGTCTTCTTCAATGGCATCCAGCACCGCAATTCCCGCCGCCATGCTGACAGGGTTGCCGCCGTAGGTGTTGAAGTGGATTTTCTGCGCCAGCGTCTGGGCGATCTCCATCCGCGTCGTTACGGCGGCCAGCGGCGAACCGTTGCCGATGCCCTTTGCCATGGTGACAACATCGGGCACTACACCAAAGTTCTGAAAGCCCCAGAAGTGCTCGCCGGTGCGACCGAATCCAGTCTGAACTTCGTCGGCAATGCAGAGTCCGCCGTACCGGCGAGCAATCTCGTAGGCTTCCTTCAGGTAATTTGGTGCGCCGGCGGTGGCGCCGCCCACGCCCTGCACCGGTTCGCAGATAAACGCCGCGATTTTGCCCGGGGTCGAAAACTTGATTACCTCTTCGATATTACGGGCCGACTGGCTCGCGATCTCTTCCGGAGTGCCGGTGTACTCGCTGCGGTACGGATCGGGCGCCGCCGCGTGATGCACGCCAAAGCCCTGCGGCAGTGGATACTTCCATGTATAGTGCGACGTCAGCCCCATCGCCTGCGGCGATCCACCATGGTAGCAGTTGCGCAGCGCGATCACTTCGTGATTGTTTGTGTACAGCCGCGCCATCTGGATCGCGAGGTCGTTCGCTTCGCTGCCGCTGTTGGTGAAGTATGTCACCTCGAGGCCCTTCGGCATTTTCGACGCCAGCTTCTTTGCAAACGCCGGGAAGTTCGGGTGCAGGTAGATCGTGGTCGTGTGCTGCACCTTTGCCAACTGGTCCTGCTGCGCCTTGATGACTTTCGGATGCGCATGCCCGCACGACACGGTTACGATGCCTGCGAACAGGTCGAGGTAGCGCCGGCCCGTTTCATCGAACAGCCATTGCATGTGGCCATCAACGATCATCAGTGGCTCGGCATAAATCGTGAAGATGGCGGGGTTGCAGTACTGTTTGCGCATCGCCAGAATTTCCGCCTTAGAGGGGCCGGTGTACTTAGGAGGCGTAAACTGGCAGTCGGGCATGCGTGCCGCGGATTTGCTGGCTGGGGGAGTGGCTATGGTGGGGGTCATATCATAATCCTTTTGTAGGGACGTATCTTGAGAGTACCATCGCGGCTAAATATCTTCTGAGGTTCGGGTGCGAATTGTCGCAGTCTGGCTGGCGTTCATGGGCGCGAGGGTGCATAATACGACGTATGTGAGCACGGCGATCCCAAGGCTGACGAACCATCCGTAGGTGTAAATCGTCTGCCAGCGTTCGCTCACGGTAACGGCGAACCTCGAGCCGCTGGTTGCAGCGTGGACGAACCCCGGCACGGCTGGAACGACGCCCACAATCAATGCGACGAAAGCGCGCCAGTTAAAGCCGGATCCGCCGAATGAATACTCGCCGTTCTCTTCGAAGAGATCGGTCACATTGAGCACTCGTTTGCGTACGAGGTAGTAGTCGGCCAGCATAACGCCGGCGATGGCGCCGAGGAACACGCCGTAGCCAATCAGCCAGGTAAATATGTACTGCGACAGGTCTGAGTAAAGCTTCCACGGCATGATCAGGATGCCGATAACTCCGGTGATAATACCGCCCATCTTAAAGCTGATGTTGCGCGGCGAAAGGTTGGAAAAATCATTCGCCGGTGAGACCACGTTCGCCGCGATGTTGGTTGTCAGAGTGGCAATCATCAGGGAGAACAGCGCAAACCCGATCAGCAGCGGCTGCTCAAATTTGCCTAGGAGTTCGACAGGATCCCAGATCGCTTTGCCAAACACGACAACCGTGGCGCATGTGACTGCGATGCCAATAAACGAGTAAAGCGCCATGGTGGTTGGCAGGCCCATCAATTGACCGTATACCTGATCCTTTTGTGATTTCGCATAGCGCGAGAAGTCGGGAATGTTGAGTGATAGCGTTGCCCAGAAGCCGACCATCGCTGTCAGGTTCGGCCAGAAGACTTTCCAGATATTGAAGTCCGCCGCTTCCTTACCGCGTAATTTCTGGATCGTGGCATCGGAAAGGATGTTTCCAAATCCGCCGCCTCTGGTAACGCCCCACGCAAGAAGTGCCAGACCGACGGCGAGGAGGAATGGTGCGGACAGGTTTTCCAGCCATTTGATGCCGTGTGTGCCAGTAATGACGATCAGCATGTTGATCGCCCAGAATAGCAGGAAGCAGCCGAACTGCCCGGCTGATGCGCCGAGAAAGGTAATGTGATCTGCGGCCGTGGCCACGGGGAATTTTAGGATTACCGAAAGCAGCGTGTATATGGCCGAACCACCGATCCAGGTCTGAATCCCGAACCAGCCGCAGGCCACGATGGCGCGCATAATTGCCGGGATGTTGGCGCCGCGTGTGCCAAATGAAGCCCGCAACAGGACGGGGAATGGGATGCCATATCGCGTGCCGGGCTCCGCGTTCAGGATCATGGGGACAGTTACAATCAGATTGCCCAGCGTCACCGTTAGCAGCGCCTGCCACCAGTTCATTCCCTGGCTTATCATACCGGCAGCTAATGTATAAGTTGGGATACACACTGCCATTCCTACCCACAAAGCGGCGATGCTCCACATTCTCCACGTGCGGCGGTGCGCCGGGACCGGGGCGAGATCGGCATTATACAACGACGATGACGTGTTAAGGGTATAAGTGACCTCTTGGATCATGTGGGTTCCTCAATGCTGGAAATAGCTGCAAAGTATGCGTAATTCAGCTTTGAGACATCAGGTCTAAGGTGCCACCCTAAAGGCAAGCCGATTAGGACTGTAGCGCACTGGGATGGCGGCCGCGGCCGAACGCCGGCACGCTGTTCGCGCGCCGCCGCGCGAGGCATGTGCTGCCACATGGTGCGCCTAAGGCTGCACCAGCATTGCAGAGGTCGAGCTGACGAAACACCTGGTAGTCGGCCAGTATTCGAAGGTGCTCTTTTGTCCCGAATTGTGCATCAGAAATTTCTTTTGCCGCAAATGAACCAAATGAGTCAAGCCAGTTTCGATGCCAGGTTACCTGCAGGCTACGGGGATGTAAGCGCTTTGAGGAGATCATCCGCCGATCTCACGGAGCTGATTGGCCCCAAACTGATCGCGCTACCATTGCTACGGTACAAAGCGAACACACCGCCGCGGTAAATGCCAAGCTGTGTGGCGAGCCGGGGCTGCTTAATGATGTCGATCCGGACCGGGACGTATTTGTCTGTTATGGCGCGGATGGCCTTCGGTTCCTGGAGCACTTTGGTTTCGAGGAACTGGCTATTCTCTGCATCCGCCGCAGAATAGAAAATAAAGATGTCTTTGCCAGCGGCCGTAGCCTGCTTCATGCCTTCCTGCAGGTCTTCGATCCAGATAATGGGGGTGAGAGGAGCGATAGACACCGTGCCCTCTTTGATGTCAGCCGCGTCAAGAACACGTCCTTCCGGTTCGCCGTGAAATTCTGAGACCTTTACTCGCGCTGTGACGAGGGTTCCCGCGCTCTTTAGCTTCTCGCGAAATTCAATTTTCTTCCAAACGTCCTCCCAGATGGGCACTCGCAACTCGCCGGAATCGTCTTTGATAGTGACGGAGTGCGGCGCGCGCTCACTCGTGGGCGCCCTATATTGGGAAACGGCTCCGCGCACAACTACGCTGGAGCCAGAAGGGGCCGTTTTTGCATTGGCTACCTTCACAGGCGCAGGAGCGGATTGCTGCTGTGCGCAAAGGATGGCCCCGGTTGAAAGTAGCATTGATAGTATTACTATTCGCATGGTGCAATCTCCGTAACCTGCGGCATGGAAGCCTTGCAGTGGTTTGCAGGAACCGACGAATGAACTTTCCTGATTAGCGTTCCCTTTGTCAATCCTGCTAAATCCTGCGTAAGATAGTCCTGTTTGTCCATCCTCGCAGAGGCGCTGTTTCTACGCAATGTCGACGACTTTTAGTCGAAGAGCACGCAACAAAAAAGCGGCACCCACCGCTGCCTGACTACGCGATAGGTACCGCAAAATAAGAATCAGCCGCTGGAAGCAGCTATGGTTAGTGTTGGGCTGCCTGGATATTGATGCTGCTTTCTGCCAGTACCGTCAGTTTCCTGTCGGTCGCCTCTTCTTCATCGAGGGTCTGTTGGAGCATCTGTTCGGCATCGCGCTCGCCAAGCATACGCGCATAAGTGCGCGCACATCCATACGCGGCGATCTCGTAATGCTCCACGCGTTGCGCCGCGGCGATCAGGCCGGCATCAATCACTTCCGGCTCCCCTTTTTCGTGGATCATTTCTTCGCCTTCGATAATCAGCCCGGCCATACCCTTGCAATTCTTACCGGTAGGTTTTTCGCCCAGCCTGTCGAAAATCTTCTCCAGCCGCTGCACTTGCACTTTGGTCTGTTCGAGGTGCACGTTGAATGATTCCTGCAACTGTGGCGAATGTGCCGCCCTGGCCATCTTTGGTAACGCTGTGACCAGTTGTGTCTCGGCGCTGTAGATGTCTTTCAGTTCCTCAAGGTACAAGTCCTTGAGATGCTCCATCTTCATGTCTCCGGCCCTTTCCGTGCCGGCCCGAGTGGCCGGCGCACCATGAGGTGTGGTATACCGATCGACGGGAGCAATCGAAGTGCCAGCAGCGGGGGAGCAGGCTTTAGGTAAGCAACTACTGATTCGGCACACTTGGGTGGTCTACCGTTAATACGTATTCGGTTCTGTGTGCCGAATGGAGCTCATCTTCCGCGCTCAAACTGAATAGGAACTACTGATTCGGCACACTTGGGTGGTCTACCGTTAATACGTATTCGGTTCTGAGTGCCGAATCGAGGTCAACTCTGCCCTTTGGTCTGGTAAGGAACTACTGATTCGGCACACTTGGTATGGCTGTGGCCTTTTCACTGTGCGCCTCTTTACCCGTGGCTTCAGCCTCTGAAGTGAGCATCGCGTTGGGGGCTGGCTCGGATGGGATCGAGCGTAGCTTCGAGTGCACCTGCGTAAATTCTGCGCCAAAAAAGACAATTTGTGCGGAATAGTAGACCCAGATCATGAGAACGACAATGGATCCGGCTGCGCCGTAACTATTTGCCACCCCACCTCTTGCGAGGTAAAAGCCGATAGCCATTTTGCCGAGGCTGAAAAGGACAGACGTGACGGCTGCTCCCAGCCAGACGTTCCGCCAGGCCAGTTTTACGTCCGGAAGCACCTTGAAAATAATACCAAAGAGAATCGTGAGCAGGACGAACGAGATTCCGAAATCCATGAAGTGGATGTGCGGCGGCGTAGTGTGCAGGTATTTAAGTACCGCGGTGATGACGGTGCTCGCGATGGCCGCGGCGATTAACAGGAAGCCGATGAACAGCACCATCACATAGGATATCAGGCGGTTGAGAAGGAAGTTCTTAACGCCTTTTTTGCGCTCGGTTACGCCCCAGATGATATTCAGGCTTTCCTTCAGCTGGGTAAATACGCCGCCGGCCCCGTAGAGCAGCGTAACGACGCCGAAAGCGACTGCCACGGGTCCTGTTGTGTTGTTGGTTTTTGCGCTTCCAACCAGCGCCTGGACTGCCTGTGCACCGTATTCTCCGAGGTAGCCGCGTAACTGGCCGTGAAGCTGGCCGCGTGCGGCTTCCTCACCGACGAAAAAAGACGCCACCGCAATGGATAGAAGGGCCAGCGGCGCGATCGAGAAAATGGCGTAGTACGCCAATGCTGCCCCGAGACGGGGTACATTGTCCTCATCCCACTCTTTGACCGTCTGCCTCAGTATTTGGAAGAGCGATGCACGTCCGGAGGGAGTGGTCCCGTCCTCAGCCATTTACAATGGTGCCGCCGTTTGGGTGCAGAATCTGGCCTGTCATATAAGAGGAGTCGTCGGATGCCAGGAAAACAAAGCAAGGCGCAACCTCCTCGCGCTGGCCTGGCCGGCCAAGCGGTGTATCGGCTCCGATCCTGGCTGTTGATCCTGGTGCTGGGGTGGCAGGGTCTGTTTGGACTTACTCAAGCGGCGGCTCCTTCATTAAACGGTGCGCTGACAGTGGAGCAACCCATATGCCGTAGAGACGTACGACACTTGTGTTTTAATACGGCACAGTAGCCTGTGGATAATGGTCACAGCCAAGATTCCCGGTTTTGCGGCAAGTCCGGATGCAATTTAAGGAAGTGTAAACAAGAAGCTTTGTTTCTTCTGCATTTACCCGTAATTGGTTGATCCGCAAAACAACTTATAAAGATAATCATATTTCTGTTGAAATACTGTGCACGGCTTTTGCATCACTTGCGCGAGATGTAACAATTATCCTTGGAGGTAACACATGAAGAAGTTTGCTGCGGCTCTAGTTCTGGCCGCGATTTGCGTAGCTCCGACGGGTGCATTTGCTGGCGGTAAGCATTATGGACCGGCTCCTTGTGCACCACGTTGTGCTCCTGTTTGTGCACCCGCTTGTGCGCCAGCCTGCGAGCCTGCCTGCTTTAATCCGTTCGGCCTGGTTGGTGGTGTGGTCAGTGGCGTTGGTGGTTTGATCAGCGGCATCGGCTGCGGCATTTCCAGCATCTTCAGCTGCGGCTACTAATCCGCACAACACAGCTTAAAGTTGTGAGGCGGCCCCCCGGTCACCGGGGGGCTTTTCTAATTTAGGGTGGTGTCTCATTAATTCGTTCACTGGTTTTATGTGCCGTCCGAGCTCAAAAGCTTACTGAAGTATAGCTATGAACTTCCAGGATGGCACATTAGCAGTCTTTGTCCGGGTTGCTGCAAGCATCGGCGAAATCAGTTGCTGCACATACGCGCGTACGCAATGTTGCTTCCATGAGCCGATCGCCGAACTGCGCCTGGGGCCTGTACGTGATCCTGGATTCCAAACTTTCCGGATTGGGGCACCTTGAGGCAGCTACGCGTGCATTGGCCGGCGGCGCCAAAGTCATCCAGTTGCGCGACAAAGGCGCTCGTTTTGAAGATCTGCTGCAAGTGGGACATGTACTCCGTAAACTGACCAGGGAAGCCGGGGCCACACTGCTGGTGAACGATAACCCGTACCTTGCAAAGGAGATAGAAGCCGATGGCGTTCACCTTGGCCAGGAGGACTTTCCACCCTACATTGCACGCGAAACATTAGGACCCGGCGCAATTATCGGAATTTCCACCCATACGAAGCAACAGGCCCTTTTGGCTTCGACGCAGCCGGTGAGTTATATAGCGGTCGGGCCAGTGTTCCCGACGCAGTCGAAACAATCGTCGAATTCGCCCGTGGGGCTGGAGCACATCAAATGGGTAAGAAAGCATGTGTCCCAACCTATTGTCGCGATCGGCGGCATAACGTCGGCTGCAATCCCGGACGTGATACGCGCAGGTGCAGATAACATAGCTGTCATCCGCGAAGTCATGGCCTCTGGGGAGATCGAGGCGAAAGTGCGGGAATTGTCCGAGCTGATTGATAACGCGAAAGCGGTTCGTTGACGGACCAGGCAACGGTTCAAGAGGCGGGCGAACAGGGTATCTTGAATGCAATACGCCCGTTCCTCTCACCACCGGATGACAACCTGGTAGTCAGCATCGGGGACGACTGCGCGGTCTATCACCCGGACCCGGTGCGGCCGTTGCAGGTGCTTACGACCGATCTACTTGTTGAGGATACGCATTTCCTTCGAACCATACGTACCGATTTTGTAGCCCTTGGCCGCCGGGCCATTGTGGCAAACGTAAGCGACATGGCGGCCATGGGTGCACAGCCCGAATGCGCGCTGGTGAGTATCGGCCTTCCGGGAGAACTGCAGGTACGGGACGTGGTGGAGCTGTATAAGGGCCTCCAATTGGAATGCGCTCGCTGGAGCGTTCGGCTGGTGGGCGGCGACACCGTTCGTGCTGCGAAGCTCACCCTTAATATAGCCGTGACGGGCAGCAAGCTCTTGAGCGATGGTTCGTGCGCGCGATCGAACTGCAGCGCCGGACAGAATGTTTTTGTAAGCGGAGCACTGGGTGGGTGCAGAGCCGGATTGGAACTGCAGCTTCGACCCGAGCTGCAGTCGGCGCTGGAGCCTGATGGGGTCGTAAAGTTAATCCGGCGCCAGCAGGTTCCCGAGCCACGGATTGAACTAGGCCGCTACCTTGCGGCGCATCACGGGGATGTTGCGATCATAGACGTGAGCGATGGGATTTTTAATGAGCTGCATTTGCTGGCGGACGCCAGCCACGCCGGGTTGAACGTTGCCATTCATCGCATTCCGTTATTTGACGGTGTCGTGCCCTTTTGCAAAAGCAGGGGAGTAAACGCGCAGCAATTTGCCATGTTTAGCGGAGAAGAATTTGAACTGTTATTTTGCTGTCGCGCGACCCGGGAGGAACTGGCGGCGGGTCTCGCGGCCTCAGGTATCAGCGTGCCCGTAACGCAGATCGGCTCTGTAGCGCCAATAGTCGGTGTTAATTTCCACGACTCCAGCGGAGCTAAGGTAGAACTGGCGGACGACACATTTCAGCATTTCGGTCCGACGCAATAGGTATTGTCCCGTTAATTCGCTCGCTGGTTTTGTGTGCCTTCCGAGCTCGAAAGCCTCCTGAAGTATAGATATGAACTTCTGGGACGGCACACTTGGTATCGCTGCAACATCTAACGCCGAGGTTAAAGGGTCGCAGGACGCGAACCGATTTCCGCGAAAGTGCCGCCGTCTTGCGGGCGCGAGTAAGGCTTAAAGACCAGCCGGCAACCAGTCGGCATGATGTTGTCGTTAAAAACGGCCCGGCCTTGCACCGTCTCATTCGGCCCCACAACCCTGGTGGGTAGATCCACACTTACGGTCTGCTTGCTATATGGGATCACTTTGCGGCTTTTACCCGGAACGACGAGGGCAAAATCTTTGTTTTCGATCTGCAAGTCTGTGTTTCCAAGGTTCTGCAGCCGAAACTGCACCATGGGACCGTTGCATTGCGCGGATAGCGCATAGGGGGGGCGCTCAGCGGCCGCCACGGGAGGTTGCACAGAGGTGCTCGGCGACTGGCTTGCCGCCAAGCCTACGTTATTAAGGCCTTTTTTCGCGGCGCAACCTTGCAGGATAACCGCAAACCACAGCAGCGGAGCTGCAAAAGAAACAACTCGGCGCACGTCCATCTTGCTACCTCCGTCCATCTACAGGTACGATTGGCTGCTGTCCAGAGAACGGCTGCCAATTTCAGCGGGATCATATTACCAGCGCGTTAGTTGGACTTCAGGGCGAAGCTCAGGTCAAGCACACAATAGAGCCGTTTCCCCAAGGCGCAGCGACATGAGGCGCGAAGTGCAACGATAGCAGCGGATAGATTTCGCGATGTTCTAAGAAGGAACCTGGTTCTCGCGGGCTTCGTATTCCTGGTCTTGCGGCCCATCCGGTGCCGCTTGTGGACCTGCCTGGTCCGATGCAAACTCCTGGTTGGGAAGTAGTATGTCGGCGTGGCGCGATTCGGCAATCTGGCCGGCGATCGTATTACGTAGCGTGCCCAGCGAGGATATCAGCGCTTCGCAAAGCTGGATGGCAGACTGTGCCTTTGCCTCGTTGTGCTGGCGCTGGAGCTCGACGATGGACGTTTTTACTTCGGTGCTGGCGCGATCGACCTCCGTACGTACCTGCTGGAGTGTCCCCTCGACTTTTTCGATGCCGGCATCCTGGCTGCGCTTCGCTTCGGTCAGGGCGGCAGTTACATTGCTGCTCAGGTCGCCGAGGTTTTTGCGAATGCTTTCCTCCTGCTGCTCGGTGGCTTGTGTAAGGGTTCCGCGTAATTCACCTGCGGTATGTTCCAGCAACTGGCTCATCCCACCAAGCAGTTCCTGGGTTTCCGCCCGCAGGGCTATCAGCTTGTCCGCGCTGGCGCGTTGCGCTTCGGTTACTGACTCGCGCAATCGCTGAGCTTCGGCCGCATTGCGCTCGTGCGATGTTGCGAATAGGTCTTCCGCTTCGTCGCGCGTAAGCTGGGGTGGCCGCCTCCACGCGCCCACCGCGGCTATTAATGAGAGGAGAATGATAATACCGAGGAGGTAAAAAATCAGGTCGGTTTCCATGTTGAGGTGCATCTGCATTTCAGCGTCCTTCCAGATAGACAAATTTAGGCTCTGATTGCGCCCGCAGCAAGCGGCGGATGCAGCAGAGAAACTTATCTTCGTGCGGGCATTTTCGATGCCAGTCGCAAGCGGATTGACACGGCAGTGCAAGCAGGAACGATCCGCCTTCTGATGAAGCAGACAGAGATTCGTGGAGTGCTTGACAAGGTGGCAAGTGGCAGCCTTTCGCCGGAACAGGCAGAACAGGCGCTCGCGCTGCTTCAATCGAGCTTTGTGGACCTCGGCGCTATCAAGCTCGATACGGATCGCAAACGGCGCCGCGGCGTTTCAGAGGCTATCTACTGCGAGGGCAAAACGCCGGAGCAGGTGCTGGAAATCGTGGTGCGACTGGGGGCGCTGGGCCAGACCGTAATCTGCACCCGGATTGATGCCGAAACAGCCGCATTTGTAAGAAGTTCCTGCCCGGATCTGAGCTATTACGCGTCGGCGAGAGTCCTCGCCAGGGGCAATGAGGCCGTGGTTCCGGGGCATGGATATGTAGCAGTCGTGACTGCAGGCACTACCGATGTTCCCGTTGCGGAAGAGGCGGCCGTTTGCCTCGAGGTGTGGGGAAACGAGGTGCGGCGCGTGTACGATGTCGGTGTCGCAGGCATCCAGCGGCTTTTTTCTCATCTCGAAACATTGCAGAGTGCCACAGTACTGGTGGTTGTCGCGGGGATGGAGGCAGCGTTGCCGAGTGTTGTGGCAGGCCTTGTGCGCGGAACCGTGATCGCCGTCCCTACCAGCGTAGGCTATGGAGCATCTTTGGGAGGCATCACTGCATTGCTGGGCATGCTGAACTCGTGCAGCGGTGGAATTGCGACGGTGAACATTGATAACGGATTCGGGGCGGGGCTTCTGGCGCACATGATCAACCATACTGGAATCGCTGCAGCTAAGCCTGCGCCGGGGGGAACCGCCGCATGACGACGGCGTATTTTGACTGCTATAATGGCATCAGCGGCGATATGACTTTGGGTGCGCTGGTAGACCTCGGCTTGCCGATAGAGGAGCTGAGGCGTCAGTTAGCCACGTTGCCGGTGCAGGGTTACACGATCAGTGCGCAAAGGGTATCACGGTGCGGAATTGGCGCGACGCTCGTGCGTGTTGACCTGGATGGTGACACCGGCGCGGATGCCGCTGCGCACGGCCAAAGCCACGTCCACGATCACGCGCACGGCCCTGATCATTCACACAGCCATGGTCATGATCATCATCATCCGCATGAGCATGCTCATAGCCACGACCACCCGCATGCGCATGACGAGCCTGGGCATTCCCACGGTCATGCGGCCACAGGTGGTCACGTGCACCGGGGCTTCACCGAGATTCGTACGATTATCGAGGGGAGTGGCTTTTCCGACGCGGTGAAGCAGCGCGCAATTGAAGCCTTTCATAAAATCGCGGTTGCGGAGGCGGCCGTCCACGAAACCACGATCGAAGCTGTGCAATTCCACGAAGTGGGTGCAGTGGATGCGATCGTCGATATTGTGGGTTCCATGTGGGGACTGGAACAATTGGGGGTTACCCGCGTGCTTGCGTCGCCGGTAGCGGTGGGAAGTGGAACGATCAAAGCGGCGCATGGAGTGATGCCGGTGCCCGCGCCTGCGACCGCACGAATACTCGCCGGAGTCCCGATCGAGACAGGGCCCATTGCAGCAGAGCTGGCGACACCAACCGGCGCCGCCATTTTAACGACCATTGCCGCCGGGTTTGGGCCGATGCAGCATTTCACGATCGAGCGAATCGGCTATGGAGCCGGAAGTCGGGCAACGGCGGGTCATACCAACTACCTTCGCGTGCTGCTTGGGCAGGATGCGCGCAGCGGATCGGTGGTTGATCTACCTGTGAACCAGGAGCAACTGGATCTCATCACGACAGAGATCGATGACATGCCCGCAGAGATGTTTGCGCAGGTCATGGAACGGTTGTTTGAAATGGGCTGTCTCGATGTGCAGCTCGTTCCGCTGCACATGAAAAAGAATCGTCCGGGAACCAGCCTGCATGTTCTCGTGCATCCGCAGCAAACTCCCTCCGCTATCGAGCTGCTGTTGCGGGAAACGACCACCTTCGGCGTCAAAGTGATCCCATGCGAACGCTACAGCCTGAAGCGGCGTATGGAAACGGTGGATACGCAATACGGGCCGGTGCGGGTGAAGGTGGGCATGTGGGGCGAGGAAGTGCTGAAACGCACCCCGGAATACGAGGACTGCCGGCGAATTTCGATTGAGAAAAAGGTGCCGCTGATCGAGGTGTATGCGGCTGCGGCGGCGGCGAGTCTCAAAGGAATTCATTAATGCGGCTGTATCGCTACCAGACCGGCTCCGGCCCACAGCTTGGAATTGGTGCGGGTGAGTTTGTCTACCATGCGGCCACGCTATTCGAACGCGCCGGCGAACGTGCGCCGGATGTGGTGTTGCAGGCGGACATGAAAAGCATCTGCGCGGCGCCGGATCCCGTCGTCGTTTTTCTGTCGGAATATCTGAAGCAACTGTCGCCGCCGAGCCAGGCAGATGGTACGGCGGTGCTGTCGTTGAGCAAGCTCAAGCTACTGCCGCCGATTCCCAACCCCGGCAAGTTTATTTGCGTTGGATTAAACTACCAGGACCATTGCGACGAACAGAAAAAAGCGCGGCCTGAACGGCCGATCCTGTTCGGCAAATACTGCAACGCAATTGTCGGTGATGGGGACGCGGTCATTAAATCGACGGTGACCGATAAGCTTGATTTTGAGGGTGAACTGGCGGTGATTATCGGTTCGGGGGGGAAGCGGATTCCGCGCGGCCGGGCGCTGGAGCACGTGTTTGGATATACAATCGTGAACGACATCAGCGCGCGGGATGTGCAGAGAAGCGATGTGCAGTTCCTGCGCGCAAAGAGCCAGGATACGTTTGCGCCAATGGGCCCGTGCGTGGTTACTGCCGATGAAATCGCGGATCCACAGGCACTGGCCGTTCGAACGACATTGAACGGCCAGGTCATGCAGGACTCCAGTACGGCGCGGATGATTTTCGGCGTCGCGGAACTGATCGAATTCATCAGCGAGGGTATCACGCTGGAGCCGGGTGACGTTATCTCGACAGGGACTCCTGCCGGTGTGGGGGAACATCGTAATCCGCCTGTACTTATGCAGCCGGGCGATGTGGTTGAGGTGGATATAGGAAGCATCGGCAGGATCCGAAACACGATTGTCGCGGGGTAATGCTGTAGCGATGTTGAGATGCGAGGGTCCGCCGAGGCGGATTAATAAAGGGTCTCTGGTGATTTGCGTGCAGTTCACAAAGAACGCGCGATCATTCGTGTGTGCTAAGGTTATCGCTTTGAACTTTTTGTGCGCGTGTGCAGTAGTGTCGACCTCAGCCAACCAAGCGACCGGGAAACTGGACGACAACTCAATCAATTTTCTCAATTACTTTCATTACTACCCACATTCAGTTGTGGTTAGGCCGGACGCCGCAGCGTATCGCGTTCGTCCGCGTGCGGGGCGCTACGGTGAGTGGCAGACAACGGCAACCGTGCTTCGTGTTTTAAAAGGGGAACTCACGACCGGCAGCCAGCTAGCTTACTATTGCCTCGTAGAAGCGGATAACACGACGGATACAAGAGCGCATGCAGAACCCGAGGAAGCCCGGCTCAGTGTGCTATTTTTCGAGCAGAAGCCGAAAGGTGATGATCTTTTCCTTTTAGATACCGGAATGGGTCGCCCTTGGCGACCACAATACGAGGAGTTTCTTGGCTCGCCCGGAACTCACCCGCTATGGTCCCAGTTTCTTCACTATAAGTGGACCAAGTAAATTGGCACGTCCGCATACACCTTCGCACGCATTAATGTAGAAACGCCCATTTGTGGGATCGCCGAGGACTTCGCCGCACTAGAGACAGACCATGAAAACGAAGCTGCTGAATCCAATAACTAGATTCAAGCGCGAACCCAAGATAAATAAGTGAAAAGTGAGTTGGTGCCCGGGACAGGATTTGAACCTGCACAAGTGTGACCTCGCCAGCCCCTCAAGCTGGTGCGTCTGCCAGTTCCGCCACCCGGGCACGGGGTGCGATCGCCCTGCCAGGCGGCAGGGCAGGCCAATATACTGCACGAGCGTCTAATTATTTGCTGCACCCGAGATGAGGTTGCACGGCCGGCAAAACGGCCCCCGGTGGCTGGTTAACGGGGCTCGGTTGCGGGCAATTTCGATAAGTACGGCCCTGAATCCAGCGCCCGAAAGGCATCGTGCCGGGCGCAAAATAGCGACCGCAAACGGTTGGACCTGATGTGGCGGCGCTGTGACAAATTCAAGCCTTGTGCGAAATTTGATGACTGGCAACTTCATGGCATCGAATTAACCCGCACACGGATGCAAATACGACCTGGGATCTACAGAAGCGGAGCACCATTAAAGGAGACGCAACTGATGTTTAAAAGATTCTTGCCCAAAGAGACCAGCTTTTTTGACTACTTTGAGCAGCACGCCGCTGTCACTATGCGCGGTTGCCAGGAACTGCTGGCTCTGACCAGCAATGACTCGGATATCGGCTACCATGCCGGGCGCATCAAGGAGATCGAACACGAGGCGGACGATGTGACGCATGCGTGTCTGGACGCATTGCACAATACGTTCATTACGCCGATGGACCGGCCCGACATCCAGCGGCTCATCATGCGACTGGATGATGTGATGGATGCAATCGATGCAGCCGCATCGAGAATGGCGATCTACAATGTTACGGAGATGCGTCCGGAGGCAAGAGAGCTGGCGGAAGTGCTGGTTTCCGCGAGCATGCAGCTTGCGGAGGCGCTCAAGCTGATGCGCAACATGAAGGACGCGGACGCTATCAAAGCCGCCTGCATCAAGGTGCATGACCTGGAAAACAAAGGTGATGAAATTCTGCGCACTGCGCTGGCGCGGCTGTTCCGGGAGGAGGAATCGAGGCCGATCATTGTGATCAAGTGGAACGAACTGTTCGAGATTCTGGAGAGTGCTGTGGATAAATGTGAGGACGCCGCCGATATCATTGAAGGCGTTGTAATCGAGGCCTCCTGAATATGGACTACTTGTGGATCGTTGTTATCGCAACAATCATCATTGCCCTGCTTTTCGACCTGATTAACGGGTTCCACGACTCGGCTAATTCCATCGCCACCGTGGTCTCAACGCGAGTGCTTTCGCCGCGTGCGGCGGTATTATGGGCGGCTTTTTTCAATTTCATCGCAATGTTCGTGTTCGCGCCGAAAGTGGCCGACACGATTTCCAAGATCGTCATCATTAAACCTTCGGACCATTCGTACATTTATGTAGTGCTGGCCGGGCTGCTGGCCGCGATTGTCTGGGACCTGCTGACGTGGTGGTGGGGGCTGCCCACGAGTTCGTCTCACGCTCTTATTGGTGGCGCGATTGGCGCTGGTATCGCCCACGCTGGCCTGGGTGGCATCAACTGGACAAAGGTGTGGCCGACGGTGAAGTATATCCCGCTGGCGCCGCTGATCGGCTTTGCCCTGGCCTTTACGATCATGGTGATCGTGTACTGGCTTTTTCGCCGGTGGCGACCGACGGCGGTCGACAGTTTTTTCCGGCGCGGCCAGTTGGTCAGCGCGGCGCTCTACTCGCTGAACCATGGCGGCAATGACGCCCAGAAAACCATGGGTATCATCGTCGCGCTGCTTGTAGCCGCCGGTCACTTTAAACCCGATGTTAAAATCTCACTTACCGATCCACAGACTCTTTGGATCATCCTGTCATGCCACGCTGCAATGGCACTTGGAACAGCGCTGGGCGGATGGCGCATAGTAAAAACTATGGGTATGAAGATTACAAAACTGAAGCCGGTGGGAGGGTTCTGCGCGGAAACAGCGGGGGCAGCGACGCTGTTTATGGTTACACATCTAGGAATCCCGGTTTCAACGACCCACACGATCACGGGCTCCATTATTGGTGTTGGTGCTACTACAAATCTCTCGGGTATTAAATGGGGCATTGCTGCAAGAATTATGTGGGCTTGGATTCTTACCATCCCTGCGTCTGCGCTGGTTTCCGCTGCGTTCTACTACCTGTTTTTCGCGCTGGGTCGGGTTTAACCCGGGCAGTGAATAAGCAGCAACTCCGGCGCGTAGTTCTGCCCCGCGTCTGGCGCGTGCCTGGGTAGCTCAGTTGGTAGAGCAGAGGACTGAAAATCCTCGTGTCGGGGGTTCAATTCCCTCCCCAGGCACCATTTTTTTAGTTCGGAGTTCGGAGTTCGGAGCGCGGAGTGCGGAATTGGATTCCGTCACGCCACCCTTTGAAACGTGGGGCATACGTTTTGCACCGCCTTGCCACTATGCGACGAACCCAGTTTGTTTTAGGAGCCGCAGTTTGCGGATTACTGCGCACTGCCGGTGCTGCCGAATCGGTGACTGTACGCGTCATCCATGCGGATCCCCTGACAACGCGTGTCGCCATCCTGATCGACGGCATGCCGACTGGCAAATCGCTGGCTCTCAAGCAGAGTGACTCGTTCAAGCTTTCGGCCGCACAGCATACGCTCTCGCTAACAAATGCGGAGACCAGTGGCGCGCTGGCGGTCGAGCAAACGATCACGCTGGCTGCCAACCACTGCTACACTGTGGTCGTTGCGCGGGAAACAACAGCAGCGGGCTCGGCGGTGAAACCGCTGGTTGTGCCGAGCGAGTGCAAACCGCCCGAAGGGGAGAAGGCGCATGCGACTTTTGTGCTCGCCTCGCCCTCGGTTGAAAAGGTGGACGTGTATGCCGGCTGGTTTAAGATTATCAGTAATCTGAAACATGGCGAGTTCGAGGGGCCGAAGGCGATTCCCGCCGGTGATTACAAAGTCGTCGCAAAGGACGGAGGCAAATCGGTGCTGGGTCCAATCGAGCTGTCACCAAAGGCGGGGCGCAGCTACACGATTGTTGCCTTTGACGACAGTAATCCGGCCGACGGTGAGCAGTTGTCTCACCGTGTTTATGAAGATGTGTTTACGAGTACTGCCAGGTAAGATTAAACGATCCGCAGATAGTCCACCAGCGTACAGCGGCGCAGGCGGCAAAACGTGCGGCAGGTGGTGGCCCCTTCGCCGGTAGGACTGGCTATCGAGAAGCTGGTGTGTCCCTCTCCACCCATTCCGAGCCCTGCGTAGCTTGGGCCATTTTTGATGAAAAGAGAAACGTTCATGGCCTTGCCCATTTTCGTCATGTTGGCTACGTTAAGCGAGTGGATAACGGCGGTATGGCCGTAGCCGTGCTCGGCCTGCACCGCGAGATTAATCGCATGGTCCACATCCTTGCAACGCACGATGGGAATGAAGCACATCATCTGCTCGCTTTGCACCCACAGGTGGTCCGCGCTGGTTTCGCCGATGAGCATGGGGCAGTTCTGTGGAACGTCGACACCGATCTGGCGCGCCAGGAAATGTGCGTCCTTACCCACGAAATCGCGATTGAGCATCGAGCCGCCGCACGACTTAAAATTCTTAACGTCGCCCTGGGTCTGAAATGCTTTTCGCGCGAGTTCGTCGATTTGCGTGGAATTGAGTTCGGCGCAGCCCTGCTTTTTCAGCTCAGCCATCAGTTTGTCGGCAATCGCCTCTACCACGAAGACTTCCTTTTCGCCAATGCAGAGGATGTTGTTGTCGAAGCCCGCGCCAGCGATGATATCGCGAGCCGCCTGCGGAATGACGGCGGTTTCATCGACCACCACTGGCGGATTTCCGGGCCCGGCAGTGATTGACTTCTTGGGGGTTTTTAACGCTTCCTTCACGACCCCGGGGCCGCCGGTCACCAGCAGCACGCGCACCTTTGGATGGTTGAACATTTCCTTACCGCTCTCGATTGTCGGCTCGGCAATGCAGGTCATGAGATTTTGGAGTCCGGTCGCGCGTTCAATCGCGGCATTGAATTTATCCAGGGCGTATGCGAAGACAGTTTTGCCGCCGGGATGCCCGTTGAATACGACCGTATTACCACCGGCGAGAATGCTGATGGCATTATTCACCATGGTCGGGACCACGTGTGTGACGGGAGTGACCGCGGCGATGACGCCGTAGGGCGCAAGCTCTTCCACGGTCAGGCCGTGGTCGCCCGTCCAGCACTGCGTGGCGAGGTATTCCACCCCGGGCGTGAGAGCGGCGCACCCGTCCAGCTTCATCAATTTGTGGTCGAGACGACCGAGTTTTGTTTCCGCCAGCTCGCGCTCGGCAAAATCCTGTCGATTGGAAACCGCGGTTTCGCGCAATGCCGCCACGACTTTCTTGCGCTGTTCTAGGGTGGCTTCGCCATAGATTTTCTGGGCTTCCCATGCAGCCACACATGCGGCGTCCATAGTATCGAACACCCCGCGCATGCCTGCGGTCGAGTGTCCGTTGGTGCGCGCTGCACGTGCCTGCAGGGCCCCGGGGAGACCATGTTCTTTCAGCGTCTTTACGACTTCGTCGACTATGGCCGCTATCTGTGACTCGTTCAAGTACGAACTCCTGTTTGCTGTTCCGGTGTGCGAAAACCGCCTGAAGCTGGCTGGACGCTCGGCGGGAATCAATGCCAATTCGTTGCTGCGGCCTGACCGCCGGCATGTCATTTGGTTCATTGAGAATCCTTTTGACGCGCGCTTCTGGCTTGTTCGTGCATAGATTCCATTCATTTACCCGGAAGGTAGCAGCACACTCCCCTATGCCTCACGATCCGAAACTAATAGCTGCCTTGGGCGCCAAGGCCAATGCCCTGCGCATCGATTCAATTCGGGCGATAACGAAGGCGGGCTCGGGCCACCCGAGTACCTGTATGTCGGCCGCGGAAATTATGTCTGTCCTGTTTTTGCACGTGATGCGCTGGGATCCAAAAGATCCAGGAAACAGGTTTGCAGACCGGTTTGTGCTCTCCAAAGGCCATGGCGCACCTGTGCTGTATGCGGCATGGGCAGAAGCCGGCGCCATCAGTAAGGCAGACGTGATGTCGCTGCGCCAGATCGACTCCGACTTCGAGGGACATCCAACGCCGCGTCTGCCATTTGTCGACGTGGCTACCGGTTCGCTGGGACAGGGGCTTGGCGCCGGCGTGGGGCTGGCACTGAATTCGAAATACCTGGATAAGTCGAACTACCGCACATTCGTGCTGCTGGGCGATGGAGAGGTCGCCGAAGGCAGCGTGTGGGAAGCCGCGGCCATGGGCGGCCATTACAAGCTGGATAATCTGGTCGCGATCCTCGACGCCAATCGGCTTGGGCAGAGCCAGGCGACTGCCGTGGGCCATCATACGGAAGTCTACCAGGGCCGCTTTGAGGCGTTCGGGTGGAACACAAGGGTCGTGGATGGTCATGATGTGGCGGCGCTGCTCGATGCATTTGACCAGGCTGGCGAGTCGCACGACAAACCGTTCGCGATTATTGCCCGCACGTTTAAGGGGAAGGGCGTTTCCTTTCTCGAGAACAAAGATGGATGGCACGGCAAGCCGCTGAAAAAGGGCGAGGAAGAAGACAAAGCCATTGCCGAGATCCAGGCCGCGGGCGCCGAGACAGACTACCCTTTCGACCTGCAGCTGCTTTCGCATTCGGTGATGACGGAACCCGACAGCCGGAAAATGGCTCCGCCGGATTACAAGGCCGGTGATTCGGTTGCCACGCGTGAGGCTTATGGAACGGCACTGGTAAAGCTGGGACACGCCAATGCACGTGTCGTGGCGCTGGATGCCGACACGAAGAACTCGACGTTTTCCGACCGGTTCATGAAGGAGTTCCCCGAAAGATTTTTTGAGTGCTTCATTGCGGAACAAAATATGATCAGCGTCGCAGCGGGCCTGTCGTCGCGTGATAAGATACCGTTTGCATCGACTTTTGCTGTGTTTCTCGGCCGCGGCTTCGACCAGATTCGCATGGCCGGCATTTCACATTCCAATATCAAGCTATGCGGATCACACGTTGGAGTGTCGATTGGTGAAGACGGGCCGTCGCAAATGGGCCTGGAGGACCTGGGGGTGTTTCGCGCGATTCCGGGCTGCGTGGTGTTTTATCCGAGCGATGCTGTGTCGGCGGAGCGCGCGGTTGGCCTGGCGGCGCAACATAAGGGTATGGCCTACATCCGCACGTCGCGGCCGAAAACCGCCATTTTGTACAAGAACGATGAGCCATTTGAAATCGGTAAGGCGAAGGTTGTTCGGCGCAGCGACAAGGACTCGATCACGATTGCCACGGCCGGGATCACGCTGTTTGAGGCCATCAAGGCGCAGGAACTGCTCGCATCGGAAGGCATTGGCGTTCGTATTCTAGACCTGTTCACGATAAAGCCGATCGACCAGGCGGCGCTGATTCAGAACGCCAGTGAGACAGGAAACCGGATTCTGACGGTGGAGGATCATTACCTGGAGGGCGGCATTGGGGACGCGGTGAGTGCCGCAATATCCGAAACCGACATCCGGGTTTATCGCATCGGCGTTGTCGAAGTGCCGCGCTCTGGTCCTCCGGATGACCTGGTGGCAAAGTACGGCATCGATTCCAAAGCGATCGTGGCGCGCATACGCGCGGCTGTAAAATAATACCAGTGTGCCGTCCCAGAAGTTCATAGCTATACTTCAGGAAGCTTTCGAGCTCGGACGGCACACAAAACCAGTGAACGAATTAATGGGACACCACACCAGCGGATCCTCGCGCGAATTAAATGCTGTGATTCGCATTGTACTCGTCCGCCCCGGACAGGCGCGAAACATTGGTGCAGTCATCCGTGCGGCAGCGAATTTCTCCGCCGAAAGCGTGCGCATTGTTTCTCCTGCCGAATGGTCACCGGAAGCACAGCGGGAGGCGCGGGTCGCGTCCTCTGGCGCGTGGGAGCTGGTGGATGTGCAGGTGCATTCCGACCTGCCGGAAGCGCTGGTGGGCTGCCAGGCCATCGTCGGTACGAGCGTAAGGCAGCGAAAGCATGTCTCAATGCCGCAAACGCCGGAGCAGTTGTTTGCGGCCCCTTCTCGTGGATTAACTTCGGTAGTGTTTGGACCTGAGTCGCAGGGGCTCAGCAGTGACGAGTTGGATCTTTGTCAGAAGTGGCTGCGAATTCCCACCAATCCTGAGTTCCCGAGCCTGAACCTCGCACAGGCGGTGTTGCTGGTGTTGTATGAAGCTCACCGATGCCAACCGCTGGCGTAGCTGAAAGAGCGGACCCGAATGGACTACCGAAAAGGCTGCGGAGCCGTACCGCCCGCGGGTTTTTCATTTGCCTGCAGACCGTGAAGCAGGTGCATCTGCCGGGCTTTCATTCCTGGTAGAGGTTTTCTGTCTGATGGCCCGCATCTACATTTTTACTCTGGTCGCTTCTATTCTGTCGCTCGGGGTTTCTGCAGAGGCACAAACCGCTGCGAAAGGGCGCCCGAACATAATCGTTATCATGGGAGATGATATCGGTTATTCCGACCTGGGCTGTTTCGGAAGTGAGATTCCGACACCGAACTTGGACAAGCTTGCGAAACAGGGCGTCCGCTTTACGCAATTTTACAACATGGCACGCTGTTGCCCATCGCGCGCGGCGCTGCTGACCGGCCAATATCCTCACAACGCGGGTGTGGGCCACATGATTCACAAGACCGACCATCCCGGCTACAGGGAACAACTTACAAGCAACTGCGTGACGATCGCAGAACTGCTGGGCAGCAACGGATACGGCACCTATATGGCGGGTAAATGGCACCTCGCGCGCGCCGGGCAGAAATCGGACAAGAGCGACTGGCCCTTGCAGCGGGGATTTCAAAAATACTACGGCACGCTCCAGGGCGCCGGCAGCTATTATGATCCGGCGACGCTATGCCGGGGCAACACTTTCATCACTCCTCTGAATGATCCCGAGTACCACCCGAAAGAATACTATTACACGGATGCACTTGCGGATAACTCGATTGCGTTTCTGCAGCAGCACAAGCAGGACTCACCTGATAAGCCGTTTTTTTTGTATCTCGCGTTCACCGCTGCTCACTGGCCACTGCACGCACCGGAGGACGAAGTGGCAAAGCACAAGGGCCGGTACGATGCGGGGTACGACGCGATAAGGCAGGCGCGGTTAAAGCGCCAAAAAGAACTGGGTCTCCTGGATCACGTGACAACGCCTGCATCGACAGCGGGGGCGTGGGACAAGGTGGAGAACAAGGACTGGGAAGCACGCTGCATGGAGGTGTTTGCGGCGATGATAACCCGCATGGACACCGCCATTGGACGCCTGGTCCAGCATCTGTCGCAGTCGGGGCAACTCGATAACACCGTCATCATGTTCATGCAGGACAACGGCGGATGCGCCGAGGATTTCGGCCACGAGAGTGCCAAGCCTGTGCCGAAAGATCCGATCAAACCACTCGGTCCCGATGACCTGCAGAAAGCCATCTGGCCGCCAATGCAGACACGTGACGGGCGTCCGGTGCGTTCAGGACCCGGCGTCATGCCCGGTCCCGCGGATACGTACCTTTCTTACTGGGAGCACTGGGCAAACGTCTCAAACACACCATTCCGCTTCTACAAGCATTTCACGCATGAAGGGGGCATTGCGACCCCGCTGATCGTGCACTGGCCGAAGGGAATTCCGCAGCCGCGCCGCGACGCTGCGGTTGCAGATCCGTCGCACCTGATCGACATTCTTCCCACATGTGCGGAGATCGCCGGTGCAGCCTATCCAAAAACATACAACGGAAACACACTGACTCCAGCAAACGGGGTGAGCCTGGTAAGCGCCTTCAACGGCAAGCCCGTGCCACGTAAGCAGCCTATCTTCTGGGAACACGAAAGCAACCGCGCCGTACGAGACGGCAAGTGGAAGCTCGTATCAAAGGAGGGGAGCCCGTGGGAACTTTACGATATGGACGTCGACCGCGCCGAGACGAATGATCTCGCGGCTTCCCTGACTGAGCGGGCACAACAGATGGCAAAACAATGGGATGATTATGCGCGCGAAAACAACGTGCTGCCACTGGGGGGTTGGAAAACACGTAAAGGCGCAAAGGGCGCGCTCAACTTGAAGCAAAATGGTAAGCTGGACGGTGATGAAGCGCCCAGCATTGACGACAGCGGCGTCAGTATTACGGCGCTGCTCGACCAAAAGGTTTCAGACGGAGTGATCGTTGCCCAGGGAGGGCTGAAGCAGGGCTATTCGCTGTATATCAAAGACGGGATGGCTCACTTTGCGGTGCGCCGAAACAGTGAGATCAAAGATCTGCCAGGCGACGCACCTATTCCGACAACAGGCACTGTCACCATCTCAGCATCGCTCAACCGCGATGGTGCAGCTACACTTGCCATCAACACCGCGGAGAGTAAAATGTCCTTTGGAGGCCCTCTTGTCAGCACACCCACCGAAGGCCTCGATGTCGGCACCGATTCCGGTGCACCGGTGGGCGAATACCATCGCGAGTTTACGTATTCGGGCAAGATTGTTTCCGTGCAGTTGGAGTTTTTCCGCGCAACGTCGCAAGGTTCTGATTGAAAACGGTTTCCACGCCTCCAGGTTCAACCCGCTCGCGCGAACATTACCACTGTCGTTATTTGAAAGGAAGCACGTACATGTTCGCATCTCCACGATTTCATCTCGCCGTTGTCCTGCTACTTTTTGCTGCGCCCGCCGCGCATTCGGCTAAAAAGCCCGTCGGCGAAAAACCCAGGCCCAACGTGATCGTTATTATTGGAGACGACCACGGATATCACGACCTTGGTGTGCAGGGCGCAAAGGACATCAAGACACCGAACATCGATTCCCTTGCCGAAACCGGAGTTCGCTTTACCCAGGGCTATGTCACGTGCCCGGTGTGCAGCCCCTCGCGCGCCGCACTGATGACGGGCAAATACCAGCAGCGCTTTGGCCACGAGTTTAACCCGGGACCGCAGGCAGCAGATAATTTCGGGTTGCCGACGGACCAGAAAACTCTCGCGAACTACCTCAAGGAAGCCGGCTACGCCACCGGTGCGATAGGCAAATGGCATCTCGGGCAGCGACCCGAATGTCGTCCTCTTCAGCGAGGCTTCGACGAGTACTACGGATTCCTTGGCGGGGCGCACTCCTACGTGCCGGTTGAGCAAGGCAAAGCCAGCAAGAAAACCGTCTTCCGCAACAATGAGCCAATCGATCCGCCGCCGTACTTAACGCATGCATTCAACGACGAGGCGGCCAGTTTCATCGATCGCCATAAAGACAAACCGTTCTTTCTCTACCTGGCCTACAATGCGATCCACTCACCGCTTCAAGCGCCACCGGGACAGGCGGAACAGTTCGCCGATATTAAAGATCCGCAGCGAAGGACGATGGCCAGCATGCTCGCAGCGCTGGACGAAGGCGTTGGAAAAATTCTTGGACGGTTGAAAGAGCATGGGCTGGAAAACAACACGCTCATCTTTTACATTTCGGACAACGGCGGTCCGACGGCGGGGAATGGTTCGCGCAACGATCCGCTGAGTGGCTTCAAAGGCCAGACGCTGGAAGGTGGCGTTCGGGTTCCAATGATCGTGCGGTGGCCTGCTCAACTACCGCCGGGAAAAGTTTATGATAAGCCGGTGATCACGCTCGACGTGCTGCCTACGGTAGTGGCCGCAATCGGAACCTCAGCCACCCTCGATTCCAAAATCGAGGGCGTGAACCTGCTGCCGTACCTCAAGGGCGACAGGAAAGGTAAGCCGCACGAACAGCTGTTCTGGCGTTTTGGCCCCCAATACGCCGTCCGCTCAGGGGACTGGAAACTTGTAAAATCGAGAGCCGAGGCACCAAAACTTTTCAATCTGGCCGAGGACGTCGCTGAGAAAAAGGATTTGATGGCGTCGATGGCGGACAAGGCAAAAGAATTGCAGGCCGCCTACGATACGTGGAATGCTGGCAATATGGAACCCCAGTGGCATGATTCGCGGCAGGCCCGCAAAGCGCAGCAACCAACGAAAACAGAACCAGGCCGTGCGGGGGGTAAGAAAGCGCGCAAGAAGGTGCTGCGGCGCGACCAAATGACTACTGAAACTGTCGACTTACTGGACGAATAGCTGCCAGGCACACAGTCTACTTCCAGTAAAAGTTCCATCTCTCGGATATAAACTTCCTAAAAGCAAGGCAGTACGTTCATTAAATGCTGTGTGTTCTGGACCGAAAATTGCTTCCTAGGCGATGACCGTTGAAACTTTGGAGCATTTTCATTGCAGGAAATTCTTAGTCGTTTCGAAATTGCGTTGGCAGAGCAGGACCTGAGGGCGGTTCGAATGAGTGTTGAGGCGCTGCTGGGGCTGTACGTTCCCAGAAGTGCTTCGGCGGAACTGCGCACGGCCATTTTCGATCTGCTGCAGCGCAAAGCAGGGGAGTCCTCGAACCGCGTGTTAACGAACTACCTCCGCACCATTGCGGACTGCATTCGTGAGTTTCCCGACACGTCCGGCACCGAGTGCAGTGAACAGGCGGCGCCGGTCGGCGAGCCACATTCCAACAGGATGACGCATTTCCTCAACAGCAGGCGCTGAGAACTGCACATACCAGTTGGATCAGTCGTGTATCTCGCTCAGCAGGTGGCCCATCTTTTCGCGCTTAACGTCCATGTAGTCGGTGTTGTGCCGGTGGCGACCGACTTCCAGCGGGACGCGGTCGACAATTTCCAGGCCGAATGCCTCGATGCCCACTATTTTCTTCGGGTTGTTTGTCATCAGGCGAACGCGATGTAACCCGAGGTCGGCGAGGATCTGAGCCCCGATACCGTACTCGCGCAGGTCCGCCTTAAAGCCAAGCGCGTGGTTCGCTTCCACGGTGTCCATGCCTTCGTCCTGCTTTTTGTACGCCAGCAACTTGTACTTGAGGCCGATGCCGCGGCCCTCCTGGTGAAGGTACACGATTGCGCCGGTGCCCTCCTGCGCGATCTTCTCCATTGCCGCCTGTAATTGTGGACCGCAATCGCAGCGATACGAGCCCAGGGTGTCGCCGGTGAAACATTGCGAATGCACGCGTACCAGCGCACCTTTTTCGCTGCTGCCCGCTGCCTGCAAATCGCCCATGCTCCACACCACGTGTGCCTCGCCGTTGAAAGCTTCGTAGTAGGTCACATCCCAGGTGCCATATTCATTTGGGACAGGTACCTGCACAACGGCATGCACAAGTTTCTCATTTCGGTGCCGGTGCTCAATCAGGTCCTGGATCGAAACGATTTTCAGCTCGTGTTGCGTCGCGAACGTTTTCAGCTCCGGCAGGCGCGCCATGCTGCCGTCGTCATTCATGATTTCGCACAACACGCCGTACGGCGGCAGACCCGCCAGCCTGGCCAGGTCTACAATGCCCTCGGTGTGTCCTGCGCGCACCAGCACGCCACCCTCGCGGGCTCCGAGCGTATGCACGTGGCCCGGCCGTGCGAAATCCGACGCCTTTGCATCGTCGCGAACGAACTGCTGAATTGTGAGCGCCTGGTCGTACGCAGACACACCGGTCGTGGTGCCATCCACAGCGTCAATCATCTCGTAGAAATTCGTCCCGAATCGCGTCGAGTTTGTACTCGCCAATGGCTTCAGGTCCAGTTGCCGCAGGCGCGGCTCTGGCGCCGCAAGGCATACAAGCCCGCGGCCAAACTTCAGGAGGAAATTTATTTTTTCCGGCGTAACATGCGCGGCTGCGAAAACCAGGTCGCCCTCGTTCTCGCGCTTCTCATCGTCCACCAGCACGAGCATTTTGCCTTCGCGGTAATCCGAAATCGCCTCATCAATCGAGCTGACGATACTCACAGGCCCGGAATCATGGACGAATTTAGTGCGCAGTTCACGAGCCCATCCTCTGCTGTAGCAGGTCGACAACGATGGAGCGCTGTGGCTCGCTCGGCTCTTCTTCTGCCGGGTGCAAATACTTGTACACGTATTTACCGAGGATGTCGATCTCGAGGTTCACGACATCCCCGACCCGCCGGAACTGAAACGTCGTCGCTGAAATCGTTTTCGGGACGACGGCCACCGTAAAGTAATCCGCCCCCGCTTCCACGACCGTCAAGCTGATGCCATCCACCGTGATGGAGCCTTTGGATACCAGGTATCTGGAAAGACCTTCTCCAATGGAAAACCGCCACATCTGGCCGTCGCCCTCTTTCTGGATACCGACCACGGTGCCGACGCCATCCACGTGCCCCTGGACGAGGTGTCCGCCCAGGCGCTTCTCGAGTGTCAGGGGCCGTTCCAGGTTCACACGATGTCCGACCTGCTTGCACACAAGGTTGGTGCGGCGCAGCGTTTCGGCGCTGGCAAAGGTCGTAAACGCGCTTTTCCCGAACTGCGTGACGGTGAGGCAGATCCCATCCACGGCAATGCTATCACCGCCGTTTACACCGCGCAGCACATCGTGACACTGCACCTGCAGTTCCACGCTCTCTTTCTGCGGGCGCAGCGAAGTGATTGTCCCTATCTCCTCAACAAGTCCCGTGAACATGCTATGCAATCTCTCCTGTGCACATCGATCCAACACACTAACCATGCAATAATTCCAATCCATTGTGGGCGATCCGGTGGCGGCATTCGCAACCGAAAACGTAGAAGGAAGGATACCCCGCACCTGCTGCCGCTTTTTTTAATTTCCTCGACCGCTGCACCTGGGTGTCCCTGTATGCCGATGTGGACCAGCATTCCCTCACTCCAACGCTTGTCGCACTTCGCAAGCACGCAACGGCAAACAACGCCGAACTATGGCGCGTAGCTCCCGAGGTGCTAGCCGCCGTCGCGGCCCTGGTCGCCGATCCCAATCAGCCGATCCATCATCGCTTTCTCGAGGCGGCTCCGAGTGTTGGCTTTTCGCCGGAGATGGTCGGCGAGGCACTCACAATCGCGTTGAAGCCGCTTAGTGCCGAAGCACTGAAACACCACCGCGATCGCTGCCTTCCTGCGAATGGCATGTTACGGTGCCCCGAGCTGATCTTCCATGTACTCGCCGGAAACCTGTTCGTCTCGGGCATCGAGAGTATCACGACCGCGATGCTCGCGGGTGCGGCAAGCCTGGTGCGGTGCTCGTCCGCTGACCTGGTTTATCCTGCGCTCTGGCAGAAGGCCGTTCACCAGGTCTTTCCGCTCTGGGGAGATGCCATTCACGTGACGCACTGGCCGACCGAAAACGCAGAATCCACGGCCGCCGCGTGCTCGGCCAGCGATGCGGTAATCGCATTTGGATCCGACGATTCCGTTGCCGCGGTTCGTGCGCTTACCCCCATTCGGGTGCCGTTTATTCCCCATGGAACCAAAGTCAGCTTCGCACTGGTTTCCGCCGAAGCACTGCGTGAAAATCCCGCGGACATCGCCGCTCGGCTCGCCTACGACTTCAGCGTGTACGACCAGCAGGGCTGCCTGTCACCGCGCGCGGCGTTCATCGAGGCGTGCGATTCAGGCACGTTGTCCCGTTTTCGCGAAACCTTTGTTTCCGAAATGCGGTCGCTCGAGCAGCAACTGCCTCCCGGCCCCAAAGATTTGGCCCAGTCCGCAGCGCTTGCACGCGAACGAAACGAGGCCATGATCGAAACCGCGCTCGATGAGACCACCGAGCTCTGGTCGACGGCGGGGGATCGATTTGTTGCAACCGTTCGACCCATTGCCATGTATCAGCCCGGCAGCGTCAACCGCTTCGCCGATCTTCGTGTGTTTCGAGACATCGCCGAACTTCAAGCTGCGCTAGCTCCGTACCGCGGCATCATTTCCACACTGGGTGTCACGGGCACGGCAGGGGAGTGGCGGGCGATAGCCGACGACCTGCGCGTTGACCGCATCTGTTCGCTCGGCGAGATGCAAAAGCCACCCCTCGGCTGGACCCACGACGGCCGCCAACCGCTGGCGGATCTCCTGCAGTTTACCACGGACGAAACTTAGATCCCGGCAATGTAACCTACGTGCGTCGCTCCTCGGATAACCCCATTCGTCTTTTCCTTGAAACCGGACATCCGAATCCCTGCACTGCCGCAAACGCCACGGTAAGGATTTACAGATGCGCGATGTGAAGCAGGTTGCAGTACTCGGTGCCGGTGGGCTGGGCCGCAACATGGCCCGGCTGCTTAGCCACAAAAAATCGATGCGGCTCGTCGCCATCTGCGACACCGAAGGCTGCGCATTCCGCAGCAGCGGCATCTCGCACGAGGAGATCGACGCGATTCCGCCCGGCAACAGTGTCGCTGCCCTGCTCGAGATCGGCGTCCATTCCAGCGAACCCATAAATCACCTGCTTCAGAACCACGCCGACATCGACGGCATCTTCTTCGCACTGCCGAATCTGCCGAACGAGTTCATACCAGAAACCATCGACCGTATCATCGCCAGTGGCTACAAGGGCGTCATCGTCGATGCGCTGAAGCGCACTACGGCCGTCGAGATGGTGCTGCAACGGCGCGAGGCACTTGCCGCCGCGGGCATCACCTACATCACCGGGTGCGGGGCCACGCCGGGATTACTTACCGCCGTTGCGGCCCTGGCCGCGCAAAGCTTCGTCGAAGTCGAAGACGTCACCATCTGGTTCGGCGTCGGCATCGGCAACTGGGATGCCTACCGCGCGACCATCCGCGAAGACATCGCGCACCTTGCCGGTTTTGACGTCAACAAGGTGGCGGCGATGTCCGATGCCGAGATCGAGATCGAACTCGACCGCCGCAATGGGCTGCTCGAGCTTGTCAACATGGAGCACGCCGACGATGTGATGCTCGAAGTCGCCGGGGTTGTTCCGCGTGGGCGCGTCAAAGTCGGCGGCCTGGTGGATACCCGCAACCCGACGAAGCCTGTCAGTACGAGCGTCAAAGTTACCGGCGTCACCTTCGAGGGTAAGCGCAGCACCCACACCTTCACGCTTGGCGACGAGACCAGCATGGCCGCGAACGTAAACGGCCCGGCGCTTGGCTACATGAACACCGGCTTCTGGTTGAAGCAGCAGGGGATCGCCGGGATTTTCACCAGCGCCGACCTGATGCCGCGTTTTCCCAGCTAACGAGTAGTTTGTTATTTCTTACGTGATGCGGTGCTGCTGGCTTTCGTACTGCTTGATTTCTTTGTCGTGGACCCTGGCCACACCCTACTTCGACTCCAGTCCTTTGATGGCGGGGCCGTTGAGCACATGGCCGTCCGCGCCGAACCGGGAGCCATGGCAGGGGCAGTCCCAGCTTTTCTCGGTGCTGTTCCACTGCACGATGCAACCGAGGTGCGTGCATACCGCGCTCATCTCGTGCAGGCCACCCATCGGGTCGCGATACACCGCCACCTTTTTTGCGCCGCGCCGCATGATCGCACCCTCACCGGGGTGGATCAGCATCACATCCTCCATATCGGGGCCGGTCACGTAGTCCGCATATTGCTTCGCGACATTCAGGTTTTCCTTCAGCCAGGTGCCCAGCGCACTGGGGTGCACGCGCTTGCGCGTGGGGTCGTACAGCTTCTCCCACTCGTTCGGGTTTCCGAGGATCAGATCGGAGATCAGCATTCCCGCAATGGTCCCGTGCGTCATACCCATGCCGCTGTCGCCGGTCGCGATGTAGACGTTCGGCTGGTGCGCCGGATCCCGCCCTATAAATGCGAGGCCGTCGTCTGTCTCCATCACCTGGCCGCTCCAGCGGAACTCAACATCCTTCACGTCCGCGAAATGCTCGCGCGCCCATGCCTCCAGTGCCGCGAACCGGTCATCCATATCGTGCGCCTGGCCGGTCTTGTGGTCTTCGCCGCCCACGATCAAAAGATCGTACCCGCGCGCCTGCGTCTCGCTGGAGTGTTGCAGCCGGACGTAGTGGTAGGGATCGCCCGTGTCCCAGTAGAGTGCGCGCGGCACGCTGCCTGCGGGCACTTGGATGCCGACCACGTACGTGCGATAGGCCGCCTGCTTGGTGTGAATCGACACAAAGCTGGTGATCGGGCTGTTGGTGGCGACGACGGCAGAATGCGCCAGGACCGTCGCGCCCTGTTTCGTCGTGACAGTCACGCCCGCGTCGTCACCCCTGACCTGTTCCACATGCGCGCCGGTGTACAGCCTGCCGCCAAGGCGCTGAACGGCTGCCGCGATGCCCGCGAGGTATTGCAGGGGGTGGAATTGACCCTGGTTGGGGAAGCGCAGGCAGGGGCGCGTGCTGATGGACGTCAGCGGCGGATGATTCATGAGCTCCACCATGACGTGGCCTGCGTGGTGCGCGGCTTTCATTTCGGTCTCGAGCAGATCGGCGTCGTGATCCGGGCCGAGGAACAGGTAGCCATCCAGCCGCGTGAACTCGCAGTTGATGCCCTCTTCGCGAACGATGCGCTCGATGCGATCGATCGCGGCGGAGTGGCTCTGGTAGGCGAGCTTTGATCCCTGTGCACCGTGCAGGCGCTCGATCTCGAAGTAGCGGTCATCCAGCGCGCTGGCGAGGTGGGCGGTCGTGCGGCACGTCTCGCCGCCGGCAAGTGGTCCGTCATCGACGACGACCACCTGTTTTCCCTGCTTTGCGAGCAGATAGGCGGTCGTGAGGCCGGCAATTCCGGCACCGATGATGCACACCTCGGCCGACACGGTGCCGCTGAGCGGCGCGGGCGTAGGCAGGGTTGCGGTTTGCATCCACACCGAGGTGGTGTTGCCGGAATCCTGGTTGGCGGGACCGGTTGGGGCAGGGCTGTTCGTGGACATTCGTTCACCTCGAGTGGAGTTTAGAGCGCTATTGCGAGCAAGCTCCACGCCGAAAGAAGGTAGCGTCGGGGGTGGCTCGTGATAGGGACGCCTTTTTGTGCTTCCCCACGTGCCGCACCCAAAAGCGCCCCTCATCGCGAAACGCGCCCCTGATCCCCCACCAACACCTTCCCGCCTCCCCGCCAGCCGCACCCCCGGAAACCTTTGCTTCAT
>JBPCLP010000003.1:0-77214 GCA_051003195.1 Candidatus Sumerlaeaceae bacterium | reverse complement strand
ACGGGCCAGCTCGACTGCACTGCGCTTAAACTCCTCGTCGTAGCGCTTGTATTTCTCGTAAACGTTGTCCATGTGAAGTTCCTTAGAACCCCGCAATTCGACTGTCTACGTTTTCGACGGAAGATCAGCATGCAGGGGTGAAACAGGGAATTTTGGGGACGCGAGCGGGCGTCCCCTCACACACCAACATCGCTCAACTGATGCCGCTCAAGCCTTGGCGCGTTTGCGACAGTCGCCCACGTCCACGACGGGCTAATACATCGTTGTCCTCGGAAACGGTAATGTGTTTGGCATCGAAGATGATTCGCAGGCCATGCTGGATAAGGTCGCAGGACCAATGAATTTGTTTCGGGTAGATCGTGGTGCAGACACTTCCGCTCCGCTGAAGAAAAGCAAACTGTAGTGCATCGTTAAGAATGGTCGCGGAGCTGACCTCAGAACTGTCCATTTCCAAGAGAGGCGAAACAGTTTTCGCTCATTTTCGGGCCCACAGCCCAATGGCGAAATAGAGAAATAAGCAACTTCCGAACGCAATCCATACAGAGTTGTTCTTTTCAACCCCGAGTAGTTGAGTGAACCAAACAACGCTAAGAAAAAAGCCAACCGTTAGAACGAGTAGCATAATATGGAATATATTCATTCAGCAAGGACCGCCAAAAAACCGGCTCAGCCAATTAAAGCCAAATAATGAGGCAAGCGCGCCTAGCAGACTTGTCGGCGTCAGTCCTGTCCCCAAAGTTGCGTTCCAGTTTCCGCCCCACTTGCCTTTAAACAGCTCGCCCAGCATGCCAAGGGTTGGCTTTTGAGGGGACAGGTTATGCATTGATTCCAGCTGCATGATGTAGCTGGGAGAAAATTGGGAACATGTAATTTTTCTTTTTGCATGGAGCACTTCGAACGCTACCGAATTGCCTCGTGCCGCGATTTGCAAGAGTTGTTGTGACGGGTGAGCCGTACCACATCACGTCTCGGGGCAATCATCGCGCGGCGGTGTTCTTTGAGCCCGAGGATCGCGAAGTGTACCCGGCGATGCTGGCGGCGGCATGCCATCTCGCATTGCTAAACATTTCGTGCGAAAAGATGCACGAAATAGCACTGCTCGTTTCGCGCGCAAGCGCGCTAGGGATGTATGGGCGTATTGCCTGATGAAAAATCACGTGCACCTGCTGGCGATGCCGCGCAGCGAAGTGTCGATGGCGGCGGGGGCCGGTCGCAAATGAAAAATTCCACGTCCCCAATTTTCCCGTCCCCAATTTTCCATACCTGGAGGGAAACAATACTCCATCTCCAGCCTGCCTGCCATCCGTGCCATCAGGCTGGTTTAATACTCGAAGTGAAATACTGGAATGGTGTGCAACGCGGGCTTTCAGGAGGTACGCGCGAGTTAAGCCTGCGGCCTTTGTCTCTATCAGGAACTCTTCTAAAAGATCACGTGTGCATGAAGTGTAAAATCCGCTCTATTTGAAACAGAAAGTTCTCCCCATAGCGAGTCGCCGGATCTAATGCCTTTGATAGAAACCGGGATTCCATCCAGCGTTGCATTCAGATTATCCGCCCGGGAGCTAAAGGGGCCAATCCGCACTAAACAATTGTCCAGCTGACTATCCGCTTTTGCCACCAGTGTAGCACTGGTACCATCTGGATTCATGCTAACACGCGCCTGAAATGGTATCCGCTGGAGCTTGCCGGCGGACCTCGCCTGAACAGGGTAATCGCGTATGGTAATACCGGTCCAGGTTCGGGGAAGACGAGGCAGCAGCTTCAATACGTCAGGATCCGTATCATCGATCCCTGCCATGGTGTTCATCGTATAGATGGTATCCGTCAACTGGAACAGGTTCCCGAGGTCGCCCCAGCGGCGCCAGACGCTGCCGTCCGAGGCCATCGTAACACCTTCGGGTACCCGGTAGGGATGCTTCAGCCGGGGGTGAAAACAGAACCGGGCGAGCCAGGAGACTAACTTTTCTGCATCCGCCATTTCATCAAACAGCAATGCGGTCTGGGCAACAGCGCACTGGGCATATCCCAATCCAGCCGGGGCACACCACCTGGGCTCATTACGCGCAAGTTGCATGCGGTACGAATTCCGGGTTCGTTGCGCCCATCCAGGCGGCAGCTGCTCTACGACGTCATACCCGTAATAATCAGCACCTATGTTCACTGGTGCGAGAATCGAGTAGCCACCAATAAAGTCCGCACCTTTATGGGGGTCCCATACCGCGCCCCACTGCGGGTCCGACAACGGGTAGTATCGTTCCATGGCATCAGCAAGCCGGCGGGCCCGGTCGCGCCACCGCAGGCCAGACGTAGTCTCGCCGCATGCATCTGCCATGTCCGCATAGGAGACAAGTCCAAGGTAACAGGGAAGGTCACAGTACAGACTTGGCTTAAGCATGCCGCCTTCTGACTCACTGTACATCAGCCCGTGTTCCGAAAAGCTGAGTTGCGGATTGTCGAGGTGCCATGGGATATACTCTGCAGCTTCCCGGATCTCCGCCCAGCGTTGGCGAACCCATTCAGGAGGACGCCCCATTTTTACCCACTGTTTCCAGTGCGACAACATAAGTAGCCCGTGACCATCCGATTCCGGGTTTCCGAAGTCTCTTGTCTGGAACTTTGTCTTCCAGCCTACCGCCCGAAGTGTATCAAAATACAGATGAGGTTTATTTGCAACGACGGTCCAGTGGCCGGGAACGGGTTTACCTGCTAACTGCAGCCCTGGATAGGATAACGGAAAGTACATCAGCCAATGGTCATAGAACCGCAGCGCACGATCTACCTTCTCCGTGTAACCCAGGTTAGCCAGGCCAATCAGGAGCCGGTTTCGCGTGTAGCTTGCGTCCCAGAATGCATGAACATCCGGACGCCAACCTCCGAACCCACCATAGTAATCAGCATGCTGCTCTGATTCATGAACCATCCCGGTTGGCTCAACTCGCCCTGACATTTCATGGGCGTTTTCAAAGTAGATGTTGGTGAGGATGTCTGCTTCCGCCGGGCCGGCAAAAGATATCTTTGGACCTTTGAATGAAGTCTCCGAAACAGCACACGGCGTCTGGGCTACGGTCGCAGTAGTGACATCCTGCGGATACGTATATAACATACGAGCCAGTTTCTGAACTGCATCACGTCGCCTGGCCGGGTAAGGTTCTTCAGAACGGATCTCGTGCGTCTTAAGCCAGTCTGTAAACTGCCGTGACCGTGCACCAGAGAGAGTCTGTAGTTTGTTGTTCGCGCTAATTAGGTGCGCGGCGGAAAGCTGAAACGTTATGCCGTCTACGACCGGATATCCCTTTTTAGAAGCTTCATCCTGAAATTCAATAGATTGCAGTGGCTGCTCACGCAAACTTACAGGGATGAACCGGACCAGCTCCTGGGAATGAGTAGTTCCATTGGCCAGGCACAATGCCGAGTCGAGGACCTGCATTGCGTGTGCATCGATTTGAAAAGGTTCGTAGGAGTGTTCAAAGGGAAGCCGCCAAAAGAGGTTGTAACCGAACACAAGGGGAATTGAATCCCGGGTTTGGTCGACATAAGTAAGGGTTACCGTCCCCGCCACGTCGCCGATGAAAAGATTCGCATAGCTACTTCCACCTCCCCAGTCCGGGTTGGCTCGGTCATCCGAATTCAAGCCGCCAAGAATATAAAGGTAGTCTGCCGTAACGGGACCAACTTCCAGTTTCAGGCTCTGGCCTTCGGTTGTGCCCGTCCACAGGTTTTGCTTCAGAAATGGAACATCACTCGCAATGACAGTTGCGGTAGAAGCGCGCTTGCTGTCGCTAAGGTAACCAACATAGTTCTGGTTGGCATGAGATGACAGCGCAGCCAGCAGCAGCAATATCGTAAAGGCCCGCCTCATAAACCGAACTTCCCGTACTCGAAGATTGTGTCAACGGGCAATACCGGAATTAAAATTGGGGATAAAATTGCGGACGTGTAATTTTTGTTTTTGCATTGAGCCGGTCGAACGCCACCGAATTGCGTCATGCCGCGATTTGCAAGAGTTGTTGTCACGGGTGAGCCGTATCACATCACGCATCGGGGCAATCACCGCGCGGCGGTGTTCTTTGAGCCCGAGGATCGCGAAGTGTACCTGGCGATGCTGGCGGCGGCATGCATTCCCCAAAATCGACTGTCTACGTTTTCGACGGAAGATCAGTTCAATTTTCCCGTCCCCAATTTTCCCGATTTTCCGCGGCTATTTTTTTGCAGGGGTAGTAATTCCCGCCCGAACTATAATCTGCATACCGAAATAACTTGCGATGTTCACCGTGCTACGACTATCAAAAACTCAAAGGAAGTAAACCCATGAACCGTTTTCGACTCAGCATTTTTTCGCTGCCCGTTGTCCTGTTCTTCTGTCTATCAACGTCCCGCGCGGCAGTTGTCGTGAATGAACCCGAGGTGGATCCCGGTGCTACCAGCAGTGCCTTCGGTTTTGCCCTGGCGGCGTCCGGCAGCAGCCTTTTTGTCGGAGCGCCATACTTTGATCGCGGCGATGTGGACTCAGGCTGGACCTTCACTTTTGATATCTCGACTCTGGCGCCGACGGGTCACATCAACACTTTTTCAGCGGCGGGAAGCCATGGCGGCGCGGCGCTTGCGGCCGGCAGAAACGATCTCCTGGTTGGCGTGCCAAGCTATAACAGCAGCGTTGGCGATGCGGATTACATTACTCCAACAGGGGGCGTCGGCATAGCCAACCCGTCCCCGGCGGCCAATGACGAGTTCGGTCGCGCGGTGGCAGTTGGCAAGAAACAGCTGGTCATCGGTGCCCCGGGAGATGCCGGCGGACCTGGACCGGAGTTGAGCGGCAGCGCGTTCGTGGCAAGCAAACGGGACCTGATCATTATGCGTCTTCCCCTGCCGTCTTACACCAATGGGGACAGTGCCGGTTATGCGGTTGCCATCTCTAACAAGTTAATCGCAGTGGGCGCCCGCGGCACGGCTAGTGGCTCCATTGCATCTTCCGGCGCGGTGCACGTTTACGATGCGAAAACACACGCGTTTCTGATCACGCTCACTTTTTCCAACCCGTTCACCGGGCCGCGTTTCGGTGAATCCCTGGCTTTCAGCGGCAACAATCTCTTCATCGGGGCGCCCGGCCAGGACTTCGGTAGCCCCGTTGTTCCCGGCTATGTGCCCGCGGCTGGCGCGGTGTATCAGTTTAACACCAAAACCATGCAGCTCGTGCGGACTTTCGTTCCGAGCAGCCCTCAGGACTCTTCGGGTTTCGGCACTTCTATTTCTGCCGATCGCAAGCGCCTGCTCGTCGGCAGCCCGAAGCACGATACTGCAGCCGGCACGGACGCGGGAAAAGCGGACCTGTTTGACCTGAAAACCGGTGTATTTCATTCGTCATTGTTTTCTGACGCCCCGGCGGCTTCTGAGTATTACGGACAGTCCGTGCTGCTGATGAAGCGCAACCGCGCCGCCGTGGGCGCCCCCGCTCCCGACAATACCAGCAACGATGGTCATGTATACGTCCACACCCTGGTTCCCTGACCGCGAAGCAAGCTTCGCTGAGCAAACGGCAGCAAGCTTCCGCACGCCCAAGACCGTTCTGCGCCTGGCACAAATCACCAGTTTGGCCATGCCGATAATGGATTCTCGGCGGAGGTTGGGGTTGGGGGTAGGACGCGGAATCGCAGCGAAGCCTGCTGGAATTAGGACAAAACGGGGACGGTGGGGCTGTTGAAAAACCTCTTGGCTTTTTAGCGACTCTGTGATCTGAGTTTTGTCGATTTTTAAGTTACTGCGGATGGGTGCTGACCTATGCTGGAGACACGCGACCGAAGCCAGGATGAGCTGTTCGTTTCGTGTAGTCTGACGGATCTGATTCCGGACGACTACATCCTCAAGAAAGTGGACCGTGTTCTCGATTTATCGTGGCTGGAAAATTGGGGACGTGGAATTTTGCTTTTTGCATTGAGCACGTTGAACGCTAGCGAATTGCCACATGCCGCGATTTGCAAGAGTTGTTGTGACGGGTGAGCCGTATCACATCACGCATCGGGGCAATCATCGCGCGCAGGTGTTCTTTGAGCCCGAGGATCGCGAAGTGTACCTGGCGCTGCCGCGCAGCGAAGTGTCGATGGCGGCCGGGGTCGGTCGCAAATGAAACATTGCACGTCCCCAATTTTCTTGTCGCAAGGTCTTGATGACGCTATCAAATTAATTAGTGAAAACGTCAACCGTCCCCGAATTTACATTACCTCACTGCCACAGCGTCCAGTCTGCTGCTGAGGTAAAGGACCCAAGCATTCCACTGCTGTTCAGTCGACTGGCGTAGATGTCGTAGTTTGCTCCGCTGCGGAAGTCTGGCCATGTGATGATGGCGCCTCCCGCTGCGTCGGCCGCGATCTGGGGGAAGAGTTGGTCATTGGCGGCGGTGGATACGGCTACGCCGTTAGCGGTCCACTGGGGCGCGCCGGCGGCGTCGTAGCGCTGGGCGTAGATGTCGTAGTCTCCGCTGCGCGAGTCGGTCCATGTGATGATGGCGCCTCCCGCTCCGTCGGCCGCGATCTGGGGGGAGAGCTGGACATTGGCGGCGGTGGATACGGCTACGCCGTTGGCGGTCCACTGCGGCGCTCCGGCGGCGTCGTAGCGCTGGGCTAGATGTCGTAGTTTGTTCCGCGGAAGTCGTACCATGTGATGATGGTGCCTCCCGCTGCGTCGGCCGTGATCTGGGGGACGTACTGGTCATTGGCGGCGGTGCATACGGGATTGTTTATTACCGGGCTGGTGGACCATCCCGCCGCGCAGGCGGAGCTGGCGGCCAGGCTAAGGGCCAGACAAAGAGCGAGTGTGCGCGCGGGCCAGCCATGTGCCCGATTAAGCCGCGCGCAGCTGTCACTGGGTTCTTGCGGGTGGGAAGAAGTGCGGTTAGAGAGAGATTTTCCGCGCAGCGGAAAAATAATAGTAATGATCTGGCTCATCACGATGCGTTCTCATTTCGAGCTTTATTTGCTTTGGAAGGCTGGTGGCCCCATCCTGCGAGATACCCGGTCGTATTTTCGCCGCCAGTCCCCGTGTATTATTTTTGATTATAAAGTCGGCAAGAGCGCGATGTCAAACACCAAGTCGTCTATTGAAAGTTCTTCGGGGTGCACTGCGGGATTTCGGACCGTATTATGACCAACTCGCAGAAAAAGGGGACGTGCTACGCTGGCACGATTTCAATTAGTGACAGAGTAGGAGGTCCCCGAAAAGTCATTGGCCTCCTGAACCGCCGCTGAGTAAGGAGGCCATTCTTTTTTTCTATGGCTGTTGTTGCGGGCCGTCGCGGAGCAAATCGTGTTCTTTGTTCGCGGCGGGTTCTCCGGGTTTGGCATCAGGCTGTGCGCCTGCCATTTTTATTCCCATGTTGGCAAACAGCTTTTTCCAGAGCGCGACATGCGGCCTGGAATTCTTGTTGGTGTTCAAAGTCGCCAGTGCGAGTTGTCCGCGTTCGTGATCCATAACAACCAGGGCGGCGCCTTCGGGCTTTTGCAGTTTTTCATAAAGCACCATTGATCCAATTTTAGTCGACTCTCCCGTTAGGAATTGGGTCCAGTCGGTGTTTGCGGCTTTAAGAATGGTGCTGGCGTTTGATACGAACGGCCCTTTCAAGCCGCGAGTCATGATAAATCTCTCGATTTCGTTATCGGCAAAATACCTGTCGGCAGCTGACAGAGAAAGGGTCCACGACGACACCTTGTCCAGTTCAAGCATCGATGCCTGTCTATTTGTGAATTCGACGGGATGGGGCAGTAGAGCGTTTATGTGATCCAGCGCGACTGTCTCGCCAACCATGGAAATGAGGCAAGTCCCACCACTTTGCAGAGTATTGTGAATGCGCTCCCGGGTTTCGGAAATGCTTCCGGACGTGAGGGTCGCGCCGTCCACTATCAGTACCTGCATGGCATGCGAGGTTGAGTGGTCTGAAAAGTGCACCTCACAGACCTGGAGAAATTTATATAAATCGCCGTCCCGTGAACCAGCGAAGGAAATCGATTCCACGGTTGGAACCGGATTGGAAGAAGGCCTGATCGCAGCCGGCACGGGGCGGTGATCCCACGGCGAGGGGCCGGGGACGCCAGGGGCAAGGGCGGCTTTCATTGCGTCAAACAAAGGCAGCGGCTGATACAGAGGCAGGGCCGGGTCGTAGCCAGGGTTGAGGGTCGCCGCGAAAGGAGGCAGGCGCTCCACCTGGTAGCCCGGTTTGCCTTCCTTATACGGGGCGGTGAAAAAGACACCGTCGGAGGGGTTCGGTAACCGGGTGTAGTCAGCATATCCGAAAGCGAGAGGCTCCACGCCAAACCAGACAATTTCGCTTGCTGAGAAATAGGTGAGCAGCGGGCGCGCCATTTTAACCACGTTTTGATAAAGGTCTATTGCCAGGGCTTCGTTGCGCCCGCGGTAACTCTCGTAGGCTCTGTCCCCATTGAATTCCGCCATGACCGGCGGATTCGCGTAGTAAGTACCTCCCGATTCGCCAACCATAAGCGGTTTCTGTATATTGGGAATCTTATCGAGATGAAGGCCGTGGCCGAAATGTTTTGCCCATACGGGAAGTGTGCCGCGCAGATCTTCGTCACCATCGCACGATATCCACGAACGCGTCGGATCGAGGGCAGCGGCGCGCAAAGCCAGTTCGGTAAGTTGCGGATACCATTTGTCGCGTTCCTCCTGTCCGACTTTATTGTAGTCAACTATGGCGAACAGCTCGTTTCCCATGCTCCATCCAAATACGGAAGGATGGTTGCGATCGCGAAGGACGAGGGCGTCGTAATGATCGGCGAACCTTTCCCAGGCAACCGCTTCCGCAAAGTTCAACTTAAGGGAACTGCCAAAGAGGGCGGTTTCATCGAGTACCAGGAGACCCATTTCATCGGCCAGATCGAGGTAGAACTTCGGCATCGGCTGAGCATGGATTCGCACGCCGTTGCCGCCGAAATCTTTCACCATGCGGTACCACGCCCACGCGTAGCGGCGGGTCATAACGAAGGCGCCGAAGGGATGCACGATGTCCGCGAAGATCTGCACCGGGCGGTCATTGAGCAGCAGGCGTTGGCCTTGAATTTTGAACTGGCGCCAGCCGAATCGCGTGTAGTGGCGATCCATCATTACATTGTCGTGGTGTAGGGAAACGACCAGGCCGTTAAGATTGGGAGTTTCCGGCGTCCAACTCCTGAGGCGGTTTGCAACCGGAACTCGAAGAGTGTATTTGGCCGGATTGCCTGGCGGCACTTCTACTATGGTTTGCGGTAGTGTCAGAACTTCGGATCCGAGTTTCCATTCAGGTTCGGGGGCTTCATTGATGCTCTGTCCCGCAAGATTTATCCATGGCGCGACGGTCCCGGCAATAGTCGCCTTCTGAGTGTTGGAGGTAGTATTGTTGACGGAAACTTCGACTTCGAGCATGTCCTGATCGACCAGCGGTTTGACAAATGCGTCTGCTATATGAACGGGCGCGAGGGCGACCAGGCTCACATCCTGCCATATGCCCCTTAACGCGTCGCAGAAAGAGCCATTGGCATAGGGATTCAAAGCTTTGGGATAACGCTTATCGGTTTTATTAAAGAGATGGAGTCCGCGAACGCCCACCAGCAACTCGTTGTCAGCGCCCGGCTTTAAGTGGGGCGTCACGTCGAAAGCAAACGGGGTGTACATATCCAGATGCTGCCCGACTGGATGCCCGTTTACGAAAACCTGGCAGTGGCCGGCGACGCCATCGAAGTGAAGCTTCAGGCTGCGTCCCTTCCAGTCTGCCGGGACAAAAAAGCGTCGGCGTAACCAACCCATTTCGACATCGTCCCATCTGGCCGGATAGCTGGGATAGGCTATGGATCCCGGCCAGTACGGGTTAGGTGTGCCTTCGCCTACGTTGCGTCCCCCGCCCCAGGTGTTAACGTTCCATGGGGAAGGAACCTTCACGCTGGTGTGCTCCCATTGCGATTGATCAGGAAGCGGCAGTGAGGGTGGGAGGCCCTGGTCGCGTACATAATCGGCCGGTACCTTGACAGGCTGAAACTGCCAGAGGCCGTTTAAGCAGATTTCAGCTCTATATGGCTGTTCGGCAGGTGTTACCAGCCCGTCCTGAGGCGCGAAATCTCGTGTATAATTAACAGCGGCGTGGGGTGCCCCGCATGCGAGAATGAAAACGGTCGTTACGGTGGCATGCCGGGCCGCGCGATGAAGCCGACGGAACTCCATACAGTATTATCTCTTTAGCTGATGTTTTTTCATAATTTTACAACCTGGGAATGACGTTCAACGTTCATGGAGCATTTGCCGTCCAGCAGAAAGACGGCTGAGATTTCGGGGACCCCATGGCGTCTTGAGCGTTGCTCGTGTCGCGGCCTTTGTCTGGCCGCATTGTGGGGGATGTGTGGCGGAGGAAATCTGAGGTCAGCTCCCCATCTATTTGGGAGCTGACCCTGGAGCTGACCCCAGAATCCATTAACATAAACATTGCCGACGTGCAGGAACTGCGAACACTCCATAGAATGGGTGAAAAGCTTACTATGCGAATTATCGAACATCGTTCCGGCAACGGCCCGTTTCGAACAGTCGCGGAGCTGGACCGTGTCAAAGGTAACGGCCAGGCGATCCTCCAGGCGAACCGACACCGGAGGAGAGTACGTTGATGTTAGTGAAACGAACCTGGGGAACCACGTGCGGTGCAATATTGCTGAGTTCGTTAAATCCTCTGGTTGCATCAGCAGCAGAAACAACGACGGGAACAGCCGTGCCCGTGATAAATCGTTACATTCCCGCCGATTGCCCTTTCGAAATGTCGGAGATGATCGAAGACCTCGCATTTACTGGTCGGCATGTTGAGTACACAAACGCCGATACCTGGTATCCAACATGGGCCTCGGATGGAAATCTATATTCTCCGTGGACGGACGGCGAGGTCAATGGCGTCATATCGAATTCCGCCGGGCGGAACGCGGCCACCGGCTACGCAAGAATCATCGGTGATGATCCGATGAAGCTGCGCTTCGAGAATGTCGGGACTGTTCCAGGCGATCCTCACCCGTACGCCGGCAGATATCCTTGTGGGTCGCTCATACACAATGGAAAGTGGTATTATGGGACCTATTGTCTTCATCCGTCGCCTTCAACTCCACATGAGGGACAGATCTATAACTGGCCGTGGCTGGGACCTTTGGTCGGCTTTCGCTACTCTCTCGATTTCGGCACGACATGGACAGAATCTCCTCACACTCCGGAGCGACCACTGTTTGGAGAATCGGCTTTGAACGGCGAGCCGGTAAAAATCGGCGCTCCTCATTTCGTCGACTTTGGACGGAACATGGAACATTCGCCCGACGGCAATGCTTATCTTGTGGCGCATGGGGCCTCTGCAAACGACCCCGCACCGCGGTTCGGCAATTGCAGCTGGATTACCGGCGACCGGATTTACCTGGCTCGTGTGAAGCCGTCGATGGAGAACATCAATGACCGCGGCAAGTATGAATTCTTCGGCGGCAGAGACGAGAGGAACAATGTTGTCTGGACCCGGGATTTTTCACGTCTGGAACCGATTGCCGAATGGAACAACCATATGGGTTGCGTGACGATGACATACAACGCAAAGTTGCGTCGTTACCTGATGTGTGTTACAGACGGCGGCAACACGGTTTCAAAGTACGATACTTACATTCTGGAGTCGGACGAGATCACCGGGCCATGGAAGATGGCTGCTTATCTTAAGGAGTTTGGTGAGCAGGCTTATTTTGTAAATATTCCGGCTAAATTCATTTCAGCCGATGGAAGAATTTTCTGGCTCTGTTACTCCGCGAATTATACAAACGGATTCCTGGGGACAAAATACGAATCCAGTCCGCCCGGCAGCCGCTATGGTATGTGCCTGCAGGAAGGTGTATTACAAACACCCCAATAATACCTACCCCCTTTGGAGATCGTTCACCGCACCTACTGGCGCTTTCTCCCCGAATTTTCCGAATAACGACGAATGATGTAAGGATCCGAGTCCGCGGGCGGTGGCGGTTGGAGGGGCTTTTCAAGTTTTTCAAGTTGGAATTCAAACGGGCGTGTAGAGGCTTTAAAAGCTTGCAGATAAATCCAGCTGGTGAAATTTGGGGTAATTTCGCCACTTGAAAAACGGTAATCCTCGCGTAAGAATTCGCCGGGGCCGTGGATTTCCGGGCTTCCTTGCGCGATGGACGGCTTTTTCCGCCAGGCGCAAAGATGTAAAACGCCACGCGAATTGGGCGCAGAAGTCCGTCTGTCGATGATCGCGGCGTTCGGGCTGCATAGTTGTCAAAGAACGCGTTCAGCTTTACTACGCTGGCACGAATACACCAGTGTTGGGGGGCGTGTCACTTCCCTGGCGTCACCTTAGCGTGGGCTAAGTCCAATAAAGTCGAAAAAGATTTTTGGGCGAACGTGCGCTGTGTGCGTGCGGGCGTCGTCGAAGCAGTATCTTTCGCCCTATGACCTTTCGGATTTTCATTTCCACGGTTCAACCACCTGCTCATATGAGGCGCTGCTTAGACGGGCTTGCCTGCTGATGTAAACAGTGTTGCCGGTCTCATTAAACACCATATAGTCAGCCCCTTCTTTCGGTAACTTCATGACAGCCCGCTTCATTCCATCGGTTGTTGAAAACCCGGAGCACGCCTGATCGTGGTAACACCACAACTTTTCTCCGTTTTGGGAAAATAGCAGTTCTCCACCAAAAAGCGCGGCCTCGCCTAGTGGAATTGAGAATTTAAGTAGGAAAGTATGCGCATCATAGACCTCGCAAACATCATCTGTCCTTATTGCAGAAAACAGTTTCGCCTTAGCCGAGTATGCAATGCGTGATTTATAACTGGCGGAGCTAAGGACCGAAGATGTCAGCTTGCTTGAATCTACCACAGAGAGCTGCCCGGCATCTCTACATTTTATGATCCAGGTAGTTTCTCCAACTGCTGTTAAGTCATCACTACCTTGCGGAAGAATGCACCGAGCGTTCGTGGCCACTTCCACAAATGCTGTTTCGTTTAGGCCGCTGAATCCAGAGATGCGTCCCGAAGGTGAATAATTTATTCCGAATGCCATGGGCAGATTGTCGATTACCACTGCGAGTGACGTTGCATGGCGAACGCTTGGGCGCTCTCCCCCGATCGAAAACAGGGGGGAAACTTTTGATGTGGCAATTACGGCAGAAAAGTCATCAAGTGCAGTACTGTTCACCTGTTGTAACGAAGCTGTGAAGGTATGGATGCGCCCGTTCCTTACGCGCACATCACCGTAGAAGGCAAAATGGGAATACTCAGGTGATGTAAAACAAATTAGGGTCTGTGCCGGGTCGCTATATCCCAGAGCTTGAACATTGGCTTTTAACATTAAGTGCGTCCACTGGGACTGCGCACAAACAGTATTGCAGACAAGTGCACAGGTGACAAGATGGCGAATACATTGCCTTAATTTCATTCTTCTAATCTAGCGGCATGCGGCAACGCAATTCGGGATGCAGGGCGGTGTAACGCTTGTTCTGCACATGCGGCTACAACAGATACTTTTTGCAGAACCAGTTACTCCTGCACAAACACCTGCGCCGTGGCCAATTGAATGTCCAGTACTTCGGGCAGCAGCGGGGGTAAGACAAGGAGGTGGTGTTGGACCTGGAGTTGGAGTTGGTCGAGGAGTGCAGCCCGTTAGGAATTCACCAGTCGGATCAACATTCCAAGTAGGTAGATTTCCAGCATACGTATACGGCTGTTCTTCCCAAGGGGGATAAGGCGGAAGCTGCAACAACCTGCCTATTGGCGCAGCATACCACCTCGCGCTGAAGTAGTACAGCGTGGCATCAGCATCCCACTCTTTCGTAGTCAGATGCGCACCGGACTGGGAGCCTGTCTTTACCGTGCCAAATGCTTCCATATCATACTGCTCGTCAGCGTGAAAATTAGGGACGTGTAATTTTTCTTTTTGCATTGAGCGCGTTGAACGCTAGCGGAATTCCTCATGCCGCGATTTGCAAGAGTGTTGTGACGGGTGAGCTGTATCACATCACGCGGTTGGCCAGACGAAATCGAATGCTAGTGTGATGTCCCATGAATTCGTTCACTGGTTTTGTGTGCCGTCCGAGCTCAAAAGCTTACTGAAATATAGTTATGAACTTCTGGAACGGCACACTAGTTCAGCTTTGACAATACGTTCAAATATAAGCTAACGGTCGAGAATGCACCGCGGGTTGAAGGGAACAGGCTGGCATCTTACGTTATCTTTAGTATGCGTAATCATGAGCGTGCCGATGGTTGGGCTCGCCGTTCGGGTGCAATCAGTTACCCCTGCGCCTGGTGCAGCGTTGACATCGAAGCCTGGCCAGGTGCAGGTAACGTTCACTGATCCAGTGCTGACGACCAGCCTTTATTTTAGCTCCATTTCGCTGGGCCGGGTGCGTCCCAACCAGACTATCGAAGAAATCGCAATTCAGCCGAGCTTTAGCCCGAATCTTAAAATCATGACGCTATCGATGTCAAACAGCACGACGACTGTTGGCGCCTACCGACTGCGGTTGAAGAGTTCGATGGAAGAAATGAACGACTATGATGCCGCCCTGATGGCGATGGAAACTTCAGACACTCTGAGGCCGCCTTCTGAACTCGCGGAGCAAATTAGCAATGACCTCGCCGCAATGCGCCAGGTCGATCCGCGACTCACCGCTATCGGATATCGTCCGCGCACGGTTCCAAGCAGTATGTTCATCATTCTGACCACAACTGCGACACAGCAATATAACACGAACCAGTATACGGGCCTGGCACTCCTGGATACTGAATATGGCCCGGTATCTTACAATTCTATCGGGCAATATCAAGGACAGCAGATGTTGCGACTGAATTTTACGTACCTGTATAATTCGGCTCTGCTAGCTTCGATATACGGGCAGGCGGAGGGGGTCGCTCTGGCGGAGGCCAACTTCTACGTGGGCGGCAGCTCAACGATTACGACGGAAACACTCAGCAATGGTCGAAGTTATACCTGGCGCTACAGATGGGGTGATTGCTACTCGGGATGCATACATGAGCACGAGTGGACTTACCTGAGATCTGAAGACATCTCAAACCTGGTATCAGAAGGTGGAGATCAGTTAACGGATGCTGAACCACTGAGGCCAGTGCTGGTGCTCGGGACCGATCAGACTTTCCTGGATGGCGAGTACAGCGGCAGTTTCCCATCTGGGGATGGCTCGGCTGGTGGGGATTTCGTCTCGGAGTTTACTGTCTATCAGCCTACCGAGGCCAGCAATTGGGAGCTGTACCGGTAGAGCGGTTTTAAGATTTGGAGAAGATTTTGGGTGGGAAGATTTGGGGTCAACTCCCGATCAGTGTGGACGATCTGTTGCCTATGTCTCCGGTTCGTACACTGTAGTTGAAACCCATACACTTTATGATGCCCGAAGGGTTTCTAAGACGTCGTGTGGGAATACCATTGTCGAAAAGCCTGTGCTACACAGGTCGTCATAATGATAAAACAAACGCAATTCCCCGACCCCAAAACCAGAGCGATCGACGCCGCACTCGCTGCCGACCCTCGTGGCGCAGGCGTCTCGCCTGCGGTTGACGGGTTCCAGCAAATTACCGAAGCCAACAGCCCGGCCCAACTCCGCCAGAAGACACCACGAGCGGAAGCAGACAAACTCCAACAGGAGTGAAACCTTACAGAAACATTACCGCTATTCAAGTGGCGAAATTACCAACTTGAACTTGAAAGCAGAAAGGAGACATTATGATGACCCCTGGCAACGCAACCGCCGCCCTTACCTCCGATCTTTGGAGCGCGCGCGGCCACATGATCCGAACATTACGGAAATCAAAGGGCGAAATACCCTCCATCGGCCTGTTTGATTTAAATCGCGAAATACCAATGAGGTACGCCAATGTTTGATTAGTTTTGATTCGCTTTGATTAGCTTTGATTAAGGCGGCTCGGAGCTGGTCTTTGGAGTGCGCGCGGCTTGCCGCCGCTTTGGGGAGCGCAAGGCCCAGTCCTTTGCCCGCGCTTCCAGAACTGATTGAGTCATCTTCTCGCAGCAGGCTGGAAGCCTGCTCTACCACGAATGAACCTGGTTTGACATGGTATTACCGGGCACGGTAATACTTGGCTATGAAAGTGACAATCAAAGGTCAGATTACAGTTCCACAGGCACTGCGGGAACGGTTTGGGCTTCAACCTGGTACTGACGTGGAGTTCGTGGCCCAGGACGATGCACTTGTAGTGAGGCCCCGCCAGCGCGGCATGCCGGCCGCCACTGCATTCGATACCTGGCTGCAGAAGGCCGCCGGTTCTGCGCGCACCAAGTTAACCACTGACGAGATCATGGCAATGACTCGCGGTGAGGATTGATGCATGGTGCTGGTGGATAGTAACGTGCTTCTTGATATCGCCACACGCGATTCGCGATGGTTTGCCTGGTCCAGTTCTCAACTTGCATCCATCATAAACGCACGGCAGGCCGCAATCAACCCGGTAATTTATGCAGAACTGGCGCCTTGTTACCGGGACGAACGTGATCTCGATCTGAATTTGCTGCCACCGATGGATTTCAAACGCCTCACGCTGCCTTACGCAGCTGCCTTTCCTGCTGCGCGCGCATTTGCAGACTATCGAAAGGCCGGTGGTTCGCGTACTTCGCCACTGCCGGACTTCTTCATCGGTGCCCATGCCGAGGCTGAAGGCCATACGGTTCTGACACGCGACCCAGGGCGCTACCGCACGTACTTCCCGAGCGTGAAGCTCGTCGCACCTCGTCAGTGAAATTGTGGCCTCAAAAGAACAAATGTCTCCTGTTGCAATCGGCTGCGCCGGGCAACTCAACGTGACGGGTTAACTAAAATGAAGGACTTGATGTGACGCACAAAGCTCAACGGATTGCGGAGTATGCAGTATCGGTAAAGACGATCTCGCCGGACGTCGCGCACGAGGGTAAGCGGCGCCTGCTGGATTCGTTCGCATGCGCGATTGGCGCATGGCGCACGCCCGTGGCACCCGCGCTGCTGCGCCTGGGCACATCGGCGCTGCCGGCCAGTGGCAATGGAGCCCAGGTGTTTGGCCGGCCGGTGCGGTCGCTGCTGGAGTATGCGGGGTTCTGCAATGGGGCGCTGGTCCGCACGCTGGATTTTAACGATACCTACCTGGCGAAGGAGCCGGCGCACCCCAGTGACAACATCGCTCCCCTGCTTGCGGTTGCGCAGGTGTATGGTCTCGGCGGTGAGGCACTGCTGCGCGGCATAGCGGTGGCTTACGAGATTCAGTGCCGGCTGTGCGACGCGAACAGCCTGCGCGCAAAGGGTATCGACCACGTGGTGTACGGAGCGTTCTCGACGACCGCGGGCGCGGGGTGCATGCTGCAGCCGACGGAAGATGTGCTGGTGCACGCGCTCGGGATTGCGGGAGTTTGCAACTTTGCATCGCGACAGACGCGTGAAGGCGAAATGGCGAACTGGAAGGCTGCTGCTTTTGCGAACGCTGCACGAAACGGATTGTTCGCGTTGCGCGCGGCGATGGATGGCATGACTGGACCGAACCCGATTTTCGAAGGCGCAAAGGGCTGCGAGGCGGTGTTCACCGGCCCATTCGACCTGCAGTTGCCGAAGAACGGCGATTCGCCGACCAAGATACTCGACACGTATATCAAACCATACCCGGTCGAATACCACGCGCAGTCGGCGGTGGAAGCCGCCATAAAGATTCACGCGCATAAACTCGACTGGCTCAACATCTCTGAGATTGTGATTCGCACGCACAAGGCGAGCTATGAGATCATTGGCAGCCAGGCGGAGAAGTGGGACCCGACGAGCAAAGAGACCGCGGACCACAGCCTGCCGTACATCACGGCGGTAGCGTTGCGCGACGGCAACATCGATGAGCGAAGTTTTTACCGCTCGACATATCGCGACCCGGCGCTGCTGGAATTCCTGAAGCGCGTGAAGGTGGTCGAGGACAAGGATTTCACCGCGGCGTATGGCGATAAATTCGCGAACCACGTGGCGGTGAAGATGAACGACGGAAGCGTGCTGGAGGCGGAAAGCGCGTATCCGCTTGGGCATCCGAAGAACGCGATGACGGACCGGCAGATCGAGGGCAAGTTTCGCATGCTCGCAGAGGGATTACTGAGTGCGGCGGAGCAGCAGAAGTTCATCGACGCGTGCTGGAGCCTGGACCAGAAGACGGACCTGGGTGACCTGCTGCCGGTGATTGCGCAGGAACCGGGGGGAATCGAGCAGTGACGCTTTCGGCGGGGCATCGTTTTCGACAGGCGCTGCAGGCGGAGCGGCCGCTGCTGCTGCCGGGTGCGATCAACCCAGTGATGGCAATGCTGGCGCGCGAAGCGGGATTCCGTGCACTCTACCTGTCGGGGAGCGGCGTGGCGACGGCGTCTTTTGGTCTGCCGGATCTCGGCATGACGACGCTAAGCGAGCTGGTGGAGGAGACACGGCGCATCTGCCGGGTTGTGGATACGCCGCTGATTGTGGATGCCGACACGGGTTTTGGCAGTGAGCTGAACATCGAACGAACCGTGCGGGAGTTGATTGCCACCGGCGCGGCAGGATGCCACATCGAGGACCAGGACCTTCCGAAGCGCTGCGGGCATCGTCCGAACAAACGGATTGTGACGCGAGATGAAATGGTGGCGCGTGTGCGCGCGGCGGCGCGGGCGCGGGAGGAGTCGGGATTCTTTATTATCGCGCGCACGGACGCCTTTGCGCAGGAAGGGATTGATGCGACCATCGAGCGCTGCCGGGCATGCGTGGATGCGGGCGCGGATGCGTTGTTTCCCGAGGCGTTGACCGAGCTGGCACAATATGAAAAGCTGGCGTCTGCAGTAGGTGGGCCAATCCTCGCAAATATCACGGAGTTCGGTAAGACGCCGTTGTTCACTGCGGAGGAGCTGTCGAGCGTGGGTGTTCGCATCGTGCTGTATCCGCTGACGGTTTTTCGCCTTGCGCTTGCTGCAGGCCGGCACGGGTATAAGGTGTTGCGCGAGCAGGGAACGCAACGCGATCTTCTACCCGAGATGATGACCCGGGAAGAGTATTACGACGTGATCAACTACCACGATTATGAGAAGCGGCTGGATGATAGCAACGGCTGAATACCATCGGCTGAATTGGACGGAACGCCTGCTCACTTTTGCGGGTACTAAACAGAGCGTTTGATGCCGTGCGAAATAGCTATGTTCCTAATGGTTCGAGATTTTAAGAAGCTGCTGGATGTGAAACCAAATGAAATTAGATTCGATAGCGTTATTACTTTTTCTAAGTTTATTAAATTGCGCAACTATTGCGCAGGCCGCGCCGGATGTATTTAAGATTCAGGGACAGGTCGTAGACAACCACGGTCTTCCGCTGTCCGATGTTGCCTGTTCTATTCGGTACTATGAGGCTACGTCAAAACTTGGTAATGCTGAAGCCCGCGTGCTCAACCTGGGGCCGGAATTTAATATATCTCAACAGTCGATTCGCGAAATCCTCGTGGCCTTTAGAAAGCCCGGCTATGCTGACCGAAAGTTTCGTTGGAATGATAATAATTTAAATTCGAATTCAGATGGCGAGTTAACAACGAGAGTAATTGTAACTCTAGTAAGAAAAAGTGATCTGGCAACACTGAATGCTTCCAGAGGGACTTTAGGTGCTTGGAATCGCGAGGGAATTCAGGGCCTTAATGTAGATCGATTGACTTCTGGTAGCTGCAAGGCTGAGATCATTACTAGCGCGGCTCAGTATCAACTGGTTACAAGCTCGCAACTTGATGAAATTGCCAGCAAAACACTCCTCCTAACGATAGAGAGTTCTCCGAGAACTAAAGCCCTTTTGGCGATTAGTAAGTTAGGGACAAGTTCGGAGATCATACCGCGCGATACGGTTGTCAGGTTGCGCCTATTAAATACTGAAACCGGAGAAGGTTTGGTTTTAGCAAAAGTGTTATCCGAATCAAAACAACTCAATGTCTTTCCAGATGATTTGTCGACTGCACCAAGCGCAGACTATGTTTCAGCGTTAGAGCTTCCCCGCGACACGTTTACTAAGCCTAGTCAAAAAGTATATTTTTACGTAAAGGTCAACGGACTCTATGGAAAGCTAGTAGTTGGGACTTGCAGCTATAATGCAAGTGCTGGGCCTTCAGCTGATTACGTTATGTGTCTTCAGCCGGACGGTAGCCGGAATTTAGAAACAAGCACTGTTCCGGTGGAGGGACTGTGATTCGTCAAGTACTGACTATAGTTACAGTCTGCATTCTTGCGACTCACCCCAGTGTGTTGCATGCCGACGGCAGCGAAGCCGATGCTGGGGTAATTTTCTTTTTCCAATCTGTGAAATTGCAAATCGGGTTGTAGAGGTGCATTGGTATGAATGTGAAGGCATCGGGAAATTGGAATTTAAGCAAGTGCAGGTGGAGCAATGATCGTTAAGCTGGGCCAGAATTCATCACAGTACCATGACCTGTCCGCCGGCCGAGAGTACGCCGTCATTGGAATTGAAGCAGATGATTTGCGAATCCTTAACGACAAAGGCCAGCCGTACCTGTACCCGGTTGCTGATTTCGAGATTGTCGACTTTCGTCTGCCGGAAAAATGGGTAGTGGAACTCGGTGAGAGTGGCGAAAAGTATGCGTATCCGCCAGCACTGAATGCCGTCGGATTTTTCGAGGATTTCTTCGAGCGCAAGCCGGGGGCGGTCTCTGAATTCTGGGGTTTCATAAATCATCTTGCCGCGACGGCGGCTTAAATTTGCACTGCTTGCTATCGAGAGAGCGACTCGGTGATTCGCATGATCTCTGCACGGAAGGCAAACCAACGGGAAGCACAGGATTACGCGGAGGCTTAAACATGCGTGAGCACTACGATTTCTCCAGGATGAAGGCGCGTAAAAACCCGTATGTCAAATTGCTGAAGCAGCCGGTTACAATTCGATTGGATCGCGAAGCGGTCCAGTATTTCAAGGAACTGGCTACGCAAACGGGTATTCCGTATCAGAATTTGATCAATATGTATCTTCGCGACTGCGCGATGAAACGCCTGAGACCGAATTTAAGCTGGAAGCCCAACAACAATCGCCAGGAAGGCATTTGAATGTCCACAGCGGCACCCGCACCCATTTACTCACCAGGCCTGGAAGGCGTGATCGCCGGGAAATCAGCCATCTGCACGGTTGGCCGTACAGGAGACGATCTGCGCTATCGCGGCTACTCGGTTACGGAGCTGTCGCGCAACAACGTGCCCTGGGACGAGATCGCGTATATGCTGATTTACGATCGCCGCGCGAGTACGGAGGAGATGGCGAAGTGGCGCGCGGAGATTAAGGCTGCGCGTGAACTGCCACATGGACTCGTGAGTGCGCTGCGAGCCATACCGGCGGATGTGGCGCCGATGGACGTGCTGCGGACCGGCTGGTCGTTCCTTGGCAACATATACCCCGAGGACACGATCGGAACCGATAAGGCGATCACGCACCTCATCGGCAGTGGTCCATCGATCATTACCACCTGGTTTAATGTGCATCACGGCGGGCGGCCGCAGACTAATTATTCAGAACCCGACCAGGGTGGTTTTTTTCTACATGCGCTGCGCGGCGAAACGCCAACGGCAACGGAACGAAAACTTATGAACACGTCGTTCATCCTGTACACGGAGCATGGGTTTAACGCGTCGACTTTTGCAGCGCGCGTGACCACTTCGACGCTGTCGGACATGTATTCGGCGATCGTTTCAGCGGTTGGAACATTGAAGGGCGCATTACATGGCGGAGCCAATGAAGAAGCGATGAAGCTGATCCTGAAATACGATTCGCCGGATGCGGCGGAGCGTGGCGTAATGGAAATGCTTTCGCGTAAAGATAAGATCATGGGATTTGGTCACCGGGTGTACCGTATCCGCGACCCGCGCAGCGACCTTATCAAGGAATGGACGGTGAAGCTTTCCGAGGAGCGGCCGGAGCTTCCGTACCTGAAGATTGCCGAGCGCATTGATGAGGTGATGCACCGGGAGAAGAAGTTGTTTCCGAATGCGGACTTCTACCACGCGCCTGCCTACTATATGATGGGGATTCCGATCCCGCTGTATACACCGATTTTTGCATTTGCGCGGGTGGCTGGGTGGATCGCTCACGTGCTCGAGCAGCGCAGCGAGAATCGGCTCATTCGCCCGACGGAAGAGTATACAGGGCCTGAACTGCGTCCGTGGTGATTACGTTGTCGTGGTGTGCATGCGTGGAGTTCGTGGATCGGTTCCGTCAACGACGACCTTCCTGCTAGTTATTAAGTACCTTTTTTTCGAACTACGCTGAAACTTCGTGCAGTCGGTATTTCGCACTGCTTTGAACCGGCACTCCATGGTTTTTCGTCTTCCATTCGGCAGTACGGCCAGGGCCGCGCGCGTGCTGGCTCTCGCGCTTGCCTGGCTTTGCAGTATGGCAGTGCGCGCCGAGCAGATCACGCTGGAAGCCGCCGCATTTAAAGGCGGATACGGGATCGACTTTTACGAAAAGTGTGCGCGGGAATTTGAAAAGATTCACCCCAACGTAAAGATAAACCTCTGGGGAAGCCCGCGCGTATGGGACCAGCTGACCCCGCGCTTTGCCGCGGGAATGGCGCCTGATATCATTTACCCGGGATGGGGCACCAACGTTTGGGCGCTGATTTTTGAAGGGCAGTTGTTGAAACTGGATAAATACCTGGCAGCGCCGGCACTCAACAGCCAGAAGCCGTGGCACGATACTTTTTTAAAGTCCTTCCTGGATACGGGCAGCCACCGAGGCAGCTATTACACGCTGCCGTACGAGTTCGGCACTTTCGGCTGGTGGTATAATAAGAAGCTTTTCCGGAAACACGGCTGGGCGGTTCCTCGCACGTACGATGAGTTGCTGAGTGTAAGTGCGCTGATCCGCAAAGAGCACATCGCACCGGTCACGTTTACCGGGCGTTATCCCCAGTACATGCTGGACGGGTTCATCTGGCCATGGGTTCACAGCGAAGGTGGTGAGCAGGCACTGAAACGCATCGACGAGCTGACGACCGGCTGCTGGCAGCAGCCGGCGGTACTGAAAGCCACGCGTACGTTTCTGCAGATGAAAAACCGCGGGTACTTTCAACAGGGCGCGATCGGCATGACCCATATCGAGTCGCAGATGGAATGGCTCGTCGGTCGTGCAGCAATGATCCCCAACGGCACCTGGCTCTACACCGAGATGAAAAAGATGCTGCCGCCTGGATTTGAAATGGAGTTCATGCTGTGCCCTGTTTTCGCAGAGGGAAAGGGTGATCCCTCGGCGGTAACGGTTTCCTACGATGGCAAGGGATGGTGCGTGTCGAGCACATGCAAACACCCGGACGAAGCAGTGGAGTATCTGCGTTACATCACCTCGGCGGAAAAAGCGCGGGAGTTCATGGTTCAAAAGGGTACCCTCGTGGCAATCCGGGATGTGGGTGAGGAATACGTGCCTGGGCACCTGAAGGAAGTGCAGCGCACCATCAAAGCCGCAAAAACCAGCTACAGTATTCATTATGCGGACTGGTACCCGGAGCTGGGGACGGCGGTTCAGAATGCGCTTCGCGACCTCTACAACGACCTGCTGACGCCGGAACAGTTTTCGCAGCGCCTGGAGAAGACATGGGCTGCGACGCGTAACGATCCGAATCGGAAGAAGTTCGGGCGCGAGTGAGCAAGGCTGTAAACATATCCCGCGCAAGCACTGGTACGGCCCGCAGGCGCGGCATTGCGACGGCGGACCTGTACCGGCCGATCAGGCTGATCCTGATTTTTGTGATTCCGGCGCTTCTGCTTTACGGTGTGTTCTTCCTGTTTCCCATGGCGCGCGCAATTTATCTGTCCTTCTGCCGCGGCGCTGCGTCTTCCACGAAGTTTACGTTTGTCGGCCTGGAGAACTATACGCGCCTGTTGCGCGACGAGAACTTTCACGGCGCGCTGATGCACAACCTTGCGTTCCTGGTGATTGCTGGACCGATCACTATTTGCCTGGCGCTGTTGCTTGCGGTGGGGCTGACGAGTATCCGGAGCGGTCGGGCATTCTATCGTGTCAGCTTCCTGTTCCCGAACGTAATGCCGGTTGTCGCCACGGCGCTGTTGTGGTCGTTTATCTTTAATCCCTCGTTCGGACTGGTGAACGCAATTCTGCGCAAGGCCGGACTGGACCAGTTCACCCATGCGTGGCTGGGCGAACCGCGCTATGCACTGCTGGTGCTGATGCTGGTGCATGTGTGGGGCGCGGCGGGTTTCTATGTGATGCTGTTCTATGCGGGCATTTTGCGAATTCCTGCTGATTATACCGATGCCGCACGCATTGACGGCGCAAGCGCCTGGCAGGAGTTCTGGCATGTGACGCTGCCGCTGCTCGGCGACCTGCTGAAGACGGCGATCATTTACATCATCATCAATTCGCTTAACGTGTTTGCCCTGGTGTTCCTGGTGACGGAAGGTAATCCCGACCGGCACGTGGATGTCGCGCTGACTTATCTATACGAGCAGGCATTCAAAAACGGGAACTTCGGCTACGCCTGTACCATCGGCGTGACCCAGCTGGCGTTGCTGCTTTTGCTGGCCACCGTTGTGGGCCGCTTCTTCCGGCGCGAGACTATCGAGCTATGATCGTCTCGAGCCGCTCATCGCGCCTGGTGTGGTACGCGATACTCACGCTGCAGTTTGTGTTCGTCGTCTACCCGATGCTGTGGCTGCTGAGCATTTCGTTTCGCGACTCGTGGAGCATCTTTGTCGACCCGTGGGCGCTGCCGAGTGAACTGCGATGGGAGAACTATGGCAACGCCTGGGAGCGCGGAGCACTCGATCACAAGATCGTCAACTCGGTGCTGGTGGATTTCGCTGCACTGGCGATTGCGCTTATGCTGGGGTCGATGGTGGCATACGTGGTTGCGCGGTTTCGGTTTCATGGGAACCGGCCGCTGCTGTTCACGTTTATAGGCGGGATGGCGCTACCCGCGTTTCTCGGTATTGTTCCGTTGTTTATCCTGGTTACCACGGGACAACAGTGGATTCGTACCAATTTTCCCCTGCTGGGCGGTGGTGTGACGGAATGGCTGAACCTTGCGGACGATCGCATCTGGCTGGCACTTGTGTACGCCGCGTTTTCGCTGCCCTTTACGGTTTTTATTCTAACGGGGTTTTTCAGGTCGCTGCCTGGAGAACTGGCAGAGGCGGCTGCGGCGGATGGAGCATCGCCCTTCCTGATCTTCTGGCGCATAATGCTTCCGCTGGCGAAACCGGGGATGGTTACAGCGGGCATCTTTGTGTTTATCAGCCTGTGGAACGAGTACCCGCTGGCGCTGGTGCTGCTGCAGAAGTCTGAGAAGGTGCACACGCTTCCACTTGGCATGGCCAATCTCACGATGACACAGAAATACCAGCAGGACTGGGGCGCGCTGTTTGCGGGGCTGACGATTGGCGTTATTCCGACAATCATTATTTATACACTTTTCCAGCGGCAGATACAGAGCGGCCTGACGGCCGGCGCAGTTAAGGGATAAGCGATGGCATTGCGTGCTGGAACAGCTAAGTCGATCATCACGCCGGAGCTCGGCACACCGATGGGCGGGAATGCGCGGCTGGATAATTATGCGCGTGGGGTACTGCAGGACCTGTATGCGCGTGCGCTGTTTTTGAACGATGGAATTACGCGGATTTGTATTGTCTCGCTGGATCTGCTGGGAATGTGGCAGGCGGATGCGGACCGGCTGAGGGCTGCGGTTGCTGCGGAGCTGGGTATTCCGGTTGGGAATGTGACGATGTGCAGCACGCACACGCACAGTGGGCCGGATACGTTTCAGTCGCTGTGTTGGAATGACGATAAGCTGGAGCGCGATGGAGAGCTGCTGAAGCCGTTCTGGGAAATGCTGCCGGGTCGCATTCTGGAGGCGGCACGGACCGCGCAGGCGAACGCACGCGAATGCACGATGCAATGGGGCACTGCGGAGAATCGCGAGATTGCGAACAATCGCCGCCTGCTGATGAAAACGGGTGAGACGGTGATGAACTGGGAGCTGCCACCCGTTGAAGAGGTGGAGGGGCCGCTAGGGCCGATTGATCCGCGCGTATCGGCGGTAGTGTTTCGTGCGGATGACGGGGAAATGCTCGGCGGGTTTGTGCATTACCCGTGTCACCCGGCGATTCTTGCCGGCGCGAATCTGCAGATGTCAGGCGATTTTGCAGGCTTTGCCATGGCACAGCTGGAGCAAGGCTTTGGATGCCAGGCAATGCTCTTTCTGCATGGCGCGGCGGGCAACGTGAACCATATCGATTACCAGCACCCCGAGCGCGGGCGCGATGCGCAGGAAGTGCATCGGTGTGCAGCTTCGCTGGCGGCAAGCGTGCTGGAGATTGTGGAGAGAATTAACCACCGAGACACGGAGACACAGAGACAAACACAGAGGAGTTGTCTGCTCAGCGTCACCAATCACGAATTGTCACTACCGATCCGGGAAATACCTGAAGACCAAATTGCGGCCGCGAAGGAGTTACTGGCGGCCTACGACGGGCACGATTTGTCGATGCCGGACGGAGTTCCGCCGGAACTAAATGCGCGGCGCACCCTTAAGCTGGTGGAGGCGAACACGACTGGACGGTATCCGGGAAAGTTTGGGACCATGCGTGAAGGCAAAATTGTTCTTCCGCTGCAGGTGATCCGGATCGGTGACGTGATGCTTGGAACAGTTCCCGCGGAAATCTTCGTGGAGTTCGGGCTCTCGTTTGCCGAACGCATCGAAAGACAGCAGCGTTCCGCCACGCAGCTGGCGCTGCTGGTGGGACTTGCGAACGGGCTTTCCAACTACATTCCCACACCCCAGGCTTTCGAGCAGGGAGGGTATGAGCCCGGGCTCGGACCCAGCTATTTGCCGAAAAACGCGGGCAACGAAATCGTTGATACTCTGATTGAGATGGCAACAACTGACGCGGTTTGATCGCGCGCAGAACTTAAAGGAAGATGGACAGGACACATGGCTGAGCAACTGGCAATAGATGGCGGCGCACCTGCAGTAACGGGACCTCTCCCGGGCTGGCCGAGATTTTCGGAAAAGGGCAAGAAGGCGATTCTGGAGCCACTGGAAAGCGGCCAGGTAAACTACTGGACGGGCACACGCGGCATGGAGTTCGAGGAAAAGTGGGCCACGTACCATGGCGTACAGTTCGCTATCAGTTGTAACAGCGGCACCAGCGCGCTGCATACGGCACTCGCGGCGATGGGTATAGGTCCGGGCGACGAAGTCATTGTGCCGTCGTACACGTTCATTGCGTCGTCGTTCTGCATTGTACAAGCGGGCGCGATTCCAGTGTTCGCTGACGTAAATAAAAACGATCATTGTATTTCCGCGAAGGATATCGCGAGCAAGATCACGCGGCGCACGAAGGCAATCATACCCGTGCATCTTTATGGCAACATCTGCGACATGGACCCGATCATGGCAATCGCGAAGAAACACAAGCTGCTGGTGCTGGAAGATTGCGCGCAGGCACACGGCGGCACGTACAAGGGGAGGAAGGTGGGGACCATCGGTCACGCGGGTGCGTTCAGCTTTTGCCAGAGCAAATCGTTTACAACGGGGGGCGAAGGCGGCGCGGTGATTACGGATGATGAGGAAATCGGCTGGCAGTGCCGATCTTTCCGCGACCACGGGTACGATGTGCGCGAGCGCATGCGCCTGCTGGAACTGGAAGCGAAGCTGCCCTACATCCATAACCGGGTCGGCTATAACTATCGGCTGACGGAGATGCAGTCGATATTGGGCATCTACGAACTGGAACGTTTCGAGAACTGGAACCTGAAGAACCGTCAGCGCAACGGACAGATCCTGATCGATGCGCTCAGCAATGTACCCGAGATCATGTACCTGCCCGTGCATACGCAACAGCGGCAGAATGGGTTCTTTGTGTTTCCGATGACGCTGGACCTTAAGAAGCTGAAGTGCGACATGAAGCAGTTCCTGGCGGCACTGACGGCGGAGGGTGTCCCGAACCACCCGGTGTTCTGGCCGCAGTGCTACAACGAGCGCGCGTACCGCGAGCATAATGGATTTGGCGCCAAGGCGAAGTTCCCGTTCCGCAGCAAGGAGTACACGAGCCCGAAAAGCGTGCAGTACAAGGATGTCGTCTGCGCGAATGCGGCGTGGCACCAGGACCGGACTTTTATCACGGTGGTGCACCCGACGCTGGGCGTTAATCACATGAAGCAGATCGCCAGAGGGATTAAGAAGGTGATACGCGCGTATTCGAAGGGCTAGCTGAAATGCGGAGTGCGGAATGCGGAGTGCGGAGTACTTTCGAGTTTCCGAGTGAGCGAATCACCGAGTACTGTCGAGTTTCCAACTGAGCGAAACACTAGTGGCCAAGCCGTGAGACCAATATGCAGCGGCCGCCAAGAGGAGTAGGAGAATGGCGAAGTTAGGATGGGGGGTCATTGGTGCAGGGGGGATTGCGGATCGGCGGACGATTCCCGAGGGGATTGTACCGGCGAAGAACGCGAAGCTTGTTGCGGTCATGACCCCGCATGCGGAGAAGGCTGCAGCGCTGGGTGCGAAGTACGGTGTGAAGTCGTATGATAATATAAAAGACCTGTTGGCAGATCCGGCGGTGCAGGCGGTCTACATTGCCAGCCCGAACGATCAGCACAAGGCGCAGGCTATTGCGGCAGCGAAAGCCGGGAAGCATGTCTTCTGTGAAAAACCGCTGGCACTAAATGCAAAGGACGCGGCGGCGATGTTGAGCGCCTGCGAGAAAGCCGGGGTGAAACTTGGCGTCGGGTTCATGATGCGCTACAACGCGGCGCACCAGCAGATCAAGAAGCTGATCGATAAAGGCGGGCTTGGTAAGATCGTTTTCGCGCGCGCGCAGCTTACGTGCTGGTATCCGCAAATGCCCGGTGCATGGCGGCAGGATCCAAAGTGTGGGGGCGGCGGCGCGATCATGGACCTCGCAGTGCACTGCATCGACCTGCTGGAAATGCTGCTCGGCCCTGTGGCGGAAGTCGGTGGCTATATCGAGACGCGCGTGCAGAATTACAAAAGCGACGATGCAAACGCCCTGCTGCTGAAGTTTGCGAATGGCGCGATTGGATTTGTGGACTGCGCATTCTGCATCCCCGATGAAGCGAGCGAGAATGTGCTGGAGATCCAGGGCAGCAAAGGTTGCGTGAAAGCGAAGATGACGATTGGCCAGGGGCCGGCCGGGGACGTGCAGGTTTGCACCATCGGAAAGGCCAGCGGTTACAGCGCGGCCCAACAACGCGACAGCGGTAAGTACGCGGCAATCGAACTGTCGAAATTTCGCAACACCTACCTGGCCGAAATCGAAGACTTCAGCAAGGCGGTGCTTAATGGAACTGAACCGCCGATCAGCGGCGCGGCTGGCCTGCACAGCATGCGCGTTGTCGAAGCCGCAATGAAGGCGGCGAAGACGGGTAAGGTGCAGAAGGTGAGTGCATAACGCCTGTTGAATGGAGCGAGCGAAACGCCGCCTCTTGAAGCTCAACAGGCAGCTGTTGTATAGAGGTCAGAGGATCCGATGCTAAACTTGTTAGATGCGGAAACGCTAAGAGATTTTGCACAAAAAGTTCGCCAAGCGTTTCCTGGTGCCCAGGTTTATGGTTTCGGCTCACGTGTGCGTGGCGATGCTACTATTGATTCCGACTTAGATCTTTGCGTGGTGGTGCCTTCGCTTACACCAGCGATACGTGACTCTATTTGGCATATCGCCTGGGAGATCGGGTTTGAGCGTGGAGTTGTGCTTCAAACGTTATGCTATGAGAAAGAATCATTCGAAAGTGGACCTCATTCTTTTAGCCCGCTTGTGAGAGACGTACTGGCACATGGCATTATAGCTTAATGGAAGAGCAATTACTTAAGCTCATTAAGTACCGGCTTAATGAGGCAGATGAAGCAGTGGACTCGTCTACTTTGCTCTTGGAGAATGGTCATTATCGGGCTGCTATGAACCGAGCCTATTACGCGATGTTTTACGCGGTTCTCGCATTGCTCTGTTCTAAGGGGCTCTCGACACGAAAACACTCAGGGGCGATTACGCTGTTCGATCGAGAATTTGTGAAACCAGGGTCATTCAACAAGCAGATGTCCGAGTGGCTGCACCGGGCATTTGAACTGCGTAACATGGGAGATTATGAGGCGTGGGCGGAGGTCGGGCCGGAAGACGCCCAGTTAAGTGCAGAGCAGGCGGCGGAGTTCCTAAGGCGCGTTCGCACTTACTTCGATGAGCAGTAACAAGAAGCGATCCGGGCGCAAATCACCTTGTCGTTAAAGTAAAAATCCCTCTCTCCCTCACGTCTTTATCGAAGGGCAGGAGGTGTTCTTTGACGAACGCGGCCGGGTCGGCTTTGAACTTCTGCTGCATCTCAACGACGCGTCCGGTACCCCCCTGATTTTCCACGTCGGCGATGAGAAGCGCTTCCATTTCATTCAAAAGATGCGGGGTCATAGGGCGGCCTTCGCTTAAATCGCCGCGAAGCAGCATCGCGACGTTGGTCTCACGAATGTGCAGCGCGTAACTGCTGACGACGCGTCGGAACTTGTCCACGTCGGAGAGCGCCTTGATTATCGCCTTGCGATCTGGGCTATCAGGCAGCGTGGCAATTAACACGCGTCCGATCACCCGGGCTTCTGCAAGCTTTTTGAGCGCTAGTTCGCAGCGGAGTTGCACGTCTTCCAGCAGGAATGGGTGCGGCTGCTTGTCCTCGGTCATCATAAAATGGGAGCGGCGTGTGGATTCCCAACTCGGTGTTTCAACCTGCTGGCCGCGAATCGCAGCCGCGCGCCACCCGTGATCGATCAAGGCGGTACCGGCGAGTCTCGCATACCAGCTCACATCCCACGGGAAGAGCTGCATGGCATCGGAGAGTAGCTGAAATAATCTTACGCCGGCTTCCTGCTGCGCGCCGAAGTCTTTCGCGATCATTTGCAGCAGGGCCTGCGTTGTTTTGCCCGGGTTTTTCAGCCGCGCAGTGAACATGTGAAGATTGTAATCGGGCTCATCCGTCGTGATTCCGAAGTATTCCTTCACACCATTGACACCTGCCACACTTGTTACGGCGAGGAACTGCTCGTCTGTGAGACGTGGGAAAGGAAAGGCCAGAGGCTGGATTTCCTCGGTGGCAGAGCCGAAGAAGCCCTCCGCGATCACCGGAATGCCGAATTCCTGTGCCATCCGTGCGGTGTTGCGGAACCAGACGTCGACCGGGTAAGCAATCTGTACTTCTGCAATGTTGGAGTGCAGCATCAGCCCGAACGCGAAACGTGGCAGCTGCGGCACGCACTTGAGAACCTGTCCGGCAGAAAGCTCCCACGGCTCCCACCACATTGTGCAGCTGGTCTCGCGTCCTTCGGTCCAAGCAATGTGCAGTGCGTACAGGTATTTGTGCAATCTTTCGTGCAGCGGCACGCCGCGCGAGGGTCCGATGCCAAACTCCGATGCCTGCCAGGCATCCTGGTCATAGGTGTAGACAAGGATGTCGTCGACTTCCGGAAACTCGCTTCGAAACTTCCGTAACAGCGCAGTCTCGTATTCGACCACTTTGGGATTCGTGACGTCAAACCACGGAGGGTTTGCATGGAAGGTTTCGGGGTTCTGCGGCTTCACCTCACCGGTTTCCGGATTGCGCCACATGTATGGCGAGCCAAAGTGGAAGATCGTACGCAGTCCTGCCTTATGCGCCAAAGTAGCGCGCTTGTGCAACTCATCACGGCGCTGGGCGGTCCGTGTAGCTTCCTTGTCGGCAGGAAGAGTCACCACATCGCGCAAGTTCAACGCCTCGTCATTTGGCCGGCTGAGCCACGCGATATTGATCTGAATCGCGTTAAAACCGGCTTCGCGTACCGAGGCAAGTCGGGCATCGGTCCACTCCGGATAGCTGTTCGGGTTGCCGAGCAGCGCGACGCGAAGCTGTAATGGATCGCTGGTCTGGCGCGCGGGGGGCGGGATGGCAGCGGCGTGTATCGCAGGTGTTTGCATGTAAAGTAGACCCAGAAGAATTGCAGATATTGACGACGAAAAACAATGTTTCATGGGACGCGCAGCGGCAGGTCGAGCCAGGCGAGGCCGACGTCGCGTTTCATGTGGTTGATGCTGTCGCCGCCGGGCGCATCATAGAAAATCGCCAGTCGGCCTTTCCATGGGAGAACCGATGGCAGACCAATGCACTTCCTGGACCAGGTGCAGTTGTGCCCGTCCAGGACTACCGCCTTATTATCGACCGACCAGTGCCCGAGCTCCTTGCTCCAGTAAACCCAGACCGCGTCCGTATACTCGGCGCCGTTTGCATCGATACCGATGTGGTTCGTGAAAAGGAACCAGGTGGAGATCGACGCCTCATAATAAAGTGATGAGTTTTCAATCTGTTCCGTTAAAGGTACAATGGGTTCCTTGTCCATGGTCCAGCTTGTGTTCAGGTCATGGGTTCGTGCGATGCCCAGGGTGCGGCGGCAGAGACCGTTGTCGAGACGCGAAGCGCTGAAGAATTGCAGGTACTCGTTGCCTTGTTTGATGATGTGACCCGGGCTGGCGGTGCTCTCGGTGTAAGTCCCGGGAATTGGCCGGAACGGAACGACGTCGCGCTGCTTCGTCCAGGGTCCGTACGGGCTTTTAGACTGCGCCTTCAGGGTTAGATAGGGAAACGAGGGGACGAGGTCCGGCGGTGGGGTGACGTTGGGCGTGCCAAGATAGAACATGTGCCACGTGCCGTTTTCAAGGTAGGTGGTTCCATAGCTGGCGCTTTTGCTGTCGTCGCTGCCCGGCGGCCCGAGTTCGAGGACGGGACCGTGCGTTGTCCAGCTGGTCAGGTCGCTGCTAGTGGCGAGAGCGCACAGCCAGCCTTTGGGTCCGGCGGCGTCATAGTGCATGAAGACCGTATCGCCGTGCTGCCACACCCAGATGTCGCGTGCACCGAGGTAATCGCATTGCTGCGGGGCAGTGCCGTGGCGGAGGACCACACCATGATCTTTGGCGTCCATGCGATTTTTGGCCTCGGGGCGGCCGTCCGGGTATGCGGCACAGATGGGGGGAGCAGACATGAGCATGAACATGGAGGTGCAGAAGGCACAGGCGAGCAATTTTGCAATTTGACGCAAACCGCGGCTAAGCGCGGGCAACGCCGCTGCTGACACAGCTCTGAGCTTAGCGCCGCTTCCGTTTCCCACCAGTACCTGGTGGGCTAGAAAGCAAAGGGTCGTGCTTCGCACTCTATTGAACCCCCTGGTTAGACGGTTTTGCAGAACCTTTAATGTATTCCATATTGCCCGTTGCACTGGCTGAATGGAGCAGGTGCAAGCTGTTCTACATGCGTATCTTCAAATTCTTGTGGAGCTTGTGCCTTGGTGGTATCATGCTAACACCGGGAGCTTCTAATGCACAGGTGCTGAGCGGGCTGGAAGTGTGGACCGATGCGGGCACTACAGCCACGATTTCGCCGGGCAAGTGCCGGGTCGGGGGCAGGACGGTTACCGTTGAAAACCCGACCGTGCTGGAGATTCCACTGCAGCCGGGCCGCAAGGTTGTGGACGAGCCCTACGTCCTTGAACCGAAGCTGGCCGACCGCTGGTTACCTGGCACGCATCTGAACGGGTGCGTAACGGCCAACGCGCTGCCGGGTTGCCTGGAACCTGATAGTGTGCGGATTTCGCTACCCGATGGCAGCGAAGCGAAACTCGGTACTGACTATGAGGTGGGAACGGAGTGGGCGACCATTGCGCGCCTGCCGAACGGGCGCATTACAACAGACACGCAAGTGAAGGTGAGCTATACGGTCGGCCAGATGCGAATCGACTCGATCTGTGTGACGCGTGAAGGGAACATAACGCTTAATCATGGAATTCCTGCGAACGCCGCGCCCGGCCTGCCGGTGATCACGACAGGATCGCTCCATCTGGCCAATGTATTTTTGCCGTACCACTGCAAGGCGATCCAGACGTGGCAGGTTTTCCCGATTGGCGCGCCACTGCCGAAGATGCGCCCGGAGGAACTGGCGTGGCGAGCTTCCCGGGTGCCGAAGACACTGACAAAATTGCGGAGCGGCGAGCCACTGACGATCGTGACGTGGGGCGACAGCGTCACGGTAGGCGGGGATTCGTCTGTTCCGGGGCTGGCGTATGCGAATCTTTTCATCACACGCCTGAGGGAGCGATTTCCCAAGGCAAACATCCGACACATCAATGCGGGTATCGGCGCGACCAATACGGATGGGCGCTTGGCAGCATTTCCAAAAGAGGTGCTGAGTTACCAGCCGGACCTCGTTACCATCGAATTCGTAAACGACATGGGATTTGGTGAACAGAAGCTGCGGTCGAATTATGACCGGGCTTTGAGCCAGTTACGATCCATTGGGGCGGAAGTCATATTGATCACACCGCATTTTGTGATGCCCGTGTGGATGGGAAAGACATACCCGCGCGGTGGCGAGACACGTCCGGATGTGTTTACCTTAAAGAGCATCGCGGCGGAGCATGGGATCGGGCTGGCCGACGCCTCGCGCCGGTGGGCACACCTCGATGCGGAGGGCGTGCCTTATGTGGCATACCTGATGAATGGGATCAATCACCCGGATGATCGCGGGCATGCACTGTTCGTCGAGGAGCTAATGACGTTGTTTTAGTCGCAAAAAAGCGCCAAAGGCGCAAAATTTCTGGTTCTATTGGGATCGCGCCGGGTCGTCGCCCAAGTATTCCTTATTGCGGAGAATAAGGGCACCAGCAATCACAAACACCACGGCGGCGCCGATGAGCGTGAACATTGCCTCAGTCTCGGTGATGCTGCTTTCGGCGAGGAACCTTGTAAGTGGATTAGGCTTTTCTGTGGTGGGGTGGCTGGTGAGTGAAAGAACATTGTGCCGCACGGAGAGGCGCTTGAGGAAACCCGGCAGCACTCTCGCGATCGTATCGAACAAATAGACATAGAGCAGGCCAACGGTCACAGGCTTTTTGAACACGGTCGCGAAGAAGAATGCGAGTGCAGCGTAACACGCGGCGCCGATGGCGAGGGCGCGTGTATCCCACACAGCCACCAGGAAATTGGATGAAACGTTCGCCATGGATTCACGCGAGTACAGGATCGTGTAAGTGGCGGTGACAGCAATCGCCGAGAGCAATGCGAGCCAGAAAACGACTGCGATGTACTTTAGAACAAACAACCGCGCCCGCCCGGCTGGACGGGTCCACAGAAACACGAGTGTTTTACCTTCCACTTCATCCGTAAGCAGCGCGCTTCCCCAGAACACCGCAACAAATGGCACGAGGAACACCGCAAGCATTCCGCTGACCACAGCCGCGTAGCCCTGATTGGTATCGTCCGGCCCGAATTTGCGCACCACAAACGACAGTAGAATTGGCAACGCAAACATGACGAGAGTGACAATGCGCCGCTTGCGTCCGATCACCTGGATGTTGGCTAGCTCGAAGGCGGCGGCTATGGTATTCCACATCGGCGCCTACTCCTTCACCAGGTACTGGAACACCGCATCGAGGTTCTCATCCAGTGCCGAGAGCTCATCAATGGTAAAGCGACCCGCGAGCACACCCTCCTGCAGCGCCTCGTAAATTGCTTCGGGACGGCTGGAGCGTACGACCAACACGTTCTTTCGATTGGCACCGTTTCGCTCCACATCGAAAGCGTCCTCGGCGCCTTCCATCGCGTTGAATTGCAGCGAGGTCACGCTGTCCATGCCGGCAAGCATCTGGCCGATGGCACGCGGGGCGGATGAAGAGATTCGCAATGTGAGCGGCTGATTTTCAATCAGTGCGCGGACTTCCTCGATACGGCCTTCGGCAAGCACCCGGCCGTGGTGGAGCAGCGCAATGGAGCGCGTGAGGTTCTCGACTTCGTGCAGGATATGGCTGGAAACGAGAACGGTACGTCCCTCCACACCGAACTGTCGGAACAGGTCCAGCATCTGGATGCGACCCATCGGATCGAGACCATTGAGCGGCTCGTCGAGAATGAGCAGTTCGGGATCGTGCATCAGGGCGGCGGCAAGCTTCGTGCGCTGCCGCATGCCCTTCGAATAACCACGAATCCGACGCTTCATATTGGGCGCCATGCCGGTGCGCTCGAGGCGCTCGGCAGCACGCCTTTGCGATTCCGATGCATCAAATCCCGACAGCCGGCCCATCAGGCGGACAAACTCCAACCCGGAAAGGTCTTCGTAAAAGGAATCGGTGTCGGGACAGAATCCAACCCGCCGAAATACCTCGGGGTTTCGCCATGGATTTTCGCCAAATACGTGCACCGTACCGCGGCCAGGCCGAAGCTGCCCGGTGATCAGCTTCATCAGCGTGGATTTACCGGCGCCATTTGGGCCGAGCAGACCTGTGATACCGCGGGGAATCTCCATGGTGACCTGGTTGACGCCAATGACATCGCCATACCACTTGCTGCACTCCGTCAAGGCGATGACAGGCGGTGCACCTGACGGCCCGCCGGGCAGTGTCGCGGTTGCGGATGGCATGGGCGGCGGCAAAGCGGAAGCAGGGTTGGTCATTTCACAACCTCTACCACCCGTAAATTGCGGCGCAGGAGCACGAGGAAGAAAACCGCATAGGCGACCAGCGCACAAGCAGCGAATTGAAAGCGCACGCCTGTCACGTCGACACTGCTGCGTATCTGCGCAAAGTCAGGTTTCAACAATACACGGGCGACGGTATCGAGCGCGAAGCGTGGTGCAATAGCGCGCAACTCACGCATGTGTGCCGCGTCAACCAGGATCTCACCGAGTGCTGTGGTCGCGATAAAAAAGCCGAAGTACAGGATGCCCGCTGTCCGGGCATTCTTCGTTGTGGAGGAAAAGCCGGTAATGGCGATCGAAAGCAGAAAGCTGACAATGCCCACCTGCAAGAGTGCTGACAGCAGTACCGGGAACTCCGACAGCAGACCTGGCGCACCTTTGAAGTAGGCGATGAACTGGACAAATATGATCAGCAGCCCGGCGGTGAGTGCGCCGAACGGCAGGATGGCCATCCCGAGGATTTTCCCAAAGACGTAGTGCCACGGTTTCAAGGGGCGGCTGAAATAGAGAGGCAGTGCCGAATTGCGCAGGTCGGTACTGATGCTGCCCCCGCCGGTTGCGAGCAGCAGAAGTCCCATCGCTGGAAACAGCGGCGTTATAAAGAAATAAAAAACCGTTCCGAGGTCCATGTCCTTGCCGAATATGGGCAGTTTCTGCATTCGCGCGGCACGGGCTGCCTCTTCGGCCTGGCCTGGAGCAAGCTCCTGTATTTTTGAAGCGGCGAAAAAACCAATGCTGATGAAGACCAGGTAGACGAACACGCCAAGGAGAAGAAGCCACGTCAGCTTGCTTTTCAGTACGGGTCGGAACGTCGTCCGCGCGATCGGCCACCACAACGCGCGTGTGCGGCGGGGCCCATCGTAGCGCCTGAAAGTCTGGTCATAAATCGGCACGATGCAACTCCCCCACGGCCTGCACAAACAGATCTTCCAGGTGTTCCGTGCGTTTCTCGATACGTTGAACAACACAACCCGCGCCAGCGGCAATGCGATAGAGCATCGTGGTAGAAACAGAATCGCCGTAGCCCGGTGCCCCGGCCTCGCCGGAAAGTATCTCTGTGGGGACTTCGACGAGGAAACTTGGCTCGCCCGGTGTCTCGACCACCTTGGCACCGGCATCGCGCGCGGCATGGACGAACCCGGCGCGATCACCCCGCACATGCACGGCAAAAACGGGCGCTTTCGACTTTACGGAATCGCGGTTGGCAAGGTGCTTTGAAGTAACACGCCCGTTGCCCATGACAATAATCTCATCGGCGACAGATTCGACATCTTTAAGCAAGTGGCTGCACAGGATAACACTCATGCCTTTGTTTCGCGACAGGTCGCGGACAAGTTCGAGCATTTCCTCGCGCCCCTGAGGGTCCATGCCGTTTGTGGGTTCATCGAGAAGCAGAAGCGTGGGGTCGTGCACAATAGCCTGTGCCAGTTTCGCGCGCTGTTTCATGCCCATACTGTAGGTTTCAAGATTGCGATATCGGCTCTCGCCGAGACCCACATACTGCAAAACTTCGTGGGAGCGTTCCATAGCGGCGCCACGGGGCAGCCCACTCAGTTCGCCCATGTAAGCGACAAACTGCACTGCGTTCATACCCGGAATGAAAGCTTCGACTTCTGGCATATAGCCCACTTGAGCGCGCACAGCGAGTGCCTCGCGCGGGAGCGTGTGCCCGAGTGCGCGCACGGTACCGGAGATCGGCGGCAGAAAACCCAGTACAGTTTTCAGGAGCGTGCTTTTGCCGGCGCCATTGGGCCCCAGCAGGCCAGCAGCGCCTCCCTCAAAACGTAGTGTCACATTGTGCAACACGGCCTTCCGGCCATAGCCTGCGTCTACGTTATCACAGTCGATCAGAAGCAAAGTGCGAGCAGGCTGGGGATGGGCAACATGCAGAGCAAGCGAGAACTATCGCCCGGTCGCAAGAGCCGGGTTCAGTCTCCGCCGATTCCATCCGAGCCAATGTACGCTGACAGGTGATCGACCTCGGCATTGAGGTGTTCGACTTTCTGGGAGAGCAGCGTGCGGTAGGAGAGCATGCCGATGAGCTGGTTGTTCTCACCGACGAGCGCCAGGTGGTTGATCTTCATTGCGAGCATGAGGCTCAGGGCATCGTTGGGCGTGCGATCGAACGGCAGCGTGAAGCAGGGCGATGTCATCACCTCGCGCAGCGGCGTCTTGTCCGGATTCAGGCGCTGGGCCACAACTTTGCGCATGACGTCACGCTCGGTGAAAATGCCGAGCAGCTTGCCGTCGGAATCGACAACAGCGACCGCTCCCACACTGTGCTCGAGCATCGTTTCACATGCTTCCATGACGGTATTGTCGGGTCGGGCAGTGATGGGCGGATGGTGAGAAGCATTGATCAGGCTCATGGTCCCCTCGCGTTCGTGTGTTGTTAAATGTAAGACAACAAAGAGCGTCTCCGGGTTCAGACGCAAGCAGATGCGTGCGCAACAATGCCCGATTCTTCTGCGGAGTCAGCAGATAGATTGTGTCTTTACCGGCTGGGAACGGGTGAAGTTGCTGGAGTAGTCTACCGTTAGTTCGTAATCAGTTCTGTGTGCCGAATCGTGGCCGAGTCTGCCCTTTAATCTGGTAAGGAACTATGGATTCCGGCACACTAGAACGGCTCTTCGCGTTGATCAAAAAGGGTGAACGTCGGCAGAGAGTGCGATGTGGTATCGTCCCGTTCGAGAACGATCCAACCTGGCAACGCGCCTAGTTTTTTCTTATGAAAGAACGCTGGTAAATACCTATCAAAATATAAATTTGGAGATTTGGGCGAGTCTAAATACGCAAGATAGCGCATTTTTGCCGGTAAATGTGCCCAAAGATGTTCCTGGCTTATGCGTTGGCCGGCAAGTTCCCGGTCGATAATGCCGTAAAAGAAGTGGTATGCTTTTCCTTCTGCCAGATAGGTGGATAGAGGGTTCCAGGGAAAATATATTTCTCCGGGATGCTTCCTGGCGTATTCATAGGCTGTGGCCTGCGGGCTGTCGTGATAAGTTCTGAGATCTAAAAGCGATGTCGCTGCCGGGGGCAGAAACCACATGAGGCTTGCGAAAACATAGGAATAGGTCGCACCTTTAATAGCGCGCTTAAGCAACGGCGGTTCGTCAGGATCGGTGGCAGTCCAGCCCAACATCAAAACTACAGAGAGGCTGAGGAAATACAGCACGAGGCAGTAGGCATTAACACTCCCGCCAATTTTTGCGCGGTTGAGCACCGCAGTTGGAATCATCATGAGCCCGACCAGCAAAAACAAACACCATGGATGCTGCCGCACGAAGAGTGTGAGTGGCTGGATGCGGACCCGTTCACCGAGCTTAAACGCAAGCACCAGCAGAAACAGAGAGCAGATAAAATATGATCGATGCACAAGTTCTATAAACGACCTCGCCAGTGTGCGAATGGACTCGAAAACCGATTCAGAGCGAAAGAAGGGCAGTGTTATTCCCAATGATTCCTTTCGGAACGGATGCCCACCAGGTATTACAAGCATGTTGTAGAAAAGCGTGCGCCATCCGAACCAGGCAATTAAGGCACCTGAGACGAGAATTCCTGCAGCCACCAAATAGACAAGATAGAACCTGAATGCTCGCAAACCCGTTTGAAAATAAGCGATGAGCGGCAAGGCGATGATTACCGGGACGACTGTTTGTTTTGTCCAGACTGCCAGAACCGCGCAGCATGCAGAAGCTGCCAAATGGCTGTGCGACGGTGACCCGCGCCCCAGGTAAAGAAAGACGGCCGCCATACCCGTGAAGCCCAGCGCGGGCGCATCTGCATGGATCCAGAAAGCACTGGTGGCGAGTGCTGGATTTACTTTCGCGGCCATGAAAAAGATATAGCACAGCGCAGCAGCGAGTAAACGGTCTCCGTGATGTACGGCATCTCGATATATGGCCAGGAAAGCTGGCGTAAAAAAGAACAACACGCTGAGACCGCTGCCCACATAGAGGCAAAACGGAAGCTCCGCAAACGTAGCCGGTAGATAAGCAATCCATGTTAAAGGGCCATAAATGGTGCTTAGGATGGGGCCGGTACCCGGGGCTGCGTAGATGCTTAAACCAGCTCTTAATAGAAAAGTGGGATAAAGTCGCGAGGCGTTCCAGTCTAAAAGAGAACCCAGTAATGCAGCCTCAGCCAGTTGTCCCAACAGTATCAGAGTGCCGAGGGGCAGCAACGACAGGAATATACGATCTTGGATTTTTAAGAGTGGGCGGTGCCTGTACAGCAGCAAACCGGCAATCAGTGCACACAGGAAGCATCCATAGACGATTAGGTCGTACATCTATTTACGGTCGGCTTTTCTGGGAGAATTGTCGAGTGGTAGCTGCCGGGACATGCAGAACAGTTCGTTACCGGGGGCGTACTCTATCGGTTTATTGGAAGGCTGCGAGTGAGGTTATTCTCCCTCGATGGTCGTTCCGACCAGCGGCCTGCCGGCAGCATCCGGCAATTTCCTCGTGGCTATGAGGACAAGATCCATGATCCACCACAGACCCACGAGGCCAAGTGTTACGAGTTTCAGGATGCCAATTCGAAAATACCCAAGGTAGAGGCGGTCTGCTCCAAGCCAGCCCAGCAGAGCGCTGAAAAGCAGCGCCTTTGAGCGAGATTTCGGTGGTCCTAACTCGGATGCGCTCTTCCACTCGATGTCATCAAGCACAAGACCAACCACCTCGTACACGACCAGCGTAAAGACGCCCCAGCTTAAAAAGAAGTACAGGAATAACGAAAAGATCTGGGAGCCTTTGTTGATGCTGGTGCCACCGAGCATGTTCTGCAGCCATGCCTGAACTCCGCTGTGATAGAGGACCAGCAGGATGATGGCGGTGAGCACGCCGATGGACATAATGGGCATGAACGCGAAGCGCATAAAGCGGATCGCCGGGTCAAAGTCTACCGGCTGTTCAACTGCCAGTTCCTTCGGCTTATCGTCAGGATAGCCGGCAAGCGCCTCCCTGATTGCTTCGCTCGACGAGACGACCGGTTTGATTCGCATGCCGACAACTTCTTTAAGGTCATCGAGCACGACAAGATCGGAGGGGTCTTCCATGGCCACCACGAGACCGTCCTTGTCCTGCTTTACAGGGACAAGATGGTGGCGGCGCGCCAGACCCTGCGGGATGTAGGTAAATAGAATCGGGTCGATCCGGTCGGCTTCCAGTGCGAGAACCGGGATTCCGAACTGGCGCTTAAAGAAATTGAGCCGCTTAGTTTCTTCCACGAGATTGAGTTCAACAAGGATGCGCATGAGTGGCTTGTTCGTCTTGCGCTGATGCGCGACCGCCATGTCGAGCTGCGGCCCGGTAAGGAGCCCCTCGCGCACGAGCAAATCGCCAATATCTGTTACGGCACCTGGCCTGGTTGCCAAAGGTCCCAGTCCCCGATTCCAGCCGCAGGGGCAAGAACACTCCCGACGGCAGTCTGCATTCGGGAGCTAAACTCAGTACCGCTAATGTAGTGTCAAGTGAGAGCGGTAGCGCACGCTGCTTCGCGTTTAATGAAGAGACGCCGGCTAAGAGCTGGTTGTTTTCGCTTCCCAGGTCTGAAGCCCTTCGCTCTCAAGATTAAACTCAATGACCTGTGCCCCCTGCTCCAGCAGGGCTTTACGCACCAGGTGCTCCTTGTTATCATCGCAGTAGAAGAGGATGCATCCGCCGCCGCCTGCGCCACATGCCTTGCCGCCCAGCGCGCCTGCTGCGATGGCGGTCTCAAAGAGGCGTTCGATCGTGGGATTCGTGACAGAGGCGTCGAGTGCCTTCTGGTTTGTCCAGTTTTCGCCCATAAGGCGCGCGAACACATGGAGGTCGCCCGAAAGCAGCGCGTTTTTAGTTTCATACGCGATGCGCTTGAGATTGTGGAGCGCATTGGTGGTGCGGGATTCGCCGCGTTCGTAGGCACCCATCACCATTTTAATGATGTCGCCGGAGAGGCGGCTTTGTCCTGTGTAGCAAAGAATGAGGTGTTTTTCGAGATCGCGGAGTGTGCTGGTGGAGAGCGCCAGCCTGGAGTTGCTGACTGCGGGATCCTCGAACTCGAGGAAGTTCACGCCTCCCAGCGCCGCGGCGTAGTAGTCCTGTTTGCCGCCGGCGATGAAGAGTTCGTGCACTTCGAGGCGTCGGGCGAGCTTGGCGACCTCGTGCGGGCTAAGCTTGGCAGGTTGCAGATAGTTGAGCAGGCCGATGAGCGCAACGCTGATGGATGAGGATGAGCCGGTGCCGCTGCCGGGGGGCGCGTCGCAGCGGACGTAGATATCCATACCCGTGCCGACGTTGAGTACTTTGACGGCGGCTTTGATGAGGTCGAGGTTGCCATCGTATTCGAGTTCGCGGAAGTTGGCGACCTCGAGGTATTTTTCGAAGTCGGCGGAGAGGATATGGATGCGGTCGTCGGTGCGTGGGTAGAGGGTAGCATAGGTATAGCGGTTGATGGTGGCGTTGACGACGGCACCGCCTTCGCGCTCGGAGAATGGCGGGACGTCGGTCCAGCCTCCGGCGAAGTCGATGCGAATGGGCGCGCGGCTGCGGATGGTGGTCATGGGAGTAGTTCGGCTTTGAACCACAGAGGCACAGAGGCACAGAGGAAAACGACACAGAGAAAAAGCATTAGAGGACCATTCGCTTAATTCCATCTTTCAGCAGCACCGTATGGAAATTCATTAGTAGCCCCGTGTGAATCTTAGCAATTCTAAGGTAACTCAGTAATTGCGCCTCATGGATCGGCAGAAGAAAATCTACTGTCTTTAGCTCAATGATCAACCGATTCTCTATCAGGATGTCGATTCGATTGGCATACTCCAGCTCAATCTCTTTGTAAACCAACGGCAGCTTAACCTGCATGAAGTTCTGAATCCCGGCTTTAATTAGTTCTTACGAGAGGCATCTTTCGTACGCCGACTCCACCAGACCAGGCCCAAGCTCGCGATGAACTTCGATGCCCAACCTATCACTTTCTCTGTAAGCAAATCTTTGGGCATAGATGTTTTCTCTCCCATTTTTCTCTGTGCTAGCTCTGTGTCTCTGTGCCTCTGTGGTGAAGAACTAGACTCGGAACAGCACAGAGGCGATTTGTTTTGGGTTGATGGTGACGGTGGTGCGGCCGTTTCGGATGTTCAGCTCCTGCTGAGGCACTTCTGCAAGATTGGCGAGGTGGATGGTTTTGGGTTCTTTAAGCCAGGTGATCTGGGCGTCTTCCTGTTCATCGCCGGAGTTCCAGAAGCGTACGATGTAGGCGCCGGGTTCGCCGTCGACTTGTTTGATGGCGGAGAGCACGATGTTGCGTCCGTCGAGCTGGAGGAAGCTGAGTTTCTCCGGAGCGAGGAAACCGGCGTGGCGGTCGCTGATGAACCCGCGGAAGAGCGCATTGTGCTGGTGCGCCTGCTGCTGGACACCGTCGGCTTTCCAGTCGCCGCTGTGGGGGATGATGGAATAGCGGAAGGTGTACGTGCGCCCGAGTAGCTGCTGGTCGGGTGTTTCGATGTATGGACCTGCCCCGCCGTGCATGGTGTTGCCATGGCCCCCGGCGCCGAGATAGTTGACTGCGCGCAGCAGAGTCAGCTTCAATGTCGAACCGCGTTGATCTACAACTGGCTCGTACTCCGGAATGCCAAAATTCGCGATCGCGAGATTACCCATGGATACAAATCCCTGCTGGGCAAGTTCAAGTGGTTCGTCTTCGATCCAGATGTCTTCGGGAGGCTGCTGCGCGCTGTTTGGACGTTTTACCACGTCGAATTGCATTTCCGCGTCATGCGACTTGGGATGCTCGCCCGGGGCACACTGAAAGCAGACGCGAAGCCTGTGGTCTTTGACTGTGTTTATAAGTGTTGTTTCCACATCAATACGCCGCGAGCCGGGTCCGATCCTGAAAACAGAGCGAATTTGTAGCGGCGATGTCACGATATCCCGGCGCTGTCGGTCGTGTGCGAGGGCCACTGGTAGCGAGAGAGTGTAATCTGCGGCGAGAGCTTGAATTCCTCCCTCCTCCGGCAATCGGGAAATTTGAACGTGCGAGGCGCAACTTACCACGCTGTCATGCCGAGGAGGAGAATATGTATAACCGTCCCCGTTGTCGCCACCGTCTTCAAAATAATGCAGACCAGCTGTAACCTCGCTTTTGCCGACCGCCTTCCCGGCGATCATTAGAGTGCCATCGTCATTCAGTCGCACAGTCATGTGCTCGTTTGAAATTGTATCTGGCCAGGATGCGATATCCCGTTCAGCAAGGCGCTTTTCTTTTTTTGGCCGTCCAATGCGATACCCCTTGTACCCCACCGGCGGAAGGTTTTTTGCCGCAAGCTGAACAGTGAAGCGGACCACAGCAGCCAGCGGCGCGAAGTGGGGCACCCAGGACCGGTGCACGAGCACGTGCTCGATGTTCGTGATGTGGAACACGGCGGGAGTTCCATCCCACTCATGGATGCGCAGGTTGCGGATGGAGCGGTAGATGTTATCGGGGTGAATCTCGACGCCGCGTTTTTTCAGCCAGTCTTCGTCGATGTCGATCGTGACGGTGACGAGGTCGGTGACTTCCCAGTTGAGCGGGTTGAAGACGAAGTACGGCAGTTCGTCTTCTGCGAGGTCGTCAGTCTTGATCGCGTTGGTAAGCTGGTAAAGTGCGCCGTTGGTGAGGACCGTCGCCAGGTCTTCCACTTCTCTGAAGCGGGCTTCCATCTGGTAGTGCACTTCGTCGATGGAGCATCCGCCGATGGAATCGTGCGGATGGTTGCGCAGCAGCATACGCCACGCATGGTGGATGAAGCCTTCGGGGTAGGCGTTGCCGATGAGCGTGGACATAGTCGCAAACGGTTCGACCCACCGTTCCAGCAGCGTCTGGCACGTGGTGTTGGAAATTTTGAGGTGGATGCGAGACGATAAGATGTTTGGCAGCACGATCGCGCCGCTGTCCTTCGCGAGCGCGGTAGTCCGCTGCTCGCCCTTGATCACCTGCATGTCTTTCGGCGCGGCCGCTTTGACAGCATCCATGAACTCTTCGAAGGTGGCATGTTTAAAACTGAGGTCCGGGTACTTCTGCCGCGCCTTTGCCAGGATTTCCGGCAGTTGCGGCTGCGCTTCCATGTGGTCGACGCCGTTCATAAGAAACAGCACGTCCGTTTGCGTCTTTGCGATCGCACGGTCGCAGATCGCGCGCAGTGAAGTAGCGGCAAACTCCGGGTCTTCGCTCACCATGTGTCCGCCACCCGTGTTCTCGGGCAGCGTCCGGGCTTCTTTGGGCAGGGAGTGGTAAAAGAACGCGGCGTTGCAGTAGCCGCAGTACTCCGGGATGTGGTAACCAAAGATGCGCGTGCCGTCGGGCGACTCCCACCATAATTCGCTCTTCCACTCGTCTCCGGAGAGCCCGCGCCAGAAAATTGTATTGTCCATACCGAGGCCGACGAGCAACTGCGGAATCTGTGAGATGTGTCCGAACATGTCGGGCAGGTAGCCGACGTTGGGTGGCTCGACACCGAACTCACGGCAGATGGCGCGCCCGCGCAGGAAGTTCCGAATCGTGGATTCGCCGGACACCAGCCACTCATCCGGCAGAATGTACCACGGCCCGATTACGATGCGCCCGTCGCGGATGAACTTCTCCAGCCGCGCGCGCTGCCCGGGTTTGATTTCCAGGTAGTCTTCGAGCACAATGGTCTGGCCGTCGAGGTTGAAGCAGCGATACTCCGGGTCGCGGTCGAGCAGGTCCATCAGGTTGTCCAGCAGGCGCACGAATCGGTAACGAAACTGCTGGAAGCTACCGTACCACTCCCGGTCCCAGTGGGTGTGGCTGCAAACGTATGCGGTATACTTTAACCCGGTGGCCGCGGGTATGCTGGTGGACTGCGTGGAGGACAAGGTCATGCTCCTGAAATGATCTGTTGAGAGATGCGAAAGACGGGAAGTATTTGCACATTGCAACTGCCGCAATAGCTGGAGTGCCTGTGGAGCGCGGAGCGCGGCGCTGTGCGCGGAAATGAAGATGTTATGAAAGCTGCATGGTGTGGAGTTTGATCAACGAATGATAGAGTGATGAGCATGATGTGACGCGTGGGTAGCGTCGCTGCTACGCAGCTCTGACCTGGGGGCGGAGCCACGTGTTCCCACAACTACGTTGTGGGCTAGAAAGCAAAGGGCCGCGCTACGCGCTCTGCGGTTCGCACCTTGTTCTTAACGATTGGCCCGGGCACCATGGTTATCATATAGACAATGAAAACAGCCATCGTGCGGGTCCACACGTCGCGCTGCTAATGCGACCGGTGGAGGTATTTACTGGCCTGCAAATAAGTCCACTGATCATTCTGTAGCCAACGCTGTAAGTACACTTAGTCCTTGCAGAAAAGAAGCTGCTGGTCCGATTTGGACCGGTCCGTATAATAAAGGAGTTTCCCTGTGTCGCATCGCGCGTTCACTCTCATCGAGCTGCTCATTGTAGTAGCCATCATTGCCGTCCTGGCAGCAATCGCAGTTCCAAATTTCCTGGAGGCGCAGACCCGCGCAAAAACTGCGCGCGCAAAGAATGATCTGCGGGTCATTGCAACAGGTTTGGAAGCCTACGCGGTGGACGAAAATGTCTATCCGTTCAGCAATGGATCTTCACGTGTATTTGCTTTTGACCCAATCGGCGGAGGCATGCAGCCTACTCTTGAACGTCTATCGACACCAGTCGCGTACCTCACCGGCGGCGGCAACTATAATGATCCGTTTAAAGGAATCGGAACCTACCAGACTGCAACTCTTGATGTCATAAAGCCCATTGAGCAGTTCGCCGATCGCGAAAATTTTTTCAAGTACTGGTATAGTTCGCGTCAACAAAATCAGTCGGTGTGGGGTGATCCTGGGGGTAACACTCACCCTTCACCCGAGAAACCGACTTGGTGGATACTTGAATCTTGCGGACCTGATCGCATGCACCACAATCCGGGAACATTCTTTAATCAAACGGTGAATGACCAGGACACGCCAGCAGCTGTCGCGCTCTGCATGAAAATGCTTTATGATCCGACAAATGGAACTGTTTCCCGCGGAAGCATCTGGCGCGTCGGTGGCCAAAAGCAGGGCGAGGGTCAGGCGTTCTATACGGCGGCTATGACGCAGCAGAGGTAATACGTAAAGGAAGAACACGGAGCCGAGCCTGCCTGCCGCCCTTTATCTGTTTTGCACCGATTCTCTTGACACAGTCATTAGCCTTTAAGGAAAATTGATAGTATCCTTAAAGGAGGATAGTCATGACCACATCACTCAAATGGCTCGTAGTAGGGCTGTACCTACCACTTGCCTCCGCTCATGCAGAACCGATATCGATCCTCAACAACACCGCTGTGAATATCTATGGGCCTGATTGGAACACGGCCTTGTCGGGTACAAATGGAGATAACGGCGCCAATGGTGGTACACTCGAAGACGGTGCAGATGGAGAGGATGGGACAGACGCTGGTATACTCATTGTACGCGCGACCACCGTTACTTTGTCGGGGGCATTTAACTTTGTTGGGGGTAGCGGCGGCAGAGGCGGGGACGGGGGCTGGAGCCCATCCGAAACTGGTACCAGCGGAGGAAAGGGTGCAGAAGGGGGTTTTGGAGGTGGCTTACTCGTTCGCGCTCGTTACATCAATTGCGCTTCGAGCCAGTTCGAACCACTTACAATGAATTTTGCAGGTGGAAGTGGCGGTGCTGGCGGCGATGGAGCGGAGCACAACAGTGGCTGCGAAGCAGTCTCGGGACATGGCGGAAATGGGGGCAATGCTGGCCTAACACCGATGTTGAGCCGTTTGTCAGCTGAGAAGATAGACGGAGAGGAAACCATCCAATTCATCGGAGGAGCCACCGGCGGTAATGGCGGCGCTCCAGGTCAACAAGCAGATGAATCAATTGGAGTTCCTGCAAACGGCAGTAATGGCGGCGACGGGGGCAATTGGTGTAGTTCCGGCGCTGGCAGTGGAACTATTGGAAGTTGGGGCTACAATTGTAGCATGGAGTATATAACAGGCACCCCAGGCGAAGACGGCGATGCGACTGACGCAGAGCATATACTATGCGGAATAGAGATCGTTGAGGGGGAGATGGGCATTGTTCCGTCCATTTGGCCATTTCCCGATACTTATTCAACGGCTCAGCAAATACCGGCTATGCAGCTTGACACAGGTTGGACTTTTAATGATTCTATGGTAGGATGTTCCGATGCATATGCTCCGACTAATACCTCTGGGTTAGGCTATCGTGATCGTTGGTGGAAAGTTTCCCCGCCAAACGACGGGCGACCCGTTACAATTGTTTTCAATTCGCCGACCACTCACGCGCTTGCACTTTACAAAACGACATCACTTTCTTCCGTCGCAAATTGTCCAATCAGTGGGCCGAACTCTCCGATCGAGCTCTCATTTATTCCGGACGGAAGTGACTACTACATACTGGGCGAAACCAACACTCAGCTTGCTGCTTGCAGTTTGGTAGCTGGATATGCAGGCGCTTCGTGTGCTTTTGCACAACCTGCAACTCCCACAGACACATTCAGTAGTGACGGGGTTATGATTCCATCCGTCGGGATAGACCGTTGCAGCTCCTTCCCATCGAATCTGGATGCAAATGGCCGCTGGATTAGCGTTGAGGTCGCGCCGTGGGAAGCGCTGGAAGTTACAGTTGAGGACACAGACCTATATTACCCGGTTGGTGTTGCATTCTACGTCATGTGTGGCGGAACCACGATGGGCGAAACAGAATCAGATGGTTCAATTTATACATTTTATGCGAACGATTCGGCAGTTACAAAGAGAGTCCGAGTACTTATCACCAATTACGCTGCCGCGAATCACCCCTTAATTATTTTGGGCCGCTACGAGCTTTAGTATGGTTTCAATTTAAGCATGTGTTAGCAAGTAAATTTTGGCACTTTCATGATAAGGATCGCGCATTTGGAGAAAGGAGTTCTCCACGCGGCTTAGATTTCCGTGCGGTGGAGACCGCACAGAAGTAGCTCAACCAGCCAATAAACCCCGGAGCGCTGAGAGCAACAGCCCAGGCGAACTTGCCCAGCTCCTGCAGGTCATCCAGGACTTTACAGCGGTTTGCAGCGTACCGTTGGCGGTCTGAACATCATCGGTCATATAGCCCGTCAGCTCTTCAAACGTTTCACGCTGGCTGTTGATGTCATTGACCAGGCTTGTGGCTTCCTCGTGCCAGATTTGGCGCAGCATCTTTCATGGCAACCGTCGCCAGACCAAATGCCTAATGCATTCCGCCCTGCTCATTCTAATCCCACCACCAATACAGAAATCCAGGCGGCATCAGCTGGAGTATTCCCCACGTGGACCAATACGCGATGAAGTACAATGCAAGGTATGGCAGTGGCGCCCGGCCGGGAACAGCTGTAGATATAATAACGGCCAACGGCCACATCACGATAGTTGCAAAAAGCAAAAAGAGGAAGTAGTACATGCTGACATTCGCGTGAAAAAGCAGCAGGCGCGGGAAGCCCGCTTCTCCGATCGACTGAGGCCAGCCACCCAGGCTGATCCGCATGTGCGCGGCGAGCGTAACAATGAGAGCGCCAGCGATAAGATTGGGTGTGAGAGCCAGGAAAACACCGCGGCGAGAAAGCGCACCAGGCCCATGCTTCGCGTATATCCATACGAGCAGTGCTGCAGATAGTAATCCAGCTCCAACGGCCAGGTACAGGAGAATCAGCTTTACGTCAATCGACTGCAACTATGCTCCCTCTCCTTCGCTGCCGAATAACTTTGGCAACTGAATCAGGCAAAACCGAAACTGGCCGCCTAACCGCAGCCGTCGCTCACTCGTCGGGCAGCGCGCGCACAATCAATTGCATCGTATCGATCGTCGCGACGCGGTTGAGCACCGCGAATCCCAACGAATAGAAGTAGCGTGAGAGTACGCCGTACAGTTCCTCAATGGATCCAGTCGCCTCGGCACGCGGCAGGTTGCGCACGATGTCGACGCCGTAATCCTCCGGCTCCAGCCCAATCGGCACAATTCCAAAACCGTAGTAGAGAAACCGCTTCTCCACCACATCCTCCAGCACTTTGCGCAGCCTGTTTCGAGCGGTCATGATCCGGTATTGGTGCGCGCGTTGTGCCAGTGCAACTCCCATCGGCAGATGAATTTACAAAACAGTGGTCCGCCACTTCCGCCGGGTTCGGGGTGGTGATTCAGTGCGTTGCGCCTTTGCCTATCGCCGGGAGCCTTACGATGCCATCAGCAAACAATCGCCTGCGCGCAGGAGGAAAAATGGCAGAAACGTTCCCCCCAATTCCCCACGACCGCCATTCGCCTGCGTGGCAACGCATTGACTTTAAATCCGACTAGTGTGTTCCGCACTTACATGAACAATGCGGAACTGGCGCCGGAGGGTGTACAAGCATTCAAATTCTGGCCAGGTTTGCTTTTCTGGAGTATTGCGATAGTTGCTGTCGCGGCATTTGAAACATATATGTCGTGGGCCACTTTCGCAGCCCTCGTTTGCTTCTCAGCGGCGTAGCTCTCGTTCTGCCGAAAAATTGTTATTGCCTGATCGCCGCTCCATTATCCGCACAACTGTCGCGGCTCCAGGTTCTGCTGATAACGCTGTGGCTTACCATTTGGATCGGAACGCTGGTGGTAGGGCTACTTTATTTCGAAGTGCCGAGGGGCGAAAACTACAACACGTTCACGGGCAACCTGCTCTCTAAGACGATGCTCTTTATCTTTATCGGCGGCCTGCTGTACATCGGGAACTATCCGCGGTACAAGTCCAGCTTTCCTACCTGACGTTGAGAAGTCCGTGTTCACAAGACTGCAGGGGGTGAAGTGACGCCGCTGGTCGCTTGTTAACACTCGCAGTGCCGATCTGGTGCGCCGGATTCGGGGTGGTGAGCTGGTCGGCCACTTCCGCCGGATTCGCGGTGGTGATCTGATCCGCCAGGTTCGGGGTGGTGATGTGGGGTTTAGCAGTAAGACACACTTGAAAACCGGATTCGACGGGCGTCATACCTGGTCCCATGTTAACCACAACCACCACACTCGATCCGGCCGGGCCGGAATTTTACCGCGAGCACGGCTACTGGCTGCACCGCAAGCCGGTGTTTTCCGCAGAGAAATTCGAGCGGCTGCGCGCACTGTTCGAGGAGATCGCTGCCACGCGCGGCGCCAAACGGATGGACGAGCTGGACACGCCGCACTTTGCCGAGCCGCGCCTGTTCGAGTTCCTGCTGGCCGACGAAGTGCTGGATGTCGTGCAGCCGATCATAGGTCCGAATATCGGGTTGTGGTCGAGCCACTTCATCTGCAAGGAGCCGCGCACCGGCCGCGCCACGCCCTGGCACACCGATGCCGATTACTGGAAGGGCCGGTTCGACCGCTTTGATGCCATCGTGACGATGTGGCTGGCGCTCGATCCGTCCGACAAGGAAAACGGATGCATGAAGGTGATACCCGGCACGCACAAAGGCGAGGGGTTCGAGTACTCGGCGGTGGATGCAAACCGGAACCTGTTCGACAAGGAGATCAGCGGGCAGACGTTCAGCGATGCGGATGCGGTGTACTTTGAGCTGCAACCGGACGAGTGCTCGCTGCACGATTCGCGCATCGCGCACGGTGCCGAGGCTAACACCAGCCCGCGCCGGCGTTGCGGTTACACGATGCGCTATTTCGATCTCGGCATGAAGGTGACCGGGGGCCCGATCAATGAAGGCTTTAAGGTCTGGCATGCGCGCGGGGAGAATGTCGGCGGGAATCCACTGGAGTACCTGTGAACCCGGGCGGCGCGGGTGAACAAAGCGCGTCGCTGGATCCCGTGCGTGGCGAGCGCGAAGAACCCACGACTGCTTCGCATTGGCGCGTCTCTCCCCTGCTTATATGGGCCGCAGTGGTGCTGTTCATCGCGCTGAGTTACCACTACGCATTCGAGGTGCAGCCGCTCTCGAGAATCGCGCAGTTCAAGCAGGCGGTAATCGACAGCAGCGGCGACTGGCCGGCACTTGAAAGGCGGACTGCCGCGATGGGTTTTCCGATTAAAACTTTTCCTTCGGACCCACATTACCGGGTGATCGATCTTTGCCCTGTTCAGAGGCGGATTAAACAACAGCTTGGCTCGATCACGCTTCGTTTGCCATGGCTGCGTGGCATACCCGACGTCATTTGCACGCAACTGGCCTTCATTCACCTCGAGCGGGACGGGCGTCACGTGAAGGCGGTTCGATACCACTAACCCGATTTCCGTCAAACTGCGCTTATTTCCCTTTATTATCGCGTGTGGGGCCATTGCACCGGTATTATGAAAACTCTACGCGGATTCGTTGCAGTCAGTTTTTCGTATGCATTCATGGCAACCGCGGCTGGTGCCCCCACCGTCCTGTGGACCATCGGCCAGCAGGATCAGTCCGGCCGTGAGTTCGGCCTCGAGCGCCACTTCGATCGGTTCTCGAAAGAGGTGCCCGCGGACTTCTCGTTCCAGGCGGGCAAGGATGCTGCCGTTAAGTGGCCGTACATTCACCCCGGCCCGGTTGATCGATGGGCGGGGGAAAAAACGCATACGCTGAAAATCCGCTTCGATCTTCCAGCCGTGCCGAAGGGACAATGCGCTGTTGTTGTCAACTCGCTGGGCAGCTACGCGGGTGCGCAGGAGAAGATGCAGGCCAGCATCAACGGCAACACGACAGTGACGCCGGTGCCGCGCGGGCCCGGGGACGAGGCTCTTTATGATGAATCCAAAGGCAAGCCGGGCAGCACGCGAGTCGAGTTCTTCCCCGAGATGTTGCGAGCGGGTAGCAACGAGATCGCGCTCACGATCGTCGACGGCGCATGGATGCTCTACGACAACGTGCAACTGGAAGTGGATGAGTCGAAGTCGGCGGTGCGTTTCAGCGACCTGAAATTCGAACAGACGCCCTGCCTTACGACGGGTACCGCAAGTGGTCTTCAGCAGGTCATCCGTGGAACTGTCATCAATCACGGGCCGCCGGTGAACGCGTCCATCCGCACCGGCGTCGCCGGCAAACAGAACACCACCCAGTCAGGCGCAGGTTCGCAACTGAAGTTCGGCGGGAACAGTTTTGACGTGTTGGTTCCCGCGGCGGAGCAAAACACGACCGTTACCATCGAGTTCGCTGCGGACGGCCCTGGCGCAGAACCGATCCGCACCGAGGTGGCGATCTCGCCCCAGCGCAAGTGGAAGATTTTCGTCCAGCCAAGCATCCACACCGACATCGGCTACACGCACCGGCAGATCGACGTGTTCCACCGGCACAATGCGAACCTCGACAAAGTGATGGAGATGTGCCAGCGCAACCCGCTGTTCAAGTGGAGCATCGAGGTGGCGTGGGAAGTTCAGAACTATTTCAATGATCGCCCGACGACCGCGCAGCAGGAGCTGATCTCGCTAATGAAGCAGGGGCGGCTCGGGTTGAACGCGGGCTACCTGAACATGCTTACCGCGCTGATGAGCGACGAAGCGATGAACCACTACGCCTACTACGCGGCAGGATTGCGTCGCAATTATGGCATCGATGTTTCGACTTCTCTCATGACCGACATTCCGAGCGCAACACGCGGTCTCGCCTCGGCGATGGCAGCCAGCGGAGTGCCCTATTTTTCGGAAGGCTGCAACCAGGACCGCGGCCCGGTACTGCGCCACTCCGGCATCCGTGCGCCGTTTTACTGGGAAGGACCCGATGGATCGCGAGTACTGACGTGGCTGAGCGAGGGCTATGCGCAAAGTGCCTGGCTGGCGCAGTCGCAGGACCTTGACACGATGTACGAAAACGTAGCCGGCGTGGTGCGAGGTCACGAGCGCAAAGGCGCAGAGTATCCCTACGATGCAGCATATCTTTATGGCGCGTTCCTGGACAACTGGGAAGTGGATACGAGATATGGCGATCTTCTGAAGGAATGGAATGCGCGCTATGCGTATCCTCAAATCATCGTCTCGCGTGGCCCGGAGTTTTTCGAATATCTCGAAAAGCATTTTGCGAAAAAGATCGAGGTCCGTGCGAAAGATTTCGGCGCGTTCTGGGAGGATGGCGCCGGTTCCACGCAAAAAGAAACGACGATCCACATGGAAAACCAGCGGCGAATCACGACCGCCGAGACGCTGTGGAGCCTCGCCAAGCTTGCCGGCGCCACGGAGTCTTACCCGTATGAACGCTTCCAGAAGGCATGGGAAGATATCATCTTCTACGCGGAACACACGTGGGGCGCTGCGCAATCCATCAGTTCACCAGACGACCCCATGACCATCGACCAGTGGAACACGAAAGCCGAATACGCCCACCGGCCCGATAGCGAAACCCGTGACCTGCAAAAGGCGGGACTCGAAGCCTACCTGAAGGCCGTGCCGTCCAAGCGTGGCGAGCTGGTGGTCTTCAACCCGTGCTCGTGGACACGCAGCGGGCCCGTTGAGCTGCCGGCTGGATTTATCCGCGATCCGCGCAATGGTCACGTGCAGCGTCTCGAGCGCCGCGCCGGCGAGACAGAATCCACCACGACACTATTCCGGGATTACATCTATGCCGAGGACGTGCCTGCGCTCGGAACGAAAATCATCAGCACCGACCTGGCGCGTCCCGATGCAACAGTCACCGGCCAGGATGTGCGCCTGCATGCGCTCGAGAACGCGTTCTATCGCATCGAGCTCTCGACCACGTCCGGTATCAGCAGCATCGTCGACAAAGAGACCGGCGCCGAACTGCTGAATCGGGCCAGTCCGTACAGTTTCGGGCAGCTTGTGTATGCGTCCGGGGGTGAAGGTACGCGCATGATCCACCCCGACCAGGGCCCCTTCGCCGATGTCGTGGCGAACACGAACACCGCGCGCGCACTGACTCCGCCAAAGGGCACGGTGTATCTGACCGCGGCAAACGTGACTTTCGTGCAACCGGAACCAAACGCCGGGCCGATCTGCCAGGAAGCCGTGGTGCGATCCGCCACGCCGGCAATGCAGCACATGACTATGTACGTTCGGCTACACAACCGCCAGAAGCGGATCAGCCTGGACGTCCACTTCCATGGCAAAAAAGAGATTCGCACCAAGGAAGCGGTGTATATCGCCTTTCCATTCGCGGGGAGCGACCCGAAATTCCGGCTCGGGATGAGCAACGCCATTCAGCGCCCCGAAAAAGATTTCGCCCACGGCGCCTGCCACGAGTGGTATTGCGTGCAGGATTTCGTGGCGTGTGCGGATGAGAAGCGCGGCACGGAAATTATATGGGCCTCGCCCGATGTGCCACTCGTTTGCCTGGGTAACGTGAACCGTGGGCGCTGGCCGGCGGATCCGGAACTGACCACGCCGACCATCTTCTCGTACGCGATGAACAACTACTGGCACACCAACTACAAGGCCGGCCAGGGCGGCGATTTCCTGTTCCGCTACGACATCACGAGCGGCAAGGCTGGATTCACGAACGAGCAGTGCCTGCGGTTCGCACGCGACACAGCGGTGCCAATGCTCGCAGCGGTCTCGCCGGGCGGTACAGCCAGGGAAGACGCGCCACAGGTAAACGTGACCGGAAACGGCGTCATCGTTGGCACGATCAAAGCCGCAGAAGATGGCAACGGGATGGTGGTTCGTTTGCGCAACGCCCAGGAAACTCCGACGACGGCACGCGTGCGGGTCCGTGGCAGCTCCACAATTCGAGCCGAGCTTTTGAACCTGGTGGAGGATTCCACTTCCTCGCCACTACAGCAGACGAACGGCGAGTTTGCCGTGCCGATGAAACCGCAGCAGGTGGCGACCGTGCGGCTGTATTAACGGCTAAACTTTCAGCGATCCGGTTTTAACCAACGGTCGAGGAACGCGTACGCCCTCTCCTTCGCGTCCGGCGGGAAATCGTGCGGCCCGTCGAAAAAATAGGTCTCAAGTTTGTCGCCGGCGCCAAGCAGGCCATACAACTTTTGCAACTGCAGGTGAACCTGCGCCGCGCTGTCGGCGGTGCCGAAGATTTTGTCCTGCAGCCCAACCGACTGAAAAAGCGGGCGGGGCGCGATGAGTGATAGCACCTCGTGAAAATCGAATGGCGATTTCAGTTTGCTGCCGGGCGCGACAAAGGGTCGTAAGCGCGGCATGTGTACGAACCACTTCGTGCGCGCCCAACGCTCGCGCCCCGGGTCAGACGCAATCGTGCAATAGCCGCAGCTCTCCACCACTACTTTCACGCGCTCGTCCAAACCGGCCAGGAAGAACGCGTTATAGGCGCCCAGCGAATGCCCCACCACGCCGATGCGATCGCGATCGACGTAAGGCTGCAGCTCGAGGTAGTCGAGACCGCGCATGTGGTCCCACGCCATTTTACCGATGGCGGACCATTGCGGGTTCCTTTCATCGAAACCTTTCGTCTCGAACGGCTCATAGCCGTCGTAGACGCGCTCCCCTGCCGTGATGCTGTCCGGTGCCAGCACCACATAGCCGCGGCGCACGAGGTCCAGACCATATTGCATGCTGGCGGGGCTGGAGGTTACGCCGCACACCTCTTCTTTCGCTGGTTCACTGGTCTGGTGGCAGGCCAGTACGGCGGGGCGCAGCGATGTGCTGGTCGCACCGTCAGGGATCAGGAGAAACGCAGTGACGTCCTCCCCCGGCTCGGTCAGGTAGCGCACCTTCTTGCGCGTGTAGCCATCTATCTGTTCTTCGCGGAGTATGCGCGGCTGAATATCGCAGCGATTTCGCGGGAACGGACCGAGGTACGTAAGCAGCGTGGCATTGATCTCTGCGCGGCGGTCAGGCCAATCGGACGAAGATCGGACCGGGCGTGTGCCCGAGGACAGCAGATCATTCAAGCGGCCATAACGTGACTCGGCTTTTTCTGCAATCTGAGTCAAATAGGGAGTTTCGCCCGCCTCACAGCAGTGCTGGCCGGCTATAACTGCACACCCCAGCACCGCATTGAAAAAGGTTCGTCGGTTTCGCATGGCGGAACGAGGCGTGACGCATCCTGGCAGTTCAACTTTTTTGGGGAAGCGGCCGGGTGGCGCGAAAACGACAAATGTCGTCGCAAGAATCCACTTTGCACAAAAATCGTGCAGTGGCCTGCACTTTTGCTTGACGTGTCCTTCGAAGTCAGTCCTGGTGGGGCGTTCCTCCATCGCCCTCAGCTCTCTCATCCGGTACAACGGGTGAACATCAGACATGAACAAGGAATTGCGCTGACACCCAATCACCGGTAGTCAGCACAGCTCTTTGCTCATGAATTTGAGCAAGCATTCATACGCGATATCGCAAGTAATATCAGAGGTCTATAATGGAATTCACCTATTTAAGATTGCGGCTTGGAGCAATAATTGTCCTGGGACTTTCCGGTGTCTTCGGTTTGTCCGGACCTGCTTGCGCAGCTACGGTTGCCACCTGGAACAACGCCAATCTGAATACCGCTGGTAGTGTGGCGGCAGCCAGCGGAACTGGATCAGTATCGCGCGGCAGCTCGCTTACCTATCAAGCCACGGCCAATGCGTACAACAGTAGCAGTTGGAACCAGGCCGGGACGGCAGCGCAGCCCACCTTTGGTGGCGATTATGTGGAAATCGCGGTCAACACCTCGGGCTTTGGAAGCATTAACCTGCTTTTTACGGACCTGCGAAATGCTAATGGACCGACCAACGTAGGTGTCTGGTACAGCTCCAATGGCGGAGCATCCTTTACCCTCGCGAGCACGGTAGCCCCGGTAAATGGTATTGCGACTGCACGCACCATCAATGTGTCCGCGATTACAGCGCTCAATAACAATGCAAATGTCGTTTTTCGACTGCATGGATATAACGCCAGCACCAACGGGGGGCAATGCCAGTTCGCCAGCATCTCGGTTACGGGCACAGACATTGTAGCGCCCACAGTCAGTTCGATCAACCGGACAAATACGAACCCAACCAACGCGACAACGGTAAACTTCACGGTTACATTTAGCGAGTCGGTAACGGGGGTTGCGGCTAATAACTTCACGCTGGTTGGAAGTGGCGTCACCGGCGCGATTGGAACGGTGACCGGCAGCGGCACCACGTGGAACGTTCCGGTGACTTCCGTGAGCGGGAGTGGTACACTTAAATTAAACCTGGACCAGAACCTTGCGAACATCCAGGACGCGGCGAGCAATGCCGTGGCGGCGGCTTTTACAACAGGGCAGAGTTACAGCGTCGACCAGACAGTCCCGACCGTGACGTCGATCACCCGCGTGGATCCGAATCCGACTGCCGCATCCACTGTGAATTTCCTGGTTACATTCAGCGAGTCCGTGACCGGAGTCACATCCGGTAACTTCTCGCTCGTGCTGACTGGGTCTGCCGGTGGCAGCATAGGTGCCGTCACCGGGACCGGCGCCACACGAAACGTAGCCGTCAACTCCGTGAGCGGAAATGGGACGATAGGACTAAATCTCGATCAGAACATCACCACGATAATCGATACGGTTACTAACCCTCTCGCCGGCACCTTTACGACCGGTCAATTCTACACGATAGACCAGCCCCCCTCCGTGTCGTCCATCAACCGGGCCGACACAAATCCAACCAATGCAACCACGGTGAACTTCACGGTGACCTTCACCGAATCTGTAACCGGAGTTACCACGAGTAACTTCACTGTTGTGGGAACTGGTGTCACGGGTTCGCTCGGAACCGTTACCGGGAGTGGAACAACCTGGAATGTTCCGGTGACCTCGGTCTCTGGCACGGGCACGATCAAGGTCAGCCTGGACCAGAACCTGACCGGCATCACGGACGGCACGGCGAATCCATTGAGCGCCTCTTTCACCACCGGTCAGGCCTATAATATCGATCAAACCGCGCCGACAGTATCCTCGATTAATCGTGCCGACGTCAACCCGACGAACGCTGCCTCTGTCAATTTCACGGTAACGTTCAGCGAGAGTGTAACCGGTGTATCGACTGCCAGTTTCACGGCGGTCGGCGTCGGCGCAACAGGCACCGTCAGCAATGTGAGCGGTAGCGGAGCCTCTTACACAGTTACTGTGAATTCGCTTAGCGGCAGCGGAACTCTGCGACTGGACCTGGACCAGAATTTATCCAGTATTGCTGATACAGTTGGCAACCCACTTAGCGTTGCGTTTTCTGCTGGCCAGAGCTATACCGTCGATCGCGTAGCGCCCAGCGTTTCCTCGGTCACGCGTGTGAACGCCAGCCCCACGTTTGCAGCCACGGTGAACTTTACAGTGACCTTCAGTGAATCGGTGACAGGCGTCACGGGAGCGAACTTCAGCCTTGCTCTCACCGGTACCGCCACGGGGACAATCGGCGCAATTACAGGTACTGGCGCCACTCGAAATGTAACAATTACGGGCGTGGCCGGAAACGGTACTCTCGGCCTGAACCTCGACCAGAACATTACCACAATAGTTGATAGTCTCGCTAATCCGTTGGCGGCCACGTTCACGACTGGTGAAACCTATACGATCGATCAAGGTCCCGCTGTAGCGTCGATCAATCGCGCTAATACGAATCCGACAAACGCGACGACCGTCAATTTCACCGTCACTTTCAGCGAATCGGTTACCGGTGTTTCGGCCGCGAATTTCAGTGTGGTGGGAGCCGGAGTAACGGGCACGATAGGTACCGTCACTGGCAGTGGTACTACATGGAACGTGCCAGTAATCACGGTCGCCGGCACCGGGACTCTGCAGGTCGACCTGAACCTGAGCCTTGCCTCTATTACGGACAGTATCGGCAACAGCCTCGCTGCGGCGTTCACGACCGGACAGTCTTATACCATCGATCAAACACCGCCGGCAGTTATGTCCATCAACCGCGCAAGTGCAGATCCGACCAATGCAACTAGCGTCAACTTTACGGTCACATTCTCTGAGAACGTAACAGGGCTCGGCACTGCAAACTTTACAGCAGTTGGTACAGGTACGGTAACAGGCTCGGTGAGCAATGTAGTTGGCAGTGGAGCCAGCTATACCGTAACCGTCAATACGCTGGTCGGCGATGGTACACTGCGATTAGACCTTAATCAAAATCTCGCTGGTATCATTGACGCAGTTGGCAACAATCCGGTGGCATTTACCACAGGACAGGTGTACACGGTCGACCATACGGCGCCTGCCGTCGTATCCATCGCCCGCACCGGGGCCAGCCCGACCAACAGCGCGACACTTGGTTACCTGGTTACCTTCAGCGAATCTGTCACTGGCGTGGCCCTTAACAACTTTAGTCTCACGACGACAGGCGGCGTCGCCGGCACAATCAGCTCGGTAACGGGCACCGGCGCCACGCGTACAGTGACCATTACGGGTGTTACTGGCGACGGTACATTGCGACTGAATCTGAATGCCAATCTGGCGAACGTCCGCGACCTCGTTAACAATGCACTGACGGCAGGATTCACAACGGGTGAAGTTTATACGCTCGTACATCCCTCGTTTATCATCGAAAGCTTCACGATTGGCGGTGGAGATGGAGACAATATTATCGAGCCGATCGAGTGCACATCGATCAGTGTTACCATTAAGAATCTAAGTGCCTCAACGGCAACCAGCCTCAGCGCCACGCTGGCCACCAGTGCCGCAGGCGCTTTTATTTCCCAGGGCAGTTCGATTTATCCGGATCTCGCTCCCGGCGCATCTGCCGCGAACACGTTCTTTTTCTTTGTAAGCACCACCAATGCATTCTCGGGTATTGTCCCTCCAGTATTCGACGTTACCTTGAACACGACTGTTGGTCCGGTACCGCTCTCGTTCCAGACTGCAGCGCCGTCGCGAACCAGCTATCGCTTCGACAACACAACCCCGGTCGCAATTCCGGACTCACCTCGCAATGGGCGTTCCAGTACAATCGATTCGCCGATCACGGTGTCCGGCTTGAGCGGCGTGCTAGCCGATACGACAGTTTCGATTAACATCACCCACCCGAAAAGCAGAGACTTGCGTGTGAGCCTCGTGGCGCCAGATGGGACTATCGTCAGCCTCGTGAGCAAACGTGGCGGCAACTCCGGTGCAAACTTCGGCAGCGGTTGCGCAGATAACCAGCGCACTACGTTCAGTGATGCGGCCGGCACTTCAATCTCGGCAGGTGCCAGTCCTTATGTTGGGACCTTTAATCCTGAGGTTCCATTTGCCACGCTCCTGCGCGGCAAACCTGCATCCGTTATCAACGGGGTGTGGAAGCTGCGTATGTCCGATACCAAGCCAACGAACATTGGAACGCTTAACTGCTGGTCACTGGGCCTTCAGACCGCGGATATAAACAATGGCCCGAGCCCGTGCAGCCTGACACCAACCGCCGAATTAACGATCACGAAAACGGGAACGCCTCCAGTTCCTTTGAACGGCGGGACTATTACTTACAATATGACAGTCTCCAATGCAGGGCCCTACATCGCGACGAATGTGGTGATGACAGATTCGCTGCCTTTAGAAGTAACCTACAATTCTGGCTCCGCATCCGGAGGCGGAGTACTCGTCGAAAACAGCGGCCTTGTGCAGGTCACGTGGGCGAGCATTGCTCCAGGTGACAGCCGCACGGTTCAAATTACGGTCACCGTGGATGAGTCCGGCACGATCATTAATACGGCTACAGTGCTCGCCAATGAGCTGGATACGAATTCGGCCGACAGCGCGGCTACCGCGATCAACCTGGTCGGTACCGTCGCCAATCTGGTTGTTACTAACGTTGCGGCGCCCACACCAATTCAAGTTGGCAGCGGTTCGACCTTCACGGTTCGCGTGACAAACAATGGTCCCGACCCGGCGGAAGCTATCACGCTGACACACGACCTGCCTGCGAGTGTAATAGTCGGCAGCGTCAGCGCGACGTCAGGCACACCGGTGCTGGCCAGCAATATCGTGACGCTCCAGGTTGGAACGCTCGCGGTAGGGGCTTTTGTTGACCTCACGGTTCCCGTAACCAGCACGGTTTGCGGTTTGGTAACGACGCTTGGGACTGCCCAAAACGGCGACGCGGATTCCAATCCATCTGATAACACCAACGTTGTAGGAACATTAGACGTTCGCGAGCCGGCTCCTGGGATCCTGATCGGAAGTCCGTCTACTGCGCTCACGAGCGCGGGTCCGGTGAACTATTCGATAACGTATTCCGGCGCGGTGAGCTATAACCTGACAGCCGCCGACGTAACGCTAAACACCACGGGATTTGCTTCGGGTGCCGTTACCGTTCTGAATGGCACTACAGCGAACCCCACCGTGCAGATATCAGGCATCACGGGCAATGGCACGATCGGCATCTCGATTGCAGCAGGCACCGCCACGGCCTGCGGGGGACTTACTGCACCGGCCGTGGGTCCATCCGCAACGTTCCAGGTGGATAATGTCTCGCCGGGAATCACCCTTAGCAGCGTATCACCCGATCCTACCAACGCAACGATCGTGGTCACAGTCGTCACGACAGAAGCGACCACGGACTTTTCCGCAGGAGACATTACCCCGACAAATGCGACGGTCAGCAACTTCTCAGGTTCCGGTACGAGCTACTCGTTTGACCTGGTTGGTAACTCGCCCGGGCTGCTGTCGGTCACGGTGAATGCGAGTCAGTTTCATGACGCCGCTGGAAATCCGAATACCGCTTCCAACGTCTTGACCCGTGCGTGGGATACGGCACAACCAACCATGACACTGAACACAGTAACGCCGAATCCTTCAAACGGCAATATCGCCGTCACAGCCGTCAGCAACAAGCCGACCAGCGATTTCACGTCAGGCGACGTAACGACGACGAATGCAAACGTGGCGAACTTCGCAGGTTCGGGAAGCAGTTATACCTTTGACCTTGTTCCAATCGCCCAGGGACTGGTAAGTGCCGCCGTGGCTGCCAATGTGTTCCAGGATGGCGCGACGAATTTGAACCTGCCGTCGAATGTGCTGACGCATACGTTCGATAGTATTGCACCGACAATCAGCTTAACCTGCACGGATCCGGATCCAACCAATGCTGCCATCACGATCAGCGTGCTCCTGAGTGAATCGGCGACTGACTTCGGGGCAGTAGATATAAATCCGACAAACGCAACGGTGGCTAACTTCAGTGGTTCGGGTACGACATATTCGTTCGACCTGGTCCCGACCAGTGACGGACTGTTTTCGGCCAACGTGCCGGCCGGAGCTTTCCACGATTCGGCGACGAACGCGAACATTGTTTCGAATACGATAAGCCGAACCTTCGATAGTACTCCGCCGACTATTCTCCTGAGCACCATCGCTCCGGCGTCCACAAATGCCACAATTCCCGTAACGGTGCTCATCAGCGAATCGACGGTCGATTTCGACGCGGGCGACGTGAACGTTGCAAACGCAACAATCGCGAACTTTAGCGGGTCGGGAACCAGTTATTCGTTCGATCTATTACCCGTGACGGACGGACTTGTAAGCACGAACGTCGATCCCGGCACATTCCACGACTCGGTGGGCAATGCCAACCTCATATCCAATACGTTAGTTCGCGGTTTTGACAGCACGTCGCCCACGATCCTTCTGAGCACCGTTGCGCCGGCCGTTACAAATGCGACGATACCGGTTATTGCTACCATCAGCGAAGCCACGACTGACTTCAGCGCGGCGGATGTAAACGCGACGAATGCCACTGTGGCAAACTTCAGCGGCTCTGGAACCAATTACACCTATAATCTCATCCCGACGGTGGACGGTCCCGTAGACACGAGTGTCGATCTCGACAAGTTCCACGACACTGCAACGAATGGCAACACAGCGTCGAATCTGTTGAGCCTGACATTCGACAGTACGTCACCGACCATCGTCCTGAGCAGCGCCGCGCCTCCGGTTGCGAATACTGTGATCGCAGTAACCGTGGTAACGAACGAAGCGACGGCTGACCTGGATGCGTCGGATATCACTGCAACGAATGCGACCGTAGCGAACTTCGCCGGGTCTGGAACGGGCTATTCCTTTGACCTCGCGCCGACAGCGCAGGGTGTTGCGACCGCGAGCGTAAATGCGGACAAGTTCCACGATGCCGCAACAAACGGAAATGCCGCATCAAACCTGTTAAGCCGGACCTTTGACAGCACTTCCCCCACGATCACTCTAAGCACCGGTGCACCGTCGGTAACCAATGCCACAATTGCGGTGTCTGTTACAATCAGCGAGGCAACAACCGACTTCGATGCCTCCGACATCAGCGGAACGAATGCGACCGTTTCTGGCTTTGGCGGTTCGGGCAGCAGTTACTCGTTCAACCTTGTTCCTGCCGCCGAAGGTGCAGTAAGCGCCAGTGTGGGAGCGGGCAAGTTCAGTGATGGCGGCGGAAACGCGAACACAGCATCTAATTCGATCAGTGCCACCTATGATATTACGTTACCAGTTTCCTCATCCTCTGTGGTGGATTACACACGCGCCGGAGTGGCGCTGCTTCCAATTAACTTCACGGCGGCGGACCTCGGGGGAATTGCTTCAACTAAGCTGTACGTTAAGACACCTGTTTCGTCTGTCTTTGCGGACAGTGGTTTGCAAGCATCGGCAGGTACGAGCGGCACCTTCATGTACACACCGGTTGCAGGCACCGGCCGATACCAGTTTGCGGCCCGATCCACGGATTTGGCAGGAAACGCGCAGGCCATTCCAACTGGACCTGGAACAATTGTGCTGTTTAATGCGGTCGCAAATGGGGCGTATGCGAGCGCAAGCGAAAGCGGCAATGATGCGCTGGTGTTCCCAATGCTCGACGATCTCGATGTGACGATCACGCTTTCGGGTGCGAGTGTCGGAACCACTTACACGGTATCGCGTGCGCCGGCCCTTGCGCCGGCACCTGCGTACTTCGCGGACCCTGCCAGGCTGGCCGATGAATCTCTAACGATTACCAGGGCCGGAGCCGGTGACGGCACGGCATCGCTTGAGTGGCCGTTGGATAATCCACCCATCGATGTGATTAATAAGGTATGGCGGTTTGAGTCGGGTGTACTGCAACAGTCGTATATTCCGGCAGTAAATGGGGCGACCGTAACAGTTACAGGGATTACGACGTTTTCGGAGTGGTACGCCGGCAATTCGGCAGCGGTAGGGCCGACGGCGGCTCAGGACTGGACGAGCTACGAATAACCCCGTTTGACGCAAGATCTTAAGCCGTTGTCGGTTGATCGAGCGCATGAAAATTGTGCATCAAAATAATCGTTTGATGGTGTTAAAAGAGGCAGGTTATGCATCTAACACGCCTAACGTCAACCATGTGCGATTTGTTCGAATTTACACGTTTTGTGCTTGACCTCCTTTGCGCAAAAGTGGAGATATCAACGGGTTCGGCAGCGTCTCTCTATCTTGCGACCCTGTTTGAACACACACGGCGTGGCCACACCACTGCCTAAATTGTAAAGGAAGCTCGGCGCGACCAGCAGCGAGTTCCTGAAAGGACTACATCATGAAGAACCATTTGTTGGGAAAACACTTTTCGGGGAAATTATGGGCGCTTCTCGCCTGCCCGGCAATCATACTCGCCTCGGGAGAGGCCGCAGCTGGGCCTGTCACAATCGCTTCCTGGACAAACGCTCAGTTAAATCCCGGATCGGCTGTCTCGCCAATCAATTCCAACGGCGGGAACACCGACCTGAATTCCGGGACCATCATTCGCGGCGCCGGAGTTACCTATCAGAACGTCGGCAGTACTTACAACAATAGTGGTTGGCCAACCGTTGCAGCCGCAGCTGCGACCGATTACGTCGACATTACTGCGAACACCAGCAACGCTTCTGCAGTTCATTTACTCTTTACCGACCAGCGCAGCGCCAACGGACCGGTAACCCTTATCGTCTCCTACAGTTCGACTGGCACAGGCGGTACATTTACTCAAGTGCCAGGCACTTTTACCGTAGGAACAACGACGGCAAATCGTGACGTAAATGTCAGCGCGATTACGGCTTTGGATAACAATGCAAACGTCGTCTTTCGCCTTCAAGGATACAGCGCAGGCAATAACGGCGGGCAGCTTATCCTGACCAATATATCTGTCACGGGCACAGACTCCACAGCGCCCTCTGTCTCGTCCATCACACGCGTTAATACGGACCCCACAAATGCGACGACCGTCAATTGGACCGTGACCTTCAGCGAGAAGGTAACTGGCGTGGCAGCGGGGAACTTTACTTTTACCAACGTTTCGGGTAGCGTAGCGGGTACTATTGGCACGCCAACCGCCGGTGCAACCAACGCAACGTGGAATGTCCCGGTCTCGAGCATGAGCGGAAACGGAGTCGTTCGCCTGGACAAAACCCTGAACACGGGTATTACTGACCTTGGAACGAACGTGCTGACCGGCGGCGATTTTAACACCGGGGAAGCTTACACAATAGACAGCGTCGCACCGGCTGCATCGCTTAGCTCAGCGGCAGGAGACCCGGTGTCAGCCGCAATTTCTGTCAGCGTCGCTACCGGCGAATCTACGACGAACTTTGTTTCCGGCGATATTACCCCAACCAATGCTACGGTCTCCGGGTTCAGTGGCTCCGGGTCCAGCTACAGCTTCACGCTGACTCCGACCGGGGAGGGACTGTTTTCGGCTGTGATCAATGCCGGTGCGTACACGGATGCAGCAGGCAATGGAAACACAGTTTCCAATACGGTCAGCAGGACTTTTGACAGCGTCGGACCAACAATCGCGTTAAGCAGCGTCACCGCAGACCCAACCAATGGCAACATTGCAATCACAGTATCGACCAGCGAAGACACGACCAACTTTGCCGCTGGCGATGTCAGCCCCACCAACGCAACGGTGGCCAACTTTGCCGGTTCTCTGAGCAGCTACTCGTTCGACCTCGTGCCTTCTGGCGAGGGTCTGGTGAGTGTTGTAGTTAACGCCGCTACCTTTACGGACGCGGCCAGCAATGCCAACCTCATCTCCAACGTCATCAGCAGAACGTTCGACAGCATTCCGCCGAGCTCTGCGGCCTCAGTCCCGGACAAAACACGTGCGGGTACGACGAGCCTAAGCGTTGACTTCGTAGCGAGCGACAGTGGCTCAGGCGTTTCAACAACCACGCTCTATGTGAAGCCTGCCGGCGCTGGTTCGTTCAGTGATTCGGGCCTTACGCTTCCGGGCACGGCCGGCACGTTTGTCTACACGGCAGTGGATGGCAATGGCCGGTACGAGTTCGCTACCCGCGCGACTGACAGCGCCAACAACAACGACAGTGTGCCGGGTTCCGCCCACACCTTCGTCGTGCTGAACACTGCAACAAACGGTGCCATGACACATAACGTGGTAAGCGGCAACGACGTGCTCGTCTTCCCGATGACTGACGACAAGGACGTGACGATCACATTGAGCGGCGCAACTCCCGGCAACGTATCGGTTGCACGCACGTCGCCACTTAGCTCACCGCCTGCATACTTCCAGCAGCCTGCACAGCTTCTCAACGAGTCGTTGACGATAACCTCAGCGGGTAGTACGGGTGGTAGCAACACGATTGAGTGGCAGTACGACCCGGCGAATGCGACAAACCCCATCGATACGGTTTACCAGTTCGACGGCGACGCGACTCCGGAAAACACGTTCAGTGTCACCCCCAGCAACAACGTCCTGACGATCACCGGAGTGACCTCCTTCAGCGACTGGTTCGCGGGCAATGCGGTTGCAGTTCCGGTAACACTGAGCGGATTCGCAATCGAGTAACGTACCACATTGCGGTTCAAAACAGTACAGTGACGGGCGGCGAACGAAAGTTCGCCGCCCTCTTTCTTTGTATCCCGGCGGCAATTGTGGACGTAACCGAGTTAACTGGCTACCAGAAATCCTCGCGGTCGCGAAATTCCTGGATCGCCTCGTCAAACACGCGTACGACATTCCGCACGTACTCCTCAGCAGAAAAGTTTTGTGTCGCGTAGGCGTGCGCCGCACGTGACATCTGCATGTAGAACTCAGAATTGCCTGCAAGCAGAGCGACCAGTTCGATCAGGCGAGGCCGCTCCGCCCGGAACTCGTCGTCGTTCATGCCCGGTCCGCCGATCAGATAGCCGGTTTCGCCATCCCTGATGAGTTCTGGAATTCCGCCAACGCGGCTGCCGATGGTTGGCACACCTGCCGCACCTGCCTCGACCACCACACGCCCGAAGCCCTCGTCGTCGCTGACCAGCATGTTGAGATCGAGCGCGCCAAAAAACCGCGCGATATCTTTTTGAAAAGGAACGAAACGCACGGCATGCTGCACGGCCAGGTCTTCCGCGAGGATCTGCAGTTGCTCAAGGTAGGACTCGTGCCCGGGGCTGGAGTCGCCGATGAAAAGGAACCGTGCATCTGGGATCTGCTCGAGAATCGCGGGTGCCGCTTCGATCAGGAAACGGGGTCGCTTGCGCGGCATCATCAGCCCGAACTGACCTATAATGAAATCGTGCTCTGCAAATCCAAGTTCTTCGCGAATGGCTGTGCGATGCTGCCGGCTCTGCTCGAACGCTTCCAGGTCGATGCCATTGTGCACCACGCGCACACGCTCCGACTTCCAGGGGAACGGGTCGAAATCTGCTGCGGCACCGTGCGAGACCGCGATGAGACGGGTGGATTCCGGCAGCCAGTAATTACGCACCATTCGAGGCGTGACGGATAACCGCATGTGTGTGACGACGGGAATGCGCATCGGTCGAAGCGCGCGCTGGTGCAGAGCACGCACCAGCAGTTCGCGACGCACACTTCCCTGGCCGGCTGCCACAATTGCATGGGGGTTCGGATAAATCTCGTTGCAGTGCACGAGATCGATTTTCTCACGCTCGAGAAGCTGGCGCAGTGCGGTGATTTGTCCCGGCATTGAAAACCAGGATGCGCCTTTGCGCCAGGGTGGCAACTTGAGCACTTCGTATCGCAGACGCAGCCGATCGAGCTCCTCCGTCAGTCCGCCGCGGGAGGGAACGAGAACAAGCGGCTCCACGCGGGTTCCTGCCAGGTGCTTCACCAGCGTGAGCAGACTGCGACGCGCACCCAGGAGACGGACGCTGGGCGTGATATGAAGAGTTCGGATGCGTTCCACAGGATCGCTATGCTGACGAGGGCTCAGAGGCGCTGTCAACTATCGCAACCGGCTAAGCGCTGAGCGGCTTTTTGAAGGGCACCCCCGCGGCGCGGGGATACTTTTCCGGAGTTTCTGCCGTTTTGCAAAGACGCAGGATTACGCGCTGCTGCAGATCGCCTTCGAGTCGGTATCGGTAAGCTGGCAGCGCAGTGCCGCCCAATTCGGCAATGCTTGATTGCAGAGCTGCTGTTTCGGCCAGCGCTGTTTCCGTTTTATACAGGAGAAGCGTGCCGCCGGGTTTCAACAATGGCAGGCCCACTTCGCACAAGGATGCTACGGGACCCACCGCGCGCGCCGTGACCACGTCCTGGCTGCCGCGCAGTTCCGTGCGCGCGGCATCTTCTGCGCGCAAGGGCCGCGCCTCGACATTTGTAAGCCCAAGCGCCTGCGCCGTTTCTTCAATGAAGCGCGCTTTCTTGGCCACGGATTCCAGCGCGATCCAATGGCACCCGGGCGTGAGGATTGCCAGTGGCAAGAGAGGGAAACCGGCGCCGGAACCAACGTCTGCCGCGTGGGTTACGGTCATGAGTTCTGGAAAGGCCTCGAGACCTGCCAGCGAATCGAGGAAATGCAGTCGTTTGATCGCTGCCGGTTCTTTGATCGCGGTCAGGTTCAGCCGCTTTTGTCCCTCGAGCAACAAATGCGAGAGCGCGGCAAACTTCTCCTGCAGCTCAACGGGAAGAGAGTCGAGTCCTCGCACGTGCGAGATGCCTGCTCTCTACTGCTTCCCTGCCGCTGCCACGGCCCTGGTTGGCAGGACTTCGTTGAGGTAACTGGTGCCCGAGCCACCGCCGTGGAGACCAAAGAACTCCAGGATGCTCGCCGCCGTGTCGGCGAAAGTCGTGCGAACGCCTAGGTCGATACCGGCCTGCATCTGCCGGTTGTAAACCAGCAGCGGTGCGTACTCGCGGCTGTGGTCGGTGCTCGCCGTTGTTGGGTCGACGCCGTGGTCCGCCGTAATAATCAGAAGGTCGTCCTTGTGCAGCGCCTGCATGATTTTTGGCAGGAATTTGTCAAAATACTCAAGGGCTCCTTTAAAGCCTTTGATGTCGTTCCGGTGACCGAAGATCATGTCGGTGTCCACTAGATTTGTGAAAATGAGACCTTCCCTGCTTTCGTTGATCTGGATGAGCGTCGTGAGGATTCCCTCTTCGTTGCTCTTCGTGTGGAGTTCCTGGGTCAAGCCTCGATGGTCGAAGATGTCACCGATCTTACCGATGCCAATGGTCTCATAGCCGGCGTCTTTTAAGCGATCCAATACGGTGAGCTCTGTCGGCGGCACCGAAAAATCCTGGCGGTTCCTGCTTCGTTTGTAGTTTCCGGATGTGCCGGTAAATGGTCGTGCAATTACGCGGCCCACGCGGTGTTCACCATCCAGTATCCGCCGTGCGGCCAGGCACATGAAGTAAAGCTGCTCGACTGGAATCACGTCTTCGTGTGCCGCCAGCTGGAACACGCTGTCGGCTGAGGTATAGACGATGAGTTTGCCAGTGGCCATGTGAGCATCGCCCAGCAACTGGATGATCTCCGTGCCGCTTGCGACCACGTTTCCCAGCGTACCCACGCCGATTCGTTCTTCGACTGCGCGGATCACAGCGTCCGGAAAACCATGGGGGTAAGTAGGAAATGGCGTGCTGGAAATAATGCCGGCGATTTCCCAGTGTCCCGTCGTCGTGTCCTTGCCGCGGCTTGCCTCGGCGCATTTGCCCCATGCGCCAACCGCCATCGGGTCAGCCGGGACGCCGCGAATCGTTGCAATGTTGCCCAGCCCGAGTTTTCCCATGTTGGGAAGGTGCAGCCCGTCTGCGAAAGCGTGGGATAAGTTACCCAGCGTATTGCTGCCGACATCGCCGAATTCCGCGGCGTCTGGCAGTTCGCCGATACCCACCCCATCCAGAACAATTATAATCGCGCGTTTAGCCATCTTACTCCGTCCGAAAATCCTAGAAACACAGCTACTGTGGCCGGGCAACTCTCATTCCGCATATCCGCAGAGCAATCCCCGTTTAAAATGCACTTTTTTGCAAGTCTCTCTCAACTTTGCCGATGCGCTGCGCGAGCAATTCTAATGATGAGGCATCCGAAGTATAAAGTAGCCCGGAGAGGAATCGAACCTCTATCAAAGGTTTAGGAAACCTACGTTCTATCCGTTGAACTACCGGGCCATGCGCTCTGCAAGTACACCCCTGCTGTGGTTTACCGTTAATTCGTATTCGGTTCTGTGTGCCGACCAGAAGTTCTTACTCACGGTTCACCATAATTCTGCGCTCGTTGGGCACACAGAACCGAATACGAGTTAAGTGTATACCACGCTTGCGTGAACGCATTCCGCTCGCTTCGAGGGGCTGACTGTTACCAGGAGCAGGTCCCTGATTTCCCCTCAGCAGGCCAGGCGTCTATCTGCCTGCTCCTTGGAGCTTGATTCAACGCATGTATTAATCCTGGGGTTCTTCGGCGCCACCGCAAATCAATTCTCTCGCTTCCGCGATTTGGCTTCTGAGATTCAGTGCATGTTCATAGTTGAAATTATCCTGGCAGTGGCGGCCGTATGGCTTATCAGCGGAACACTGCTGAACTTCAGCAAACATCCGCACTGGTACATACGGGCATGGGATTTCCCGAGAACCCTGACTGCGATTGTCGCGGCCTGTGTGGCTATTCTTTACGCCGGCATCTCCACACAAGACTCGTTAAAATGGCTGCTGCTGTCCGGGCTGGCATTCGTGATAACGCGACAGCTCTACATGATCTACCCTTATACGCCCGCGGCCACTAAGACGGTGCAGCAGTCCACGAAGGCGGACGATGGCCAGCGATTGCGCATCCTCATATCAAATGTTCTTCAGAATAATCGCGAGTATGACAAGTGGCTCGCCATTGCGCGCACAAGCGATCCCGACATCATTGTCGCCCTGGAAACAGACCAATGCTGGACGGATGCGCTGCAGTCGCTTGACCAGCACTATCCACACAAAGAGCTGGTGCCCCTCGACAACACCTACGGCATGATCTTCTACTCACGCCTGGAGTTTATAACGCAACCTGAAGTGTGCTATGTTGTGCAACAGGATGTCCCATCTATACATGCCACGCTTCGATTGCGGGATAACCATGCGGTCGACATTCACGCGCTGCATCCGAGACCGCCAGAGCCGGTCAACGCCCAGGATTCCGCTCCACGTGATGCGGAGCTGGTAATTCTCGGCCGTCAGATCGGAGAGCGAGAGCGGGAGCAGCCGACGATTGTATGTGGCGACCTGAACGATGTTGCGTGGTCTTACACGACACAATTGTTCCTGCGCCTCAGCAAGTTACTGGATCCGCGTATGGGCCGCGGCCTCTTCAGCAGTTTCAATGCAAATAGCCGCATCTTTCGCTGGCCGCTGGATCACGTTTTCCATTCCAATGAGTTTAAATTGGTCGAGCTGCGGATACTCGGGCACGTGGGGTCAGATCATTTCCCCGTTCTCATCGAACTGAGTTGCGAGCCGGAAGCTCGCATGGAACAGCAGGAACCAGACACTCACCCTGAGGATCATTTGAACGCTCAAGAAATGGTGGAAGAACAGTTGCGGCGCGAAACCGAAGGAAAAGAAGAGGGCCATCTCCACTCGAAGAGCTCTTGAACCGGTCCGACTCCCGCTACTTGCCAACTACTCCCAGACTGCAAGGTCAGAAGCTGCTTGAATGAGAGCGTGTAAAAGTGACTACAAGCGGGTAACACTACTTCTAAATGCAGGTAACACTCTTTCATGGTCAGATTCATGGTAGCCGGCATCCGGCGAACCGGCACCACGCTGATTCGAACAACACTGAACAAGCACCCCGACGTGCGCTGTATTGGAGAAGCGTTTAACTTCAAGGGACGCTTTCTTGCGACGCATGGCAACGAGTTCGGCTACCGCAAGTACCTGGACGCGCGGCCTCTGCTCCGCATCCAGGATATGTTCGCACGGAAAAGCACGGTACAGCGCTACCTGGATGAACTTTACGCGACGCCAGGTTTCGCGGCAATCGGATTTAAGCTGATGCTGTCGCAGTCCCACACCTTCCCGATGGTCATGGAATACCTGCGCCGCCACGACGCGCGCGTCATTCATGTGGTGCGGCAGAATGTGCTCAAGACCCTCATTTCGCGCACTGTGAAAAGAAAAACAAAAGTATCCAGCAGCACAAAAGCGATCGGTAAGACGAGTATCACGTTGCGCGAAGACAGGCTGCTGCGTGATCTGGAACGGCTGGATGCCGAAAACGAGCAGTGGGCCCGCGAGTGCGCAGGCATGCCGTACATCCGCGTGAGCTACGAAGATTTTGTCTTCGATAAACAGGGCGAGCTTCGGCGGCTGCTGGAATTCCTCGATATCAACACGGTACCCGAACTGCAATCCGACCTGGTAAAGCTGACCTCGGATAATTTGCGGGAGGTGCTCTCCAACTATGAGGCTGTCGAGCGCAAGTTGCAGGGCACGCGCTTCGAGTGGTGCCTCGGCGGAACCGCACCCGCGAACCCAACATCCAATGGTCTTTGATCCCGCATGACGGGCGTTGTCTTAAAGACACGACGCCTGATCGTTCGCCAATGGACGCCGGAAGATTGGCTGGAGTTTAAAGTTCTCGCCACCGACCCGCGCGTGTTGCACTACATCGGCAGCGGCGAAGCGTGGTCCGATGAGCGCGTGCAGCAATTCGTAAATGGCGGCATCAAAGCAGCTGAAACGCGGGGATGGCTCCTCTGGCCGCTGGAGCATATTGCGGATAAAAAGTTCGTCGGGTTCTGCGGGTTCAACGATGCTTTCCTGCCGGAAGTTGAAATCGGCTGGTGGCTGCGGCCGGAGTATTGGGGACAGGGCATTGCCAGCGAAGCCGCTGGTGCCATACTCGAACACGGCTTCAAAACGTACCACTTCCCGCGAGTGATCTCCGTAGCGCAGCCCGCAAACACCGCCTCTATACGCGTGATGGAAAAGCTTGGCATGCACTTTGACCGCGGTTTTAGCTTCAGGGGACATGATGTGGTGGCCTACGCGCTCGCCAATCCGTCCAGTCCACCCTCAGACCACTAATTTCTTTTCCGGTTTCTCCTCTGCTCTGTCCAACGGTTCCTGGCTCTTCGGTTTTCGCTCTTCGCTCTTCAATTTACAGTTCGTAGTTCACAATTCCTATTTCCGAATAGCCTTCCCACCTCCCGGTAGAGCATCCGGCAACGCCCGAGTGCCCGGTTCGTCTAGCGGTTTAGGACATCGCCCTCTCACGGCGGAGATCACGGGTTCGAATCCCGTACCGGGTACCAATCTTCGCCTCGGGCCCACTGCGTGGGAGCGAATCGATGCAATACCAGGTGTATGTCGAAAAGGGCGAAGATTTTGGCTTTGTCGCCCATTGCCCGGCGATTCCAGGCTGTCATAGCCAGGGTGAGACTTTAGAGACCGCTATCGAAAACATCCGGGATGCAATACGTGGATGCATCGAGGCACTGGGCTCAGATCTGATATCTCCGCCGCAAGACGCCCTTGTGGTGGAGGTCACGGTGTAAGTGCCCAAGCTGCCGGTCGTCTCCGGAATGGAGGCGCGAAAAGCGTTTGAACGAGCTGGCTGGGTATACGTAAGAACCGGCAGTTCCCGCCACATGGTTCTACGTAAGGCTGGTCAACCACAAACTCTTTCAATTCCCGAGCATCGAACGCTCGATCGTGGTTTACTCCGCTCCCTAATTCGCGACGCTGGACTAACGGTAGAGGAATTTACAACACTGCTGCAGTAATGTGCGTACAATCGACGCTTGGCGATCGGTGGTTCATGTCGCGGTTTAGGACATCGCCACCTCACGGCGAAGATCACGGGTTCGAATCCCGTACCGGGTACCATTCAATTTTGCCCAGGCAAAATTGACGTGCACGTTTTTGTTCGTGCACGTGCACGAAAAAGCCAGAACCAAACCCATTGCGTTTGCCTTCAGCCGATGGACTTTTAGATGTCCGTCAGTAAAGGCGGGGGTTGTTTCCCCCGCCTTCTTTTTTAAGAGATTACCGTAGTCTTTGCGAACAGCGATTCTCGGCACACTAAAGACCCCGAACCCGGCACGCGATCAACACGAGTGCGAAACCGACGATCCAGGACCATGTCGCAAGCGGCTCGCCAATTTTGACCAGACCAAAATGCGCAGCAAGCGCAACGAGAAACAGAACCAGAGAAATAACCCATACAACCATCGTTGGAGCTTTACCGGAGTTTTTCATTATTGTGTTTTCCTTTTGTTGGTGGAGAGTGAAATGCCACTCTGCGCTTTTACCAAGGTAGAGCCCCCGATTCGGAGTGTGCAGAATGTTCGTGTGGTGGCTGCGGTGTCAAGATGTTTCCACTTACGAGCCGGCGTCGCCCGCGCTTATCTGGAAGATATGAAGAAACTTGCGAGGGATAACAAATTAAGTCCGCGCTGGCGAATGATTACCGTTGATGACGTGTCACACAGCAGCAACAAGCTCACGCAGACCTGCCAAAGAGCAATCGTGGACCTACTGCAACTGCCCCGCTAACGTACCCGCGTTCTAAGGAAATCGTCCAATTTCATAAACTCTCACAAACCTGGATCGTCGCTCTTCCGAAATTTGCCACTTCAAAAGAGTGTACCCAGAGGTTCGTACCGGATACCGGGTACCAACCATCCCCTTATTCCATGCGGGGTCTGCGTGTTTGCGACGTTTCGCTTGTACCACTTTAATGCCGAGTGCCCCGCCGGGATGCTCGTTGATGTCTGCAAATTGGGCAACACCGGCCACTGTTCATCAGCAGATTTATAATCAAAAATCAGACCTACAGGCAACGACCAATATCAAATTCGTTGCGCTGTCAGTGTCGGAACGAACATCTGGCTTGAATGACTCCAAAACAGCTTCCTGTAGCCGCGGACGATATGCAGATAAAAGAGTTGGTGGTGGAGTGGTCCGAACACCTTGCGCATAAGCGATACGCAGAAGCATTGGGAATGATTCCGTCTGCGAACGCGGAGATGGAGTGGACGCCAGTACTTCTTGAAAAGGTGATCCTCGGTTATGGAGTGCTTGATATCGATTCTGACTCGCTTCAGGGCCTGCTTAATCACTGGGAAGTCAGCGAGTTTGAAGTCACGACCCTTATCGGGCGAGAAGATCGGGACGAAATAATACGTGAGAAAATCGATGTGGATCGGGAAAATCATTTTGGGTTAGATCAAAGTAAATACTTGGGCATGGTTCACTACGATGATGTCCCGCTTTGTGGCTATCGAAGCGACCTGACAGCTCGCTTTTGCATTAAGAAACTGGGTGACGATTTCCTGAGCCTAGAATTTTTGGACCTTCACGTGATGTGAACAAACTAATTACGCGGCTATGGAATCCATCTAATACTTGTAAGAGCCAACCACTCCACTATTTGCTGCAATTAATGCGTGTCTGTAATGAAAGTTTCCGATGACAATTGACTCTGATGAAATCCTTTCTGTTCTCGACAATTGTTGCGATACTTTCAAATTCCCCATGCTGGATAACGGATACGTCTACCTGGCTGCGACGGGACTTTCGCTGTATCGGTCGACGATGAACTGGGCTATGGTAATCGAAGTTTTTGGGTTCTCTCCAAGTGGAATGCCCCCCGAAAACTGATCCACGTTGAATGTTAGTCTCCGGGTTTGCTGGAAAGCAAACAAAGGAGACGAGAAGTGGCGAGAAAGAAGCACAAGCCGGACGAAATAATCCGCAAGTTGCGCG
>JBPCLP010000002.1:0-9318 GCA_051003195.1 Candidatus Sumerlaeaceae bacterium | reverse complement strand
AAGCTGACAATAAGCCAACGTGAGTACACTCCTGCACTAAGGGTTTTCGCAGATCTGAACTGCTGGACCCTCACGTTGGCCCTTTCAAGCCCCCCGCCCGTTGCACTTCGGTTGGCAATCCGCCTGAAGACTTCTACCGCCAGCCTGACCGCCGGTGCTGTCATGTTGTTCGTGTTTTCATCCGGGCTAGTACGGGAATACTTGATACCCGACGCCTACAGCAAGTTGTACCTAGCGATCGAAATTCCGGTTATACTTGTCGTTGTAATGGGGATATCCGAGTACGGGCGGCGGCTGGCCAAGAAGCGCGGAGAAAACTTCCCGCTTTAAGCGTCTCCGGCTTTGAACCATTTTGAACTCCTGGGTCAGCGAAGTATATAATTGCGTGGACAAGTTTCGCGGCTACGAGCGGCAGGCCCGCAAAAACAGGCTGGGCTGTTGAGCATCTGTAAAGAACAAGCGGACCCATTCATCGCAATCGGCAGAGACGGCAGAGACGACAGGGACAGTAGGGACGTGCATCGACGTTGTTAGATGGCGCTTGCGGTGCGGACTATTGGTGGTCACTGTCATTGGGCTTATGAATCACTCGAAACTACGCGGAGTTTTATTGGCGGCTGCCGCGCTGCTCGGTTCTACCGCTGGCGGATACCAGCAGGTTTTGGATGGTGAAGACCCCGTGCTTAAGATCACTGCCGGAACGAATTGGGTCCTGGACAAAACGGGCACCTTCCAGGGCAACTACCGATTCAGCAGCGTTGCGGGTACGGGATCGTCGGTAGCGACATGGACGCTGGATGCGCTTCCCCCTGGTACCTATACGGTTGAATTCTACGTAGACAATGGTAACTATGCGCAGGTGGTACCGTACGCCATTGAGCATGACGGCGGGCTGACCACGGTCACCGCGTCACAGAACTTCGTTGGGGCCGGGTGGAAGCCACTTGGTAATTTCAACTTTACGCACGCGGGGCGGATCACCCAGACGGATGCCTGGTCGGGAGCTGGCGCCATGGCCATTGCCGACGCGCTTCGACTGACGCTGCAAGGTTCACCGATTGTGCCGACGCTCAACGTTGTCGCTCCAGAGATCACGTTAGTGGTCGACGATCTTGGGTTTTTGAATCCCGCCAGCAGCTCCACGTATACTTACCAGCTCTACGACGCAGTACCCGGTGCGACGTACGCTGTGCTGCCAAGTCTTACCTATTCCACGCAATGCCTCCAGGTAGCGGCCACCAAAGGGATCGAAACCCTGTTGCACCAGCCGCTCCAATACATTGGGCAGCCAAACTCGAATCCGTCCGACCCAACACGCGTTTACATCAGTATGACCGATGCCCAGATCGTTTCCACCGTGCAGAACAATCTGACGCCGATGCTGCCTTACATTGTCGGGGTAAACAACCACCAGGGCAGTCGCTTCAGTCAGTATCGTCACGGCATGGATGTGCTCGTAGGCGAATTGAAGACACAGGGATTCTTCTACTTCGACAGTCGCACGATCACCGACAGCAATGGCTACGACGCGGCCAAGGCCGCTGGAATGTTGACGGGTGAACGCGACCTGTTTATTGATGGGCTGACGGTGCAGGATACAAAGAACCGCATTCTTTCCGTTGCGGAGCGCGCAAAGTACTCACCGAATTACAGCTACACAATGATTGGCCATCAACGGGACCAAACGGTGCCCGGCATTCTGCAGGTGCAGTCGGATTTGCAGACGATGGGCGTAGGGCTGCGGCGCCTGTCGCGCACGATGTCGATGATCGTTGAAACGGACTCGCAGCCACCCGGGTGCACGGTTACTTATTCCGGCGCATGGAGCACAACCTCGACGGACATGATCAGCCAGGAACTTGTAAACGGGGACGCGCGCGTATTGCTGGGAGTTGCCGCGGGCACTGCCACGTTCAGGCCCAACCTGCCGAAACCGGGGATGTTTCGCGTGTTCGTAGCTTTCGCGGCGGGCGCAAACAACTCGACGGCGGCCCGCATCTCTGTCGCCGCCAATGACGGGGTGCATGTGAGCAGCCTGAACCAGTCGGTGGATGGCGGACGCTGGCACTACATTGGCGCGTATCCATTCGCCGCCGGAACGGCGGGCTCGGTGCAACTGGACAACTCACTTGCGCCAAGCGCCACGCGTCCATTGCGGGCGGATGCTGTGAAGTTCGTGTACGATGGCGCGGTTCCAAGCACAGTGGATCGCTGGGAGGATTACTGAATCGTTGAACCGGCCGACGAATCCAGGGTTCGATTTACCCTCAGCCTAGGGTGAGCGCTCGGCTTCCAAACGTGCCATCTCGGCTGCAACGGCCCTGCCAGCGAGATCCTCAAGTTCATTCAAGCCTTTCATAACTCCCAGCCGGTCTGCTGCTGATCGGTGCTGCGCCATTTTCCACGTGCCTTCGAGTCTGCGGACCTGCATGCTGAGTCCCACGATTGCGCCGCTGAGTTGCTCAACAAACTCTGCCGGTGCGTCAGCCACAGCCCATGGTTCACTAAGTCCCGACTCGTTGTGTTCCGTAAGTTCGCTGATGTGCCGCAGCAGCCATTGTTTATCGTCGATAATGGACAATGGTCCGGCGGCCTCAACTGAGATGTAGTTCCATGTAGGAACAACGCGCTGATGTTCTGCTTTCGCAGCGTACCATGAAGGGCTGATATAGGCATGTGGTCCAAGGAAAAGTGCGAGTGCGTCCACCCGTTGCTCGATGTTCTTCCACTGCGGATTGGCGCGTGCGACATGGCCTTCAAGCCGTAACTCTTTATCATCCGTCTTAAAGAGCATGGGAATGTGTGACGCGACCAATTCGGCTCCAGAAAACGTGATCACAGTCGCCAGGCGTAGCTGGTTAACGGCAGCGATCAGAACTTCGGGGCGATCTTCACGGAATTGGGCGGGTCGATACATGGAGAGTGAGGGCGCGGGAGGGATGACTGCGAATCAAGGGGTCCTTTCGTCCGGCACGGGTACGGCGGACGGGTTGGGCGAAACCGCGCAAATTGAGCGATGTGCCCCGAGAATTACGAGCGTCGCCTTCCCCTGCCGACGCGAAACAATTCCCTGCTTGAAAGTTTTAGGATGATGGGCTGGAGGTTTTTTAAAACTAACTGCGGGAGAATTTTCGATGCAGAAACAATGGAGTACTATCGTTGCAGCAATAATAATTGCTTTGCCGGTGGCAGGATTTGCCGCGGCGTCTCATGGGGCACAGGAGTTCACGGAATCCGGAAGCTTTACGGTGCCAAAAGGCGCGAAGACAATCACCATTGAAGCCTGGGGCGCGGGTGGGGGAGGCGGCGCCGGGTTTTCAGATGGTGGTTCGTTCGAGGTGCCGGGATGTGGTGGCGGGGGCGGTGGTTATGTTCGCAAAACAGTGAACGTAAAAGCCAAGCAGGTGTTGGCCGTGACTGTTGGAGAAGGCGGTGCGGGCGGAACGGAACCCCCCTCGACGAGCGGGCAACCCGGTGGGGACAGCACGGTTGTCGCAGCCGGAGTTACGCTTGTGCAAGCGGGTGGCGGCGCAGGGGGAGGGGCCGGTAATATTGTTATCGGAGGATCGGGCGGCCTCGGCGGCTCGGCGGATACTGCAGGGGCGCTCGTCCGTGCCGGGCACCAGGGCAGCAGCGCATCCGGACTCTCGGCCGGAGAAGGAGCGACCCCCATCCAGGGATCGGTAGAAATCGAACTCTTTTACACCAGCACCTTCAGTCAGGCAACTGCCGCGGGCGGTGGCTACGGCGGGCGGGCGACACCATCGGGTCCATTTACGCGCGCAGGTACTCAGGGCGGGCGTGGACATGTATTGATGACGTGGTAAACTGCAAATTAAAATTGAGCAGAATGCCCTTCAATCTCCGTCTCAGATAATCTATACCCAACTCCCGCTGCAACAATAGGACCACTAGCCCGGTTTGCTGTGGTCAGCATCACCGTGTGGCCAATGCTCGGCCTGTATATGGTGATCGACCACTCTGAATCTGTAACGCGGGCGGTTGTGACGATGCCGACGTGGGTTCCGTTCCTGCCGGTGCTGGCGCCGGTGTATGTTGCAATGTTGCTCATGACATGGCTGCTGCCGGTTGTCATTCGGGACTTGCGGAGATTCGTGAGGTGTCTCCTCGCGAATGTCGTCGGCTATTTGTTAATCATGCCCTGGTGGATACTCACTCCGACAACATTGCCCCGCCCGCCTTTACCAGATGGCGCATGGCATGATGTGTACCGATTCATTGTGGCCGTGGATCCGCCAAATAATATTTTCCCCTGTGCTCACGGCATCGGGCCGATCGTGGTCGCGTGGTTTGTCGGATGGGAGCGTCCCGCGTGGCGGTGGCCCATGGCGGTAGTGGTGGTGGCGGGGCTGTTGTCGATCGCTGTAGTCTGGCAGCATCGTCCGGTGGACATTGTGCTGGGGGCGGGAGCGGCTGTTGTTGGTATTGTTGTTGGCGGGACGGTAAGGTTTAGCAGCGCCGCGAGTCGCGAAGCTTAGATGCGTAGAAGCGGGGCGTCTACTCAAGTACGGAAAAAGCAGAGCAAAGCTTCCGTGGCGTGCGAGGAGATGTACCTGGATTCGATGCGAAACCCGTGCGCCAAGACTCATTGCTCCAATCGCGGCGGGTTAGAACCTCAGCGGCCGTAGTCGTCCTCAACGCGCACGATGTCGTCTTCGCCGCTGGGGCTTGCGGGATCTGTGTGCTGCCAGATCTCGGCGATGCGGCCCCACGTTTCCATACCGACGAGCCGGTGCCATTTGCCCTGCGGAATGCGGATGACTTCACCGGCAGTTGCGAGGATTTCTTCGAGCGAGGAGTTGTCAGGGCCACGCACCACTTTGACCGGTCCATCCAACACGCGCCAATGCTCGCCGCGACGATGGTGGTATTGCAGGGACAGCCTGGCACCAGGTGCAACCAGGAGGATTTTGGGGTCGAGCTTGAGTCCAGGTTCAGGTTGCGGCACGTCTACGCCGGTCCAGTAGGCTTCGTAAAATTTCGGCAGCGACGATTCGGCGATACGGATGTAAGCGCCCCAGGGTTTGTCGGCGCTGGATTGTGATTCATCGATGTCCAGTCCGAAACCACGTGCCTCGGCCAGCGCGCGGCGGTAAAGCAGTGCTTTTTGATCTGTCGGGTTCATGGAAATTCCATCGGAGAGATTGACCGCAGATTGACGCGCTCCGTTGGCAATGGAAGCCAAATCTATCCCACGTGGATACGTGCAAAACCTAGCGTCTTCAATCTAGGCATGGAGATCGCTGGATAATGAGCCAATTATCTCGCTAAGGAACTAAATGGGAACCATTATCACAGTCCTGGTCGTGGCGCTCGCGACATGGCTGATTGCGCACGTAGTGCATCGACGCCGAACGCACGCTCGTTTTAAAATGCGCACGTGGATCGCGGCATTACTGGCGGCAGTGTTAACTGCTTTCGCCGGCATTTTAATGGTAAACCTCTCGTCGCCTGACAAGCAAATCGCGCACGATGTGAATTCAAGCTACGGTGTGGACGATCCTCAATTTGACCGGGTCATGGGTAATCTGCTGGGTCCCACGCTGGTGAACGGCAATCGGATCCAAACCCTCGTAAACGGGGACGAGTTTTTTCCGGCGATGCTGCATGACATCCGCCACGCGAAAAAGACGCTGACGTTCGAGATGTTTGTGTACTGGAAGGGTGAAACAGGGCGCGTGTTCGCGGACGCTGTTTCGGAGCGCGCCCGAGCCGGGGTGCGATGTCATGTGCTGCTGGATTACGTCGGCAGCAAGAAAATGGACAAAAAGCTTATCGAGCAGATGAAAGCAGCGGGTGCCGAGGTCGAGATTTACCATCCGCTTTCGTGGTACACGATCGACAGGATTAACAACCGCACGCACCGGAAAATCATTGTGGTGGATGGCGTAATCGGTTATACGGGAGGTGCCGGTATAGGCGATGAGTGGACCGGCGATGCGCAGGACGCCAATCACTGGCGCGATTCTCATTTTCGCTTTGAAGGGCCGGTTGTAGGACAGCTTCAGACGGCGTTCATGGACAACTGGTTGAAGACAAAGTCGGAAGTGTTGCATGACGTTACTTATTTCCCGAGAATCGATTGGATCACGAGCGTAAGCTTGAACACCACGGCCGCGCTGGCGACGGCGCCGCAGACAAGTGGGACGGCCCTCATCACCGAGGTGCGTGCGCAATCGTTCAAAAGCTCCTCTGAAGACGGCAGCGAAAACGCGCGGCTGATGTTCCTGCTGGCGGTGGCATGTGCGCGCAAATCGATCCTGATCGAGAATTCGTACTTTGTGCCGGACGACATCTGTGTCGATGCGCTGGTGAAGGCTTTAAAGCGTGGCGTGACTGTGGAAATACTTGTGCCCGGACCAATCACCGACGAGAAACTGGTACGGCAGGCAGGGCGTTCCCTGTACGATAAGCTTCTGCTGGCAGGCGCGAAGATTTACGAGTACCGGCCTACTTTCATGCATGCAAAGGTGCTGGTCATCGACGGGTTTTTCTCGTCCGTCGGCTCCGTGAATCTGGACGAACGCGCCTTTCATCTCAATGATGAAAACAATGTGAATGTCTACGATCGGGAGTTCGCGCGCCAGCAGGAGGAGATTATCCGCGAGGATATTAAACGCGGCGGAAAACAGTACACGCTGGAGCAATGGCGCAATCGAACCTGGAAAGACAAACTAAAGGAACGCTACGCGCGGATGTTCCGCACCCAGCTATGACGTGATCAGGCATTCGTCGTTGCTGCCACGCAACAGCTCCTGAAGGTGTTTCCACTCCTCGTAGGAATCAATCGCAGCATTATCACCGGCCCCGCAGAAGTTATTCGGCAGCCTGCGCTGCACCGGCGCAGGGGAAACGCCACCACGGAAAAAGCGTTGCACGCGCTTCTGAGCCCGGCATGATTTTGCCGCCATGAGAGAAATTGAAGTTACTCCTGAAATCGTCAGTGAGCACGGAATAACGCCCGACGAATACGGTCGCATCCTGCAGATCCTGGGAAGAAAACCGAACATTACGGAGCTGGGTATCTTTTCTGTCATGTGGAGCGAGCACTGCTCCTACAAGAACTCGAAGCCTCTGCTCAGAACTTTCCCGACAGAGGGTTCCCACATATTGCAGGGTCCCGGTGAAAACGCGGGCATCGTCGATTTCGATGAGACTTATGCGATAGTGTTCAAGATGGAATCACACAATCATCCCAGTGCGCTGGAGCCGTTCCAGGGCGCAGCGACGGGTGTTGGCGGCATTCTACGCGACATTTTCACGATGGGCGCACGCCCGATTGCACTACTCGACTCGCTGCGCTTTGGCGACCCTGCCGACGCACGCACTCGCCGCATTGTCAGCGGAGTTGTAGAGGGTATCGCGGACTATGGGAATGCGGTAGGTGTGCCCACCGTTGGTGGCGAGTGTTACTTCTCGCCGGCTTATAATGGGAACCCGCTCGTGAACGTGATGTGTGTCGGGGTTATTGAGAAAAGCAGGATCACGCGCGCGGTCGCCAGTGGCGCGGGAAACCTGGTAGTCTATTACGGTAATGCGACTGGCCGCGACGGTATCCATGGTGCGACATTTGCCAGCACGGAGCTGACAGAAGAGAGCGAAGAGAAACGCAGCGCGGTCCAGGTCGGCGATCCATTTACTGAAAAGAAAATACTCGAAGCGACGCTCGAGCTGATCGCAGCGGATTCCGTCGTTGCAATCCAGGACATGGGTGCCGCCGGCCTTACATGTTCGTGTGCCGAAATGGCAGGCCGCGGACACATGGGCATTCATGTCGATCTGGATAAGGTTCCGCAGCGCGCTGATAACCTGAGCGCCTACGAAATGATGTTGAGCGAGAGCCAGGAACGAATGCTCGCGATCTGTACGCCGGAACAGCTGCCGCGAGTGCGCGAGATCCTGAACAAGTGGGACCTCGAGGCTCACGTGCTTGGCGAGATTAACGACACAGGCATTATGCAGGTGGTGCATCAGGGCAAGGTGGTAGCAGAGCTGCCGGCGGACAAGGTGAGCGAAAACTCTCCAGTCTATCATCGTGAGTCCAGGAGACCGGCATACATGGACAGCATTCCGGACGTGACCCGCCTGTCGTTTGATCCAACCGATCTCGCAGCTGAGTTGATCGACTTTATCGCCTCGCCAAATATCTGCAGTAAGCGATGGATTTACCAGCAGTACGACCACATGGTGCAGACCCAGACGGTTACCGAGCCCGGTGACAACGCGGGTGTGCTGCGCGTTCATGGCTCGAAGCACCACGTTGTAATGTCAGCCGACGGTAACGGATTAACCTGTTACCTGGATCCGTACGAGGGCGGCAAGCTGGCCGTGGCGGAGGCCGCGCGCAATGTTGCCTGCACTGGCGCGCGTCCGCTGGCGATTACCAACTGCCTGAACTTCGGTAACCCCACGAAGCCGGAAATTTTCTACCAGATTGCCGAGGCGGTACGCGGGATTGGGGAGGCATGCCAGGCCCTGAACACCCCGGTTACAGGTGGCAATGTCAGCCTGTACAACGAGAATCCCGCTGGCGCGATCTGGCCGACGCCGATTATCGGAATGATTGGCAAACTGGAGGCTCCCGCGCGTCCGGTGAAAGCGGGTTTTGCCCGGGCGGGACTGCACCTCTTCATGCTTGGGCCTGCAGCGAGCGATCTCGGAGGCAGCGAGTACGCGCGCTGGAAAACCGGGCGCGAGTACGGTCCTTGTCCGGTTTGCAACCTTGCGCACGAGCGACGACTGGTGGATCTGCTCGTCGAGAGCGCGGCAGCGGGCTACCTGCAGAGCGCACAGGATTGCGGGGTCGGCGGCCTGTTTGTCACACTGGCTGAATCCGTGCTGCTTGGCAGCGGTGGCGCCGACATCGATTTGAAGTTTGCCTGTGGACTGTTGTGCGAGCTGGTTGCTGAGACGCCCGGGCGGGTGGTGGTAAGCGTCGACGACAGCAATGAGATTGCATTCCGCGAAGCGTGCGCCCGGCATGAGATTCCAGTCTATACAGTTGGCCGGACTATGGAAGAGGAGAGGCTGGTGATCCGCTCGGATCAGGAGGTGCTGGAGTTCACGCGTGCGCAATTGCTGGCTGCCTTCGAGAACATGGACTCCATTTTTCCCCCGGGCAAAGTAGCTGCACTGGCGCATTAGTGTGGTGTACCAGGCTTCGTACGATATTTTTCGGTTTCCGGCGCCCCTTCAGGGCGCGAAAAAATGGGCGTCTGTAACCCAGGGCTGCGGATTCCAAACGGCCGGAATCCTGACCCTGGGCTGTGTTCCGCTGCACCTTCGGTGCAAAAAACC
>JBPCLP010000001.1:0-103837 GCA_051003195.1 Candidatus Sumerlaeaceae bacterium | reverse complement strand
GGATACGGCTACGCCGTTGGCGGTCCACTGGGGCGCTCCGGCGGCGTTAACGCGCTGGGCGTAGATGTCGTAGGCGCCTACGTTGCGCGCGTCGCGCCCCGTGATGATGGCGCCTCCCGCTCCGTCGGCCGCGATCTGGGGGAATTCCTGCAAACTGGCGGCGGTGGATACGGCTACGCCGTTGGCGGTCCACTGGGGCGCTCCGGCGGCGTTAACGCGCTGGGCGTAGATGTCGAAGATTCCGCTGCGGTTGTCGTGCCATGTGATGATGGCGCCTCCCGCTGCGTCAGCCGCGATCTGGGGGAAGAACTGGTTATTGGCGGCGGTGGATACGGCTACGCCGTTGGCGGTCCACTGGGGTGCTCCTGCGGCGTCGTAGCGCTGGGCGTAGATGTCCTCGCTTGTTCCGCTGCGCGTATCGCGCCATGTGATGATGGCGCCGCCCGCTCCGTCGGCCGCGATCTGGGGGTCGCGCTGGTCACCGGCGGCGGTGCATACGGCTACGCCGTTGGCGGTCCACTGTGGCGCTCCGGCGGCGTCGTAGCGCTGGGCGTAGATGCCTGCTGTTCCGGTTCCGCTGCGGTAGTCTTGCCATGTTATGATGGCGCCTCCCGCTGCGTCGGCCACGATCTGGGGGAGTTCCTGGTTACTGGCGGCAGTGCATACGGGATTATTTATTAGCGGGCTGTCGGACCATCCCGCCGCGCCGGCGGAGCCGGCGGCCAGACTAAGGGCTAGACAAAGAGCGAGTGAGCGCGCGGGCCAGCCATGTGCCTGATAAAGCCGCGCGCAGCTGCCACTGGGTTCTTGCGGGTGGGAAGAAGTGCGGTTAGAAAGAGATTTTCCGCGCAGCGGAAAAATAATAGTAATGATCTGGTTCATCACGATGCGTTCTCATTTCGAGTTTTATTCGCTTTGGAAGACTGGTGGCCACATGCTGCGCGTTACCTGGTCGTATTTTGCCGCCACTTCCACTTCCCATATGTCTTTTTTGATCTTAAAGTCGGCGAGATCGCGATGTCAAACACCAAGTCGTCTACTAAAGAAATTCGGTGACGATTGAGGTTTTGGACGAAATTGGAGAAATTCGGTGACGGTGGGTGGGACGTTGACGTTTTCACTAATTAATTTGCTAGCGTCGTCGATGTCTCACCGCTAGATTACTTACAGGGACGTGGGAGAGCGTCCACTCTGCGACGCTCGACGATCAAGCTTTCTCGCAAGTCCTCATCAGCATCTCACGTCGAGCAAGGACCCTCATCCGGGATGACCCGCACGCACCAGCGGACGATTTTATCCCCCTCTCGTTAGTGACGATATATACATAATAATGAATAAATATGTAGCTTAAGTCACAACAGTCTGCATGAAGAAGCAAGCAAGGTCGAAAACTTCCATTATCGCTCCTGCGCGTATCGGCACCCAACGACGCACTCCGCATCGTGAAGAATTGCGACGTGGTGCAGCAAAGGGGGAGCTGCTGCACCTTGATCGTGGGATCTACATACCAGCCGACTACAAACCTTCCAAGCATCTCGCGCTGGCAGTTGTTGCGCTCAAGTCACCCCACGCGGTGCTGTGCCTGATCTCGGCGCTTGTATACCATCGTCTCACGGATCAAAGTCCAGGCGACCTATATATTGCTCTTCCACAGAATACACACTCACCCAGGCTGAAGAATGTTCCTATCCGCGTGCATCGTATGACTGGCGCGGCTCTGACCAGCGGGGTGGAGGTGCACGAGATCGAGGGCGTGAAAGTGAAAATCTTCTCGCCGGCAAAAACGGTGGCGGATTGTTTTAAGTTCCGAAACAAGATCGGCCTGGATGTGGCGCTGGACGCGCTGCGCAACTGCTGGTGGCAGAAACGCGCGACGATGGACGAGCTGTGGCATTTCGCGGAAATCTGTCGCGTGGCTAACGTGATGCGCCCATACCTGGAATCGCTGGTGTGACGAGGAAGCCGGTCAGCAACGTTGCCGCGTCGGTGCGGCAGCGGCTGATGAATCACGCGAAGGCAACGAAACGCGATTTTGCGTTCGTACTGACCCGGTATGCAATCGAGCGCTTGCTGTACAGGATTAGTCTTACGCCGGCCGCCAACACGCTGGTTTTAAAGGGCGCGGCGCTGCTATACGTGTGGACGGGCGAAGAAGCGAGACCCACGCGCGATGCCGATTTCCTGCGCATTGGCTCCATTGAAGAGGATGAACTACGTAAAATCTTTCGAGCAGCATGCCAGGTAAACGTTCCGGGCGACGGGGTCGTGTTCCAGCCTGATGACATTCGCGTCGAAACCATCCGGGAACATCAGGAGTACGGCGGCATGAGAATCATGATTCCAGGGAAGCTGGAGCACGCAGATGCGACGGTTTATGTCGACATCGCGGCGGGGGACGTGATTACCCCCGCGTCGATAGAGATTGAGTATCCAACGCTGCTGGAGATGGAGCGGCCTCGGCTGAAAGCATATCCTGTTGAGACGGTAATTGCCGAGAAACTTGAGGCTATGGTGAAGCTAGGCATAGCGAACAGTCGCATGAAGGACTTCCACGATGTGTGGACTCTCGTGAATCTCGAGCACTTAAAGATCATTATACTGCGAAAAGCAGTACATGCGACCTTTGGACGCCGGCAGACTGAAATTCCAGCTGCACTCCCGCTGGCGCTGACGGCTCGGTTCTACGATGACCATCAGAAGCAGGCGCAATGGCACGCGTTTGTGAAACGCCTTCCGGCGCATCATGACGCACCAAGCCTCGATAAAGTGGTTGGGACGATTGCGGGTCTCTGGCAAAAACTTAGGCTGTAGCCGAACCCGATTTGATTGAACGACATAACGGGAAACGGTTGACGTTGTTACTAATTAATCGGCTAGCATCGATAATTCACCTCAGGATTAACTACGGGGGCGGTGGGAGAGCGTCCACCCTGCGACGCTCGACGATCAAACTGTTTCATCAGCCGAGCAAGGGCCCTCATCCGGAGTTGCCGGCACGCACCGGCGCACGTTCGCGCAAAAAATCTCTTTCGACTTCATTGGACTTAGCCCACCTGGGAAAATTGGGGACGGAAAATTGGGGACGTGTAATTTTTCATTGGAAAATTGGGGACGTGTAATTTTTCATTTGCGACCGACCCCCGCCGCCATCGACACTTCGCTGCGCGGCATCGCCAGCAGGTGCACGTGATTCGTCATCAGGCAGTACGACCATGCATCCAGCTCAAACCGCTGGCATGCCACTAGCATCGCCAGGTACACTTCGCGATCCTCGGGCTCAAAGAACACCTGCGCGCGATGATTGCCCCGATGCGTGATGTGATAGGGCTCACCCGTCACAACAACTCTTGCAAATCGCGGCATGAGGCAATTCGCTAGCGTTCAACGTGCTCAAATGCAAAAAGAAAAATTACACGTCACCCAATTTTCCCCAATTTTCCAACCGAGCTCTGCATGTTTTGCTTGCCAACACCCCCTTCCACTGTAGCATAGTTATTTTGCGCTGTCTTAGCTAATAGACCGCCCACTGAGCTAAACTAGCTGATCCCAAAGGAGACCCCAGTGAACCATAAGACTTTATATCGTGCTGTCCTCGGAGCCGCAATGCTGCTCGTCCATTTATCGCCTGACGCAATGACGATCACCATCAACACTCCGGCAAACGGCACGATTGTAACTCCAGGGCAGACCCTGTCTGTAAGCGTCACCGTGTCAGGGGCTGTAGCGGGTATCAGCCAGATAACCATCTCGGGAGAACGCGACGCGGACGGTTTCAACGATGTGTACTCGTTCAATCCCTCGCCACCCACCAATTCCGCGACACGCACGGGCAGCTACCGCGTTCCATTTGACGCCGCATCTGGCGAACAGCTCACAATTTCCGCCAGCGCACAGGGTTACGCCGACGATCCCGTCAATACTTCCATTGACGTGCAGACCGCCGTGCTCACTCCGCCCGCTAACGATAACTTTGCAAATTCCATCCTTATTATGGGCGAAAGCGGCTCTGTCACGGGCTCCAATACCAATGGCACTAAGGAAACGGGCGAACCAAACCATGCCGGCTACCCCGGCGGGAAAAGCGTGTGGTGGCGCTGGGTTGCACCCATAACAAAAGTCGTCGAGTTCGACACGAAGACCAGTAACTTTGACACGCTGCTGGCGGTCTACACCGGCTCCAGCGTCTCCGCGCTCACACTTATAGCTTCCGACGACCAGAGCGGCGGGTTCAGCACCAGCAAGCTCCAGTTTAGCGCGGTCGCCGGCACCACCTACCACATCGCGGTGGACGGCTATTCGGCAGCCTCCGGAAACATCAAGCTCTCATGGAACCAGAACGTCCCTGTAGCGCTTACGATGACCGGTAACCCAATCGATTTCGAATACGACCCCATACGCAATCGGTATTACGTGGCCAACTTTACCAACTCGCGCATCGAAGTTATCAATCCCGCCACGGCATCGATCATTGGCAATATTCCACTCCCCGGCACCCCGAACAGCATCTCTGTTTCGCCGGACGGAAACAGAATTATCGCCGCATTGGAGGCCAGCGATACGGTGGCCGTGATCGACGTGAATACTTCAAGCGTTTTGCAGACGACAACCACGGCTGTAATCGCCAATGGCAACGGGCCGCGCTTCGCGGAGTTCATGGACAACGACCTTGTGCTTGTCGGGCTCGGATCCGGTTTCGGGAATCCGCTCCGCTACCGTATCAGCACGAACCTGCTGGAGAAAACCACCATTGGTTCCGGGCAGATTTTTATTGGCGTCAGCACGCCGCACCTCCTGTCCACATCACCTGAGCGCCACCGCGCAGTGGTTACAGACGGCTCTTACTACCCCGATGTTTACGCATACGACGCCACTCTGTCGCAGACGCGCTATCGTGAAGTTCCTTCTAGTGAAGTGCGCCACGTGGAGATGTCCCCCCATGCAGATCAGTTTATGTTCGTGGACAATGCCCCGACGCACCGCCTTCGTATCATGGATTCTGTCACCCTTCAGGACATCATTGATGTGCCGTACCCCAACCTGGAACGTGCGGCCTATATCCGGGATCGGCCAGGTATGATCGTGGGGATTGTCTCCGGCTATAGTGGTGCGAACCAGGTGCACGTAATCCGCGCATCCGACGGTACCATGACGAGTTCCACACCGCTGGAAATGGGCGTCTACAGCTCGTCAAGCAGCAGCTGGATTGTGCCGGGCGCAGAAGTATCGGGCAAGCAGCGGGTGATGGTCATCGACCGCAGCTTCGATCGCCTGTGGTTCCTGGACGTGCCCGCCGCAACCACCGCGGCAAGCGACTGGTATCTGTTGGAGTAGAACACAGGAATCAGTCCGCGCAACGCGGAGACTTCTGTTTCAACGCAAAGGCGCAGAGACGCCGCTCGTGCACTGTCCGCATTTTTGAAACAGGGAATAACGTGGACGGTTGACGTTTTCACTAATTAATTTGCTAGCGTCAGCAAATACTTCGCGACCAGATCAGTTACGTCGAAGGGTTAAGTGGCCGGGATTTGGGAGCGCGTCGCCGTCGCACGCTTGACGATCAAACTTTCTTACTGAAGGCCTCTCAGCATGGCACGTCGAGCAAGGACCCTCATCCGGAGTTGCCCGACCCACCGGCGCACGTTCGCGCAAAAAATCTCTTTCGACTTCATTGGACTTAGCGCACCCTAAGGTGACGCCAGGGAAGTGACAGGCCCCACTAAACTGGTGTAAACGTGCCCCCGTAGCAAGCTGAACGTGTTCTTTGAAAACTATGCAGCCCGAACGCCGCGATCGACCGCAAGGGACTTCTGCGCCCAATCCGCCTTGGCATTTTACGTCCATGCGCCTGGCGGGAAAAGCCCCCATCGCGCAAGGAAGCGGGAAATCCACGGCCCCGGCGAATTCTTACGCGAGGATTACCGTTTTTCAAGTGGCGAAATTACCCCATTTTCGCCAACTTGATTTATCTGCAATCCTTTCAAGCCTCTACACCCCAACTTGAAAACCAACTTGAAAAACTTGAAAAACTTGAAAGCCTGCAGGACCCCCTTGCCGTGCTAAATCAGAAGGGCTCCGGTTACAGGCGAATACATGTGCAAATGAACAAGCCGCCTTCCAGGGCGTCGGGAATGGAGTTACACGTGGACCACAGCCATCAAACAATCAGCCAGGATGAGGCCACCGCTATGGATCCCGTTTGTGGAATGACGGTGAAGCCGGGGAAGGCTGCAGGGCAGAGCGAGCTAAACGGAAGCGCATACTACTTTTGTTCGACTGGTTGCAAAGCGAAGTTCGACGCGAATCCGGAACTTTACCTCGCACCTGAGGCAACGATCGAGAACGCACGCGGCTCAGCCGCTGCTGCGGCGCCAAAGCCAACCGCAGCCTCGCACTGCTGCCATTCTGGTCTCACGCAAGAGAAGGTGGCTGCACCGGCGCAGGCGAAGTACTTCTGCCCGATGTGCCCCGGCGTTGAGTCGGATCGCCAGGCAGATTGCCCCAAGTGCGGAATGGCGCTGGAACGCAACCCCGCCTATAAGCCAGAAGCCAAAACCATCTACACCTGCCCCATGCACCCCGGGATCGAGCAGGATCATCCAGGTGATTGCCCCATCTGCGGAATGGCGCTGGAACCAAAAACGGTCACTGCCGAGGTTGAGGAGGACGACGGCGAACTACGCAGCATGACACGCCGGCTTTGGATCGGCGGCGCGCTGGCGCTTCCTGTGTTCCTGCTGGCCATGGCGCACCTGGTTCCTGCATGGGAACATTCTTCGTGGGCCGCGGGTGACTTCTCACGCTGGGCTCAATTCATTCTATCGACGCCTGTGGTATTATGGGCAGGCTGGCCGTTCTTCCACCGGGCGTGGCGCTCTCTGCTTTCCGGGCATCTGAACATGTTTACGCTCATCGGAATGGGAGTCGGGGCGGCGTACGTTTTCAGCGCCGTGGCTATGCTGGCACCCGGGTTGTTTCCGCGGTCGTTTGCACGTCATGGTAAGGTAGATATCTACTTCGAAGCCGCGGCTGTCATCGTAGTACTCGTTCTACTCGGACAGGTGCTGGAACTGCGCGCACGCAAGCAGACCGGCAGCGCAATACGCGCATTGCTGAATCTGGCGCCGCGAACCGCTCGCGTAATCCGTAATGGCGAAGAACATGAAGTGTCGCTGGATAGCATCCAGCTCGGTGATCAACTTCGTGTGCGCCCCGGAGACAAAGTCCCGGTCGACGGTGAAGTGGTGGAGGGGCGCAGCTCCGTAGACGAGTCCATGATTACGGGGGAGCCGATGCCGGTCGCAAAAGCAACCGGCGATAAGGTGACGGGTGGCACGGTGAACGGCACGGGAAGTTTCCTGATGAAAGCGACTCGCATTGGAAGCGACACACTGCTTGCGCAGATTGTTACCATGGTCGGGCAGGCCCAGCGCAGTCGTGCCCCGATCCAGGGCTTGGCCGACAAGGTGGCGGGGTACTTCGTGCCCGCCGTCATCGGGATCGCCGCGCTCACCTTTCTCGCATGGATGTTGTTGGGCCCTCAACCACGCCTGGCATATGCAATCGCCAACGCCGTAGCGGTGCTGATTATCGCCTGCCCGTGCGCGCTTGGGTTAGCCACACCCATATCTGTCATGGTGGGTGTCGGGCGTGGAGCGCAAGCCGGGGTTCTCATCAGGAACGCCGAAGCCATTGAGACGATGGAAAAGGTTACGACACTGATTGTCGACAAAACCGGAACGCTTACTGAAGGCAAACCCCGGCTGACGAACGTGGTGCCAGTTAGTCCGCTAAGCGAAGACGAACTGCTCTCGATCACCGCCGCGGTTGAACAGAACAGCGAGCATCCGCTTGCCTCGGCAATCGTCGCGGGCGCCAGGGAACGTGGAGTTCCAACACAGCAGGCAACCGACTTCTCGTCCATCACGGGCGGTGGTGTCTCGGGCCAGATCGGCAACAGCACGGTTCTAATCGGGAAACTGGAGTTGCTTCGAACCAAAGGGGTGATGGGTCTGGAGTCACTTGAACAGCAGGCGACACAACTCCAGTCCGAAGGTCACACCGTTATGTTTGTTTCCATCAACGGAGCCGCGGCCGGGATGGTGTCTGTTACCGATCCCGTGAAAGATTCCACACCAGAGGCAATCCGCTCACTGCACGATCTTGGGCTCAAGATCATGATGCTCACCGGCGACAACGAACGAACTGCACAGGCCGTCGCAAAGAAGCTGGGCCTCGACCACGTGGAAGCCGGCGTTGAGCCGCAGCACAAGCACGAGCGCGTCCAGCAGTTGCGTGGGGAGGGTGCGGTTGTGGCAATGGCGGGCGACGGCATCAACGATGCTCCAGCACTTGCTGCCGCGCACGTGGGAATCGCAATGGGCACCGGTACGGACGTGGCAATGGAAAGCGCTGGTATCACGCTTGTGAAGGGTGATCTGCGGGGTATTGCAAAAGCGATCATCCTCAGTCGCTCGATGATGCGCAACATCCGGCAGAACCTGTTCTTCGCGTTCATCTACAACGCACTGGGCATCCCGATCGCTGCGGGCGTCCTCTACCCGTTCGTCGGTGTACTGCTCAGCCCAATGCTCGCCGGTGCGGCGATGAGCCTCAGTTCGGTATCGGTGATTGCAAACGCGCTACGGCTGCGCAACCTGAAGCTGTAATGCTGCTATTTCGCACGACGCGATGAGCAGTGCGTGTGAGCAGCCTTGCCAGTAAATCAGTTAGCTGCTCAGTGCTGGAAGCTACACAAACTTTCTGGTAGAATGGCACAAACTACCCTCCCACGAACTACCCTCCATTGATTGCCTCGGCACGCGTTTCGCATGATGCGCCACTGAACCACGTGACAGCCGCTCTGCTGAAATTATTACCCAGACTAACAGGTTAACCGTGCCGTTGCCCAGTTCTCTAGTGTGCCGAATCAGTAGTTCCTTACCAGATCAAAGGGCAGACTTGAGCTCGATTCGACACATAGAACCGGTTACGAATTAACGGTAGACCACCCTAGGTACAAAAAAGGAGAATACCGCACGCACCTGTGCACCCATTAAATTTGTCGTTCATTAATTAACGGAGGTGCTTCAGCATGAGTGCTGAACTCGTAGTAGGCGGTTTGCTGTTAGCTGGACTGTTTGGCGGTGGAATGGGTGGAAATGACTGCTGCCCACAGGCGTGTGCGCCGCAACCAGTATGCGCCTCGCCTTGCAGCTCAGGACACGGTGCAGGGGGCTATTACACCGGGAGCTATGGCTACTCGGGTGGCCAGGCAGGCTATTATAATTCCGGCACGAGCTATGGTTCCAATACGGGCTATGGTTCCACCAATATGAGCTATGGTTCCAATACGGGCTATGGTTCCACCAATACGGGCTATGGTTCCACCAATACGGGCTATGGTTCCAATACGGGCTATGGTTCCACCAATTTGAGCTATGGTGGAGGCTACGGAGGCAGCGCGTCCTTCTCGGGCAGTGGCTCGATGGGGGGAGCTGGCTACGGGACTTCGGGAAGCTTCAGCGGCAGGTACTAACGAGTCTCGCCACGTTTATCCTTGGAACGGCGCAGGCACTCTCGCTGCGCCGTTCCCTTTGTTCTTCGCGTTCATCTACAACGCACTGGGCATGCCGGAAGGGTGTGAGCGGAAGGGGCTCGGCGTTCCGTTACTCCAGCAACTGCCAGTTCTGCGCCGCCGTCGGGCCGGAAATTCCCACACCAACCAGGCGTACCGAGTCGGGCGAGCCCGGATCGTCGGTTGCGACATTCAGATACGCTTCGCGCAAGCCGTTGGCAGCGGGGTCAAACACCACGTCAAAGGTGCGCGTAGCGCCCGGCGCCAGGGGCGCCAGTGATGGCGTGCCAGAAACCAGGAACTCCGACGCGTTTGCGCCCGTAATCGTCAGCCCGCTAAAGTTCAGGTTGCCCACGGTCCCGTCATTGCGCACGGTCACAGTCTTCGCAGCCGACGCGCCATCGGCAAGCATGTGCTGGCCAAAATACACGATATCCTCCACGATGGTCGCGGTCTGGTCCGTGCCGGTGCCTGACAGGGGTACGGTGACTGTCGGCTGTGCCCCATCGTTAGACGTAACCACGAAATTTGCAGCGCGCGCTCCCACCGCAGACGGGTCGAACGTAACCTGCACCGTTCGGCTGGTTCCCGGCGCGAGCGGTGTGGTGGACAGCGACCCCATGATGAAGTCCGCCGCGTTGCTGCCGCTGATCCCGGCAGTGAAAACCAGGTCGCCAAATGTACCAACGTTGCTGATGGTCACATTCTGTGGGGCAGAGGGTCCCGTGCTGATATGCCGCAGACCAAAGTTGAGCGAACCCGGCACGACACTAGCCGTCGGATTTGTTCCCACGCCCGACAGCGCCACGACCACCGTGGACGTCGCCGCGTCATTCGTGGTGATGACCAGGTTGGCGGACCGATTGCCTGGAGCACTCGGATCGAACGTTATCTGTACGGGGCGCGTGCCGCCCGGGGCGATGGGCGCGGTGTTCGACGTGACGATGCTGAAATCCGCGGCGTTCGTGCCGGTAATCGCAAGCTGGGCGCCGGTAAAGACCAGGTCGCCAAAGGTGCCCGTGTTCTGGATCGTGACGGTCTGCGGGCTTGTCGCTCCGCCCGTCACCAGCTGCTGGCCGAAGTTGACCGAGCTCTGCAGCGTCGTGGCAGTCGGATCCGTCCCGACACCCGAAAGCGTCACGACCGCCGTCGGCTGCGCTCCATCATTCGTAGTGATCACAAGGTTCGCGACACGTGCACCGCCCGCCGTCGGGTCGAACGATACCTGCACCGTGCGGCTGGTCCCCGCCGCAATAGGCGTCGTAACCGGCGAGACCAGGCTGAAGTCGCCGGCGTTCGTGCCGCTGATCGCAAGCCCCGCGCCCGTAAATAGCAGGTTCGCAAGGCCCGTGTTGGTCAGCACAACGGACAGCGTACCCGTTGCGCCCGAATCTTTATGAAGCGTACCGAAGCTCAGCGCGCCGGGGGAAACCTGAAGCTCCGGGTTCACAAACGTCGTGCTGGAATAGAGCACCTCGACGTCCGGGCCGGCGCCGCCCGCCAGTACATTGTTAGAGTGCCACGTGGCGATCCACTTTCCCCGCAGGTCGGAGTCCATTGTCACACGAGCGTCTACCCCGGAATCCGTCGCGGCATTGCTGTTCAGGGCGGCGGTGTTCGTCCACGTCCTGCCGTTGTCGCGCGATTCCGAATAGAAGATATCGCTGTCGCCGATGACCCTGCGCCATGCCGTGAGCCAGCTGCCATGCCCGTCAGAAACGCTGTACGGCTCGTTTTCCGCCCGGGTATCGGTAGTCGCGTCATTGTTCACGGCAACCATGGGGCTCCAGCTCAGTCCGCCGTCGGTCGACCGCGAAGAGGCAATATCGGCTTCCCCGGCACTGAAGCCCGATCCCGTCGTCCACGTTGCAAGAAACGTAGAGCGTCCGTCTGACGATATGTGCGGGTATTCGTCGCTGCCCGTGTCCAGTGCGGCATTGGAGTTCACCACAATCGGCGCGCTCCACGTGGCGCCGTTGTTCGTCGAGCGGAAGGCGATAATCTCCTTGTCGAACCCGGTGGTCGCGGTCGTCAGCGAAGCTGCGTTTGCCACCGCCACCCAGTTGCCCTTGGCGTCCGTCGCCACGTAAGGTATTGTCTCCAGCGGCGCGGTGGATAGCGCATTAGCCGTTACCAGCTGTGCCGCCGACCAAGTGGTACCATTGTTCGAAGAACGCGCGCTCATCAAAAACATCCCGGTGCTCGGGCCATTCACGTCCTGCGCGTGCCACACTGCCACCCAGTTGCCCTGCCTGTCCGTTGCCACATGCGGGAAGGACTCGTACAGTGTGTCGGTTGTCGCGTGCGACGCCAGCGGCGCCATTGCTGTCCATGTTGTACCATTGTTAAACGAACGTGCGTAAAACGTGTCCGAGTCCGCTCCAGTGCCCGGTCCCACGTTCTTCATCCATACAGCCATCCAGGTACCCTGGCGGTCGGTCGCCAGCTGCGGCGTGATGTCCTGGCCAATATCGATCCCGTTGTCGCTGTTCACGATTACCGGACCCGTCCATGTCACGCCGTTGTTCGTGGAACGCGCGGAATAGTTATCGTACTCCAGGCCCGGCGTCGGGTTGCTGGTCCAGTGAGTCACCCAGTTGTTGTTTCCATCGGTCGCAATAGAAACATCCTCGTCGTCCCGGCTCTCTGTCGCGAAATTCGGGTTCAGCGGGGCCACAGCAGTCCACGGGGTGGCCGCGGCAATTGCGGGCAAAAACACGCATCCAAGCGCAAGAACTGCAGAACGGAAAAAAGTTGGGAGGGACAAGGCAAAACTCCGGGGGAAAAGGCTGGTTTAACAACTACCTGTTTAAGGTAGCGTCGCGAGACGCTGAGTCAATACCAAAAGCGCCCAAAGGACCGATGGCGCGCTGCACAGCCAGGGCAAGGTGGCCGCCAACCGTCGCAGCCTGGCCGAGTGGGTTCGCTCGATTGGCGAGCGGTGGATTGGCGCGATGGAAGCGACGCTGTTCACGGGTTGGATCTACCATTTTTTCAAGCCGCACGCAGCCGAACTGAAAGCGGCACACCCGCTGATGCTGCGCCCGATCGTCGCGTCAAAGGGCAGCCTAAACGCGGAGATTGTAACCAACAGTGTGCAGCGCATGCTTGCTGATCGAGGCGGCCAAAGTTGCACCGCGCTGGAAGGAGCAGTGCAGCCTGGTTCACCAGTCGACGGCTATCCCGTAAGCGACCACTTTCTCGCTACAGCCAGCGCGTTGGAGGAGAGATGCCATGACGATTTGCTGACTTTATTAGGTTTTCACCGTGCCGGTCCTCGCCGAATGAGGAGACTCCAGGAAAGAAGCTGCTTCAGCACTCTTTCTCGCAGTTGCTATGTTGGGAAGCAGTCCGGGCAGGTTATTCCGCCTGCATAGAACATCTCACGCTCAATTTCCGCAGCTTCCAGCACCATTTCGATGCGAGGAGCTTCATACACCTTGCCTGGTGTCGGCGCCTCGAATTCTGCTTTCTGCATTTCCAATGAAATCTCCTTTATGGCATTGCCAAAAATCAGTATTATTATTATGTCAGAGTACCGGCACAAAGCCCTTATCAAGGGAAATCAAGCGTTTAAGGAACGAACGCCTCCCTCGCTAATTGCATCAACTGCTTGTGGCTGTGACCAAGCCGGATCCGGTGTTTTAGGGGAAAATACCGGTGGTTCATTCAAGCAGGAACCCCCGGTACCGTTGTGATCTAAAGCCCGGTAATCGGGCCACTCATGATGATGTTGTTCTGCTCATTGCACTCAGGCGTGAGTTTGCAGGGGTCAATCCCAACGAACAGGAAATCGCCTATTACGTCGGCGGGCCTGGTGAACTTGATCTTTATCAGCTTGTTCCCACCTGATTTCAGCACTTTTGCTTTAAAACAGCCCACCTTTGTATCACCCACGTCGAGTACCGCATCGTTGGACACGTACAATACGACGTCCGATTTTTCCGAGGGTATGATTCCCAGGTTCTGCACAGCGAATGTCGCGGTCACCTTGCATCGTTGTGTAAGCTTGCGCGTACTGCACTGTGCAACCGGTTGTTGGACGAACATGCCGGTCAGGTCCGGGCACTGCTCACCCGCGAACACAGTTGTCGTTTCCGTATCCGTATTGTCCTGGGCGTCAAGGTCCGATTGAATTGAAGTGATGGTAACCGTATTGGTTATTGTGCCGGATGCGGTTGGAATTACCTGTATCGTAATGATATCGTTTTCGCCAGGTTGTAAGGTGCCAAGTGTACATGTCACCTTCTGGCCATTGCGGCTGCATGTGCCACCTGTGCTTGTAGCTGAGACGAAGGTCACGCTTCCGGGGAGAGTATCTGTAACAAGTACTCCGGTGGCAGAAGTTGTCCCCACATTAGTTGCCGTAATCGTGTATGTAAGCGGCTGCCCGACAATAGCGGGATCGGGGCTGTCCGTTTTGATGACCTCTAAATCTACAGGCTCTTGCGCCTCGCAGCACAAACACAGGGGTAGACCTGTCACCGTCGTGAATTCAGTAACTGTATTGTTGGACAACTGGGCCGACTGGTTGGTGCTGCTGCGAGCGGAGGCGGAATTTGCAATGAGTCCGCCAAAGTTCGGGCGCACACTTACCAGCACCGTAGCTGATGTGCCATTTACGAGGGTGCCGATATTACAACTAACAATTCCATCGAGTTCCGTACAGCTGTCGCTTGCCGAAGAGCTTACACTTATAAAATCCGCGCCAGAAGGCAACTTGTCAGTAAAAACCACGTCCTGGGCATCGGCAGGTCCATTATTTACAACATCAATCTGGTAGGTCAAGATGCTGCCGACAGCAACGGGATCCTGCAGATCGGTCTTCGTAATTTGCAGATCGGAGCCGGGGCCCTGCCCCCCCGCTGTAACCGTTACCGTAGCCGATGCTGAGTTGTTAGTCTGGTCGAAGTCGCACCCACCTTGATAGCGCACGTTGGCCGTGTTTATGACCTGACCGTTGGCATTCAATGTTGCCTGTATCGTTATGGTCTGCGAAGTGTTGGGCTCTAAGCGTCCCAGCGAGCAGTTCACGACTCCACTGGTTTCCGTGCAAAAACCCCCGGGATCCGACACGGAAACGAAAGTAGCACCCGAGGGCAGCGCGTCGTTAACCACTGTGCCGTCCGCTGCATTGGGGCCGTTATTCGTAACAATTATGGTAAAGGTCTCTACCTCACCTGCGGCAATGGGGCTGGTGGACGCAACCTTTTCAATGCTCAAGTCAGTCGACGCAGCCGTTCCAGCCGCCGCCTGATTGGTTTGAAAAGCTGCGCAGGTCGCGATTAGGACAACTGCAGCCTTGTGGAATGAAATCCTGGGACTCTGCATTTTCTCTCCCCATTAAAGCAAATTGGTTTGCACAACGCACCAGGCAATTGCTCGCAGCTGGTTATCGCGAACGATGCAAAGGGTTAAAATTACAATCGGCTTTTAAGGTAGGCAAACCGCGCGCCACTGCTCCACATCGGAAAAAAAACTGGAAAATAAATCCGGGACACTCTTGCCGTAGACCACCCGCACGTCAATCGCCGGGCCGGCCCCCCGGCGAAAAAGCCGTCCAAGCACAAAACGATAGGCCAGTTTCTGGAATAAAGGGGTCTCTTATTCCAGAAAAGTCCACTGTTCTGGAATAATGGACTAGAGCGCTAATTCAGGGACGTCCATGATAAGGACCATTGGTTTGGAGAAAGGAAGTTCTCCACGCGACGTAGAGTTGTCATCTGCTCCCGAACTGTAAGTTCCGGTTTGCCGGGCGCCCAGGCCCATGCATCCGTTTGGCCTATCGCCTCCCCGCGGGTGCTTTCAGCGGCGACCTGTGCAAGACAAGAGTTTGTGTACCAAACCTGACCGGCCTCGAAACAGCCTCGAGGTTTATTATGAACGAAAAAAGGCAGGTGGAGAGTTACTCCACCTGCCCTCAGCATCTGCCGAGAATGTTTCTCGTTCTATCTCTTCTTAGGAAGTGGCGGCGGAATCTTCGACGAGATTAAGAAGTTGTTACTCTGACGACATTCCTCCACGCTATCGAAAGCCGGGTTCCCGATCACGACCAGCAGGTACTTGCCTGTTGGATTAATACCGATTGGAATTTTGGCTTTCACCTTGAGCTTCTTAAAGGCTCCGGGCTTAATTGGTTTGATCTTCTTTGCTCCGACCAGCAGGTCGCCTGAGTCCCACTTCTGATCCGTCGACAGGAAATAGCGGGCCAGGGTGGGTGTTGTGACCACACTGCCAAGGTTGGTGATGTAGATCTTTCCAAGGAACTTCACTTTAGCTTTGTAGCCGAGCGAAGTCGTGGTGGCTCTCTGGATGGACGTGGTAACCGGCCAGGCACCGCCAAGGTCAGGTCCGCAGCCCGGTGTAAACGCATCCACGAGGATGGTTGCGGAAGCACTGTTATCGCCTTGGGTCGTCTCCTCGTTCGCTCCTGAAATCGTAGCGGTGTTCGTTACGATTCCGATCGTCGAAGGCTGGATATACACCAGGATGACAGCGCTTTGTGACGTGCCGGCTGGGAAAACCGCGTAATCCACGGTCATCGCGCTGGAGCTGGAGTTTACAACACCGCCACCAGTCGCACTGACCGACAGAATCGTGAGCCCGGCAGGCATCGTATCTGCAACCTGGACATTCACGCCCACGTTAGGACCATTGTTCTGGTAGACCAGCGTGTAGGTAAATGTAGTTCCGGCCTCCACGAAATCAGCGGATGCTGACTTGGTGATCGACAGGTTGGTTGGCAGGGCCGAGATTCCACCCGATCCAATCAGCGTGCTTGCGGTGCTGATGTTGTTCGTGCCGTTGGCATCAACCGACGTGGTAAACACCTGGGCTGTATTCACGGCCAGGCCGGGCACGTTTGCGCTAACCGTTATGCTAATGGTAGCGACTGCACCTGAGGCCATGTTGCCAAGCTGCGCTGTCACAACGCCCGCGACGTGAGAAACAGTTCCCGCGGTCGAAGAGCCTGTTACGTAGCTCACCTGCGCAGGAAGCACGTCCGTCACAACCACTGCTATGGCAGCGTCGGGACCGTTGTTGCTAACCGTAAGCGTGTAGTTGAAGTTATTGCCTACCGTTGCGGCAGCGGGAGCCGATTTCACAATAGCTACATTTGCTGACAGTACCGGTGGTATACCCGTAGTAATCGTCGTGAGAACTACGTCTGAATTGTCCGCCGGGGCTGGATCAACCGTGGACGAGTTAACCACTGCCGTATTCGCAGCAATACCAATGAGGCTTGCTGTAACGTTAATCGTGACGGTTTGCACCTGGCCCACAGCCATGTCACCAAGGTTAGCGGTCACTACTCCAAGGTTCTGACTGGTAGATCCGGCGCTTGCCGATGACGATACATACGTTACCTGGGCAGGCAGCACATCCGTGACAACAACGTTAACTGCCGGGTTAGGGCCGGTGTTCGTGACGGTGAGCGTATATGCGAAGGAACTACCCTGCGTTGCATTGGCCGGGCCCTGCTTATTGATAGACAGGTTGGCCGTGTTGCCTGTGCCGGCCGGCAGGATAATCGTCGTCACAGCGCTGATGTTGTTCAGAAGCATCGCATCTGGTGAAGCGGAGACAACTTCGGCTGTGTTAACCGCAAGGCCAGACAGGTTTGCCGTAACGAGAACGGTAATCGTATGCGTTGCTCCCGCGGCCATATCACCGAGCGAAACAGTCATTACGTTTCCGGTAAAGCTGGGGGTACCTGCGGTACTGGCAGCCGATACGGGAGCGACCTGGACTGGCAGTACGTCTGTGACGATAACATTGCTGGCAGTGTTGGGGCCAGCATTGGCGACCGTAAGCGTGTAGGTAAAGTTCGTGCCCTGGACTGCAGTTGCGGGCGCAGACTTCACGATGCTGACATCGACAGGTAATAGTTCACCAGTCAGGATCAGCGTTTCGGTCACGTCGACGTTGTTGAGTGGGGTCGCGTCCAGCGAGGTAAGATTCGCCGTGGCCGTGTTAACTGCTACACCGGGTAGTGTCGCCGTGACAGTGATTGTAACCGTTGCCGATGCGCCGGCAGCCAGTGTTCCAATGCTTGCTGTTACTGTACCGGGAATCGCGGCAAACGACGTCGTGCCGATTGTGGAGGACGATGAAACGTAGGTCACGATTGGGGGTAGCACGTCGAGCAACTCAACGCCTGTTGCAGCGTCAGGACCTGAATTCGTAACAACGATTGTGTAATCGAAGTTCGATCCAAGCGCTGCGCTTGCCGGGGCAAGCTTGTTGACCGAGATATCCGAAGCCGCTGATCCGCCCACGCCAAGGTTAGTGATTGTGATCGCGACGTTGTTAAGCGGATTGGAATCGAGCGAAAGCACGCTGACTTCGGCCGTGTTCACTACGGGGCCGGCGAGGTTTGCCTGCACCGTGATCGTGATGACAGCGGAAGCGCCGGAAGCCAGCGATGGAATTGATGCCGTCACGATACCCAGTTCAAACGACGTGGTACCAACTGTGCTGGAAGATGACACGTATGTAACGTTAAGCGGCAGCACATCCATGGCAGTAATGCCCACGGCCGTATCCGGACCATTGTTTGTCACCGTCAGCGTGTAATCGAAGTTGCTGCCGATAACCGCCGATGCAGGTGCAGTCTTTGTAATCCCAACATCGCTGGAAGCCGTCGATGGGCCCACTTCTGTACTTGCAAGGGCGACGTTATTTACCTGGTTGAGATCCAGGCTGGTCGAGACGACCGCTGCCGAGTTCGGCAGAAGGCCAACCAGGCCGGCAGTGGCCGTCAGGAGAATCGTGGCGGACTGGCCACTGGCGAGATTGCCGATCGTTGCGGTCTCGGTTCCCAGTACGTTGGACGTAGTCCCGACGGTGCTGGAGGAAGAAACGTAAGTTGCTCCAAGTGGTAATACATCGACCATCGTCACACCGGTCGCGGGGCCAGGCCCATGATTTGTGACGACGATGGTGTACGTGATATTCGACCCTACAGTGGTATTCGCAGGCGCCGTTTTAGTAATACCAACATCTGATGATTCACCGGGTAATTGTGCCTGTGCGAGGACAGAACTTCCAATCAGTGCAACGCCGAGTGCGGCGGCGACCAGGTTCTTCGCATGTTGCCCGAAGGTCCTTATTAAATCTGCAGGTGATCTCAGCGGATTTCGGCTGGAGGTAGTCATGTTCATGCTTCTCCTTACATATGGTGTGCCTCCGCGAATCCAGGCAACAACGCGCGGCAGCAGGACGCAGACCACCAGGCCGAAACGGGAAGTCGTCGCGGTGGGGCAGCGGCATGCCGCGGCAAATAGCGGCCGGGACAGGTCGGAAACGATTATGGAACGATGGCGGTGTTAATTGATATTTAGCGGCGCTCAGCTGCGCTGGCGGGGGGGGCTAAATTTGATCTTTCGCTGCGCGTACGAAATTGCGCGGCTTGCGGGGCCACGGGGAATTCCAGTCCGGTAGCCTCACTATCAGTTCATTTCGCTGCGTCTCTTGGCGCAAGTGAAGAACTTGATCGATGCAGAGCTTATGCTGAGCTAATTATGTGCCGGAATTCGGATAATTACGGATGTGCGCGAAGATAGTCGAGCGGTCTGTTTGTATTGGGTGCAACATTGCCTGCTACAAGGCTCACGGCAGCACGCTTGGCTCCAGCCAGGAAGGGCACAATATTTTAACAATTGCGCGAACTTAATAAGTGGACGCCTTCGAATTGGGTCAGTACTACACCAAAAAGGTAAAACCAGCAAGCAGTTTGGTATAACCTGCAGGCTTCCTAAATGTAACGTGTACCCTCTACCGCTATCTGACGACCGGGCTTATGGCCAGGTTATTGGACGCGTTACCGTCGGTCACAGGTTTGACGACTCCCAGCAGGTGGGCTCCAGACGCACTCCACGAAAGTTTGCTTTTGATTTTAAGCTTTTTCCATTTCGGCGCCTTACCGGCTACATTCGGTTTAAGTGCAGACAATGTTCGCGTCCCGATTTTAACATCGGTTGCATCCAGGACGGTATCGCCCGAAAGGTAGTATTCCACAACGTCACCTCCGGACGAAGGAAGCACCCCCACGTTTCCTGCATACAGGGTAGCCCGTACACTATAGCTTACCCCAAGCGCTGACTGCTTTGCGACCTGCGTGGCTTCTGCCAGCCAGAAGCAGGTTAAATCTGCGCTGGGTGCTGGCACAGGGGCCTGGCCTTGCACATCAAACCCGAAAGGGTTACCTTGCGGGTCGTTGCTTGCAATGGAGACACCGGCCGTGCGCCCGCCACCAGCAGATGGTGAGAAGCGCACCGAGAAGGTCGTTGCTGCACCGGGGGCGATGAGCGTTTGAGGCGATGCGGTCACTGCAAAATCGCCGGCCCCAACGCCCGAGATCGCAATAGCCGGATTGCCTGTCAATTGCAGGTCAGCCGTTCCTGTGTTTGTGATCGTGAATGTGCGTGTAACATTGGCTGCAATCTCCACCGTCCCATAATCTGTCCCATCCGCAGTGCTCGGTGCGCGGTCGCCGCTTGAGATCTGTGTTCCTTGCCACCGCACGCTTATTTGCGGGTATTTGGGAGGGACATACACGCCAAGGCATGCTGCCCCCTCGGCGGCGGAACGCATGACAGAAATGCAACGTTCGTGAAAGTTCATCGTCATAGTGCCATTGCGGTGGCAATAGCTCATCAATGTGCCGGCCTGGCCCACGGCCGAGGGACACGCGCTGCCGCCATCGGTTGCGCAACAGTCGATCGGGGGATTGTAATTATGCGTATGGGGTGAGCTGAACGTGTGACCTAATTCATGAGCAAAGACATACAAGTCCCACTGGTAACTCGAAACACTAAAGACAGCGTTACCGTTCAGATTGCTTACGGCGCAATCATTCTGCCCCTGGCAAAGCCCGCCGATAATGCCGACGCCTCCAAGGCCGGGTGCGTAACTGAGAAGGTGTGACGCATTGCGAGCCACAGTCGCGCGATACGTCGTATTGTAGTTCCGGTAGTTTGATATTTGCGACGGCGTGCTGGTTGTCCCAAACGGATCCGGCGTAGTCCAGATCACGAGTTGTTTCACGGAGAGCACCGTATTGATGTCGCGCTTGTAGATGGTCGACACAGCACCCACCAGGTTCGTCACATAATTTCTTGCAGCTGTGGCGTCGGAGCTAAACCTCTGAGAATATAGCGAATAGCTGACATCCAGGAGCAACTGGGCGTCATAGGTGATGTCAGTGCTTATTGCGCGCGTTTTCCGCGCAGAGAAGGTTTCGCGCATTGTGCTGTTCTCAGGCAGATTGTCCGAGTCGCATTGCATGTTCTCCAATTCAGATGTCTCCGCCAGGGAAAGCAGATGGTGTACGCTACCCTTGGCGGTTTTTGTCGGCTCGAGCAGTGTGGTCTGAGTCGGGTCAGATACTACCATCCACATTTCCGGTGCCACGGAATTAGCGCCTGCTCCTGGCGTGACGCTCACAAAGATAATTTGTTCCGGCTTCCCAATGCCATGCCCCCGGTAGGTGACGGGTTCGAGCCCGGTAACTGCCGCAGTTGTTTCGCCGTTGAAGGTGACAACAACCGCGTCATCGCAGAACACCTGCACCCGTTCCATCTCAAAATCAGCCATGGTTCCGTCGGCAAGCGCTACGGACTTCATTGTTACTTCAGGCGAACCGGACAGCAAAACATCCATTACGGCGGCGCGGGGTTCTACAATTGCCTTACGCTCGTACGAGCCGGTCTGTTCTAAGGGCGCGGTAACCACCGGTTTTGCCGCCATGGCGCCAAAACACATTGATACGAGAAATGCCCCGCAAGTAAACCGCTCCTGTCGCGATCCCTTCTGCTCGCACTTCCCCAATGGGAAATTCACGGAAAGCCCTATTCTTCAGAAGGACACGAAGTGAACAGGCGGCGTATAACCAGCGATCTTGTTGATTACATAGCGTCTGGCCAGACTGGCGTGCTTCTTTATTTTCTCAAAAAAGGCGTTAGACTGGTGCATAAAACCAGCTATTGCGTTTTTTGGCGCGCCACGTGTAGCACCCCTTAACACGAACGCAAGGGAAAACTACTGGGACGGTAGAGAATTGTTGCAGCGGAGAGGACTGCGCCGCCTTGCAAGGCGTTCCGGGGAGTTAAAATCCCGCTGTGTGGTTTGATGCGGGCCGATCGTGGAGTTAAAAAAACGCGGTCCGCTGCTGACTGACGCAGCGCTCGTCTGTCACAACGACTCTTGCAAATCGGGGCACGCTTCGGTAACTTTCGATTTGCACTATGCAAAAAGGGAAATTATACTGCCCCCGATTTTCAGTGTCTGAACGACGGGAGACCTGCTTTGAAAAAAACCTTGGTACGCGCAACTCGCAACGTCGCTCATAAACCGTGCGGTACGCCGGCCCTTGCACAGCCCAAAAATCTCTGCCGCACAGCTCGGACCACGCTGTTGTCACTTCGTCTGGTGCCCACAACTTTTATGGCGGCCATGTTGCTGCTGTGCAGCGGAGCAGCCACGGCTGCTGGCAGCCTCATCACTTACATCGCAGACGTCACTGGGGTGCGCGAGCTATACGCCGTCATTCCGAAAACAAGCGCAGTCATTAAGGTCAATTTGCCACTCCCACCGGACGCAGGCGTCTATTCGGCTGTCGTTCATCCCAAAGGCACCAGTATCATCTATGAGGCAGACCAGGAAATCCTGGATATTTATCGACTTTACCGTGCGGACCTCAAGACGGGCACGGTGTTGCCGCTGACTCCACCCATGCTCGACGGCACGAGTTTCCATGGTTACGCAGTAGACGCCAAAGGTGCAAGCGTTGTGTATGTGGGGGAACAGGACACGACTGACGTTCGCGAATTATATCGCGTGGACCTGAAAACAGGAATCGGCACGAAACTCAATCCGCCACTGGTTCCCGGTGGAGATATCCAGGATTTTGCAATCGATCCGAAGGGCCGCTTCGTGGTGTACCAGGCCGATCAGGAAGTCGATGGTGTCTATGAATTATTCCGGGTGGATATTAAAACCCGCGTGGTGACCAAATTGAATCCACCCCTGGTCACGGATGGCGATGTAAGTGAGTTTGCCATCGATGCGAAGAGCCGGTTTGTTGTTTACCGGGCTGACCAGGAGGTAAATGGAGTAAGCGAGCTCTACCTGGCGGATCTGCGGACCGGCTCGGTCATTAAGCTGAACGCGCCTATGGGCAGTGGTGGTAGCGTCAGTTCGTTTCGGATCGATTACAAGGGCGCGAGTGTCTTGTATCTTGCCGACCAGGATATCGATTCGGTGCGCGAGCTTTATCGCGTGGTGTTGAAAACCGGCCAGGTCAGCAAACTCAATCCGCCGCTCTCAGGCAACCGCGATGTCAGCGACGGATACCAGATTGACCGCAAAGGCGCTTTTGTGGTGTATCGCGCGGACCAGGATGCAGACGGCGATCATGAACTGTTTAAAGTAGACCTGCTGACGAGTGTCGTGTCGCAGTTGACCCCGCCGCTGATTCCGGGCGGCGATGTGGAGATATTTCAGATCCATCCAGACGGAATCAATGTCATCTACACCGCCGACCAGGAAGTCGTAGACCAAAGAGAGCTATACCGCATAAATACCATAACAGGTGTCGTAAATCAGCTGAACCTTCCACTGCTGCAGGACAGAGGTGTCCGCAGCTTCCTGTTAGAACCACGAGGGGCCGGAGTTTTGTATCTTGCTGACCAGGCGGTGGATAGCGTCGAAGAACTGTTCAGAGTAGCGCTCGAAGCAGGCACTGTAACCAGGCTCAATGCGCCACTGCCCCCACAAGGAGAGGTTGACGAGTACACGGTTCAAGGCATTCTTTTTCCAAACGAGTATTAAAGACCAGGTAATTCCGCCGCGCGGCCACCGTCCCGTAAAACCTGCCTCGAAAATAAACCACATAGAGACGTGGCTGTCGTGAAGGGTACAACATATGGTTTGGATGGGTAGAAGCGGTTAGGCCCTTCCTCGGCATCGCATCGGAAAGTCGACCAATTGCCACAAAAGTGATCGCGATGGCGAGGAATTTGCATGGTTTCAGGGTGCCGCCCGGCGGCATGACGACTATCCCCTCAAAACCCGGTACAAATGACCGGCCAATGACGGAAATTGCCGGCGAACCAGGCATCCCGTATAAAACACTGGAGCAGGAACGTTAACCAAAGAACGAATTAATGAGACACCACCCCGGATTCCATTAACATACACAATAACATTGCCACCCCATAAGGCTGCCGTTAAACGCATAGGCAGTCAGGAGAACTTCTGTATGAGTGCGACTGCTCGCACTGAGAACGAACTATCCTTAATCGTTAAGCAACTCCGCACGACGCTTGGTAAGATGGAGTTGGTTCTCAGTTCGATAAGCGAATCGATTGTCTGGACCACGCAAGACGGAATCATTGAGTGGTGCAACGGACCTTTTGACCGGCTGTTAAGACAGGGGCATATTTGTCTCTTGGGCAAGTCACTGTTTGCCAACATGCCTCTGCAGCAGGGCGGCGTGGATATCACCCCTGAAAATCATCCCATACAGCGGGCCATTAGATCAGGCCCGGGGCTGGATGTTTTTCAGTTTTTTCAAGATGGCGAGACGCGGCACCTGGAATTCGCATGGTCATTAACCGCCTTTGGCGATGGCGAAAAGACGGCTGTTCTTACGATTCGTGACATTACCGAATCCAGGATGGTACAGGATGCACTCGAGCAGGAGATCAAGTATCTGCACCTCTACGAGTCCATTTCTGCCACGGCCAATGAGGCTACGGATCTAAATCACATCCTGCTCTTCTGCATCACTCGCATTTGCGAGGAAATGGCATGGCCCATTGGTCATACTTATCATGTAACGCGGCACGAAGGGAAAGCTCGCCTGGAACCAGGTGCCTTGTGGTTCCTCGCCGATCCCATACGGTTCCAGGAGTTTCGATCTGCAACCGAACTGACGTTTTTAGAACCGGGCCAGGGATTGCCCGGCACTGTTTTCCAATCCCGGCAACCGACGTGGTTCCTTGATGTGTCTACTAACGCCAATTTCCCCCGCGCGCCCATTGCCCGGCTCGTTGGCTTAAAATCCGCATTCGCGTTCCCGATTTTGTCGCGCGGGGAAGTCGTGACAGTTCTCGAGTTCTTTTCCTGTGACGTTGAAGAACCCAATAAAAGATTTCTCGAGGTGCTCGGCTACTTCGGCACAGCCCTCGGGCGTGCATTCGAGATCAAGCAGTCCGAAGAAAGTCTGACTTTTCGCGCACTTCATGATTCGCTGACCGGCCTGCCAAATCGCGTCCTGTTCGTTAATACGGTTCGACAGGCAATTCTACGGCGTCTTCGGCACTCCCATGATTACAATTTTGCCGTACTGTTTCTCGACCTTGATCGCTTTAAAATTATAAATGACAGTCTTGGCCACCCATTCGGTGATGCGCTTCTGATTGAGGTAGCCAGGCGGCTGTTGACGAGTGTGCGGGCGGGTGACATGGTTGCGCGGATTGGCGGCGACGAGTTCGCTGTTTTTCTAGACGATCTGCCCCCCACCATAGACTGCCGAGCATGCCACGAGACAGCGAACCGCATGCAGAAGGCCCTGGTGGCCCCTTTTCAGCTCGATAGTCATGCGGTATATACTGCTGCCAGCATTGGCGTCGCTCTAAGCCAAACCGGGTACAGTGGGCCGGACGAGATCCTGCGCGATGCAGACATCGCCATGTACAGGGCCAAGGCAAACGGCGGGGCGAGAACCCAGATATTTGACAGCGTGATGCACGACAAAGCAGTGCAGCGCCTGCTGGTGGAATCCGAGCTGCGAACGGCGGTTGAGCGGAACGAACTTGTGTTGTACTATCAGCCTGTATGTAGAGTTACCACCGGTGCAATTGTCGGCTTTGAAGCTCTGTTGCGATGGCAGCATCCCCAACGCGGGATGATTCCTCCCTCCGAATTTATACAGATTGCCGAGGAAACGCGGCAGATTATCAGCATTGGCGAGTGGGTCATTTCTGAAGCGTGCAGATGGCGAGCCGACCTCGAGCGCAAGTTACCCCACGCTTCCAGGCTGACAATCAGCGTGAACGTATCGGGGCAACAGTTCACCAATCCCGGCCTGGTTGAACATATCCAATCGGTCCTGGCTGAGACCGGGCTGGATGCGGAAAAGCTCAACCTCGAAATAACCGAGGGGGTCATGATGGAGCGCGTCGCAAAAATACAAACTGTGCTGGAGCAACTGCAGAAGATTCGCGTTCACCTGCACGTCGACGATTTTGGCACGGGTTACTCTTCGCTTAGTTATCTGTCGCGCTTGCCGATTCACACGTTAAAAATCGACCGAAGTTTCGTGATGGGCCTCGAATCGAGCGAAGACAACGTGGAGATCATCCGGTGTATCCTTGTGCTGGCGAAGACACTCAAGATGAGCGTCATTGCGGAAGGCGTCGAAACCCTGCAGGCCGCAGAGAAGCTGTCCGTGCTGGGATGCCGCCTGGTGCAGGGTCATTATTATTCCATGCCGCTGGACGGCAGTTCCGCTGAGAATCTTATTGCCGGTCGTGGTGCGCCGATCAACACCCCCTTCGAAGGACTGCAGGAGTGACACCCCAGGTTCCAGATACCACCAAACCGCTTATTCGGGCAAATGGGGATGGAATCATTACCTATATTAATGAAACATTCACGCAGGCGTTTGGGTGGACTTCCGAGGAAATCGTTGGTAAGTCGCTAACAGCTATTATTCCGCTAAGCTTTCGCGATGCTCATCACCTTGGTTTCTCGCGGTTTTTAACCACCGGAATTCCCACTCTCCTCAATCAGCCTTTAATCCTGAAGATTTTGACAAGAGACGGACGCGAACTTGATACCGAGCATTATATCACGGCGCAATCCGAAAACGGCCAATGGAATTTCGCGGCAACGATTGCTCCTCTGTAGCAACTTGATATTCTTCTGGTGTGCTCCTTCCGCTTATATGCCAACGCCGCGAAAAGTAACGATTCAGAAATTGCTGCATTCCCGCGAGGTCGTCCGTGTTCAGAGGGTTTGAGGGGAGGGTTTGAGGGTACAGGTCGTCATGCTGATCTTCCGTCTCCGTTTTCTCGAGTTAATGATTTCCACCATCGCGCCAGATCGCACTACGCGCCTGATCTTTCCACCCTCGCGCCAGATCGCACCCCGCGTCTGATCCATCCAACTCCGGCAAAACGACCTCGCACGCGACCAAAAAACGTACGCCGCCCTGGGAGTGCGTCACCGCGTGCCGCACCGTACAACCCCGGCATTCCCTATAACGCATCACCTGCGAATTTGCCAGGCTTCAGTACACTTCCGCAGCTGCCCCAGAACTTAATTGGTCAAACGTCCCCGAATCCAGTTACCGTGCCTCATTTCCCTCTGGGCGCTGGAGTAGTAGCCCTGAAGCCCTTCCGCGTCATCTCACCCCAGCCCTCCTTTCCCTTGAAGTACTGGAAAATCCCGATCAGCCGGAAAATGTTGTGAAGCTGACGGTAGCCGAAGTTCTCCAGCGCGGCGAACCAGACCAGTCGCGCGACGTCTGACCACCTCGTGTAGCGCCGGTTGGAAGCTTCCATCAGAACTGCCGCCGCGAGGCTCAGCACCGTCCCGAGGAACAGGCTTACCAGCACAAACCAGAATGCAAATTCCCAGTTCACATAGCCCAGCCACCAACACAGCACAAAGACGATATACCCGACCGTTTCCACTATCGGTCCCAGCATCTCAAATAACAGAAAGAACGGGAGTGCCAGCAGCCCAACGCTTCCATACGCCGGGTTAAAAATCATCCCGACGTGTCGGCGCAGGGTCTGCATCAGCCCGCGCTGCCACCGGCTTCGCTGGCGCTTGAGTATCTTCAGACTCTCCGGCACCTCGGTCCAACATACCGTATCTGCTACCACGCTCACGCGGTGCCGTTCCATATTCTGGTAGCCCCACTTACGCAGTCGCACCACCAGTTCCATGTCCTCGCCCACAGTACTGGTGTCGTAGCCACCTGCTGCAATGACGGCGCTTTTGAGAAACATCCCAAACGCTCCGGAAATAATAACCGTCGCACCCAGTTCGTCCCATCCGACGCGCCCAAACAGAAAAGCTCGCAGGTACTCCAGTGCCTGGAAGGAAGCCACCCACGAAGTCGGCATCCGCACCTCGACCACTTCTCCTGCCTCGATGACGCAATTGTTCGCCGGCCGGATCGTACCGCCAACTGCCAGCGTAGTAGGGTCCTCGAAAAACGGCCGTGCGACCTTCAGCAGCGCATCTTTGTCCAGCAGCGAATCCGAGTCGACATTGCAGATCAGCGGATAGCGGCTTACGTTTATTCCCGCGTTGAGGGAGTCCGCCTTGCCGGCGTTCTCTTTATCCACGACGATCAGCCTTGGGAACTTTGAGGAGATATAAATGCCCCGGATCGGCGTACAGGCAAGCTGCTGCCTGAACACCACGGGGCTTGGCACCATGTCGTAGTGCTCGATAATAGTCTGTAGCGTGTTGTCCTTGGAACCGTCGTTTACCAGCACCACTTCAAACTGCGGGTACTGCAGCTGCTGCAGCGACGCCACACTTGCTACAATCGTCGCCTCCTCATTGTACGCTGGCGCGATAATTGACACGGGCCGCAGCAGTGGCGACTGCAGCATCTGTTCGGGGTTAAGCAGGTAAGCGCTACGGTTCTGGCGACGGATGCCGAAATACCCGATGAGAACAAGCCCGAGATAAACCGCGTTGATAATGGCAAAGTAGAAAAACACCCCGTAGTTAAATCCGAGAAGAAAGGCTCTCACATCACTGGGATCGCTTTCTCCTCGTATTGCAGCGCATGCCTGGCTATGTCGCCTGCGAACGTGGGACCGAGTGTGGCCTCCTCCAGTGCCTCTCGCCCGGGTTCTTCCATCAGCAGAAGCGCAGTGGCAGCATTCAGGCGCACAGCCCAGCTCTCGTCGTACAATCGCTGGCTAAGTGCCGGCACGTCGTCAAAATTCTTCAGCCGCCCCACTGACCACACAGCCAGGGCTCTTGCTCGCCAATCCGACGAATTAAGAACCGGCCGTAATTGCTCCAGGGCTTCTACCGCCGACATTTCGCCAAGTGCCCGGATTGCCTTCAGGTAGCACTCGTCACAGCTGGGGCTGCGCAACTCCTCCCGCAGCAGATGCACGGAGCCCTGAAGGTTCAGCTTTCCGAAGATCTCATAGAGTATCGAGCGAAGCGCCGGGTCGGCTACCGAATGCTCTTTCACGTACTGCAGTAGAGTTGTGGGGTGGTCGCTCGCATAGCCCAGCAACACCACCGACACCAGGTCCTGGTTCGTTACGCTGAACTCTGAGAGCACCTCCAGCAGCAGTGGCAAATCTTCGTCCTGCCCTATCCTGGACAGTGCCAGTGCCGATGAAAACACCACTCCTTCAGAGGGGCTGCGCAGCAGTCTCCTGAGTCGTCCGCGACCTATACCGATCCGGAGGGTAAAAAGGGCATGCGCGGCCTTGCTCACCTTCCAGGGTTTATGCGATTGTAATGAGTTCTCAAGGTAGTCCGCCATCCCGCTTTCGACCACCGCATCCTGCACTCGTTGGAAGGCGGCTCCGCGTAGCATCGTGGCGAGGTGGACCAGGTACTCCAGGAAATAATCCGGTGCGCTCGCGCTCGCTTTGCACAGTGCCTTCGCTGAGCCTTCGGCATAGATGAAGTCAGCCACAATGGGCCGCCAGCGGACGAACAGCGCCGAGCGATGATTTTCCCAGGTACGATTACGCCAATGAAGCACCAGCACCAGCGCAAATGTTGCCACCATCGCGCCCAGCATAAGTAACGCCAGCACGATGGCAACCGCAGTTGGCTCGAATACCATCAAGGCCTAGATGCCAGGCAAAAACCGCGACAGCCTGGCATACAGCTCTTCAGGGCTGAAGGGCTTTTTCAGAAAGTCACTGGCCCCGACCTGAAATGCGCGCAAGACGTTCGCCTCCTGGGCAAGTGATGAGAGAACGATTATCGGCAGTTCCTTAAGGTCGTTGTCTTCGCGCACCTCACTTACAGTCGTGTACCCGTCCTGGATTGGCATTAACAAGTCAATGACGAGCGCGTCGAAGTCACGTCCGGCAAGCGCCTCGATAGCCTGCTTACCATTCTCTGCCTCAATTACCGTTATTCCCTTTTTCTCCAGAAAATACCTGATCATATAACGCAAATCTGGATCGTCATCGCAGACGAGAACTTTAGCCATCCATCTTCTTTCAGTATTTACCGAGCTGTCAGGCGGTCCAGCGCAGCAAAATCATGGTAGATAACCCCTTGAACTTGAGGAGGTTGCAGCAAGGACTCGTTCACCCGGCTGACAAAGCTACGGATGCTTTCAGCCGACCTTCCTGCGAAAGTTGTTTCAGTAGTAAGCTTCTCCACACATTCTATTCCGGAAAGCGGTTTTCCGAACGCCGTGCCCAGCGAACGAGCCTTCACACTGCCATATTCACCCGTCGCTTCCAGTTCACGCACGGCCCGCGAAAGTACCTCGTCCTCTGCCGTTGTCGGGAAACGCGTCTGCGCGGCCAACGCCACAACCGCATCGACGACTGCTTCCGTCGTCCCTTTCGACTCCAGTCCCAGCAAGTACACTCGTCCCTCATGCACCAGCCGAACCTCACGCCCGTTATACCTGTAAGGCAGCTCTTCGGGCCGTTCTGGTGGGCCAACACCCGTCACAAACAGCAGCCGCCTGGCCGTCCCGGTAGTAAGCTCAAGCCCCAGCCTCACGCTGGCTCCATGGCTTTGCTTTACTGCAGCCATTCGGATGGGACGTGTCAGGCGCTCAACGCCGTTGCTTCCCGATAAGCGGGTTCGATACGCCATCACCGCCACCTCGTCACACCGCTTCATCACATGCGCGAAAATCGGCAGCTTCTCATCTCGAAAATTCGCGTCGTCGCCGAAGAAGAACGGCACCGAGAAACCGGTGTGCAGGCGTTTTTCGCGCCCGCGGTTCGCGATGCTCGACACCACGGTCAGGAAATTTTCTACCACCTTCTCCCGCTCGATTGCCCAACGTGGCAGCAGGTACGGCTCGATGTCGAAGTGGACCCCCGCAAATTTGGCAGGCGAATGCTGATTGTAAGATGTGACCGCGTCGATAAGCGATAGCGGCATTTCCAGCTGCTTCGGATCGCTCCAGTCCGGCGAGCCGCTCAGCGCATGAATCTCGATTCCCTTCTTTGCCGCCTGCTTTATGAGAGCCTGCAGCTCCGCTGTTTGACTCAGCTGCAACCCATTGTGATGCACCTGCGCAAAAATTGCCGAGATCTTCCATTTTCGTGCGACACGCACCAGGCGCTGCCTGCCTGCCGGACTGAAATAATCCTCCGGGTTCCATAGCCAGGCCGCAGGGGCCGGCTCACCTGTCATCGAACGCATAGTGATCGCCAGGGCGCCAACCACGAGTGCCACAATTCCGAAAAGCCCCACCACCAGTAAGTTTCGCCGTCGTCGCCGTGCACGTATTCCCCGCTTCTGCGGACAGGCACCTGTCCCGCCCGACTGCGCGCCTTTTTCATTACTTATCCCCATCTTGGGACTTTGGCTTGCATGCGAGCTTGTCCAAAACAACCACTTAGTGAACCGATCGAAACTTGCTGGAGTAATCTGTGGCTGGCTTAATTACGCGCAAATTCCCGCTGATAGTTTTAGTCTATCTTCAGGCGCTTTTCTCGTACGGAGAAGGCACGTCCAATACCATTTCGAGCCGGTCCGCGCTTTCATCATCAGATGATCGAACGTCAGGTGCCGCTTCGTCAGCAGATCTGCACCAGGCGCAGAAAGCCTACCGAGAAGGGCGCTACTCGCAGGCGATCCTGATCTATGAGAAGTACCTCGCAGAGCACCCCGAGGACGACGATCAGCGCATCCAACTCGCGAAAAACCGGGCCGCTATGAAGCAATATGATACGGCGACCAAAATTCTCGAAGAGGTCATCTCCCGAAATCCCTCCGCCGCCGACGCACTCCTCATTCGCGGCAACGTTCGCCTGTGGCAACGCAACTTCACCGCGGCCCGCCTGGATTTAGAAGCGGTTATTAAACAAGCGCCCGACTACTGCGACGCCTACATCGCCCTCGCGAAGAGCTATTTCTGGGATGGAAATGCAACAGAGGCACTTGCACGCCTGAAGCAGGCGCCCGCGACCTGCGCAGAAGGTCGCGACTACACTGCACTTCGCCAGCAGATCGAAGCTGCTCTAAAAACCGGCACGCAGAAACGCGACTCTAAACCCAGGGCCTCACACAGCAGCCGCGCGGACCGGTCGCCCTCCAGCCCCGCAGCTGGCGTCGGCCAGGAAGATTTCGACGCGCTCATCCGTCAGGCGCAGGCGCTTACAAAGCAGCAGGACTTCGCCGGCGCTGAGGCCATCGCAGACCACATCCTCTCCGTAAAGCCCGACCACGCCGACGCCCTCCTCATGAAAGGGCTCGTCTCTCTCTGGACCGAGCGCACCGACGAAGCCGAGTACTGGTTCCGCCGAACCCTCAAGGCCGCACCCCATTACTGCGAAGCATTCTACGGCCTGTCCAATGTCTTCATCAAACACGAGTGCTACGATCAGGCATTCGCCATCGTGCTGCAAAACCCCCGCTGCCAATGCCAGGCCGAGGCCATCGAGCAGCTCGGCCGCGTCGAAAACGCCGACGGCAACTACGCCTCCGCCAGGCACTACTTCGCCCGTGCGCTAAACCTCGACCCGCACAATGAAGACTTCCGCATCAACTACCGCATGCTAAACCTGTTCACCAACACTAGCATAGCTAACTATGAAAGTTACCGGCTGACGGGAGACACTTTTAACCTCAGCAATGTTCTCACCTATCGCCCGTGCAAGCAATACACCTGGTCCGCCAGTACCGAATACTGGCACCGTTTTGGCCAAAGCGATGAGCGTGTTGGCGTCGGCTTGACCTGGCACCCCTGCGAAGACCTGTGGCTTCACAACGAAGCCCTCGTCGCCCTTCGCGAGGAAATCGTTCCCAGCCGGTACAACACCGAACTCACCTACCGTTTCATCCGCGATCCCGGCACAGCCGCAATTCTCGGCGCCAGCTACTACCATTCCCGTGACTCCCGGGCAGCCTCCGAATACGCCGGCATCCGCCAGTCTTTGTGCGAATTCTGGAACATCGAGTACCGCCGAATGTTCTCGCAGCAGCTTGAACCCACCAGCGAACAGGTCCAGTCCGATAGTTTTCGCCTTACCTATGAAAAGGAGAAGGAACGGATCGTCAGCATGGGCCTCACCCGCGGCGGCGAAGCCTTCTCTGAAAGCCGCCTCGCTGGCGCCGGCACCGTTTCCGGCACTTACGACGCGCAAACCGTTTTCGCAACATGGCGCGAATGGGTTTGCCCTGATCGCGGATGGCTCGCCAGCGTCAGCAGCACCCAGCGCAGCAACGGCAACGACAGCCGCGCCATAGGACTCGGCCTTTTCCTGGAATTTTAGCTGGATATAGGTAGCTTTTGACGAATTTAGGGGGCGGTTGACGTTTTCACTAATTAATTTGCTAGCGTCAGCAATACTTCACCACAAGATCATCTACGGGGCCTTGGGAGCGCGTCTACTCTGTGACGCTCGACGATCAAACTTTCTCACGGAAGCCCTCATCAGCATGGCACCTCGAAGCAAGGACCCTCATCCGGAGTTGCCGGCACGCACCCGCGCGCGTTCGTCCAAAATGTTCTTCGACTTTATTGGACTTACCCCACCTGAAGGGTACGCCAGGGAAGTGACAGGCCCCACCAAACTGGTGTAAACGTGTCAGCGTAGTAAAGCTGAACACGTTCTTTGAAAACTATGCAGCCCGAACGCCGTGACTGACGGCAGACGGACTTTAGCAGCCCAATCCGCGTGGCATTTTACGTCTTTGCGCCTGGCGGAAAAAGCCGCCCATCGCGCAAGGAAGCGGGAAAACCACGGCCCCGGCGAATTCTTACGCGAGGATTACCGTTTTTCAAGTGGCGAAATTACCCATTTTTCGCCAACTTGATTTATCTGCAAGCCTTTCAAGCTTCTACACCGCAAACTTGAAACCAACTTGAAAAACTTGAAAACTTGAAAACCCTCTAATCGCCACCGCCGCGGCCTCAGACCCTCACATCATTCCAGGTGTTTCATGTGCATTCGTGGATAAAAATTACCGCCCGCACCGGGCGGTTAGTTCGCCAGGCCCAGCGCCGAGAGGTTCAGCGCGACGACGGTATCGACGCTGGCATGCCGCTCGGGCTCGGAAAGTCCATCGCCGGAGTAGCCTCCCAGCACGTACAATCTCCTACCGGCCATATCTGCGGCGATGGAGTGGTACATTCTCTTGTCCATGTTCGACTTCACGTGGCGCCACTCGCCAACCTTGCCGTCCTTTTGAATAGGCGCAATCCAGGTGACGTTGGTTGCATAACCGGTGCGGTACCTGCCCGCCACGCTGACGAGAGACCCATTAACGATAGTGCCGGCGCCGGCGTAGACCGGCAAAGGCATCGGTGTTTCTTTTCGCCACTCGCCAAGGGTGCCGTCCGCATGGTTCAGCTCCGCGCTGAATACGTCGGGGTTAAGCTCGCTCCCGCTTTTCAGGCTTCCACCCCACACGTACATGCGGTCCTTGTGTACCGCCGCAACGTGGAACCACACGGGTATCGGGAGCGCAGTAGTTTGACGCCATTGCGGCGAAGGACCGCCAGGCTGACTGATATCGAGCACCTGCACCGCCGAACTCAGTTTCTCACCGTCGCGCCCGCCCAGGACGTACAGCCAATGTTCGGTAACACAGCTTGCCTGGTTGGACAGCGGTTTGCCTGCGCAGTCCGGCAAACTTTTCCACGCCGTGAGCCGGCCGTCTTCCACCACGCCAGAACGAATAGGGGCAGCCGCGCGCCCGAATACATAGAAATAATTTTGCGCGACATGCACGCCGTTGCCGATCATTGCGCGGCGATCGGGTAACAGCGCATCCATGCGCCAGTGGCCCAGCCCGCCGTCGGGAAGTATTTGCGCGGAGTGTACCTGCTCGGACCAGCCCGCGGGTCCGATGCCGCCAAACATCCAGAGTTTCCCGTTGAACACGATGCTGCCCAGCCGTGCGGAAGGCATCGGCAGAGTTGCCTTTACCGTGACCTCGGCAACCCTTTCATCGTCGATTGCGTGCGCCGAAGTCGTAGTGCAGATCACCGCGCATGCGATGAGTTTTGTGCTGATTCTTAAAAGCGTGTTTTTGTCCATGTTTGCGCGCTGGGATCCTGTTGGGTGGGCCACACTAGCCAAATAAGCGTGTTAACTTAAGCCGGGAACTTCGTTGCGTTGCGCTTTGCGGGCCGCTCATCCACCGCGCAGGCCGGATGAGGCACGACGCTTTCATCGTGCACGGGGCTGGGTGAATTGCGTCGCTCCATCCAGAGCGTAAAGACTGCAAAGGCGCCAAACAACAGCGCAAAAAACTGTGCAAGCGCGGCAGCATCGCCCACCAGCTCGGATGTGCTCACCACGGCTGCGGCTGCCGCAAGTGCGAGGAAAATACTAAAGTACCAAACTGATCCATCGGATGTTTCTCGTGCCATTTCCGCCTCCTGATGGGCCATTACAGAAGGCAAGCCGCGTGCCATGATACACAAACGAAAAGGCGTTACAGATCGTTGCGAAGGCCGCTTTCCTGCTTCTCATCGGACAGGTTGTGCGCGGCCACGGTTTCGCTCAGCTCCAGGTGCTTGAGCCGCGGGTTCAATTCGGTGAGGTCGTCGACAGGCTCATACCCGACCAGTTCGCGGGCGTCGGAGATGTCGAGCCGCTTGAAACGGTTGTCGCTCAGGCCGTTCAGAATCGCGAACCTTACATTCTCCACCTCGATGCACTTTACCAGGAGCTGATGCAGATCGCGGTGGGACACGTACGCATCCATCATTGCTATACTATCCGGGTTCTTGGCGCGCGAGAGCGGCTGGAACGCGCCGATGCGAAGCGCGATGACACTCACGCCTTCCTGCTCCGCCATGTAGCGGCTGAGCGCTTCGCCAAAACATTTGGAGACACCATACAGATCGCCAGGGTTCACCGGGTCGGTTGTCTTCACCTGGACGTCGGGCGGGTAGCCCGACACCGCATGAATGGAGGATGCAAAAATCACGCGCCGGCAGCCGGCGTGCCTGGCTGCCACCATGATATTGTAAGTGCCAATGATGTTCACCGGCAGAAGCACGTCCCACGTCGACGACGGGTTTGGCGCACCTGCCATGTGCACGACCGTGTCGACGCCGGCGCAGAGGTCTTTCAGCTTTGCTAAATCGGTGATGTCGGCTGCCACCACCTTGCCGAACCGTTCCAGTGCGCGCGCATTTTCGTCGATCTTGTGCACCATGAGAAGCAGTTCGTAATTGGACGAGGCGTGCTCGGCGAAGTACGAGCCGATGTTGCCGGCAGCCCCGGTCACGAGGATCCGGCGTTTCTGCTGGCCGTTGGTTTTCGCGAGCGAGCCCGGTCCCTCGCCAGTAAACGATTCCATGTAGCGGAGTCGGTGCAAACCCTGTGCCGGGTGGAATAGCCCGGTCTGGCTTGACTCAGGCATGATAGCCGCTCGCATACTGGCGGAATGGTAGAACGTATACAGCAGTTGCCGGATCCGACGGCGAGCATTGCTGAGGTCTCGGGCGAGCAGCCGGAACCTGTCGTTGGTCCGGGAATGCCCGAGAGCACGGAGAAGGAACGTCGCGAAAAACGCAAGCTGATCTCCGCCAAGCGACTCTATAAAAAGAGCCGCGTCGAGCGCGAGCTGGATACCCAGTTGCGCAGTTACCTGCCGGGCAGCAGGCTCTGTAAAGTCATCGAGGCGATAATCGACGACCCGCTGGTCGCGTCGATCCAGAACTACGCGAACGTCGTGGCGATCCAACGGCTTGGCTACAACGACCATGGTCCGGTGCACGCGCGAATCGTCGCAATGAATGCGCTGCGGGTGCTGGACCTGCTGGATGAGGGAGGCGTTCATCCGTCCATCGTTGTGGAAGAAGTGGGCAGCGTCGAGGATGCGAAGATCGCCGTGTTCATGTCGTCGTTTCTTCACGACCTCGGCATGAGCGTCACGCGCGACAACCATGAGTGGCATAGCGTGCATATCGCGGATCGTTTCCTGGACCAGTATCTGGGTCTTGCGTACGAAGACGAGGGCCGCATCTGGATGATGAAGAGTCTCATTAACGAGGCGATCATTGGTCATATGGGCCATTACCGCATTAACAGCGTCGAGGCAGGGGTGGTGATGATTGGCGACGGCGCCGACTGCACGAAGGGCCGCGCACAGATACCTACCCAGCTTGCGAAGAATCCAATGCTCGGTGACATCCACCGCTTCTCCGCGAGCGCGATTGATTCGGTTCGCATCAGCCGCGGTACGCGCAAGCCGGTACGCATCGATGTACACATGAGTTCCAGTGCCGGGTTGTTCCAGGTGGAGGAGGTGCTGATAGGCAAGGCGAAGATCAGCCCGATCATGAACTTCCTGGAAATCGCCGCGCACCTCGAAGGCAAAGAACGGCTGTACTTGCAATAGCCGGGAGACCTCATGAAGCTCGAAACGTTATGCCGCCGTTAGTACCTGTGCGCCACGTCGGCGGTTTTTTCAGCGGAGTTCACTACCCGTTGCGCGCCGCCATTTTTATACTGCGCCACCCTTCACTCTGGCCATACTGTGTCATCCCGCTACTTATTAATACCGCACTTGTCATTGGACTGGTGTTCTGGCTGCACGGCTATACGGATACGTGGTTTGAGCATCACCTCACCGGCACCAGCTGGTATTGGGTAGCACTGCGCAAAGCCGCCGAGTGGTTCTCGGTGGTGCTGGTGATCGTGGCCGCTCTGATTGCCTTCGTGATCCTGGGCAGCCTCGTGGCGCTTCCCTTTAACGACCTGCTGAGCGAACGAGCGGACAAAATTGTCACCGGGTGGCGAGACACATCGCAGCATGGCGTGGGCCGCAAAGCGTGGCACCTGGTGGTTACTCTTGTCCAGGAGAGCAAGCGACTGTCGGTTTATGGAATTCTCGCCGCGCTGCTGTTGGTCTTGTCATTCGTGCCGCCACTCGCGCCGTTCACGACAGCCGCGCAGCTGTTCCTGGCCGCCATGTTCTTTGCCGTCGATTATTTATCCTATCCACTGGAACGTCGCGGTGTGCTGCTGGCGCGCGACAAAAAAGCATTCGCCCATTCGCATTTTGGCGCCAGCCTCGGCTTTGGCGCAACCATGACACTCATCGCGCTAATCCCGCTGGTGAACTTTCTCTTCCTGCCGCTGGGAGTTGTGGGTGGCACGCTGCTGTTTGCCGACCTCGCGGGGGAAAATCAACGGCAGCGGCCCGACACTGTTCCACCGCCGCCGCCTCCTGCCGCATGAAGATTTTTTTCATCGTGAACGGCGGACGTAAGCCCGTGCAAATGTCGCTGCTGGAGGAGTTTCGCGGGTTGCTCCGCGGCGACAGCGCGTTGCACCGGATGGAAGTGAGCCTGAGTCTCGAGCATGCGCATGAACTGGTCGAGCAGGCCGCCGCAGGTGATTTTGATACGCTTTGGGTTGGTGGTGGCGACGGCACCATTCACGTCCTGCTGAACCAGGCACTGGGTCGCGGCATGACGTTTGGCGTTGTGCCGATGGGCACCGTCAATGCGCTGGCTCGATCACTCGGAATTCCTCTGAACCCCATCGCTGCTGTGAAGTACCTTTTGCAGGCCACGCCGCAACCAATGGATGTCGGGCTCGTAAACGGCACGCAGCGTTTCCTCTGTTTTGCGAGCATCGGCTTTGACGCAGCGGTGGTCCACGATGTATCCGGCGCGTTTAAACGGCGATGCGGTCGGTTCGCATACTTCCTTGCTGGCGTGCGCGCGGTGTTCAGCATGAATCGCGTTGTGCCTTTCCAGGTTGTGTTTGGCGAAGGAGCAACGCCGGCGGTCGTCGATTCCGAATGCCGGCTCGAACCTGTTCCCGTTTCGCCGCAGGAAGGTTTCTCGCTGATGCTCAGCAATGTTTCGAACTATGCCGGCTTTTGCCTTTTTCATGATGTGCGGCCCTGCTCGGGGACGATGGAATTCTGGCTGTTCCGCAAGCGCCGACTTGATTCGATGCTAGGCTGGGCCGCGGCAACAGGCATTCGCTCACGTGGTTTGCAGCGGCGCTTTGGCCGCACGGTCGGACACTACGTGCTCGGCGGCTTTACGGTTACCAGCAAGCAGCCCATGTACCTGCAGCTCGATGGTGAGGCCGTGCTGCTCGGCAATAATTGCGAGTACCGCTTCGAGTGTCTGCCCGGCGCTGCACAAGTGCTGATAATGCAGAAACAATAGCTAGTGTGCCGAATCAGTGTTAATTACCAGACCAAAAGTCAACTACCCTCGGATTCGGCACACAGAACTGATCACGAACTAACGGTAGACACACCCCGCTAGCCTGGGGGCCAGCCGAGCTCGCGCCCTCCCAGCAGGTGCAGATGAATGTGATACACCGCCTGGCCCGCGTCCCGGTTGCAGTTGAAAACCGTGCGATAGCCACTCTCAGCGATCCCATTTTCTCGCGCGAGTTGAGCAGCCACCAGATGTAATTTCCCGACAACTTCAGCATCAGCGGGCGATAAATCGTTCAGCGTGGCAATATGCGACTTGGGTATGATGAGGATGTGATGCGGCGCCTGCGGGTTTATATCACGAAAAGCCATCGAATCAGGGTCGTCGTATAGCTTTTCGACGGGAATCTGGCAGGCGACAAATTTGCAGAACAGGCAATCTGTGGCCGATTCACCAGCGGGCATTATCGTTCCTTCTTATAGGGAATGTGCGAGAGCCCAGCCCACTAAAAATAAGGGACGCAACTCCAACGAAGTTGCGTCCCCTGATTGTACACTGCGACTGCCGTTATCGTATCGGTGCCCCTACTGGCGTTGGTGTGGTAACGGGTGTCGTTACGGTGCCGCTGGTGACGATTGCCGGCGGGTTAATGATGAGACCTCCCGGTCCGACTACACCACCGGTCGCTCCGACAGATCCTCCGCCACCGCCCCCTCCCGACGTCCCACCCAGGTTGTTGTTCGGACTACCCGGGAAGCCGGTTCCATTGTTAACTCCCAGTCCGAGTGGAGCTGTGTCGTTGGTGGTGGGTCCACCTGCGTCGTTGTCCGGAACACCGGCTACGCCGGTGCCCACCCCGGGGTCAATGGTAGGACGACTACCCGGCGGAACAGCGGGCGCGCCAACGGGGCCAAGGCCGGAGGGATTTGTATTATTGGTTGGGTTGATTGGGCTGTTGGGAACTCCATTATTTGCCTGGTTCACGCCACCGGAAGCGGACTGGTTAGCCGTGCTGCCGCCCATTGGGACACTGTTTGAAAAGTTGGTGTGCCCGGCGCCGTAGGTTGTACCGGTGCCCAGGTTAGACCCGCTCGTACCTGCACCCAGGAGCGCTCCGGTGCTGCCTGGTGAAGCGGTTGTACCTGCGGCTGGACTGCCGGCTGTCGGACTGCTTGCACCGGCGGTGCCAGTTGCGGCGCTGCTGGCGCCTGTAGCGGTTGCGGCCGAACCATTCGCGGACGTCGTGCCGGCGACGCCAGTAGCTGCAGTTCCACTAGCCGCGGTTCCGACTCCTGCGCTGCCGCGCGCACCTGTCCCTGCTCGGACGCCGGCTCCTGCGGTCCCCCCGGCTCCTGCAGTGCCCGCTTTACCGGGGGCGGATGCACTGCTTCCGCTGCTTCCGCCGCTGCTGCCTCCACTACTCCCACCGCTGGATCCACCGGTGCTGGCGGTCTGGCAAACGCCAAGTGTTGCAAGCGAGAGCGAAAGTGCTGCGATCAATACTCGTGTAGTTATCATTATTAACTTCCTCCCTTGAAGTGCACTGCACTTCTGTAGCCAGACAGTTAATTGACCGTATGCCTAGACTACATATGTAAGGCAATCGGTGTGCCATCCGAAGCCTGCTAAAAAGGCTTTAACGCGCTTTCGTAGATGCTTATGGGCGCTTGAGATGCGCCTTCAGGAAGTGAAGGGCACGCGCATTGGCCATTTGCCTGGAATTGACGGTAAAATTGTGAGCCTCCCCCGGGTAGACATGGATCTCGTGCTCAAAGCCTTTGTTCTCATACAACCGCTGCAGTTTGTAGGCTTCCTCGACAGGCACGATCATGTCTGCCCCGCCATGCAATATCAGTGTGGGAGGCATCCGTTCGACGATGCCGGAGATCATTTCCGGCATGCCGCCGAAGAACTCGGCGACCGCGCCGTAGCGTTGCTGAAACGCTGCTGCCGCCAGCGCAAGGTACGAACCGAGCGAAAAGCCCATGAGACCAATCGGGGAATCCAATACCGAGGGCAATTGCTGCGCATAATCCGCGGTAGATGCTACCGCCTGCAACCATGCGGCGTGCGCAAGAGGGTTGCCGAGGTGTTCATATCCGGGAGCAGGCGGCGGACCTGAATCGAAATAGTGCGGACGCAACGCAACAAACCCGTTGAGCGCCAGCAATCGACAGACTTCGAGGTATTCTTCGGCCTTACGAACGGGCCCATCGGCGCCGTGCAGCACGATCACGGCGGGGTGCAACAAGGCGTCTGGGGGCTCTAATACTTCGACTGTAATCGCGCGGCCGCCCGGCGTGGGCACCATGCTGGTAAATTGGCGCAGCGACTCGTCATCACTGTCCGGTGGTCCAATATTTTCAGCGAAAGACATAATAAGAACTGCTTTGCCGAAGTCGTGCCAACCACCAAACCAACCTTTACTCTCCGAAGATATGTAGCACAATCTGGCGACGATGAGGTCGGGTTCGGTGTTCGGCCACGTAGATTCCCTGCCATGTGCCAAGCACAAGCCGGCCATTAGAGACAGGAATGCTTTCACTGGTACGGGTGACTGCTGCCCGCAGAACGGGTCCATCGGCGCCGTGCAGCACGATCACGGCGGGGTGCAAAAAGGCGTCTGGGGGTTCTAATACTTCGAACTGTGATCGCCCGGCCGGCCGGCGACAACTTCGCCAGCCGTAGCTTTAGTTAGTCCTCTATTGCCTCAATACCTTGTTGCTCAAGTTGCTCAAGATGGTCCTTCATTGCTTTGAGTTGCTCGGGTGAGTGTCCTTGCCAAACCGTAATCTCACCAATGACCCTAAATGGATACAGAGAACGGTATGACTTTGTGGGATTACCTGGAAATCTTTTGTTAGTTAAGTTAGGGTCGTCCTCAATTGCGCCTGTTGGCTCTACTATATAAATTCTTTCACGTCCTTCGCCAAAGGCAAGTTCAGCACCCCAAACAGCAGCATCCAGGGTGGCGGACAGATAGATATATTTCGCCTTTTTCTTTTTACCGTAGTTTGAGCTAAAGCCAATTTCGATTAAGTCGCCTGTTTTTAGGTCGGCTTTTGTGCCGTGATAGAACTTCTGTAAACTCAGGTCGCTGGCAGATTCTATTGATTTGTCCTCACTTTTGTTAGTTTGCATCACAGCTGTCCGGTTCAAAGTCTAAGAAGCTTCAATTGTTCGCGCGTAGCCTCGTCAACTGCCAATGCACGGGAGTGGCTCATCGCCTGTAGAATCGGGGTTTTCTCGAAAAGCGTGATGCTCAGAATTTGCAAAATTGTGTACGGACTGGCTGCAATGGAGAGAGTTCTTTTTTGACGATGGCGACGAGCACGTAGACTGAGATGGGAACCAACCTCTACTCTCCGAAGATATGTAACACAATCTGGCGACGATGAGGTCGGGTTCGGTGTTCAGCCAGGTAGATTCCCTGCCATGCGCCAAGCACAAGCCGGCCATTTGAAACAGGAATGCTTTCACTGGTACGGGTGACTGCTGCTCGCAGATGCGAAGGCATGTCATCCGGTCCTTCGGTGTCGTGCGTGTAGTTGGAATCGCCGTCCGGTGCAATGCGCTCCAGCCAGGCCAGCAGGTCGCGCATTGCGGTTGGGTCTGCGTTTTCCTGGATGAGAAGACTGGCAGAAGTGTGACAGCAGAAGACCGTGCACAAGCCCATGCGAATTTTCGATTCCGCCAGCACCTGTTCCACCTGCGCTGTGATCTCGTGCAGCCCCCGCCCGGGAGTGCGAATTTCGAGTTTCTGCTGATGTTGTCTCATCTGCCGGTCAGCGTCTTCAGAACTGATCTTCCTTGTCTTTAAAGAGCACATTGAACGTTGTCATACTGCCATAGCACCGCGTGATGTATTGCTGCAGCTCAATCTTCTCGGCTTCGCTTAAACCGGTATGCGCATTTAGCTTCTGCTCGAGCACACGCAGGTTGTTGCGCATCATGACGATCTTGTGAAAGAACGTCTCGATATCCACTTCTTTCGGCTGCGTGGTCCCATCGGTAGACTGCATCACAAGTTTGCCACCGCGCCAGCGCCTGGCCAGTCCATCCACGATCTCGTCACTCATGGACTCAATACCCAGCTGGCGTAATACGGATTGTGCGGTCTGGCGCAGAAACTCAGGCAGCGGCACATCCAGGCCAGCGACGCTCACCATCGGCTCGCCCGGGTGCAGCGCCGAATCGGCCGCGGAAATCGTGCGGCGCGCTTCGCCGAAGTCAATCTCGGCACCCGTCTCCGCAATGCCGCGAACTATGCCGGCGCCGAAGCTGGTGTGCTGTACCTTCATCCCGATGCGCAATGTTTCCATTCTCATATGCGATATCCTCCGTGCCACACTAAGCGGTTTGCTCTTGTAAGCACTGCTTACGCGTCTCGCCACTGGGTTAAAACCAAGAATAAAAGGACAAGGCCATGGCTGCAAGAACATCGGAAGCGGAATGGAAGGGCGGCTTGAAAGAGGGTGCCGGAACCATGAAACTGGGCAGTGGCGCCTTTGAGGGCAGCTATTCATTTCCATCGCGCTTCGAAGAAGGCAAAGGAACGAATCCCGAGGAACTCATCGCGGCGGCGCATGCAGGGTGCTACTCAATGGCGTTTTCTGCCGGCCTGGAAAAGGCTGGGTTTTCCCCTGCACGGGTGCATACGACTGCGACCGCGCATCTCGAAAAAACAGGCGATGGTTTCAGTATCACGCGAATCGAGCTGAAGTGCGACGCCGAAGTACCGGGCATTGAAGAAGCAAAGTTCCAGGAGCTTGCCGAAGGAGCAAAGAAGGGCTGCCCCGTGAGCAAAGCGCTCGCAGGTACCGACATTCATCTCCAGGCAACGCTTAAGAGCTGATTGCGTATGATTTAAGGCAGCCTCGGTTTGGTCGGATTTTTCGTGCATTTGCTATTCCGCCTGCGCTTTCTTGTAGGCCGGAAAGGAATCACATCCATGCCTCTGCCATTAAAAGAATACGATCTTAAGCGGATCAACGACCTCGTGACCCAGATGAGTTGGGAAATGATCGGCTATAATGCACACGCAACACTTCACGATGGAAAAGTTGAAGTGACGGTCGAGTGCTCTTCCGAAGATCCTTGCGAGATCACCGAACTTGAGCAACTCGTAAAGACCGCCAAGTTGCGTATCATGGGGATGGAAGCCGGACCGTTTCGCGTGTCGCAGATCGTCGGAGATCACATGCGCCGCTCTTTTTTTGTTGAGCTGTCGCAAGGCCCCGAGCCAGCCTGCCTGCCGACCTTTAACGCCTGAGATAGTGTAACGCATTTACTGGCAATAGCGCAGTCGCGGCGCGGTACACATTAACGGGTGGGACGCGGAGCATCCGTTTTCTTGCTCAAGAACAGCAAAGGCAGCCCGCCGCGAGTGAAATTGTCGTCGACCAGCAAGAAAGAGCGCTACCTGCTCGCCGTGCGCGGCCAAGAGGTGGACTGCCCGCCTGCGTGGATTATGCGCCAGGCCGGGCGTTACGATCCACAATACCTGGCTCTGCGCGAGCGTTTTACTTTTCGGGAGTTGTGTACGAATCCCGATGCATGCGCTGCAGCTTCGGTTCTCCCTCTGCGCACGCTGGATGTGGATGTGCTGATTGTTTTTAACGATATTCTAATCCCGCTGGAGGCCATGGGATTGCAGGTCGATTTCCCCGATAGCGGCCCTGTGATTTCGAACCCTCTGCGATCTGAACACGACCTGGAGCGTTTCCGCGCAGCGAGGTTCGATGTTCCTGCCGTAGCTGCCTGCATTCGCAGGGTGAAGGAAGCAGCAGGCGACCAGGTGCCGGTCATTGGTTTTGCGGGCGCGCCTTTCACGCTGGTCTCGTACGCGGTTGAAGGCAAGATGAGCCGTAATCAGCAAACTATCAAGAAACTGCTTTTCAGCGAACCTGCGCTGTTGCACGAAATGCTGGAGCGCACGACAGCGACCGCAGCAAATTACCTCGTCGCGCAAATCGAGCAGGGTGGCGCAGACGGTGTGCAGATTTTTGAAAGCCAGGCCTGTACCATTGGGCCCGCCGAGTACGAGGAGTTTGCGGCAGCATATCAGCGTAAACTGATCGCGCGTGTAAAGGCAGCATGTCCTGAAATCCCGGTCACGCTATACGCCAAAGGCAGTGCCGCAGTTCTACCCCTTATGGCGCAGAGCGGCGCCGATGTGGTGAGCATCGACTGGACGCACTCGCTGGCCGATGCGCGGCAGCAGATCGGCGATGCAGTGGCGCTGCAGGGCAACCTGGATCCCGGTGTGCTGATGGTGCCCGACGCGGTTGAGAAGGCGGTGACGGCGATGGTGGACGGTTTCGACTGGCGGCGCGGATTTGTGGCGAACCTTGGGCACGGTATTATCCCGCAGGCCAGGGTGGATGCCGCGCGGCGGTTCGTCGCCGCGATTCACGCGCTGGGTGAGCAGCCGTGACGCAGTCGCTTGCGTCATTGGGAATTTCTGCGGAATCCATACGCGCCTATGACCAGCGCATCCCGCGCTACACCAGTTATCCCACGGCGCCCTGCTGGACAACGGCAGTGGGGCCGGCGGAGTGGGCGGATCATCTGCGGCAGCGCTCCGAAAATGACCGCGACCTGTCACTGTACGTGCACATCCCATTCTGCGGTAAACGATGCCTGTTTTGCGGGTGCAACGTTATCATCACGACGAAAGAGGGCGTCGCCGGGGACTATCTTAACAGGTTGGAGCGGGAAGTACAGCTGGTGCGCGAACTGTGGCGGGGTGCAGGGAAAGTCATCCAGCTCCATCTCGGTGGTGGCACGCCAAATTACCTGACGAGCGATGAGATGTCGCGGCTGAACGCGATCGTTTCGGGAGCTTTTACATTCAGTGAATCGGCGGAGCGGAGCATCGAAGTGGACCCTCGCGTCGCAACTCCAGAGGAAATCCGCCAGCTTGCGCAGGTGAGCGGCTTTCGCCGGATCAGTTTCGGCGTGCAGGACTTTCATGAGGAAACGCAGCACGCGATTGGTCGCGAACAGACACTGGAATGCACGTTTGCCAATGTTGCTGCCGCGCGCGACGCGGGGTTCAAGAGCGTCAATATCGACCTGATTTACGGTCTGCCGCGTCAGACTGCGGAAAGCTGGAGCGCCAGCCTTGATCGTGTGCGCGAATTGCGACCGGACCGCATAGCCCTGTATAACTTTGCGTTTCTTCCAGGGAAATTGCCGCATCAGCGCGTGCTGGATGAACATGAAATGCCTGGCGCACCGCTTAAGCTCGAAATGTTTATCGAAGCACATGAGCGGCTGACCGCGGAAGGTTGGAGTTTTATCGGCATGGATCACTATGCGTTAGCCGGCGACTCGCTGACGCAGGCACAACAGGCCGGTACGCTGCGTCGTAATTTCATGGGCTACACCACGCTTCGCGGGACGAACCTGCTGGGATTCGGCACATCGGCGATCAGCGATTTTGAGGGCGCGTTCGTGCAGAACGTTAAAAAACTTTCGCAGTACAATTCGATGATTGCCGAAGGTTTGCTGCCGGTTGAACGCGGGTTGATTCGCAGTGCTGACGATGAACTGCGGCGGTTCATCATCGAGGAGCTGATGTGCAACGGCGTGCTTCGCTACGACGGCGCGCGCGGTAGCGAGATTTCGGAACTCGTGCAGGTGGAAACCGCACGGTTGCATCCGCTTGTCGATGATGGGCTCATACAGCTCGATCCCGATGCGCTGCGCGTCACGCATAAAGGTCGCCTGTTCCTGCGGAATATCGCTGTTGTATTTGATGCGTATCTCAAATCATCGAGCGACGCTCTACTCTTTTCCCGGGCTGTGTAGTGCAGACACCGCAATTCCAGGTGGTTGTGGTCGGCGCCGGAATCAGCGGTCTTGTGTGCGCGTATCGGCTGGCGGGTGGTGGTATGCGAACCGCGCTTGTAGAAAGCAGCCACAATGTAGGTGGCGTTATTCGCACGGGTGAAGTGGATGGCTTTCTGCTGGAGTACGGGCCGAACAGTTTCTCGTCGAGTCCTGACGCGCTCGCGCTATTGGAAGAGCTCGGTCTGCTGGACGAGGCAGAAATACAGCCCATCGCAAAGCACGACCGCTACATCTGGCGGAGGGGGAAACTGCGGCGAGTACCCACAGGACCGGCGCAACTGATTACCTCGCGGCTTCTTTCATTCCGCGAGAAGTACGACGTGCTGCATGGCTTTGTAGCCCGATTTCCGGCGCCGTCTGCGGACATGGAACTGGGAGCGTTCTGCCGGCAGCGCGTGGGCGACGGCGCGGTGGATGTACTGGTGAAACCAGGCATTGCCGGTATTTTTGCGGCGGATGCGGATCGGATAAGCCTTGAAGCTACGTTGCCTGAAATATTTCCCACACTTTGCCGAACCGAGCGGCTGATCGACGCGGTTCGCGCCATAAAGGCCGTTAAGGCAGCCGCCACGAACAACGGCGCGGTCCCCCGATCGCTTGTCTCCTTTCGTGGCGGGCTTGCAGCGCTGAGCGAGAAACTGCGCGAGAGTTTCGTGGCAGCCGGCGGGGCATTGCTGTTGAACAACAAGGTAACTGGATTGCGTGCTACGGCGACGGAGGACACGGGATGGAATCTCATGCTCGGCAACGAGTCGTCTATTGAGTGCGAGCAACTCGTACTGACACAGCCGTCATCGGCGTGCGCAGCCCTTCTGCGCGACGTGTCGAGTTCCGCGACCGAAATAATTCAAGCAACCGCGTACGCTCCGGTCGTGGTGGTTCACGTAGGGCTGCGATCTGGTCAGCTACGTGAAAGCCGATCCGGTTTTGGATTTCTTACGGTTCGCAACGAGGGTGTGCGCGCGCTTGGCATGATCTGGAGCGACCGCATTTTCAGCGGTCGTGCGCCTGCGGGACATCGCCTGCTGACATGCTTTTATGGCGGCGACATCGACCCTGATGCGGTCAGACTCGATGACGCTGCTTTGCGCGCGCAGGTGCTTGCGGATCTAAAAACGACGATGGGACTTCGAGACGATTCGACTGTGCTGTTTCAAGTCACGCGATTGCCACAGGCGATTCCCATTTTTCGCGTCGGACACGTAGCGCGTATGAAACATGCAGCCCAGGCACTGCCGGACACCATTAAGCTTCTTGGTAATTATACGGGTGGAGTTTCGATTCCGGATTGCATCGTGCGGGGCAATGACGCGGCGCGCCAGCTTCTCACCCAGTTTGCGCAGCACGAGAAACCACTGGTCCCATGAACACCAGTAACAGCGCACGAGCGGGGAAGAAGCGCGTTGAGGTACTATGTCTCACGTATGGGGAGCCGCCGACTAATGGCTGGTGGACGCAGGCCTGTTATTCCTTAAGCATCCTGAATCGTCTCACGCGCCGGGTAGCGCCTATCCCGCTCTACGTCATGCCGATCATCGCGGCAAAACGGGGACGCTTCCGCAGCAAAATGTTTCATGCGGAGAACTACCATTCGCCGCTGGAGGATATAAGCCGCAGGCAAGTCGCCGCCATACAGCGAGAGCTGAACGCTGCACAACCAGATGTAGAATTTAACGTTCGGCTGGTGCTGGAATTTCGGAAGCCGTATATCTGGACCGTGTTGAAAAGCCTGCTCGTGGACCCGCCTGATGAGCTGGTAATCCTGCCGCTGTACGTGGCCGACAGCAATTTTACGTCCGGCGTAAGCAAGGCCGACCTGCGGAAGTTCGTCGCAACGCCTGGCCGCCGCAACCCGCTGCCGGCCCCGCGCTACGTCGAGCGGTTCGGCTACGACGAACGCGCCGGCAAACTGCTTGCGGACTACATATGGTCGCATTGCGAACGCTCCGGTTGGAGCGAAACGAAGACGCGTGAGTCCGTTCTGATCCTCGGCGCGCATGGCACGATCATCCGTCTGCCACGGCACATCGAATCCGGTGCGCGTGAGACTCGCTACCTTTTTGGACTGATACGTAAACACCTGAAACCAAAGTTCCGTTCGGTGCGGATCGGCTGGTTAAATCATGTGCTCGGCGGAACCTGGACTTTCCCGGCGGTGACAGAGGCGGCGAAGGAGAGCCAGGCAAGCGGCATTCGAAAGGTAGTCTACCTCCCGTTCGGGTTTGTCGCGGACAATGGAGAAACACAGCTGGAGGGACGGCAGCAACTTGGAGAATTCCAATGGGACGATATGCTGTACCTGCCATGTCCGAACGACGATGCCGCACTCATGCGACTGTTGGCGCAGCGCGTTCTCGAACGACTGGACGGACCGCCGGCATCGTGGGAGGATTACGGTGCTGCGGCTGACGCTGCAGGCAGCGCACCGGTCGCACTCGCAGCTTCTACCCCTGGCTATACGCCGCGCGGATGAACGAAGTGCGAAGTTAGAACTTTCGCGCAGCGTTACGCGCATGCGGCTCTGTTCCCTGCAAAACGTAAGCGATGCCGGCCGCGCTTTCTTTGATATAGCTGTTGTCGACTATTAGGCAGAAGCAAGCAGCCCAGGTACTCCGCTTCGGCTTCACGAACTGATATTAGCTGAACGGCGTGCTAAAGCGAGGTTCGTTTCTGCGAATTACCGCCCGAGGCCCTGTCTGAAGACATTACCATCAGTAGCATTGCCGGATCGTGTTTAGCCCCTGTGTTCCATACCGGGCATTTTAGCGAATGGCTGCGCATTGAAGATACACGGCTTATAAGATTATCCACCGCTCGAATTGAATCTAAAGATAGTTAAATCAGTCGTTTGGCATGGAATGTGTATTTCTGCTCTGTTTGCCTCAAACGTGTCAGAAGTGGAACTGGGGACCCAGATAGTTGTCGTACAATATGAAGTCGGCCTGCGTTACTCAACGAGGATTACAGAAGGAGGTCACGACCGATGGCTTACGACAGTGTTGCCGGGCTTTTTATCGCGTTCGCGGGCCTGTTGCTTGTAACTGCTTCCGCGCCCGTCCTGCGTTTTGCGGAACGCTCGATGACAGTCGCCCCACAGGTGAGCTATGGCATGATGATTTGGCTCCTGCGCATCATGGGAGTTATCTTGTTCATACTGGGCGTCGTTACCTGGCGGATGATCGTTTAAGCTCGCTTCGAGTTTAGGTGCGCGTAGGTTCTGTCGATACTGCACACTAAAACGTTTGCCAGCATCCACTGCTTCACGCAGTTGACGCGCATTGGATACCAGCTCCTTCACGGTTGAGGCTGACCACACGCCTGTACCTCCACGCAGTCCGTTGCGCCCGAGGCTTTTCGAATGGATTTCTGGTACGTTCGCTGAGGCGATTATTGCGTTTTTGCTGTTTGCGGCAATCGCGGTCTTTCAGACGTGGCCGCTTTGCGCCGACTTCAGAAATCAAATTCCGGGAGATAATGGCGATGCATTTGCTCTCCTGTGGAATTTCTGGTATGTGCCCTATGGCCTGACCCAGCCCGGTGTAAGTCTCTGGTTTACCGAGATGCAACTGGCGCCCTACGGTGCGCACCTGATATTTCACACCAACTGCTATCTGCTGGCCCTGGTGGCGTGGCCGGTGAATGCCGCGTTGGGAATTGCGGCGGCATACAATGCATCGGTACTGCTCTCGATGTCGCTGACAGGTCTTGGGTTCTACCTGTTGTGCCGTGATGCAAAAACTTCGCGTGCGGCTGGGTTTCTCGCCGGCTATGCTTTTGCTTTCAGCCCGTTCGTTTTTGCGCATTTGCCCGGGCACCTCACGCTGATCCAGACCCAGTTTATTCCCTTCGCGCTCCTGTTTCTGAGGCGAACCGCATTTGCCGGACCATTCGACTGGCTGAACGCTGGCGCGCTGGGAGTGTGCGTATGGGCGGCCGCCGTTACGGATCTTACCATTTTCGTCACGACGTTGCTGTTGTGCTGTGTCTGCCTGCTCAGTCTCATGGTGGAACGCGGGATAAAGCTACGATGGCAGCCATTGTTGATAAACCTTCTCCTCGCTGCAGGCGTCTCTGTGGTACTGGCTTTACCGTGGATACGCGCATACGTGGTGGCACGTTCCGGACACGATTACTCCACGAAACCATGGGCCGGAAGCGAGACCTTTTGCGGACCCCGGGACTTCTTTGTGCCGCCGGTATTCCACGGATTATGGGGAAAGGCACTGAATCCCACTGCAGGAGTTTTCCCGTGGCAATACAGCGAAGCTGGCGCTTACCTTGGCTGGGCTTGTATCCTACTGGCCGTCATTGGAGCTGTGATGCGTCGAAGCCGGCCCGTATGGCCGTGGGTAATTGCCGTGGCGGTTTTCGTGAACCTGTCGGTGGGAAACCGGTACTCCGCGCCTGCGCAGACGCATTGGAAATGGATCATGTTGGGTCGCTATCTGCCCGACTTGCCGCTGCTGGACCAGGTACGCGTCCCGGCGCGCTTTGCATTGGGCGCGCATGCGTGCATAGCATACCTGGTAGCCGTGGGATGCGACGCACTCCAATCCACCCGCACACGTTGGAGTCGATTCGTTCCCGTTATGATTGCTCCGCTGCTGGTGTTAGATTTCTGGTTTGCCCCTTCGCCCGTGCTGAAGGTTTCGCCAGTGCCATCCTACTGTGATTTCCTGGCAAAGCAGCAAGGCACCGTGCTGCTGTTCCCGGTTGGCATCGGTTCCGGCGTCGGTTACAATGGAGGCATGCTCCAGACACAGCAGCTCATCGATCAACGCGTCCATCACAAGCCACTGCTGTGCGCGTATGTATCAAGGATTCCGCAGGACGTCGTGGAAAAGATCAGCAACGATCTGATGTTCAACACACTGCTCGCGCTCCAGAAGGACAAAGCGGTCGATACGTTGCCGGACTCCACCCAGGTCGTGGACTTTTGCACGCGCGCGAAAATAGCCTGGATCGTCCTGCCGCCGGAGTACGGACCTGGAACCCGGCTTTATGAGTTTTTGAAAAGCACGTTAGGTTTAGGCGAGCCGCGGAGATTCCCGGAAGCCGACGTGTATGCCGTTAAACGCATTCCCGGCGGCGAGCAGCCCGGAACTGGAAGCGGTCGGTAGAAATTCCGTCTCATACTGCTGCGTACGCGGATGCAGGTTTAATTTCACATGTGTTTCAAAGAAGATCGGGGCGAAAAGTGTTGAGCGAAGTATCTCGAACACGCCTGTAGTGCTTCGCCTTGGCAAAACGCTCTGCAAAAACACAGATGGCTTCAGCACGGGACACATCGACTGACTCGTGGTCCACAAAATCCAACCACGCCCTGTGGCGCCTCCGGTTGAGGCGGCGAGTCGCGATCCATGGAAGGTGGCTTGCGCTCGTACTGCTGGCTGTGCTCTACCTGTACGGGCCGCAGCTCAGCACGCACATGGCGATTATGCATGAAAGTTTTGCGGTTTATATCCGACCCCAGCAATATGAAGAGGAGATGCGCCTGGGTTTCTGGCAGCCAATGCTGTTGCCCGATACCATACGCGGCGCGGGATATGCCTTCCCCGTTTTCTATCCGCCGTTCAGCTATAGCCTCGCTGCGCTGCTGGGAATCCTGTTTAATGAGCGGATGCTCGGACTGAACACCGCCCTGTTTTTGTCCGCCCTGGTGTCGGCGCTCGGAACTTATGCCTGCGGGTATTCTCTCAGCCGCAGGCCCTCCATTGCAGCCCTGGTTTCCATCCTTTCAATTACAGTGACATACCGTTTCGTAAACATCTACGTTCGGGGGGCGTTGGCTGAGAGCTGGGGTACCGCATGGTACCCGGTTGCATTGTATGGCGCGCTCGAGTTGCTGCGTATCGGCCGCCGCGGATGGTGGATGGCTGTCGGCCTTGCCGGCGCGCTGACCAGCCACACCGTCGTGACCATGTATTTTGTTACGATGCTGGCCCTGGTGTTGCTCGTGTCTCTGCTGTTCCGGTGGCGCTGGCGCACTGCTGTTGCACTATGGGTCTATGCGCTTCTGGGGCTCGCGCTCGCAGCGTGGTATGTTGTTCCGCAGCAGGCGTATTTGAAAGACGTCTGGGCTTCTGATGCGGTATACATGTGGGCCGCGCCGGAAAAGGTGATTGCGCATAGCATCGATTTTGAGCAGCTCTTCGGGGCTGAACCTGAGCGTTGGTGGGGCGTTTCGTACCAGAACCCAAACGATACGATGTCGTTCAAGCTGGGTTTCGGATACATGGTGGTGTTTGGCGCTGTCGTCCTTGCGCTGTTTCGCCGACATAACGCTAATGCGCCGCTTTTGCGTTACCAGCGGGGGCTGCAGTATGGACTACTTGTGGTTATGCCGATAATGATTCTCTTTCTCGTTTGGCCGGAACCACTTATTTCCATTCTACCCGAGCAGTTCTGTTACCTCCAGTTTCCATGGCGCCTGCTTTCAGTGCTGCCAATTTTCGCTGCGGCACTCCTGGCGCTTTGCCTTCGTAGCCTGACTGTACGATTGCGCGGCCAAAGGGATTGGCTAATGATTATCCTGTGCGGAATTCTCGTGGCAGAGGTCCCCTACTTCTATACGATCCGTCGACTCAAAATGGACGTAATCTCGGAAACTTTGACGCCCGGGTATGCGCACAAGTACGGCGACAAGGGTTGCACGGAGCTGGCTGAGTACATGCCGCGCGGCTATCCGATCGAACAAGCTGAGAACTTTTTTATCGAGCAGCCTCAGTTGATCAATGGTCGACTGCTGGAATGGAAGAGGGAGCCTGGCCTGGTGGCGTGCAGCGCGCAGGTGGAATGCGGGCACAATGGGGGGCGTCTCACGCTCCCCGTAACGTTCTATCCCTTCTGGAAGGCTGAAACAGCAGGCGGACAGAAAGTCGAACTGGAGACCGATCGCGGCTACATTTCCATGAAAGTCCCAGCCGGGGTGACACGCGTAAACCTCACGCGGGGATATACCTCCCCGTATTATGTGGGATGGGCCGTAACCGCAGCGGGAGTGCTCGCGCTCTTCGCACTCGGTTTCTGGGGCAATCGCTGGTTGAGAGGTAATAGACCGGCCTCATTGCAGCGTGTGCTTCCTGTAAAACGCGTGGCTTCCCCCCTGCTTTAGCCTTGCTCCACGCGCTCAGCTTGTAAATTTGTGCGCCAGAACCTGCGGAGAATGCATTGGCTTACACAAAGATCGTAGCAACCATAGGCCCGGCGACAAACACGCCCGAGATGATCGCGGCACTTATCGCAGCCGGGGCCGATGTGTTTCGCCTGAATATGAGTCATGGTGTGCAAGCGGGCCATGCCGCCGTTATTCGAATGATTCGCGCCGCGTCGAGGGCTGCCGGCCAGCCCATCGGCATCCTGTGCGATCTTTCCGGACCTAAAATCCGAATCGGAACCATTGCTGCGGGGCCCGTGATACTGCGCGCGGGCGACCGGATCACCATCACGACGGAACAGGTCGAGGGTGAGGCATCAAGAGTGGGCGTAAATTATGCCGACCTTCCTGAAGATGTTCAACCCGGACAGCACATCCTGCTGGATGACGGGCTCCTGGAGTGGCAGGTGGAGAGTGTCGCAGCGCCGGAAGTGCACTGCGTTGTCGTGCGAGGCGGGCCTCTTTCCAGTCACAAGGGTCTTAACCTTCCAAACACCCGGTTGAACATTTCATCGCTGACGGAGAAAGATCGTGCCGACATGGAGTTCGGCCTGGAGAACGATGTCGACATGTTTGCCATCAGCTTCGTGAAACGGGCCGAGGATGTGAAGGAAGCGCGCGGGTTCATGCAGAGCCTGGGTGGTTCGCTGCCGCTGATTGCGAAAATCGAAAAAGGCGAGGCAGTCGAAAACATCGAGCAGATTCTCCACGTGGCAGATGGTGCAATGGTTGCGCGCGGTGACCTCGGTGTCGAAATTCCACTGGAGCGCGTACCGCACGTGCAAAAGCGCGTCATCGCACTGTGCAATCGACTCGGCAAACCTGTGATCACCGCGACACAGATGCTCGATTCCATGATCCGCTCGCCGCGTCCAACTCGCGCTGAGGTAACCGACGTTGCCAACGCCATTCTCGACGGCAGCGACGCCGTCATGCTTTCTGGTGAAACGGCGACCGGCGCATACCCGGTAGCGACTGTTGAAATGATGAACCGCATTTCCGAAGAGACGGAAAAGGATTTCAACCACGAGAAGCGGCTCAGGCGGCGCAGCAGCGAGGATAACATTAATGTCCCCGAGGCAATTTCGCATGCCACGGCGATGGTAGCCAGCGAACTCAAAGTGCGCGCGGTACTGTGCCTGACACAGGGGGGCAGCACTGCCCGCCGCGTGGCGCGCTTCCGGCCACGCGGTGGAATACTGGCTTATTGCCCGCTGCCACGCACGGCCCAGCAACTGTGCCTTACCTGGGGCGTGTGTGCCGTGTCGCGGGACAGCGCAGTAGACATCGAGGCCGAGCGGCGCCAGGGAAGCGAAGTGCAGATACGCAAAGCGATCAGCGTGTTCAAGGAGCGCGGCGCAATTAAACCCGGAGATCGACTTGTGGTCGCGGCCGGGTTGCCATTGCACGAGCCAGGCAGCACCAACCTTATCCGCGTGGTGGATGTGGACTGAGGTGTCGAAGCGCGTGGTGATTCTGGGTGGTGGCGTCGCCGGGCTTGCAGCTGCGTATCGTCTGCTTCAATTGCAGCCGGACTGGCAGGTCACCATCCTGGAAAAAGCGGAGCGAGTGGGCGGACTCGCGGTCGGATGGAGGAACCAGGAATTTGCAGCCGATCTCGGGCCGCACCGGATCTATACCGAACTACCGGAGATCGAAGCACTTCTGCCGGAACTGATTTCAAAAGACCAGATGCTCACCGTGCAGAGGCGAAGTGAACTGCTTCTCAACGGACACTTCTATCAATACCCCGTTCGCGCCAGTGAGCTGCTGCGGGTGATGGGCATCGTGCGAATGACTCGCTTTGGGCTCAGCGCGGTTGCCGGCAAACTGCGCGGGTTGATGGGACGCCCGCGCAATTATGAAGACGCAATGATCGCCAATTTCGGACGCGCGGTTTACGAGGTCATCGTCGAGCCGTACACGCGCAAAGTGTGGAAGATCGCGCCGCGCGATCTCAGCGACGAAGTTGCGCGGGTGCGCGTTAGTGCCGGTAACGTAAATCGTCTCGTGCGGCAGTTGCTAAGCCGCAGCGAAGGGCGCAAGGGAACGCAGAGTGCCCTGAGCAGCTTCGCCTACATACGCGGGGGTGTGGAGGGGCTGGTGAAAAGCCTGGAATCGAAGGCAGTGGCCAGCGGCACCCGAATTGAAACGCTACAGGATGTGACCGGTTTCGCCGTTACCGACGACAGCATCGCTGCGGTCGAAACACATTCGGGCAGCGTATCTGAACGCGCATCCGTCGACTATGTGATTTCGACCCTGCCGATAACCGATCTCGTAGAAATGCTGCAACAGGAGCGGCCAGAGCCGGGCGCCGCCGAAGCAGCAAAGGGCCTGGTTTATGTTGGCCTTATCCTGGTGGCGCTTATCGTGCGACGGGCCCAGTTTTCCACGAACTCATGGATCTATTTTCCCGAGGAAGAGTTCGTTTTTAACCGCAGCTATGAACCGCGGAACTTCGATCCCTCCATGGCGCCAGCCGACCGTACGATGGTGGTATTCGAGGTAACCGCGCGGTGGGACGAGGACCTCTGGAAGCGCAGTGATCCCGAAATCATCCAGCGGGTTACGTCAGACGCTCTTCGAACCGGCCTGCTGCGCGAAGACGAAATCGAGACCGCTTTCTCGGTGCGGGTGCCGCACACGTATCCCCTCTATTCGACCGACTACCAGGCCCGGTTGAGCAATGTCTTCGGTTACTTGAGGCAGTTTTCGAACCTCGTCACCACCGGCAGGCAGGGCCTCTTTAATCACAACAACATGGATCACTCCATGCTGATGGGAATCCGTGCAGCCGAAACGATTTCCGATGCGGCAATCGAACACACCGACGCTGCCGCTCACTGGTACGACAACCTGGAGCAGTTCAAAGACTTCCGAATCGTCGATTAAACCGCGCCGCAAAACTTCGTCAGCGGTGCAACATCGCGTCGATCAGCTTTACATCTTCGATATTGAAACGACGCAGGAATTCCAGGAGCCGCCGAAGCTGGTGGCAGTCCGCTTCCAGGTACCACATTTCCTTCAGCACGCCGTCGCAGCTGCGGGTTTCAAAATAGATCGTGGGCAGCGCAGCGAAAGGATTTCCGGTAATGAGCCGGTGTTCCAGAACCCTGCGCACGCGGCTGCGCAAGTTGATATCCATGCCGATCCGGACGAAGCACTCAAACTCGTCACGGATGAACCGATTCTTATCCAGTATGAGCGATTCCATATGGCCCCAAGTGTATTACATATCCCGTGCCAGAATGCAAGGAATTAACGTACTCAGATATGCTTTGCATGCGGTTCGGCCTGCCGCTGAGTTTCAGGAATGCCTGAAGCCACGCCATTTTCGCGTAATCGAATGACATGCTTCGTCGTACTGGCCGTCATACCCGCCGCTATGATGATCGCAGGGTACCTGCTGTTGAAGCAGCACAAGACTGGCTTGCTGCGGCAGCGGCTTACTGCCAACGGGCTACGCATTCTGAAGTCCGCAGAAACTGCCAGCGCCTACCATCTGCTTGGAGCCGTACAAAGCAGCACAAACTCGCAAAGCAGCACAAACTCGGCGACGCTGGCGGGCTATCTTGTGGTGCAGGAATCGCCCCGGTTGGACGATTACTACGTATCGCGATTGCGCAAGGCGATGCTTGCCGTGGGAAATACATCGGACAGCCGCGCGCCCTGTGCCGGCGCGCCCCAACTCGCATTCCAGTTGAGCGATCGCCACTCGACGCTGACAGTGCTGCTGAACCTTGTTTGCCGCACGTTGCGTTCAACGGAAACCGATGCCGCGGGGCGAGTTCTGGCTGAAGGAAAAGCGACGCTCTCGATGAACGGCGCGGACCAGATCCGTTTTCTCGAAGCCGAAGCTTTTCAACCGCAGTTGAAGTAAGCCGCCGAAGTTGCTGCGCCCGCGACTTCCACTTGCCAACGGGTGGTCGCACTCTGCAAACGATACCCTCCAATTACTTTAGAACGAGCGTGGAATGAATCCAACCTCCGTATCGACGCTGCACGCAATGCCGCTGATCATCGCTGCGCTTTGCGTGCTCACCATCGCCTACCGCTTCTATAGTCGCTTCATCGCCTACCGCGTGATGGCACTGGACGATTCCCGCCAGACGCCCGCCCATCGTCTCAACGACAAACAGAACTATCACCCGACAAATAAGTGGGTGCTGTTCGGTCACCATTTCGCAGCCATTTCAGGTGCCGGGCCACTCATTGGTCCAGTCCTTGCCGTCCAGTTCGGCTGGGCGCCTACTTATCTTTGGCTGCTGGTCGGCGTCGTGATCGGCGGTGCGGTACAGGATTTCGTCGTGCTTACGGCGAGCATTCGCCGCAACGGCCGCAGCCTTGCCGAAATCGCGCGACAGGAACTCGGCTCATTCGGCGGCATGGTCACCGCTGTAGCAATCCTCTTCATTGTCATCATTGCGCTGGCGGGGCTCGGTGCGGCAGTCGTCAATGCTCTGGCCGAAAGTTCGTGGGGCTCCTTCACCATTGCCTGTTCCATTCCAATCGCGCTACTCATGGGTGTATATATGCACATGTTCCGGCATGGCAAACCCACCGCCATACTGGAGGCTTCCGCGATTGGACTTGTGCTACTGCTGGCGGCGGTATGGGGGGGGCAGTTCGCGCAGACCCAGGAGTGGGGCAAACACTTCCTGTTGAACAAGAAGCAGATCGTCTACGCCATGGCGATATACGGCTTCATCGCAAGCGTGCTGCCTGTGTGGTTGCTGCTCTGCCCGCGCGATTACCTTTCCTCGTTCATGAAGATCGGCACCATTGGCCTGCTGGTGATCGGCGTGATCATCGTCAACCCCGTTATTCACATGGCCCCCGTCACCAAATACGCATATCAACTGAAGAACCCGGTGGTGGACGGTGGGTGGTTCCCGATGGTGTTCCTCACAGTGATGTGCGGAGCCGTCAGCGGATTTCACGCGCTGGTCGCCAGTGGCACAACACCCAAAATGATCAGCCAGGAAACGCACGCACGGCCCATCGGCTACGGCGCCATGCTGATCGAATGTCTCGTGGGCATTGTCGCACTGATCGCCGTTGCTGCTTTGGAACCGAACGATTACTTCCTGATGAACACGCCGAAGGCGAAAGTGCTCCAGCAAAAATACGACTTTAAGGCGGTGCACCTGCACCATATTGAAGATAGCGTAGGGGAGCACCTGGAAGGTCGCACGGGCGGTGCGCCGACATTGGCCGTGGGAATCGCCAATATCTTCTCGCGCACTCCTATGCTTTCGGGCGATAAGGCAATGGCGCTGTGGTACCATTTCGCGATTATGTTCGAGGCGCTGTTCATCCTCACAACCATCGATACCGGTACACGAATCGCCCGGTTTCTTTTGCAGGAGTTCCTGTCGAAATTCAGGTTCCTGGGGGGAATTGCGCGAAAGTTCGACAATCCCAGTTGGTGGCCTGGTGTGATCTTCAGCTCGGGCATTGTGGTGTTCGCATGGGCGTGGATGCTGCTCAATGGCACCATTGATACTATCTGGCCGATGTTCGGAATCGCAAACCAGATGCTGGCCGCCATCGCGCTCGCCGTGGTCACTACACTGCTTATCCGCGCGGGCCGCGCGAAGTATTGCTGGGTCACTATGGTGCCTATGCTGTGGGTATTGTTCACCACGACCTACGGCGGTATTTACCAGATCTATATCAAGTTTCTACCCATGATCCAGAGTAAGACCAGCACACCGGCACAGCGGACCACCGGCTATGTAGATATCGTACTGATCATTGTCATGATCACATGTGCGCTCGTCATCGTCGGGCAATGTGCACGGCGTTGGAGCGCCGCCAGCCGGCTGAAACCGGCGATGTCGGTACCCGGCGTTCTCGAGGGGACTTAGCACAGCGGAAGACGCAGCGTCAACCGCATCGCGTTACCCCGCGTCACGTCGCCGACAATTGCCAAACCGCATCAGGAGAATTCTAAAGTTCGCCGCCTGAAGTCAGGCGAATAATGCTCGAATCGGGGCCTTCTACTTTTTCCTGCTGACGACCAGGCTCTGCGGCATTCCGGAAAGAGGCATCAGCTCGCTCGCATCAAAGCCTGCCCGGTCAAACATACCCTCCAGCTCTGAGAAAGTGTACGCGTCGCCTGATGCGGTCGATCCAAGCATCGTCAGGCTGAAGCTGGCCGCTGCCGGGGGTGTTACGCGGTCATCGTTCGGGACGAACTCCAGCGTAATCGCCATGCCGCCCGGCTTCAATGCGGCATGCACTCTTGTCAGCAACGTTTCGCAGGTGGGGACATCGAAATGGTGCAGGAAATTGGTGATCAGCACCACGTCGTAATCGGATCCAAACTCCACATCGAACGCACTGCCCGGCAACAGGTGATACCGTTCCGCGATACCCGCAGCTTTCGCATTTTCCAGCGCCAGTTCCAACACGGCTTTCCAGTCGACGGCCGTCACGATTGCGTTGGGATGGAGTTGCGCAACGGTGATACCGAAGCGACCATGACCTGCGGCAATGTCGAGGACGTTCATCGGCTTGCCGGAATCCGGTATCTGCTGGGCGATAACCTGCGCGGCCGGTACCATCAACGGGTCCATGCCGCGCGCAAAGTCCACCCACACCGGGTGATCGGGTGCAACGGTGCCGCCTTGCGGATCAACAGCCCCGCCGTTGCGTACGACAGCAGTCATGTCGCGAAACAATTCGGTGAACAAGGGGGAACCCATAAAGGCGACCGCGCCGCCACAATACGCAGGCGAGCGTTTGTCGAGGAATACGGAGGAGTCAGCGGTGAGGCCATACTGCCCGTCCGCTTTTGTCAGGAAGTCGCACGTAACCATGAAATCCGAAAGTATTCGCATTCCTCGCTCGGATGCGTTACACCGGGAGCTGAGCTGTGCTGGCGTCGTTGCGCCTTCTGCAATCACGGTAAAGAGTTCGAGTTCGACTGCCGCTTTCATTGCGGCAGTGAGCTGGTAACCGCGCATCGCCTCGAAGAATCCGAGCGGCGACGGAGCAGATGTTGTTTGGCTGGTATTAGAATTCAAGACCGGCGCTCCTTAAAACGTTTATGGAATTGAAGTACTTGCGTTGCAGCATCGACTACTACGTTAGAGGCTCTTACAAAAACGCTCCTGCAGGTGCCGATGGAGCAACTGCCGTCTCGTCCTTCAAAGTGCAGAAATGCAGGCGGGCTGCCAGGTCCGGGTGCGTTAGCCGCAACTGGTCATAGCGCCAGTGATGACAACTCAGCAGGATGACCTGGTGGCGTTGTGTCAGTTCCGCGAGGAAACGCATACCTTCTACGAAGCGAGCGTCGTCCCAGTGTGCGAAAGGCTCATCGAAAACGAGCGGCAAATTGCCTACGTGTGCGGACAGGTATTCGCTCACCGCAATGCGCAACGCCATCTGAAGCTGATCGCGCGCACCTTTGCTCAGGTGCTGCAATTCGCGCCCGTCCAGCCGACGTCCAACTTCCATCGAATAGGCGCTTAGCTCCAGCTCATTAGAGCAGGCTATATCCTTGTACCTGGGGTTAATCAGCGGCAGTACTTCGTTAACGCGTTCGTTGATCGCAGTAGCCCACTGACGGAACACCTGGTCGGCGATGTCCGCCAGCTCGTGGTGCGCAGTCGCAACCGCGTCGCCAAACTCGCGCACCTGCTGGCGCAGCGAGGCCAGCCGGTCTAGCTCCTCCTGCAGACGAGGGCCTTCATGCCGCCATGCTTCAACCGCGCGGTCGCACTCATTGAACAGATCTGTGCGCTGTACGCGCAGTTCTTCGCGCTGGCGGGCAGTCGCCGCCAGTTCGTCCTGGATAGCCGCGCGCGGGCGCGGATCCAGCGTCGTGTTGGCAAGCTGCGGCTCCGACTGCTGCAACTCGTCAAGGTGTGTCCGCAGCGCGGTTGCACGTTCAAGGGCTTCCTGGATTTCACGTTCACCCAGCGAGGGGCCGGTCTGTGCTTCTGCGAGAAGGGTCTGCAGTCGAATTGCCTGCTCACACCCGGATTCAAATGCGCTGACAAGCGCGTCAAGTTCGGACGACGCTTCATATTGCTGAACCGACTCCAGTGCCGGCCGCATTTTTTCCAGCAATGCGTCACGTTTGGAACCGTGATCGCGTTGCAGTTCCCCCAATTCGCCCTCAGCATCCCTGAGTTTCGCGCCGCCTAGTTCGACCGCCGCAGTAAGCTCCAGGCAACGCGTGACGAGATGCGACGCCCGCTCGATCTCAAGCTCGTTTATGTCCGCATCTGAAATGATCTCTGGAACTAACGCGCGAACTGCGGCTGCCGCCTGCTGCTGAATGCCTGCGGCTTCCGCTGCCAGCCGGGTCGCTGCGTCACGCGCCGACTGGTACGGTCCCGCCGCCTGCAGCCACTGCGTTGCAGCTTTTAGTTTTTTAACCGAATCTTCATCAAGCTGCTGGCGCGAGCAGACCTCTTCGAGTTCCGCGCGGAACTCGTCGACGGTTTCCTTCAGCTTTTGCGACTCGCCGGTCAGCGCTACCTCCTGTACCGCTGCAGGTTCCAGTTGCGAGTTGGTGAGGTCGCGCTGCAGCCGCGTAAAATAAACAAAAAGCAATCCGCCGCCGACCAGACCGATCCCGATTGCGCCGCTTCCGGCAAAGACATAGTTGGCGAGAATCAGCACGATACCGGCGATCACGAAAGCTGAAGCAATCAACAACGTCGCGCCTGTGAAAGTGCGAAGCTGGTTACGCTGAATCTTCGCCTGGGCTAGTTGTGCGCGTGCTTCGGCTGCCTGACGCTCGAGGTTTGAGAGCGCCGCCTCTGCGTCCGCGCGCCTGGACGTCGGATCGAGGAGTATTTCGCGTTCGGCTTCAGTCAACAGGTCGAGCCGGGCGATTGCATTCTCCACTTCTTCGAGAGGAACGCCGCGTCCCCGCAAATCCGCTTCCATCCCATCGGCGCGCCGACGTTCGTTTGCTGCCTGGCTCCGGCGATCGGCCAGTTGCGATTTCCATGTACGCATTTGCTCGAGCTGGTCGGCCGTAAAGGTGGCTGCCGCACTGGGCAACGCGGCAAGTTCCTGTTCCGCCTGCTCCGAAGCGGGCCGAAGTTGTTTCGCCAGGCGCTCGTCTGCTTCTTCCATTCGCTTAGTTACGCTGCGTATGTCCGCGAAAAGCGACTGTACCTTGCAGCGGTCCTCCGGATCGAAAACCGAATACGGCTTAAGTTCAAGTATGCGGGCTTCGCGCTGAGCACGTGTCGCCGCGACTTCTTCATGGCGCCGCAGCGTAGATTCGATGTCGTGCAATTCCGCCAGCACGGCAGCGTGTTCCAGCCGCGCTTGCTCGTATTCTAGCTCCACAATGCGCCGATTCATTTCAGTTGCGGCTATGATCTCTACCGCGCGCCTGGTCTTCTCCTCTTCCAGTTGCTGCATTTCATTTCGTGCGGAGCCGATTTTCTCGTCGATGCGCTTGATCAAAGTCTCGACCTGGATGGCGTCGGTGGAAAATTCCGGGACATGCACGCGCGCCTCGGAGAGAGCGCTGATGGCCTGGCGCACCGATGAGGGCTGCTGGCGTTGATTGGAAGCCGCCGCTTCCTCGATGACACGAATCAGGTCATCGCGCCCTGTACCTTCGCGATCATCCTGCCGGTAAAAAAAACAGCCCGTAAACGACTGCAATGGCATGCGGAAAAAGCGCTCGCCAAAGCTCGCGTCATCGAGCGGCAGCTTCTGCCATGTCTGCGTGTCCGTAAGCTCGAACGGCTGCGGGCGTGAAAAGTCCGCACGAAGGCACAGCTCACGCGCGTCGCCGGTAACAAGGTCCAGTTCCACAATAAATCCGGAGCCGTTACCATTAGCCCACGGGCGGTAACGGTCCTTAGGCTTCAGTTCCGTCCGCTTGAATCCTGTCGTGGGGAAATCGTACAGCGCGTAGAGTACCGCATCCATCAGGGTTGTTTTGCCAAACTCGTTATCCTGGCAGAGTACGTTGCACTTATCCTGCTCGAAATTACACGTGCCCGTCAGTCGTCCGAACCCCTGCAAACGAATCCGCTTAATAAACATGACGCGGTTTCACTTCCCGGCCCTGGAGGGCATCCATTCCAACATTAAGTGCGGCACGCAGCGTTCGCACCTGTTCCGGCGATTCCGCTTGCTCCAGCATTTCACGAATTCTTTTGGCAAATCGTCCCTCGATCCGCTTGCCTGCCGTTTCATCAGCGAGTAAAGCATCGAGGTCGTACTCAGGCTCGAGTTGCGACTGGTCCAATACCAGGTGAAAGCACTGGTTGTCGCACCACGCCTCATCAAAATCGAAATGATCCACGTCGGCATGCGTTCGCCCTTCCAGTGTCGCATACACGATGTCGTCCTTGGCCACACCAGCCGAGCGCAACGCCGAACACACACGATCCTTTACCGCCGTGTTGTTGGTCAAACTTGCATCCACTGCAATAGGTAGCCTGAGTATGCGCCGCACATCCAGCTTGATTCGTTGCAGTAACTCCGGTTTTACGCCACCGGTTGCGATCTCGCCAAGGAGCACAAAATGGTCGCCTGACTCATCCAGGCCCCGGGCAACCGGAATGCCGCCGTAGGCGCCGCGAATCAGGCCGCTCCCATCTTCGATGGTGGAGTGGCGGTGGTAATGTCCCAGCGCAGCGTAATCCATTCCCGAGTGCAAAAGCTCATCGCGTGAAAACGGCGCCGTCATCAGGCGTGTCCCATCACGATCCGGCGCAACCACATCGTCGCGGGAACCATGGAGCAGCGCGACGTTTAACCTGTCCGCTTGTTCGGGCTGCAGCGATGCAAGCAGCCGATCTGTGCGTAACCGGTTTTCGGTAAAACAGCATCCATAGAAGTCTACCTGCGGCAGATGCGGAAATCGCACGCACTTCCATGCAGGTTGATCGAATACGGAAACGTTATCGGGATGTGCGCGCCGAACCTTGTTTAGATAATAATCCGGATGGTGGTAGCTCAGCGCGTTGAATGGGTCGTGATTGCCCGGCGCAACGAGTACAGGTATCGGTGCGACACTCGCAAAGGCATCATAAACAAGACTGGCACTCTTGAGCGAAACTCCCTCGTCATCCCAGAAGTCCCCGGGCGCGAGGATGACGTCTACTTCCTCGTCCCGCGCAATTTCCATCGCACGTGTAAGGGCATGCGCCATATCCCGCTGGACACGGGCGCGCTTAATTTGTGGGAGACCCAGCCGGCCTGCGCCGAGGCTGGAGTCCAGGTGGAGGTCAGAAATCTGCAGGAACCGAACGGACGACAACGACATAGCGCAGCGAGTGTGCCTTTCCTTAAAGGCGCCTGCAAGCTTTTTGCGAACCCGATTGCGAGACACTCATCACTTCGGGGGAGCGTGAGGTCGGCCGTTTCTTAACTGTTATTTAAAGCCAAAACCGTGGTAAACTGGACGTCATTCCTATCGCAAATCCCTCCACTTTTTGTCAGACCGACTGCAGGGCCATTTCAAAAGACATTTTCTACGCGCTTCGCAGCACCACTGGCTGTCGCTGAAATGAACGACATCTGCCCCGAAGGACTGAACTGGATCAATTCCACCTATGAGCTGATCCGAAACAGCAACGAAGGCTTCGATGCCGATACCATCTCGCTGCTCTCGATGATCGTCATGACATCCAACTGGTGGAACCCCTGACATCCATTCGCCTGGGTGGTGCTGCACCGTGGCCCTGAAGAACTATCGGGCTTATATGTAGTCCCATGTTCGGTCCGGCCCACCATGCCGGCTATTTGCGACCTAAAGGCATAAGAATGAGCGCAGCAATACCTTCTTTTTTTGACGAAAACCCGGGCGACATGATCCGCCAGCACCGCCTCCAGTACCTGATTGTTAACGCCACGGCACGCCGCGTACGGCAGCTCCAGTTGGGCGAGCGCGCACAGGCGTTTCCGCCGGACGGCAGCCGTGACCTTCTTCACATCGCGACGCAGGAACTTCTCGAGGATAAGCTCGATGTGTTCCCAAAGCAGATGTTCGCCCCTATGGACCAGGTGGTCGAGGAGCCTCTCGATGTGGCCGCTGACTACGACGATCTTGGTTTAAGTGCAGACTTCGGCGACGAGGAAATCTAAGCAGACAATCAGCTAAAGTTTTTAATGACGGGCGGCCCCATTGGGCCGCTCGTTTTGTTTATGGCTGGTTTTATTTTCGCAGAAAATTCGGCACTGAATCATGATGCCAACTAAGCCGCGCATCGCAATCAGCATGGGCGATCCGGGCGGTATTGGCCCCGAGGTCATTGCCAAAGCACTGGTGCATGAAGACGTTCGGGCTGCCACTTGCACCGTGGTTGTGGGAAGTGCCGACGTGCTTGCTGTCACCTGCGAACGCCTCGGCATCAGTTTGCGTGGGCGTGCCATAAAGCACTCTGCAGATTTGGATCAGAGGGATGAACTGCTTATCTACGATACGGTGGGTGGCGAATCGCCGTACCTCGTTGGCAAAGTTTCCGAACTTAACGGGCGCGCCGCACACCAGTGGATCGTGACCGCGGCCAAACTCGCAATGGATCGCAAAGTCGACGCGATCTGCACCGCGCCCATTTCCAAAGAGGCAATCTATGCGGCGGGCGTTACTTTTCCCGGGCACACAGAACTCCTGGCCTACCTTTGCGGGGGATGCGACGTCCGAATGATGCTTGCCGGCGGTGGCCTTCATGTCGTGCTGCAAACCATCCATGTGCCTGTTGCAGGCGTACCGCCATTGCTCTCGACCGCAGCGATCGGGCAATCCCTGCAGATCATTAATAGTTGGTGGCTGCGCTACTACCACAAGGCGCCGAGGATTGCCGTTTGCGGTCTGAACCCTCACGCCGGCGAAGCGGGTCACATCGGCCATGAGGAAATCGACATCATCGCACCTGCTATTGCTGAGGCAAATGCATCTGGCATCGCCGCCACCGGACCGTACCCGGCGGATACCGTCTTTCACCGTGCGCTGCAGGGCGATTTCGAGGTCGTACTTGCAATGTACCACGACCAGGCGTTGATCCCGGTTAAGACGCTCGACTTCCATGGGGGAGTAAACCTGACGCTGGGTCTGCCAATTATACGGACGTCTCCCGACCATGGGACAGCTTTTAGTATTGCGGGTAAAGGCGTTGCCAATGAGTCGAGCATGGTGGCAGCGATCCTGCAAGCCGCGAAGCTGGCTCAATCCGGGATGGCGCAGCTAGACCCCGCTGCCCTTGAATGAACCCCCCATAGCCGGGTACCTGCCTCTCGCGTCTGGAATTGCCCAGCCGCCGGGCACCTCGCGGTGCTCATTTCCTTCGGTTTAGCCGAAGCAGGGTACGTGAGACGCAGCTTCGTGGCAACGGGGCGAAACGCCTTCACCTCTGCCAAAACATAGAAGAGGAGCTGCAAAATGAGCAGCCAGATTATTCGTGATTACGAAGCCGGCCAACTTCGTAAAGAACTTCCGGAGTTCCAGGCCGGAGATACCCTCCGCATCTCGGTGAGAATTACCGAAGGTGACAAGGAACGCATCCAGGATTTTGAGGGTGTATGCATCCGCCGCAAGGGTGGGGGCATTCGTGAGACAATTACCGTCCGTCGCGTCAGCTACGGAGTCGGCATGGAACGTATATTCCCCATTCACTCCCCGAAAGTCGACAAGATCCTTGTCGTCCGCAAAGGCAAGGTACGGCGTGCAAAGCTTTACTATCTGCGCGAACTCAGCGGTAAGAAGGCCCGCATCGTGGAACGCAAGAACCCCGATGGCACCGCATTTCGTCCGCACCAGTTAAACAAGCCCGCCTACTCACCGGCGCTGGCTGCTGTCCCCGAAGAAGTTGAACCGGCAGAAGCTGCACCGACAGAAGCTGCACCGGAAGCAACTGCTGCACAACAGCCGGAGGCTGAACAGCAGGCGTAAGCTCCAGGCAAAAACAAATGTTTCAGGCGGGCAGGTAACTGCCCGCCTTTTCTTTTGTGTAGCACTGCCAGATTTTGCTGCATGCTTGTTTGTAGTACAGTTGGCCTCAACCTTGCAACAGGTGTTGAGCCGTAGGTCCCGAAACGGCTGTCTCGCCCACCGGGATACCCTCTTGGGGAGTATCGCTGAACGTGAAAGCATTGAAAATACTGGTCGGCATCTTCGCCGTAATCGGATGCCTGGCAATCGCAGTCGGTGGTTACTATGTGTACAGTCGCGTTGGATCGGGCAATCTCCACATCCGGAATCCGATCAACATGGCGAAACCCGGGGGGCCGGCGACTACGCAGACCCTCACCTCGTCCAATCCTGAAAACAATTCCGTGCTCGCCGATTATCAGCGCCAGATGCAGACTCCAGTTCCAGGTAGCACGTCGGGCGGACCCGTGCAGAGTGCGGCTCAGATCCTGGCTGCCAAGCCCATTCGGACTCCGGATTCCTCCCACAAGCTGATTCGTGAATGGCCGACCGGCCGTAAGTGGGTTGCGCTTACCTTTGACGACGGGCCGCACCCCGAATGGACACCCAAGTTCATCGATCTGCTTCGTTCAAAGGGCGTCAAAGCCACTTTCTTCCTGATTGGCCCGAACATCGAGAAGAACTCGGAATTGGCGAAGCTACTGGTCGAAAGCGGTTTCGAGGTCGCCAATCATACGATGACGCACCCTCAGTTCAAGGGCAAGCCCATCGAAAAAGTGCGCGAGGAAATCAGCAGGACTAACGACATTATTAAAGAGATTACTGGCGTACAGCAGGTAAACGCGTTCCGTCCCCCATTCGGCCAGGCGCCTAAGCTCGTGCAGGATGTCTGCCAGGAACTTGGCCTGAAAATCATTACCTGGAATATTGATACAGACGATTGGCGCGCCACCACCAAGGAAGATAAAATGACCAGCATCGTCCTTAGTCAGGTGAAGGACGGCTCCATCATTCTCATGCACGACCGCACCGAGAAAGCCTATAATACGACCGTTAACATCATCGATCCGATTCGTGCCCAGGGCTACGAGTTCGTCACCGTTAGTGAACTGCTCGGGTTGAAACAGCCCCAGGCCGGGCCCGCTGCACCCGCGGCTGATGCCGCAGCACCTGCAGCCGGTACCGCCCCGCTACCGACGCCAGCAAGCGCCGCAGCCGCCGTGCCTGCTGCCACTGCAGTGCCCACCGCTCTAGCTGAACCTAGCGCGGAAGCGAAAAACAAGCTGACCTCGACCCCGCCGCGCAAATAATTCTGTAGCAACGCCCACACCCTTCTGCGAACAGCTTGCGCCACCATGCCTTCGGACCAACCCGCGCCTGCCGGACAGCAGCCATCGATCAGCGTCATTATCCTCACTTTTGGCAGTGCAAAGTTTATTGGCCCATGCATTAGCAGTGTCGTGGCCTCCACCCGTTCACCAGTTGAAGTGGTGGTGGTGGACAATGCATCCACGGATGACAGCCTCAAACTGGCGGAAGAGGCAGCGAGCAAGTCTGCACTGCCGCTGAAGCCGATTCCACTTCAATGCAATCTCGGTTGCGCGGGTGGAAACAACGCAGGCTGGCGTGCATCCATGGGTGAAGTGCTGGTCTTCCTGAATCCCGATACCGAAATCACACCGGGCTTTCTGGACGAACTCGTGCGTCCGCTGCTCAACGATACGGATATCGGCATCACCGGCGCCAAAATGGTTTATCCGGGCTCACGGGTACTGCAACATGCCGGGGGGATTGTTTATCCCAACGGCATGACAGCGCACCACGGGTTAGGGCAGCAGGACCGGGGTCAGTTCGATACGCAACGTGATGTGGACTATGTAACCGGCGCCGGGTTTGCGATCCGTCGCGAACTCATGGAATCTCTCGGCGGTTTCGACGAAGAGTACTTTCCCGCGTACTATGAGGAAGTCGATCTTTGCATGCGTGTGCGCCAGCTCGGGAAACGCATTGTCTACGTACCCTCGGCTGTGATGGTACACCATGAATCCGTGTCGCTGGGCGCCGACAGCCCCGCCCTGCGACGGATGTATTCGCGCATGCGGATCCAGTTTTGCCTTAAGAACTTCTCGTTATTCCAGTTGCTCAGGTGGTCCATTCCATGCGAAATCAGGTGGATGCTTACCGAGCCCGCCGCGCGAGGTCACCGCGCTCAGCAACTGCGCTCGTATGTGGCCAATTGGCGATTCCTGCTGCGCAAGCTTTCGGGCGGAAATCGAAGTCGCGCGCGCGTGCGGAAAATGCCTTGAATCAGTTTTGTTTACAGGAACCGTGGGCGACAGAAACCCACTTCGGAGGTGGAACTGGTGCGTATGAACCTGGCGTATGTTGCGATCTTAGCGGTCACATTTGCGTTGCTGACACACAACTCGAGCGCTCAACCGAAACCCGCTGTCCCGCAAAAAGGCGACGCGCTTGCCAATAAGCCAATAATCGCACCGGCCGGTGCCGGCACCACACCTCGCGCAATGTACCAGCTTGAGGGGGACGCCACCACCGGGCCCATCACTCTCGCAGCCGGTACCTACGCCGTTTTTCATACCAGTGAAGGCGATTTCATCGTGACGCTCTTTACACAACAGGCTCCCAATACGACGAAGAATTTCATCGATCTCGCGCTCGGCAGGAAAGCGTGGAAACACCCGGTGACCATGGTCGAGAGCAAGCGACCTCTCTACAACAATACCACGTTCTATCGTATCATTGAAGATACGATGGTCTTCGGCGGCGATCCGATTAATAAGGGCGCGGGCGATTCCGGGACCGTGTTGCCGCTGGAAATTTCGCCGGGCCTGCAATTTGACGGAGGCGGCCTGCTGGCGATGGACGGCAGTGGATCGCAATCCAGCGGCAGCCGCTGGTTTATTGCATTGCGCCCATTTCCCGACCGCAATGGCCGCTATACAATTATAGGCAAAGTCGCAGGTGGTATCGATGTCGTGCGCGCCATATCCAATAAGCCGACAAAGAAGCCACAGATGCCATTGGATGCAACATTGCTCAGCTCCATCGAAATCGTCGAGATTCCGGCGGGTAAACTAACAACTGCCAGTTTCAGGACGGAAGATAACCGCCCGGTCCTTTCCGTGGATCCGAACTTCGCGGCAGCGCAGGAGCCGAAACCGCTCGCCCCCGCTGACGACCTGACCACATCCTCTGACGTGACGACCGTTACGGCGACCGATACCACGACGACCGCCACGGTAATGTAGTATCGGCCGGGCAGCACTTCCCGCTCGCTCAGGCCTGGGCGAAATCGCACATTTGCGCAAACAAACTCTCGCAGCGCTGTAACTCCTTCGGCATGAATCGCTGGTTTCTTATTGGTCTGAACATTGTCATTCTTGGAGTCGTGCTCGCCACGATTCCGATGGTGCTGCGCGCGCGCAAGCCCTACCTGGAAAACAACCGTGGAGTCGAAGCACTCAATGCTCAGCGTTACGACGAAGCAATTACGCTTCTCAAGGGCGCCATTTCGGAAAATCCCGACAATCCGCAGTTCAAAGAGAACCTGCTGGCCGCGTACAATTCCAAAGCCGTTGCGCTGGCTAACAAAGGCCAGGTCATCGATGCATTGGCGTTTTACGAAAAGGCGCTGGAGATGCAGCCGCAGGACGAACGGCTGAAGCAGACGTTGCTCCGCAACTATATTTCCAGCCTCAACAACCTCGCCGTCGAACGATCAAATGCTCACCAGTTTCCCCAGGCGCAGCAGTTTTTCGAGCGTGCCAGTGTTTCGCTCGGCAAACTCAACGACCAGAAAGTACGGGAAGAGATACGGCATAACTACTCCGCGCTGCTTACCTTGTGGGGCGCCGAACTTATGAAGCGGAACCAGGTGCAGGAAGCCAGGGTTTCGTTCAAGCAGTCGCTCGATCTGGACACATCCAACTCCATGGCTCACCTCTACATGGGCGACCTCGGCTACGAGGAAAATGATTACGTGCTCGCCAAAACACATTATGCGGCGGCGTTGCCGCTGGATACGGAGAACCGGGCCTACCTGGCAAATCGTCTCCAGATGATCGAGGACGAGTCGCGGGTCGAATCTAATTTCAAGCGCGCGGTGGATCCCAAAGGTCACTTCATCATTCACCATGTGGAATACAGCAACGGGGTCTCCGTGCCCGAGTTGCTCGGAATATTGTCCAGCGCATATGAAACCATCGGCAAGGACCTTGGCATTTACCCGGCAAGGGCCGTCAATGTGAAGCTATACACGGCGAAAGACTTCGCGAACATCGCCAAGCTGCCAGAATGGGCAATCGGCATATTTGACGGCAAGATGCGCTTGAAGGTCGATGAAGTGCAGAGCGCACCCAGCCAGGTGAAAGACCTGCTCTTCCACGAATACACGCACGCGGTGCTGGCGATGAACGTGAAGCAGAAAGTCCCGGCCTGGTTTCACGAGGGGCTCGCGCAGTTGATGGAACCGCAATTCCGTGAAAACCCACGCGAGCAGGCGCAGATGCGCGATGCGCTGGCCCGTAATCAGCTCGATTTTGCCAGCCTTCAAAACTCATTTAAAGACATTGAATCCAAGGGTGACGCGGAAAACGCCTACCTGTTGTCGAAGTACTTTCTCGCGTTTCTCAATCGTAAGTATGGCCATGAGAAACTGACCAACTGGATCAAGAACATCGCCGCGGAAGAGAAGTTCGAAGAAGCCTTCAAAAGCGTGTATGGATTAGCACTGAAGGACGCGCAGGAAGCGTGGATCAAGGCGCAGAGCCGCGAGTAATTTCGCGGTGGTTTACCTGCTGCCGAACGATATGGCCGGGTTCTTCACTCGTGCCGCCTCGATATATTTCTGGGCAGTGGCCTCGTCACCGCGATGACGTGCCTCGTATGCCGCCACAAGCATCGCCTTCACTGAATTGTCACTCGTCTTTAGCGCCCGTTGAATCTCTGCTCTCACAGTTCCCGCCGCCACGACAGCTTCCGGGGAAGTAATTCTGCCCAGGTCGAACGGGTTCACAAAGCGGAATGCATTTTCGCGCAGGTACCTGCTTGTCTCCGCCGTCTCGCGCACGTACAGTGCATAGGAATCGTCAAAATAAACCAACTGCCAGCCCGGTTCCGAATCGAGTCGCCTCGCAATGTGCGCGGGGTTCGTTCCCATTCCGCGAATGTAAACCAGTGCGCTCTGGATGGAGTATCGTTTAGCGAAATCCGAAATGGCGATATCACCGCTTTCAAAGCCCAGTGAATCGCGCCACGTTGCCGGATCATAGACATCAAGCCTGCCGTCTATGAAGACCTTCGTCTGCGGACCTGAATTGTAGAGCAGGTAGCCGCCTGCGCCATAGGCGTTATAGAGGTTCTCTGGCGGCCTGTGCGCGTTTATCCATCGCACGGCAAGCGAAGGAAGCAGATCATTGTCCGGCGCCAGGTGGAACAGACCTCTCCCCACCTGCAACGCACCCGAATGCTGCAACAGCGCAATGGCGACAGCACCACTGGCGGCGAGGGTTTGCACGAGTCCTGGAATGCGCATCAATACCCGGTCCAGCGCCGCCATGTACGGCATCAGCAGGATCGGTAGTGCAATTGCCGATAGCCCGTGATGCCGCCGTTGCCAGCAAGCCAGCACCACAAAAAGTGCGATCGCAATGGCGTGCCACGTCTGCACTCGACCGCCATGCAGGACTAATATAAGTACGGCAAGCCCCACCAGCAGCCCCAGTCCCACTAAGCTTGCGGTTGGCAACGCGGGTCCGGTTGTGGCGAACAGCGGCATCCATTCCATTACATGTTGCTGCACTCCCGGCATTGCCTGGATCTTACCCGCCAGCTTCATTGCATTCCAACCGTACGGGTTGATCAGCCAGGTTAGAAAACCGGTCGCCAGCAGCGCGGCGCAATGAAGCATGGGTTTCGAACGCAGATGTCGCCAACGCCAGCCGAGAGTGCCGCAATAAATAAAGAGCACGAGAAGCCCGATAACAAACCCGGCATGGCAGTTCGCCCATGCCATTATCAAAAGCGGTACTGCAAACGCAACACGTGGCACTCGAGCCGGCACTGATTCGAGCGCAGCATCGATCGCCAGTAAGCAGACAAGCATAAGGGCGAGGAACAGCAGGCTGAAAATTTCTGGTCTTGGTGTAAATCGCATGTTGGCTGCGAGGACCGACGTCAGCAGTATAATCACCAGGCTCCCCCGGTTGCGCAGCCGCACCACACCGTGGTAATAAACGGCAAGATAGGTGAGCGCCATCGTCACGAATACGCATGCAGCCAGCCCGGCAAACTGCCAGCGCGTATAGCTCACGTGAAGCAGCAACGACGGCAGCCAGCCGGAGGAAATCCATTCGTTGCCTGCGGCCGTCGAGGAGAACACGTCAACGCGGGTCAGACGATGGGTCTCATTTAAGAGCCTTCCCAGTGCCATGTGGAACCAGCAGTCCGGATCGAGAACCGGACGAAAGCTGCACACCGCGATCGCAAACACCAACAGCGCTGGATAGATTACCACGGCAAAAACATGTCCTGCCCTGGTTTGAGCGGGCGCAACGATCACCGCCTTGGCGTTGCCTGCTTGTACTGGCCGTCCAGTGTTCCTTCGTTTTCCCACGGCGCTCACCTGTATCGGGCTCGCCGTGAGGATCAAGACTATATCAGTTGATTCGCCTTTGCGGCAGTTCAGCAATCGCTGCGTGCCAGATGAAAACCAGAAGCGCCCGAAGTCACCCAGGTCGCGTCTCATCAAAGACCTCGCGCGCGTCGCGGCTGTCGCCGCCATTTTTGTCAGCCTCGCATTCCTGCTCGATCACCCCTATGTACGCCAGGAGCTGATCAACATCGATAATTTGCGTGCGCGTTTCCGCGGTCCGGGGTGGTCTGGTGAACTGTCGTTCATTGGTGCCGCTGCCATCGTGAACGCGCTCGCTGTGCCGCGCCTGTGGGTCTGCGCGGTTGCGGGTAGCTTGTACGGAGCTGTCCAGGGAACGCTGGTCGGATTAATCGCGACTTTGCTCGGCACAACTCTCGATTTTTACATCGCACGGTACTTTTTGCGAGGGCCGATCAAACGCCAACTCCCGCGCGGATTGCGCAAATGGTACGATTTGTTTAATCGAAACGGCTTCCAGGGAACCCTTTACATACGCTTCTTCCCCCTCGCCAACTCGACGGTCACTAACATGATCGGTGGGGCGTCCAAGGTGCACTACGGCCCTTTCATGCTGGCGACAGTCATAGGCTTCATGCCGCTGACTATTATCTTTGCGATGTTCGGCAGTTCTGCCGCCAAGCACAACGGTCTTCAACTCATTACCGGCATCGTGCTTTTTGTAACACTGGTCATTGGTAACTACCTGTGGAGACGAACTCACCGTGCGCCGCAGGAGCTGGAAGAAGAAAGCACGATCCAGGACGATACAATCCCGAAGGAGGAGACCGAGGTTGAAAGCCATACGCGTACACCAGACGGGCGCACCTGAAGTACTTAAGCTTGAAGAGGTACCCGACCCACACCCCGGACCGGGCGAAGTCCTCGTCCGCGCTCGCGCCATTGGTGTCAACCCGGTCGATACCTACATTCGCGCCGGCAACTACGGTGCGGTAAAAACGCCTTACACACCCGGCAAGGATGCGGCCGGAGAAGTCGCATCGACAGGTTCAGGTGTCACCCGGCTCAAAACCGGCCAGCGAGTCTATGTTGCCGATTGCATCAGTGGAGCGTATGCCGAGTTGATCCTCTGCCGCGAGAACCAGGTGCATCCGCTCGCGGACCGTCTCAGCTTCGCACAGGGTGCGGGAATCTATGTTCCCTACGCCACTGCGTTTCGCGCACTCTTTCAGAAGGCGCACGCACAACCCGGTGAGATTGTACTGGTTCACGGTGCCAGTGGCGGCGTTGGCACCGCAGCCGTGCAGATCGCCCGCGCTGCGGGTCTGACCGTAGTTGGTACCGCCGGCACCGACAAAGGCCGCGAAGTTGCCCGCACCAACGGAGCGCATCATGTTCTCGACCATCACGCTTCCGGTTACCTGCAGAAAGCCATGCAGGAGATCACCGCCGGCAAAGGTTTTGACCTCATCCTCGAGATGCTCGCTAACGTGAATCTCGACAACGATCTCGACGTACTGGCCAAAGGCGGACGCGTGGTGGTCATTGGAAACCGGGGCCGGGGCGAGATCGATGCACGCAAAACGATGGCGCGTGAGAGCAGTATCATAGGCATGACGCTGATGAACGCTTCTGAGGACGAACTCCGTCCCATCCATGCGGCTCTCGCTGCCGGATTCGAGAACGGCACACTGACCCCCGTAGTTGGGAAGGAGATGCCGCTGGCCGACGCCGCCAAAGCCCACGAAGCCGTCATGGCACCGGGCGCTTACGGTAAAATAATCCTCGTCCCGTAATGCTCCGGCTGTGATGAACTTGACAGCGCCCGCGCCGCAGCCGAGTTCCAAAGGATGCAAATTGTACACGTCCTCAATCGTTATACAAACAGCAGCGCGGCCTTGCTATTGTGCCTGGCCTGCTGTGCTACTACGTTTGCAGAGGAGACAACTTCGCCTGTGAATGCCGCATTGACCACCGCTCCGCAGCAAACGGAGACAGCCAGCGCCTCGACAACAAAGTCGACGGCGCTGAAGCCCATCGACTCCTCCACAAAAATAAAACCCGCTGAATTTACAAAGGTCAGCGACGGCACTTGGGAAACGAAATGGCACAAGGCGCAGTTCCCCTTCGATGAGCTTGTTTACTACTGGAATGCGCGGCTCGAGCGCGACGAGGGCTTTCGGCTTTATCTGCAGGTTAATTTCCCGGGTGGCGAGGAATCGCCTTGGCTCTATGGCGGATTCTGGGGGCGGGTGCCATTAGTTCGCGAAGCTCGCAAGCGTCCCAAGTTTGAGCATGGAAAAGTCGCCGAAGATCAACTTCTGCTGGAAAAACGAGCCACCGCATGGCGGTTCAGGCTCGTCAGCGAAGGCAAGCGGTCGTTGAGCAAACCTCCGCTCATGGGCGTGATCACAACCGACAACAATCCGACTGAAGAGCTCGCCGCACGATTCGATCATACAAGCCCTGATTCCATACCAGCCCCAGGCATTCTCGACATTCCGCTGTGCAGGCAGGAAGACTCCGGTGGCAATTACCTCAAGGACCGCTGTCAGTCTGCGGCCGTCGGTTCCGCGATGGATTACTTCGGTACCACCGTGCCACTCGAGCAGATCATCTCCTTTACCACAGACCCGGAATATCGATCCTTCGGCATCTGGCCCCGCACCATCAATACTGCGTACGAGTTCGGATTCGAAGCCTATCTGGATCGCTTCCGCGATTGGGAGAAGGTAAAGAAAACCGTGGCGGAGAACAAAGTAATCCTCTGCTCCATCACCATGCCGGAAGACGACACTTACATCGATCCGCCATACGCGCGCATCGGCGGACACATTGTGGCGTTGTGCGGAGTTACCGACGATGGCCGCGTTATTGTCACAGATTCTGCGCGACGAGCCATTGGCTATCTTGAACAATGGAAAACACCCGATTTCGAGAAGATCTGGATGCGCAACAAGGGTGGCATAGGCATGGTGATCTGCCCGCCAAAGGACTCAGCACCCAGGCACGTTAAAAACCTGCCGGCATTTCCAGATTATTCTAAAATCCGCGCACGCGACCCCGAAGCAACCGAAGACGAAACGACAGGCACGCTGCAGGATCAGGCAACGACCTCTGCCAGGTAACTGCCGCCAGGCTTTATTGATCCAACACAATATCGTACCCGCCCAGCACTTCGCCATTTGTAACACTGAACGGCGGCTGAGCATACCAGTTTCCTTGTGGCATCTGGTGCAGCAACTGGTACATCCCTGTCTGCAGGTAGTCGAAACCAAAAGCTCCCGCGTTCGTGGAAGACGACGACTTGATCAACTTGTTATACAGCGCCTGTGGCAGTCGCAGGTTCTGAAGTACGGGTCGTAGCTGTACGCCCAGTTGTGGCATGCCCTCGCCCAAACCGTTCATCAGTGTACCGCGTACGGCTGCGCGAGGCATTTCAAGAGTCACTTCGTTATGGCCGCGGTTGAGGAACAGGTCTCGGAAAGCCTGGTAAGTGCCAACCGCACCATACCCTGCAGCCCACAGAAAATACTGGCCTGCAGGTACCTGCTTCAGCGAGAATCGCTGGCTGCTGGCATTTGTATCGTAATGGATATCCTCCAGCACGACATGGTTTTCATCGAACGGGTGAAGGAAGATGGTTCCCGATTTCACCGGCGCATCGGCTGACGCAAGCGTGCCTTCCAGGTCGGCGCTGGTATCCAGTGTGATGTTCGCCTTCTCAGTATAATCCCGCTGCACGTGAACCGTCGTGTAAGCGTAGACGCTACGCGCGTTCAGTGCCCCTCGCGCCACAATCGACCAGCGACCCGACTGCACGCCTTGCAGCAGGTAATTTCCGGCCTGGTCCGTGGTCGTCAGCTTGGCAGGCGTCAAACCGCTGATTTTAACAGACACATTTGGTACCGGATTGCCCTGGTCATCCGCAATACTGCCGCGCACCGCGCCGCCCGCTTCCAGGTAAACTTCACCCAGGTCCGTCTGCTTCTTTCGCGTCACTGTAATATTGTCGAACTTCGAGCCCAGGTAGCTTGGGTGATCCACATGCACACGGTACGTGCCCGGAGGAACAGAGCTGATGCGGAACACGCCCGAATAGTCGCTCGTGCCCGCGCACGCGCGCACAGCGGCATCACCAACAGGCAAAGCAATGTCCACCAGCCGAATCTGGGCATTGTTTACCGGGCGCTTAGTGCTGGATGAAATTACCGATCCGGTAACGCCGCCTGCCGCACGCAATCGCACAGGCGGAAAATCAGTGCGCTGATGGGGGCCAATCGCAACATCGGGTGCCCGGTGCGGCTCATACCCTTCCGCGGAAATCTGCACGCTGTATACACCACGAGGGATGTTTAGAACCCGGTAATACCCTTTAGCATTACTCATTGCCCGATCGAGGTTGAAAGTAAAATCCTGGCTTGGCTGGGTATCAGAACGCGAGCGGAGCGTCAGCGTGAATTTGCCCACACCCTTTCCGTTGTCGCCTTCCACTCGCCCGGCTGCACTGTTTGCAACGTCACAGTCCACTGCCACTCCCGTGCTTCCTACGGGAACCGCAGATTTTACGAATCGATACTGCTGCTCGCCATCTGGCGTTGGCAACTTGAACGATGCGTCGAGTTCGAATCGTCCCTGCCCAAGATTTGACAATTCAAATTTCCCGGTCTTGTCTGTCACATCCTCATCGGAACCGCTTGCGCCGTTGACCCCGGTTGCCTTCACCCGTGCCCCCGCAATCGGTTTTCCGTCCAGCCCCGAAACAGTTCCGGCGATACGATATCCCGCATCCAGTTGAAAGTCGACGCGGTCAGTTACCCGCGCATCTTTGATCGAGACCCCCTTCGACTGCTTCACGTAGCCGGATCTCGAAACCTGCACGCTCCCACCGCCTGGGGGGCAGTTTTCCACACTGTAGCTGCCGTTAGCAGAGCTATATGCAATCACGGTCGACGGCGACGGATCGCCGGGGAACGCGCTGCTGGCGAACTTCACCTCTGCGCCCGGCACCGGCAATTCGTTTTTATCCGTTACCTTACCGGCAATGACGCCGCCTCCCCCCAGCACCAGTTGCGTGGATGCATCAGGCGCCGTCGGAGTCAGGTCCAGCAGTTCGCTGCAGCCTTTGGCGTACCCCTTCTTACGGGCACTGGCGTACAGTTGGACACGCTCACCGATCTCGATACCCCAAATTTTGAAGTAACCGGTTACATCAGTGCGCCCTTTGAGGTTATTGGCGTCTACACGTCCATCAATCTGGCTGGCTGCAAACAGTTGGATATCGCAGCCTTCGACGCCGCGGCCATTTTGCCCCAGAACAAACCCCTCCACGCTGCCGCCATGATCCAGCAGCAGCGCCAGGTCGTTTTTGCGCTCGCCCGGGGTCAGGGTAAACTTCTGCTCCGATCGATCGCTTACCGTGCGCCGGAACCCTCGCGCATTTGCCAATGCTGAATGAAGACCGGCCGGCAACTGCCGAAGCTCAAACTCGCCATGGGCATCAGCACGTGCCTGAAAACTCTTGGTGCGCCCGCGCGGCACACCATACGTCGCCTTGATCGTAACGCTAGCACCCGGCACCGGCTTGTCGTCCGCGCCATCTGCCACCCTCCCACGGACCGTGGATGCTTCATACACCTCAATTTCAACGTCGCGGGTTGGCTTATCCCGAAGGCACGGAACCCCGACTTTCGGCTCCGATACAATGTTCATGCTCTCCGCATAGAGCTTGTAGGTTCCATAGGGAAGATGCCGAAAGTCGAATCGACCCGAGCCATCGCTTTGAGCCTGGGCGGTAAAGGTAGTCCCCTTGACTACCGTCTCGGCAGCCACTAAAACAACGGCGGCTGTCGCAGCTCTGTCAATGTATTGAACTTTACCTTCTATGGTGCCGCCGCGCTCCAGTGTGCAGGCGATATGCTCGCTTCCCACCGCCACCAGCGGAACAATCCCCGGCGCATACCGCTCCTCTTCAATCAACAGATCGTAGTATCCTTCAGTATAAAGCTTTTTAAAACTGAAGCCGCCATTAGCACCCGACGTGGCGGTCAGTTTACCCTTTTCAATTTTTTCTTCCGGACCATTAAAGGATTTATAGCGAACCAGGTGAACGGTTGCGGTCGAGACGGGCAGGCCGTCTTCATCCTGGATCAAACCCGCAAGCTTACCCGTGCGCCGCAGCACGATCTTCAGGGGCTCGGCCGCCTTCTCTGCACTAATGTCGATCTTCCGAACTTCCGGCTCGAACCCCGTGTGCTTAAACTCGAAGACGTTGGGTCCCGCCGACACCCCTGCTAATGTAAAGGTGCCTGGCTTGTCCGTGACCTGCGTGCGGTATGTCGTATCATCGTGATAGATATCGGCGCCTGCCGCAACCTGGTGGGCTTTGTGACGCCGTGCCGCCACGAGTACTTCAGCCAGCGGCCGATCCTCCTCGTCCGTCACCAGCCCGTTGATCCTGGTGCCCAACGGAAGTTTGAAGTCCAGCGTCGTAAACTGATCCGATGGTTTCAGCGTATAGTTGGGACGGATGAGTGTGACGTATTGATCATGCGCGGCCAGGATGTCGTATGTGCCGCTTGGTACCGCCTCGATGCAGAACTTCCCGGATTTCTCGCTCGCTAGTACCTTGGTGAATGCTTCGTTGCTGGTGCGAATCGTGATTCGCGCGGCGTCAATCGGCTTGCCTTGCTCATCGCTCACCATTCCGGTAATCGTGCAGGACGTCCGGATATCCGGAGTCGGAGACGACGTTTTGTCCGCGGCTTTGGGACCGCTCCTAGCAGCTACCTGTCGCTTCGCATAGGCACGCGCGCTTCGCCCTGTCGAGGTTGGTCCGCTGGTGCGGCTGCCCAAACTTGTGATCCAGCTTGGGTATGACGGGTCCTCACGGTGTCGGCTTATTTCCCGGGTCGTTAACAACCCGGCAAATAACACGACAGCGGCGATGACCACGATCTTGGGCAGGGATCGCGTACGCATAACCGCCGACGATGGGGCCCCGGGAAACCCCGCGCAAGTAAAAAGCACACGTGCCAGCTAGCCGCATTGACTTTATTATAGTTATGCAGGGTGCGAATGCAAGAACCCGCTTCCCAGTAAGAGCTTTACGAGCCTTTATCACGAATATGTCGATTTCTCACATCCTCGAGCGAACGGTCGACGGCGAGCGCCTCAGCGACGCCGACGCCATCCAGTTGTTCCGGACGAACGATCTCACTGCGCTTGGTGCCGCAGCCCACGCTGTACGCATGCGCATGCACCCGGATCCTGTCGTCACCTATATCGTCGAGCGAAACATTAACTACTCGAACATCTGCGCTGCCGATTGCGACTTCTGTGGCTTTTACGCAAAGGCATGGGACGGCGACCGCGCCTACGTATTACCCCAGGAAGCGATTGATCAAAAGATCGAGGAGCTCGTGGCGGCCGGCGGAAAACAGATCCTGCTGCAGGGAGGGCTGCATCCCAGGTACAAGCTGGAATGGTATGAGGACATGCTCCGGCACATGAAGGAAAAGTTTGGCATTCACCTTCACTCCTTCTCACCGCCGGAAATCTTCTGGTTCGCGAAGATTAACAAGATGCCGCTGATTGAGGTGATCTCGCGCCTGCACGCTGCCGGGCTGGACTCAGTGCCTGGCGGCGGTGGCGAAATCCTCGTCGATCGCGTGCGTACCGCCCTCACCAAAAATAAATGTCTGACCGACGAATGGCTCGACGTCATGCGTGCCGCTTCGCAATGTGGCCTGCGCGGCAGTGCCACCATGATGTTCGGTCACATCGAGACGCTCGAGGAACGCGTTGAGCACCTGCGCCGCATCCGCAATCTGCAGGATGAAACCGGCGTCTTCACAGCGTTCATCGACTGGACCTATCAGAAGTCTCCCGGACTCCCACTCCAGTGCGAGACGGTCAGCAGCCATGAGTATCTGAAAACCACCGCCATCGCGCGCCTGTATCTCGACAATGTGGACAATATCCAGTCGTCGTGGGTAACCCAGGGTGGCAAGGTTGGGCAGGTATCCCTGTTCTTCGGCTGCAATGACATGGGCAGCACCATGATGGAAGAAAATGTAGTGAGTGCGGCTGGCACCGTTTTCTCCTTGGATGCCGAGGAGATAGAGCGACTCGTTACGGATGCTGGATTTGAAGCGCGCCGGCGCAATTTCTTCTACGATGACACGGACGAACCGCGGCGAAAATCCCTCGATCTCGCCGCGGTCTGATGACGTCTGCGCTCTCTCAGTTCTTCCATTCCGTGTTGGTATTGCGCCCGTCGTATACCGAGCGTGCCATTTCGTCTCCGCTCTCGTAATACGCAATCACCTGGAGCGGATATTTTTGAAACCGCTCCTGCATGCCGCGTAACAGTGAACCAAGTGCCTGGTCAACCTGTCCGCGCGACATCGTGGGGCTGACGATTACACCCAGCATTTGATCGTCGCGAACAAATGCGTCTTTGACGAACTTGTGCTCCGGGTCGGTTGCGATCACATAATCGGCAAACGCAGCACCTTCGGCCGTGTTGCCGCGACTTGACTCCGGCCCTTTCCCGCGCGGATCGTAGCGCCCTCCAAATCCACCCCCGCTGCGAACTGCCGACGTATCTACTGATTTATCACCGCCGGCAGGTGCCACAACCACGTCCGATGTTCCACCGCCGCGGCTGTCACTTCTCGCAGGCGGAGCCGGTTCAGTCGTGCACCCGAAAAGAACCAGCGACACCGCGGCCGTAGTACTTTGTGCGAGTCTTAGCAAACCGTTCATGATCAGCTCTTTCTATAAAGTCGAGCGGACGAACTTTTCGTCCGCTCATATTACGCCGTCCTTTATCTAACGGCGTGGATCGGTGAGCAGCTTACCTGCGAGTCCAGCAGCAGCCAGGAGCAGCATCTTATTACCCATTAGCTTTTGCAGCATGCCGGGATTCTCACGGCCTACATCGGCGGCTACCTTACCGAATTGCTCAGGATGATTGCGACGCATGTAGTCCGCCAGTACCGCAACGTCATGCTCACTCATCTGTTCGGGTTTGGTGGTGCGCATACCGGGGATCGACCCGCTTGTCACTCCGCCGCCAAGGCCACCCAGCAATCGACCTGCCAGCGTGCCCAGCATTCCACCGCCGAGTTCGCCCAAGGGGTTTGTATTGCGGACACCCGGTGTCACATGGTCGCGATATTCGTCGTTTGGTACTTGCCTCGCTGCATGTGTGTAAGCCTCTTCCACCTTGTCCGGCGGCGCGGATCCAACCAGCTCGGTCCATTTGTTAAAATCGTCCGTGTCGGGCCGGCTGAAGTCGGCCTGTTGTTTTTGGAAGCGATCACCCTGGGGTCCGCCCAGAATTTGTTCAAACATGCCCATGACTATATCTCCTTGGTTTAGCATCGGGGATTCGCGTTTGCTCCTCCCCACTGCTGAAGAGGGCAAATTGCGTACCGGGGGCGACAAACGAGTTCCGTTCCTTAAATCGCGCGACACACAAAAAGCTGTACAAACCGCTCCGTCACACAAACCCTGCAACTTCAAATCGGCAGATGTAGGGATCCGCCGGTCTGGACATTTTTCATGGTCCGAGGCATGAAATGAATCGAGTCACAGCCATTGCAGCTCTTACCATGCTGCTCACGTGCTTTGCATATGCAGGCGGAGAAGTGCAGCAGGTGCCCGGCAAATCATCGAAGCGCTATGTTCCCGCCGCCAGTCAGCCCGCCGCCAGTCAGCCTGCCGCTAAAGTGGTGAGCGGTCGGAGCATTGAAGGTACTGGCATTCACAAGCATGGCTTTGATATTCAGCGCACCATGCCCATGCCTGCCCCGTCCCGCAAAATGGGTCACGGCGCTGAGTACAACGAGTTTTACGGACCCACCTACTACGACCCATGGCATCACAACGTATGGGAGCGTTTGAATCCGACCTACTATCCATTCTTTCATCCGCGCGAATGGCCCAACTATAAAGCCCCCGGTGATTACTGCGCCGGCAAAATCTGCGGACCCAGCAGCAGCAGCCACTACTGGGACAGCTACGACGACTGGAAACGCGCCGGAAGGTACGAACAGCGCCAGTAGTAGCGCTGTTGAAAAACCGACACCGGAGGTGTCAAACATGAATAGCCCCAGGTGCAACCTGCGGATCTTGCTTTGTTCTAACACCTTTTTTAGAGTTGAAACTTACGGACGTCCATGTACTAATCCTCGGATGAAATCGAAAGCTTTCACCCTGATAGAGCTGCTCATCGTTGTCGGTATTATTGCGATACTTGCGCTCGTTGCACTACCCAACATGCTTGAAGCACAGACCCGCGCCAAAGTCGCGCGTGCAAAAGCTGACATGCGCACCATCGCTACCGGGTTGGAAGCTTACGCGACCGACGCAAACAAGTACCCGCCCAACTTCAACACCGGGTTGTACCCTGGCATCACCGTGGTCAGCGAGTACCTCAGCTACGCGGCGCTTACTACGCCCGTCGCGTATCTGTCATCGTCTCCTGTCGATGTATTTGTGCCCGATGTGCTTTGGCCTGAGCGCCAGAGCTATTTCGACTACGTTGGCATCGACACTGTCAGCGGCCAGCCCGAGCTTTATGATCCGGACAACGTTACTCGCTGGCACGGAACCGGTCTCAAATGGTATATCGGATCCCGCGGACCTAATAAATTCTTCGACGGCCCCGCACTTGCCATGCACCTGCTGCCTCACGGCCTCTACGATCCCACCAACGGCACGGTTTCCGCCGGCGATTTCGGCCGTACCAATCACGCGCAGATGTAATGTAAGCGCTGAAGGAGCGCACGGGTGCAGCCAATTGCACATGGTCGCGAATGGTAAACATCGCATCGAGAAAACGCACCATATGCAGATGTGCTATGGTAACTGCACGTGCGCAACGAGCATCCGGTGATCTGAACCCGGTGCTCCCAATACCTCGATGCTATTGCATGCTAGACCATGACTTAAGTACAGGTGATCCAGACCGAGCCCGGGGAATATCTTGAGCGGATAGATAGCCGGCCAGGTGGATCCTCTTCCGTGACCACGCATTACATAGGCGTCGCGCAGCCCCGTGCTCTCAATAAATCGTGCCTGCCTTGTCCGGTTCGGAAAATTAAAATCTCCGACGAGTATCAACGGTCCTTTCTCTCGCCTGATCGCGCGAACAAGCTGATCCACTTGCCAGCTCATGTCCCTGTAGTCCAGCAGTGTGCCGGGCGGATAGAGGTGAATGTTGTACAACGTGACAGTCGTGCCACGTGCGTTAAAAACGATCCGCTGTTGCGGCACCATGTCCCGGTCGGGAATCGCTTCACCGGGCGCGGCTGCGAACGGCAGGCGCGAATACACGCCAATTCCAAACGCGTCGAGCTGCGGAATGGTGGCCACGTGGCGAAACTCTTCGCCGAGCGCGCTACGTAAGACGGAGTCGAGCTTTGAGGTTAACTCCTGGACGCACACAATGTCCGGTCGGAGTGCGGCAATTTTACCCGCCAGTTCATCGATGTTCGGATTGACGTAGAGAAGGTTGCAGCTGACAAGCTTCAGTCCATCCGCAGTGCCCGCATCCGAACGCGGAAGATAGGACGCCGTCGCGGGCAGAAGCGTGAACAGCAAAAACGGAACGGCTGCCGCTGCCAGTTTCCACCACCGGAACAGCATTGCCGCCACAGCAAGCAGGAGCATAAAAAGGCCGGCATGGAATTGAAACGTGCGTACGTAGAAAAGCGCATAATCCACGCGCATGCCGATCGGGCTCTGTGCCCATTCGACAGAGTACGGGATGTAGGACAATGCCAGTGCGCTATACAGTAAAGCCGATGCGACAATGATGTCGATGCGCAGCATGCGCCGTCGCTGTTCCCACGACGGTAAGAACCATTTCTTTAGATGCATCGCTAGTGTGCCGTCCAGAAGATCATAGCTATTTCACGAAGCTTTCGAGCTTGGACGGCACACAAAACCAGTGAACAAATTAATGGGACACCCCGCCAGTGTGCCGAATCAGTGATTCATTGCCAGACCAAAGGGCAAACTTGGCACTCGATTCGGCACACACAACAGATTCCGAACTAACGGTAGAGCACACTCGTGTGCTGTCCGTGAAATTCCGCGCAGAATGCCGTCGGAATCTTTTTGCACCGAAGGAATTTTCGCGGCATAATTCAGTTCAGTTTTTTGCACCGAAGGTGCAGCGGAACCCAGCTCGCATAAATCCGTTCAGGTTTTTTGCACCGAAGGTGCAGCGGGACGCAGCCCTGGGTCACAGCACCCCAAGTTTCGCGCCCTGAAGGGGCGCCGCAAACTGAAAATATGCGGCACAATTCAATTCAGAGTTTTTTGCACCGAAGGTGAAGCGGGACACAGCCCGCATAATTCAGTTCAGGTTTTTTGCACCGAAGGTGCAGCGGGACCCAGCCCAGGGAAAGGAGGCCACGGCTTTTTGTGGCCGACGCAGCCCTGGGTTACAGCACCCCATTTTTCGCGCCCTGAAGGGGCGCCGGAAAGCGCGCAAATTTTCGTTACGAATCTCTGGGACACCACACCAGCTCCACCCGGTAGCTGTTACCCTCGAGGCAATAAATCCGTACAGCTACAGGTTCCGCACCTGTCAAAAAGCTGAATATAAAATGATCACTCAGGCTCGAAAGTGTTACACCATACTATGTCTGAGTTTAAGTTAAAAACGGAATTCGAACCAAGTGGTGATCAGCCGCAGGCCATCGCCCAGCTTGTGGATGGGTTGAACCGCGGGCTGCGCCACCAGACGCTGCTCGGCGTCACGGGATCTGGTAAGACGTTTACCATGGCGCAGGTCATCGCGCGCACTGGCAGGCCATCGCTTGTGCTCGCGCACAACAAGACCCTCGCGGCACAGCTCTATCGCGAATTTAAGGAGCTGTTCCCCGAAAACGCGGTCGAGTACTTCGTTTCCTATTACGATTACTACCAGCCCGAGGCGTATATCCCCAGCACCGACACTTACATTGAGAAAGACTCTGCGATTAATGACGAGCTCGATAAAATGCGGCTCGCCGCCACAAAGCACCTTATGGAGCGCAGCGACGTAATCGTGGTTTCGAGTGTGTCGTGTATCTACGGAATCGGCTCGCCCGCGGATTTCAACTCCATGCGTGTTTTTGTCGAGGAAGGCATGAGCGACCCGCGTAACGATGTGCTCAAGCGACTCGTCGCCATTCAGTACTCGCGCAACGATCACGATTTTCACCGCGGTACATTCCGCGTGCGCGGCGATGTTGTCGACGTGTTCCCCGCCTACGAAGAGAAAATCGGAATCCGAATCGAATTTTTTGGAAACGAGATCGAGTCCATTTCCGAAATCGATCCCCTCACGGGCAAGAAACTGCGTGGGCTGCGTCGCGCCGTGATTTATCCAGGAAGCCACTATGTTACCGAACGCCCGAAGCTCGAGCGTGCCATACGCACCATCGAACTCGAACTCGAAGACCGTCTCGAGGAACTTGGAAACGCCGGGCAACTGCTCGAAGCCACCCGACTGGAGCAGCGTGTTCGTTATGACCTCGAGCTCATCCAGGAGATGGGCACCTGCGCCGGCATTGAAAACTACTCCCGTCATATCACCGGCCGCAAACCCGGCGAGCCGCCCTTCACATTGCTCGACTACTTCCCCGACAATATGCTGATGTTCATCGACGAAAGCCATGCGACTCTGCCGCAGGTGCGGGGGATGTACGAAGGTGACCGGTCGCGCAAAACCATGCTGATCGAACACGGCTTCCGCCTTCCCAGCGCGCTCGACAACCGGCCCCTGAAAGGCGAGGAGTTCGACGCCCGTTTGAAGCAGGTCATCTACGTCAGTGCGACGCCGGCCGAGACAGAGCTGAAGCGCTCGATGGGAATTGTTGCCGAGCAGGTCATTCGGCCAACAGGCCTCATCGATCCGCCAATCACCATCAAGCCGGCTCGAAACCAGGTCGAGGATGTGCTCGGCGAAATTCGTCAACGGGTGGACCACGGCGACCGTGTCCTGGTTACATGCTTGACAAAACGTGCGTCGGAAGACCTCGCGGAGTACATCGTTGAGCTTGGTGTCAAGGCGAAGTACTTGCACTCTGACATAGACGCAATCGAACGCACGGAAATTATCCGTGATCTAAGGCTCGGAAAATTCGACGTGCTTATCGGTGTCAATCTGCTCCGCGAAGGACTCGATATTCCTGAGGTATCGCTCGTCGCCATCCTCGATGCCGACAAAGAAGGCTTTCTGCGGGGGCACACCTCCCTCATTCAGACCTGCGGCCGCGCTGCCCGCAATGTTAATGGCCATGTCATCATGTACGCCGACACGATCACCGAGGCCATTCGAAAGACACTGGAGGAAACCGGCCGCCGCCGCGCCAAGCAGCTCGCCTACAACGAGGAGCATGGGATTACGCCACGCTCTATCCAGAAGAACATTGTAAACATTCTGGATACGGTCTACGAGGCGGACTACGTTGATCTTCCGATCGCCGCTGAAAGCGACGCCGTTTACCTGGATCTCGCAGCACTGCCAAAGATGATCGAGCAACTTCGGAAGGACATGAAAAAAGCTGCGCAGCAGTTGGAGTTTGAAGAGGCTGCCGCTCTGCGAGACCGAATTCTTTTACTGGAACGGCAGTTTCTTTCGGGTACCTCCGTCCTTGCCGCAAGTGACCATAAACCAGGCACCAACGATAAATTTACGCTCTCGCAGAAACCTTCCCGACCTTACAAACCACCAGTCGGCTCCAAAGGCAAATCCATCTCGAATTCCAGAAAGAGGGCAGGGCGCTAACCATAAAAAGTGTGGCTCTATGCCTAATTACTGTGCAGTTTTAGCTTGAACCCAGTATAAATGGATGCGCAAATGGGTCCGTTTTGAAAAAAGCGACTACCGACTCCACGAGCTCAACAACTGCTCCTCTTATCCGCATTGCCAAACCAGAGGAACCGCGAAGCTATACACCTATGTTGATCTGCGTCGAGGGCATCCAGAGCGGCCAGCGCTTCCCCCTCCGCCAGGGTGAGACCATCATCGGACGCAGCACTATTGCGGACATCATCCTTCAGGATGATATGGCCTCCCGCCGGCATGCCCGGATCGGCTACCGTAACGGGCAGATACCTGAGCAGCCGCCGGAATGCTTTCTCGAGGATCTGGAAAGCCGAAACGGTACGGAACTCAACGGCGAGGCCATTAGTCAGGCTACCCGGCTTAACGAGCGGGATCGAATCCTGATCGGCACGACCCTTCTCGGTTTTTTCCTGCGCGACGAAAAGGAACTCGAGAACGAGCAACTGCTCTATGAGATGGCCACCCGCGACGCCCTCACAGGGCTCGACAACCGGTACCAGTTCCGCACCCATCTTGTCCACCACGCCGAGCGAGGGCGGCGCTATGGTTTGCCCGTGTCCATGCTCATCGTCGACGCCGATCACTTCAAGGCCGTCAATGACCACCACGGCCACGATGTCGGCGATAAGGTATTGATCCACCTGGCGCGACTCATCGAGTCCTGCTGTCGCTCGAGCGAGCTTTGCGCACGCTGGGGCGGCGAAGAATTCGTCGTGCTTCTTCCCGACGGGGATTTGCATGCCGCTTACGCGCTGGGCGAGCGCATTCGCCTGACGGTGGAAAGCAACCCGCTGCGTCAGCCCGGCCGGCCCATCTATCTCAGTGTCAGCGCCGGTTGCGCAGAGCTCGGACTAACCGACGACGCCGAGATACTCTTCCGAAACGCCGATCAGAACCTGCTCCAGGCCAAGCAGATGGGCCGCAACAGGGTCTGCTGTAAGTAGCCTTTCTTAAAATTCCCAGGCGCCGCGTTCATCGCGCTGCCGCTCGATCGCCGCATTCACCTCGGGCACCCTGGAGTACTCATCCTCCCAGAACGCCGCCGACTTCATCGTTTCAAGGTATTCGTCCGAGTAGCCGAAGCGCGTCCACATCTCCTGCTTCGCGCTGAACAACCGCTGCTGCTGCTCGCGCGGACGAACATCGAGGAAATCGGCCGCGCTGTACCCGCCAAAAATCTCCTCGTGCCATTGCTCCAGCAGATCGTCCCCGATCTGTCCTTCGCGGCCCGCCCGGCGGCCCAGCTCTTCCATTACGCTTGGGTAGCGGTCATAACCATCCGTCGCTATCGTCACCACGTTGTCACCTACACCCAGGCCCAGATGATGCGCTGTGCGGATGGCGCCAAGAATGTTGCAGACGGACGAAATTCCAAAGCACGCGCGGAAACAATCATGCTCACCTTGCTCCACTCTTTGATGGCAGCGCGGGCACACGCCATCAGTGGCAGTTGCACTGGATAGCGATGCGCCGCTTAACCTGCCCAGGTTTAAGCCCGAGCTCAGCACCCGCAGCCCTTTGACGGTGTCATCGTCGTGAACCATCATGATGTAGTCAGTATTACGCACATTATGAATCAGCACCACCATCTTGTCGCCGATCCCCTCGATGCGGTGCGTGCCCTGACCGCCGTTAAACAACGTCGAGCACTCCTTCGGCTCCACCGCGACGATCGAAGCAGTCGGGAACTTTGCTTTTATTGCATCGCCCGCGGCCAGCGTACCGGCGCTGCCGGGCGCGCTTACAAACGCAGCGATCTTTCCATTGCCAACACCCGCGACGGCCTCCAGGCAGCTGTTGCCCGTCACGTGCCGATGAAACCGGTAGTTGGGCATCAGCTCGAACTGCGCGAGAATGAAGTTGTTCGGATCCTTCCGGATCTCCTCCACACGCTCCAGCACCAGCACAACATCGCTTTCCGAACCGGGTGTCAGGTCCAGCTTTCCGCCATACTTACGAATTCGCTCATACCTCTCAGCGCTCATGCCTTCGGGCATCACTACGAGCGCCTCATATCCTTTCAGGCGCGAGACGTAAGCGACTCCAATCCCGAAATTGCCTGTGCTCGGGCCGACCATCACCATACCCGGTTTAATCGCGCCCGACACTTCGTTCTCGGCCAGTGTCGAATACGCCGGACCGACCTTGTGACTGCCGCTCGGGAAGGCGAACCCCAGCAATACGACAATGTTTGCTTTGGTCCCGGTCAGTTCACGCGGAAGCACGATCCGCCGAATGTCGCCACCGGGATTGCGCCACGTGATGTTGAACAGGTTCAGCGGATTCAGCTCGGTATTGCGGGCGTCCTGTGCCGCCTCACGGATGCTTGCCGGCAGCTTGCGCGGGTCCAGCATTTCGTCGTAGGTCGGTCCGGGTACAAACGTGGTTTCAACAGCGGCAGCGGGGCTCACAAACAGTTCCTTTACTCAAAGTAGTGCTACGGCGTTTCATTGAATGCGAATCGTTGGATTAACCCGGGCCGGCAGTGGCAAGCGCAGCCACAGGCGCAGCTCGATCGGGTACCGCGTGGGCTGCCGTCGGATGCCCGGGGCTTTCGCGGTGCTCTCGCTTTGGCATATCGGGATAGTCAACGCGGTGATGGAACCGGCTGAGCAGCGATCGGACGAACGCCTCACTGATCCGGTGGAGATCGCGAAACGTCATGTGGCACTCGTCAAACTGCCCATCGTTAAACTTGTCCAGGATCGAGTCGCGAACCATCTTACGCAAGTCGTCTTCATCAAGTGTGGCGTGGCTGAATTTGGCCGTCGCTGTCGCATCTACTGTATCTGCCAGCATGACGATCGCAGCTTCGATCGTTTGCGGTTTTGGGCCCGGATAGCGGAATTCGTCCTCGTGTACCATATCGTCAGAGTCTGCGCGCTTCAGCGCCTGCACATAGAAATATTTTATGAGTCCGGTCCCATGATGCTGTGGAACAAAGTCGATTACCCGCTCGGGCAGATGGTGGCGGCGCGCCAGTTCAATTCCGTCCCGCACATGATTTTTGATGATCAGGTTGCTCATGTAAGGAGACAGTTTTGAGTGGATCCGTCGCTCTTCGGGCGTCACCTGGTTTTCGATATAATACTTCGGCTTCATCATCTTGCCAATGTCGTGGAAGTAGGCCCCGGCGCGCACCAGCAGGTAACGCGCTCCGACAGCTTCCGCGGCCGACTCCGCCAGCTTTGCAACGTTCAGGGAGTGCTGGTACGACCCCGGCGCCTTCGCCTCCATCTCCAGCAGCAGTGGATGATGCATTGAAGTGAGCTCCATCAGCCGTACGTCCGTGGTGACGCGGAACATAGCCTCGAAGAAAGGCAGCAGCGCAACCGCCAGCGAATAGCAGATCAGCCCGTTTGCCAGCGCACCGAGCAGACCTGAAAAGCTGAACTGGTCGGGTGCTATCACCAGCCCTACTCCCATGGCGCTCACGCAGTTCGCCAGCCCGATACTCAGCCCGGCCATGAGAAGCTCCCGGCGCTCACGAATTTTGTAAAGGCTCCCAACTGCCGTATAACCGCCAACCAGCGCCACCAGTACGTACGGGTAATTCAACCCAAGCGCGACACCAAAAAGCATCGATGTAATCGTAACGATCAGCAGCGCAAAACGCGCATCAAAGAGCGTAATACAGAGCATGCCGATCATCCCGGCGGGAAAAGCGAAGGCCCCAAGAAACGGCCCACCGCCCACATTCAGCACAAGACGTCCAAGGGAGATGGCAATCAACGATGGCATCGCGATGAGAAGAATCGTCCTGCCGTTGAAAGTGAACGCTGGATTAAAGTAGTGGGCGTAAAGGAACACAAACGCCATGCCCAGTGCAACCAGTATGGCTGCTCCCAGCATGCGCAGCATGCGGTAGTAGTGCACCTGCTGCGCAAGAACAGCCAGCGCCTCCGATTGAAACGGAGTAACGACCTGGCCCCGCGCAACAATTCGCTCTCCTGCCTGTAGAGTTCGGATGGGATTCAGGCTGGCGAATGCCTGCTGCAGTCGGGCCGTAGTGCCCTGGCGATCATAGTTAATGTTCGGCTGCAGAAGTTGACGTGTCACATCTGCGTACGCCTGCCGCTGCGCCTGTGAAATTCCAAAAGTGGGAAGATACCGTTGCTCCAGGTAAGCAATAGCTTCACCCGGGTAGCCAAGTATACTGTCCAGGGAGGGCGTTGTCTCCGACGCGCCGGCATTCGCAGTCGTAGTAACATGCAGGCGTCCTGAACGTGCGCTCGTCTCCAGCAACGTCTTATCAGCCGAAATGCCCCGGGAGCTGTACAGATGATGCAAAAGAGTTTCGATGTCGGTGCGCAGTTTTTCGTCACCTGCTCCAGCAAGCAGGACCTGCACCGTGGAAGGCTGCAACTCCAAGGACAGTTTCGATGCAATCGCGCTCTGCACGCGCGCCACCGAATTGCTGCCCGGGTCCTGCCGCGCCGACTGGATGAGCTCAAGCAGCCTGCCGGCATTCTCGCGGCTGCGAATCTCAAGTCCCGGGTCGTACACAAAAACCTTGGAGTGCCGCGACTCAAGGCTTTGCCGTTGCATCTGCGAGCCCGCGGGATCCGACACTCGCAGTTCATACGGAGTCACAATCTCGTCATTTTTCCAGATGGTCCCCGGCCGTACCGGGCCTGCTATGTGGAACAGGTTGGGAGAAATACTGACCACCAGGGCGACGTAAACCAGGAGCAGCGCTGCATACGCCCCGGCTTTATCGCGCTTGCGCGACCGCAGCCGTCTCCACGGACCGGGCCCGCCTGCGCCACTCTTTGTCCCGTTCACCTTCAGGACGCGAGCAAGCGGTGGATGAGACGTACTCAAATCGCTGCTTCCGCGACAAGCCATGCCGGATGGTGAACATCCAGCGCCGGCAGGCAACACCACCATCGAATTCTACTCGGAGGGTCGCCGGTCACTTTCCAAGCACCTCGCCCTCATCAGCCGAAGGAATCTCGTGTGGCAACTCCTGCTGGCGGCCGCGACTCGAAGCCACCTGGATCACGGCCGGTGCATCCAGCGAAATCTCGTTGCCGGGTTGCGGCCATTGCGATTGGGTACTCGTCGGCATCACGCACAACGGCAGCTCCTCCTGGCCTACCTCGGACGTTCTCGATTCCGCAGCTTCATACGCGCGAATAATCCGTTGCACCAGTTCATGCCTTACCACATCGCGCTGATCGAAATAGATAAAGTCGATGTCGTCGACATCCTTGAGCACACGACGCACATGCACCAGTCCGCTTTCCTTGCCGTGCGGCAGGTCGATCTGAGTCACGTCGCCGGTGATCACCGCCTTGCTGTCATAGCCAAGCCGCGTCAGGAACATTTTCATCTGCTCGACGGAAGTGTTCTGTCCTTCGTCCAGGATTACAAAGCTGGCGTTGAGTGTGCGGCCACGCATAAACGCCAGTGGCGCCACTTCGATCACGTTGTTCTCCAGCAGCATGCGCACGCGCTCGGGTTCCATCATGTCGTTCAACGCATCATACAGCGGACGCACAAACGGATCGAACTTTGCCATGATGTCGCCGGGTAAAAAGCCCAGCTTCTCCCCGGCCTCCACTGCAGGGCGAACCAGCACAATGCGGCGCACCTGGTTCGTCACCAGGTAGTGTATGGCCATTGCCATCGCCAGGTACGTTTTGCCCGTACCCGCGGGACCGATTCCGAAAACGATGTCGTGTTTGCGAATCGCATCGAGGTAACGTTTCTGCGTTGGCGTCATCGGTGTCACGTTCCGCTTGCGCAGCGGCACCTGCACACGGTCGCCATACACCCGTTCCATCTCTTCTTTGCCGTCGCTTTTCAGCCCCTCCATCGCCACGCGTATCTGCTGGCGGTTCATCGGGCCTTTGCCACGCGAGAAGGACAGGAGGTTTTCGATCAACTGAGACGCCTTGGCTACCTCGTTCGGTTCGCCAAGAATTTTGAGGGTATTGCCGCGCGGAACAATCCGCACCTGGAATTGCGCCTCGAGTTCGCGCAAACGCTGGTCGCTTTTACTCGTGAAATCGACCAGCTCATCCTGGTTTAGCTCAATAACCTGCTCGTAAGGCTGACTCAAACTTTTGACCGGTTCCTCCGCGACACTTCTAATTCTAGTGGCGCCACTCATGGTGATGATCTGTGGGCCGAAGTCCACATAATTTCTACCTGTCCTGTGAGTGTCCATTCAGGACTCCCCAGGACCGAAAGCGCAGCTAATGCACACAGCGTGCCATTCCGCAAAAAGCCTCAAGCCACAAGACAAACAACGCACCGGTGTGCCGAACCAGAAATTCCTTTCCAGTTTGAGCGTGGAAGATGGGCTTAGTTCGGCACACAGAACCGAATACGAATTAACGGTAGGCCTGACCCTTGTTTCTGGATGTCACCCAGTTCCTGTCCTCTCGTTTCCCAGATGACTAAGTCCGCAGGACGACCCTGTGCTTTTAGCCACGTACGCAGTGCGTGGATTAAGCGGTTCGGCCCTTCCTCGGCATCGCATCGGAAAGTCGATCCATTGCCAACAAAGCGATCACGATGGCGAGGAATTTTCATGGTTTCAGGGTGCCGCCCGGCGGCATGACGACTGTCCCCTCAAAACCCGAGGCTTGCACTTGACACGTTCGTGCTTTTTGCCCCAAACAAAAGGTATGGTTAACGTAATATGGTACCGCAGCTGCCTTGCAGCACTTTTTATAGCTTGTATATTCGCTGGAAATAGCGTTCGTGCAGATGAGCTACGGGCTTTGTGGGTTGATGCCTGGCATGCAGGGTACATGACGCCCACAGAGGTGAGCAGTCTTGTCAGCAAGTGCAGGGAGTATAACTTTAACTCCGTGTTCGTGCAGATGCGGCGGCGCGGAGATGCCTGGTATATTCCGCAGGCGCCAAACGGAGATCCGCGTACCACTGCACTTCCCGTCGGCTATGATGCACTGGCAGAAGTGATCCGGCAATGTCATGCTGCTGAGCCGCCCATCCAGGTCCATTGCTGGGCTATCACCCACCTGGTCTGGAGCGATGCGACCAACCCACCGTCTCAGCCAGGGCACGTCTACAATCTGCACCCGGAGTACCTGACAAAATCGTCCACGGGTGCAACACGCATCGGCGAAGGTTTCTATGTCGATCCGGGCCATCCGGGAGCAACGCAGTGGAACTATAACATGGCCATAGACGTTGTCAGCCGGTATTCTATTGATGGATTTCACTGGGACTATATCAGATACCCGACAACAGATGCCGGTTACAACGATACGGCGCTGGCGCGCTACAACAGTGAATTCGAATTGTCCGGTAAGCCCTCGCCATCGGATGCCCAATGGTCGGACTGGCGACGCAGACAGGTCACAGATTTCCTGCGCTGGACGAATGCGGACCTGTTGGCTATCCGACCAGATCTGCAGGTATCCGCGGCGGTTTTTGGGAGCCGCAGCGACGCATATAATGCGCGATTCCAGGACTGGTCACGCTGGAATCACGAGGGAATCATCGATCTATGCATGCCGATGAATTACACGGCGAATAACGCAACGTTTAACAGCCGCGCCGATGACGCCTTCGCCCACCAGGGGGCGCGCTGGGTTATTATGGGCCAGGGGTCTTACCTCAACACCCGCGAGAACACCGTGGACCAGCTCCTTTACAGCCGCTCGAGACCGTTTTCCGGTACCATCCTTTATTCTTACGCCGTGCCTAACAGTGGCGCCGTTGACCAGGCCGGTACTTTCGCATATATTCGGGATCAGTACCAGCCGGTCTATGAGCCACCACCGCTGCTGCCGTGGAAGATAGCGCCTGCCAAAGGCATACTGAAAGGAACTGTTACGAGCGAAGAAGATGCTGCACCCATTTACAACGCAGCAATTCGACTCGAAGGTCCGGCGCCGATGTCGCAGAAGTCGGAGGTTCGTGGGAAATACGTATTCTTTGAAACCGAACCCGGCACATACACGGTGCAGGCTTCCTCTGCCGGACGCGGCTTAACAACCAAATCGGTCACCATTGCCGCGGGTTCTATCGTGGTTGCTGATCTGCAAATTCCTGCGGCAGACAACCTGCCACCGGTAATCAGTGAAGTCCTGACAGAGGATGTAGCGGATGTCAGCGCGGTTATTTCATGGCTGACCGACGAACCAACTCACGGTGCTGTAGAGTATGGTACAAGTACAGCCTATGGTAACAGCGTGAGCAGCATTGGGCCGAAAATCCGCCATTCGTTGGGCCTGTCCGGACTGACGCCCTCGACAACTTACCATTTTCGGATTACTGCTCAGGATCCATCCGGTAACGGAGCTGCCTCCGGGGATTCAACTTTCACAACCAACGTCAGCGGCGGCATTGCGGATATTATCATCGATAATCCAGCGGCAGTCATTACCGGGACGTGGTCCACCGGCACCAGCGCCGTCGATAAGTTCGGCGCCGATTATCGCTTCCGCGGCAAAGGGAGCGGCTCCTTCTTTGTCACCTACAAGCCAACCATTCAGCGGGCCGGCAGTTATCTTGTCTACGAATGGCATCCGCAGGGGAGCAACCGCACATCAGGCGCGCCTCATATTATTAATCATGCGGGTGGAAGCAACACGGTCCTCGTGGATCAAAAGCAGAATGGTGGAAGATGGAACCGCCTGGGCAGCTTCTATTTGAATGAGGGCACAGCGGGCTACATTCGAATCAGCGACGCCTTTACCGACACCGCATCGGTGGTCATGGCCGATGCGGTCAAGTTCGTTTATGAGCCGCCGCCGGCTGCTCCACGCGACCTGTCTGCCATTGCCGGAAGCCCCACCACTGTTGTACTGAGCTGGACCGATATGGCAAACAATGAAACCGGCTTCTCCATACGACGAAGCAGTTCAGCCGGAGGCCCTTATACTGAAATCGGGACGGCAGCGGCAGACGCGGTTTCCTTTGAGGATTCTACTGCATCGCCTGATTCGAATTTCTACTACACCGTTTATGCAACCAACGCAAGCGGTGTGTCGGCTGCGTCCAATGAGGCGTCGGTGCGAACGCCGCCCCTGCCGCCCGCGGCTCCTTCAGGATTGGTTGCCGACACGCTCAGCTCTTCTGAGATCATTCTGTCCTGGGTCGATAACGCAGACAACGAGGACCTCATCGTGGTGGGAAGAAGCACGACTGCCGGGGGGCCGTATCCGGAACTCGCGTCGCTTCCTGCGAACACGACCTCCTACATCGACTCTAATGCAGCTCCAGATACCACCTACTACTACGTCGTCCACGCGGCAAACGCCGGAGGATCCTCCGGCAACTCGAACGAAGCTTCTGCCACAACTCTGCCTCTGCCACCCGAAACTCCTCAAGGGCTTTCAGCGGTAGCTGGTTCAAGCATCCATGTGGACCTGAGCTGGAGCGATGTTTCCAGCAATGAAGAAGCCTTTATTGTGGGGCGTGCCGGCACCGCAGGCGGGCCTTATAATGAGATCGCAACTTTGGACGCAAATACCACCTCCCATCGCGATCTTCTCGTCAATCCGGACAGCGCCTACTACTATGTCATACGCGCTATAAACCGTGGCGGAAGTTCGCCCTGGTCGAATGAAGCCTCTGTGGCAACCCCTGCGCTGCTGGAGCCGGTTAAGGTCCATATTAAAAAGGTGGCAATGGTCTGGGTGAAGGGTGGCAATGGTTTCGAGGCCCATGTGAAAGTCGATGTCGTAAGCAACATGAACATCCAAATCAAAGGCGCACGCGTTAAGGGTCATTTTGCAGGCGTGGTGCTTGATACAAATAAGTACGGAATCACAGACGATGAAGGCCAGGCGCTGATTGTTTCTTCTCCGACTGTTCAGGATGCCGGGACAGCTTTGTTCACTGTCACCGAAATTGTTGGGGACCATATCGTTTACGATGCTGCCGCCAATGTTGCGCATACAGCAGAAGCAGCCATCCCGGGATCGTAACGGGCTGGTGAAGGCAGTTGTGCTGCGCGCGAAGCCGCAGCCTCTGTCGGAATCTGACGCGCGCAGGGCCACACAACATACATGACCAGGGGTGGCACCTGAGCCGCAAGAAGCCACACAAGGCACGCGTCAAATTCATCCGTGTAACCAGCGGGCTGTGGCACTTTTGCGGGTTTGGAAGTTTCGCGAGCTCGTTCACGTGACATGGCGGCTGCCGAAATTGCGGGGCGGGGACGCCCGCAGTCCCGGCAAAAACTCCCCAACTTTACTCGTCCATTAGAACATCGACCTCGGCGATCGCGGCGAAAGGCTTTCCGTTCACTTCGGTCTTGGCGACCAACTTCAGATAACGGAAACAGGGGGGAAACAGCGAACAAGGGGACAGGGGGGCTGTTGAATAACCCTCTATCTTTGTTCGACCCCTTCAGGGTCGCCTGGGATTACGCTCAAGATCCGCAGGTTTCACCTGCGGCTATTCATGTTCGACACCTCCAGTGTAGGTTTTTCAACAGCCCCCCTGTTTGAATGCATAAGGACTTAGGGTTGAGAATTGAGCCCTCCTGCGGCTGAGCGGTGATTCGCAAGTTGAGACATCTCGCTTTTGGCGAGACGCTCAGAAACCGTCCAGGAGGACTCAGATGAATGCTTCACTCTACGTGGGTCTCGATGTCCACAAAAAGTCGATCTCGTGGTGCGCCAAGCGGGCTGATGGCGCGCTGCACAGCCAGGGCAAGGTGGCGGCCAACCGGCGCAGCCTGGCCGAGTGGGTCCACTCATTCGGCGAGCCGTGGATTGGCGCGATGGAGGCGACGCTTTTCACGGGCTGGATTTATGATTATCTGAAACCGCACGCCGCCGAGCTTAAGGTGGCGCACCCGCTGATGCTGCGAGCGATCGCCGCGTCAAAAAAGAAGAACGACAAGATAGATGCGAGCAAGATTGCCGACTGCCTGCGTGCTGACCTTTTGCCCGAGTGCTACATGGCGCCGACGGAAATCCGCGAGATGCGCCGCGAACTTCGGTTCCGCAACCTGTTGGTAGGCCAGGCGGTCAGGATGAAGAACAAGATCTCGGGAGTGCTGATGGAGGTAGGGGCCGATTATGACATCGACCGGCTTCACGGCAAAAAGTATTTCGACGAGCTGCTGGGAAGCCTCGACAGCGAAGTGGCCCCTGAGAGCGTGCAGCGAATGCTGAAGACCAGTCGCGCGCACATGGAGATGTTCCAGGTGGGATCGAAGTCGCTGATCAAAAAACTGCAGGAGGATCCGCGGCTTGCCGCGCGCGTGGAGCGACTCCAGACAATCCCAGGCGTAGGCGAGACGCTGGCGCTGACGTGGGCGCTGGAGGTGGGCGATCCCAAACGCTTTGGCCGCATCGGACAGGCGATGAGCTACTGCGGGCTGACGAGCGCGCAAAGCGAGTCGGCCGGCATTAACAAGCGCGGGCCGATTTCCAAGCAGCGAAACAAGCACCTGCAGAAGATGCTGATTGAAGCGGCGAAAGTAGCGCCGCGCTGGAACGAGCAATGCCGAGCCGTGCACGAGCGCGAGTTGGCAAAGGGAAACAGGAACCGGGCGACGCTGGCTGTCGCACGTAAACTGGTGGCTTACCTGATGGCAGTCGATATCAGCGGTAAAAACTTTCAAGAGCGCACGGCCGTGTAGCGCACCGGAGGAGATGACATAAACCATTTGCTGACTTATTAGCTTTCACCCTGCCGGTCCTCGCCACCAAGGGGACTCTATGACGAGCAGAAGCTTTGGCTGATGTTTCCGATATAGCGCATTGCCTGTTTCGAGGCCGGTCAGGTTTGATACCCAAACTCAATCTTGCGCAAGGCGCCGCAGAAAACACCCGCGGGAGCCGATACGCCAAATGGATGTCTGGCTGCGGGCCTGGCCCGTCACCACTAAACCCAGAAGAACAAAAAAGCGCACCAAAGGTCCAGCAAATCGGAACTTACAGATCGGAGCAGGTGTCACAATCTACGCCGCGTGGAGAACTCCTTTCTCCAACCCATGAATCCTTATCATGGATGTCCCCTTGTTCGTCCCCTTGTTCGTGTTTCATGAAATCTGCAAGTGCCTGTGGCATGCCAAAATCACCGCTTGAGTTTTAACCGCGTGCTTCCGTATTTGTAGCGATATGACTCAACCTGTCACTTACGCGACTCGATTCCAAGCGCTTTTGAGCACGGGTGCACTGCTGCTGACGGTTGTTTCGCTCGCCTTGTGGATGGGGGATGCGTATTTGTCCCACCGGCACCAGACGCAGTTCGAGACTCAGTATCTGCGTCTCGAGCAACTGCGTGGTGTCATCATCCACCTTGATGAGGTGCTAACCATGTCCGCCCGAATGGCCGCGTCAACCGGCGACCTAAAATGGGAAGGACGCTACCGCAAGTTTGAACCCCAACTGGATGCGGCTATCAAGGAAGCGAAAACACTCACGGGCGATCTCATGGGCAGTAGCACGATGCAGACGGACGCTGCCAACGAGGCACTTGTGCAGATGGAAAACCGTTCATTTACGCTTGTGCGGGAGGGCCGCGCCGAGGAAGCCCGAGCACTGCTCTCCAGCCCCGAGTACGAAGCTCAAAAGACGATTTACACCAATGGCGTTTCCGCATACCTTACGCAGGTGCGGACAAATCTGGAACGTGATCTGCACGGGGCACAAGCGCGGCATTATACCTCCGTCGCAGTAACTGCGCTGGTTATTGTGGTCGCGGGGTTGGCCTGGATCTCAGTTACGCTCGGTCGGCGTCGGTCGCACGAAGTACTCATGACCCATATCGCGGACCTCAACTCCGCAGAAGAAGCACTCCGCAAATCCCAGGGAGAACTGGAGGCCCGGGTGGAAGAAAGGACGGCTCAGCTTACTCATCTGAATCAGTCCTTGGGAGAAGAAGTCGCCCAGCGTAACCAGGCCCAATCCGCCCTGGAAGTTGCCAACGCCCATCTCCTGATTGCCGCTAACGAGATTGAACAGCGCAGCCGGAAAGTCGAACTGGTCAACGAGACGGGTTATTTGCTTCAGGGTGCGAACAGCGCCGAAGAAGCGCAAGCGATCTATGGTCGTGCTCTCCCGCAGATCTTCTCCGAGGGCTCCGGGAATCTGTGCCTGCTGCCCAATTCACGCGACGTGGTGGAAGTGATCATAGCGTGGGGCGACGCCCCCCCGTGCGCGAGCGACTATTCTCCCGACGAGTGCTGGGGACTCAAGTTAGGCCGTCCACATCGGGTTCAGGCCGAGAGTTCCGGTCAACCCTGCGGTCATATGCCTTACCCGTTGTCGGGGCAGTATCTGTGCCTCCCAATGACAGCGCACGGAGAGACAATTGGCGTGCTTCATCTGCATTTCGAGAAAAAGGACACCGCTCGGTCACAGGAAACAAATGAACCCACCATGGATTTAGAGCAGCAGCTTGCCATAAGCATGGTAGATCGCATGGCGCTGGCAATTGCCAATCTGAAACTGCGCGAAACTCTGCAAATTCAGGCGGTACGCGACCCGCTAACCGGCCTGTTCAATCGCCGCTATTTGGAAGAATCGCTCGAACGGGAATTGTACCGTGCAAAGCGCAAGGATTTACCCGTGGCCATGATCATGCTGGATTTAGATCACTTCAAGCAGGTCTAATGATACTTTTGGCCACGATGCGGGCGATGTTCTGCTGGCGCGCACTGGCAAAGTGCTGCAAACTGGCATCCGGGGTGGTGACATCGCCTGTCGTTACGGGGGCGAGGAGTTCATGATCATCATGCCCGAGGCGTCCCTTGAGATCGCGGTGAAACGGGCTGAGGCGCTGCGCGTTGCCATCAAGGAGCTTTCTGTCCACCATAACGGGCGCTCGCTGGGATGCCTATCAATCTCAGCCGGTGTCGCCGTCTACCCGGAGCATGGTTCCACGATGGGAGCCCTTCTCGAGTCAGCCGACCGGGCGCTTTACCGTGCCAAGCAAGCGGGACGCGATCAAGTGGTGGACGCCGGTGCCTCCTGACCCCCTTCCCGATACTGCATAAATAATGCGGGGAGAATTCCGGAATAACGGGGAATAACGGGGAGAAAGCGCCAGTAAACGATGAGTAGCAGAGGATGAAAGAGCCTTACGTGGAAGGGTTAGCGCCCCACCTACGGCCTTGAGTCATGCGCGAACCTGCTGCGAGGCGGTCGCGAAGCGTTGGCAAAGGTAGACGCGGGCTGGGTATTGAGCCACGAAATTTTTCGCATTGGGACTGCCGACCTGGTTCCCCGAAAGGGAAGGCAACATGCCAGTGGACGCTACGCGCGAGTCCACGGGCGGGTCCCGGGGTCGTAGACCCCATGCACGCGTCGAAGTTACTCAGGCGGAAACTGGGAGAGCTCGAAAGTATCCATTGGCAGTGAGTTCGCCAGGGGATCGACCAGAATAACGGGGACACGTTTCACTAATTAATTTGCTAGCGTCAGCGATACTTCGAGAAAAGATCAGTTGCGGGAAGGGTTAAGTTGCCGGGACGCGGAGGCACCGACCCTTCGCACGCTCGACGATCAAACTTCTCACAGAAGGCACTTAGCCCGCCCCTTACCACAGAGGCACAGAGACACAGAGTATGCACCGAGTTGCTTATTGTGCATAACGTGGTAAG